>JACZJT010000030.1 GCA_014860445.1 Burkholderiales bacterium
CTCCCGCCCAGGCGGGAGAGGGGGCGTTCCCTCGCCCCGCGAGCGGGGAGAGGGCTAGGGTGAGGGGAAACCGTGCCATCACATGCGGAACACGCCGAAGCGCGTCGCTTCGATGGGCGCATTGAGTGCGGCCGAAAGCGCAAGGCCCAGCACCCTGCGCGTGTCTTCGGGCGCAATCACGCCGTCGTCCCAGAGGCGCGCGCTCGCGTAGTAGGGGTGGCCGTTCTGGTCGTACTGCTCGAGTATCGGCTGCTTGAACGCTTCCTCCTCTTTTTTGCTCCAGCTGCCGCCCTTCGCTTCGATGCCGTCGCGCTTGACCGTGGCAAGCACGGAAGCCGCCTGCGCCCCCCCCATGACCGAAATGCGCGCGTTCGGCCACATCCACAGGAACCTGGGCGAGTAGGCGCGGCCGCACATGCCATAGTTGCCGGCGCCGTAGCTGCCGCCGATGATGATGGTGAACTTGGGCACGCGCGCACAGGACACGGCGGTGACCATCTTGGCGCCGTCGCGGGCGATGCCGCTGTTTTCGTACTTCTTGCCGACCATGAAGCCGGTGATGTTCTGCAGGAACAGCAGCGGGATGCCGCGCTGCGAGCATAGTTCGATGAAATGCGCGGCCTTCAGCGCGGATTCGGAAAACAGGATGCCGTTGTTGGCGACGATGCCGATCGGATAGCCGTAGACATGCGCGAAGCCCGTTATCAGGGTGGTGCCGTAGTTCTGTTTGAACTCGTCGAATTCGCTGCCGTCGACGACGCGGGCGATGATTTCGCGCACGTCGTAGGGCTTGCGCGTATCCGCGGGGATGACGCCGCCCAGGTCTTCCACCGGGTACAGCGGTTCGCGCGATTCGCGCAGCACCGTGTCGACGCGCTTGACGCGGTTCAGGTTGCCGACGATGGTGCGCGCGATAGCCAGCGCATGCGCGTCGTTCATCGCGTAGTGGTCGGCCACGCCCGACTGGCGCGTGTGCACGTCGGCGCCGCCGAGTTCTTCCGGGGTGACGATCTCGCCGGTGGCGGCTTTCACCAGCGGCGGCCCGCCCAGAAAAATCGTGCCCTGGCCCTTGACGATGACGGCTTCGTCCGACATCGCCGGCACATAGGCGCCGCCCGCGGTGCACGAGCCCATCACCACCGCGATCTGGGGTATTCCGGCGGCCGACATGTTCGCCTGGTTGTAGAAAATGCGGCCGAAGTGCTCGCGGTCGGGAAACACCTCTTCCCAGGTGGGCAGATTGGCGCCGCCCGAGTCCACCAGGTAGATGCAGGGCAGGTTGTTCTGTGCCGCGATTTCCTGGGCGCGCAAATGCTTTTTCACCGTCATCGGGAAATAGGTGCCGCCCTTCACCGTGGCGTCGTTGACCACGATCATGCATTCCTGTCCCAGAACGCGTCCGATGCCGGTGATGACACCGGCGCAGGGCGCCTCGTTGTCGTACATGTTCAGGGCGGCGAGTTGCGACAGTTCCAGAAACGGCGAGCCCGCGTCGAGCAGGGTGCGCACGCGTTCGCGCGGCAGGAGCTTTCCACGGGCGACGTGCTTGGCGCGCGCCGCCTCGCCGCCGCCTGCCGCCACCTGGTCGATCTTTGCGCGCAGATCCGTAACCAGCGCGGACATCGCTGCGGCATTGGCCCGGAATTCGGCCGAGCGCGCGTTGAGGTTGGTTTTCAGTATGCTCATGGCGGACGGTGGCAGGAATGGAATCGGCGCGCTTATTCGGACCCGGGCGCGTTCGAAAAACCCATTATAGCAATCGGCGACCGGCGCATCGGATCCCCGCCGCGCGCGGGGATCTTCCGCTTCACAGCTGCAGCGCGAACTTCCATGCGGCAGCCGACGGTGGGAGCAGCACCCTGGACGGCCGCCTCAATTCAGCGTGGCCGCCACTCTGCGAATTTCCTCAGGGGAGCGCTCGCCTGCCAGGGGGGTGCCCGGAATCAGGTATTTGCCCATCGCAGCGAGCGTGCCCACCAACACCGGCTCGTAGCCGACGTCTCGAATGAGCGCGGACGCGATCCTGATCGCCTCGGCGTCGTCGGCGGCGATCGGCATGCCGATGCGCTCGCTATTGCCGGCAGCTTCCGCCATTCTTGCGGCCCCGATCGCATTGAATGCGCGGACGATGCGCGCGCCGGGCAAAAATTCCTGTGACGCGATACCTGCACCTTTTTCGCGCGCGGCGACCGCCATTTCGCCATCGCGCGCGACGATGGGGTTGGAGGTATCGATGATGATCTTGCCTTTGATCAGGTCGCCCAAATCCCTGCCGACGCCGGGCAAGGCTTTGTAAGGTACCGTAACCAGAAGCACGGTTCCAAACGCTGCGGCCTCGCGCGGGGTGCCCGCGCGCGCCCCGGCCCCCAGCCTTTCAGCGAGCTTCTTGTCGGCCTCGAGATCCAGCGACGAAAACATGACTTCATGGCCGGCTTTGACCCAGGCTGCGCCGATCGCACTTCCAACCCGGCCGGAACCGACGGTACCGATCTTCAGTTTCGCGTATTTTCCGGTCTGTGCAAACGCCGCAAACGGCAGATTCGCTAGCAGCGCAGCGAAGCTTGCGGCGCCGGCTGCCTGCAAAAAAACGCGGCGCTTATTTCCGTTGCCATCCAAAGCCGGCCGTGATCTCAAGATGAACCTCCTGCGTCGGAATATCGATAGCAAAGCGATGCAAGCACCTGGCAATATCGGTCCGCTGGAACGCGCATGCCGATGCCCCAAAGCGCGCAAATAGTACTCCAAGTGCGGGTGACCGGTGTGGACGGCCTGCCGCGCGACGCCGGTTCAGTTTCCTGCGCCTAAGATGATCAACAGGGAGTTGGATGAGCTGTCCGAAGCGTGGTGTCGCAATTGACTTCGCTGCCTTGCTCACGCATCATCTTGCCAGTCTCGCAAAAACATTTCACAGCAGTCGAAACCAATCCAAACCAGCTACGGACAAGCGGACGCCCATGTCTCGAATACTATTGCTTTACGCCAGCGTAGAAGGCCAGACCACCATGATCGCCGAGCGCATCGCGCAGACGCTGCGCAAAGACGCGCTGAGCGTGGACATGCTGTCCGCGGACACGGATCCGGCGAAGCTGGATCCGGCGGCCTACGACGGGGTGATCATCGGCGCATCGATCCACTATGGGCATCATCCGGACTATCTACGCAAATTGCTGCGCCTGCACGGCAGTGCGATCGCCGCCCGGCCCAGCGCCTTCTTTTCGGTGAGTCTGAGTGCGGGCGGACCGCGACCGAAACCCGCGGCGGCGCAGCGTTATATCGACAAATTCCTGCGCAGAACCGCTTGGCGGCCGCAACTCGTCGCCAGCATTGCGGGCGCCGTCAGGTACAGTCTTTACGGTCCGATCAAGCGCAGGGTCATGATCGTGTTCGTCGGCCTGGGCGGCGGCGAAACCGACACCTCGCGCGACTACGAATACACCGATTGGGGCGCGGTGGAACGCTTCGCCGGCGAGTTCGCGCAGCACTTGAAAAAAGCCTAGCGGGTAAACACCTCAGGCGTGCACGCGCACGCACAGCTTGCCGTGCACCCTGCCCTCATGCATGCGGCGCTGTGCTGCGGCGACCCCGTCCAGATCGACGATTTCATGGATGTGCGGCACGATCACGCGCTCGGCGGCGAGCTTCGCGAGCCGCGCGAGCAAAGCCGTATTGGTCTTGAGCAGGAAAGGCACGCAGCGCTGCCGCGAAATGAAGCGCGCGACGGCGGCGGCCCAGTACAGCGCGGGCCGCGGCAGGGTATTGATATACACGCCCCTGGCCGTCAACAAGGGTCGCGCCTGCGCGAAGGACGCGACGGCCGCCGCGTCGAACACCACATCGAAGCGCTGATCGGATTGCAGCCAGTCGTCCGACTTGTAATCGATGACCGCATCCGCGCCGATCGACCGGACGTAATCGACGTTGGCCGTGCCGCACACGCCGGTGATATGTGCGCCGATCGAACGCGCGATCTGCACTGCGCTTGCCCCCACGGCGCCCGAGGCGCCGGAGATCAATATCGACTGTCCGGGCCGAAGCCCGGCAATGTCGGCGAGCGATTGCAGCGCGCTGCCGGACGCGACCGGCAGGCTCGCGGCGATTTCGTCGCTGAGCGCATCGGGCGTGGGAGCGATCAGCTCGGTGGAGAGCGCGACGAACTGCGCGCAGCTGCCCCGGCCGCCCATGGGATCGACCGATCCGAACACGCGCTGGCCGACTTGGTATCCCTGCACTCCGGCGCCGAGCGCGCGGATTTCACCCGCGAAATCCTTGCCCGTGATCGCCGGCCGCTTGGGGCGCCCGATCATGCGCAGTATGCCGCTGCGCAATTTGAAGTCGACCGGGTTGAGGCTGGCCATGCCCACGCGCACCTGCACTTCGCCGTGCGCCGGTTGCGGAATTTCGGTTTCGCGCAGCGACAGCACCGACTCGTCGCCAAAGCGGTCATACATGACTGCTCGCATGCGCGCCTCCTGCATGTAAGGCTATCTGGATTTGCGCAGTGTGGGATTGAGCAGGTCGATATCGGCTTGCACCTGATCGCGGCTGCGCTCGTAGATCAGTTCCCGTCCCATCACGCTGCCGGCGTAGGACAGGCCGTTTCGGGTCGGACTGAGCGTGCACTTTACGTTGTGGACGCCCTCACCGAGCACGATCTCGATCCCGCTGGCGCGCTTGTTGAGGACCACGACCTCCATGGTCTGACCGGTTTCGGTTCGAACCTTGATTTTTTCTATGTTCACGCGCTCGTCCTCAGTCGGTCTAGTATTCCCAGCCGCCGGTGGCCAGCCATTTCTCGACCTGTTCCAAACGATCGGCACCCCAGAACGCCTCGCCGTCGACCACGATATAGGGCGAACCGAAAACGCCGCGGCCGATCGCCTTGTCCACTTCGGACTTGAGCAGTTCCTTGATCGCCGCATCGTTGATCGCGGTGCGCACCGCATCCGCAGCCAGGCCGAACTTGGCGCACACGGAAACGGTGTCGTCCGGGTTGGAGATATTGATGTCATCGACGAAATAGGCGCGATACAGCGCCGCGACCAGCGCCTTCGCCCGTTTCGGGTCTTCGCGGTTGAGCCAGTAGAAGGCGCGTGCCGGGGCTTGCGAGGAGATCGGGAAGGTGGAGGGCAGCTTGAACTCCGCGTCGTAGTATTTCGCGCTGCGCGCGAAATCGTGTTTGGCGTAATCGCCTTTCATCGGCACCTGCGGCAGGGGCAGGCCACCGGTTATTTTCATTGCCGCACCGAGCAGGAACGGGTGCCAGGTAACCTCGCGGCCGTATTTCGCTCCCAGGGCGTCGATCTTCGTGCTGGCGAAATAGCCGTAGGGCGAGGAAAAGTCGAAATAGAAATCGATCGGTGCCGCCATGTTTGCTCCTGGTTTTTGGTTCGCTTGCGTTCGCTGCCCTGGGTGGGGAAAGCGGGCGCGCTCATGCCGCAGCGCAGCCCGGCGGCGTAGTGTAGCGTCTCTAGGGTCTGTTGACATTCACCGCATGAGACGCGTTGCCTCCAAATGCGGATGACTGCAAGGCGCGCGACGAAGCCAAGGGTGGTTCCCTTGGCGAGGAGCGCAACGCCGCAGGCGCCGCATTTGGAGGCAACCCGAAGGG
>JACZJT010000031.1 GCA_014860445.1 Burkholderiales bacterium
GCCCCGGCCCTCTCCCGCTCGGGCGGGAGAGGGCCGGGGTGAGGGTGGGGCTGTCAGTCGGAAGCGCAATATTCCATAGGCTCTCAGTAAAACGATTTCTCCTCCAGCGAGAGCAGCGGGAATGCGCCCAGGGTGTCGCCCGTGCCGACCGGAGTGGACGGATGCAGATACGACAGGTCAAGTCCGGCCCATGCGTTCACACCCAGCAGTCCTAGGCAGATCTGGATTTCCTGCTCCAGGATTTCCAGCATGCGCACCAGGCCCGCTTCACCGCCTGCCGCCAGACCGATGCACTGCATGCGTCCGATGCCGACCAGGTCCGCGCCTGCCGCCATCGCCTTGACGATGTCTGCGCCGCGATTGAATCCACCGTCGATCAGGATGGGCGCGCGCCCGCCGACTGCCGCGGCGATCTCCGGCAGGATTTCCATGGTGCCGCGGCCGTGATCGAGCTGGCGTCCGCCGTGGTTCGACACGTAGATCGCGTCCACGCCGTGTTCCAGCGCGAGATCCGCATCCTCGGCGGTGGCGATGCCCTTGAGAATCAGCGGAATGTCGAATTTGTCCTTGAGCCTGGCCACGTCGCTCCAGGTGAGCCGCGCCTGAAATTCGCGCGCCGGCATGGGACCGCTGCGCGAATGGCGTTTCGCCAGGTCGCGTTCGCGCCGGCTGTAATAGGCGGTGTCGACCGTAAGGCAGAACGCGCCATAGCCTGCGGCGATGGCGCGCTCGGCCATCGCATCGACCCAGTCGGCGTCGCCGCGCGCATAGAGCTGAAACATACGCAAGGCATCGGGCGCCGCCTGCGCCACCGCTTCGAGGCCGGGTTCGCAAACCGAACTCAGCATGTGGGAGACGCCGAACTGCTGCGCCGCCCCGGCCGCGGCGGCGCCGCCTTCGGGTGCGAACAGTTCCAGACCGCCGATGGGCGCAAGCACGAGAGGCAGCCGCAGCTTGCGGCCGAGAAAGCGGGTGGAGGCATCGATCTCGCTGACGTCACGCAGCACGCGCGGCCGGAAGGCGAGCGAATCGAGTGCGAGGCGGTTGCGCCTGACGGTGGTCTCGGTTTCGGTTCCGCCGACGATATAGTCCCAACGGTCCTGGTTCAGCTTTTGCCGTGCTTTCTTTACGAATTCGTGCAGTGTCAGGAAAAGAGGTGCATTCATGCTTGGTCTTTCAACAAAACAGGATCATAGCAGCGGCGCAATCAATCGTGCTTGCGCGAAAAGCGCCGCGGCGTGGCAATGCCGAATCCCTGGGCGTAATCGACGCCGACCGCGCGCAGCTTCTCCAGAATTTCGTCGCTCTCCACCATTTCGGCGATCGTGCGCACGCCGATCACCTTGGACACCCTCTGTATCGCGCGCACTTTGGCCAGCGCCTCTGGAATGCGCTGTATCTGCAAAATGATGCTGCCGTCGATTTTCAGGAAGTTCAGAGGGAGCGCTTTGACGTGCTCGAAGCCGATGCCGCCGCGGCCAAAGCCGTCGAGGGTGAACTGGCATCCCAGCGGCTTGAGTTTGTTTGCGAGGCGCACGGCGTCGGCGAGGCCGGCGATCGCATCACCATCGGCGATCTCGAAGCACAGCGTTTGCGCGGGTATCCGGCTTTGCTTGAGCGCGTCCGCGACGAATCCCGGGAAGGTTTCATCCTCGATGGTGCTGCGCGCAAGGTTGATGCACAGCACCATCGAAGAGGTCTCGCTTGCCGCTGCGCGCGCCGCGATGGCCTTTCTGACGACGAGGCGGTCGATGTCGGGCATCATGTTGAAGCGCTCGGCAATCGGCAGGAAGGTGCCCGGAGGCACCATGTTCTGTTCCTCGTCGTGCATGCGGATGAGCAATTCGTGCATTTTCTCGAAGGGTGCATCCGCGCCCAGTGGGACGATGTCCTGGGCGTATAGATCGAAGCCGTCGTTCCGTATCGCCTGCAGGATGCGCTCGCGCGGATTGCCCCAGCCGCTCAGTTCTTCGGTGAGCGAACTGAGGTATACCGCGTTGCCGCCCTCGTCCGCGATCAGCAGCTTGGTCGCCCCACCCGGCGTTTCCTCTGCGGCGTAAAACGCGTCTTCCTGCGGCGTGTCCGCGGTTTGCGTATCTGCGCCTTCCACCGAGGACTGCGGCTCCTTGATCAGCAGCAAGGTGCCGGTGACGACGTTTTCGTCGTCGCGCTGCGGCAGGAAGTCGACCACTACGCGTTGCTCCGTGTCGGTCCTGCGCTTGAGGGCGTACTCTGCGCGCCCGTCCCGACCATCCATGGCGTCGAGCAGTTGCGCGCGCAACACCTCCGCGTCGTGTGGCGGCAACACTTCCTCGAGCGCAAGCCCGTCTATGCGTCCTGAGGGGACGCCGGCCCAGGCGGCGAAGCGCCGGGTGTGAAAGCTGCAACGCCGGTCGCGATCGACAAAAACGGCAATTTCCTCCAGATGGGTCTTGAGCATGGCGAGTCTGTTCTCGGCGGCCTGTTTGCTCGCGATCATCATTCGGTTGGCTTCGGTTTCCCTCGCGAGCCGGGTGCGGTCCTGCTGGTGCAGCCCGAGTTCGCGCTCCAGCTGCTCGCGGGTGCTGCGATGCTGCTCGATTTCAGCAGACAAGCGCTGCCTGTAGTGAACGGCTTCCGCAGTGCGCCGCGCCATGCGCCAGCTGGTTTTCCAGGTGGCGCTGATCAGCGACAGCACCGACGCGAACAGGATGCCTGCAAGAAAAGTGACCCATTGCCAGTCGAATTCGGTGAAGAACATCGTTCCCACCAGCAGCACGATCAGGACCAGCGTCGTAATCGTCGGCAGGAGAACGCGCATCAGCGGGCCCAGTTTCCGCTTCTTGCGTCGCTGCCGTGTAGAGGGTTCAGTCATGCAATCCCGTTCTCGCCTTGGCTCTCGCTGTGGATTTCGTGTTTTCGCGTGCATTCAGGCGGGCCGCAGGAACTCTGCCCGCATCGACGCGTTGATCGTGCTTCGCTTGATTCGTCCCGGGGTATTGTATAGCTTGCGCTGCGCGAGCGCGTTCAGGCAGGTTCCAGCCCCAACCGACGCGCGAGCGCCGCTGCCTCCGGTGCGACTGACTCGCGCGCGGCATCGAACTGCATGGCGTGGGCAAGCTCGTCCGGTGCGAGCGGCTGCGCGTTATCGAGCTGGTATTCAAGCACGGCCAATCCGGCTTCGGAGGCGTCGCGCGCCTCGCGTTCGCGCGCGAGCACGCGTGCGCGCAACGTGTGCGCTGTCGCGGTGCACGTCGCGATGAGGAAGCCGGCGCGCGCCTCGCGTGCGAGGCCGGCAAACAGCGCGCGCTGCTCGCGCTTTAAAAACGCGGCATCGACGATGAGCGGATAGCGCGCATCGAGCACCGCTCGCGCGAGCTCGGCCAGGTGCGCGTAGGTGCGCTCGCTCGACTCGGGTGCGTACAGGCCCGTATTCAGCGCGGCGCCCGAGCGCGCTTGCGCTGACAGGCCGTGCAAGCGCTTGCGTTCCACGTCCGAGCGCAGGCGCACCGCTCCCAGCGTTTCGAGCAAGCCTTGCGAGATGGTGGTCTTTCCCGATCCGGACAGTCCGTGCATGATCACAATCGCAGGCTCTGCTGCGGCGGCAAGATGTTCGGCCAGATGCAGATGCCGCCGGTATTCGTGCTCCACTTCGCTCTTCTCGCGCGCTGCAATCCCCGGCTGGTGCGCGCGCAGGCACGACACCTTGGCCCGCACCAGTGCGCGATACACGAGGTAGAAGCGCAGCACGCGCAGGCCCGCGTAGTCGCCGGTTTGTTCCAGGTAGGCGTTGAGGAAGCGAAAGGCGAGCCGCGGCAGGCGGTGATCGAGCAGGTCCATCACCAGAAATGCGATCTCGTTCATCACGTCGGTCCAGCGAAATTCCGCGTTGAACTCGATGCAGTCGAAGGGTGTGGGCACCGCGTCGAGCAGGGCGATGTTGCCGAGATGCAGATCGCCATGGCATTCGCGCACCCGGCCGTCGCGCTTGCGCGTGCGGAATATCGGCGCGAGCGCGGCGTGTTCGCGCGCGCTCCAGTCGCGCAGCCGCGCAAGCAGCGCGATATCCGCTTTGGCGCTCAGCAGCGGCAGCAGCTGCTCGAAATTTTGCAGGACGGGGATCAGGATCTGTGCGGGGTCGCCGAACGCGTCGCCGCTGCCGGCGCGGTCGATTCCCGCATGAAACGCGGCGAGGCTGCGCGCAAGCGCGTCGATGTGCGCGGGTGTAAGTGCGCCGCGGTGCGCCATGCGGTCGAGCAGATCGTCCTGCTCGAAGCGGCGCATGCGCAGCGCGTATTCGATCGCGGGTCCGCCGCCGCCGATGAGCGGCGCCGATTCGCTGCCGCCGATGGCGACCACACCCAGGTAGAGACCCGGCGCGGTACGCCGGTTGAGGCGCAGTTCTTCGTCGCAATAGCGCCGGCGCGCGTCCAGCGCGCTGAAATCCAGAAAGCCGAGGTTCACCGGCTTCTTGATCTTGTAGGCGTAGTCGCCGGCGAGGAGGACGCAGGAGATATGCGTCTGCAGCAGTTCCACGCGCCCGACGGCATGTCCCGCATGGCGATAGGTCTCGGGATCACGCAGTGCTGCGATCAGTTTGTCCAGTCGCGCGCTGCCGGTGCGATTCTCTGAAACCAGGTTCCGGGTCGTATGCAAATCGATCTCCGACAAAAAAAATTGCAACGTCCAAAGAACCCCAGTTGTCATTCCGAACGCAGTGAGGAATCTGCTTTTATTCCAAGTAAGAAGCAGATTTCTCGGCCCGTGGCCCCGAAATGACAATATAAAGCGTACTTAGCTAACTAAAAACTACACCGGCAGGGCGCAAACTCCTTGAGCAATATCAATCCCCGGCCACCGCAAGCTCGCCGGATGTGGCATATTGCGGGCATGAGGGAAGGCTGATGCCAGCGCCGACAGAATGACAAGGAATGTGACAAGGAATGCATGAGCTACAAAAATGAACAGGAGATCGCGGTCGCACCCCCGGTGCAGGCCATTCCGAGCTACCTGCAGGAGACCTACTGGTGGGCCTATGTCCATCCGAAGGCGGTCAGCTTTTTCGAGCGGCAGTGGCTGGTCAATCTGATCCTGTGGGGCAATTTCGACCGGCTGCGCGACGCAGCGCTGGCCGAACTCGGTCGTGAAGTACTGGGGCGCACGCTGCAGGTCGCCTGCGTCTACGGCAATTTTTCCGAGCACCTGGCGGCGCGCGTGGCGCCGGGCGGCTCGCTGGACATCGTCGACGTGCTGCCGATCCAGTTGCGCAACATGCGCGAAAAGCTGCCGGCCTCGGCGCCGGTGACGCTGCATCAGCACGATTCGACCGCACTCGGGTTCGAGGACGCGACCTACGACCAGGCGGTGATTTTCTTTCTGCTGCACGAGCAGCCGGCCGCGGCGCGCAGGCAGACCCTGCGCGAAGCCGTGCGGGTGGTGAAACCCGGTGGCAAGCTGGTGCTGGTCGACTATCATTTGCCGCGCCGCCTGCATCCGCTGCGCTACCTGTTCCGGCCGGTGCTGCGCGCACTCGAACCCTTCGCGCTGGACCTGTGGCAGCACGAAATCGCCGAATGGCTGCCGGAGAGCATCACGCCGGCGCAGATCAGCAAACAGACTTACTACGGCGGGCTGTACCAGAAGCTGGTCATTTCAGTTTAGCCCTGGCGAAACGGATCCGATTTTCGGGCCGGCGAACTGATCGCACCAAGCTTGACCCTGATCAAATGCGGCGGGATGGCGGCGGCGCGGTTTATAGTATGATTCGCCGCTGTAGGCCGCGCTTCCAGAGCGCGGCCAGACCCGCCTCACAAGGCTGGCGCAGGCGCGCAATAGCGCGCCGCACAGGGCACGGCAAAGGCCGCGCGCCGCAATCAGGCACTGGGTGCCAAAGCAGCGTTTGATCGCGTTCCTGAGGGAATATACGGAGAGCTATTGCATGAGCACAAGAATGGCAAGCGACGAGGTCACGGACGATATCGCCGCAATTGAAATGCATCGACAGGGAACCGAGCAGGAGTCGGGCCTGGTGGTGGCATGCAGCGAGGCGCTGCGCAAATTGCACGCCCTGCTAGAGCAGGAGAAAGAAGCCCTGAGGGTGCAGGGTCCGGATACGGTGCATGCGATCAATGTCGAAGTGGTGGCAAACCAGATCAGGCGCGTGCAATCCATGACCGGCGGCAAAGGTCAGGGCGGCCAGGGCGCGATGCCCAGAAACAACGCGCGCCCGAGAGGGCAGCAGTCTCCGCGCCCGGAAAAACCGCACAATGCGCCGCGCAACCGCGGCCGGAGAACCATGGGCCGCGCCGGCGGACGGGGCGGTGGACGCGGAGGCGGCGGTCCCGGTGGTGCTGGTGGAGCCGGCGGTGGAGGAGGTGGCGCAGCCGGAGGCGGCGACGGTTCAGGTCCTCGCTGATAAACACCCATGCTCGCGCTGATACCCCCAGGGAGGCCCAATGTCTGAGACCGTTGTCCTGTGGCAGGCCGAGCACAGGCATTTCGCGAAGCTGCTCGATTTGCTGGAAGTGCAGGTCGCCGCCTTTCATGTGGACGCCGAGCCGAACTTCCAGTTGATGCTCGATCTGGTCAGCTATCTGCGCTATTTTCCCGATCGTTACCACCACGCGCGCGAGGATGTGGCGTTCCGCCGGATGGTCGAGCGCGAACCCCAACTTAAGCCTGCGGTAGACCGCCTGCTGCAGGAGCACCGGGTGATCGGGGCCGCGGGCGCCGAACTGCTCAAGTACCTGGAGCAGGTCATCGACGATGTGGTCATCGAGCGCGCCAAAGTGGAGGCAGCGGCGGCGACCTATCTGGTGTATTACCGCCGCCATCTCGCGCTGGAAGACCGGGACATGGTGCCGCGCGCGGAGCAACTGCTGACACAGCAGGACTGGGACGCGGTCGCGGCCGCAGTTCCGCACGGCACTGATCCGCTGTTCGGCGAGGAATCGGATGAGCGCTACCGCGAATTGCGCCGGCAGATCGCACTGGAGTCAAAGGAAGTCTGACATTCCGCGCGCCGGACGGCCTAGATAGAGGCTCGCGCATCTGCGTGCACGGACTTTCCGACGTCAGGGTAAATCGCCTTCACGAACAGCGGCATATGAAACCAGTTTGAAACGATGAACACGGTTGAATCTGGTCAATTCGACGCTGATTCCCGATCCGATCCCGCATTCTTTATGCCATGCGGTAAATCTTACGATAAATCAACGGACTTGGTTCGACAACAAGGTGTCGTTCAATTAGTTCAATCAAAATTCGTTCGATTTGACCTAAGTCAAAAGATATCACGGTACCCGCGCGTACCCTTTGTCCAGCGCAATAGTGCGAGCATTCTCATTGGAGTGAGGATATACGCGAGGATCTGACGACAAGAAATAGCGAGGCCGGAGAAAAGACTTGTCGTGTACCAAGGTCGCTTACCAAGACCAAGATTGTTTCGAAGTTAAGTTTGTCGTTTTTATATCTGGGGAGTAATAAATGAAATATACGATACCCACAATTGTCAGATGGGGCGCGGTTGCCATGATAGTCGGTACGTTGGCAGCTTGCGGCGGCAGTTCCGACAGTACGCCTGCGGCAGGCACGGGCACGCCGACGCCTACTACACCCACAGGTAGCGTAACTGCGCCGACGGGTACGGCACCGGTTACCTTGGCTAACCTTACGGCTGCTCAAGTTGCAGCGCTCACCCCCGCGATCTCCGTCGGCAGCGTGGTTATCGCCAGCCCGCCCGTGGTCACTTTCGCGGTTTCGGACGGCGCCACGACAAACAACGCGATCATCGGCATGGGAAAGGCGACCCAGAGCGGGACAACCCTTCCGCGTCTGGACTATCTGCGCTTCGGCCTGGCCAAACTGGTGCCGGGGACGAGCGGTGCCCCGAGCAAGTGGGTCAACTACGTCGTGAAAACGGCGCCTACGTACACGAGCGCAACCGACAAGACACTTGTCGATGGCGTAGCACAACGGCCGAACGTCGAGCGTGAAGGGACATTGGTCGACAACGGCAACGGGACCTACACCTACACCTTCATCACCGACATCACCAAGGTCAAGGATGACCTGGCAGCCGCGACCGGCGCGGCGGATTTGGGTGATCTGACCTATGATCCGACGCTGACCCATCGCCTGACGATCCAGTTGTCCGGCGGCGACTTCGCCAACCCGGTGAACGCGATCTATGACTTTATACCCGCGACCGGTCAAGCGGTTGCAGCGACCGACACGCAGCGCCAGGTGGTTTCCATCGATAGCTGCAATCAGTGCCACGAGAAACTTGCCTTCCACGGTTCCGCGCGCATCGATACGCAATACTGCGTCGTCTGCCATACCGACCAGCGCAAGTTTGGACGCGACGTCGTAAAGTCCACTTCGCTTGCCTTCCCGGCACTCAAAGAAACCGCCACGGTTAGTTCGACGACCGGCATTACCAGCTACAGCTATTCGCCCTCGACCTACGTCGGTGACACGGAAACCATGGGGAATTTCACCACCCTGATTCACAAAATCCACAACGGTGCGGAGTTGAAAAAGACGGGTTACAACTACGCCAACGTCGCGTTCAACAACAAAGGCTTCTCGATGCTCGGCGGCGGGCAAAAGATGTGTTCCGTATGCCACGACAGCACCAAGGCGGCACAGGCCGATAACTACGGCGCCGTGCCGAGCCGGCTCGCCTGCGGCGCCTGCCACGACGGCATCAACTTTGCAGACGGATCGGGTACTACCATCGGTGGCAAGACCACGGGCCATGTGGGCAAATCGCAATCAAGCGACGCTGTCTGCGCACTGTGCCATGCTGCGGCCGATATCAAGGTCTATCACCAGACCGAGAACAAGACCGAGCACAACCCGACCGTTGCAACCGGACTGGCGAACTTCACTTATGAAATCAAGTCCGCTGCAGTGAATTCCAGCAACGTGCTGAGCGTGGTATTCAAGATCAGTAAAGACGGCACCGCGCTGACCGCGTTGCCACCTACGGGTTTCACGGGTTCGCCGAGTTTCATTCTGGCCTGGGCGGAAGCGCAGGACGGGATCGCGGCGCCTGCCGACTTCAATAACCCAAGCAATGGCAAGGGGGAGGCGTCGACCCTTACTATCGCCAACACGACCATAAGCGGCCCGGATTCAAGCGGCTATCTCACAGCGACTGCAAAGGCTGCTGGTTCGTTCCCGACCGGCGCGAAAATGCGCACGGTGGCGTTGCAGGGCTATTACACGCAGACTTCCCCGTCGGCGGCCCGCCACACAGTTTCTGCGGTCAAGACCGTCACTGGCGACACAGCGCGTCGCCAAGTCTTCGATTCGGCCAAGTGCGCCAATTGCCACGAGTTCTTCGAAGGGCATGGCGGCAACCGAGTATTCTCGAAAGACACGCCGGCCACGGAGACGTCGGTTTGCGTGATGTGTCACGTGCCGGCCAAAGCCACCAGCGGCCGTGGGATTTCCGATACGGCTTTGAATACCTATGCTGCAGCCGGAAATTTCTCGACGGCAGACCTGAAGAAACTGGGCGAATGGGGCCTCAGCACGACCTTCCCGGTCACGGTTGGCAGCAACTGGGCGCTGAAACTCCCGGTGACGGCCAACAACATGAAGGACATGATCCACGGCATTCACGCAGGTCGTGAGCGCGTCACGCCGTTCAAGGATGCGCGCGACCGCTTGTCGAGCGCGATCACGCTGCTGGACTTCAGGAGAATGGATTTCCCGGGCAAGTTGAACAACTGCGAGACCTGCCACATCGCCGGTACCTATGCGAGCGTGCCCACGGGAGCGTTGGCTTCGACCTACGAGTCGATCGATGCGACCTACAAGGCAACGGCGAACACCACCAACGCCAAGGCTGCTTACGGGCAGGCGAATCCCGAAGATAAGGTGACCTCGCCGTTTGCGGCAGCCTGCGTCGCATGTCATGACTCGGTGGCAGCGCAGAGCCACATGTCAACCCAGGGCGGCCTGATCCAGGTGGAACGTGGTGTGACGGCTACACCCGTCGCAGGTACCTTCACCTACAGCATCGCCACCGCGGGCAAGGGTGAGGCATGCGCGACCTGCCATGGTGTCGGCAAGGCCGAGGACATCACGGTCAAGCATAAGTAGTTGACCGACGGGGCACGGTTCGCCGTGCCTTGATCCAAGCTTAAAAATGACCCGGATGCGGTAACGCATCCGGGTTTTTTTTCGTCCAGCGACTGCGTCCGAAGCGATGCGCCTCGTACGCCCGGCGCAGACGCGTGCGCCAATCCCGTCCGGAGCGAAAGCGTGACTGATCGTTCCTGGCGCCATCATCGCGTACGAAGCGGTGGTCTTCGTACTCGCGTGCAGATGGAACAAGTGCATATGACTCCCCGATGAAGTACGCCTATCGCCTTCGTTTTGATCTAGATCAAGCCCAAATGCGGTGCAGCATAGTATTTTCACACTAGTCATTTTGCTAAATATCATTGGTCGTAATATCTTGTCTCGAAATCGCTAGATTATTTGCGATTGCTATTAACGGAGAGGGGGCTGCAATGAAAAACCAAAAGCTGTCAACCAGGAATCGAACTCTGCCCGGATGGGCTGGCTGTATCGCGGCGGGCTTGCTGACAGTCGCGCTGGCGGGTTGTGGCGGCAGTAGCAGCGATGCCCCAGCAGCGGCCCCGGCCGCAGGCGGCGGCGCGGTGACGCCTGCAACGGCAGCTGCCAATATAGCGACGGCCACGGCATTGGCTGCCAACGACACGGCGACCACTCCGACCGCGGCGTTCTCCGTTGTGCAGGCCGCCGGCGTTCCGGCGGTGACGATAAACAGCCCGCCCAAGGTCAATTTCACCGTGATCTCCGACGGTGCAGTGGTGAAGGATCTGCCCCCCGGCAATGCGCGTTTCATCATCGCCAAGCTGGTACCGGGCACCAACGGCGCGCCCGACCAGTGGGCAAGCTACATCAATCGCACCGAGACGGCGACGGCGACGGTCGGCCCGAGCGGCGCACCAGTGCTGGCAAGCGCGGTACAGGCGACGACCGAAACCGCTACCGCGGATACCCTCGTCTATAACGATGCCGGTTACTATACCTACACCTTTACGACGGACATCAAGGATACCGCCCAGACCAACGGCTTAGCCTTTGATGCCAGCGCCACGCATCGCGTTGCCATTCAACTGAGTTACACCAACAAGGCTGGCGCAACGGTGCTGGTCAATCCGTATTTCGACTTCACGGTTGACGCCAACGGCAACGCGGTGGAAGTCACCGACACCGCGAAGACGCGCAAGGTGGTGGACATCGCGAGCTGCAACGAGTGTCACTCGGCGCTCGCCCTGCACGGCGGCGGCCGCGTCGATACGCAGTACTGCGTGCTGTGCCACAACTCGGGCACTACCGATGCCAACAGCGGCAACGTGCTTGATCTGCGCATCATGGCGCACAAGATCCACAACGGCGAGCATGCGAAGGAATACTTCGGCTATGACTATGCCATCTGGGGATTCCGCGACAGCAAGCACGACTACGCTGAAGTGACCTATCCGCAGCCACTGGCCAATTGCACCAAGTGTCACGACGGCGCGAAGACACCCCAGGGCGATAACTGGAAGACCAAACCCAGCCGTGCAGCCTGCGGCGCCTGCCATACCGGCATCGACTTCGCCACCGGCAAAGGCGTGACCATGGAAGACGGACACAAGGCTGCGGCGGCAGATGCGGTGACCGCGGGATCGGGTACTGCAATCCGTACCGCGAGCATCGGCCACATCGGCGGTTCCAAGGCCGACGACAGTCAGTGCGTGCTGTGCCATGGCGAGGCCGACATCCCGGTCTATCACGTCACAGTTGATCCCACAGGCTCGGAAGGTCGTGGCGGTTATCCGGTCAACACTGCAACCGATGTCCCCACAGCAGGTTACCCACGTGGCCAGGGACCTGGCATACCGCTTGCGGCGCAGATGAATCTGCCGGCCGGGGTGTACAAACTCGACTATGAAATCAAGCAGGTCACCGTAGCTGGTGCCGCCGGCGCCAAGAAGGCGACAGTGGTCTATCGCATTCTTCTGGATGGAGCGCCGCTGAAATTGAATGCCACTGGTAAGTTGAAGGACGATCTTGACGGTTCGCCTGGCGTCTACGTCGCTTGGGGACACACCCAGGATGGTATTGCCAAGCCGGCCGATTGGAACACTTACGGAAACTCGAGTGTAACGGCACTGCGTGACGGCACCGACGGCTCCCAGACCGGGCCGGACGCCGAGGGCTATTACACGGCGACCTTGCCCGACATTATCCCCGACGCCGCTACCCACGTAACCGCCGCCATTGGTGTCGATTACCAGGGGTTCGTTCAATCGGGTCTTACGGCCTATCCAAAGGGGATACGCTTGCGCGAGCCGAAGTTTGTGATGAAGGTTGCCGACGGCTATGACGCCCGCCGACCCATCGTCAGCGCCGACAAGTGCAACGCCTGCCACGCCCAGTTGGGTGTCGCCCCGTCGTTCCATAGCGGCGCGCGCAACAACGGCGAAGGCTGCGCCATCTGTCACGACGCCAACAGGGCTACCAGCCATGGCGGCAGCTGGAATGTCGGTGTCAAGAACCTGGTTCACGGAATCCACGGCGGGTCCAAGCGGGCACAGGATTTCAGCTACGAAGCAACCGCGACAAACACCAAGGGCTTCGGCAAGGTTACTTATCCGGGCGTGCTGAAGAACTGCGAGCAATGTCACGTTGAGGGCAGCTACGACTTCAGCGGCACGGCTAACAAGGCTGCTCTGCCCAATCTGCTCTGGACTACCGATGCAAATGGGGATGAGAGAGCTGCGGCGGACCTCGGCCTTTCGCCCTGGTTGACGGCCTTGGCTACCGGAAAAGACGACTACAGGACCGATAATCTTGTAACCTCGCCGATTACCTCTGCCTGCTTCGGTTGCCATGACAGCACGACCGCAGTAACGCATATGCAGAGCAATGGTGGCAGCATCTACGCGAAGTTTTCAAGCGTAGCGTCGGTCGCGACACGCCCGGCCGAGGGCACAGCTTCCACCATGACCTTTACCAAGGCGGAGCAGTGCATGACCTGCCATAGCTCGAGCAGCACGTATGGCTTGGGCATCAAGGCGGTGCATGCAAAATAATATGACCTGAGTCAGGTCACAGAAGTATTGCCGGTTGCGGTTCGCCGCCTCCGGCAAGGCAAAAAGATCGACCCGGAGGCGGGAACGCCTCCGGGTTTTTTTTGCACTTCGGAATTGCGTAACACGCTAATTATTGTCATCAAGTTGTGGTACTTGACAACAATACTATTTTAGTCGCAAGTAATTGATATATCGGGAAAAATCTCCATCGTTGATCTAGATCAAAGGCGTTCTGGAACCCAGGAGTATTTTGCATGCCATCTGGGCGAAATAGGGACAGTTGAGGTTCTTGCCCCCGTAGTTACGCCAGACGGACAGGCAATTTACATTAACGTGCGAAAGGGAGCGGGAGTGAAAAACCAAAAGCTGTCAAGCAGGGATCGAACTTTGTACAGATGGACGAGTTGTATCGCGGCGGGCTTACTGACAGTCGCGCTGGCGGGTTGCGGCGGCAGTAGCAGTAGCGATGCTCCGGCCGCTACTACAGGCGGCACCACCACCACTACTACTACCTCAGGCGCGCCAGTCGGCACGGCCGTCATTACAGCGGCTGCGGCGAGCCCGACCACGACCAATACCGCGGGCAACCCTGCACAGGCATTTGGCCTCATCGCGGATACCGGCGCGGCGACAGTTACCATTCAAAGTCCGCCCGTCGTTAACTTCACCGTGATCGATTCCGCTGGCAAATTCGTGCCCGGCCTGAAACTGATTGTGGACGCCGGCAAGGCAGACCCAGCGTGCACCACTAGCACCACATCCACGGCCGGTCACGTGACCTTTGCCATGGCCAAATGGAATGAAACCGCTGGCTGGCAGAGCCTTATCTCCCGCCAGAGACTGGAAGCGGATACCACGACGCCTGCAGTCAAATATGCGGTGGTGGAGGGGACGACCGATCCGAAGCCCACCACAACCCTCACCAATCCAGACACCGCGGTTAGTGATGCCAGCACCCGGGTGGTGGGGATTTTGGAAGAAAATGCCGCGGGCGGTTATTACACTTACCGTTTCGCTACGGACGTGGTGACGCCGCTGCTGATGCAAGACGCGGTTGCAGGCAAGAGCATTGCTGCGTCGGCCGCAACCAAGACAGCCCCCGCCTATATGAACAAGGTCGCCAACAACGGCAACGTGGTGGTCAAGGACGGGAAGTCCATCTATCGCGTCGGCGTGCAGTTGTGCTACACCGACCCGGCGTCGAGCGCCAAAGTCGTGGTTAATCCCATCATGGACTTCACTGTCGGAACCGATGGCGTGGCGGTGCCGGTCAAGGCCGCGGACGGCAAGACCCTGGCGCCCTACAGAAAAGTAGTTGGCGCGGAATCCTGCAACGAGTGTCACTCGACGCTGAAAGTCCACGGCACGCGCGTCGATCCGAATTATTGCGTGATCTGCCACAACGCCGCCAGCACCGACTACAACACCAAGAACCCGATTGAGTTGAAGGTGATGGTTCACAAGATTCACGCAGGCGAGCACCTGAAAGAATGGTTCAACGAAAGCTTTAAGGTCGCCTCGGTGGATTTCTCCGAAGTCACCTACCCGCAGCCGCTGACCAACTGCACCAAGTGTCACTCCGCCGACAAGAAGGATGCCGCCGGTATCCAGTTGGCCGCAGATGGCGACAACTGGAAGAAAGTACCGACGCGTGCTGGCTGCGGCGCTTGCCATAGCGGCATTAACTTCGCCACCGGCAAAGGCCCAACTATTGGCAATGCGGAAGCGGATATTGAAGCGGGCAAGGCGATCGGTACGACGTCCACCGGGCACATCGGCGGCTCGAAGCAGGATGACACGCAGTGCGTCCTCTGCCATACCTCTGCCGACATTCCCGTGTATCACGTGACGGTCGATCCCACGGGATCCAGCGGTCGCGCCGGCTACCCGGCAAATACCGCAACCAATGTTCCGACTGCCGGGTTCTCTTCCGGTCAAGGACCGTCCATCCCGCTGGCCTCCCAGCTGAATCTGCCGGCCGGCGTCTACAAGATCGATTTTGAGATCAAGCAGGTGTCAGTCGCCGGTGCCGCAGGCGCCAAGAAAGCCACGGTCGTGTATCGCATTCTGAAAGACGGAAAACCGGTGACCTTGAACGCTACAGGGTACCTGATCGACAACGTCGACGGCTCGCCCGGCGTCTACGTGGCCTATGCAATTGCCCAGGACGGTATTACCGCCCCTGCCGATTGGAATGCCAGCACCAACGCCACTGTCAAGGCTTTACGTGACGGCAAGCTTCAGACTGGACCCGACGCAGACGGTTATTACACCGCGACACTGAGCGCCACCATCCCCGATGCGGCGACGATGGTAACCGCCGGTGTTGGCATTGACTACCAGGGCTTTGTTCAACTGGGTTTGACGGCATATCCGAAAGGAATCCGGCTGCGTGAGCCCAAGTTCGCGATGAAGGTCGCGGATGGCTATACCGCCCGCCGCTCCATCGTCAGCGCCGACAGTTGCAACAACTGCCATGGCCAGTTGGGGGTAGGTCCCTCGTTCCACGGCGGCGCACGCAACAACGGCGAAGGCTGCGCTTTGTGCCATACGCCTAACAATGCTACGGGTCATGTCGGTTCAACCTATGACTTTGGCGGCGGCTGGTCGGTTCAGAGTAAAAACCTGATCCACTCCATCCACGGTTCAGGCAAGCGGGCGCAAGCTTTCACCTACGAAGCGACCGCCGCGAATCCGAACGGCTTCAAGAAGGTAACGTATCCGGGCATATTGAAGAATTGTGAGCAATGTCACGTTGCCGGCAGCTATGACTTCAGCGGCACGGATAACAAGGCGGCGTTGGGCAACCTGCTCTGGACCACGGATGCAAGGGGAGACATGAGCAATCCTACCAGCGCCAAGTCCATCGGACTTTCGCCCTGGGTAACGACCTTGGGCTCAGGACAGGTTGACTACAACAGCGATAATCTGGTGTCTTCGCCGATCGCCTCAGCCTGCTTCGGTTGCCACGATAGTTCGACAGCAGTTACGCACATGGTATCGAACGGCGGCACACTGGTTTCGCGTGCCTCCACCGTTTCTACCGGCGCGCGACCGGTGTATCAGGTGAAGGTTGGTAGCGTGACCACCACGAAGCAGCCGACTGACGCATCCAATACGCTGAAATTCACCAAGTCCGAGCAGTGCATGACCTGCCATAGCTCGACCAGCACCTATGGTCTGGGCATCAAGGCGGTGCATGCGAAATAGGGTGGCTGAAATCTGGTCACAGTAAGCACGCCGGGGCGTGGTTCGCCGGGCCCCGGAAAATCCGCAACACTGAACAACCCGGCGGCGGCAACGCTTCCGGGTTGTTTTTTTGTGCCAGCCCCGCAAGGACGGCCATGCGGGCCCTGTTCGCATTACAATCGCTATTCAAGTAAATTCAGGAGCCATTTCATGAAATCCAGCATCTTCCAAACCGCATTTCTCGCGGCAGCGCTGATTCTCTTGCCCGGATTGTCCCTCGCAGCAACCGACAAAGCGCCGGCGGCGGGCGAGCCCAAGGCCGCCACCAAGGCGAAAGCCGCCGAGAAAGGCGACAAGGCAAAGGGCAGCAAGGCCGCCGCCAAAATCAAGCTTGTGGACATCAACAGCGCCGGCAAGGCGGAACTGAAGTCGCTGCCCGGGATCAGCGATGCGGACGCTGACAAGATCATCGCCGGCCGGCCCTACCTCAGCAAGGCCAATCTCGCGACCCACAACATTATTTCACGCGAGGTGTACGATGCACTCAAGACGCGTGTGATCGCCAAGCAGAACAAGGCGACCGAGGCCAAGGTCAAGGAAAAGCAGCAGGAGAAGCAGAAAGCGCGATGACCCTTATCGCCGCCTTGGAAACAGGGCACAATGCGTTTGCAACAGGCCGTAAACTACTTTAGCATTACACGCGCTTTTCAAAGCGGTGGAGCGTTTGTGAATAGCGCAGCGCCGCCGATGTTTGTAGAGCGAGGGAGCAGCTTGCATTCAATCAAAAGGGTAGTCATGAACAAGCAGCGATCAGGGTTTCAACATTGGATCGGTCTTCTTCCCCGGCGCGGGAATCTTGTTGCGAGCTTTGCAGTGAGCCTGCTGGCTTTGGCATTGGCGGGCTGCGGAGGCGGCGGTTCGGGTGGCGCTACGGCTGCCACCGGGACCGGTTTGGTGACGAGCGGGAATGCCAGCGCTCCGGCCGCATTGGCGGCTTCAACGGCCCTGAATGTGGGCATTACCGGGGTCACCATCAACAGCCCGCCGGTGGTCAACTTCACCGTCACCAACCAGGCCGGCGTCGGCATGGGCGGCCTGGTCGACTCCGATCTGCGCTTCAATATCGCAAAGTTGGTTCCAGATTCAGGCGGGGGACCAAGCGTCTGGCAGAATTACATCAATCGGGAACGGGACGGTGCGGTACAGGGGAGCCAGGAGCGCTCGGCCACAGGTTACGCTTTCGGCACCTTGGTCAATAACGGGAACGGCAGTTACAGCTATACCTTTGCCACCGACATCAAAAGCGCAACCTGCCCGGCACCCTGCACCGATGCAGACGGCAAAGCGCTCGATATCAGCTATCAGTCGGGCCTGACGCACCGAGTAAGTATCCAGCAGGCCAACGGTGCTTATCCGAAGGCGGCGGGCGTCTATGATTTCGTGCCGAGCGGCGGCAGCGGTGTAAAGCGCGATATCGTCGCCACGGCGACGTGCAACAGCTGCCACAACGAGCTTACGGTACACGGCACGCGCGTGGATACCAAGCTGTGCGTTACCTGCCACAACCCGGGTTCCTGGGTCGCGGGTACGACCAATACGCCGGTGGATTTCAAGGTGATGATCCACAAAATACATTACAACAAGGCCGGTGCGGCACTGCCCAGCGTGCTCGCCGGCACGCCGTACACCATCGGCAGCAAGGACTACTCCAGCGTGGTTTTCCCGCAGGATGCGCGCAGCTGCACCCGATGCCACGATGGCACTGGTGGTGCGAGCGTAACGGCCACTACGCAGGGCGACAACTGGAAAACCCAGCCGAGCCGAGGCGCCTGCGGTGCGTGTCATGACGATGTTTATTTCGGCACCGCACCCGACGCGGCCAAGCCCTATCAGACCAAGGCGCATTCGGGCGGCGTCATGAGCGACGACAGCAATTGCGCGCTATGCCATGCGGCAGGGAGGTTCACCGATAACAAGGATATTGTCGTAGCGCATAATTTCCAGGTGAGGTTCAAGGCTGCGACGGCCAAGTTCAAGTACAACATCCTCAGCGCGACACCGACCAGCGCCGGCAGTTTCCCGGTGATTACTTTTTCAGTCACCGACCCGACCAATGCCGATGCGCCCTACGATATCAAGACTGCGGCTGCATTTACGGCAGGCGGTGCGAGCACGCTTAACGTGAAACTCGGCTGGAGCACCTCGGACTTCAGCAACGAGGGCAGCGGCCAAAATTTCGGGCAGCCGGTCAGCATCAATGCGCTGACGTCCGCCGTAGCTGGCGCTACCGCAGGCACGTACACGGTTACATCGACGGTTGCCGTGCCGGCCGCGCAAACGGGGACGTTGCGCGTCATGATGGACGGGCATCCCGCCGGAGATGTGACTACCGCCGGGACGTTTGCCGACCGTTTGCCGGTAACCAGCGCATTCAAGGATTATGCGATCACCGGAACCGCCACGGCGCGGCGAGTGGTGGTCGACGTGGCCAAGTGCGACGTCTGCCACGATGTGCTCAGCCTGCACGGCAACAACCGTAGCGAAGAGCCAGGCGTCTGCGCGGTTTGCCACAATCCCAACGCGACCGATGCCAGCCGGCGTCCGAGCACCGCAGGTGTGCTCACCGGCGGCACGGACGGCAAGCTGGAAGAATCGATCGATTTCAAGACCATGATCCACGCGATCCATGCCGGACAATCGAGCAATGGCGGGTTCCGCACCAAGGGAATCACCGTCTATGGCTTCGGCGGCAGCGTCAACGACTTCAGCAAAGTCGTGTTCCCGGGCAAGCTGAAGGATTGCTCAACCTGTCACGCGGGGACCTCGTATCAACTGGCCGGTACCTGGGCCACGCCGACGGCAAGCGGGATACTGGGCAACACCATCAGCACAGGCGCGCTGACCGCCAATCCGGCGGACAACCTGAGAATTTCGCCGACCGCGGCGGTATGTTCGTCCTGCCACGATGGCGCTGCGGCGAAGCTTCATATGCAGGACGCGTTCAACGGCGGGAACTTCTCGGCTACGCAAGCGGCGCTCACTGCTGGCGCGGTGGAAAACTGCTCGTTCTGCCACGGCGCTGGCAGATCCTATGACGTGAAGACAGTCCACGGCGTGCAGTGAGGATAAGGATCAACAAGACCATGGCTAACGGACAGACAACGATGACTATCAAGAAACTTCTATTTGCCGCGCTGCTGTCCGGTTTCGCGTTCGGCGCCTTCGCTGCGGACAAGCCAGCCGACAAGGCCGCCGAGCCGCCCGCGCCGCCACCCAGCATGGGCACCGAATACACCGATACCGGCGCCGACACCTGTTTGATGTGTCACGTGGAGGGTGGCGATTTTCCGGTACATGCGATATTCAAGACCAAGCATGCAAACCGCGCCGACAAGCGCACGCCTTTTGCACCAGGGAACCTGCAATGTGAGGCCTGCCATGGTCCGGGCAAGAAGCACGCCGATGCTGGCGGCGGACCGGACGGCATCAATAGCCAGGAGCGCAGTTCCTTCCTGACGCCGCAGCAGCGCAACAAGTACTGTTTGGAGTGTCACCAAAACGGACCACGCACCGGCTGGCATGCCAGTACGCACGACAGCAATAATGTCGCCTGCGCCAGTTGTCACAAGATTCACGCCGAGCGCGATCCTGTATTGGCGACGGCGACCCAGCCCGAGGTCTGCTACAAGTGCCATCGCAAGGAGCGCGCGGACTTTTCCAAGCCGTCCACGCATCCGGTGCGCTTCGGCAAGATGGCCTGCAGCGATTGCCACAGCCCGCACGGGTCGACCAGCACCGGCATGTTGATCAAGCCGACAGTGAACCAGACCTGCTATACCTGCCACGCGGAAAAGCGCGGCCCCTTCCTCTGGGAACACGCGCCCGTGGCCGAAGATTGCACGTTGTGCCACCACCCGCATGGCTCGGTCAATCCGGCGCGATTGAAGAAGAACCCGCCGCTGCTGTGCCAGCAGTGCCATTCGGTGGCAGGGCATCCTTCGGTGGCGCGTACCCCGGCTGGGCTGCCGGGCGGCGGCGCAGGCGGGCAGGCGTTCCTGCTTGCCGGGAGTTGCCTCAATTGCCATTCGCAGATCCACGGCTCGAACCACCCGTCCGGCGTGAAGTTGATGCGCTAACCGGTCGATGCGAAATCCGGTAACGAGACAAACTGCAAACAGGATCAGATCATGAAGACCTCGAATCAACTGCTTTTGCTTGGTGCGCTGTCGGCACTGTCCCCCGTTGCTGTGGCGGACGGCCCTGCCGCCCCGGATACGGCGAATTGGAAATGCGAGTCCTGCAAATTCGAGCAAGGGGTTAGCGGGACGCTGGATGCCGGCGTGGGTTCGGTGTCGGACAAGTCGTCCGAGTTCGGTCAATACAACGGTCTTTACAAGAAGGGTGGCTATTTCATCGGCGGCACCTCGGTGCGCTCGCGCGGCGCGGACGGCGCCTATTGGAATCTCGATGCATCCGATCTCGGGCTGGATACTCGCTCTATCGGTGCCGAAGGCGGAAAGCAGGGCAGCTACAAGCTGAGCTTCAAGTACGACGAGACGCCGCACCGCATCGGGAACGACGCGCTGACGCCGTTTTCGGGCAACGGCGGCGCATCGCTGACTTTGCCGGCCGGCTTTGCAACGACTACCACGGCGGGTATGCCCCTGGCTGCGTCACAGCAGCAGGTCGATCTGTACACGCAAAGAAAAATGCTGGGCGTCGGCGCGTCCTGGAATCGCACCACCCAGTGGGAATACGCGGTCAACTTCCGCCATGAGACGCGCGACGGCAACATCCTGCGCACCGGCGGCGCATTTTTCGTCAATACGGCGCAGCTGATCGAACCGGTGGACTACGTCACCGACCAGATGGATGCCTCGGCTTCCTATGCCGGCAGGAAATTTCAGATGAAGCTCGCCTATTACGCATCGAAATTCAGCAACGGCAATCAGGCGCTGAATTGGCAAAACCCCTATACGCCGATCGTCGGCGAGACCGCCGGTCAGATTGCGTTGCCGCCGGATAACCAGTTTCACCAGGTGTCGGCGTCCCTGGGATACCAGTTGAGCGACAAGACCCGCGCCAGCGCCGATATCGCGTTCGGGCGCATGACGCAGAACGACAGTTTCCTGGGGTCTACGCAGAATGCCGCGCTGGTCGTGCCCGGCCTGCCGGGAACCTCGCTGAACGGGCGTGCGGAGACCATGGACGCAAATCTGAAACTCAGTTCCGCGGTCACGGACAAGCTGCGGCTGAATGCGCTGTATTCGCACAACGATCGCGACAATCAGACGCCGCAGGCATCGTATCCTTCGGTGGCGACCGATATGTTCCTCGGGACGGCACGAACCAATCTGCCGTATAGCTTTACCCAGGACAAAGTGAAGCTGAGCGCCGATTACCGCGCGACATCGCGGCTGCGGGGCGCTATCGGCGCGGATTTCGATTCGAACAAGCGCAGCTACCAGGAGATCGATACGACGCGCGAGGACACGGCCTGGGGCAAGATCAGTTCCCGCGTAACCGACAAAATCGACCTGAGCCTGAAGCTAGCGCATGGCGAGCGCAGGAACACCGGCTCCTTCCAGGTGATACCGGGCATCACCCCTGCGGAGAATCCGCTGCTCAGAAGGTTCAACATGGCCAATCGCACGCGCGAAACCGTCGGGTTGCGCGCGGACATCGGCGTCGCGGAGAATTTCAACCTTGGACTCGGTGTGGATTCGTCGGACGACAAGTATGAAGATTCCAGCATCGGCCTGACCAGCGCCAAAGACCTGAGCGTCAACGGCGACCTCTCCTGGACGGTGTCGGAGAAAACCAGGCTGCACTTTTTCGCGAACCACCAGGTGATCAAGTCCAGGCAAGCCGGCAGCCAGACGTTTTCGCTGCCTGACTGGAACGCGGACAACAAGGACACAATCGATACCTTCGGCCTGGGCGTGAAGCACGCGGCGATCAAGGACAAGCTCGATATCGGTGCAGACTATGCGGTGACACGCTCGCGCAGCGAGATCAACGTCAATAACGGGGCAGGCAATCCGGCCTTCCCCGAGGTCACCGCGAATCTCAACGGCCTGAAACTCTATGCCGATTACCGCTTGAAAGAGAACGTATCGCTGCAGGCGGGTTATTGGCACGAGCGCTACGACAGCAAAGACTGGATGACCGAAGGCATCGCGCCCGCCACCATCCCGAACGTGCTGACACTGGGGCTGCAGTCGCCGCAGTACAGCGTGAATGTGGTCAGACTGTCGGTTAGATACAAGTTCTAGGGCACACCCCCCTCACCCCGGGCCTCTCCCCCGTTTCCGGGGGAGAGGGAGCAAACACCTCTTCCGCCTGATTTAGAAAGCCACCTCTCCCGCCCAAGCGGGAGAGGGTTGGGGTGAAGGTGGGCTACGGGTCAGTTCGACCAAAGAGGCGGCTCATCCATCAATGCGATTTGTTCGCGCAATTCAAGAATTCTGTCCTGCCAGTAACGCTGCGTATTGAACCAGGGGAAGGCGGCGGGGAAGGCGGGGTCGTCCCAGCGGCGCGCAATCCAGGCCGAGTAATGGATGAGGCGCAGCGTGCGCAGCGCCTCGACCAGATGCAGTTCGCGGGGATCGAATTCGTGGAAATCCTCGTAGCCGGCGAGCAGGTCGGCGAACTGGCGCACCATGGCGGCACGCTCGCCCGATAGCAGCATCCACAAATCCTGAACCGCCGGCCCCATGCGCGCGTCGTCGAAGTCGACGAAGTGCGGGCCGTGCGATTCCGCGCCTTCGGTCCAGAGCACGTTGCCGGCGTGGCAATCGCCGTGCAGGCGCAAATGTTTCACTACACCGGCGCGCTCATAGCAGCGGCGCACGCCTTCGAGCGCCTGCGCTACCACGCTGGTCCAGGCCGCGGCCAGATCGGTCGGAATAAAGCCGTGGGCAAGCAGATAGTCGCGCGGCTCCGTGCCGAAGCTCTCGGGGTCCAGGGTCGGCCGCGCGCCGAAGGGGGCGAGCGCGCCCACCGCGTGGATGCGGCCAATGAAGCGTCCCATCCATTCCAGGGTTTCCCGGTCCTCTAGCTCGGGCGCACGTCCGCCGCGCTTGGGATAGACGGCGAAGCGATAGCCGCCGAAGCTGTGCAGGGTCTTGCCGCCGGGGGCGAGCGGCGCGACCACCGGAAGCTCGCGCTCCGCGAGTTCCTGCACGAAACCGTGCTCTTCGGCGATCTGGGCTTCGCTCCAGCGTTCCGGGCGGTAGAACTTCGCCACCACCACCGCGGGTTCGTCTTCGCGCCAGATCTGATAGACGCGATTCTCGTAGCTGTTCAATCCGAGCATGCGCCCGTCGCCGCGCAGTCCCACGCTGTCGAGCGCGTCGAGTACGCAATCCGGCGTGAGTCCGGTGTAGGGTGCACGCTTGCTGCTTTTTTTATCCATGCGCGCATTGTACGGGGTGCGGCGTCCCGTAATCGCATGGTCGGGGAAAAGCGCTCAGGCCTTGCCGGCCTTGGGAATGAATGCGAGTGCGACACCGTTGTTGCAGTAGCGCAGCCCGGTCGGTTGCGGCCCGTCGTTGAATACATGGCCGTGGTGCCCGCCGCAGCGCGCGCAATGGTATTCGGTGCGCGGCAGGATCAGCTTGAAATCGCGGCTGGTGTCGAAGGCGCCTGGAATGGTGGTGAAAAAGCTGGGCCAGCCTGTGCCGCTGTCGAATTTCATGGCCGAGCTGAACAGTGGCAGGCGGCAGCCGGCGCAGACGAACACACCGGGGCGCTTTTCGTGGTCCAAGGCGCTGGTGCCGGGGGGCTCGGTACCTTCGTGCCTCAGCACTTTGTATGCCGCAGGCGAGAGGCGCTGCTTCCACTCGGCGTCCGACAGCTTCAGCGGCGTGGCGCTGCCGGCCACATCGGCGCCGTCGGCCAGCAGGGATTTCCAGTTCTTCTGCAATTCTTCCACGTTCGCTGCTCCTTTTGCATAGGCCGGCCGCGCCAGCCACGACCCGGTGAGACCGGTCAAGGGTGCCAAAGCCAGGATTCTGAGCCAGCTGCGTCTGTCCATGCGGGTCTCCTGTTTATGAACCGAACTATACGCGAGGCGCCCGAGGCCGGCAGCCGCGCTTCTCGCGTCGTCCCCGCCGAAAGCCGTGTAAAATCGCAAAAACCCCGCGCGGCACATCCTACTTCATGAATTCCCCTTCCGATATCTTGGTCGACGTCGACGACGTAAAGTTCAACTACGGCGGGCGCGAAGTGCTCAAAGGCCTCAGCCTGAAGATTCCGCGCGGCAAGGTCGTTGCGATCCTCGGGGCGAGCGGCTGCGGCAAGTCCACCCTGCTGCGGCTGATCGGCGGGCAGGAGAAGCCGGAGCAGGGCTCGATCCGGGTCGACGGGGAATTGGTGCAGGAACTCGACACCGACGCCCTGTACCAACTGCGTCGCAAGATGGGCATGATGTTCCAGGCGGGCGGGCTGTTCACGGATCTGTCTGTCTACGACAACATCGCGTTTCCCCTGCGCGAAAACTCGGACCTGTCCGAGGACATGATACGCTCCATGATCCTGATGAAACTGCAGGTGGTCGGGCTGCGCGGCGCGCGCAAGCTCATGCCGAGCGAGCTTTCCGGCGGCATGGCGCGCCGGGTCGCGCTTGCCCGCGCAATCGTGCACGATCCCATGCTGGCGATGTACGACGAACCTTTTGCCGGCCTGGACCCCATTTCGCTCAACGTCATCGCCGACTTGATTCGCAGATTGAACGATGCACTGGGCACCACGTCGATCATCGTTACCTACGACGTGAGCGAGTCGCTCAAGCTGGTCGACTATCTGTACGTCATTGCCGACGGTGTCGTCGTCGGAGAGGGTACGCCGGAGGAGATGCTCGCATCGGATAATCCGGTGGTTTCCCAGTTTGTGCATTCCGAGCCCGACGGTCCGATTCCCTTCCACTACCCTGCACAACCCATCGGGGAGCAGCTCGGTCTGAAATAACGCGCAGGCTGATCTGCGGAATTCTATTCATTTGTCATTCCGAGGGGGAGGAGTAGTGCCGCCGTGCGCAAACCCGTAGACGCATTGGCCGTGTCGACGATGATCGTGCTGTGCATGTGCTGGGGCTTCAATCAGATCACGATCAAGTTCGCCGCCGCCGGCATTTCGCCGATCATGCAGGCGGGACTGCGCTCGATCATCGCCACCACCCTGCTGCTGATCTGGGCGCAACTGCGCGGCATCCGCCTGTTCGGGCGCGACGGCACGCTCGCCGCCGGCGTCGTGGCGGGTGCGCTGTTCGCGGTCGAGTTCGTTTTTATCTATGCCGGCCTTGCCTACACTGCCGCGTCGCGCATGGTCGTGTTCATCTACCTCGCGCCCTGTTTTACCGCACTGGGCCTGCAGTGGTTTGTGCCGGGCGAGCGCCTGAACCTGAGCCAGTGGGCCGGGGTGCTGCTCGCGTTCCTGGGTGTGGCGCTGGCATTCGCAGACGGGTTCAGCACCGCAGCGGGTTCGACTCTGATCGGTGATGCGTTCGGCGTCATCGCTGCGGCGCTTTGGGCCGCGACGACGGTGGTGATCCGTTCCACTCGACTGGGCGCGACCAGCGCAACCAAGACCTTGTTCTATCAGCTCGGCATTTCCGCGCTGGTCCTGCCCGTTGCATCGATGCTTGCAGGCGAGCCCGGCATCATCGCGCTGACGCCCAAAGTACTGGCGAGCCTTGCCTACCAGAGCGTAATCGTCGCCTTCGCGAGTTACCTCGCCTGGTTCTGGCTGCTGACGCGCTATCTTGCCGGGAGGTTGGCGGTATTTTCGTTCCTGACGCCCTTGTTCGGCGTCGCGTTCGGTGTGTTTTTCCTTTCCGAGCCGCTGAGTGCCGCGTTCCTGTCCGCGGCCTTGTTGGTCGGTGCCGGAATCGTGCTGGTCAATCGCCCGACGAAGTAGCGCGTAGCTCGTCCATGGTTCGCGGGGACTGCGCGCACAATGTTTTCACCGGCTTGGCAGCCAGGCGCGCCTTGGTCTAAACTGCGGTTCGTTCTTTGCGGAGGAGGACATCATGCAACTGCGCGAAATACTTAGAATAAAAGGCAGCCTGCTGATCACCACGACGCCTGATGCGATGGTCAGCGACGGGGTCAGTGTGATGTCGGAGAAGGACATCGGTTCGCTGGTGGTGATGAACGAAGGACGTCTGGTGGGCATGTTGACCTTTCGCGAGATCCTGCAGGCCGTGCACAAGAACAAGGGCTCGATTCAGGGCGTGCGCGTGGACGCAGTCATGGTGAAAAACCCGAGGACGATAGCGCCGAACGTCGAAGTGGACGAACTGCGCAGCGTGATGCTCGAGCACCATATTCGCTACATGCCGGTGATTGAAGGCGAGGCGCTGATCGGCGTGCTGTCGTTTCACGACGTGGCAAGAGCGGTGCTGGAGGAGCAGGCATTCGAGAACCGCATGCTCAAAGGCTATATCAAGGATTCGCCGACCTAACCGCACCATTCTGAGCAACTCGCGCAGACAATTTCTTGCGGCCGGCGCCGGTCTTTGCCTGGGGGCGGCCGGACTCGCAGGCTGGCGCTACTGGCCGGAGCAGGGCTTCTTCAACCCCTGCCGCGCTGCGCTACCGCTGTCGTTGGCCCGGCACGAACTGGTGCGAGCGGCCTGGGACGGCATCGACGCGCGCAAGGTGTGGGACAGCCATTGTCACCTGGCCGGCAACGGCGATTCCGGAGGCGGCATACGTTTGAATGTGGCGGCTGAGGACCTGCGTGATCCCCTGGAGTACATGCAGCGCTTGTTCTTCACGAACGCAGCCTGCGCGCAGGATGCGCCGGGGCAGGTGGACCGTCGCTATGTCGAGCGCCTACGGGCTTTGACGGACGACATGCCGTCCGGAACGAAGCTTCTGCTGCTTGCGTTCGACGCGGTGGTGAACCAGGCGGGTGAAGAGTCATGGGAGCAGACCAGTCTTTATGTTCCCAACGCTTACGCCGCGCAAATCGCGCGTCTCCATCCGCAGTCCTTCGAATGGGCGGCCTCGGTGCATCCGTATCGGCGCGACGGCGTCGAGCGGCTGGAGGCGGCGGCAGGGCAGGGTGCACGCGCGCTCAAGTGGCTGCCTGCGACCATGGGCATGGACCCGGCGTCCGAGCGCTGCGATCCGTTCTACGAAGCGCTGGTGCGGCTCGATCTGCCGCTGATCACGCACGCTGGGATGGAACGCGCGCTGCGCGGTGTCGACGCGCAGGACCTGGGCAATCCGCTGCGCCTGCGGCGCGCGCTCGATCACGGTGTGCGCGTGGTCGTGGCGCACTGCGCTTCGATGGGCCAGGACCGCGATACCGACCGCGGTGCGAACGGCCCGCTGGTCGACGATTTCGAATTGTTCGCGCGCCTCATGGACGAGCCGCGCTACGCGGGCAAGCTCTATGGCGACATCTCCGCCATGACGCAGACGGCGCGCGCCGGCGCGGCGCTAGCGCGGGTGATCGAGCGCGAGGATTGGCACCCGCGCCTGCTGAACGGTTCAGACTACCCCCTGCCGGGCGTGTTTCCGCTGTATTCCGTGAAGTACATGGTCGAGCAGGCTTACATCGAAAAAAGCGCCGCGCCCTTGTTCAAGGGGCTGCGCGAGCACAATGCGCTGCTGTTCGACTTCGTGCTCAAGCGCAGCCTGCGCGCGGGCGGCAAGCGACTCGCGGCGGGAATATTCGAGACGCGCGCATTCTTTGACCGGCGCACGATACCCGAGGCCGCGCAGTCGCAGGGGTAGATTTACTTGTTGCGCGAGGGATAGCTCGCGCCCATGCCTGCGCGCACGTCGGCCTGGATGCCGTATTGCGGAATCGGATAGCGGAGGCCGTTCGCCGACAGCGCCTGCATGCCCGCGATCGCCTTGGGCAAAAAATGAGGCGGCAGTGCGATTAACATTTCGTCGTCGAGCACGCCGCCATAGCGCCGCTCCGCATAGCAGGGCACGGACAGGCTGGGTTTGCCGGTGGCGAGCGCGCGGCCCCAGGAATCGGCGCAGGCCGATTCGCCCACCACGCTCCAGTCGAACTTCGTGTAGCCGGACCATTGCAATCCGCTGATGAGGATGATCATCTGCCCCGGCGTGGCGTAGATGAGGCAGATGTCCGGCGGGTCAAGGCGGCCGCTTGCGAGGGGCGATACCGCCATCGCCCGGTATTTCCCGTGCGGGACCACGTCCATCGCATGCTGGTGCGCCGATGCATCGGCCACGGTCGCGTACCATACCCCGGCCATGTGCGCGCCCGAGCGCCACCCATCGTCCTGCGGCGCGAGGCCGATGACCGCGCCGCATTGCGCGCCGACGAGATCTTCGCGTGTGATCCCGATGGTAAAGCCCAGGCGCGCGGCTTGCGCCACGATCTGATCAGTGGTGTGGATGGCGGTCGGGCGGCGCAGTTTCGGGATTGCCTGCATGTCCTCGACGCGCTCGAACAGCTTCATGCCGATAGGCGTGGTTTTCAGGCGCAGCAAGCGGTTCAGGTCATCGACCATTGCGGGCCAGTCGAGGCTCGCGTCCGTGGCGGCGGGTGGAGTGGCGTTGGACAAGACTGGCCTCCTTCCGGGCTGTGATGAACGGTATGTTAAACTCGACTCAGCAATTGCGCGAGCGAAAACCATGTCCGGCAACACCCTGGGAAAACTGTTCTGCGTGACCTCGTTCGGTGAATCGCACGGCCCTGCCTATGGTTGCGTGGTGGACGGATGCCCGCCCGGATTGGAACTTTGCGAAGCGGACATCCAGCAGGAACTTGATCGCAGGAAACCCGGCACGTCGCGCCATGTGACGCAGCGGCGCGAGGCCGACCGCGTGGAAATTCTCTCCGGCGTGTTCGAAGGACGGACCACAGGGACCGCCATCGGGCTGCTGGTGCGCAACGAAGACCAGAAAAGCAAGGACTACGGCAATATTGCCGAGAGTTTCCGGCCGGGGCACGCCGACTATACCTACTGGCAGAAATACGGCATACGCGACTACCGGGGCGGTGGGCGCGCGTCGGCGCGCGAGACGCTCGTGCGGGTGGCTGCAGGCGCGATCGCGAAAAAGTGGCTCAGAGAAAAATACGGCATCACGGTGCGCGGTTATCTTTCGCAGCTCGGACCGAATTCCGTCGCGCTGAAAGACTGGAGCGCGGTCGAAAACAATCCGTTTTTCGTGCCGGACATGGCTGCCGTGCCGGCGCTTGAAGCCTACATGGATGCGCTGCGCAAATCCGGAGATTCATGCGGCGCGAAAATAACGGTCGTCGCCGAGGGTGTTCCTGTGGGATGGGGCGAGCCGGTGTACGACCGGCTGGACGCAGATATCGCGTATGCCATGATGGGTATCAACGCGGTGAAAGGTGTGGAAATCGGCGCGGGCTTCGCATCGATCGCTCAAAAAGGCAGCGAGCATTCCGACGAACTTACGCCGGACGGGTTCCTGTCAAATCATGCGGGGGGTGTCCTGGGCGGTATATCCACAGGGCAGGACCTGCTGGTGAATCTGGCGATCAAGCCTACGTCGAGTATTCGCCTTGCGCGCCGCTCGATCAACAAGAAAGGCGAAGCGGTGAGCCTTGCGACCCATGGTCGACACGACCCCTGTGTCGGGATTCGCGCGACGCCCATCGCCGAGGCAATGCTGGCGCTGGTGTTGGCCGATCACGCACTCAGACAGCGCGCGCAAAACGCAGATGTAAGCACGGTGACGCCGAAAATTGCAGCGCGGGTATCGGCTTCCAAGCTTGCTGCGAAGTATGCGACGAAGCGCGTAGACGATCCGGATCCGGAGGAAGCTTAGGACTCGTCGCAAAAACATTTTGCGACCCGTTAGACGGGCGCGAAAAAAACCCTGCGCTCTTGAATTGAAAGCCAGGGGCTGTCCAGATTCAGCACAGGCATACGCTGGTCGGCGCATGCCCCTCTCCCTGATCTCAGGCGAATTCCTGGGATCAGAGAGGGTGTAGCGGGCTACTGTGTTGTGGTCGTGGTGGTGGTTGCAGCTTCGGCGGCCGGATTGTCGTTGGACGACGAGGCCGCGACGGCAACTGCTGCAACCGCCACGGCTGCGGCGATCATGCCCGCGGTAATTCCGCCGGCAGCTGCTCCGGCCGCACCCCCGGCCCCGCCTGCACCGCCGGAACCGCTGGACTGCGCGAAAGCACTGGCCGCCAGGAACAGCGAAGCCACCAGAACCGCGAATGCTTTTTTCATTTTCATCTCCCGTGCAACATTGAAAATCGCTTGGCCGGCCGATTTCAAAGCGCCGACGCTAAGACGGAGTGTAGGCGCTGAGGACGTGCAATAGAATTGGCCAAACGGTCTAGTTAGAGGTGATCAATCGGGCCGGACTAGATCGAATGGCCTAGTCAGGCAGTTGTCTACCCGGGAGAACGCCCCGTTCGGAACGCCTGAATGGCATGACGAAGTAAGCTATCCTTCATGGCGCGCCTTTGCCTGAGTTCCTCTCCAATTCACAATATCGTCTAGCCGATGCCCGTACCGTACTGGCGCCTGTCCGCCTTCTATTTCGCGTACTTCGCCTACGTAGGCGCTTCCGCGCCGTATTTCAGCCTGTATCTGGCCTCCCTGGGGCTGGCCGCGGCACAAATCGGCGTACTGCTTTCGCTCGGCTCGCTGATGCGCGTCATCGGCCCGAATTTCTGGGGCTGGGTCGCCGACCGCACTGCGCAGCGCGCGCGCATCGTCGCCATCACCATGGCGCTGGGTGGCATTTGCTTCAGCGGTTTTTTCTTCGTGCAATCGTTCTGGGGACTGTTTGCCTTGCTGATTGCGACGGGGTTTTTCACCAGCGCGTCCATGCCGCTCACCGAGTCGCTTACGCTGTCGCACCTGCGTCCCGCGGTGAGCCGCTACGGGTCCATCCGTTTGTGGGGATCGGTGGGCTTCATCATCACCGTGACGATGGTCGGATACGTGCTCGACGTGTTGCCCGTCGCGAGTCTGCTGTGGATGGTGCTCGCGACTTATGTATTGAGCTGGATGTGCGCGCTTGCCGTGCCGGATGCGCCCGCAGGCGCGGTCCACGCCGAGCCCGAACCGGTGTGGGACATTCTGCGGCGGCCGGAGGTGGCGGCTTTGCTCGGAGCCTGTTTCCTGATGAGCTTCGCGCATGGCCCGCTGTACGCGTTTTTCTCGATCTATCTCGTGGGGCATGGCTACAGCAAGGCCGCGGTGGGCTGGATGTGGACCGTAGGCGTGATCGCGGAGATTGGCGTGTTCCTGCTGATGCCGGCACTGATGCGGCGCTATTCGCTCTCCGTCATCCTGCTGGCTTGTTTCGCCGCCGCGTCGGTACGCTTCATGATGATCGGATGGGGCGTGGATTCCGCGCCGGTGCTGTTCGGCGCGCAGTTGCTGCACGGCTTGAGTTTCGGCGCCCACCATGCCGCGGCGGTCACCGCGATACACCGCTGGTTTCAGGGAGCGCATCAAGTGCGCGGCCAGGCGATCTACCTGTCCGTGTCCTTCGGCGCGGGCGGCGTGCTGGGAAGCGCGCTTTCCGGCCTTGCATGGGAAACTGTCGGTCCCGCCTGGACATTCAGCGGTGCGGCGATTGCGGCCATGGTTGGTTACGCTTTGCTGCAATGGAAAGTACGACCTGCACAAATCTGAAGCGATGTGTCGTCTTCAGCGCTGCAAAGCGCGGCGTTTCGGTTTCATTGTCGGCTCCAAATCCCTGTTTTTTGTGGCATAATTCTGCGCTGTTCAATCCCGTTTCTGACCATGCCACAAACCCTTTACGACAAGCTTTGGGCCAGCCATGTTGTGCACGTCGAGGACGACGGCACGGCGCTGCTTTACATTGACCGTCATCTGGTGCACGAAGTCACCAGTCCGCAGGCCTACGAGGGGCTGCGACTGGCAGGGCGCAAGCCTTGGCGTATCGATTCCATCGTGGCCACGGCCGATCACAATACGCCCACGACCGACTGGAACGAGGGCATCAAGGACCCGATATCGCGGCTGCAGGTGGAGACCCTGGACGCGAATATCCGCGAATACGGCGCCAAGGCGTACTTTCCATTTCTCGACAAACGCCAGGGCATCGTGCATGTGATCGGACCGGAGCAGGGCGCGACACTGCCAGGCATGACGGTGGTGTGCGGCGATTCGCACACCAGCACCCATGGCGCATTCGCGTGTCTTGCGCATGGCATCGGCACCTCGGAAGTCGAGCACGTGATGGCGACGCAGTGTCTGGTTCAGCAGAAAATGCAGAACATGCTGGTTGCGGTGGAGGGGCCGCTGGCGCGCGGCGTCACTGCCAAGGATGTGGCGCTTGCCATCATCGGAAAGATCGGCACGGCAGGCGGAACGCAATGCGCGGTTGAGTTCGCGGGCAGCAGCATTCGTGCGCTGAGCATGGAAGGCCGCATGACCTTGTGCAATATGGCAATCGAGGCGGGAGCGCGAGCGGGCATGGTGGCGGTGGACGACACTACCATCGCCTACCTAAAGGGACGGACCTTCGCCCCGACCGGCGAGAACTGGAACCGCGCTGTCGCTTACTGGCGCACGCTGGTGTCGGACCCGGGCGCGCAGTTCGACCGCGTGGTGCGTCTGGATGCGCGCGAAATCGGGCCGCAGGTTACCTGGGGGACGTCGCCGGAAATGGTGGTCGCGGTAAATGCGCGCGTGCCCGATCCGGACAAGGAGAAGGATCCTACGCGGCGCGAGGGCATGGAGCGCGCGCTGATTTATATGGGATTGAAGCCGAATACGCGCATCGAGGACATACGCCTGGACAAGGTGTTCATCGGTTCCTGCACCAACTCGCGCATCGAAGATCTGCGCGCGGCAGCGGCGGTGGTGCGCGGCAAGCGCGTCGCCGCGAATGTTCGCCTTGCTTTGGTGGTGCCGGGTTCCGGTCTGGTGAAAGCGCAGGCCGAGCAGGAAGGGCTGGATCGCGTGTTCCGGGAGTCGGGTTTTCAGTGGCGCGAGCCGGGTTGCTCCATGTGCCTCGCAATGAACGCCGACCGCCTCGAGGCGGGCGAGCGCTGCGCGTCGACCTCGAATCGCAATTTCGAAGGCCGCCAGGGTGCCGGCGGCCGCACGCATTTGGTCAGCCCGGAAATGGCGGCGGCGGCCGCAATATCCGGTCATTTTGTCGACGTACGCAACTGGCGATAGGAGATAGAGCAATGCGCAACATCAATATTCTCTTGCTGGTGCTGCTCGCCGCGCTATTTTCCGGTGGATGCAATACTTTGCAGGGCATGGGCAAGGACATGAAGCAGGGCGGCGAAGCGATCGAGCGCGCAGCGAAGAAGTAGCACATGGAAAAAGCACATGGAAAACTTTACCGTATTGAACGGAATTGTGGCGCCGCTCGATAGAGACCTATGGATCGCCCGCGCTGCTGCGCGCGCTCGCGCGGGCTGTTAGAGAGACTGGATCGCATGGAAAAATTTACTGTATTGAACGGAATTGTGGCGCCGCTCGATAGAGCTAATGTCGACACCGACGCCATCATCCCCAAGCAGTTCCTGAAATCGATCAAGCGCTCGGGCTTCGGCCCCAATTTGTTCGACGCCTGGCGCTACAAGGACGTCGGCGAGCCGGGGATGGATAACACAAAGCGTCCGCTGAATCCGGATTTCGTGTTGAACCAGGCGCGTTACAAGGGCGCGAGCATTCTGCTCGCGCGCAAGAATTTCGGCTGCGGTTCGAGCCGCGAGCATGCGCCCTGGGCTTTGACTGACTACGGCTTTCGAGCGGTCATCGCGCCGTCGTTCGCCGACATTTTTTACAATAACTGCTTCAAGAACGGTTTGCTGCCGATCGTGCTGACTGAAATGCGCATCGACCATCTGTTCAATGAAGTCAATGCTTTCCCGGGCTACAAGCTGACCGTCGACCTGCAGCAACAGGTGGTGGTGACGCCGGACGGCGCCACGCGGATCGCCTTTGACGTCGATGCGCATCGCAAGCAATGCCTGTTGAACGGCCATGACGACATCGGCCTGTCATTGCTTCATGCTGACAAGATCCGCGCATTCGAGGCGAGTCGGCGCGCGGAGCAGCCCTGGCTGTTCAACTGACAAACGTGTTGCGTGGTGACTAAATGAAAATAGCGGTACTACCCGGTGACGGCATTGGCCACGAGATCGTGGCGCAGGCTCTGCAGGTATTGGGCGTTCTGGCCAAGGACGGCCTCAAGCTCGAGATCGAACAGGCGCCGGTAGGTGGCGCGGCTTATGATGCGGCTGGCGATCCTCTGCCCGCTGCTACCTTAAAGCTTGCGCGCGACGCAGACGCGATCTTGTTCGGCGCCGTGGGCGGCTGGCAGTACGACGCGCTGCCTCGTGCGAAGCGTCCCGAGCAGGCGCTGCTCGGCCTGCGAAAAGAACTGAGCTTGTTCGCCAATCTACGACCGGCCAAGGTGTTTCCTGAACTTGTGGCGGCCTCGACGCTGCGCCCCGAAGTGGTTTCGGGAATGGATATATTGATCGTGCGCGAACTCACGGGCGATGTCTATTTCGGCCAGCCGCGCGGCATGCGCACTCTGGAAAACGGTGAACGCGAAGGATTCGATACGATGCGCTACAGCGAATCCGAGATCCGGCGTATCGCGCATGCCGGTTTTCGCGCCGCGATGAAGCGCTCGAAAAAATTATGCTCGGTGGACAAATGCAATGTTCTCGAGACCTCGCAGTTGTGGCGCGACGTCGTGACCGAGGTGGCAAAGGAATACCCCGGCGTGGCCTTGTCGCACATGTACGTCGACAACGCAGCGATGCAGTTGCTGCGCGACCCGAAGCAGTTCGACGTCATGGTTACCGGCAACCTGTTCGGCGACATCCTTTCCGACGAAGCATCCATGTTGACCGGTTCGATCGGGATGCTGCCCTCGGCTTCGCTCGACGCGAACAACAAGGGCCTGTACGAGCCCATCCACGGCTCGGCGCCGGATATTGCCGGCAAGAATCTTGCGAATCCCCTGGCGACCATACTGTCGGTGGCGATGATGCTGCGCTATAGTTTCAGTCAGGACGAGGCGGCCGATCGGGTCGACACCGCAGTGAACAGAGTGTTGGCGCGCGGGCTGCGAACCGCGGACATCTATCAGCAAGGGACGGAAAAGGTCGGCACCATGGAAATGGGCGATGCGGTGGTGGCGGCATTGTGATTTCAGCGTTTATGTCAGGAAGACACTCATGAAAAAAGTAGGATTTGTAGGCTGGCGCGGCATGGTGGGCTCGGTATTGATGGACCGCATGCAGGCGGAGAATGATTTTTCTTACATCGATCCGGTGTTTTTCACCACCTCCAATATCGGAGGAAAGGGGCCACGCCAGAGCAATACGCCACTGACGGATGCGAAATCCATTGCCGATCTGAAGGGGATGGACGTGGTCGTCACCTGCCAGGGCGGCGACTACACGAATGAGATCTATCCGAAGCTGCGTGCAGCCGGCTGGGACGGCTACTGGATCGACGCGGCCTCCGCACTGCGTATGAAAGACGACGCGGTCATCATTCTCGATCCGGTGAACATGCAGGTGATCAAGGGCGCGCTGGCGCGCGGCGTGAAGAATTATGTCGGCGGCAACTGCACTGTCAGCCTGATGCTGATGGCATTGCACGGCCTGTTCAAGGAAGGCCTGGTCGAGTGGATGACCGCGATGACCTATCAGGCGGCATCGGGTGCCGGCGCGCAGAACATGCGTGAATTGCTTGCCCAGATGGGCGCGGCACACGCCGCGGTCGGCGGCTTGCTGGCGGATCCAGCATCGGCCATTCTGGAAATCGACCGGCGCGTGGCCGATACCCTGCGCGGCGATGCGCTGCCCAAGGAGAATTTTGGCGTTGCACTGGCGGGAAGTCTGATTCCGTGGATAGATAAAGAAATGGAGAACGGTCAGAGCCGTGAGGAGTGGAAAGGCCAGGCGGAAGGCAACAAGATTCTCGGGAGCGAAAATCGTCCGATCCCCATTGACGGCCTTTGCGTGCGCATCGGCGCCATGCGCTGCCACAGCCAGGCGCTCACGATCAAGCTGACGCGCGACCTGCCGCTCGCGGAGATCGAGGCTATTCTCGCCTCGGCCAACGATTGGGTAAAAGTGATTCCGAATACCCGCGAAGCGAGCATACGGGAGCTGAGCCCGGCGAAAGTGACGGGCAGTCTGAGCGTGCCAGTCGGCCGGCTGCGCAAACTCAATATGGGGGGGCAATACCTGTCCGCGTTTACGGTTGGCGATCAGCTGCTGTGGGGTGCGGCCGAACCATTGCGCCGGATGTTGCGTGTATTGCTCGCGGAGGAAGCGCAGCTTGCGGCGCCGAAATCGCAGGCGGCAAATGTGAAGGTGGAAGCAGGGGTCTAGCGGATACGGTTTTTTGGTTGAAAAATATCCGCCTTGAGGCACTTTCATGACAAGAAAGATTAGCTTGCAAGGCTAAGGCTATGATGTTAATTTAGTTAGTCCACAAACGTCTTCAGGGGTGGAAGGTGGGTAAATCCGTCATAAGAACAAGCACGCTGGCCTTGGCGTTATTGTTGTTGCCGTCGCTCGCGGTTGCAGCTGGGTTGGGCAAGCTGACCGTGTTTTCCGGTCTGGGACAACCTTTGAAGGCAGAGATCGAGCTTCTCACCCTGCAAAAGGGCGAAGCCGACACGCTCAGCGTACGCCTGCCGCCAGCGGAAGCTTTCCGAAAAGCCAACATCGACTATGGCGGCGCGCTGCTGTCGATCAAATTCAACATCGAACAGCGTGGCGAAGGTAACTACGTCATCGTGCTCAGTTCGTCGCAGGCGATGAACGAGCCATTTCTCGATTTGCTCGTGGAAGTCGACTGGTCAACCGGGCGACTGGTTCGTGAGTACACTTTCCTGCTGGATCCTCCCGAATACAAGGGACCGCAAGCGGCGCCCGTCGTAGCCGCGCCGGCAACGGGTTCGCCCGCAGTCAAGTCGGTGGAGATGCCGAAGCAGCCTGCGCCAGCGGCCCCTGCGTCTGTTGTGCAACGGCCCTTGGCCGCGCCTGCGTCCGCACCCAAAGAGAATAAGCGCTACGAGGTGAAGCCGGGTGACACGCTTACAAAGATAGCCAATGCCAACCGGTCGGAGAGCGTCAGCCTGCAGCAAATGCTGATAGCCCTGTATCGCAGCAATACCGATGCGTTCGATGGCGCCAATATCAACCGCATGCGTTCCGGGAAGATCCTCAATATTCCGGATATGGAGACGGCCGCGTCGATCGATCAGAGTGAGGCGATGCGCACGGTTCTGGCGCAAGGTACCGAATTCAATGAATACCGGCGCAAGCTGGCTGCAGCAGTGACGGCAGCGCCCGAGAGGGAGGATCGGCGCGGCCAAAGTGCGAGCGGCAAGATCACGGCGAAAATCGAGGACAAGCCGGCGCCTGCGAAGGGCGGCAAGGACCAATTGAAGCTCTCCAAGGCGGAGGAGGCGGGAAAACCCGGCGCCAAGCGCAGCGCGAGCGGTTTGCAGGAAGACTTGTTCGCAAAAGAGAAAGCGCTCCAGGAAGCGAACGAACGCATCGCGATGCTCGAAAAGAACGTGCGGGATATGCAAAAACTGCTCGAGCTCAAGAGTCAGTCCGGGGCACAATTGCAGCAGCAGGCTGCCAAAGCGGCGCAGGCAACACCTGTCGAACCGACGAAGCCGGCGCCACCCAAACCAGCGGTCGAGGCCAAGGCGCCGACACCACCCAATGCGGCTGAACCCGCGAAAGCCGAAGCGAAGGTCGCGGTACCGCCTGCTCCGCCCAAGCCTGCCCCGACCGTCGCTGCACCCAAAGCACCGGCCAAAGTCGTCCCGCCTCCCCCGCCTCCGCCGGAACTGAGCTTGATCGACGAAATTCTCGGCAACGAACTGGCGCTTTATGGTGGTGGCGGCTTCCTCCTGCTTCTTTTCGGCGGTTACGGATATTACGCATGGCGGCGCAAGAAGTCCTTGCAGCAAATGGAAAGCAGCGTCATGGGTGCGCCCAGCATGGCCACGGATTCCGTATTCGGTGCGGCGGGTGGCGCCAAAGTCGATACCGGCCAGAGCGAGGCCCAGAGCGATTTAGGCCAGGGCGAAGCGGTTGCGCTAACGGATACAGACGATGTGGACCCCGTAGCGGAAGCCGATGTCTACATGGCTTATGGCAGGGATGTGCAGGCCGAGGAAATCCTAAAGGAGGCTCTGGCCAAGGATCCGTCGCGCCAGCCGATCCGCGCCAAATTGCTTGAAATCTATGCCAATCGCAAGGATGCGACTGCATTCGGCGCCGTAGCGACCGAACTTCATGCTGCTACCAATGGGGAGGGGCCTGAGTGGCAAAAGGCCCTCGTTCTGGGCGCGCAGCTGGATCCGGGTAATCCACTCTATAGCGGCGGACAGGCGCCAGATGCAGTGGGGCGTGCGGATACGGACACCCAGGTGGTTGCCGGCGCGGAAGCCGCGCCGGATATCGACCTCGATATCGGTGGAGAGGCCGAAGCGTCGCCAGGTCTGGATTTTGATCTCGGTTTGAGCGGGTCCGAGCCTGCCGCAGAGCAGCCTCAAGTTCCGCCGGGGGGCGCTGCCGCTCAGGCAAGCGATGCCACTGGCGACCTTGGCTTCGATCTTGACCTCGGCGGTGGCGATGAGAAGGCGGCGGCTGCCCCGGCCGAACCTCAGTCGGAGCCCGCTGGTATTGCAGCGCCCAGTCTTGAGTCCCAGGCAGCGGAGGCGCAAGCCGACGCCGGCTCGTCCATAGATTTCGATTTTGAACTACCGAATTCTGCTGCCGCGCCTGCTGAAACTGCATCGAATGCCGCACCCGCGGTTCCCGCTGCAGCGGCAGGGGAAGGCGGTGGTATAGACTTCGATTTCAACCTCGATCTGCCCTCCGACGGAGCGGCGGCGCCACAAGAGGAAGCACCCTCGGCTCCGCTGGATCTGTCAGCAATCAGCTTGGATCTCGGCGCGCCGGGCGAAGAAACTGCCGCAGCGCCAGATGCGCACTGGCAGGAAGTGGCGACCAAACTCGATCTGGCGAAAGCTTACCAGGAGATGGGCGACAAGGACGGCGCGCGAGAATTGCTGAGCGAGGTTCTAAAGGAGGGTGACGCCGCTCAGCAGGAACAAGCTCAGGCCATGCTCACGGCCCTGGGCTGATCCTTCCTGCAATTGAGCGACCCCGGGGCTTGCCCCGGGGTTTTGTTTTTTTGGCGGTCCGCTTGCGCGTCGGTTGGACGCGGCCCGTGGAGGCGACAGGCATCGAATTGCGACCTAAGCACAACGCTGTGGATTGAAGCGGGAACGATGAAGATCGCTATAGGCATTGAGTACGATGGCAGCCGTTTCCATGGCTGGCAGTCACAGCCGTCCGGAGAAACCATACAGGATCACCTGGAGCGGGCGATTGCATCCGTCGCCGGGGAACCGATACGCCTTGCAGCAGCGGGCCGTACGGATACGGGCGTACATGCCCTGGCGCAGGTAGCACACTTCGAGACCTCTGCCGTACGTCCCGATTCTGCCTGGGTGCGCGGCGTCAATGCGCTTCTGGCGCACTCCATTGCGGTGCAATGGGCAGTTCCCGTGTCCAAGGATTTTCATGCCCGCTACTCGGCCGTATCGCGCAGTTATCGTTATGTGCTCTACAACCATCCGGTGCGCCCTGCATTGCACCATGGCCGCGTCGGCTGGTTTCATCTGCCGCTGGATGTGGATGCAATGCGCATTGCTTTGGCGCATCTTTCAGGCGAGCACGATTTCAGCGCTTTTCGTTCGAGTGAATGCCAGGCGAAAAGTCCGGTGAGGACGCTGCATCGCGTGGCCATTGAGCGACGCGGACGTTACATCGGCTTCGAGTTTACCGCGAACGGTTTTCTGCACCATATGGTGCGCAATATCGTCGGTTGTCTGGTCTATGTGGGAAAGGGAAAGTATCCTGCCGAGCGGCTGGCCGAGGTGCTGGCGGGACGCGACCGCACTCAGGCGGCGCCGACATTTCCCCCGGACGGGCTGTACCTTGACGCCGTAGAATATGCACCCGGGTGGAAGCTGCCCGCCTTTGAGTCGAGCCGAACGGTTTTCCCGGAGCAAACGCTGGCGTGAGGACGCGTATCAAGATTTGCGGCATCACACGCGTCGAGGACGCACGTGCCGCGGCGGAATTGGGTGCTGATGCCGTCGGCATGGTGTTCTACGCGCCCAGTCCGCGCAACGTTGGTCTGGACCAGGCTCGTGAAATTGTCGCGTCGATTCCACCTTTCGTAAGCGTGGTCGGCCTGTTCGTCAATCCGACACCGGAATGGGTCGAATCGGTGCAGCAAGCCTGTGCTCTCGAACTGCTGCAATTTCACGGTGACGAAGCCCCCGACTTTTGCGGCAGGTTCGGATTGCCTTACATCAAGGCGGCGCGGGTTAGGGCGGGTGCCGATTTGGTACAATGCCTGTCGCCTTATCAAGCGGCGCGAGGCTGGCTGTTGGACGCCTACGATGATCAACGCTACGGCGGCACCGGCGCGACGTTCGACTGGAAGCTGATCCCTCGCGAACTGGCAAGACCCCTCATACTCTCGGGTGGGCTTACGCCGGAAAATGTGGGTGCAGCCGTACGCCAGGTCAGTCCATGGGCCGTGGATGTGTCCAGCGGCGTGGAAGCGGCCAAAGGGATTAAAGACGCCGCAAAAATTGCGGCCTTCATAGCGGGAGTGAAGAATGAAATTGCATGACCTTCCAGACAGCCATGGACATTTCGGCCCGTACGGCGGAGTTTTCGTCGCCGAAACCCTGATCCAGGCACTGGACGAACTCAAGATTGCCTACGAAAAATATCGCAGCGATCCAGAATTCATCGCGGAATTCCGCTACGATCTGAAGCACTACGTCGGCCGTCCGAGCCCAATCTATCACTGCAAGCGCTGGTCGGAAGCGATCGGCGGTGCGCAGATCTATCTCAAGCGCGAGGACCTGAACCATACCGGCGCACACAAGATCAACAATACGCTCGGGCAAGCCATGCTCGCGCGGCGCATGGGCAAGCAGCGCATCATTGCAGAGACCGGCGCAGGCATGCACGGCGTGGCTTCGGCCACGGTCGCTGCCCGCTATGGCCTGGAATGCGTGGTGTACATGGGGTCGGAGGATATCCGGCGCCAGGCGGCGAACGTGCACCGCATGAAGATTCTCGGCGCCACGGTGGTGCCCGTGGAGTCCGGTTCGAAGACGCTGAAAGACGCGCTGAACGAAGCAATGCGCGACTGGGTAACGAATATCCACAATACCTATTACATCATCGGTACGGTTGCTGGACCGCACCCGTATCCCATGATGGTGCGCGATTTCCAGTCGGTGATTGGGGAGGAGTGCCTGCAGCAAATGCCGGAACTTGCCGGGCGCCAGCCGGATGCGGTCATCGCCTGTGTCGGCGGCGGCTCCAACGCGATGGGCATTTTTTACCCGTATATTCAGGTGGATGGAGTGCGTTTGATCGGCGTGGAGGCAGCCGGCCACGGCCTCGCGAGCGGCAAGCACGCCGCGTCTTTGACCGCCGGCCGGCCGGGCGTGCTGCATGGGAACCGAACCTATCTATTGCAGGATGCAAACGGACAGATTGTGGAGACGCATTCGATTTCCGCCGGTCTCGATTACCCGGGCGTGGGCCCGGAGCACGCCTGGCTGAAGGACAGCGGCCGAGCGGAGTACGCCACAATCACGGACGACGAGGCGCTCAAGGCCTTTCATGATCTTTGTCACTTCGAGGGCATCATTCCGGCACTGGAATCCAGCCACGCGCTGGCACATGCGGCGAAATTGGCGACCGGCATGTCGAAAGATAGAATTCTTCTCGTGAACTTGTCCGGCCGTGGCGACAAGGACATGCATACGGTGGCCGAGAAGTCCGGTATCCAGTTCTGAGCAATATTTTAATGAGCACCTTGCTCTACAACGAGGATGCGCTGACCGGGGTCGGGCGTTTCGCCGACGCATCCGTCGATCTGGTCATTGCGGATCCGCCCTACGGACTGGGCAAGGATTACGGCAACGATTCGGATCGTTTAGACGCGCGCGAGTATCTGATATGGAGCCGGCGCTGGATCGATGCGGTGCTGCCGAAACTCAAGGCGAACGGCAGTCTGTACGTGTTTCTAACCTGGCAGCACAGCCCCGAGATCTTTAGCTATCTCAAGATGCGGCTGACCATGGTGAACGAAATCATCTGGGATCGCCGTGTGCCGAGTATGGGCGGCAGCACGCGCAAGTTTTCCTCGGTGCACGACAATATCGGGTTTTTCGTCAACTCGCGTGACTATCATTTCGATGTCGACGCAGTACGCATCCCGTACGACGCCGTGACCAAGAAGGCGCGTACGCGCTCGATCTTCGTCGGCAAGAAATGGCTGGAGGCGGGTTACAACCCGAAGGATGTGTGGAGCGTATCGCGTCTGCATCGCCAGCATGCGGAGCGCGAGGATCATCCAACACAAAAGCCTCTCGAGATCGTTGAACGCATGGTGCTTGCGAGTTGCCCTCGTGACGGCACCGTGCTCGACCCTTTCATGGGCAGCGGCACGACGGCCGTCGCGGCGGCCAGGCATGGCCGAAACTTTGTCGGATTCGAACTTAACCCGGACTATTTCGCAATTGTCGAAAAGCGCGTCGCCGAGGCTGCCGGCAGCCGAAGTGGCGTGAAGCGCGAAGCCAGTCTGTCTTCGGTACTGTGAAACTCTGATGTCACGCATCCAGGCTCGCTTCGAGCAACTCGCAAAAAATCGTCGCAAGGCGCTGATACCCTTCGTTACCGCCGGCGATCCCGAGCCCGGCATGACCGTGCCCTTGATGCATGCACTTGTCGAGGCAGGTGCGGACGTGATCGAACTCGGCGTACCGTTCTCCGATCCAATGGCCGATGGTCCGGTAGTCCAGCGTGCCAGCGACCGGGCTCTGCTGCACGGGGTGGGCCTGGAGCGGGTGCTGGCGTTTGTGCGCGAGTTTCGAGACAAGAATCAGGACACGCCGGTGGTGCTGATGGGCTATGCCAATCCCATCGAAGCGATGGGGGTGGAGCGCTACGTCGAGAACGCGCGACAAGCCGGCGTGGACGGCACTCTGGTGGTCGACTATCCACCGGAAGAATGCGGGTATTTTGCCGATCTTGTGCGCAAGCACGGCATGGACCTGATTTTTTTGCTCGCGCCAACCTCCAGCGATGCGCGCATTGCCCAAGTGGCCAAGCTGGCGAGCGGTTACCTGTATTACGTTTCGCTAAAAGGTGTCACCGGAGCCGGGAACCTCGACCTGAGCGAAGTTGGGGAGAGAATTCCACGGATTCGCCGTGAGACCAAGCTGCCTGTAGGGGTGGGTTTCGGCATACGCGACGCCGCCACCGCCAAGGCGGTTGCGGCGTTTGCCGATGCGGTCGTCATAGGCAGCGCCATCATTCAGGAGATGGAGGCGGCCCCTGCAGGGGAACAGGTGCAGTCCGCGGCCCGTTTCTTGAAGGGCATACGCGCGGCAATGGATGCAGCATGAGTTGGCTGCAAAAACTGCTGCCGCCGAAGATCAAACGCGCGATCGGCCCGAACAAGCGCGCCGTACCGGAGGGGCTGTGGATCAAGTGCGAATCCTGCGACGCGGTGTTGTACGCCACCGATCTCGAAAAAAACCTCAACGTCTGTCCCAAGTGCAGCCACCACAACCGCCTTTCGGCGCGGTCCCGCATAGACATGCTGCTCGATCCGGAGGGACGCTATGAAATCGGCGCCGAGGTTTTGCCGGTGGACGGTCTCAAGTTCAAGGACAGCAAACGCTACGTAGACCGTCTCGAGGATGCGCAGGAGCAGACCGGAGAGACCGATGCATTGGTCGTGATGCAGGGTGCGATCAAGAATATACCGCTGGTTGCAGCGGTATTCGAGTTCGAGTTCATGGGTGGCTCAATGGGTTCGGTGGTGGGCGAGCGCTTTGTCCGAGGGGTACAGGTCTGCCTGGAACAGAACCTGCCATTCGTTTGCTTCACGGCATCGGGTGGAGCGCGCATGCAGGAGGGCTTGCTCTCGCTGATGCAGATGGCCAAGACCACCGCGGTGCTGACCCAGCTGGCTGCGCAAAAGTTGCCCTTCATTTCGGTGCTGACGGATCCGACCATGGGGGGTGTGTCGGCAAGTTTTGCCATGCTGGGCGATGTCATTGTCGCCGAGCCCAGGGCACTCATCGGCTTTGCCGGCCCGCGTGTCATCGAGCAGACCGTGCGCGAAAAATTGCCGGAAGGATTTCAGCGCGCGGAGTTCCTGCTCGAGAAGGGTGCGATCGACATGATCGTCGACCGTCGTCAGATGCGCGACCAGCTGGCGAGGTTGATAACGCTGCTGCTGCGCATCCCGCAGGAGAACAGCTGACGGCCCGACCGGATGTCCAAAGTAGCGGAGGAAAGAGGTCCGACCTTTCGAATTTCCTGAATCGGCGATGGCTGCGAGCAAAGTGATCTGTCGATGGCGCGCCGTACCCTTGTGAACCCTGATGAACCTGGTTACTCAACAGCCTCGAACTAGCCTGGCCGGCTGGCTCGCCTATATCGATCAGCAGCATCCTCAGTCGATTGCGCTCGGGCTGGATCGGGTAGAGCAAGTGCGCGCTGCGATGAACCTCGTGCCCACCGTGCCCGTGATTACGGTCGCAGGCACCAATGGCAAGGGATCGACCTGCGCCATGCTCGAATCCATGCTCCAGGCTGACGGGTACCGCGTCGGCCTGTACAGTTCGCCGCATCTACTGCGCTACAACGAGCGGGTACGCATAGGCGGGCGGGAAGCCGACGATGCGGCGCTCATCGCGGCGTTCGCGCGTGTGGAACTGGCCAGGACCGCGGCCGGTGACAATGTTCCGCTGACCTATTTCGAGTTTGGCACGCTTGCGGCAGTCGATATGTTCCTGCGCAGCGAGGTTCAGGTGATGGTGCTCGAAGTCGGATTGGGGGGCCGCCTGGACGCGGTGAACGTGTTTGACGCGGACTGCGCCGTGGTAACCAGTATCGGGATGGATCACATGGATTACCTTGGCGCAACGCTAGAGGCGATCGGCCGAGAAAAAGCGGGCATATTTCGTGCGGGAAAACCGGCAGTGCTCTCCGATCCGGGGGCGCCCGCATCGGTGATGGCGCACGCGCGCTCCGTCGGCGCGTCCTTGCTGCGAATCGGCAAGGATTTCGGCTACGAAAGGGAGCCTGAGCACTGGACGTTCCGGGGGACTAGCGGAATTAAGGCCGGGCTGCCATTCCCGGCGGTCCGTGGCGAAATCCAACTGCAAAACGCGTGCGCGGCTCTGGCAGCGTTGGAGTGTTTGCGCGAACGCCTGCCCGTGACCCTGCATGGTCTTCGACAGGGCTTGGCCGAAGTCGAATTGGCCGGACGCTTTCAGTGTCTGCCGGGGCGCCCCCTGCGGGTTCTCGATGTCGGACATAACCCGCAGGCGGCCGAGGTGCTCGCGAAGAATCTGTCGGACATGGGGTCTTATCCCCGCACAATCGCGGTTTTCGGGATGCTGCGCGACAAGGACATTGCCACTGTGGTGAAGTTGCTCGCCGGTCACATAGATCAGTGGCTAGTCTGCACCCTTCCGCCACCGCGCGGCGCACGGTCGTCCGAACTGGCTAAAGCCTTGCGGATGGCGGGTGTGGATGCGGTGCGCGAGTTCGAAAATCCGGCAGCAGCCTACGCGGCCGCATGCAGCAGCGCCGCCGAAAATGATAGAATCCTCGTGTTCGGATCTTTTCACACTGTGGCTGACGTGATCGCGATCCTGGAACGGACTTGAAGCCGGTTTCGGTTTTTCGAAATGGCCCGTGGCGCAGGGAAGGCGGGGCGAAATGAGGCCTTTCCGTATCCTCGATTTGCCTAGACTTGCATGGACTAAAAGGCGTAGATGGCGGAAAGCGAAGAAGCCCTGCAGCTGAAGCGGCGCGCCAGGCGCCGTTTGGTCGGCGCTATCGCACTGGTGACCTTTGCCGTCATCATTCTGCCGCTCATTCTGGACAAGGAACCCGGACCGGCGGGCCCTCCGCTTAACGTTCAGATTCCCAGCCCCGAATCCGGAGGGTTTGCTCCCGGCGTCATGCCGTCCGCGCCAGCAGTCCCCGCCGCTCCGGCGTCAGAAAAAAAGGCCGAAATCGCGCCGAAGACGAGCGACTCGCAGAAGCTTGCGCCGCCCAAGATCGCGGTGGCAAACCCTGCGCCGAAGTCAGAACCCAAGCTTGATACGCCAGCCCCTAAAGCATCCGGCGACGCCGAGGCATTGCGGGCGCGGGCCGCGCTCAATGACCAGGCCTGGATGGTGCCGCTCGAGGCGTTTTCCGATATGAAGAACGTAAAGCAACTGCGCGCAAAGTTATCTGCCGCTGGTTTGAAGTCCTATACTGAACCGGTAAAGACCGCCAAAGGCACGCTGACGCGGGTGCGCGCAGGGCCTTTTTCCAGCACTGAAGCTGCCGAGAAGGCGCGCGCAAAATTGGACGCGATGGGACTGAAGCCTGGCGCCGTCGCGCTCCGATGACATGGTTTGACTATGCAGTAATCGCCATCATCGGCCTTTCGGTTCTGTTGGCGGTGTTTCGAGGGGTGGTGAGGGAAATCATGGCGCTGGCGGGGTGGGCGGCAGCCCTGATCCTGTCGGGACTGTTTGCGCAGGAACTGGCACAATGGCTGCCGGCGAGTTTGTCGCACATGCTCAGGGCGGTCATCGCGTATCTGGTGATTTTCCTCGGTGTGCTATTGTTGTCCGGAGTGACCGGCTTGGTGCTGGCGAAGTTGTTTCACGCGGCAGGCCTGGGTTTTACCGACCGCGCTGTAGGCGCTGTGTTCGGACTTCTGCGCGGCGCGGTGATCGTGTTCGTCGGAGTAATGTTTGCCGGATTGACCAGTCTGCCGAAGGAGCCTTTTTGGCGCGAGGCGGCCTTATCCGGGCCCGTTGAAACCGCAGTGCTGGCCGCGAGGCCGGTGCTACCGAAAGATTTGGCGCAGCGTATCCGTTTCAGGTGAAACCATGTGCGGGATTCTCGGTGTAGTGTCAAGATCTCCGGTAAACCAGCTGCTCTACGACGGGTTGCTGGTGCTGCAGCATCGCGGCCAGGACGCAGCAGGCATCGCCACGTCCGAAGGGCAAACCTTCCACATGCACAAAGGCGGGGGGCTGGTGCGCGACGTTTTTCATACGCGCAACATGCGCGCCCTGCCGGGCAACGTGGGCATTGCGCACTGCCGCTATCCCACCGCGGGCTCGGCTTCCAGCGCTGCCGAATCGCAACCGTTCTACGTCAATTCGCCTTTCGGCATTGTGCTCGGTCACAACGGCAACCTCACCAATTCGGAAAGCCTGAAGCAGGAGATGTTCCGCCAGGACCTGCGGCACATCAACACAAATTCCGATTCGGAGGTGCTGTTGAACGTGCTGGCGCACGAGTTGCAGGAGGCATCGGCCAACTACAAGCTCGATCCGCAGATCATCTTTACCGCGGTGGCCAATGTGCACAGGCGCTGCCGCGGTGCCTACGCGGTGGTGGCGATGATCGCAGGTTACGGCCTGCTCGCTTTTCGCGACCCATATGGCATACGCCCGCTCGTAATCGGACGCGTTGAGACCGGCAAGGGTTACGAATACCTGGTGGCTTCCGAATCGGTGGCGCTGGATACGCTGGGCTTCCAGATGGTGCGCGATGTCGCGCCCGGCGAGGCCGTATTCATCGACGAAGACGGCAACTTCTACAGCCGCCAGTGCGCGGGGAAGACCTCGCTCAACCCCTGTATCTTCGAGTACGTCTATCTCGCGCGCCCGGATTCGCTCATGGACGGGGTGTCGGTGTACGAAACACGTCTGCATATGGGAGAAGAACTGGCGGCGAAAATCAGGACCCAGTACGCGCATCTGGACATCGACGTGGTGATACCGATTCCGGACTCCAGCCGGCCAAGTGCCATGCAACTTGCCCTGAATCTGGGTCTGTCTTACCGCGAAGGTTTCGTAAAGAACCGCTACATCGGTCGTACTTTCATCATGCCCGGTCAGAAAGAGCGCAAGAAATCGGTGCGGCAAAAGCTGAATGCCGTCGCAATGGAATTCAAGGGCAAGAACGTGCTGCTCGTGGACGATTCAATCGTGCGCGGCACCACCAGCCATGAGATCGTAATGATGGCGCGCGAGTCCGGGGCCAACCGCGTGTTCTTTGCATCGGCCGCGCCGCCGGTACGCTATCCCAATGTCTACGGGATCGACATGCCCACGCGCCAGGAGTTGATCGCCAACGGACGCAGCGATGAAGAGATTGCGCGCGAGATCGGCGCCGACGCACTGATCTATCAGGACCTCGACGCGCTCAAGGCGGCGGTGCGCGAGGCCAACCCGCGGCTGACTGAATTCGAAACGTCATGCTTCGACGGAAATTACATTACCGGCGATGTAACGCGCGAGTATCTGGACAGTGTGGAAAATCACCGCAATTGTGCACGCGACGGCTCGTTCGAGGATGAGGAAAGCAGCCAGTTGGACCTGGGGTTGGTGGAAACGGACTAGCCGCGGTATTTGACACCTGAGCGCTGCGGTAGTAACGTAGTGCTGCGCCGATTTGATGCATAGCTTGCGGGCGCCGCCGACTCGTTCCGGGGATCGGCAAATAAATACTGCTAAAGCGTGGGAAACCCGTCTTAGCGAAAGCTGAGCGGGTTTTTTCTTTTGGGGTCCGCTCGCGCGAATCGATTGCGCGGGCTGTTTTTAGACACGTGCGTCGCGATGCGCTGCAAACCGGGCACGACCATTACTACGGACGCAATCATGGCCGATCAAGTTGAATTCGATACTCTGGCGCTGCGCGCCGGCATCCATCGCAGTCAGTTCGGTGAACATTCCGAGGCGATGTATCTCACCTCGAGTTTCGTATTCGAAAACGCTGCACAGGCGGCGGCGCGATTCACCGGCGGCGCCGAAGGGAATATCTATTCGCGCTTCACAAACCCGACGGTAAGCGCGTTTCAGGAGCGCCTCGCCGCGCTTGAAGGCGCGCAGGCCTGTGTCGCCACCGCATCGGGAATGTCCGCCATCCTGGCGATGGCCATGGCGGTGCTCAAGGCGGGCGATCATGTTGTCTGTTCCGCCAGCGTGTTTGGATCGACGGTGCAGCTGTTTTCCAATGTCATGTGCAAGTTCGGCGTCGATACCAGTTTCGTCGCTGGCGCCAGTCTCGCCGCCTGGGAGGGCGCGCTGCGCAAGAATACGAAGCTGTTGTTTCTGGAGACGCCGTCCAATCCGCTTACCGAAATTGCGGACATCGCCGCGCTCGCCGCGCTGGCCAAGCGCGCGGGTGCACTTCTGGCGGTGGATAACTGCTTCTGCACGCCCGCGCTGCAGCAGCCGCTCCGACTCGGCGCGGATCTGGTCATCCATTCTGCGACCAAGTATCTGGACGGTCAGGGCAGGGTGCTGGGCGGCGCGGTGGTAGGCGAGCGCGGACCGGTCATGGACGGCATCTACGGCTTTCTGCGCACCGCAGGGCCGAGCCTGTCGCCGTTCAACGCATGGGTACTGCTGAAGGGCCTGGAAACACTGCGCATACGCATGGACGCGCAATCGCAGGCCGCCCTGCAGCTTGCTCAGTGGCTGGAGCAGCGCCCCGGCATCGAGCGCGTGTACTATCCCGGGCTGAATTCGCATCCACAATACGAGCTGGCGAAACAGCAGCAGCGGCTCGGGGGGGCGGTGGTGTCTTTCGAAGTCAAAGGCGGGCGCGAAGCCGCGTGGCGGGTGGTGGATGCAACGCGCATGATTTCGATCACCGCCAATCTGGGCGATACGAAGACCACGATCACCCATCCCGCGACCACCACGCACGGTCGTATCAGCGCGGACGCGCGCAAGGCCGCCGGCATAGGCGAAGGGCTGCTGCGCGTCGCGGTCGGCCTGGAAGCGCTGGTCGACATCCAGGCCGACCTCGAACGCGGCCTGGGCTAGCAACGCGGATCAGGTTCAGCCGGGACTCAGTTGCAGCGCGCGGCAGCCTGAGGCGTCGCAGGCGAGATAGCTGCCATCCTGATACCAATCAGCGAGCACCCAGCGTTCGCAGTGATGGCCATCTACGGTGTGTACATGACGGGCCGGGCGGTGCGTATGGCCATGGATCAGCAGCGGATAGCCGTAGCGGCGCAGGGTGGATTCGACTTCCGCTGGCGCCACGTCCATGATTTCGGTCGACTTGCCGCGCTTTTCCTGCTCGCTCTTGCGGCGCAGGGCTTCGACCGCGGCCTTGCGCTCGGTGAGCGGCTGCCGCAGTAGATTGTCTTTCCAGGACTGACTGCGTGCCTCGCGCCGGAATGCCTGGTATTCCAGATCCAGTGTGCACAGGGTATCGCCGTGCATCAGCAGGGCCGTCCGGCCGTACAGGTCTATTTGACTGGGGTCCGGCAGTATTGTCACTCCGCTGGCGCGCGCGAAGGCGTCACCGATCAGGAAATCGCGATTGCCGTGCATGAGAAAGGCGGGGACACCGCCGGCGACGAGGCGGGCGAGGGCGGCGATCACCGAAGTGTTGAACGGGTCGTCGATGTCATCGTCCCCCACCCAATACTCGAACAAATCGCCGAGGATGTAGAGAGCATGCGCGCGGGACGCTTCCTGCTCGAGAAAGCGGAAAAAACCGCGGTTGCTCCGCGGCCGGCCGGAGCACAGGTGCAGGTCGGAGATGAATAGCGTTGACATTCGCCTACGGGGGAGCGCGTGGCGCGCGACGAAACTAAATCTGGACGCCGCCGACCGAGCCGCTATGCTTCATCCGAAGCAATCGCGATCGTTCAGCAGAGCTCGGCGCGCTGCAGCAGCACGTCTTCCGTGGGCACGTCCTGGTGGCCGCCTCGGCTGCCGGTTTTGACGCCTTTGATCTTGTCCACCACGTCCATGCCCTCGATCACCTTTCCGAACACGCAATAGCCCCAACCCTGCGGCGTCGGCGCGCTATGGTTGAGAAAGCTGTTGTTCTTGACGTTGATGAAGAACTGCGCGCTGGCCGAATGCGGGTCCGACGTGCGCGCCATGGCGACCGTATATTGCTCGTTCTTGAGGCCGTTGGCGGCCTCGTTGTCTATCTGCGCCTGCGTCGGTTTCTGTTTCATGCCGGGCTCGAATCCGCCTCCCTGAATCATGAAGCCGTCGATGACACGGTGAAATATCGTGTTGTCGTAGTGCCCGCTTTTTACGTAGGCGAGAAAATTCTCCACTGTCTTGGGGGCTTTGGCCGCGTCGAGTTCCAGGGAGATGATGCCGTGATTGGTGTGCAATTTGACCATGATGTGCTCGCTATTTATCGGAAATGAGGGAGATGGATTCGATGATTACCGTTTTTCGTGGTACGTCCTTGGCAAACGGCCCGCCCGGGCCGGTCGGCATGTTCGCGATGCGCATCACCACGTCCATGCCCTGGGTGACCTTGCCGAATACCGCGTAACCGTATTCCGCTCGATTGGGTGCGCGGAAATCGAGAAAGCGATTGTCGGCGACATTGATGAAAAACTGCGCCGTTGCGGAGTGAGGATCGGGCGTGCGCGCCATGGCAAGGGTGCCGACCTCGTTTTTCAGACCGTTTCCGGCCTCGTTCTCGACGGGCGGGCGTTTGCCTTTCTTCTCCGTGAAGTCCGCGTTGTAGCCGCCTCCCTGGATCATGAATCCGTTGATGACGCGGTGGAAGATCGCACCCTCATAGAAACCGCTCTTCACGTACTGCAGGAAATTCTCCACGGACTTGGGCGCCTTGTCGGCGTAGAGTTCGACGCGCACAGCCCCTGCGCTGGTCTTCATCTCGACCAGGGGATTGGCGGCGAGAACCTGTGCCGACCAGAGCAGGATGCTCGATATCAGAAACGGCGATACACGCATGCTTCACAACCCTAAAAAGGGAAAAAACGAGAGTTCTCAACCACGGGCGTCAGTGCGACATCGATGCAGCGCCGCGTACGTCTAGCCGGGTACGGACGCTACGCTAGGCCGCGCCTTCGTAAATGATGCGCCACTTGCCGCCTTCCTTGGTCCAGTATTGGCGTTTCTTCATTCTGTTGGACAGGTTGCTCGAGCGGTAATCCTGGTCGAAAGTCACGACCACCAACTCCTCTTTGCCCGGATTGCGGAACACGCTGAAATTCGAAAGTCCCAGCTTGATCCAGTTCTTTCCCTTGTTGACTTTGCGTTTGTGCTGTCCCCAGTCGGCGTAGCTTTCGCTGCCTGTTGAGAATTTCTTCGAGTAGTGGGACAGATAGCGGTCGGTATCGCGGCTTTCCCAGTCGCTGCGCCAGCGCTCGATTTCCGCGTTGAGTGCGTTGCGTTCCGCATTCCAGTCATCCAGGGAAAGCCATTCGACCTGTTCGCTGATGATTACCGGCGTAAGTCCGATTTGCATCTTATTGGATAGCGCGTCCAGATCTGCATTGGCCAACACCACGCAGCCGTTGCTCGCGCGCGGCGCGCGGCTGTAGGTGTCGCTGGGCGAGCCATGCAGCCATATTCCAGAGCCATTTCGGCCGTGGCGCTTGTCCCATTCGTTGGGATAGTTGATGGGGAAGGCGCCGCTGCCGTAGAAGTCGGAGAGCTTGTTGCGCGGCAGGCTGGCAGTGACGTGGTACACGCCGACCGGCGTTCTTTCGTCTCCTTCGCGCCGTTTTTCCCCGCCGCGTTTGCCGATGCTGATGTAATAATCGGCGACGAAACGCGGGCGGCCTTTCTCGTTCTGGTACAGATACAGACGCGAGCGCTTGTTGTCGACGACGATGGCATAGCGCTGGTCCGCGCGCAATTGCATCAGGTAGCGTGGTACGCGGTCCTTGGGCGGTCGGTCGCGATAGGCATGCAGGCGGGCCAGTGCCTCGGCGCGCAGATCGTCGAGCCGCCCGCTTGATCCCTGCGGGGCGTTTCCAAAGGATTTCAGCTCCCGGCCGCGAGCCAGCAGCAAATCCCCTTTGATCAGATAAGCGAGCCGAAAATTCGGTTTGGCACGGAGCAGCGCTTCGACGTGCGTGAGCGCAACATCGAGGTGGTTGCGCTCGATTTCCTCGAATACCTTGCCGAGCAGGTCGTCAGTGCTCTGCTCGGCGTGTGCTGGAGAAAGGAAGAGGACGCTGGCGAGGCCCAGTGCTCCGGCGATTAAGAAGTTGAAAATTCCGCGCTGCAACTGTATCAATTAGTTGACCTGTTCTTCACGTATTAACCATTTCCCATTGGTTTTGACCATGATCAGCGTTTTGGTTCCCGACGCTTTGACGATATCGGATCGGTAGTTTTGGTGGAACCTTACGCTGGCTGCGTTATCGCCACTGATGCTGACCTTGGGCGACTCGATCTCGACTTCGATTTTCTTCGGCGCGCTGACGCGCTGCTTGCGCAGCTTTTCCCAATCGGCGCGCGGTTCACCCTTGGGCGTCTTGAAGTCCTTGGCGTAGTGCGCAAGATAGCCGGGCACGTCTTTTCTGGACCACGCGCTGGCCCAGGCGCGCACGGCCTTGAGTACCGCTTCGGATTCGGCCCCGGGTTCGCTGGCTTTTGCAGCAGGCGCGGCGGGTTTAGGTTCGGCGGCTTTGGGTTCCGCGGCTTTGGGCGCTGCGCTCGGTGCTGCACTCGCTACGACGGCAGGCTTGGCGGGCTCGGCCGCCTTGACGGGCGGCGCTTCTGCGGTCTTCGCAGGTTCTGCTCGGACAGGGGCCCGGGCGGCGCGCGTTCCCCCGCCGATCAACTCACCTATCATGGCCAGCTTGGTCTTGGCGCCGGTATTGGAAGAGTCCAGTTGCAGTGCCTTGTCGTAGGCCTGGCTCGCAAGCTTGGCGTAAATATCACCCAGATTTTCGTGGGCGGTCGCGTAGCTCGGGTGCGTGCGGATCGAGCTTTCCAGCGCGGTCCTGGCTTTTTCGTACTGCCCCTGGGAGGCATAAAGTACCGCCAGATTATTGTACGGTTCGGGCAACTCCGGATAGTCCTCGGACAGTTTCAAGAACACCTGGATCGCTTCGGTGGAACGGTTCATCTCCGTCAGAATCAGGCCTTTCAGAAAGCGGCCCTGCGCGTCGCGCGGCTTGCCTGCAAGGTACTTGTCGACCCGCTCCAGGGACTGGGGCAACTGGCCCTGCCGCATCATGCGCGTAATGTCCTGCAATTCGTCCGCGTGGACGGCGGCGGCGGCCAAAGCGAGGCCAAGACCGAGGGCGATGCGGCGAAGGACCAGATGCATTATGTTATACTTTCCTGAGCCAGTTGAATTAACTCTGCATTCTAACAACAACACTCGAACCTCCACAATAGAGGCTACCGTCAAAATTTCCGCGGTGGCGCCACCTTCCGGTGAAAGGTGCTGCGTACCCGAGCGCATCCAGGCGGCTTCTCGAGCATGCTGAAGATATACAACACACTTGCCCGTCGCAAGCAGGAGTTCGTCCCGATCGAACCGGGCAGGGTGCGCATGTACGTATGCGGAATGACCGTCTACGATTACTGTCATCTTGGTCATGCGCGCGTCATGGTGGTATTCGACATGGTGCAGCGCTGGTTGCGCGCAAGCGGCTACGAACTGACCTACGTACGCAATATCACCGATGTCGACGACAAAATAATCCGCCGCGCGGTCGAAAACGGCGAAACCATAGGCGAGCTGACAGCGCGCTATATCGCCTACATGGACGAAGATGCGGCAGCGCTGGGGGTGCAAAAACCCGACCATGAGCCGCGTGCGACCCAATATATCGGCGGCATGCTCGACATGATCGCGGTGCTGCAGTCCCGGGGCCTGGCCTATCAGGCACAGAGCGGCGACGTTAACTACTCAGTGCGAAAGTTTCCCGGCTACGGCAGGCTGTCAGGCAAGACGCTGGATGAATTGCGGGCGGGCGAGCGCGTAGAAACCGATCCCAGCAAGCACGACCCGCTCGATTTCGTGCTCTGGAAGCGGGCGAAGGAGGGCGAGCCGGCGTGGCCCTCGCACTGGGGCGACGGCCGTCCCGGCTGGCATCTTGAGTGTTCGGTCATGTCCTGCAAATTGCTCGGCGAACATTTCGATATCCACGGCGGCGGCCAGGATCTTCAGTTTCCTCATCACGAGAACGAGATTGCGCAATCCGAAGGTGCCAACGGCGGGGTTTTTGTGAACTGCTGGATGCACAATGGATTTGTGCGCATCGACAACGAGAAGATGTCGAAGTCGCTCGGAAATTTCTTCACCATCCGGGAAGTGCTGAAGCAATACGACGCCGAGGTCGTGCGCTTTTTCATCCTGCGTGCGCATTACCGCAGCCCGCTCAATTATTCCGACCGGCATTTGGACGACGCGAGGAGCGCGCTGTCGCGCCTGTACACTGCCTTGAAAGAGGTGCCGCGCGCAGAGCGTGGCATCGATTGGGGCGATGACTACGCGGCGCGCTTCCGGGCGGCGATGGACGATGATTTCAATACGCCGGAAGCAGTCGCCGTCCTGTTCGAACTTGCTAGCGAGGTCAACACCGGGCGCGATGCAGCGAAAGGCGCGCTATTGCGCGGGCTCGGAGGAATACTCGGGCTGTTGCAACGCGACGCTTCAGCGTTTTTACAAGGGCGCAAGGATACGGCGGCGACGGATGCGGGTAAGGATTCGAAAGGCGGGGGCGATCCGGCCAATGCGCTGATCGACGACCCCGGCCGCATTGAAGTGCTGATTGGTTTGCGCGCCAAGGCCAAGCAGGCGAAGAACTACGCCGAGGCCGATCGCATCCGGCAAGAACTGCTGGCGGCTGGAATCGTGCTCGAGGACACGCCGCAGGCGACGACCTGGCGGCGTGCCTGAAGCTTGAAGCAGCTTTAGCAGCTTTTTATTCGTTCCAGTTGCGTAGTGATGGAAGTCTTGTGGCTTCGGCCGCGCGCTCCGCGCGCTTAACAACCCACGCTGCGCGTGTGTTAGCCTACGCCGCAAGGTGAAGGAGTTTTTTGCTATTCAGCAAAAAACTCCTTCACCTTGTCCATCCAGGATTTGGCACGCGGGTTGTGACGGTCGGAATCGGTTACGTTAATCGACTCCAGTTCGCGCAGAAGTTCCTTTTGCCGCTCGGTCAGATGCACCGGGGTCTCGACTACGACATGACATAGCAGATCACCGTGGGCGTGGCTGCGCACGCCTTTGATGCCTTTGCCGCGCAGGCGAAAGATCTTGCCGCTCTGGGTTTCCGCTGGTACCTTGATTCTGGCCGAGCCGGAAAGCGTCGGAATTTCGATTTCTCCGCCCAGCGCGGCAACCGTAAAACTGACCGGCATTTCGCAGTGCAGATCGTCATGGTCGCGCTGGAATACGGCGTGCGGCTTCAGGTGCAGTTGCACGTAAAGGTCGCCCGGCGGACCACCGTTGACGCCCGCCTCGCCTTCTCCGCTCAGCCGTATGCGGTCGCCCTCGTCCACGCCGGAGGGAATCTTGACTGACAGGGTCTTGTGCTGCTTGACGCGACCCGCTCCCTGGCAAGTGATGCAAGGGTCGGAGATGACCTTGCCGGTCCCGTGGCATTTCGGACAGGATTGCTGGATCGAGAAGAAACCCTGCTGCATGCGCACCTGTCCCTGTCCGTTGCAGGTCGGACAAGTCTTGGGTTGCGTGCCGGGCTTGGCGCCCGATCCGTGGCAGGTCGCGCACGCATCCATGGTGGGTATGCGGATCTTGGTCTCCGTGCCGTGCGCGGCGGCTTCCAGCGATATTTCCAGGTTGTAGCGCAAATCCGCGCCGCGGTAGACGTTCGACCGGCCGCCGCGCGCCTGACCAAAAATGTCGCCAAAAATGTCGCCGAACGCATCGGTGAAATTGGAGAATCCCGCGCCGTGCGCGCCGCCCCCGACGGACGGATCGACGCCCGCATGGCCGTAGCGGTCATAGGCCGCGCGCTTGTCCGCGTCGGACAGCACCTCGTAGGCTTCCTTTGCCTCCTTGAACTTGTCCTCCGCACCCTTGCCCTTGTCGTCCGGATTGCGGTCCGGGTGATGTTTCATCGCGAGCCGGCGATAGGCTTTCTTGATCGCGCTTTCGTCCGCGTCGCGATTGACACCCAGGATTTCGTAGTAGTCGCGCTTTGCCATAAGGTCGGTGAGAAGTAATGAATTTAAACTGAAATGGAAACGGCAAAAGGGGCGAGGGTATCAGCCCTCGCCCCGGCCGCCTAGCAAACTTGCCTTATTTCTTGCCGTCCTTGACCTCCGTGTACTCGGCATCGACCACCTCGGCATCCTCGGTCTTGGCTTCGCTTTTCGCGTCGGGCGCGGCGTTTTCGCCGGCAGCCTGGGCATCGGCATACATTTTCTCGCCCAGTTTCTGCGCCACTTGCGCCAGCGCCTGGGATTTGGCATCGATTGCGGCCTTGTCCTCGGATTTCAGGACTTCCTCGGTTTCCTTGATCGCTGCCTCGATTTTTTCCTTTTCGCCCGCATCCAGCTTGTCGCCGTATTCGGTCAGCGATTTCTTCACCGAGTGCACCAGCGCCTCGCACTGATTGCGCGCGTTGACCAGTTCCAGGGCCTTCCTGTCCTCTTCGGCATGGGCCTCGGCATCCTTGACCATTTTCTGGATTTCGTCCTCGTTCAATCCACTCGAGGCCTGGATCTTGATTTTGTTTTCCTTGCCGGTGGCCTTGTCCTTGGCCGAGACATGCAGGATGCCGTTGGCGTCGATGTCGAATGTGACCTCGATCTGCGGCAGGCCGCGCGGCGCCGGCGGAATGTCGGCGAGATTGAACTGACCGAGGCTCTTGTTGCCCGATGCAATGTCGCGCTCGCCCTGCAGCACGTGTATGGTCACCGCGGTCTGATTGTCGTCCGCGGTGGAAAACACCTGCTGCGCCTTGGTCGGAATGGTGGTGTTCTTCTGGATCAATTTGGTCATTACGCCGCCTAGCGTCTCGATGCCCAGCGACAGCGGCGTGACATCGAGCAGCAGCACATCCTTCCGGTCGCCTGAAAGTACCGAGGCCTGGATTGCCGCGCCTGCCGCCACCGCTTCGTCCGGATTGACGTCCTTGCGCGGTTCCTTGCCGAAAATTTCCTTGACCTTGTCCTGCACCTTGGGCATCCGCGTCATTCCACCCACCAGGATCACGTCGCTGATGTCGGAGGCCTTGATGCCGGAATCCTTGATCGCAGTCATGCACGGCGCAACGGTCTGCGTGATCAGTTCATCGACCAGGCTCTCCAGCTTGGCACGCGTGAGCTTGATCGAAAGGTGCTTGGGTCCGCTCGCGTCGGCCGTGATATAGGCGAGATTGATCTCGGTCTGCTGGGAGGACGAGAGTTCGATTTTTGCCTTCTCCGCAGCTTCCTTCAGGCGCTGCAGCGCGAGCACGTCCTTTCTCAGGTCTATGCCCTGGTCGCGCTTGAACTCGTCCCACAGGTAATCCATGATGCGCTGGTCGAAGTCCTCGCCGCCGAGGAAGGTGTCGCCGTTGGTGGATAGCACCTCGAACTGCTTTTCGCCTTCGACGTCGGCGATCTCAATGATGGAAATGTCGAAGGTGCCGCCACCCAGGTCGTATACGGCGATCTTGCGGTCGCCGCCCTGTTTGTCGACGCCGAATGCAAGCGCTGCCGCGGTCGGCTCGTTGATGATCCGCTTCACCTCCAGCCCGGCGATACGCCCGGCATCCTTGGTCGCCTGGCGCTGGCTGTCATTGAAGTAGGCCGGGACGGTGATCACCGCTTCGGTGACCGGTTCGCCGAGGTAGTCCTCAGCGGTCTTTTTCATCTTCAGCAGCACCTGGGCGGAGACTTCCTGCGGCGCGATCTTCTTGCCGCGAACTTCGACCCAGGCGTCGCCATTGTCGTGCTTGACTATCTTGTAGGGCATGAGGTCGAGGTCTTTCTGCACCTCTTTTTCCTCGAAACGGCGTCCGATCAGGCGCTTGACCGCATAAAGCGTGTTCTTCGCGTTCGTGACCGCCTGGCGCTTGGCCGACGCCCCGGTCAGTACCTCGCCGTCGTCCTGGTAGGCGACGATGGACGGCGTGGTGCGCGCGCCCTCGGAATTTTCGATGATCTTGGTCTGTCCGCCTTCTATGACGGAGACACAGGAATTGGTCGTTCCCAGGTCAATGCCGATGATCTTAGCCATGGTGTGTTCCTCGATGAATGAGTTAAGCCTGTCTGGAATGTGGGGTTGAATCTCCGCGCTTCAAGCGTCCTTTGCCTTGGAAACGGTCACCAGCGCCGGACGCACGACGCGATCGTGCAGTAGATAGCCCTTCTGCATCACCTGCACCACCTGATTGGGCTCGCCCGGGTGCTCGACCATGGTCATGGCCTGATGCTTGTGCGGGTCGAACTTTTCGCCGACCGGATTGATTTCCCGGAGGTTGGCTTTCTCGAACACTGCGTTGAGCTGTTTCAAGGTCAGCTCCACGCCGCTTTTCAGGCTCTCGAGCGTGATATTTTCGATGGCCAGCGAGGCTTCCAGGCCGTCGCGCACCGGCAGCAGCGCTTCGGCCAGGTTTTCCACGCCGTATTTGTGCGCGCTGGCGATGTCTGCCTGGGCGCGCCTGCGCATATTCTCGGTTTCCGCCTTGGCGCGCAGCCATAAATCCTGATGCTCCTGGGCCTTTTGCTCGGCCAGACGCAACTGCTCCTCCAGGCCGGGCGCGGCATCCTCCGTAGGTGCCGCCGATTGGGATTGGATATTCTCAGATTCTTGATCAGCCATTTCCTGCCTCTAGTCTTCCAATAACCTTTCGTCATATGGGGGCAAATCAAAGCGTTTCAAGAGGGGGCGAGGACGGGAAATGCGGGGGGTGGCCGGGCAACGGCCCCGGCCGTCGTACAGAGACTAGGCCGAGGCTCCCAGCGCCGTCGCGCGCTGGCGCGAGCGCTCGAGTTCGCCGGCATCCGGGACGGGCGCAGCCCAGTTTCCGGCATGATTCAGGGTGATTTGGGCCAGCGCCTCGATCCAGGCGTCGCTTTCGTTGAGGCAGGGGATGGCGTGAAATTCCTTGCCTCCCGCCTTCAGAAATTCGGTCTTGCCTTCCATGCCGATTTCCTCCAGCGTCTCCAGGCAATCAGCGACGAATCCCGGGCAAACCACGTCAACCCGGCGCACGCCCTGTTTGCCCCATTGTGCCAGCGTCGCCGCGGTGTAGGGTTGTAGCCATTCCGTGCGGCCAAAGCGCGACTGGAAACTCAGCTGCCATTGCGCAGGCGTCAGATCCAGCGCATCGGCGAGCAGGCGCCCGGTCTTCTGGCACTCGCAGTGATAGGGGTCGCCCCGTTCCAGCGTGAATCGCGGCAATCCGTGAAAGCTCATCAGGAGCCTGTCCGGTCTGCCGTTCAGGGCCCAGTGCTTGCGCACGCCCTCGGCCAGCGCCGCGATGTAGGCGGGGTGATCGTGAAAATGCTTGACCATCCGCAGTTCGGGAATGTTGCGCGTGCGCCGGAAATAATCGGACACTGCATCAAACGCGGTTGCCGTGGTGCTGGCGGCATACTGTGGGTACAGGGGCAAGACCAGTATGCGCTCGCAGCGCTGCTGTTTCAGGCGCGCCAGTACCGAGGCGATCGAGGGGCTGCCGTAGCGCATGGCGAAATCCACGACCAGTGCAGGGTGGCCTTGCGCACCCAGAAGACCGCGCAGAAGCTTTGCCTGGCGCTCGGTGTGTACCCGCAGGGGCGATCCTTCCTGGCCCCAGATCTGAGCGTACTTCGCCGCCGATTTCGCCGGCCGGAGGTTGAGGATGACGCCGTTCAGGATCAGCCACCAGACCAGCCGTGGAATTTCTACGACACGCGGGTCGGATAGGAATTCCTTCAGATAGCGGCGTACTGCGGCGCGTGTCGGCGCTTCGGGCGTGCCCAAATTGATGAGCAGTATCGCCGTGCGCTCGGGGGTGCCGTGCGTATGGCTTGGTTCGGGCAGGGACTGCATGGACTGTTGCCGCGCTCCGATCAGCTGCTCGAGAGCGCGCTTGAGAGAAGCTTCGCGGTGATGTCCACGATCGGAATCACCCGCTCATAGGCCATGCGCGTAGGTCCGATCACGCCAACGGTGCCGACCACGCGCCCGTCCACCGTATAGGGGGCGGTGACCACGCTGCATTCGTCGAGCACCGATGCGCCTGATTCGCCGCCAATGAAAATCTGCACGCCCTGCGCGCGCGTGCTCATGTCGAGAATCTGGATGAACAGCGTCTTCTTGTCGAACAGATCGAACAGCTCCCGCAACCGCGACATATTGGAGGCGAGATCGGCCGAGTCGAGCAGGTTCTTCTCGCCGGAGATGACGTAATTTTCCTCATTTTCATTCAATGCCTGGTCGCCTGCGTCCAGGGCCGCGGTCATGAGCGAGGTCATATCCTCGTGCAGTTGTTTCAGTTCGGCCTGCACCCGTCGCCGGATTTCATCGAACGTAAATCCCGCATAGTGCTGGTTCAGAAAATTGGCCGCCATCGTGAGCTGTGCCGGCGTATAGACCTTGTCGGTAAACAGGATCCGGTTCTGCACGTCTCCGTCCGGCGTGACGATGATGAGCAGAATCCGCTTTTCCGACAATGCGAGAAATTCGATATGCCGGAAGGCTGCGCTCTTTCTCCTCGGCGACGCCACTACGCCGGCAAAATGCGATAGCTGCGAAAGCAATTGCGAGGCGGAACTGATCAGGCGCTGCGGGTTGTCGGGATGCAGATTGCCTTCGATCTCCCGCATTTCCACCTGATCGAGCGGTTTGATGGTAAGCAGGGAGTCGACAAAAATGCGGTAACCGCGGGGTGTTGGTACGCGACCCGCCGAGGTGTGGGGACTGGAAATAAACCCCAGTTCTTCGAGGTCCGACATGATGTTGCGGATTGTTGCAGGCGAGAGGTCCAGACCGGAATAGCGGGACAATGCGCGCGAGCCGACCGGCTGGCCTTCGGCGATATAGCGCTCTACCAGCGTCTTGAGCAGAATTTGGGCGCGACGATCAAGCATGGCCGTATTCTAACCAATAATTGCGCTTCTCCATCAACACGAGATGGGGGCGATGTGGTTTAATTTCAATGTGATGCTCCCTGCGTTCAAAACCGTCGCGTTGATCGGTCGCTACAACACAACCGAAATCGCCGAGTCCTTGCTCGGCCTGGCGGAGTTGCTGCAGCAGCGCGGCTGCACCGTGCTGATCGAGAAGGAAACGGCGGCCAACATCGGCAGAAACGGTTTTACCACCGCAGACTACTCCGTGATCGGTGCTCAGGCCGAGCTTGCCGTGGTCCTGGGCGGCGACGGCAGCATGCTCTCGGCCGCGCGTCATCTCGCCGTACACGGTGTGCCGCTGGTGGGGGTAAACCAGGGCCGCCTCGGGTTCATGACCGATATCGCGTTTTCGCGCATGCGCGAGACCATCGAACTGTTGCTCTCCGGAAAGTACACCATAGGTGAGCGCACGATGCTCGAAGCGCAGGTACTGCGCGGCGACAAGGAAATATTCAGCACGCAGGCGCTCAACGATGTCGTCGTCAACAAGGGCGGCACCGGCCGCATGATCGAATTTCTCGTGCACATCGACGGCCAGTTCGTCTACGATCTGCGTTCCGACGGGATCATCGTGGCCACTCCGACCGGTTCCACTGCCTACGCGCTTTCTTCGAACGGGCCGATTCTGCAGCCGAACGTTCCGGGTATTGCCCTGGTCCCGGTATGCCCGCATACGCTGTCCAACCGGCCGATTACCGTGAGCGATCGCTGCGTGGTCGAGATTTCCATCAAGAAGCGCGCGGTCGGGGCGCGGCTGCACGTTGACGGACAGCCGCACTCCGAACTGGCCGCCGAAGACAGAGTGATCGTGCGCCGCTCGGCACATTCGATCCGTTTTGTGCATCCGCCCGGCTACAGCTACTACGCCATGCTGCGCGAGAAGTTGCACTGGAGCGAAATGTAAGCATGCTGCGGACGCTCAGCATCCGCGATTTCGTCATCGTCGATTCGCTCGAACTTGAATTCCATTCGGGTTTTACCGTGCTCACCGGTGAAACCGGCGCGGGCAAATCCATCCTCATCGATGCGCTCGCACTGACCCTGGGCGAGCGCGGCGACGCAGCCGTGGTGCGCGCCGGCTGCGACCGCGCCGATATCGGTGCCGAATTCGACATCCAGCTTCTGCCCGGACTCGGCGAATGGCTGCGTGCGGCGGAACTCGAGGGCGATCCGGGATCGATTCTGCTGCGGCGAGTCATCGACAAGAGCGGCCGCTCGCGGGCATTTGTCAACGGCCGGCCGGCGACACTCAGCCAGTTGCGTGAAGCGGGGGAGTGGTTGGTGGACATCCATGGCCAGCACGCACACCAGTCCCTGCTCAAAGCCGATGCGCAGCGCGTTCTGCTCGATGCACATGCCGGCCTCGCCACCCTGGCAGCCCAGGTTGCGGATGCCTACCGGCGATGGCAGAAGCTTGCACAGGCGCGAGCGGAATACGAGACGCACGCGTCGCAACGCAATGCCGAGCGCGAGCAACTGCAATGGCAGGTGGAGGAGCTCGAGCAACTGGCGCTGGCACCGGACGAATGGGAGGCGGTGCAGGCCGAACACGCCCGACTGGCCCATGCCGCCAGCCTGATCGAGGGCGTGCAGGTTGTGCTCAGTACCCTCTCCGAACCCGACGCTGCCTGTTTGCCGCAGCTCTCGGGCGCGGGTGCGCGCCTGGAGCTTCTGTTGGGCTACGACCAGCGTTTGCGCGAGGCGCTCGATCTGATCCAATCCGGCGCGGCGCAGGTACAGGAGGCGGTGTACGCGTTGCGCCACTATGCAGATCGCCTCGAACTCGATCCACAGCGGCTGGCTGCAGTGGAGGCGCGCATGGAGGCAATTCATGGCAGCGCGCGCAAGTTCCGACTTGCGCCGCAGGAATTGCCCGCACACCTGCAGCAATTGCAGTCGCGCCTGGCCGAGTTGGAAGTCGCCTCCAACTTGGAGACCTTGGCGAAACAGGAGCAGCAGGCACGCTCCGGCTACTTTGATCTGGCGGCAAAGCTTGGCGCCGGTCGAAAAAAGGCGGCCGCCAGGCTGGGCAAGGAGGTTACGCAGGCGATGCAAAAGCTTGCGATGCCAGGCGGTCGCTTCGAAGTGGCGCTTGAACCTTACCCGCCGGAGGGCAGCGTGCACGGCTCGGAGCAGGTCGAGTTCCTGGTCGCTGCGAACCCGGGCGTGGGCGCGCGCGCTCTCGCAAAAGTCGCCTCGGGCGGCGAATTGTCGCGTATCAGTCTTGCGATCCAGGTGATCACCAGCGCGGCGGCGCGTGTGCCGACCCTGATTTTTGACGAGGTTGATGCCGGCATCGGCGGCGGCGTGGCGGAGATCGTCGGAAGGCAACTGAAGACTCTGGGGAAGGAGCGCCAGGTATTGTGCGTGACACACCTGCCTCAGGTGGCTGCGCAGGCCGACCGTCAATGGTCGGTGAGCAAATTCGGTGCCGATGGAAGGGTGAAGACTTTGGTTTCGGTGCTTGATCAGAAGGGCCGCATCGAGGAAGTGGCGCGCATGCTGGGGGGGACCGAAATTACCCCGACCACGCGCAAACATGCTGCGGAAATGCTGAGTCTGCGTTAAGCTTGCGAGAATAGCGTGTTCCTAAAACCAGGGAGATAAAGATGCCGCAAACACAGTTGCCAAAATCTGCATCCGGTTCGGCTCGGATAATTTCCATGGCAGTGCTGGCCGTGGTGCTCGTGTGCGCCTACGTGGCGCTGGACTTCTATACCGGCGGGCAGCAGAACGCGAGCATGGCGGCGGGACTCGGCGGCGCGATCATCGGTGCACTTTCCCGTCATAAACGTGAAACGGGAAACCTGCCCGATACGCTCGATAAGCTGGTGCCCAAGTACCTTGCCGGGCTGGCGACCTGCCCCAACGGGCAGCCCTACGCGTACAAGCCGGCCGGGGCCGAATACACGCTTACCTGCCAGGAAGTGCTGTTCAAGTCCAAGCCCTATCAATATGACTCGAAATCGCAGGCTTGGGCTGGATAGTTCGAAGGCCGCATATACTCTGCGCCCGTAATTGCGGGTTGTTTGTGCCGTTCGCTGTGTTGAGATAGAATGCGCCTGCATTTAGGCGCGTAGCTCAGCTGGTTAGAGCATCACCTTGACATGGTGGGGGTCGTTGGTTCGAGTCCAATCGCGCCTACCAAATCATTTTGGTAGATACCGGGGCCAAAGTGCCCGCAGGGTTCCGAAAAAGCAAGTAATTGCATCCGTCGCCGTCTCGTGCGCATTTGATCTAGAGCAAAGGTCACCATGCGTATTGTGGCAAGGTAACGCATCATTCATTAGAAGTGAGGAGATTCCATGAACCTGAAAAGTAAAATTGTATTCGCCGCCGTGGTTGCGGCCCTGTCGATCGGTGCGGCAAATGCGGCGCCAATGGTAGTGAAATTCAGCCACGTCGTGGCCGAAGGGACCCCGAAAGGCCAGGCTGCGCTCAAGTTCAAGGAGTTGGCAGAAAAGATGCTGCCGGGCAAGGTGCAGGTGCAGGTATTCCCGAGTTCGCAGCTGTTCGGCGATGCCAAGGAGATGGAGGCGGTGCTGCTCGGTGACGTGCAGTTCATCGCGCCCTCGCTGTCCAAGTTCTCGCGCTATACCAAGAAACTGCAGGTGTTCGACTTGCCGTTCCTGTTCGACGACATCGAGGCTGTGGACAAATTCCAGCATAGTGCCGACGGAAAGGCGCTGCTCAATTCGATGACCAGCAAGGGCATCAAAGGCCTGGGCTACTGGCACAACGGCATGAAGCAGCTGTCCACCGACAAGGACCAACTCAAGCGTCCGGATGACGTGAAGGGGCTCAAGTTCCGCATTCAGGCGTCGGACGTGCTCGAAGCGCAATTCCGCGCCGTCGGCTCCAACCCGCAGAAAATGGCCTTCAGCGAGGTCTATCAGGCGCTGCAGACCGGCGTTGTCGACGGTCAGGAAAATACCTGGTCGAACATCTATTCGCAGAAGTTCTACGAGGTGCAGAAGACCATCGCGCAGACCAACCACGGCGTGATCGACTACATGGTGATCACCAACGCCAAATGGTGGGACGGCCTGCCGGCCGATATCCGCAAGGGCCTCGAGCAGGCGATGGACGAGGCGACCGCATACGGAAACGGCATTGCGAATGAATTCAACGAACGCGACCGCAAGCGCATACTCGAGGCCGGCAAGGCCAAGATCCAGGTGCTGTCGAAGGATGATGTCGGTGCGTGGCGCAAGGCCATGGAGCCGGTGTGGAAGAAGTTCGAAGGCGAGATCGGCAAGGAACTGATCCAGTCAGCGCTAAAAGCCAATAAATAGGCGTAGTGCTGCTGTCGCCAGTGGCGTAGGAGGGGCGTCATGAGTTTCGGCAGGGTGGTTGATCGTGCGGAGGAAGGGCTGATTGCCTTCCTCCTCACGTTTATGACGCTCATCAGCTTCACGCAGGTGGTGGCGCGCTATGTGTTCAACTTCAGCTTTGTCTGGGCGCTGGAGCTGGTCACCTACCTGTTCGCCTTTCTGATTTTTCTCGGTATGTCATACGGTGTGCGCGTCGGTGGACACATCGGCGTGGACGCGCTCGTCAAGAGCCTGCCACCTGCGAAGGCGCGCGTGGTCGGTATCGTGGCCACGCTTTTGTGCATGGTCTATGCGGCCATCGTGTTCTACGGCGGCTGGATTTATGTCGCGAAAATGGTCGAGATCGGCATCATGGCCGAGGACATCCCGATCCCGCAATGGGTGCCGCGGCTGATATTGCCGCTCGGTTACGGTTTCCTGTTCTTCCGTTTTGGCCAGGTACTCTACCAACTTGTGACGGGCAAGGAAGTTCATCTGCTCGGCGACGAGGTGGAAGAGGCGCTCAAACTGCGCACGGACACAGAAGAACCGCCGCCGGAAGGTGAAAAATGACCACAGCGGCTTTGTTCGTGTTGTTGTTTTTCTTCATGCTGCTTGGCATGCCGGTTGCCGTTGCGCTCGGCCTTTCGTCACTGCTGACCATCCTGGTGTTCGGCAATGACTCGCTCGCATCGCTGTCGCTGAAGCTGTTCGAGACGTCCGAGCACTTCACACTGCTCGCAATTCCGTATTTCATACTGTCGGGTGCATTCATGACGACCGGCGGCGTGGCCAAGCGCATGATCCGCTTCGCAATCGCCTGTGTCGGGCACTTGCGCGGAGGTCTCGCGATCGCCTCGGTTCTTGCGTGCATGCTGTTCGCGGCCGTGTCGGGCTCCTCGCCCGCGACCGTGGTCGCGGTCGGCTCGATCGTGATCGCAGGGATGGTGCGAGCCGGCTACCCGAAGGATTTCGCGGCGGGCGTGGTCTGCAATGCGGGCACCTTGGGCATTCTGATCCCACCGTCGATCGTAATGGTCGTGTACGGCGCCGCTACCGAAACCTCGGTGGGCAAATTGTTCATGGCCGGCGTAATACCGGGTATCGTGCTCGGACTGATGCTCATGATCGCGATTTGGGTCCTGGCCCGGATCAAGAACCTGCCGCGCCAGCCGCGTGCGTCCCTGAAGGAGGTCTTCGTCGCAGGGCGTGACTCCATCTGGGGCCTGCTGCTGCTGGTCATCATTCTCGGCGGCATCTACGGTGGCATTTTCACCCCGACCGAGGCGGCTGCGGTTGCCGCGGTCTACGCCTTCTTCATCGCCGTTTTCGTCTACAAGGATATAGGCTTCAGCAAAGTGCCGAGCGTGCTGGTCGACGCATCCAAGGTGACGGTAATGCTGATGTTTATCATCGCCAATGCGCTGTTGTTCGCGCACGTGCTCACCACCGAGCGCATACCGCAGGTGATCGCCGAGCAGATTGTCGCCTGGGGCATGCCCGCGTGGGGCTTTCTCATCGTCGTGAACATCCTGCTGCTCGCGGCGGGCGCGTTCATGGAGCCCACCGGGATCATTCTGATCATGGCGCCGATCCTGTTTCCGATCGCGACGCAGTTGGGCATCGACCCGGTGCATCTGGGGATCATCATGGTGGTGAACCTGGAGATCGGCATGGTGACGCCGCCTATCGGCCTCAACCTCTTTGTCACGGCGGGCATCACCAAGATGTCGATCGGCGAGGTTGTGCGCGCGGCGGTACCCTGGCTATCGGTGCTGCTATTGTTCCTCGTAATCGTCACCTACGTGCCGGCAATTACGCTCTGGCTGCCGAACCTGCTGTTCTAAACTGACGCGCCCGCGCCGCGGCGGGGCGTCGTCTAGATCAAATCGCCTGTATACGAGGTCAAGGCCTTCATATAGTTGCCGCGTTCAAAGGCGGCCGGGTCGGGGCAGGACAACTGGCTGAGCGAGCCCTTCAATTGCTCGACAGAGTCGTATTCGCGTTCGCTCATCCATTTTTCGATACCGTTCACCAGCGTGGTGATATGCGCCGGCCCCTTGCGCAGCAGGCTGCTGGCCACCATCACGCAGTCGGCTCCGGCCAGTAGCAGCTTCAGAGCGTCTTCCGCGGAATGCGCGCCGCCGGTAGCGGCCAGGTTTGCCTTGACCCGGCCTCGCAGAATGGCGATCCAGCGCAGTGCCAGTCGCAACTCATCCGAAGTGGACAGCACCAGACGCGGCGCCACCTCCAATTCATCGAGGTCGATATCGGGCTGCAGGAAGCGGTTGAACAGCACCAGGCCCGATGCGCCCGCACCCGAGAGCCGCGCTGCCATATTGGCCATGGCGCTGAAATAGGGGGACACCTTGACCGCTACAGGGACGGAAACCATGCCGCTCACGGTGGCCACCAGATCGACGTAGCGCTTTTCGATGTCGGCGCTGGTGTCTTCGAGTCCGGTGGCGAGGAAATAAATGTTCAGTTCGATCGCGTCGGCCCCGGCTTGCTCGAATTGCTTGGCGATTTGCGTCCAGCCACCCGGCGTGTAGCCGTTCAGGCTCGGGATCACCGGCACGGCGAGCGCGCGTTTCGCGTCTTCGATCAGCTTGAGGTAAGTGTCCGGACCGGTGTTGTAGTGCTGCATTTCTGGGAAAAAGCCGCGTGCCTCCGGCGATAGCTCCATCCCCGAGAGCATCATATTGTGTGTCGCCATCTCCTCGTGTTCGATCTGTTCCTCGAATAGCGAGGGCAGCACGACGGCTGAAATACCGGCATCCTCCAGCCGCTTGAGGCTGTCGAGCGAATTGGTCAGTGGTGAGGCCGCGGCCACGATGGGGTTCTTGAGCTCCAGGCCCAGGTACCGGCTGCGCAGATCGGCGCTCATGATTGCTCCTTCTCGGGACTCGTTGCTGTCGCTGTGGATGCCGTGTTATCAGCTTCCGCGTCGGATTTTCCATCCTCGGTGACTGTGCGCTGGACGCCGGCCACCTGCTCGTACAGGTTCCAGCGCGCGTCGGCATCGGACTGGGCTTCCTTCAGGAGCTGTTTTGCACGCGCCGGGTCGGCCTGGGCGAGCATGGCGTAGCGACCTTCCTTCATGCTGAAGCGTTCGATCGGCATCGTAGGCTTGCGCGAATCCAGCTTAAGCGGCTGGCTTGCTCCACCCATGCCCAGACGCGGGTCGTAGTGGTAAAGCGTCAGATAGCCGCTCTTGACGGCGTCGCGCTGATGGCTCATGCCGGTGGCCATGTCGATGCCGTGCGCGATGCAATGGCTGTAAGCGATGATCAGCGATGTGCCCGGCCAGGATGCCGCTTCCTGGAAGGTGCGCGCAGTCTGCACCGGGTTGGCGCCCATTGCCACTTGCGCGACGTAGACGTTGCCGTATGCCATCGCAATCATGCCCAGATCCTTCTTGCCGGATGCCTTGCCGGCGGCGGCGAATTTTGCGACCGCGCCGCGCTGAGTGGACTTCGACGCCTGCCCTCCGGTATTGCTGTAGACCTCGGTGTCCAGCACCAGGATGTTCACGTTCCGCCCTGCGGCGAGCACGTGATCCAGGCCGCCATAGCCTATGTCGTAGGCCCAGCCGTCGCCGCCCACGATCCATACGCTGCGTGTGACCAGGCTGTCGGCTACCGCCAGCAATTGCCGTGCACGCGGCGACTTGATGCGCGGCAGCAGAGACTTGAGCTGCGCCACGCGTTCGCGCTGCTCGCGAATCTGTCGGTCGGACTCCTGCGGCGAGTCGAGCAGCGCCGTAGACAGGTCGCCGCCGATCTCGGCGCGCAATTCGCGCACCAGTGCAAGCGCCAGTTCGCGTTGCGAGTCTAGCGCCAGACGCATCCCCAGTCCGAATTCCGCATTGTCCTCAAACAGGCTGTTTGCCCACGCCGGGCCATGTCCGTCGCTGTTTTGTGCCCATGGTGTCGACGGCAGGTTGCCCCCGTAGATCGAGGAACAGCCGGTGGCGTTGGCAATCAGCAGGTGGTCCCCGTATAGCTGTGACAGGAGCTTCAGATAGGGCGTTTCGCCGCAGCCGGCGCAGGCGCCCGAGTACTCGAACAGCGGCCTGCGCAGCTGCGAGCCCTTGAGCGAGTCGATCGTTTCCCAAGGCGGGCGCGTCTCGGGCAGGCTCAGGAAGAACTCGTAGCTGCTTCGTTCTTGCGCGAGATGATCAAGCTTGGGCTCCATATTGATGGCTTTGCGTTTGACCTCCTGCTTGCTGCGCGTCGGGCAAATGTCCACGCAGATGCCGCAGCCGGTGCAATCGTCGGGCGCGACCTGCAGTGTGTAGGCCCAACCGGCCATCCCGTCGCCCTCCTTGCTCCTCCAGGGCACGCTCTTGAAGCCCGCCGGCGCTCGTTTCAATTCGTCGGGGGAATACGTGTTCATGCGGATTGCCGCATGCGGGCACATCAGCGGGCAGAGTGCGCACTGCGTGCAGATGGCCGCGTCCCAGATCGGAATCTCGTGCGCAATGCTGTGCTTCTCCCATTGCGAGGTTGCGGTGGGGAAGGTGCCGTCTATCGGCAGGGCCGATACCGGCAGCAGATCGCCTTTGCCGTCCAGCATCATGGCGGTGACGCGCTGTACGAAATCCGGGGCCGCGCTCGGCACCACCGGTCGGCGGCGCAGAGCCGATTCGGCCTTTGCGGGCACCTTGACTTCACGCAATGCGGCGAGCGATTGGTCCACCGCGGCGAAGTTCCGGCTGAGCACGCTCTCACCGCGCTTGCCGTAGGTCTTGCGGATCGAACTCTTGATTTTCTCGATCGCCTCGTCGCGCGGCAGTATTCCGGAAATTGCGAAAAAACAGGCCTGCGTGACCGTGTTGATGCGGCCTGCGAGGCCGGCTTCCTTGGCCACCGCGAGCGCGTCCACCACGTACATCTTGAGCTTCTTCTCGAGTATCTGTTCCTGCGCTTCGCGCGGGAGTTTGTCCCATACCTCGTCCGGACCGTAGGGGCTGTTCAGCAGGAAGGTCGCACCCGTGCGCGCGAGCGCGAGCACGTCGAGCTTTTCCATGAATTCGAACTGATGGCAGGCGACGAAATCGGCATGGCTGATCAGGTAGGTGGATTCGATAGGCTTCGGTCCAAAGCGCAGGTGGGAGATGGTGACCGCGCCCGATTTCTTGCTGTCGTAGACGAAATAGCCCTGCGCGTGCAGCGGTGTGTTTTCTCCGATGATCTTTACCGAGTTCTTGGTCGCACCGACGGTGCCGTCGGCGCCCAGACCATAGAACACCGCTCGGGTCACGCCCTCGGTTTCCGTATCGAAATCCTTGTCCACGGCCAGCGACAGGTGTGTAACGTCGTCGACGATGCCCACGGTGAAATGACGCTTGGGCTGTTTCTGCGCGAGTTCGTCCAGCGCCGCCTTGGCCATGGCCGGCGTGTACTCTTTGGACGACAGCCCGTAGCGGCCGCCGATCACCTTCGGCATCGCCTGATCCTGCGGCCATGCTTCAACCAGGGCGGTGACGATGTCCTGATACATGGGTTCACCGACGGCGCCAGGCTCCTTGGTGCGGTCCAGTACGGCAAGGGCGCGTACGCTGCGCGGAAGCGCAGCGATGAAGGCTTGCGTATCGAACGGCCGGTACAGCCGTACGGTCAGCAGCCCGACCTTTTCGCCGCGCGCCGCCAGGGCGCGCACCGCTTCGCCGGATGCGCCGACACCCGAGCCCATCTGCACCAGTATGCGCTCGGCATCGGGGGCGCCCTGGTAGTCGAACAACCTGTATTGGCGTTGGGTGAGCTTGGCGAATCGATCCATGCTTTCCTGCACGATTCCCGGAACGGCGGTGTAGAACGGATTGCAGGCTTCGCGCGCCTGGAAAAACACGTCCGGATTTTGCGCGGAGCCGCGCAGTACGGGCTTGTCCGGGTTGAGCGCACGCGCGCGATGCGCGGTGACCAGTTCGTCGTCGATCAGCTGGCGTACCTCCTCTTCGAGCAGCAAATCCAGCCGGTTGACTTCGTGGCTGGTGCGAAATCCGTCGAAAAAATGCATGAACGGCACGCGCGATCGCAATGTCGCCATCTGGGCGATCATGGCCATGTCCTGTGCTTCCTGCACGCTGGCGGATGCGAGCATGCCCCAGCCGGTCATGCGCGCTGCCATCACGTCGCTGTGATCGCCGAAGATGGATAGCGCGTGCGTCGCCACCGTGCGCGCTGCGATGTGAAACACCGCTGGCGTGAGTTCGCCGGCGATCTTGAACATGTTGGGAATCATCAACAGCAGGCCCTGCGACGCAGTGAACGTCGTGGTGAGTGCGCCCGCCTGCAGCGAGCCGTGCACCGCTCCGGCAGCGCCTGCCTCGCTCTGCATCTCAATGACTTCGGGCACCGAACCCCAGATGTTCTTGTGTCCGGCTGCCGACCAAGCGTCGGCGAATTCGCCCATTCCAGATGATGGCGTGATCGGATAGATCGCGATCACCTCGTTGGTGAGGTGGGCGATGCGTGCGGCGGCCTCGTTGCCTTCCAGGACGGCCAAGCGTTTGCTCATGATTTCCTTCCGGTCAATTTTTTGACCTAGCGTATTCGGTGCGTCAAAGAATCCCGGCTTTGCCGGTTTTCCAGCGCTCGTATTCCGTGGTTAGCAACGCCACATGCTCGCGCTCCTCCGCGGCCAGTTCCTTGTACAGATCCCGTTCGACCGAACCTTCCGGCGAACGAGCGCCCTGCTCGCTGAAGAAGGTTACCGCCCGCTGTTCGAACGCGATGGCGATGCGAAACAGGTTGGCGGGGTCCTCGGGCTTGCGATCCACGCCCGCAAATATGGCCGCTCGATCGATCTGAAAATCTTCGGCTGCCTTGGGCATTTCCGCGTGGTAGCGCTTGGACAGGGTCTCCATATGCTCCTGCTCCATTTCGGCGAAGCGGCCGAACAACTCCCTCAGCGCCGGATCCTGCGCATCTTTCGCGGCGCGCTGGTAGAACGCATGGCCGCCGAGCTCGATTTCGAACGCCGCACGGATCGCATCCAGGCCCTTGGTGTCGTCGATCGCCCCGCGTTCGAGGATCTCGAGCTTGCCTTTGCAGTGCGGGCACATGCCGTATGGGAAGGCGAAGCCTTCGCTTACCTTGCCGCAGGAACTGCAGCGCCAGCTGAGTTCGAGGTTGGCGCAGCAGATGTAGGATTCCTCGCCTTCGATCGGACGGTGGCATTTGGGACAGGTGATCATGATTGGCCCTCACTTGGTGCGCTGGTCGTTGAAGCGCCGGCCGGCGCGGGTGCGCTTAGGTTGACCGGCGGCACGAAGGCATCGGCGTCCTCCTGGGTAATCGGCCACTTCTGTTTGCCGCTCTGCAGATAGGCGCCGATGGACCTTGCGGCACGGCGTCCGGCGCCCATTGCCAGGATGACGGTCGCCGCGCCGGTGACGATGTCGCCTCCGGCGAAGACGCCGGGCAGGGTGGTCGCCTGCGTTACCGGATCGGCCACGATGTATCCCCATTTGTTCAGCCCCAGGCCCGGCGTCGACTGCGTGACGATGGGGTTGGCCTTGGTGCCCAGGGCGTATATCGCGGTATCGCATTCCAGTTCGACGAACTCGTCCAGAGGCACGGGCTTGCGCCGTCCTTTCTCGTCTGGCTCGCCCAGCGTCATTTTCTGCACTTTCATGCCGCGCACGCCACCGTCTGCGTCGGTCAGGATTTCAACCGGGGTGTGCAGGAAGAAGAATTCGATGCCTTCCTCCTTCGCATGGCGAATTTCCTCGATGCGAGCCGGCGCCTCGGCCTCCGAGCGGCGATAGACGCAGCGCACGGTCGGTGCGCCCAGGCGCTTGGCCACGCGCAGGCAATCCATGGCGGTGTTGCCCGCACCGATCACGACCACGCTCTGCCCCAGGGTGATCGGCGTATCGAGATAGGGGAATTTGTCCCCCCCCATCAGGTTGACGCGGGTGAGAAATTCGTTCGCCGAATAGACCTGGCCCGCAAATTCGCCGGGGATGCCGAGAAATGAAGGCGCGCCTGCGCCGGCGCCGACGAACACCGCGTCGTAATTCATGTCGCCCATGAGTTTCGGGATCGAGAAGGTCTTGCCGATCACCTTGTTCACCTCGAATTTGACGCCCATGCGCTTCAGGCTGTCGACTTCGCGGCTGATGATGTCGCGCGGCAGGCGGAACGGCGGGATGCCGTACTGGAGTACGCCACCGATGACGTGCAGCGCCTCGAATACCGTGACGTCGCATCCGTAGCGCGCCAGATCGGCGGCGACGGCGAGACCGGAGGGGCCGGATCCGACGATGGCCACCCGGCCCAGGGTGCTCTCGAACCGGGGCGCTTCAGTCGTCGGCGCTCGCGCGTTGTCACCGATAAAGCGCTCGAGCCGGCCGATTGCCACCGGCTCCATTTCGACTTTCTTGTTCTTGCCGATAATGCACTGTGCTTCGCACTGCGATTCCTGCGGGCAGACGCGGCCGCACACCGAAGGGAACAGATTGGATTCGTTGATCACACCGAGCGCACCGTCCAGGTCGCGCACCAGCAGGTGGCGAATGAAGCGCGGGATGTCGATCGAGACCGGACATCCGGCGATGCACACAGGCTTGGTGCACTGGATGCAGCGTTCGGCTTCCTCCAGGGCGTCGTGCATGCTGTAGCCCAGGTTCACTTCCTTGAAATTGCGCGAGCGCTCGAGCGCGTCGCGTTCCGGCATCTTCACCGCATGCTGCGCGAGGTCCTTGAGTTTCTTGTAATTGCGCTTGTTCTGCTCGAACAGGGTCTTTTCCACCTGGCAGATATGCGCGTAGTCCTCGCTTGCCTTCGATTCTTCGCCTTTGAAGCGTCGTTGCCGCAGCACCAGTTCCTTGAAGTCGACCTGGTGACCATCGAAGTCCGGGCCGTCGACGCACGCAAATTTGACATCCCCGCCGACGCTTACCCGGCACGAGCCGCACATGCCTGTGCCGTCGACCATGATGGCGTTGAGTGACACCATGGTCTTCACGCCGTAGGGCCGCGTCGTCTCGACGCAGGCGTTCATCATCGGCAGCGGTCCGATCGCGATCACCAGATCCGGCTTGTCGCGCTCGAGCACTTCCTTCAGCGCCGAGGTGACGAAGCCCGGCGTGCCGTAGCTGCCGTCATCGGTGCAGACGACCAGATTGTCGCAATGCTTGTTGAAGCGATCCTCCCAGAAAACGAGGTCCTTGTTGCGAAAGCCGATGATGCCCGTGGTGCGGTTGCCGGCCTCCTTGAACGCGCGCAGTTGCGGATACACCGGCGCAACGCCGAGGCCGCCGCCGACGAGAACGACGTGTCCGACTTTGCTCACGTGTTGCGGCATGCCCAGCGGGCCGACGAAATCGGCGAAGCTGTCGCCCTGTTTGTACTGATCGCGCATTTCCAGCGTCGTCTTGCCGAGCGACTGGATCACCATGGTGATCGTGCCTTTGTCGCGATCGAAGTCGGCTACCGTCAGCGGGATGCGCTCTCCGCCTTCATGCAGACGTATCATCACGAAATGGCCGGGCTCCGCGGAGTTGGCCACATCGGGAACCTGCACTTCCCAGAGGAATGTTGTGTCGGAAAACGCTTCACGCCGTACGATGGTGTACATAAAGTATCCTCATTTCCCTGTTCGAAGGGTCGTTCTGGCGAAGAAGAGTGGTATCGCCGAAGCCTGGATTGAATGCGCCGGTCGAACGCCGTGGTTCGGCGCAATCCAACTGCTGGCGCAGCTCGTTTTCGTCCCGCTGCCGTCGGTCAATTCGGAATTCGCTGCGTGCTCCTGCGCCGATGTTCGAAGCATAATATCGTCAGCCAGGCATGCATTGACGTAGATCAAACGAGCATGGCGCCACTGTCGCGAGCGGCGCCATGTGCCGAACAAATCAGAACACTAATAGTTCGGATCGAACATCTGCCCGCGCACGTCGGCGGCGACATCGTCGGGCCTGGGTTTCCCGGCGAGGCCGTTTTTATATGCGCATTCGGCAACCGCGGTGGCGATGTGGGCGGAAACTTCTCGGATGCGCGGCAGCGCGGGGTAGAGGCTGCCCTGGTCGAGGTCGGCCTGCGTTACGAGCTGTGCCAGCGTCTGCGCTGCGACCATGAACATTTCGTCGGTGATGCTTCTCGCGCGGCTTGTGATTGCACCCAAGCCTATGCCCGGGAAGATGTAGGAGTTGTTGCCCTGGCGCGGCACAAAGGTCTTGCCTTCGTATTTCACCGGATCGAACGGGCTGCCGCAAGCGAACAGCGCGCGTCCCTTGGTCCAGCGGTAGGCTTCCTCGGCGGTACACTCGGCCTGGGAAGTCGGGTTGGACAACGCGAACACGATCGGCTGCTTGTTGATGCGCGCCATTTCCTCCAGCACCTGCTGCGTAAACGTTCCACCCACCGCCGCCACGCCGACGATCGCGGTGGGTTTGAGCGCCTTGATGGCCGAGAGAAAATCGCCGACCCGCGCATGATCGTGGGCGTAGGGCAGTTTGTGCTCGGCGAGATCGGTGCGGCTTTTCACCACGAGGCCGCGTGAATCCACGGCCCAGCAGCGCTGGCGTGCATCGGATTCCGCAAGCCCGCCTGCAATCATCGCGGCCACCACCAGATCCGCGATGCCGGTAGCGGCTTCGCCGGCGCCGAGGAACAGCAGCTTTTGCTCGGTCAGCTTGCCGCCGTTGATGCGCAGCGCCGAGAAAATGCCGGAGAGTGCTACCGCAGCCGTGCCCTGGATATCGTCGTTGAAGGTGCAGATGCGGTCGCGATATTTTTTAAGCAGTCGGAATGCATTGTGATTGGCGAAATCCTCGAACTGGATGACCACGCCGGGGAATACCTCCGACGCGGCAGTGATGAATTCGTCCAGCAGTTCGTCGTAGGCGGCGCCGGTCAGGCGGCGCTGGCGCAAACCCACGTAGAACGGGTCCTGCATCATCGCCGCGCTGTTGGTGCCGACGTCGATGGTCACCGGCAGGCACAGCTGCGGGTGAACGCCGGCGCAGGCGGTGTAAAGCGACAGCTTGCCCACGGGGATTCCCATGCCGTTGGCCCCCAGGTCGCCCAGGCCCAGAATCCGCTCTCCGTCGGTGACAACGATGATTCCAGCCTGGTAGGGCCAGTTGCGCAGCAGCTGCGCGATGCGCCCGCGGTCGTTGGCGCCGATAAACAGGCCGCGCGGGCGCTGAAAGATGTGGCCGAATTTCTGGCATGCGAGGCCGACGGTCGGTGTGTACACCAGCGGCTGCATCTCGTCGATGTTGTCGCACAGGACGCGAAAGAACAGTGATTCATTGCGATCGTGCAGCGCGTTGAGCGCGACGAATTTTTCCAGCGGGTCGTTGACTGCACGCAGGCGCTCCAGTACGCGCATCGCCTGCTCTTTCTGCGTATGCACATGCGGCGGCAAAAAGCCGCGCAGATTGTGTTTGTCGCGCTCGGCTTCGGTAAAACCGGTGCCGTGGTTAAGTGCCGGGTCGCGCAGCAACGCTAGACCGGATGGCGCCGAATGGTTGCCGTTTACCTCTGGTTTTTCATACATGATTAACAGTGCCTTTGTCTTGATTTATTCGTCTGGATTCTGTTTGTTTTTCGACCAGCGCCATCGCATTACCGTTGGGCCGAAGCGCGCGCGGCGGCTACTTAAACGCGAATATTGTTCGCGTTTCGGAACGCGTAATTGAGGAAAATCAACAAAGCGAAGCTTTCAGCTTCGCGTTTGATTTGGATCAACAATGCATGGGGTCGCGGGCGCTAAGTTAGCAAGTCGCCGATATTCAATGGTCGTTTTCGATCGCTGGCCGCGCGGCAAATTGCGGAATATGCGGCGAGTGGCCGCGGCAGCGTTTCAGGATCCGAGTTAAAATCTCATTAGTTTCACCGATGGGGGGATAAGCAGTGGAAGTATTCAAGGCAGACGTAGCGATAGTAGGTGCGGGGGGTGGCGGTTTGCGAGCGGCGATCGCGGTCGCCGAGGCGGATCCGACGCTGAAAATCGCGCTGATTTCGAAAGTGCTCCCCATGCGCAGCCATACCGTGGCCGCCGAAGGCGGGGCTGCAGCGGTGACGCGGCCGGAAGACAGTCTGGACCATCATTTCAACGACACCGTTGGCGGCGGCGACTGGCTGTGCGAGCAGGATGTTGTCGAGTACTTCGTCGCGCATGCGCACGAGGAGATGGTGCAGATGGAGCACTGGGGTTGCCCCTGGAGCCGCAAGGAGGATGGCCACGCGAACACGCGCGCGTTCGGCGGAATGAAGATCGAGCGCACCTGGTTCGCCGCCGACAAGACCGGCTTCCACATGCTGCATACCCTGTTCCAGACCTCGATCAAGTATCCCTCGATCAAGCGTTTCGACGAATATTTCTGCTGCGACCTGATGGTAGAGGACGGACGCTGCCAGGGCGTGTTGGCGATTGAGATTGCAACAGGCGAGTTCACGCTGATCGAGGCGAAAGCCGTGATCATCGCCACCGGCGGAGCCGGACGCGTATTCCGCGAAAACACCAATGGCGGCATCGTCACCGGCGACGGCATGGCGCTGGCGTATCGCCACGGCGTGCCGCTGCGCGACATGGAATTCGTGCAATATCACCCGACCTGCATGCCGCGCACCGGTCTGCTGTTCACCGAAGCCTGCCGCGGCGAAGGCGGATTGCTGCTCAACAAGGACGGCTATCGTTATCTGCAGGATTACGGCCTTGGGCCACCCGAGGACAAGCCGCGCAACAAGTTCATGGAACTGGGTCCGCGCGACCGGCTCAGCCAGGCGTTCTGGCACGAGCAGCAAAAAGGCAGGACGATCAAGGGCCCGTTCGGCTCGGTAGTCAATCTCGATCTGCGCCATCTCGGCGAAGCTTATCTGCGTGAACGCCTGCCGCAGATTTACGAGCTGGCGGAAGAGTTCATGGGTATCGATCCGGCGCACGAGTGTATTCCGGTGGTGCCGGGCGTGCATTACACCATGGGCGGCATACTCGCCGACGGCAAGACGGCGTCGTCGCTGCCGGGGCTGTACTCCGTGGGCGAATGCTCCAGCGTCGGCATCCACGGCGCGAACCGCCTGGGTTCAAACTCCCTGACCGAGCTGATTGTTTTCGGCAAGGTGGCGGGTCTCGAAGCAGTCAAGTTCGCGAAATCCGTGTCCATCAGCAATCCGGGCGCGATTCAGAAGCAGGCCGAAGCCGCGCAGGCGCGTGCGCTCGGCATCGTCAACAAGTCCGGCGGGACGGAACGCCTGGCCGTGCTGCGCACCGAGATGGCCCAGAGCATGGAGGATGGCTGCGGCATTTACCGCCTCGGCACGACTATGCAGGCAACCTGCGACAAAATCGATGAACTGCGCCAGCGCTACAAGAATCTGAAGTTGGAGGACAAGTCGAAGGTGTACAACACGGAATGGCTGCTGGGCATCGAACTCGGCTACCTGCTCGAAGTTGCGCAGTCCATGGTCTACTCGGCGATCAACCGCAAGGAGTCGCGCGGCTCCCATCAGCGTCTCGACGGATTCGAAGAACGAGACGACGCAAATTTCCTCAAGCACTCGCTGGCGTATTTTGATGGAGACAATGCGCCGCGCATCGAGTACGGGGATGTGAAGATAACGAAATCCCAACCCGGCAAGCGTGCCTACGGTGCGGCGGGTGTTCAGGCGGATGAAGAACGCAAGAAGAAGGGAGCAGCCAATGGCTGATACCGAGAAAATTATCGAGATTCAGGTTCTGCGCTACCGTCCGGAGCAGGACAAGGAGCCTGTGCTGCAAAGCTACAAGGTCCCGTTCACCGACGACATGTCCGTATTGCAGGGTCTGCAGTACATCAAGGATTACCTCGACGGCACCGTGAGTTTCCGCTGGTCCTGCCGCATGGCGATTTGCGGAAGCTGCGGGATGATGATCGACGGCAAGCCCAAGCTTTCCTGCAAGACGTTTCTGCGCGAGTACTATCCGCAGGGACTCAAGGTCGAAGCCCTGGCGCACCTGCCGATCGAGCGCGACCTGGTGGTCGGAGTCGAGGACTTCGTCACCAAGCTCGAAAGCATCAAGCCCTACATCATTCCAAAGGAGAAGCGCACGCTGGAGCAGGGGGAATACCTGCAGACGCCGCAGCAGCGCGACATGTACGAGCAGTTCAGTTCCTGCATCAACTGCATGCTGTGCTATGCGGCCTGTCCGCAATACGGGTTGAATCCGAGTTTCACGGGCCCGGGCGTCCTGGCGCTGATGCATCGCTATAACGCCGATTCGCGCGATGGCGGTCAGGCGGAGCGCCTGAACAGTCTGGGACACGCGGACGAAGGATTTTGGGGCTGCACTGCGGTCGGGTACTGCTCGGAAGTATGTCCGAAGGGCGTGGACCCCGCCAACGCCATCAACCAGAACAAGATGAACAGCGCGATCAATTATTTCACCCGATTCGTAACGCCAGGGGAGGCAGACAAATGAGCAATCGTCGACCCTATGTCCGCTCCATGGACGGATGGTGGAAGCGCGATCCGTATTTCATCCGCTATATGGCCCGAGAAGTCTCGGCCGTATTCGTCGCCCTCTACGCGATCGTCCTGCTGTTCGGGCTGGTACGCCTGGGGCAGGGGGAGGCCGCCTTCAACGGCTGGTTGCAGTACCTGAAAACCCCGTGGATGCTGGTGTTTCATGTGATCGTGCTGGCGGTGTTCTGCTACCACACCTGGACCTGGTTCAACATCATGCCCAAGACCATGCCGATCATTTTCATCGGCGGCAAGCGTCTGCAGCCGGGAACGATCACCGGTACCGGACTTGCCGCTTCGGTGATTGCGTGCCTGGCCGTATTATTCATCGTGCGGGGGATGAGCTAATGAAACGCTCCAACGAACCGATTTTCTGGTCCCTGTTTGGCGCCGGCGGCATGCTGGCGGCCTTGATCGGCCCGGCGCTGGTGTTCATCACCGGCATTGCGGTGCCCCTAGGGTTCATTTTCGCTGCCGATACCATGAGCTATAGCCACATGCTGGCGTTTTCGCATCACTGGCTGGGAAAAATCGTGGTACTGGCGGTGATAGCCCTGTTCATGTGGCACGCGGCGCACCGCATACACATACTGCTGCACGATTTTGGCGTTCATGCAGTCACGACCGTCCGGGTTCTCTGCTATGGTGGCGCCTTTGTGGGCACAGTGATCGCAGCGTACACGCTGCTGACGCTCAAGCCCTGAGGTCGCGCCCGCACCACTGTCGAAGCGAATATGCTGATAAAAGTGCGGCGCGACCGCACTTTTTTCATTTTGGAATAGCGAACACATGCCCAATATAAAACTGCCTGACGGTTCGGTGCGTCAGTTTGCGCAATCCGTCACCGTGGCCGAAGTTGCCGCCAGCATCGGCCCGGGCCTCGCCAAGGCGGCGCTCGCCGGGCGCGTCGACGGCAAACTGGTCGATACCTCGTTTCGCATCAACGCCGATGCGGAGCTCGCCATTGTCACCGACCGCGATCAGGATGGCCTGGACACCATTCGCCACTCCACTGCGCACCTGCTCGCCTACGCGGTGAAAACGCTGTACCCCGATGCGCAGGTGACCATCGGCCCGGTGATCGAAAACGGCTTCTACTACGATTTCGCCTACAAGCGTCCGTTTACGCCGGAAGACCTCGCCGCCATCGAGAAAAAGATGTCCGAACTGGCGAAAAAAGACTTTCCGATCATGCGCGAAGTCATGTCGCGGGATGAGGCGGTGGCGCTGTTCAAGGGCATGGGCGAGCACTACAAGGCCGAGATCATCGCGTCGATTCCGGCAGATCAGGAAATCGGCCTGTATCGCGAAGGCGATTTCGTCGATCTGTGCCGCGGGCCGCACGTGCCTTCCACCGGCAAACTCAAGGTGTTCAAGCTGATGAAAGTCGCGGGCGCGTACTGGCGCGGCGATTCGAAGAATGAAATGCTGCAGCGTATTTACGGCACGGCCTGGGCAAAAAAAGACGAACAGGACGCCTATCTGCACATGCTGGAGGAGGCGGAGAAGCGCGACCACAGAAAACTCGCCACGCAACTCGACCTGTTCCATATGCAGGACGAAGCGCCGGGCATGGTGTTCTGGCACCCCAGGGGCTGGACCCTGTGGCAGCAGGTGGAACAGTACATGCGCCGCGTCTATCGTGACAACGGCTACCAGGAAGTGCGCTGCCCGCAGATTCTCGATCGCAGCCTGTGGGAAAAGTCCGGCCACTGGGAGAATTATCGCGAGAATATGTTCACCACCGAATCGGAAAAGCGCACCTACGCGGTGAAGCCGATGAACTGCCCGGGGCACATCCAGATTTACAACGCCGGCCTGCGCAGCTACCGCGAGCTGCCGCTGCGCTACGGTGAATTCGGCGCCTGCCACCGCAACGAGGCCTCGGGCGCGCTGCACGGCATCATGCGCATCCGCGCGTTCACCCAGGACGACGGCCATATCTTCTGCACCGAGGATCAGATCCTGTCCGAATGCGTCGCCTATACCGCCTTGTTGCAGAAGGTCTACACTGATTTCGGCTTTACCGACATCGTTTACAAGCTTGCCACGCGGCCGGAAAAGCGCGTGGGCGCGGACGAGCTCTGGGACAAGGCGGAAAACGCGCTGGCCGAGTCCTTGCGCGAAAGCGGCGTGCCTTACGCGATGCTGCCGGGGGAGGGCGCGTTCTACGGGCCCAAGATCGAATATCACCTGAAGGACAATATCGGTCGATCCTGGCAATGCGGCACGATGCAGGTGGATTTCTCCATGCCCGGGCGCCTGGGGGCCGAATACGTGGCCGAGGACAATGCGCGCAAGGTGCCGGTGATGCTGCACCGGGCCATCGTCGGCTCGATGGAGCGTTTCATCGGGATTTTGATCGAACACTATGCAGGAGCGATGCCCCTGTGGCTCGCGCCGCTGCAGGTGGTGGTGCTGAACATCTCCGGCGGCCAGGCCGAATACACGGCACAGGTGGCGGCCGAACTGCGCCGCGCCGGTTTCCGCGCCGAAGCCGATTTGCGTAATGAGAAAATTACCTATAAAATACGGGAACATAGCATTCAGAAGCTGCCCTACCAGCTGATTGTTGGTGAGCAGGAGAAAGCAGCTTCCAAAGTGGCCGTGCGAACCCGCAGCGGTGAAGACCTCGGGCAGATGACGCTCGATGAATTCATCCAACGCCTCCAGAAGGAGGCACGCGTGGGCAGCGCGGCCTAATTATTAATTTTTTGGAGAAACAACATCGCTCAGGAAAAAGCGCAGCGCCTTAACACCGAGATAACCGCACCCGAAATACGCCTGGTCGGCACTGAAGGGGAACAATTGGGTGTGGTGCCCATCGCGGATGCGATGCGGCGGGCAGAGGAACTGGAAGTGGATCTGGTGGAAATTGCACCGACGGCCGTACCCCCGGTGTGCAAGCTCATGGACTTCGGCAAGTTCAAGTACCGCGAAGCCAAGAAGGCGCACGAGGCGAAGCTCAAGCAAAAGCAGATTCAGGTCAAGGAAGTGAAATTCCGGCCCGGTACCGACGAAGGCGACTACAAGATCAAGCTGCGCAACCTGATGAAGTTTCTGGACGAAGGCGACAAGACCAAGGTCACGCTGCGGTTTCGCGGACGCGAAATGGCGCACCAGGAATTCGGGCATCGTCTTATCGAGCGGGTGAAAAACGATCTGCTTGAGCACGGCGTGGTCGAGCAGTATCCGAAAATGGAAGGGCGCCAGCTGGTAATGGTGCTGGGGCCGAAAAAGGTGGTGGTGAAGAAAAAGCCGGAACCTGAGAAGAAAGCGGAACCTGTAGCTAAATAGATTTTTGCAGTACCGTTTCCGGCTGACCGGGAACGTAAAACAAGTGGTGTCAAGGTCTACAAGTTCTCCCATCGGGGGACACCTGCCGCCATGTCAAAACTAGGAGTAGTCATGCCCAAGATGAAGACCAAGCGGGGCGCGGCCAAGCGTTTCCGCATCCAAGGCAGCGGCGGGATAAAACGCACCAAAGCGTTTTTGCGCCACATCCTGACCAAGAAGACCACCAAGCGTAAGCGCAATATGCGCGGCACGTCCATGGTGGACGCGAGCAACCTGCGCTCAGTGCGCTCAATGCTTCCCAACGGTTAAGGAGACGAGCCATGCCTAGAGTCAAACGTGGAGTAACGGCAAGCGCCCGCCACAAGAAAGTAATGGATCTGGCCAAGGGCTTCCGCGGCCGCCGCGGCAGCGTCTTCCGCATCGCCAAAGAGGCGGTGATGAAAGCGGGCCAGTACGCTTATCGCGATCGCAGGACGAAGAAGCGCGTGTTCCGCGCGCTGTGGATCGCCCGCATCAACGCGGCAGCGCGTGAGTGCGGCCTGACGTACAGCGTATTCATGAACGGTTTGAAACGCGCCGAGATCGAAGTGGACCGCAAGGTGCTGGCCGACCTGGCCGTTACCGACATGGCAGCTTTCGCCAAATTCGCCGAGCAAGCCAAGGCATTCGTGCCGTCGAACGCAGCGGGCGCGGCGTCCAAGTAAGCCGGGCAGCAATAGGGTTCAGGCGCTTTAACGCGAAAAGAGGCTAAGTCACTTAGCCTCTTTTCGTTTCTGTGACTGCAACAATGGACAATCTGGAAAAAATAGTCGGCGACGCGCTGGAGCAGTTCGGCCGCATAAACGATGCGGCGGCGCTGGAGCAGGCGAAAGCCCAGTATCTGGGCAAGTCGGGTGCGCTCACCGAACTGCTCAAAGGTCTGGGGAAACTGCCCGCCGATCAGCGCCGCGAAGCGGGTAGCCGCATCAACGCGGCCAAGGTGGAACTCGAGGCGGCGCTTGTCCGCCGGCGCGACGCCCTGGCGCAATTGCAGCTGGACGCGCGGCTGGCGGAGGAGGCGCTCGACGTCACGCTGCCGGGGCGCGGCGCGGGACGCGGCCGTCTGCACCCGCTGACGCGCACCCAGGCGCGCATCGAGGCCATATTCAGCTCGATCGGCTTCGATGTCGCCGACGGCCCGGAAATCGAGACCGACTGGAACAATTTTACCGCGCTCAACAACCCGGAGAATCACCCCGCGCGCTCGATGCAGGACACGTTCTACGTCGAGAACAAGGATACCGACGGCAGGCCGCTGCTGCTGCGCACGCATACCAGTCCGATGCAGGTGCGCTATGCGCGCATGTGGGTCGAACGATTTCGCGATGCGGCAAAAGTGCCGCCGATCAAGGTCATCGCGCCCGGGCGCACCTATCGGGTCGACAGCGACGCAACCCACTCACCCATGTTCCACCAGGTCGAAGGCCTGTGGATCGACGAGGACGTGAGCTTCGCGGACCTGAAGGGCGTGTACACGAATTTTCTGCGCTGTTTTTTTGAAACCGAAGAACTCGAAGTGCGCTTCCGGCCTTCGTTTTTTCCGTTTACCGAACCTTCTGCTGAAATCGACATGGCATTCGGGGCGGGGCCGAACAAGGGCAAATGGCTGGAGATTTCCGGCGCCGGCCAGGTGCACCCGACGGTGATTCGCAATTTCGGGCTCGACCCGGAAAAGTACATCGGCTTCGCATTCGGTTCGGGTATCGAGCGCCTTGCGATGCTGCGCTATGAAATCAACGACCTGCGCCTGTTCTACGACGGCGACCTGCGCTTCCTGCAGCAATTCACATGAAGTTCTCCGAACACTGGCTGCGCAGTTTCGTCGATCCGTCCCTGACAACGGCGGAACTGGCGCACGCGCTCACCATGGCAGGGCTGGAAGTCGAGTCGCTGGAACCCGCCGCACCGCCGTGCTCGGGTGTGGTGGTGGCCGAGATTCTCGAAGTCGCGCGCCACCCCAATGCCGACCGCCTGTCGCTGTGCCGGGTCAATGTGGGCGAAACCGCACCGCTCTCGATCGTCTGCGGCGCACCCAATGTGGTCGCCGGCATGCGCGTGCCCTGTGCGCGCATCGGCGCACGCCTCAGCACTCCGGACGGGGGCGCCTTCGAGATCAAGCGGTCCAGCTTGCGCGGTGTGGAAAGCCAAGGAATGCTCTGCTCGGCGAAAGAACTGGGCATCGACGAGGACCACAGCGGCATCCTGGCGCTTGCGGCCGATGCGCCCATCGGGGCCGATGTGCGCGAAGTGCTGCAGCTCGACGATACCCTGTTCACGCTCAAACTCACGCCAAACCGCGCCGACTGCCTGAGTCTGCTCGGGGTCGCGCGCGAAGCGGCGGCGATCACCGGCGCCGCATTCAAGGCGCCTGCGATCACCGCGGTCGCCGCGCAAGGCAAGGCGCGGCATCCGGTAAAGATATCGGCACCGGAAGGCTGCGGGCGCTTTGCGGGCCGCGTGATCCGCAACGTCAATGCAGCCGCACCGGTGCCCGAGTGGATGAAGCAGCGCCTTGCACGCTCCGGGCAGCGCTCGATATCGGCGCTGGTGGATGTGACCAACTACGTCATGCTCGAACTCGGGCGCCCGCTGCACGTCTACGATCTGGACAAGCTGCGGGGCGCCATCGACGTGCGCTTCGGACGCAGGGGCGAGCGTGTGAAGCTCCTGAACGAACAGACCGTCGAGGTGGATGAGAACGTGCTGTGCATCACCGACGAATCGGGTCCGATCGGACTCGCCGGCATCATGGGCGGGGATTCGACCAAGGCGGAGACCGACAGCAGGCATATTTTTCTCGAGTCCGCTTTCTTTTTCCCCGATGCAATTGCGGGCCGCACGCGCCGCTACAATTTCACCAGCGATGCCGCGCATCGCTTCGAGCGCGGCGTCGACTTCGACAACAATGTGGCCGGCATCGAGCGTGCCACCGAGCTGATACTCGCGATTTGCGGCGGCGAGCCGGGGCCGACCGTCGACGACGTGGCGCGCCTTCCGGAGCGCAAGCCGGTGCACGTGCGCAGCGCGCGCGCGGCCCGTGTCCTGGGCATCGAGGTCAGCGACACGGAAATCGCCGGGATCTTCTCGCGTCTCGGCCTTGCGAGCGCACGCACTGCCGAGGGCTTCGACGTGACCCCGCCCTCGTACCGCTTCGACATCGCGATCGAGGAAGACCTCATTGAAGAAATCGCGCGCATTCACGGTTACGAACGCATCCCGGCGAACCAGCCGCGCGCGCGCGCCACGATGTCGCCGCAGCGCGAGGCGGTGCGCCCGCTGATGCGGGTCAAGGAAGCGATCGCCGCGCGCGATTACCAGGAAGTCGTGAATTTCAGTTTTGTCGAAGCCGACTGGGAACGCGATTTCTGCGGCAACGATGCACCGATAGGGCTGCTGAATCCCATATCGAGCCAGCTCTCGGTAATGCGTTCGGGTCTCGCAGGCAACCTCGTCGCCAATGTGCGCTATAACCTCAACCGCAAGCAGAGCAGGGTGCGCGTGTTCGAACTGGGACGGGTGTTCCGCTCCGACGCCGAGGTCAAGGACGGGCCTCTGACAGTGGCAGGCATCGCCCAACCGCTCAAGCTCGGCGGCATCGCCTACGGCCCCGCCTATCCGGACCAATGGGGGGTGGCCGAGCGCAAAGTCGACTTCTACGACGTCAAGGCGGATGTTGAAAGTCTGCTTGCACCGGCGAGCGTTCGATACGAACGCGCTGTGCATCCGGCACTGCATCCGGGGCGCGCAGCGACGATCTTGCTCGATGAAAAGTCGATCGGATGGATCGGAGAGTTGCATCCGCGCTGGCAACAGAAATACGAATTGCCGCAAGCGCCGGTACTGTTCGAACTCGATCTGGATGCCTTGCTTGCGGCGCCGATGCCGGCATTTCGCGAAGTCTCAAAGTTCCCGCCGGTGATCCGCGACCTCGCGTTGGTGGTCGACGAGTCGGTGCCGGCACAGGCCTTGCTGGAGGCCATGCAGGCCTCCCGCCCGGCTGTCGTGCAGGACCTCTGCTTGTTCGACATCTACCGCGGAAAAGGGGTGGACACTGGCAAAAAAAGCCTTGCATTTCGGGTAGTTATGCAAGATACTTCGAAAACGCTGACCGACGCGGAAACGGAGGCGGCGATGGCACAACTGCTGCAGCTTCTCACCGCCAGCGTCGGCGCCAAATTGCGTACCTAGGGAGAAAAAATGACATTAACCAAAGCCGAGCTGGCTGACTTTTTGTTTGAGAAAGTCGGGCTTAACAAGCGCGAAGCCAAGGATATGGTCGAGACATTCTTCGAAGAAATTCGCTCTGCGCTGGAAAACGGCGACAGCGTCAAGCTATCCGGGTTCGGCAACTTTCAACTGCGCAACAAGCCGCAGCGACCCGGGCGCAATCCGAAGACCGGAGAAGAGATCCCGATCACCGCGCGTCGCGTCGTTACCTTCCATGCCAGTCAGAAGTTGAAGGCATCGGTGGAAAAGGCCAATCGTGGAAAGCCACAGCAGCAACAGTAGCCTGCCGCCGATTCCGGCGAAGCGCTATTTCACCATAGGCGAGGTGAGCGAACTGTGCGGCGTAAAACCGCATGTACTGCGCTACTGGGAGCAGGAGTTCACGCAGCTGAAGCCGGTCAAGCGCCGCGGCAACCGGCGCTATTATCAGCATCACGAAGTCCTGTTGATCCGACGCATTCGAGATTTGCTCTACGAGCAGGGGTTCACGATCAGCGGCGCGCGCAATCGACTGGATGAAAGCGGGTCCGCGAGCAGCCGCGCGCAGGCGGCGCGCGCCGAGGCGGGCAAAAGCGACCTGGCCGCGATCAGAAACGAGATCGCCAGCATCCTCGAATCGCTGGGCAGCAGCGCCTGAGCGGTTCGCATACAGACATTGCCGGAATTCATTCCGGCCGGCGTGATAAAATCAGCACACTCGGGGCGTAGCGCAGCCTGGTAGCGTACCTGCATGGGGTGCAGGTGGTCGGAGGTTCAAATCCTCTCGCCCCGACCAAATTCTTCAAGCACTTAGCCGATTTTCTCGCTTGGTGCTCAAATCGACTGCGGGACTTTTGCGGGAGTTTTCGCCAAAAGCCACGCAGCTCCCCCTCATGCAGCTCTCCTTCGCAACACAGTGAGCGTCGGCGAACTGCGTTGATCTCCCACTGTCACTTTGTTCGCTTGCGCGAGCAGGTGCTCGATCTCAGCAGCTGAATAATCAGTCGTCACGCTCGCCGACTTGTGGCCGAGCAGCGCTTGCCGATCTTCAAAGCTCACTCCCGCAACGCGAAGCCTGCGCCCGAACGTGTGCTTGAGATCGTGCACACGCATGCGCGCAAACCCAGGATGCGCGGGTTCGCCTTTGTCCTTCTCCCACTGTTCCGCAGCTCTGACTCGTGCGCGTTTCCACGCGCTGCCATTCATCTTGGCCAGGACCTTGCCCTTGTATGGAAATACCCATACGTCATGAATACCACGCTGCGCCTCGATGACGGACTTCGCGACATCATTCAACAAGACAAGACGATCTTCCCCGTTTTTCACACCTGAGTTAGGGCGTCTGCCGCCAAAGTCCAGCGGTATCAGAAACACACTCGTCAAAAGCTCTGGCACCTTTATTTCCCAATCCCAACGCAGCCTGCAGACCTCCTGCTCACGGCAACCACTGTTCATCTTGTACAGCGCCATTTTGGCAAGGTGAGCCGGCAACGCTCTGAGCAAGTACCCCTGCTCCTCCCACGATAGCGGATACGCAGAACGCCGATTCGTCTCCGGTAACACTGTGATGTGCGGCGCGCGATCAAGCCACGTCATCTCGTGTTCATCGCGCCACACATTCGCCGCCAACCGCAGGATTCGTACCACCCGTTGCAATGCGATGTTGATTGTGCGGTTGGACACGTCCTGCCGTTGGCGCGCCTTCACAAACTGCGTCAACGTCGCATCGTGGACGCGCCCCAAAGGCAAATCGCCGATAAACGGGTCGAGTTGCTTCAAGTGCATTGCAGTATCACCAATCGAAGGCATGTGTTGGTTGTCTAGCAAATACCTCGTTGCGGCCTCGCGAAACAGACGGCGAGGTCTGACACCATAGACAGTTGCTTCCCGGATCTCGGTCAATCTGAGTCGGAGGTAACGCTCGGCTTCCTCCTGCTCACCAGTGCCAGTGCTCTCGCAAAGGCGACCGTGTCCCTTGATTCGTTTGTCGATGTGCCAGATGCCATCTCTTTGGTAGAGACCTGGACTCGTCTTACGCCCCATTTTCTCAAACCTCCTTTCAGCACGGGGCGCTCGCTGCAACGACCATCCTGATCCCCGCGCCTCCGCTTGTCAATATCACTTGCTCCAAAGCGCGCGACGTATCTGTCTGCCCACTCCTCAAGCTGAAGTCGATCAAACGCAACGCCCTGCTTGCCGATTGGAACTTGCGTGAGGTGCGGTCTGACCTCCGCATTGAAGCGATTGCGGTCCATGCCCAGGTAGGCTGGCGCATCCCGCAGTCTGAGAAAGCGCGGTGGAATGTCGGACACGGTCTTTTTCAACCAAGACGCACCACGAGCGTGCTCGGAGGCGGCTTCACGGATTCAGCGCACGATTATGTGGAGCAGTTGATGCGTTGTTTCGCGCCGTGAAGCGCAGCGCGGCGCCTGAGCACCTGCAACCACAAGTAAGGTAATTTTCGTCGTCAGTAAGATTTCGGCTAGTTTCATCTCGCATATACTCACTGCTGCATGGCGATACGCTCATCATCACGCCGCCCTTGTTCGGTCTCGTCGGGTACGACGCACCGTGATGTCGGGGGTCCGGCTTAGCACACTCCTTCTCGCCGTTCCCTTTGTGGTGCACAGCGCGAACCAACAACGCAGAAGGCGCCCCGCATCCACGGGACCCTTCGTCCCCCAAGGCGTGTCGTCACGACCATCCTTCCGTCAAACCCATCGCGCGGAATCGGCGACGTTACGTGGTGGTGATACGGCTTGCCGACTATTTTCGGCGTTGGCCGTGGTCGATTGATGAATACGAGATCTTTCTAAAAAATGTCGTCAAGTTCGCTCCGAGAGCGGGGAGCCACCAAGCCGGGAGGCGATTTCGACACGGTGTCTATCGACGCCGCGATGAGCGAATCCGACGATGCCCCGCGTTCGCCAATCTGCTTGATGCGGTGAGAACTCGTGACACATCAGGGCAAGCGGCCGCACAGCCTTACGGCATTACGTACGGACATTCGTCAGCTATTGTCGGATACGCTCGAAATACCGTTTGTGATGTGAATTTTGTCTGGTTAGAGTCAATACTTACCTTGATTCTTCGGATGGTTCGTTCTAATAGTTTAATTAGGACTCGAATGAGGACTCGATTTGCTCCGTCCTCGCGACTCTTGCGCAGGGGGCTGTACGCGTGCGAATTACAAAGGCTTATTTGAGCGGTGGGAGCTTGCGATCGCGGGGAAACTGATTGGTGAGTTTCGCTCGCGCTGGCGATCCCTGGAGCAAGACGAGTTCGAAGAACTCATGCAGGAGTGCCTGGTGCATTGGCTGTCTATTCGGCGTGAGCTTGATCCGGCGCGTGGGCCGGAGCGGTCGGCATTCATGGCGGCAGTAGTGCGCAACAAGCTGATGGATCTCGTGCGTGAGCGCGAGTCCCGGAAAAGAAAAGCCACCTACAACTCCGTTTCATTCGACGAGCCCCTGGGCGACGAGAAGGATTCGCTGACGTTGCTCGACATCGTCGATGAGACGCGACTCCATGATGGCGACGACTACGCCGGCGCTTTGGGTGACGAAGCCCGCGCAGACATCTTCAAAGCAATGAAGCGCCTGACGCCGCTGCAGCAGCGGTTGTGTAAGTTGCTCGGCTGCGAAGGGCTCAGTGTGCAGGATGTCAGCCGCAAACTCGGTATCCCGCGCACCACAATCTACGACGAACTCAAGCGCATCCGAAAGTCGTTCGCCGAACTGGGGCTACAGTATTACCTGAAGCACTGAGTACGACAGTTCGGCGACATCGCCCGTATTACGCAATACGGGACCGATGGCGTCGAACTCAATGATCAAATTTACGGTGATCAGCACCAAGGGCGGTGTGGGCAAAACCACGCTGACCGCCAACCTGGGCGCGCTCCTTGCCGATATGGGGTTACGCGTGCTCATGATCGATGCGGATGTGCAGCCATCGCTTTCCAAGTTCTATCCGCTGAGCCAGCCCAAGCCGTCAGCGGGCCTCACCGAAGTGATTGTCCGAGGCGAAGTCACCGCCGAATGCATCAGCTCCACGATGTACCGGAACCTGGACATCGTCGTCTCGGACGACCCGGAAGGCAGTCTTCCGCACTGGCTGCTGAACCGGATCGACAGAGGGTTTCGGCTGCGAATGGCGCTCAATTCGCCGACGGTCATCGATTCCTACGACTGTGTGCTGATCGATACGCAGGGCGCGGTGGGGCCGCTGCAGGATGCGGCGGCGCTGGCGGCCGACATCCTGGTATCACCGATTACGCCGGAGATTCTCTCGGCGCGCGAGTTCAAGGACGGAACGATGGAACTGCTCGACCGGCTGGAGCCGAGCAGCGCTCTTGGCGCGACGCTTGGACCGATGAAGGCGGTGATCTATCGGCAGGACCGCACGACCGATGCACGCGTCATCGCGGCCGGCATTCGCGAGGATTTCATCAAGTTGAAGGGCCGCGTGACGGTGCTCGAAACTGTGGTCCCTCACGCCAAGGCGTATAAGGAGGCCGCGACACTTCGAACTCCTGTGCATCGCCACGAGCGCAAACGCGACGGCGCCACGCCAAGCGCCTACGCCGTGATGCACCAGCTCACCTGGGAGTTGATCCCGAGCCTGGAGGGAACGTTTGTGGAATCGTTCTCCGGTCGCGAGCGCGTCGCATGAGCGGCGAGCCGACCGGAAATGGTGGTCGCTGTGCGGTAGTCCCCGTCGCAACCGGTGGCACGCGCCCACGTCACGGCTCACTCGAAGAGCGACGCCGGCTGGTCGCGGAATCGTTGCAGGTCGGGAATCCCGGGAATCGCGCGAAAGACCTGCCGGAGCAGGCCGATCCCAACCACGACTGCCAGATCGAACTGAAGATCGAGGACGTCCGACCCTATGAGCATAACCCGCGACGCGCCAACAACGCCAAGTTCGCGGAAATCAAGGAATCGATCCGATCGAGCGGCATCCGAACTCCACTCACGGTAACGCGCCGACCGGGAGAAAGGCATTTCATCGTCGAGGCGGGCGGCAACACCCGGCTTCTCGCGCTCCAGCAACTCTGGGAGGAGACGCGAGATCCGCGTTTCGCAAAAGTCACGGTGATCTTTCGCCCATGGCGCTCTGAGGCCCACGTGCTCACCGCGCACTTGATCGAGAACGAGCAACGCGGCGAAATGACGTTTTGGGACAAGGCCAATGGCATTGCCGTCCTGAAGGGGCAGCTCGAACAGGAGAAGGGACACGCGCTCTCGTTGCGGCAGCTCGAAGAAGAGCTGAAGGCCATCGGATTTGCGGTCAACACGGCGACGCTCACCCATTATCTGTACGCGACCACGCGGCTGCGCATCCTCGGCGATGCGCTGCCTGCGCTGTCCGGCCTGGACGTGAAGACCATCCAGCCGCGACTCAACCTCATGAAGCGCTACGCGCAGATGCGTGGCGGAACAGGGGAGACGGCTCTCTACGCAGGCGTGTTCGACCCCGTATTTCTGCGCCACGCCGATCAATACCGGCAAAACCAGGCGTTCGATGCATCGGATCTGTGCCAAGCCTGCGAGGAGGCACTGGCCCAGCATCTGGGTGAAAACGTCGCGCGGCTTCGCATGGTACTCGACGCTTTGGTGCAGTCACCGCACGCATCGCTCGATGCACTGTTCGAGACGGTGGGATCTGCGCTATCCAACGTGCCGGCATTACGCACACAGGCGCTCGGCCACGCGCCCGATGGGACTTCGGGTGTTAGCAGTGCTAACGGTCCTCCCGGGCAATTTGAACGGCGGGCTGTGCCTCGCGCAGCCGCGCAAATGACAAATGTATTACACACGGACTTGGCTGCACTGCTCCGTCTGAAAGAATCGATTGCCCGGTTTGCCAAGCTCGCGAACGTCGCCGGCTGTGTGCAATCCTGGGACGCCGGGCCACTTGGCTACTACATGGAAATGCTGCCGACTCCCAGTGGCGAAGAGGGTCAACCAAGGCTTGAGCTACGAGCCTGGTGGCTGCTCGCCCTGGTTTCGGGGCAATTCCACCCAAGCGTGCGTGCGAGCCTGCCAGATGCGTCGCGCTGGCGTCGGCTTGCCACCAAGGAAGACGCCGACGACAAAGAAACGCCAAGCTTGATCGAGAGCGATCTCCCAGCCGTCATGCAGCTCGACGCCGAATTCTTTGACTGGCTGCTCGACGGGCATGACGAGGTAGCCGTGACGTTCTGGGAAATCGTGAACCTCGCGCGGGAACTGCGAAGCGCGACGCCGCAGCAGATCGAGGTCTTCGAGCAGCCGAATTCGACCCCAGGGAATGGATGATGTTGCCGCTATCTGACACGCACGTCCGGCTGATCCTGCTCAACCACATCGCGGTGAGGCTCAATGGCAACGATCCCGCCGAGCTTCTTGCCGCGGGCATCGAGACCGAGCAGCTTGAACACTTGAAGGAGTTGTCCGCGGGTGATTTGCATCGCCTGGCCGCCATGCGCGAACCGATGATCGCGGTCACCGTCGACGGCCACAGGCTCAAAGCGGGCCTGCGCGCGCTCGTGCTCACCAACGAGGCGAAAGCCTTGGAGACCTATTTCATTCGTCATGGAGCCTCCTGGACGATGATGAAGAGGTTTTTTAAGGTACGGCACAAGCTGACGCTTCAGCGCCGGCGTGAGTATGGGGTTCGCAGACCGCCCGGGCGAACTCCGCTTCCCGATATTGTCACCCGAGAGCGCGTCTGGCGCGTCTGGACGGCAATCAGCGAACCCGATCCACGGGCGCGCTACTACCAGTTGCACCAGACGTTCTGCGGCCTGTCGCTGGAGGTGCTGGCGGCGGTGATCTCGGAATTCGAGAAAGACCTATGAACACACTCTCCGCGACCGCTCCGCGGCTGAACCCGGAACTGCTGCTGCAAATCCTCGACCTTCCGGTGAGCTTTCATCGATGTCTGGTTCCGATCACCGGAAGCGTCACGGCGGCGTTGCTGCTCTCGCAAGCGATATGCACGGCACAGGAAGCCGATCCCACCTTGAACGGATGGTTCAGTAAATCGCAGGACGAGTGGGGGGAAGAGACGGGGCTTTCTCGCTGGGAGCAGGAGACGGCCAGACGGGTGCTTCGCGAAGCAGGCTTCCTGGAGGAGCAACGCTTCGGCATGCCGGCCAAGCTCTGGTACCGGGTGTGCCCTGAACGGGTGTGGCGCGCACTGCAGGAACGCGCGGCGGCGCTTACCCCACGCTGACCTCGGTGCGTGGATTCCAATGTGGGGAACGACGGTGATGCCAGCGTTCATGGAGCGAATGAAACACGTCCGATTGGAGTCGCTGAAGAACTGGCGCTCGTTTGGCCACTCCTGGGCAGGCAGATCGCGTTCCACCGCAGGCTCGTGGATGTGACGGCGAGCGTGAAGGCTGCGCTCCTTCTATCGCAGGCGATTTACTGGACGCGGCACGGCCGGGATATCGAGCAGCGCGCCGGATGGTTCTACAAGACGATGGGGCAGTGGGAGATGGAAACGGGACTTTCTACGAAGGAACAGGTGGGTGCGCGGCAAATTCTCCGGCGGCTCGCGATTCTCGACGAGCAGCGCGTCGGTGTGCCTGCCAAGCTCCATTTCCGGCTTGCCCTCGAGGAGCTCGGCACCCTCCTGTCAGACAGGATCGGAATGCGCGCATTCTGCGTAGACTGGGATGACGGTGCGCTGGTGGCCGAACTCCTCGGGCCGGCGCTTTCCTACCATCGCACTCTCGCGGTGGTCTCCGGTGGCGTCAATGCAGGGCTCATGCTCTCGCGTGGCTTGTACTTGACCCGCCGGCAATCGAGGAAACAGTCGGGCGGCTGGTTCTGCGGGACGGCCACGCTATGGACGCAAGAGATTGGCCTTAGCCGGCGGGAGCAGGAGACCGCGCGGCGCGACCTGGGGCGCCTCAGCATCTGGGAGGAGGCGATCTCGGGGATTCCCCCTCGCGTCTTTGCTCGGATAAGGCTCGCCTGCCTGCTTGCGAGGCTCGCCGAGTACGCGCGCAGCAGTCCTCGGTTCGCGCACCGGTCCGTCGCTCTGGCTGCGCCAGTATGTGGCGTTCCCACAAACAGATTTGCACAAAATGGCGAAACTGGATTGCGGCAATCCAACATTCTTGTTTCGCCAAATGCGCCAAATCAGTTTCGCCAAAACCGCCATCACAGTTTCGCCGAAAGCGCCATATCACATATAACAGGTAGTACAAGAGTATTAGTACAACCACCAGAACCGGAAAACGAGCGCGTTGATTCCAGCGACACGCCGTTACCGCGTGGTGGTGATTGGATCTTTCCAGCCGGATTGACCCCGGAAGAGAAAAGCGCCGCCAGCGCTCTCGTTCTGCGCTGCCCGGCGCTTGCGCAAGCACTCCTTGATGAGTTGACTGCACGCATGCGCGCGAACGCGGTACGAACGAGTCCCATCGCTTACCTGCGCGGTATGGTCACGCGTGCCCAGGCGGGAGCATTTATCCCCGAACTGGGGCTGGGCGTTGCTGCTGCCAGAAGAAAACGCCGCGAGGAAGCGATCTCGCGAGCGCAGAGGGAAGCAGAAGAACGGCGACTCGCGGTGGAGCGCGCAAGCCCTGAATATCAGGTCAAGGTTGCCGAACACCGGGCCAAGATTCGCGAGATGCTCGACACGGTGCAAGTGCGGCGTCCTCGGCGCGAGACGCCATGAACTCGACCGCCACGCCTACGAAGCCAGCGCTGCTGCCGTTAGCAGTGCTAACGCTTCTCGTGGCGCCTAGCGAAGCGCAATCGGCGATTTATCACTGAGGAATCTTCGATGGCAATGAAAAAACGAGCAAAGCCGAACGCGGTGCCCGCCGGCGGCATCGATCCGGCAGCGGCTGCCGTAATCGATCAGGCGCTTGCCCTGGTATTCCCGGTAAGCCCCGATTCGCCTTTTGCGGACGGCTACGACATCGCCTCGGAGCGCGATGCGCTGGCGGATCTCGTGGCAGCAGAAAACCCCGATCAGGGCGATCCGCGTTGGGCCAGGCTCGTCAAACTACGCGGACGGGAAAGCGAGTTGCGCGAGATGTCGCGGAGCGAAGCTCGGCGCCAACCGCCTGCCGCCCCCGTGGCGGTCCAGCCAGCGAGCCGCGTCGAGAAACTGGGGCAACTGGCGGACGCCACGCCGGACACGATGACGCTGCATACCAAGGACGCCTATCGCATGTTCACCGGCCGTCCCGGAGATGCCGAGGGCGGGTTACCGCCTATCCCCGGAGGAAAGCGCTTTGCAGCGGTCCTCAAATCCATCTGGCACCTGTCGGCGAACGACAACCCGTACGCCGACTGGATCCTGGTCCGCATGTACGCCGGTCTGGTCGCGATCCGTGCCCATCTGAGCCGCGCGATCACGGTGCGCGAGGAAGCGATCGATCTCCTCAAGCGCAAAGGCCTGACGCTGTCCGTGATGGGTTCGCGCAGCCCCAAGACCGTGGAACTCGGGTTTCGCAGTCCTTACGGCTACGCCACCGCGGAGGCGATCGTCGAGTTCGACTACTACGTGCGGATGATCAAGACCCTCATTCACAAGGATCGCATGAGCGACGGGGAGGGGCGGACAGCGATCCGCGAAGTCGGCCGGGAGATGCGCGCCTTGTTCCTCGATCCGATCCGCTGGGAGCGGCAGCTCCTGCGCGAGGAGCTGCGGCCATTGAGCCGCAGCGATTTCCTGCCGGGAGCGGACGAGACGGCGCGCCAGCGTGTACGCGCCACGGTCGCTCTGTTCGGCGAAGTGCCGCGCAAGGTGTTTACCGGTGCGGAGGCGCCCCGTCATACGCGGCGCCGCGTGAAGCTGACCGATGCCGAGCTGCGCCTCCTGGGACAGGCCTCGCTCACCGCTGCCGAGGATCCGCGGCAGCCCGACACGGAACTGCTGTGAGATCGCAGTCGCGGAGCGGTGAGTATCGGGTCTGGGGAAGCGCCATGACGACATCGCTGCAACGGTTTCCCGTGGAACACCACGCACCAGAGCGCTGGGCCAGCGCTGTGATCGTGAGAACGGATCGCGCGCGAATGGAGCAGCGTGGCTGAGTGTGGATCAGTGAGTCAATCAACCGAACGGAGGTAGATATGTCGAACGAGTTTCGTGGAACTGGAAATGCGGGTGACCAGCCGCTCTTGAAGACGGTCCTGGTCGGCAACGAGGAACGGCAGGTGGCCGAGCTTCGGGTGTTCTTCGACGAGTACCGCCAGGACGGCAACGGCGCTCTGGAGCAGACCGGTGGATTCTGGCTCGACGTCAATGTCTGGGGCGAGCGACATGCAGCCGAGGTTGCGCAGATCGTGAAGAAGGGCGCCCGCGTGCATGTCATCGGGCGGCTTGCCGAGAGCAAGTGGATTGTGACGGAGACTGGCGAGGAGCGCCGTGCATTGCATCTGAACGCGGACCGTCTTTTTCTGAGCCTCGCACGGCTTGCTGAGGCCCGATTCAAGCCGCGGCGAGAGGCGTCCGAAGCTCGGGCGTGAGCTTGCGAGAGCCAGATGACGTTCCACAGTAGCCGTGAGCCGACGTGCTTCCCGAGTGCGGAAGAACTCCGGATGGTCCGGGGGATTGCGCGGCTCGCGCTGCTGGAGGCGGCACGCCAAGGCGAGTACCGCGCGTCCTTTCACGGTTTTCGCGTTCAGGCCCTGCGCCAATGCTCGGCACCGGGTTCCGATGTCTTCGTTGAAGTGAACCTCTGCGTGAGCTTCGGGAAGAATCTTGTTGAGCGCAGCCTCGTGGCCATGGACATGCCGCAGCCACCATGCGCGGGGCTTTCGGCGAGGCCAGAGGCTGCCACGACCGATGCCGGCGCGATGGAACCAATGCCGTGAACGGTGGTCATCTGATTTGAATAGGTGCTGCTCGACTCCCTGCGACATGGGTCGCGTCGAGCAGAAGCGGTCCGAGTTTTACGTTGGCTGTGTCAGCCCGCCCGATGCCCGTTACGCATCGCCCTACGCTCGCGAGAGCGCCGAAACCGGTCAGATCTCCTGAGAACCGGTGGCCGCAAGGCTCGGAGGTAGTTGTCAGTTGTTTCATCCCAGTCGGGGATTCCTATCCCCGGTTGGGGCATGGTCTCCCCATTTTTTTCATGTGAAAAGGAGACCATCATGTCCGAGCAATCCCAGGCAACAAGTCCGTCGTCGTTCTTCAACTTGCACGTCGAAGGCGTCGGCTATCTCAATCGCGTGCGCACGGTAAAGCCCAAGAATGGGCAGGAGTTTCTCGCCTGCACCGTGTCCGCGATCCGAGGCAGCATCGATGCCGTCGCCTACACCAAGTTCGAGTGCAGGGTGAGCGGCGCCGAGGCGAAGAAGATCGTCAAGCTGCTGGAGCCCGATGTTGCGGCCGAGAAGGCCGTGCTCATCGGCTTCAAGATCGCCGACATCTATCCCGAACTGTTCACCTACGAGAAAGGTGACAAGAAGGGACAAGCCGGCGTGAGCATCAAGGGCCGTCTGCTCCGGGTCAAGTTCGCCAAGGTCAACGGCGAAGCAGTCGACCTGCCGCAACCGGCGCCATCGAGCGAACCCGACAGCGCCGCGGCCTAGTCGTTCGCATCAGGCAGTAGTTCTTTCACCCCCCGGGGGAGATCTCTCTCCCCGGGGGAGCGGTCTCCCCGTCTTTCTTCAAGGAGACTGTCATGACTGTCATGAAAGAGGCCCTGTGGAACGTGATCACTGATTTCAAGCTCATGGTCCTGATCATCTTCCTTTCCCAGGTCATCGCGATCGCCAAAGCGATCGCCTGACCATCGTCGAAAACCTCTCCTTCGGGCGGGGTTTTCACCTGTGGGCAAACCCAGAGGTGAAAACCCCGCCAACCACTTGAAGGAGAGGCCGCCATGAAGCAAGCGCTGTGGAATGTCATCACCAACCTGAGGATTGTTTTGCTCTGCGTTGCAATCTCGCAGCTCATCGACATTGCCGCGATCCTGAAATGAGGTCCTTGCAGCCCGTCGCATTTGACCTACGGAACCGGCGAATAGGTCCCGGAGCCCCTCGCAAGAGGGGCTCTACCCAAACCGGCGGCGACGCCGGCTTGGGTAGGGAAACAGTACGAATCCTCTGGCGTGGTTTGCGCCAGTGTCGATAACACGCGTTGAGTGCTCACTGCCAGCCTTAAGGCAGTGCCCTTGAAAACCGGCCTGATCTCCTGCAAGCCGGTGGCCGAAAGGCCTGGAGGTAAGTGTCGTGCATTAGGTCGCAGCAGTGGTCCGCTGGACCGACTTCACGCCCGGACTCACGTCCGGCGAGATCGTCGCGATTAAGCAGTTTTCGAAGTCTTTCAACCCTTGGGGAACGTCTCTTCCCCGAGGGGGGAGGTGTTCCCCTTTCTTTTGTAAAGGAGAACACCATGAGTCAAACCGTTGAGGCGATGTCGGATGCCGATCTGCTCGGCATCATGGTCGGGACTAAAGCGGCTTCGCGCATGCTTCAGGACGCGGGTGGCAGTCTCGCGACACTGTTAAACGAGTCCATGCCGTCGTACGACCTGCAGCCGAAGGTAAGAACGAAGCTTCAGGTCGCCAAGGAGCTGGTGCGGCGTTCTTTGCTCGAAACAATGCGCCACCGGGATGTGTTGTCCTCACCAGCCAGCGTGCGCGATTACCTGCGTATGACGCTGACGGGGCGAGACTACGAGGTATTTGTGGTCTTGTTCCTGGACGCTCAGAACCGGGTTATCGAGTCCGAGGAGATGTTTCGCGGAACGCTGACGCAAACCAGCGTGTATCCACGGGAAGTCGTAAAGAGAAGTCTATTTAACAATGCAGCGGCCGTGATCTTTGCGCACAATCACCCGTCCGGCGTTGCCGAACCGAGTCACGCAGACGAGTTGCTGACGCAATCGCTGAAGCAGGCGTTGGCTCTGGTCGATGTGAAGGTACTCGATCATTTCGTGATCGCGGGAACGGGTCTGATGTCGTTCGCGGAGCACGGCTTGTTGTAGCTCTGTGCAGTACTACCTGAAGGGGACGTATTCCCTTCAGGTAGCCCATGTAGCTGGCGTGACGCGAGTCGCGCCGACAGTCCGGTGCGGAATTTTTCCGAGCCGGTTCATTGACCCCAGCGGGGATGTTGCAGCCCCGTCTTGGGGCCTGCCATCCCCGCTTTTCTTTTGGAGTAATCACCATGAAAAGCGGACGTTCTCTCGTTAATCTGGCGCAGGAACTTGAGCGCCAACTCGCGACCAAGCAGGATCTGGTCGTGCCCACGTCTCTCCTGCGGTGCCACACCGACGAGGGTGGCAGCTGCAGGATGATGATCGATGCAAAGGACGGTGGTGGGGAGTACGGCATCACCAACCTCGCACGGCGTCAACTGGCTGAAAAGTTGAAAATTCCGTTCACGTACTTCGAGCGCATGCGGACGGAGCAACCGGTCCTCCTTGACCGTAATGTCAACACCTGGCTTCAGACCGATCATGACCGAAGGATGATTCGTACGCTGGATGGGCAGGTGCGCGCGGTGCTGTCCGACCGCTACCGCCGTCTAGACAACTACGATCTGGCGGAAAATGTTCTGCCGATTCTGCAACGGCTTCCCGATGCGCGCTTCGAGTCGGTCGAGTTGACCGAGACGAAAATGTACCTCAAGGTTGTCACGCCGCGCGTCGACTACGAGATCGCGCCGGGGGATGTGGTGCAAGCCGGAATCGCGATCACGAACTCGGAAGTCGGTCACGGTACTCTGTCGGTTCAGCCTTTGGTCTACCGGCTGATATGCCGTAACGGGTTGATTGCGTCGGACCGCGCGTTGCGTAAGACACACGTCGGACGTATTCTGCAATCGGAAGAGGAGGCGATCACCGTCTTCAGAGACGATACGCTGGCCGCGGACGACAAGGCGTTCTTCCTGAAGGTGCGGGACGTGGTCGAGGCTGCGGTGTCGGAAGCGACCTTCCGTCAGGTCGCGCAGAAGATGCAAAAGACGCTCGACATCAAGCTCACCGGTGATCCCGTCAAGGCCGTCGAGGTGCTCGCTAACCGCTACACGCTCAACGAGTCGGAACGTGCCGGCGTGCTGCGTCGCCTCATTGTCGAAGGCGATTTGTCCGCCTATGGGTTGGTCAACGCCGTCACGCACTACTCGGATGACGTTGAGGATTACGACCGGGCGACGGAGTTCGAAGCGTTGGGCGGCAAGTTGATCGAACTGTCTTCCAGCGAATGGGAAGAACTCGCGGAAGCAGCCTGATCACTTCGACCGGGTTCCGTGATGGGGCTTCGGTGCCCCTTGACCGCCTGCCAGGGCGGTCCTTATTCGGTGCGGCCAGCGGCCGCACCGAATTCACGGGCACAGGTCAATTGCGGTGATTTGTTCGAGCTCAGGTCCAGCTTTCTGGCTGATCACAAGCCGCACCGTGTAGTTTCCCGGTTTGTGCCCAGGTATCTGTCTCCTTCCTGGCGATTTGACATCATTTTCTGACAATGCCATTATTAGTGATGTCAATTAGCGATATTGACATCACTATCGAAAGAAGGTAACCTGCATTCATGCCCAGAAAACCTACTACGGTCAGGATCGATCCATTGGCGCAGGCTGCGCTGGAAAACCTTAGCCGCGTGTTGAAGCGGCCGATGAACCAGTTGGTCAACGAGGCCGTGAAGGACTACGTCGGTCGGCGCAGCAGGGAAGTGGAACACGATCTGGAGGCGACATTGACGGCCCTTAGGGCTTATCGCCAGCGCGATCCGCACTTTAAGGCGGCTATTGCTGCGTTCGTGGATGCGGAGGCGCGATTGGGCAAGGAAGATCCAGCCGAAGGGAAAGTGGTAATAGGAAAGCTGGTTAACGGGCAACTGGTTGAAGAGCGGACGATTGAAGGCGCCAGTCCGCTGCAGACAGAGATCCGTCGGCTGTTGAATGCCTCCTGATTGGGACGCTGACAGTCCCGAGCTTCGTCAGAATCTCGCCGGGCTCCTGCAGTCGATCCAGGAAGACGCCCGTCAACGCAAACAGCCGACCGTCGAAACCGCACGCCGCTGGCAGTCGGAGACCATGCGGAACCTCCAAGCGGACGATCCGAAGTACGTCGGCGCATTTCGTGGTGAACCCGGGCTGGAAGACGTCCAGGTCCATGTAAATTGGGTCTTCGGCGTAGCAGCGCCTGAGGTTGCCGATGCGTTGCGCGAATTTGAACAACACCTGCAGTCGGTGGTGGCCTATCTGGATGATATGGTCCCGCCCGACACTGAGCCGAACGCCGATCAGACTGCGGCGATTGTCGCAGTCTGCGCTTGGGCGCATGCCGAATGGGTGCGAATTCATCCCTTTGCGAACGACAACGGTCGCACTGCCCGTTTGTGGGCCAATAGCCTCGCGATGCGCTACGGTTTACCGGCGTTCGTGCGTTTGCGCCCGAGACCTGAGGGTGACTACGACGTAATCAGCGAGCAGGCGATGCGGGGTGATTGGGAGCCTACCGCGGCGGCATTTCTTCAACTGCTCGAAGATTTTTGCAAGGAACTCGGCCCCGATACCTAGCTTCGGCCAGGGTACGTTCGTGCGCAGCGTTAGCACTGCTGCCAGGCTTCTTTCCGCGCTCTTGCGGCTTCCAACAGTCTTCGTCAGCGTCCCAGGTAAATTGCGGTGACCTCCGCTCCTACTCCAATTGCAGTCGTGTAGCATGCTTCCGGTCACTGCAACGTCGCCGCCCCATCCTTCATCGGCAACAAATTTATCGAACTGGCGAGAGCCAGTATCCACGAAGTTCTCCAGCCAATATTCGATCCTCCTCCACCCACACAATCCTTGGGCCAGGGTCTCTCTGGTCCCTCAATCCACCGCGAACAACATTCCCGACTGATCCATCGCCTCAAGCGCCAAGCCGCAGCCGCGCGCAACGCAGGTAAGGGGATCTTCGGCGACGCTGACCGGCAGACCCGTTTCCTCCATCAGCAACCGGTCGATATCGCGCAACAGCGCTCCGCCGCCCGTGAGCACCATGCCCCTTTCTGCGATATCTGCGGCGAGCTCGGGAGGCGTATGTTCGAGGGCGGACTTGACCGCGGTCACGATGCTGTTGAGCGGCTCGCTCAGCGCTTCGAGCATTTCGTTGCTCGATATGGTGAAGCCGCGCGGAATGCCCTCCGCGAGGTTTCGCCCCTTCATCTCCTTTTCGCGCACTTCGGACCCCGGAAATGCAGACCCAATCGCCTTCTTGGCCTGCTCAGCAGTCGCCTCGCCGATCAACATGCCGTAATTGCGGCGCACGTAGTTGATGATGGCTTCATCAAACTTATCTCCGCCCACGCGCACGGACGCTTGGTAGACAAGGCCGCCCAGGGAAATCACGCCGACTTCGGTCGTGCCGCCGCCAAGATCAACCACCATCGAACCGGTTGGCTCGCCTACCGGAAGGCCGGCGCCAAGCGCTGCCGCCATGGGTTCCTCGATCAGGTATACCTTTGAAGCGCCGGCGCCAATCGCCGATTCACGAATCGCGCGCCGCTCGACTTGGGTTGAGCCGCTGGGGACGCTGATGATGATCCGCAGACTGGGTCTGAATATGCGCGTTTGGAGCACCTTGCGGATGAAGTGCTTGAGCATCAGCTCAGTCACGGTGAAATCGGAGATCACCCCGTCCTTCAGGGGCCTGATCGCCCTGATGTTGCCCGGGGTACGGCCCAGCATGCCCTTGGCGCCGAGGCCGACAGCCTGAATTACCTTCTTGCCGTTTGGTCCGCTCTCCTGCCGGATTGCGACGACCGAGGGTTCGTCGAGGACAATCCCCTTGCCGCGCACGTAGATAAGCGTGTTCGCGGTACCCAGATCGATGGCAATATCCTGGGAATTGAAGCGGGAAAGAAAGTGCAACATGGAACCTTTTTAGGAGGTGCAAGACGGCAGAATTCGCGGGACTTCACGCAACCCTTGAGTGTATCTAGAGTTGGCAAAGCCAAGTAGGAAAAATCGTTCAGGGTACCGCTTCGTCGAGCCCGATTCTTGAAATTCAGCACATCCTCACCTGAATCGTAGCACTCTGGTGTGGTGCGCGGTCGCATCGCTATGAACGATCGCTTTGGGGAATTTACTTGGAGGACCGTTGGCCGATCTGAGACTGTCGGGACAGCCCTCTAATTCTGCCTGAAACCGGCCAGTCGCGTACCTCACCCCCGCCGATACGCTATAGACCAAATGGATGAGACGAACGGCCATGGCCGCTGCAGATCCGCCCCACTGACGGTGGGTATGCAAATTCCAAAAGGCAAAAAAAACCCAGAACAACTTCGTCCTGGGCTATTGCGCCCGGGGGAGGAGGAGAAAGTCCCGGACGCAAGCCAATTATAGGGAAAGTGACAGTTTGCGGCTGTGAACTATTTCCTGCGTAATGCAAAAAATGCTGTGGTTTTTATGTAGCGAAGCCTGTTTAGGAACGAGTGCCGGTAGTGGGTATGGCCGGGCCGGCGGCTATTGGCATAGTATTGCGGAATCCCACAAGGGGAACAGGCATTCGAATCTGGCCTGGCTGCCGGTGGCTCTACGTTCGCACGGTGAGAATCGACAGGGAGAAAACCGATGAAAACAGTGGCGCAGATGTTAAAGTTGAAACCGGCCGGAGTCATCTCCATCAGGCCCGATGTGCCGGTGCTCGATGCCCTCAAACTACTCGCCGACAAAGACGTAGGTGCGGTACTCGTCATGGATGGTCCACGATTGGTGGGGATAGTCTCGGAGCGAGACTACGCGAGGAAGGTCGCGCTGAAAGGCAAGTCCTCAGGCGATACGCCGGTGAGCGAGATCATGACACGAGAAGTCGTTTGCGTTACCCCGACCCAGACCAACGAAGAGTGCATGGCGCTCATGACGGAGAAGCGCGCGCGGCACCTTCCCGTGATCGACAACGGCCGGGTAATAGGCGTGTTGTCCATCGGCGATCTTGTCAAAGACGCTATTTCCGAGCAGCAATTTATTATCGATCAGCTCGAGCACTATATTCACCGGTGATCAGGCCCGAATCATTCTGCCCGTCTCATGTCGATCCCGACAGCCACGCCCTTAGCGGGCACGGATTCAGCAATTTAGAGGGTCGCGTTCCGATCAGATACCGCCACCACCTTGCAAGGGAAGTCAGCCCGCGCCGAGCGCGAAGAAGCCATCGCAAGGATGGCCCCTAAGTGGCCACCCTGCCCCGAGCGGGGAGACGGGGCTCCTTTACTCGCTGCAATTGGATCAACCGGGGAGGGACCGAAGCATAAACAACACGCTAAAGCACGACTTTTCGCTTTTCCAGAACGAAGAAAGCCTGAGGTACGCCATCGATCTCGTATGCGCCAAGTATGGAATAGTAAAATCTCTACGCATATTCCCCGCCAGCCGGGACCCCCGGGCAGGGGGCCGCCAGTGCATTTGCCTGTTGCAACTAGACCCACCGAAAGCCCAAGCCGCTCTGAGGTTACAACTCAAGGTATCCGTAGACGCCAGCGATCTCGCATTCCTAGCAGACGTCGATGAAAAATGGAGTGGCCCGCGCATGAAGACTCCTAATTCGTCTTGAGTCAAAGCGCCGAATGATTTTAGTCATGGATCGCTATCAAGCTGCGAATTTCTCCACGCGATTGCGGCCCTGCTCTTTGGCGGTGTACATGGCGCGATCGGCGCGCCCCTGAATGGCATCGATGCTGCGGCCGTCCTCGGGGTAGCTTGCGAGGCCGATGCTGACGCTGGTATCGACGTGCCTGCCCTCGAACTCGAGCGGTGTGGTGGCCACCGTCTTGATTATCCGCTGTGCCACCTCCAGCGCCTTGGCCGCTGGCGCCTCCGGCAGCAAGGCCACAAATTCGTCTCCGCCATAGCGCGCCAGCACGTCGGTATGGCGCAGTTCGGTTTCGATGCACTTGGCCACCAGTTTCAGCAGCTGGTTTCCGGCCTCGTGACCGTGAAGGTCGTTGACCGCCTTGAGATTGTCCGAGTCGATCATCAGCAGGCTGGCGGGACGGTTGTAGCGCATCGCCTGGTCGAACAGCCGGCCGGCGACGATGGCGAAGCCGCGCATGTTGTAGAGACGGGTGAGATCATCGGTTTCCGACAGCAGCCGCGCCCGGTTCAGGCCGAAACGGATGTCGGCGGAAAACATGGTGGTGATATAGGCGACGAGAAGCATCGGCGCAAGTTGCGCCACCAGCCCGCCGACGTAAGCGAGCGAAAACAGCCCGCCTGTGGGGGCGATTCCTCCGAGCAGCACGAAGCAGGCGCTGATCAGCGCCATTTCGAACATGGTGGTGATCTTGCCCAGGGCGAGCGCGCTGGTGATGATGACGAGCAGGTAGGTGTTGAGCAGAGGGCTGGCGAGCCTGCCCGTGTACCATAGCACCCAGGTGATGAACAGCACCATCGCAAAGCTTTCGATGGCGATTTTCCATTTCGATTCGGGCTTGTAGAAATTGGTGTAGCGAAAGCCCAGGACGAATGCGGCGTAGAAGAACAGCCCCGCGGAAATCGCCGCCCGGTCGGCGGCAAGAGGCCCGCCGAACACCTGGTACAGCAGTACCAGGATCAGAAGCAGCCACTCGATTTCGGCGACGGTGCGCGAAATTCCGCGCAGTTCCTCCTGCTCGATGCTCAGTATTTGAGCGGGCTTTGAATACACATAGTTCCTTTTCTCTCGCGCAGACTGCGTCTGCGGTCATTACGCTGACATGCACAAGGCGGTGGTATGGCAGTGATATCAATAGAGCCGACCGGGCTTCGCCAAATCTCCGCGAGCGTTGATGTCATGCGTTATGCATCATATCTATGGGTGCTCTGATGAAATACTTCAACGCCGCATGTCAAGGTACTTCCGAATCAGTTGTTACGGTCCATTAGTGCAATGGTACACTCTTGATTGGGCGGACCGGCCGCCGCACACTACGCAACCCCGTATTGCTTTTTCGGAGCCGGCTCGGAAAGATGAAAGCCGTTTCTGCCCGAGGCCTTGACGGTGTACATAGCGGTATCGGCGCATTTGAGCAAGGCATCCATGTCTTTCGCGTCGTGTGGATATAGGCTGATGCCGATGCTCAGCGTCACGCGTTGACTGCGGCCCCGCAGCTCGTAGTCGCCGCAGCAGGTCTCGAGCAGGTTCTCAACCGTCCCGATTGCAAGCGACGCGTCGGCGATCTGCTCGAGGATGATCACAAACTCGTCTCCGCCCAGGCGCGCGACAGTGTCGGTTTTGCGCAGACATGTTTGCAGGCGGAGGGCAAGCTGGCGCAGCAGTTCGTCGCCGGCGTCGTGTCCGAAGGCGTCGTTGATGCGCTTGAAGTGGTCGATATCGATGTAGAGCAGGGCCAGGCTATCGCGATTGCGCTGCGCCGCGGCCATGGCTCTGGATAGGCGGTCGACGAACAGGTTGCGGTTGGGCAGACCGGTCAGGTTGTCGTAGAATGCCAGCTTGTTTAGCACCTGCGTTAGCTTGAGCGCGCCGATGTCCTGCAAAAAATGGATGAAGTGGGTGATGTGTCCGGAGTTGTCGTGCAGCGGACACGCCAGTTCGAGTGCATGGCGGATTTCATCCGTTCCGGCCCTAAACTCAGTCTCCCCTTGCCAGGATTCGCCGGTCAGCAGCATTTTCCTGACGATCCGCTCCGGGAATGCGTCGATTCCCGACCTGAATTGCGCAAGATTCGCTCCCAATATCCGTTCAGCGCTCACGCCGAGCCATTGACGCAGATGCGGGTTGGCGTATTCGATCGCGCCGTGCGGCAGCGTCACCGCCACGCCGATCGGGATCTGCTCGATCACTTTCGAAAGATCGTGTCCGAACCAAGTCACGGAAACTCCCTGCGGGTTGTCGAGCCGGGTAGCTGCGCAAATCAACGGGATATGTTACTGTCAGTTATTATAAAAAGCAACCGGTGGTATCCGTTCGCGGCCCTGCTTGGTGATATTTTCCGAGCATGGTTCTGGCTGACGAAAAACAGGGTTTCAGCAGGCGCTTCAAGGAGGCGATGCGCAAGATCCGCGTCAACACGGACAGTCCCACGCAGGTCGCGCGCGAATTCAACCTGCGCTACCACGGCGACCCAGTGACGGCGCAGGCGATCCGAAAGTGGCTTACCGGCAAGGCGCTGCCTTCGCAGGACAAGATCCGGGCTCTGGCGTTGTGGCTGGAAGTCACACCGCAATGGCTCAGATTCGGCGAAGCCGAGCGCAAGGAAGAGCGGGGCGGGGCGGCGGCGAAACAGGACCTTGCCTCTTTTGCGGTGGATCCCGCCTGGGTGATGAAAAAGCTCGAACTGCTCGACGAGCCGCACAAGAAGATGGTGCTCGAGATGGTGCGTGCGCTGCTGCGGCTGGAAGGCAAGCAGTAACGCCGCATTCGTGCGGCGGTGTCCCAAACGCAGTTGCAGGTTTGGGATGGCGGGACCTCAAATGTTTAGTATCCCACGGTTCAAACTGTGATCAAAGAGTCATGCGACAGCACAGGGACGGCGATTCGCCGAGGAATTCACCACCTGCAGCGTTAGCAGTGCTAACAGCCATGGCAGCCACATCTGCAGAACTTGCTGCTGACCGTCTCAGCGCCCTATGTAGACCCCGCCGATCTGCTCGCGATTATGCCCGAGTTCCCGGCTGATCGTGAGCCGCGCCTCGTGGTCAATCGCTTTTTGGACTGCGGTCAAGTCCTTCGAGCGCGGCCCGCCGGCGGCCGGCGCCGCCCAGCCGGTGATCTCTCGGTAGCGCGTCTGCGCGTACTGGTGGCGGTGTCCGTGCACCCGGTGGGTTCCCGCTTTGGCACACTGGTACTCGAAGCGCCGGAGCTGCTCCACGTAGTGCTTGTCGGCCGGAATGAGGCTGCCCCTGCCGGCCAAGCACTTGGCCTCGTCGAGCAGCCGGCGCTGCTCCTCGTTGCGGATGGGGATTTCCCGCTCGCGGCCGCCCTTTGTCCAGGTGTCCTTCAGAACAAGCCTGTCGCCGCGATCCGCCCACTCGGGCTGGATCTTGATCGATTCCTCGCGCCGCAATCCGAACGCCGCCTGTAGCTGCAGCGACAGCCGAGTGTACGGGTCGCTGATCTTCGACAGGTCGCCGCTTGTCAGCTCGCGCGCCTTGCTGACGTTGGTGACGTATTGCCGCTTGCCGATACCGTAGTGCACGTTGTCCCTGGCGACAACTTTTTGCTTGCCGATCTTCTCCGCCCACCACCGAAGCTCCGCCATGCGGTTCTTGATCGTGCCGACAGCCAGACCCTCCACCTTCCAGCGCTCGACCAATCGCTCGACGTGCTTTGACTTCAGGCTGACTGCTCCCATGTGCCGATAGCCCAGCTCGTGGAGCTGGTTGGCGATCCGGTCGAGCACGCGCTCGCGGTCGCGCTGCGTGCCATAGCTGCCGTCGCGATTGCGATGGCAGAGCTGTTTCAGCTCGTAGTTCAGATCTCGCATTGGTTCCTCGCCAGGTTTTATCCCTTTCTTCCTTTCGCCCTTTCTCCCTTTTGTTGCCCTTTTGTTCTGCCCTTTACGCTGCTGCTGGTGTGTGAAGCCTGTCAGGTTAGTGTTTCTGTCCGTCCCGAACGCTAAGCGTGTCGGGATCTACGAGGGACTCGGGACACCACTCCCGTTTCGTGCCGTTTGCTTTGCTGCTTGCCGCCGCGGCACGCGGCATTGGCGTCGATGGCGTTTCCTGTGGGAAGCCGATTCATCGAGGTGAGCCGTTGACCCAGGGCTCGAAGGGGCGCTTTTTCGGCGTGGTATTGCACTGAGCCCGCTGGGAGCGGGCGCGAGGACGGACCGTATTGCGCGGTCCAGGATGACGATGGGTCAGGGAGCCCATCACTTGGGCTTGTAACTTGCGCCAGCCACCGATTAGTCCTTGTCGGCTGGGGCATCGTGCGCATCGTCACTACCGGCTGACGCCGGGGTAGTGACGATGCGATTGGCGCAGAGGTGCTGCCGCAGTTACGCGGACTGGATTGCAGCAGCAACCGTACCGACTTGTGCCGCTACGATCGGCCGGCGTGAGGCTGCCCCGTGTATGTCGCACGGCAGCGCGCCTGGCGCAGACTACTTCTGGCTGAAGCAAGTTTTGCCGCTAGCGGCAGTGGAGTAGGGCTGTCCCGCATGCGAGTGTCGGCGACGCCCGATTGCGACCGCGCAACCTTCGCACGAAATCGCGACAGAACGGCGGCCAGCGCTAGTTGGCTGGACGCTGTCCGGACTTCGGGTGTCCGGACGCTGACTGCAGGCTTACGCGTATCTCCGAGCCTTTCGGCTGCCGGTTTTCAGGAGATCCGACCGGTTTCAGGCACTCTTGCGAGCATAGGCCGATGCGTTGACGGACATCAAGCGGGCTGACACAGCCAGCGTCGAACAATATGCAATGTCCCGCGATTCTGCGCACGATGGCAAACGCCTCTTGCGCGTACTGAGTGGATCACGGGCATAATGCTGTGACCAGCGTGCCATTGCAGAAGTTCCTCAGAAGTCAAAATGTGCGCGCAACCCTTCGCTGCTCGTTCGTACTCGACGGGCCGAACGTCGGAATAAGGGGCATGTTAGCAGTGCTAACGATTTCCCTAAAGAAAGGCTGATGCAGACAGCTTACCCACCGCCGCGCGTTACGTGCGTGAGAGGCGCCTCCACGCGCGACCGTGGATAAGGCTTTTTCCGCTCGTGATCGTGGTTATCCGGTCAGGATCGACGCGATGGCCTGGAACTAAAATGCGGCAAGCGCTGCCACCTGCATATAGATGCAATCTGTATTGCTCGCGCCAAGGAAATGCGCCCGAGCGCCAATGATCAACTGAAACCGGTCTGATCTCCTGGGAGCCGGTGACCGCAAGGTCGGGAGGTGGTTGTCAGTAGCTTCACCCCTGTCGGGGAGTCCCATCCCCGGCGAGGGGCGTGGTCTCCCCATTTTTCATTTAAAAGGAGACCATCATGTTGAAACAAATTCAACCTGCGTTTTTCGACCTGCATGTCAAAGGTGTCGGCTGCGTCGGGAAAGCAAGTAGCCGCCTGGGCGGAGATCCTGCCCGCGCGACGTGGCACGACCATTTCACAAGCCTTAATCCGTTGGGAGCGAAACCATGATCGGCAAATTGACCAAGGAAATCTGCGGAGTCGAATTACCCGTGACAGTCCTCGAATCACAGGCGGGCTTTTACCTGGGTACGGAGGACCGCGGCGTTCCATTTTCGCGCGAGTCCGCCGAGTATTTTGTGACCAGGAATCTCGCTGAGGCTGCGCTAGCGCGCGGAAAGTTCACTCAGCGAATGAATCCGTAGTCATCATCACAGCCCGCCGTGTGCGTGCGTTATCTGGGCATGGTGCCGGTGGACAAGCGGTCAGAAGCGTGCGGTGAAAGCGTCTTTTCTCGGTTACGCCGGCAGCGCCCAGATGCAATGTCTGGAGCTGATGGCGAAGAAGATTGCCGTGTCCCATTCTACGAGCGGGGACATGACTGATTCGGGACTCGATGTTCTGAACCAGGGAGGCGACAGGATCGAGGTCGCTTTGGCGAAGCAATTGGTTGGCTAGTTGGTGAAGCGACGTGCGGGCTCCCAGAACTAGGGAGCCCGCGCGCATTTCGTCCGCAGATTCCAAACAAACTTTACAAGTGTAAGCATTAGGCAGTACATTGTATGTAACCCTAAGAATTCATAATCCTTTCAGACCATGCCTCGAATCAAAGACGTAGTCCTGTCGATCCGAACGACATTAGAGGTTAAGCGCTTTCTTCGGTTAGCGGCGGAGCGGGAGCATCGATCCGTGGCGTCGATGGTTGAAGTGATGGTTCTTGACTACGCGAAACGACATCAGTTGAATTTGGACAACTCAGGGCGCGCGCCTAAACCCAAGAAGGAATGAGTCGCCCAAAAGAGACTACCTGAGAAAGGAAATCACTCGACCTGAATCGGGGCGAGGTTTGGCGCGTCTTCGATCGGACGAGCCGCGAGATCGACAAGCAAAAAGACAGACTGCTGGACGAAATCAGCCAAGAAGCTAGAGTTGAAGGGAGGAGCAGGGATGAGAAACGAATTGGAGAGGCTCTCCTGTATCGATCGTGCCGTGAGAGTGAAACGGTTGGCTATCGTTTCAGCAGCGCAGTTGCGTGGAATGGCGTAATAGCAGCCGTGAACGTCTTTCACACACATTCGCGGATCGTTGAGGACTATGCGACTTATATTCGCAGCTTTCTCAACATCGCCGATCCGGCGATTCGTGCCGTTGTCGAAGGAGAGTTAGAAAAAGGAAAGCTCTGGCCCGAGCCACTCCTCCAGTTCAATCCAGCGTTCGAAATGGCAGGCAGCGTGGCGGACCTCTCTCGCGACGGCACCCTGCACCGTGACATTGCTGACATCTTCAAGGGCTATTCCCTTTATCGGCACCAGGTGGAAGCGATCGAGCTGGGTACCGCCGGCAAGGATTTCATCGTCACCTCGGGAACGGGCTCGGGCAAATCGCTCACCTACATCGGCTCGATTTTTCATCACCTGCTATCCAATCCCGGCTCACCGGGGGTGACTGCTGTCGTGGTCTATCCGATGAATGCGCTGATCAACTCGCAGTCGGAAGAATTCAATCGCTACAAGAACAATTACGAAGCTGGGACGAGAGAGTTTCCCATTACCTTCGGCCAATACACCGGCCAGGAGAAGGAAGACGCGCGCCAAGGTATGCGCGAGAAGCCGCCCCAGGTCCTGCTGACGAACTACATGATGCTTGAGCTGCTTCTGACCCGTATTCGGGAGCGATCCATTCGAGACGCCATATTCGAGAACCTGCGCTTCCTCGTCTTCGACGAGCTTCACACCTATCGTGGCCGCCAAGGGGCGGATGTGGCGATGCTAATCCGTCGCATACGGTCGCGCTGCACGCATGACGTGACCTGCATCGGTACGTCGGCGACCATGGTTTCGGTCGGAAGTGCGGCATCGCGCCGCGGAGAAGTAGCGGGGGTTGCCACCAGGCTCTTTGGAAAGCCATTTGCCCCGGATCAGGTCATCAACGAGACGCTGGCGCGGTCTCTCTCGTTTTCCGGGGCGATGCCAACCATATCGGCGCTTGCGACTGCCATTCAGGCGGGAATCGATCCGGAAACTTCATCCGAACAACTGAAGACACATCCAGTCGCCGTATGGATGGAAAACCGCGTAGCTTTGGAATTGCGCGATGGCGGCCTAGCTCGCCGCAATCCCCAGATGATCGGCGAGATCGTAGCGGCACTCGCCGAGGATTCCGGATTGGCGGAACCGGTTTGTCGCCACTTTCTGACGGAACTCCTTCAGTGGATCAGCACGGTCAACAAGCGGCTACAGGATGAAGGACAGCGTTACACCATATTGCCCTTCAAGCTACACCAGTTCATCTCTCAAACGGGTTCGGTCTACACCACGCTCGACCAGGATGAGAACCGGTTCATCACACTGGAGCCGGGTGTCTTCAAACACGACGAAGACGACAAGAAGCCCATCTTTCCCAATGTGTTCAGCCGCGCAACTGGGTACGCATTTATCTGCGTGTCGCGCAACGGTAATCGGTTGGAACCGCGCGAATTCCGGGAGGGCTCTGATGAAGACGATGAGGTAACGGACGGCTATCTCATCATAGGCGACGACGTCTGGGATCCCGCCGAGGATTTCGAGTTTCTGCCCCCTTCGTGGTTCCGCATGACGAAAGGCGGACCGGTTCCACAATCAAAGCAAAAGGCATCTTTTCCCACCAAGATTTACTTCGATGAACTCGGACAATGCTCGGAAACAGAGCCGTTGAAGTGGTGGGGCTGGTTTATGAAGGCACCGCTGCTCTTCGACCCAACCGGTGGTGTCTTCTTCGATACGAAAACAAATGAAGGAACAAAACTGACCAAGCTGGGAAGCGAGGGGCGCAGCACCTCGACAACCATTACCGCGTTCTCGATACTCAACCAGTTGAATGACGCGGGCTACCACCCCCGAGATCAAAAGCTCCTGAGCTTCACCGATAACCGGCAGGATGCCGCGCTTCAGGCCGGGCACTTCAATGATTTCGTTCAGGTCGTCCGGCTTCGCGCCGGTATCCATAAAGCACTCAGGGACGCGCCGGGGAACACGCTCACTTATGCCACCCTCGGCGAAGCTGTCTTCCTGGCGCTTGGGCTGCCATTCCTGGAATTTGCCAATCGTAACGAAGAGCCCCCTCTTGCCAATGTGCGGCGCCTCTATGAGCAACAGTTCCAGACCTATCTCTTCTACCGGGCGATTGCCGATCTACGGCGTAGCTGGCGGATCATCCTGCCCAACCTCGAGCAGTGCGCCCTGCTTGCCATCGAGTATCTAGAGCTGAGCGAAGTGGCTGCAGAGGACGGATTCTGGCAGGACATGACGCTATTGAACCAGCTACGTCACGACGATCGAAATGATTTTCTCTGCACGATCCTTGACTTCTTCCGGCTCGAATACGCGATTCACAGCGAAAATTTTCTCACCCAGTCCAGGATTAAGGAGAACGAAAAACAGTTTCGCGAAATGCTGCATTCCCCTTGGACACTGGACCGAAACGAAGAACTGCGGGAACCGTTCTTCATTCGCTATGAGCCGTTGCACCGCTCCGCGAAACTATTCTCCAAGAGCATGGGGCCGGCCAGCGCGCTTGGGAAGTTCATCAAGCTGTATATCCGGCAGCGCGGGTTGGAAGTGGATCTCAGGGGAGACCGCTATCGCGACTTCATCCTCCTGTTGATGAAAAAACTGGAGCAGACGGATTACCTCAAAGCCCAGACCGCTCGCAGTGAGCAGAACGAAGAAGTACCGGTTTATCGCCTCAAGATCGAGAAGATCATCTGGCGCCTGGGCGACGGTGACACCGTGAAAGCGGATCTGATCAAGCGGCGCTCATACAAGGATCAGGCGCCGCGCCCCAACGAGTTTTTTCGGGAAATGTACCGCCGCGATTTCTCCAAGACCAAGCGGCTACGCGGGGAAGATCATACGGGGCAACTGGACACCGACACCCGCATCGAGCGCGAGGATTTATTTCGGGCGGGTCAAATCAGTGCGCTGTTTTGTTCCCCCACCATGGAACTGGGAATCGATATCGGAGGATTAAGCGTCGTTCATCTGCGCAACGCACCGCCCAACGCCTCGAACTACGCCCAGCGCTCCGGCCGTGCTGGACGAAGCGGCCAGGGCGCGCTGGTGTTCACGTATTGTTCCAGCTACTCGCCCCATGATCGGCATTACTTCCAGCAACAGACCGAACTCGTCGCCGGTGCGGTTCAGGCGTCGCGTCTCGACCTCTGCAATCGCGAACTGTTGCTCACGCACCTTAACGCTCTCGCAGTGTCCGAGGTCGGCATGCCGGGCCTGGAAGAGCAGGGTGGAGCACGGCCGTCCATCATGCGGCTGGTCGTGGATGACAACGATCAGATGCCGCTAGCTAGCGAGGTTCGCGCCGGATTGGCGATTCTGCCGGGCAAGTTCAACGAACTGAAGTTCGGCTTCAAAAAAGTGATCGAGGACTTTGCCCCTGAACTCCAGAACCAGGCGACCGGCTGGTACTCCGATCAATGGGTGGAGCAGAACCTGACGGAACTCGCCGACCACCTCAATTCGGCGTTGGATCGCTGGCGGCGCCTGTATCGCTCAGCAAGGACGATTCTCACCACTGCTACCCAACGGATCGAAAGCGGTACTCTCGGACTTGGAAGTGATGAGTACAAAAAACACAAGCGCAACCAGGATCAGGCCACTCGCCAACTGGACCTGCTGCGCAACGATCTAAGGGGCAAGTCGTCGGATCTGTCGGAGTTCTATCCCTACCGCTACTTGGCGTCGGAGGGTTTCCTTCCAGGCTACAACTTTACGCGCTTGCCACTGCGGATTTTTCTGCCTACCAGCGATTCGTCGGGGAATTTTATCTCCCGCCCGCGTGCTATCGCCCTGCGTGAGTTCGGCCCACTCAACCGCATCTACCACAATGGGCGCAAGTATCGCGTTACCCAACTCGTCGTGCAGGACACTGAGTCTGCGCTGACCGAAGCAAAGATCAGCAAGAAAACCGGATACTTCCTGACCGCAGAGCAGAAGGATTTGGAAATCTGCCCCTTCAGTGGCCTGAATCTTGGCGACAACGCAAACAAGGAGCATCTGCACCACCTGCTGGAGATGACCGAATCGCGCGCCGAGGAAATCGACCGCATCTCCTGCGAGGAGGAGGAACGGGTATCTCGCGGCTACGAGATCAACACGTATTTCACGGTGGATGGCGGCCATCTGGAGCGCATTAGGAAGGCTGTGGTGCGCTCCAGCGAAAGTGCATTGCTTAACCTGCGCTACGTGCCGGCGGCGCGGCTGGTGCATGTGAACAAACAGTGGCGATCGCAGAAATCGGAAGGCTTCCCCATAGGCATGGTATCCGGAGATTGGCGCAATTCCATACCCGAGCCGGATAGCAACTTCAAGGAAGAATTCCGGCTGGTCAAGCTGTGGACCTCGAACCTGGCCGACGCGCTTTACATCGAGCCGATTCCGCCGCTCGGCCTGAAACCCGATGGCGTCATTACCCTGCAACATGCGCTCAAGCGCGCCATCGAGGGCGTGTTCCAGGTGGAGCCGAACGAGATCGGCGTGGTCACCATGGGCGACCTTGAGGCCCCCAACATTCTCCTCTACGAAGCTTCAGAGGGCAGCCTTGGGATCTTGTCGCAATTCGTCGACGACATAACGGTATTCCACAAGGTAGTGGAGCAGGCGATCACGCTCTGTCGTTACGATGATGAGCGCTACAAGGGTCCGGCCAGCTATGACGATCTGCTGAGCTATTACAACCAGCGGAACCACAAGATTATCGACCGCCATCTGATCAAGGATGCACTGGAGAAGCTACGCATCTGCAGCATTGAGATTCAGACGAATACTGGGTTCGGAAGCTATGAGGACCAATACCAGGCTCTGCTGCGCGCGGTTGACCCCAATTCCTCGACTGAGCGCAAGTTCCTCGATTTTCTATATCAGAACGGTCTACGCTTGCCCGACTCGGCCCAAAAGCGGGTCGACGGCCTATACGTGCAACCGGATTTCTACTATGAACCGCGGATCTGGGTCTTCTGCGACGGAACGCCGCACGATGACGCCGCATTGAAAGTCGAGGACTCGGCGAAACGTCAGTCCATCATCGCCCGTGGTGACGAAGTCTGGGTATATTACTACCGCGACAATCTAGCCGAAAAAGTAGCGGCCCGTCCTGACATCTTCAGGAAAGTGCGATGACGACATTGCTCCAGCCCGGCAAACTGGTCTCGCTTCGCGGGCGCGAATGGATCGTGCTTCCCTCGGAGGACAGCGACCTCCTGATCGTCAAGCCGCTGGGCGGTTCGGATGACGAGATCGCCGGCATCTACCTGCCCCTGGGAATCGAAAGTGACCAGCCTGCGGACGCCCGATTCGAAGAGCCAACTGCCGCGGACCTCGGCGACATTAGCACCGCGCGGGTACTTTATGACTCCGCCCGGCTCGCCTTCCGTAACGGCGCCGGCCCGTTCCGTGCGCTGGCCAAGCTTTCGTTCCGCCCGCGTTCCTACCAAATGGTGCCGCTCATCATGGCGCTGCGGCAGGAGTCAGTGCGCCTGCTCATTGCCGACGACGTGGGCGTGGGCAAGACCGTGGAGGCACTGCTTATCGTCAGGGAACTCCTGGAGCGGCGAAAGATCAGTCGCTTCGCCGTCATCTGCCTCCCGCACCTGTGCGAGCAGTGGCAGGCGGAAATCAGGGCCAAACTCGATCTGGAAGCGGTGATCATCCGCTCGAATACCCAGGCTCGCCTCGACCGGCAGATCCAGGGCGATACGAGCGTCTACGACTACTATCCCTATCAGGTCATCAGCGTCGACTTCATCAAGTCCGACGTTCGCCGGGACGTGTTCGTCGAGCAGTGCCCTGAACTCGTGATTGTCGACGAGACCCATACCTGCGCGCGGCCGACAGGCGCCTCGCCCAGTCAGCAGCAGCGCTACCACCTGGTCAGCCGCATTGCTGCCAAGCCTGGACAGCAACTGGTCCTGCTCACCGCCACCCCGCATAGCGGCAAGCCCGAGGAATTCCACTCGCTGCTTGGCCTGCTCCGGCCAGAGTTCGAAACCCTGAACTTGCCCAATTCCACTCAGGCGGAGCGACGGGAACTTGCTCGCCTTTTCGTCCAGCGCAAACGTGCCGACGTTGAGAAGTGGATGGGCGAGGACACGCCCTTTCCGGAGCGTGAGGCGTTTGAATGGCCGTATGACCTTTCGAGCGGTTACTCCCGTTTCTTTGAAGCGATCCTCGACTTCGCCCGTAAGCTGATCGCGCCGGACACCGCCCGCGGCCATCAGAAGCGGGTTCAATATTGGACCGCGCTCGCTCTGTTGCGCGGGGTCATGTCAAGCCCCGCGGCAGGCATCGAAATGCTGAATACCCGCCTGTCGAATCTGGCGTCCGCGGCAGGCGACGATGCAGAGACATCCGACAGCGCGCGGGCGACCGAAGAGAATCCGGTCGGCGATACCGAGTTCGGATTTGAGGGCGACAACTCTCCGACGCACGTCATCGAGCGCAATGACTGGACCGAGCACCAGCGACGGCGGCTACGGGAATTCGCGCAGGAGCTTGCCGAGCTGAGCAATATCAAGGATGACAGCAAGCTCGCCTCCGCTGAGTTGATCCTCGACGACTGGTTGAGCACCGGCTTCAATCCTGTCGTCTTCTGCCGCTACATCGCGACCGCCAACTACGTGAGCGAGCGACTGGCGCCGGCACTGAAGAAGAGATTCCCCAAGCTTGACCTCCAGGTCATCACCAGCGAGTTGCCCGATGAGTTGCGCAAGCAGCGCATTGAGGAAATGGGCCGCTCGCCTCAGCGCGTTCTCATCGCTACAGATTGCCTGAGCGAAGGCGTCAACCTGCAGGAGCACTTTACCGGCGTATTGCACTACGACCTGCCCTGGAACCCTAACCGCCTCGAACAGCGCGAGGGCCGCGTTGACCGATTCGGGCAGCTGGCGCCGAAGGTGAAGGCGTGCCTCCTCTACGGGGCCGACAACCCGATCGATGGCATCGTGCTCGACGTGCTCCTGCGCAAGGTGCGCGAGATCAAGCGTGCCACCGGCATTAACGTTCCGTTCCCCGAGGATTCCCAGAGCATTATCGACACCATCACCCAGGCGTTGCTGCTCAATCCCGAGCGGCAGATCGAAAAGAAGCGCGACAAAAACCAAATCGTGTTCGACTTCGGCGACTTTGATGAGGCCGCCACTGCCAAGGCCAACGTCACCCGCAAGGTGGACGAGGCCGCCGAACGGGAAAAGGCGTCCCGCAGCATCTTTGCGCAGAACGCTATCAAAGCCCAGGAGATCGAGGCGGACCTGCGTGAGGTGGACGAAGCCATCGGCGATCCCAAGGCCGTGGAAGAGTTCGTATCCGTGACGCTCAACAATGTGCTCGGTGTTCAGGTAACGCGCGATCGCAAGGGTTACCGCATCGTCACGGGCAATCTCCCCCCGCCCCTGCGTGAACTGTTGCCGGCCGGAAACCCGGTCAACGTAAGCTTTCAGTCGCCCACGCCCGAGGGCTATCACTACATTGGGCGTAACCACCGCTTTGTCGAGCAGCTCTGCCAACTCGTCATGGCCAATACACTCGCGCGTGTGGACAAGCGTGCCGCGCGCGCCGCCATTGTCCGCACCCGGCAGGTGGCCATCAAAACCACGCTGCTCCTGTTCCGTTGCCGCAACGTCATCGAGCAGAGCAAAGCGGGGCACAAGATCGTGGCCGAAGAGATGCTGCTCTGGGGCTGGCGCGGGACACCGCAGCAGAAGGAGTTTCTGGACCACGCAGAGGCCAAGAAGCTGCTCACCGAAGCGCGGGCCTCATCGGACCTCTCGCTGCAGGCGCGCGCGGGCTTCCTCGAAAACGAACTCAAACTTCTGACCAGCCTGCGAGCGGAGTTCGACGCCGTCGCGGAGCAGCAATCGAAGCGGTTGGTCGATGCCCACGAGCGCTTCAGTGCACTTATGGATCGCCAGCGCTTCCAGGTCGTGTATCCCGTTCTGCCGATGGATCTTCTCGGCGTGTACGTTCTTTTGCCCGAGTAGCCCGTGGCCTTGCCGATTAACATCGAGTCGTTGCTCCATGGCAAGGCCGTGGAATGGGAACGACTGGAATTCAAGGCGGGCTGGGATCCGCTCGCCGTACTACACACGATCTGCGCGTTCGCGAACGATTTCCACAACCTCGGCGGTGGCTACATCATCGTAGGTGTCGCCGAAAAGCAAGGGCAGCCCCTGCTACCGCCGGTCGGTCTAAAGCAGGGCCAGATCGACGCCATTCAGAAGGAAATTCTCAACCTTGGGCATAGCGCTATTCAACCGCCCTACCACCCCGTGGTTGTGCCGGCGGAGATTAGCGGGCGGCACATTCTGGTGATCTGGGTGCTGGGCGGCCAGACGCGCCCGTACAAGGCGAGACTCACTTTTGCCAAGGACGGCAAGGACTACGCCTATTTCATCCGCAAAGGATCGAGCACCGTCCGCGGCAGAGGCGCCGACGAGACAGAATTGCTATCGCTCGCCGCAACCGTGCCGTTCGACGACCGCATCAACCAGCGCGCCAAGATTGAGGATTTGTCGCGCGAACTCATTAAGGACTATCTGGAACAAGTGGGTAGCGACTTGGCCAAGTCGGCACGCACGCTCCCGTTGCTGAAATTGGGTCGGCAAATGGGTGTGATCGGCGGCGCCGAGGAAGCGCCGTTTCCCCTCAACATTGGGCTGATGATGTTCAACCCGCAGCCTCATCGATTCTTCCCCGCCATGCAGATCGATGTGGTGTGGTTCCCGAAGGAAGGGCCGGGCGGCGACAAGTTTACGGAGAAGATTTTCCAGGGGCCGCTGCCGCGCATGATCCGCGAATCCCTCGATTACATCCGGCGCAATTTCATCAGCGAAACGGTCATCAAGCATCCAGACCGGGCGCAAGCGACTCGCGTGAACAGCTTCCCCTACGAGGCTATCGAAGAGGCGGTGGTCAATGCGGTATACCACCGTGGCTACGACGTGCGGGAGCCCGTGGAGGTTCGTATCTCGCACGATGAACTGGTGGTGCTGAGTTACCCCGGCCCGGATCGCTCGATGCGGTTGGATCAACTCCGTGCCGGGCGCGTCCAGCCTCGCCGCTACCGCAACCGGCGCATCGGCGAGTTCTTGAAAGAGCTTGAATTCACCGAAGGCCGAGCGACGGGCATCCCGAAAATTATCCAAGCGATGCGGAAGAACGGTTCGCCGCCGGCCGAATTCGATTTCGACGAAGACCACAGTTACTTCATGGTACGGCTGCCGATACATCCCGCGGCGCTGGAAGTGGCCGCATCGGTTGCGGGAGAGGAGGCCACCCTGCCAGTCGGGACTAAGTCGGGACTAAGTAGGGACCAAGTCCTTTTGCTGCAACGAAGCCTTGAGGCGCAGGGCATTGCTGTATTGATGGCAGCGTTCGGTCGGTCCAGCCGGACCAAGTTCAGGGACCAAGTGCTGAATCCGTTGATCGAAGCCGGGCTAATCGAGATGACTATTCCCGACAAGCCTCGCAGCAGCAACCAAGAATACCGGCTTACCCAGAAAGGGCGAGCCTTGCTGGGTTCCCTCAAGGCGGAGAAGGGATGAACTACCCCAGCATCCGCATCGAGGGGGCGATTCTCTCCCCGGACATCCTCGAACGACTTGACGATGCCCCGGGCCAGCAATCGGCGGACTTTGGCTTCGACCGAAACGCCAAGGTCAAGGACGAGATCGCGCGTGCCTGGGCCGATGCCCAGGATTACTGGCGTATATTCCAGCGCAAACTTGAAACGCTAAGGCCGGATTCCGCTGCCACCACTGAGACGCGCCAGCAATGGGTCGTTCCGTTGCTCGGCCTGCTTGGCTACCAGCTCGAATACCAGTCGCGCGGCGTTGAGTTGAATGGCAAGACCTACGCGATTTCACACCGCGTCGCCAATCGCGGCCAAACTCCAGTTCATATCACCGGCTTCCGCGAGCCGTCGGGGCTGGACCGCAAGCCGGAAAAAGCGGTCCTGCGCATGTCGGCACACGCGATGGTGCAGGAATACCTCACGCTTGCGGAGGAGCTGTACGGTTTGGTGACAAATGGACGGCTGCTGCGGCTGCTGCGCGACAGTTCGCGGCTCGTCAAGCTCACCTACCTGGAGTTCGACCTCGACCGCATTTTCACCGACGGACTGTTTGCCGATTTCGCGGTGCTTTATCGCCTGCTGCACGCGACGCGCTTACCCGCGTCGCAGGACGCCGCGGCGGAAAGCCTCATCGAGCGCTACCACCAGGACTCGCTCGATTCCGGTTCGCGCATCCGCGATGGCCTGAGCCGGGCGGTCGAGCAGGCTATCCGCGACTTCGCCAATGGCTTTTTGGCTCACCCGGCAAACGAAACGCTGCGTAATGCGGCAGCATCGGGCGAACTGAAGCCGGATCTGTATTACCAGCACCTGTTGCGGCTGATCTACCGCCTGCTGTTCCTGATGGTGATCGAGGAGCGCGGGCTGGTGTTTCCGCCCAAGACTCCCCCTGTCAAGCGCGATATCTACGAGCGCTACTACAGCGTGCAACGCCTGCGCCGCCTGTCCGAGAAGCGCTATCTCGCCGACCGTCGCCACCATGACCTCTGGCTCGCCTTGCAGGCCACGTTTCACTTGTTCGAAGCCGGTGGCGCTGGTACAAAGATTGGTCTCGCCCCGCTGGCTGGTGATCTGTTCAGTTCGGATGCCATCGGCCTGCTCGCCCGCGCGACGCTCGGCAACGACGTGTTGCTTGCGTGCCTGCGCTCGCTCGGCCTTTACCGGCATCCCGATACCCGGCAGGTCATTCGTGTCAACTACGCTGCCCTCAACGTGGAGGAACTCGGGTCCGTATATGAGGGCCTGTTGAAATTCAACGCGGTATTCAGTTTTGACGCCGGCGCTCCCGCTTTTGATTTGCAACCGGGCGCAGATGACACCCAGAGCCACTATACGGACGACGATCTGGTCCAGCCGCTTATCAAGCACTCGCTCAACTACCTGATTGCGGACAAATTGAAGGAACGCGATCCGGAACAAGCGCTGCTCTCCCTGCGAGTCGCAGATATATCTTGCGGCTCCGGCCACATCCTGCTGGCCGCAGCACGGCGAATCGCCACGCAGCTCGCGATCGTCCGCACCGGCGAGGAGCAACCGTCGCCTTCGGCTTTCCGCACCGCGATCCGCGACGTAATCCGCGAATGCATCTACGGCGTTGACTTAAATCCATTGGCCGTCGAACTCTGCAAGGTCGCGCTCTGGCTGGAAGCTCACAACCCCGGCGAGCCGCTCAACTTTCTGGACCACCACATTAAATGCGGCAACGCCATCGTCGGATTTTCCCGGCGCGAGGAAGTCGAGCGCGGCGTACCTGACGAAGCGTTCGTTACGATGCATGGCGACGACAAGGAAACCGCAGCCCTCGTGCGCAAGCGCAATAAAGCGGAGCGCAAGGAACACGAGTCGGGACAGATCCCGCTCGCCCCAGCCATCCAGAAACAACTCGATGACATTCTGCACGGCTGGCGCGAGCTTTCGATACTGCCAGAGCGCACGCCCGAGGACATCGCAGCCAAGAAGCGCCGCTATCAGGACTTCACGAAGAGCGAGGACGCCTGGCTGCTCAACCAGATCGCCGCGATCCCCATCGCTCAGTTCTACCTGGCCAAGACACCGGCGAATATGTCGAAGCTCATCACAGATGCCGAGTTCCGACGTTATTGGAAAGGGGAGCGCAGTCCGCAAGGGCAGGCCACCGCCGAAGCCTGGGCATTAGGTGAGCGCATGCATTTCTTCCACTGGTTTCTGGAGTTTCCGGAAATCATTCAGCGGGGTGGGTTTGACTGCATTCTGGGGAATCCGCCATACAAAGGAGGCACGCACCTTAGTGGCACATTTGGCCACGAGTTTTGCTCATACGTGAAATGGCAGTTTGCGCCCGCCGGCCTGAGCGATCTGGTCGTTTATTTTGTTCGGCGAATCTTCGATCTCTTGCGTCCAAATGGGTTCATGGCATTTCTCACTACCAATTCGATCCGTGATGGAGATATCCGAGAAGACGGGTTGGAGCAACTCAGAAGATTAGGCGCGACCATCAACTTTGCTGTCCGCGGAGTCAAGTGGCCCGGACGCGCAAAATTAGTCGTATCACTACTCTCTATTCAGAAAGGACAATGGTCAGGTACACCGCTCCTGGACGGAAAACCTGTTGCTTATATTAGTCCGTACCTCGAAGCTGAACAGGATCTCGGAGAGCCGGTTGAGTTGCGCAGCAACGTTCGGATGATGTTTGAGGGATCAAAGTTCCTCGGCGACGGTTTTGTTCTGACGCATACCGAGGCAAAAAGCTATGTAGAAAGAAGCCCATCTGAATCCAAGGTGATCTTTTCGTTAATCAACGGCGACGAGGTGAATAACGAGCCGGACCAGGCACCTCGTCGAAGTATCATCAATTTTGCTGATTGGCCTGAGGAGAAGGCAACTGAATTTCCTTTGTCTTACGAACGCGTTCTGAGGCTCGTGAAGCCGATACGGGAGAAAGACAACCGGGCCGTGCGCAGGGAGCGATGGTGGCAACACGCCGAGCGCGCGGTGGGGCTCTATCAAGGAATTGCTGGCAAAGGGCGATGCTTCATGGTTGCCAGAACGACCAAGCACCTGAGCTTCTCCGCAGCGCCGACAAATTACGTGTTTACGGAAGCTCTGAAGGTTTTCACTACCGACCGGTGGGACCTCTACGCAATCGTCCAATCCACGCTTCACGAAGTCTGGGCGCGCAAATACAGCGGAGCATTGGAAACCCGGCTGCGCTACTCGCCATCGGATTGCTTCGAAAACTTCCCCTTCCCCGAGGGACTGTGGCAGACCGCCAATCCGACCTTGGCGGAAATCGGTGAGCGCTACCACGAACACCGCCGCGCTCTCATGCGTCAGCTCTGGCTTGGCTTGACCGACATCTATAACCTATTCCACGCCCGCGCCCTTACGCCCGTTGTAGTCGCAAAAGTCAGCAAGAAATCCGCGGCAGAAGTGGAGGCAGGCTACCAGGGTATTCTCGAATTGCGTCGCCTGCACCGCGAACTCGATGAAGCCATCCGCGACGCCTACGGGTGGCAGCCTCTCGACCTTGGCCACGACTTCCACGAAGTCGAAACCCTGCCCGAAAACGACCGCGTCCGCTACACGATTAGCCCCACTGCCCGCAAAGAGGTCCTGCGACGCCTGCTGGCGCTCAATCATGAGCGCGTAGCCGCTCAAACGATGGCAGCGCCGGTCAAGAAAGCGCGTCGCGCGAAAGGGGCTGCCGAGCAGGTTATCGAGGACATGTTCGCCACGGGCACGCGCACACCGCTGCCATCATTCAATCCGGCACTGTTGCCCGACGGCGTCTGGGCAAGGCACAGCACGGATCACACCGCCGAGATGGGGGTCATACTCGCGGCGATCCTTAAAGTCGCTGGATCCCCCGAGCCTGCTCGCAACATCCGGCTGGCTTCCATCTTAATTGACGAGCCACGCCTCCTCATACCTGCCTTGACTGCGGAGGAGGCGCTGGATTGGCGGCGGCTGGTCGGGACCGAGGCCGCGCCCATGGCGGCCGAAGTGCGGCCGTTGGTGCCTGGCGCCGATCGAGCATGGGGGCGTGCCGTGCAGCAATTGCGCGGCAACGGGTTGCTTGCGGAAGATCTCTCCACCAACACGTGGGGACCAGGACCGGGGCTGGACGCCATTCCGACGGCAGGCTGGCCCGACGGTCGTGCCGCCATGGTGCTGAGCGTATTGCGCTGGAGCAATACGGACGAGGTAATCCGGCAGCTTCCCGACGAGATCCAAAGGTGGATCTATGCCCAGGCAGCTTGACCTTGTTCCTCCATCTGGATTGAGCCTCCAGCCAGAGGCTGGGAGGAACGAACCACGCTTCTGGGTACGCAGGCTGGTGTTATGGCGCAAGCCGGGCGAACTGCTGCGCGAGATCACGCTTCGACCAGGCCTCAATATCATCTGGTCCCCAGATCCTGCCGACCAGACAAAGGCAAGGCAAGACGGAGATGCGATGGGGCACGGCGGTGGAAAAAGCATGTTTTGCCGCCTGATCCGCTACTGCCTGGGAGAGGATCATTTCGCGACTGATGAGCAACGGAATCGCGTTGCCCTTGCGTTTCCGGAAGGTCTGGTTGGCGCCGAGGTGATGGTCGATGGTATCTGTTGGGCAATTCTTCGACCCATCGGCACGGGAAGGAAGCATTTTGCGATTCGCGAAGGCAATCTCGATGACATCAAGATCGACGAACTCACCGCAAACGGCATTACATCGTTCCTGCAGGCGGTCGAGAACGGCATTTTGTCCCCTGACGTTGCTGCGCTGGTTCCCGGAGATCGTCCTTTACAGGCTTGGCTGATTGCACTCGCCTGGCTTTCCAGAGACCAGGACTGTCGTTTCGATAATGTTCTCGACTGGCGATCCCCAGAGTCGGACTCTGGATCGCCCGTTCGGTCTTTTTCAACGACGAGGGTCTTGGACGCGCTACGGGCTTTGATCGGCGCCATCGATCCGGAAGAACACAAAGTCCGTGCAGAGATCAGTGAGCTGGAAACCGGGCATCAGAAGGTCCTTCAGGAGGTTGCACATCGAAAATGGGAGGCGGCCCGGTTGCGATCCCGCCTTCTCGGCGAATTGGGATTACGAGAAGACCAGGTTCCACCCGATCGACTGGCAGTGGAGCAGTTACGTCAGACGGCCAAAGTGCAACTGGCACGCACGGTGGTGATAGATACAGACACGGATATCGCCGACATCGATACCCTTCGGGCAGTTGATGACGAAGCGCGGCGCCGGCTCGATGCGGCAGCCAAAGCACTGGCCGAAGTGGAAGCGCGAATCCCAGAAATCGAGCGCATGGTAAGCCGGATCAAAGGCGAAATGCCGGCCACAGCGTTTGCCATTCACTCTTCCGAGAGTCCCGTTTGTCCTATATGCGAAGTGCCGATTGACCGTGCCTTGGCGGAGGGATGCAAGCTATCCCACAAATTGCCGGACTCGGATCAATTAAAGGCACGCCGGGAGTCGCTGGAAAACGATTTCAAGTGCGAGTCATTGAGACTCGAAGAACACCGGAATCGGCTGCCCATTGTCAATGCTGAGTTGGCTTCTGCACATCAAGCCGCCGAGGTTGCTCGCAACAGGCTTCGCTCGGCGGAAAAGGCTAGCGACGCTAAAGCAGATGCCTGGTATCAGGCGCGTCGGCGCATTGACGATACCAATCGTCTGGACGAACTGCTGATTGCCGTCGAACGGACGCAGTCGAGCGCAGATGAGCTATTTTTAAGAATCGAGAAGAAACGCGAGCAAGTCGGCGCGCATCGGGATGCACAGACGGAAGTCTTTGGTCGGCTGTCCCGGACTTTCGACGCCATTATTCGCACGCTGGTCGGGCCAATTGCTCGTGGCGCCGTCACCCTGGACGGAAAAGGCTTGCATTTGACGGTCGACATGGGGGGCGACCGTTCGACGACCGCGATCGAATCCTTGAAGATCGTTGCCTTCGATTTGGCCGTGATGTGCGTGAGCATCGAAGGCAAGGCGCACGTGCCGGCCTTCTTGATTCACGATAGCCCGCGAGAGGCCGACCTTGGCCTGAGCATTTACCACCAGCTGTTTGAGTTCGTGCACGGTCTCGAGGCAGTGGGGCGGCAACCGCTATTTCAGTACATCATCACTACGACCACCCGTCCGCCCGACAATCTGACCAAGCAACCGTGGTTACGCGAAACTCTGCGCGGCGCACCTGCGGAAGAGCGCCTCATGAGGCAGGACTTGTGATTGTGGCGGCGCAGCTTCAGCAAAACGGCTCTTGCCGCGACGTGTGGCACGTCAGGACCTGTGGGTAGGGATGTCTTCGCAAAGGGAATGCTGCTATGCCGCTTGATCCGCTGATCGTCGCGCGCAAGCTCAAGCAGGCGCGGGAGCTGCAGTCACTCAGCGTATCTGCGGTAAGCGAAGCCACGGGCATCGTGACAGAGCGCATCGCTCTCGTCGAGGCGGGCGAATCGCCCGCTACCGGTGACGAAGTCTTGATTCTCGCAAACTACTATCGGCATGATTTTCGTGATTTCCTGGACGACAATCGTCCGGCGCCATTCGAGAAGACCGATATTCTCTACCGGAGGCATGGTGACGTCTTTACGGCCGAGGACCGCAGGGCTATTCAGGAGTTTCTTTATCTTTGCGAGATCGAGGCCACCCTCGAAACGCTCCTGGGCATACCTAAGCAATCATTCAGTTTTGCCCCAAGCGGCACATTCTTCAAGGCGCACGGCGAGCTTGCTGCGAGAACGCTCAGAGAGCACCTGGGCTACGCTTCAAACGAAATTCCGCGCGACGTGTACTCCGATTTCCGAAAGATTGGCGTACACATATTTAGGCGACGCCTCGTCAATTCTGATATTTCCGGTCTGTACATCGAGCATCCTATCGCCGGGCACTGCGTACTGATTAACTACGACGAGGATCTGTACCGCCAGCGTTTCTCGGTCAGTCACGAAGCCGCGCACGTGATCTTCGATTCCTTCGAGGCGGTCATGGTGACATTCCGACACGAACTGTCACGGGCTGATGAGGATTACCTAAAGGAGGTCCGCGCTAATCGCTTCGCCTCGTGTTACCTCATGCCGCCTGACCAATTGCCGCGCTTACCACTTTGGACGTCCGACCAGGCCATCGATTGGGCGCAGAAACTACAGGTGAGTACGACCGCTTTGTCCATTGCACTGCGAGAAGCCGGTATCGTCGACGAAGAAACTGCAGCAATGATTCGGAGTGTCCGCGTTCCCTCAACGGACAAGATCGATCCTGAGGCCCCCGCGAACCTGACGGACAAGCAACGAGCCCGACGTATCGCCTTGCTTGAGCGAGGATTGTCCGACTATTTCGTAGGGCTGTGCTTCGACGCACACCAGCAAGGCAAGATTTCGGCAGGGCGATTGAGCGAAGGCTTGCTCGCAGATCACGTCGAACTGCGTGACATTTCTCTTCTGTATGGGCGGTCAATCCAGCATGGCGCTTGATCCTACCCACTTTTCGCCGGTGTCAGTAGCCGACACGTGTTCGGTATGGAACATGCTGTCGTCCCGGAAACTATATCAGGCAACCATCGACGCCAAGTTGCATTTCTGCGTAACGGGAATGGTGCTGTATGAGTGCCTGCAGAAACCACGTTCCTTCACTTCGCCGGAACGTACCGAGATGATGCGACGACTGGAGCACGCGAGACGGTGTGGTCGGTTTCCGACGGAACCATGCAGTCTGGATGATCTCGCAGACATGTCTCGGCAGGCTCCGAGAGGATTGGGTAGCGGCGAATTGTCATCCATCGCGGTCGCCTACAGAGTGAGAAGCATCGCATTCATGACCGACGAGAAGCAGGCGCGTCACGTTGCATCGACCAAGTTCGACCTTAAGGTGGAAACGACGCCGAAGTTGTATGCTTGGCTCCATTATCGTCAGCATCTTGGCGGCGGCGACCATGAAGACGTTATCCGAGAACATGAGATGTATGAATCAAGGCCGCTCACGCAGTTTTTTCGTGAAGCCTATGACGAGGCGATGCGATGCAGACTGATGAATCGCCCAGCCGTGACCCCAGGTGCCAAATGAAACGTGCCGGGACCGATAGAATGTAAGTATAGGCGCGTGCAATGGCGGGAAGGGAAACCTTGAAGATAAGTCATCTCACAATCGAGAATTTCCGTGGAATAAGAAGAGCATCTCTATTATTTCCGGATCACGTCGTTCTTATCGGGGACAACAACGTCGGCAAGACGACTGTTCTCGAGGCGATCGATCTTGTGTTGGGACCGGATCGTCTAAGCCGGCGTCCACCTGTGGACGAACACGATTTTCATCTCGGCAAGTATCTCTTGCCGCCAAAGAAAGAAGACGCCGGCGATGCTGTCGCTGCCGCGCCTCCCGAAGCGCCCGCGCCCGCGGGAGGGGACGGTGTCGCGGAAGGTGCTGCGGACAAAGCTGAACCGCAAATTACAATCGAAGCGACTGTTACGGGACTATCGGAAGAACAGCAGGGGCATTTCAACGCTTACATCGAATGGTGGGATAGCAAGGACGATAGGTTGTACAACGAACCCAAACCCGACGGCGTCGATGCCGCAACGATAACGGCGGCGTTGCGTGTGAGATTCATCGGCAAATACGACGCTGAGGAGGATGATTTCGAGGGAAACGCGTATTACGCCAGAAGCCTGGAGGAAAGCGAGAAGCCTGATTTCTTTACCAAGAAAGACAAGCAGCGGTGTGGATTCCTCTATCTCCGGTCGCTGCGAACGGGCTCGCGCGCGCTTAGCCTGGAGCACGGCAGCCTCCTCGACATTATCCTGCGGCTGAAGGAAATCAGGCCGCAGATGTGGGAGGACACGATTGCCGCCCTGTCGTCCTACAACGTTGCAGCCGACGAAAAGCTGGGCATATCCGGGGTGCTGGGCAGCATCAGCGAATCCTTAAAGAAGTATGTCCCTCGGGAATGGGGAATAAATCCTCACCTGAAAGTTTCCACGCTCACGCGTGAACATCTCCGCAAAGTCGTAACTGCTTTCATCGCCACCGGCGATGGAGAGCATGCGGCCCCGTTTTATCGTCAGGGTACGGGCACCATCAATATGCTCGTCCTCGCGATGTTGTCCCAAATCGCGGCGGATAAGCAGAACGTCATTTTTGCCATGGAGGAGCCGGAGACGGCCATCCCTCCTTACGCGCAGAAACGCATCATCCACGAAATCCGCAAGCTGTCGGCGCAATCCATATTCACGTCGCACTCTCCCTATGTTCTGGAGGAGTTTAGCCTCGATGAAACGGTCATACTTTCCCGCTCGCCCGAAGGTGATCTCGACATGGCCTTCGTGTCGCTTCCGGAAAGCGTGAAGCATAAGAGATACCGGCACGAATTCAGGACGCGCTTTTGCGAGGGGCTATTGTCTCGGCGGGTTCTCATCGCGGAAGGGGCGACCGAAGCGGCCTCATTTCCCGCCGTCGCGCGTCGCTTGGCCGAACTGATGCCGGAAAAATACAGCGCTCTCGAAGCGCTGGGCATATGCGTGATCGATGCCGGCACCGAGACTCAGGTGGCGGATTTGGCGAAGCTCTATCGCAGTCTTGGGAAATCGACCTTCGCAGCCTGCGATAAACAGACAGATGAAAGCAAGGCGGCTATTGAAGCGCAAGTGGATAAGCTTTTTATGCACGAGGAGAAAGGGTTCGAAGACCTCGTTTTGAAGAATACGACCGAAGACGCATTGAAGCGGTTTTGTAAGGCCATGACCTGGCCACCCCACCTGCTCAAGCACTTTCCTGATCCTGCCGCGAATGCGGTAGCCGCAGTTAAGGAATATTTTTCGTGGTCGAAGGGCAATTGGGGGATCGCGGATTTTCTGGCCCAATGCACGGAGGCTGAAATCCCCGAATGGATTCGCACCGCATGTCTGGAACTCCAGAAACTCTGCGTACCGGCGGAGGAGCCTGAAGCCAACCCGGCTGACGCCGATGCACAGCCCCAGCAGGAGCCCGCAGCCGTTGGTTGAACTGTCCCCAAAACAAAAAGAGATCATTGCCACGGATGGCCACCTTCTCGTTACCGGAGAACCGGGCTCGGGCAAGACCACCGTGTCAATTCTCAAAGCCGCCAGGATCGCGCATGAGCGGCTTCGCCCTGGTCAGAAAGTTCTCTTTTTGAGTTTTGCGCGCGCGACTGTCTCCCGCGTTCTTGAGGCGATCGATGACGAAGACGGTATCTCACGCGAAGCAAGAAAGGTAATCGAGGTTGATACCTATCACTCGTTCTTCTGGCGCATCGTAAAAACGCACGGCTATCTCCTCGGTTTTCCGCGACGGCTCTCGATACTTACGCCGTCCAATGAAGCCATTGCCCTGTCCGTTATTCGGACCGGGTACAAGTCAAAGCTGACTGAAGATCAGAAGAAAGAGAAGCGGCAGAGAGAAGAAGACGAGCGGATGCGCCTTGCGAAGGAAGAGGGTCGTATCTGCTTTGATCTCTTCGCCCCCAGCGTCGGAGAGATTTTGCACGGCAGCGAAAAGGTCAAACGGCTGATCTCGACCGCCTTTCCATTCATCATTCTTGATGAATTTCAGGATACAAATGCCAGCCAGTGGCATGTTGTGAAGGCGCTCGGCGTGAACAGCACGTTGATCTCCCTTGCTGATCCCGAGCAGCGCATTTTCGATTTCATCGGCGCTCATCCCGAGCGGCTAAAGCATTTACAAGATCAGTTTCATCCCGCGGAGTTTGATCTGACAGGAGAGAATCACCGCAGTAAGGGCACGGACATCCTCATATTTGGAAATGACCTATTGAAAGGAAAATTTCGTGATGAGCCCTATGCGGGCGTCGAGATTGATGTCTTTGAATCTAACCTGAATCAGGCATTCGCCACGCTCACCGGGCATGTCCTGCAAGCAAGGGCGCGGCTTATCAAGAGCGGGAAGAAGCGATGGTCGCTTGCAGTCCTGGTGCCGACCAAGAAGATGACACGGCAGGTCTCCGATTCGTTTCGTGCGCCATTTGGGAAGGTCCCGCCCATCGGGCATTCGGCTGCGGTTGATATGGAAGCCGCAATATTGGGTGCGGAACTTATTGCCTTCCTGATGCAGCCGCACAACGACGCGCGCCACCTGCCGGCCTTTGTCGATTTGTTATGCGATTACTTTCGCGGCAGGGACGGTGATGCGCCCACACAGACAGGCTTAGCCAAGGCGCAGACCGTTCGGAGTGCATTTGAGAAATGCCACGCCGCAAAGGCGAAAGGGGAGCCGTTCCCGAAAAAGAGCATCTTTGTTGCCGTCCAGGCTGTCTATGACGAAGTATGCGCGCTCGCATTGACGGGCGACCACGACGCCGATTGGCGTGCGGTTCGCCTGATCCTCGAAAGAGGGGCCTGCCCGCGCCTTAACGAGATCGCCGACGAGGTCAAAAACATTCGGCTCTTGGATCGCGGAACTCAATTGCGGCAAGCGCTCGCGCAGGACTGGCGCGATAACGGCGCTTATCGGAACGCCCTGGACATCACGCGCCTCGCCTTCGTCCAGGAACACTTTTCCACGTCGCAAAAGCCTGAGACCGGCATTGTCGTGATGAACATGCATAAGGCCAAGGGAAAGCAGTTTGATGCAGTGATTATCTTCGAAGGGTGGCCAGTACGGGTAAGACGTAAGATTGTGTCCAATCCCAATCGTATTATTCGGTCGAATTCCCGAGACGAGGGCTTAAGCCAGGCTCGCCAGAATTTCCGTGTCAGCGTCACCCGAGCAAAACAACGAACCACCATTCTCACGCCGAAGGACGACCCCTGCGTTCTTCTGTTGCCCGATGCATAGCAGGGTCAACGCACATGTATCGCGTTGAGCACGGCCAGTGTGTTTTGTGGCCGTTGCGTCCATTGTCTCACCAACCGACCACAAGGAATGTCCTGAAGCGTAGGCCTTGTAGATGCTCCCATGTAGACGCTCCCATTGACCGCATAGTGCAATGGCGTATTATGTATACGGAGTTAGCTATGGTAATAGATATGCACATGAGCAACGAGCGAAAATCTCTATTTAATTCTGCCGCGGACCTCTTCGGCATCTTGCGCGACTACGTGCAGGCCGGTGGTTCCATGTCAGTTGCGGCAGAAGAAGCAGAAGGTGAGTCGGACCAGACCACAGATCCCGATTTCCAGGGCTGGTTGCACAATGATCCCATGGTCACGATGAATCCGGCGAGCCGCTACGGCGACGATGCCACCGGTTTTCTCGCTGGCGCCGAGCTTGAGAACCCTGACCTTGACAGGACGGACGACTGAGCTGGCGGGTGGTCGATCCTCCGCCAGACGCATCGCGTTGATTGAGGTCCTTTGTTATTGGTAGCTGCGCCGGATTCTCACCCGAACTTAGAGCCCCTCCGATTTTTGGCAGCAGATCATTTCTGCTCCGGACCACGCACCGGAACCCCGTCTTTGTTGAGGTGCCACTCGCCGATGGTCGGCGTCTCCGGGGCCGTACCCAGCTTGGCGCGATTGTCAGTTTGCGCCCCAACGGTGTCCCAGACAGCTCTATTTCCGCCGTGAGAAGGGTTGATGTTTCCGGTGCCGACCGTCGCGTTGTAGTCCTCGCTGAGCTGGCCCTGGTCCCCCGCGAGCACGCCCTGACGTTTTTCAATGGTCCCTGCGGCGCTTTCTGTAAGCCGTTGAGTCGGGGCCGTCACGTCGTCGCCGACTCGCTGGCTGGATTGAACTCCGTGCTCGGTTTGTCGCCCGCGAACCGCTACATCGTTGTCCGCGGATCGATCTCCGACGGCATTGGCGTCTAAAGCGCTGGAGTCCCGCCGGTATTCCTCGCGAAGTGTCCCCGCCGGCCAGCCGAGTAGTTGAGCGGGGGCTCGTGTCGGCTGCAACGGAGTGTCGCTTGGTATGAAGGTTTTGCCCACGTCGCCGCCCTTCGCATACGAAAAGGCGATTTCGGTTACGGCCCGCTGCAGCTTGATCGGATCTTCTTCGCGGAGCAGGCCACGCTCGGACAGGCGCTTTGCCGCGTAGTTGGTGAAGTCGGTCTGCGCGCCGCTGCTCCACTCGCGCATGAACTGCGCGACTCGGCCAACCTCCTTGGCGCGGGCGAGCGCGAGGTCTGATGTGGACTGCCGATCGAGCGCCTCGCGGTACGCGGAATCGAAGCTCTCGGACCCGGCCGCCCGGCTCCCGCGCGACCACTGGTACGCCTGAGATGATCGAAACTCTTTCGTCAAGGAAGTCGCATCAGAGATCTGGGTGTTTTGGACGGCCTTTCGTGCGTAGTCGTAAGCGCTCTGTAACCGCTCCTGGTCGGCGTGCTTCCCCTCCATGGCCATCCGCCCGCCGATCTCCGTGAGCGGGATCGTGGCGCCAGCAGAGGCGGAAGCGGCCACGGTTTTCCCGACCAAGGACTCTTCGGAAAGCCCAAGGCGGCGGTTGACGTCGCGGGCGACGGAGTTGAGGGTCTGAAGCTGGGAGGAAGTCGAGCCACCGTCAGAGGTAACACTTCCGCCGGAGCGGGTCTGTGAGCGCACGTAGTGCTCCTGGATGCCTAGCGCCTGGGTGAGGGCGGCGGCCTGGCTTCGCTGCATGGCCTCGCGCTCCGTGCGAGCGAACGTTTCCGCCTCGCGCGCGCTGTCGGTCAGCGCGGTCGCCTGCCGCTCGGAGAACGTGAAGGTCGTTGCTAGTCGGCTCAGGGTGGCCTGGTAGCGGAAGACTCCGGCATCCGAGCCCGTGCCCTGAATCGTGGTTCCATGGGCATCGCTCGTCGTGGACATGAAGGCGGAGGTTCGGTTCGGGGCGAGTTGCTGTTGGTCGATGGAGACAACGTCCTGGCTGACGTTGCCCTTGCTCGTCGCGCTCGACTCTCCCGACACGGCCGACTGCATCGGCCCGACGGCGGTGATCGCCTGAAATGCAACTTCTCCACCCTTGATGATCGCGGTCGCGATGATGGGGATCGAGATCACCATGTAGCCCGCCACGGCCTGGTCGGAGATCGCGCCGTGATAGATGCTGGCAGCGGTTTCCAGTGCGAGACCTTGGGCGCCTGATCCCATTTTGGCCGCGGCCTCGAGGGTGCGCGCGCTCGCCAGGGTGGCGACGTAGTTGAGGATCGCATAGAGCGGCGGCCAGAGCTGAATCCAGACGAGGCTCAGCACGAAGCTCTTGATCGCGAGCCCGAGGCCGCGTCCCTGCGCCAGCAGGAACAGCAGGAAGACGAAAGGGAATACGGCGTAGATGATCGCCTCGATCACGTTGCGAATGAGGGGCAGGGCCTGTTCGGCGATTTTTCCCATGGTGAGAAAGGACGTGTTGATCGAGGCCGTGGCGTTCGCCCGGGCCGTCGCAATCATGATGGAGGCCGGATCGTTGATCTTCTGGCCGACGATGCTGCTCGTGTCCTCGACCAGGTTCACCATGATGTTCTGGCGAAGAAGGTCCGCGGCCGACTGCGCGGCGGTGGCGATCTTGGTCTTGTAGTAGGCCTGCTCGATCTGGCTGTCGATCACCCCTTGGGCAGTGGTTGGGTCGAGGGAGGGATTCAACTGGAAGGCGAGGACGGCACGGGCGCGCGCCACCTCGGCCGGCAGGCGGTTCGCGAGGTAGGTATAGACGTGGGGACAGGTATCGACCTGGACCGGATTGCCGAAGGTCGAGAAGCGTGCCGGATTCGGGTTTCCCATCAGCGCCCAGATGTCGGTGCTTTGGGCGAACGCGGCGGGGTCGATGGTGCCGTCCTGCAGGTCGTAGAAGGTGCAGTTGTAAACGAAGGCGATCAGATCGGTTCGAAGCTGAGGGTCGGCGACGTTGAGGTTTCGGGACGCCTGAATCAGGCGGTTGCCGAACATGACCCCGTTCTTCTGGTAGGCAAGCTCGCTGGGGAGCTGAGCGTCGGGTGTGGGAATGACCTGAAAGGCGGTCTCGAAGAACCGCGTCATCACATCGCCTATCTTGCTCGTGAAGTGCCCGAAGAAGGCGACGCCGATCGGGACGTTCCCGATGACGACGGGGGGCTGACTGCCGAGCTTGTCGATGACGACCACGTCGGTCTTGGGGAGGAAGGCGACGTAGTAGAGGAAAAGAAAGCCGAACAGCCAGCCCCAGCCGTGAAATCGTCCCGGCGTGAAAAGCCCCGCGAACGCCGCGACCAGTACCCCCGTCACCGCGACGGTCTTGATGAGCCCGAAATAATCGGCACCGCCCATGATCGCGGCGATCGCATTGAACACCCCGTTCAGGGTGTCGACGTTGCCGTAGGCGTAGATTTCGAACATGGGTCAAGGGGGACAAGTCGCCCGCAACGGGACGAGGGCGTATCCGATCCAGGCTCCGTTCTACGAGCCGCGAGCCGCCGAGTTGGAACTGAAATCGAGCATTGCCTTGACCGCCAAGGGCATGGAACTCCACAGTTGCCGCTCAAGGGTCTGCAGGTCCTGGGTCATCGAGGAGACCGAGCGCACCTTGGCGTAGGCGGTTTGTTTCTCGGCGAGAAGCTGCCGCTGCGCCTCCTGGGCATTGCTCTTCAAGGTCTCGACGTACTGCTGCTCGATCTCGGTTCGCTTCAGGGTGTGCGACAGGGCGGTGAGCGCCTGTCGAATCGCGCGACTCATAAACGTCTCGGCGTAGTCGAGCGCGATCACGTCCTTGTAGGTCTCGATCAGCGTCTCGGCGGTGTTCGAGCCGGGGACCGCGTTGGCGACGGCGAGCATCTTGTACACCGGTTCCGTCGTATTGTTGATGAAGCCGATGTCGGCGCTCGTCTGGGGTGTGCGGTTCGCGATATTGTCGGACATGCGAACGAGCCGCTCAGCCACGAGCTGGGTGAAGGGTTTCACCGAGACGGTGGTGCGGCTGGGGTTCAGACAATCGACGGGTTCGTCGCACGCGTAGACCTCGACGTCGATGTTGCCTTCGGTGGCCGAAGCACCGCGCCCGAGCAGCAGATCGCGCAGGCCCACGATGGTGGGTTCGAAGTAGCGCGGCATCGCGCCGCTGCCGTCGTCCTGCGGCGGGTAGAGCACCACCGTCCCGATCACGCTCATGATGAGTTCGCGCTCGGCCTGGCTGATCGAGCCGCCCACGCGGTTCAGCGCCGTCCAGATGACGTTGCCCTTGACGAAGGTGGCGTTACGGACGTTGGGGTCGCTCGATGCCGCGGCCGCCTTGACCACGCCTGCGGCGTTGGTGGCACAGGTGAGCCGTGCGTCGACGCGGTCGGTCACGCTCCCCAGGTACTGGGAGATGTTTGCGCAGCCGCTCATCACCGAGTTGTCGTACTCGCCGACGACGCCGTTCACAAGCGACTGTGCCGCTTCGCAGGAATTGATGTTCATCGCGTTGATCTTGTTGATCTGGTCCTGCAGTTCGGTGAGCAGCTTGTCGATGTCGGGGGAGATCGACTGAAGCGCGAGCTTGAATGCGTAGCCGACGGCGTTTGCGCCGATATTCTGTAGCAGTGCCACGAACTGCTGCTTGTTGATGAAAGAAAACGCACCGCCGAAGAGGTCGATTCCCCCGCAGCCCGCCCGCAGACTTGGAAGCTGGGCGTCGACGAGCGGGTAGTTCCGCCCGGGCGAGCGCATCATGAGTGCGCCGCCGGTGTAGAGGTTCATCGCCTGGCCGCGGAATGCGCCCGGCGTGGTGACGTTGCCCAGCGCGCCCAGGTCGTTGAACATGGCCTGCATCTCGGCGTTCAGGTCGGCGGGGTGGCTCACCAGCGGTGTGGTTGCCAACGTCACGGCGAGCAGGCTGGCGATCAGGCGCTTGCCGAGGTGTCGGGCCGGGCGGTCGTTCGGGCGGCGTGCCATGGTCGGGTCCTCAGGGCTGGCGGGCGCTGGCGGGGGCGTCTTGCGCGAGTGCGGCGATGCGCTCGACCAGGTCGGTCATCGACATCACGCCGAAGCCCACCGGGCGGATCTCGCGGGTGGCAGGTGCGGTGAGGTAGAGCGCATCGCCGCACTCGCGCAGGACGCCCCCGCCAGCGCCCGCCAGCCCTGAGGAACCG
>JACZJT010000032.1 GCA_014860445.1 Burkholderiales bacterium
GATCCAGCTTCCCCCGCCCGAGGCTTTCAAGGATGCAGGGAGCTATGCCGCCACCAAGGCGCACGAGCTGACCCACTGGACAGCGCACCCGCGCCGCTGCGATCGTGTTCTAGGCAAACGTTTTGGTGATCATGCCTACGCCGCCGAGGAATTGATTGCCGAACTCGGAGCCGCTTTCCTTTGCGCTGATCTCGGAATCACGCCCGAACCACGCGAGGATCATGCCGCCTATCTGGCTAACTGGCTGAAAGTCTTGCGCGAGGATAAGCGCGCGATCTTCACCGCCGCCGCCCACGCGCAGCGCGCCCTTGATTACTTGCACGGCTTGCAGAAGGAAGAAGCTATTGCGGCATAAAAGAGCAGGAGACGCGGGAGGCCGGAGGGCCTTCCGCTTTCGTGTTCTGCGATGCCTGAAAAAACGCGCGCCGCTTGCGCGGCGCGCGTTTGACTACTTGTCCCGAAGGCCTTTACGGACGGCATTGATCGGCGCGTCAACCGGAAGCCCGAGGTTCTTCTTGATATTCCCGAGCTGCGCGTCCGCGCACGTTCTGAAATTCAGCATAATCCTTGCGGAGTTCGCCTGCCGTCGAGTCGGCGCGTTCCCGCCTGAAAGTGCCTTTAGTCGTTCTCGTATGCTTTCCCAATGGCATGATTTGCCTCCTTTCGCGATTGTTGTCTGACCTAATCACATCTTACACCTCGAAGCTATATGAATGGCGCAGCGCGCCCCAGATTGCCTGCACGGCGCCCAGATCACGGAAAGCCATCGCCGCCTGAAGGGCAGCACCGCCGGGAGTTAAGGTCTGTCTGTGGCTTTGACTCCTTGCGGGGGTTGTTTCTCATCCTTCACCCGATCGCACGGCGCGCCCGCCGTTCAATGGCCTGCCCGCTCCAAGTTTCCGTGTTGACCATGAGCCGCGGGCTTGTTCGCCGTGCTCTGTGCTCGCTTGTCGAAAACAACTAGCAAGGAGCTTGAAAAATGACACAGACAGAAAAACACACACCGGCGTATGCAGCCTACTTCGTTCCCGATCGGGAAAACCCTTTCTGGACGCGCATAGGTGCGGCCTGGAAGCACAAGGACGGCGACGGCTTCACGCTGCAGCTCGACCTTATGCCAGCCTCAGCAGGGCGCATCGTCCTGCGAGCCGCTGGAGCGAAACCCGAACCGGAGGCGGGCGCGTAAGCGCCCCCTCTTTTCGCACGGAGGCGAACACATGCAGCACGAACAATACGAAACACATCGCGCCGAATGGCAGGGTATCGCCCTTGAAATCCGCTATTGCCCGAGCTGGTCCGGGAGCTATGAGGAAATTTACGGCTATCCGCTGGCGCATCTGGAGATCGAGAGCGCGAACCGGGAGCCGCTGCCCATCACGGAAACCGGGTATCTCTCCCACTTCACGGGCAGCGAGCTGATCGCCGCGGAGGGCGGTCCCGTGGCCTATGCCGTTGCGTGGCTTGACTACGAAGCGGATTCAGCAGCGTGGAAGCGTCTTCAGGCTGAGCGGGAACAGCTTTCCCTTTTCTGAAATCACCCTTGACGGGCGGGGCAGGAAGAGGACATTTCCCTAACAAGCCCCGTTTTCTTGCTTGCTTTGCGCAAGCCTGCACGTTTTACTGGTAGAGAAGAAACGCCGCTTATCGGGAGTCGTAAACTCCTTGTTGCATTTGCGACTCCCGGCCATCCCTGCGGCATGCATCAACACCAGTGCGGAGCCAACAATGCAGACCTATGACGCTTTTTCAGTCGAAAAATACGAGTATCAGGGCAAGCCACGGCGCAAGTTTCACAAGATTGGCCGAATGATCCAGAATAAGGACGGTGAAGCCTTCTCCCTTTACATTCCGAATGGCATCGCCATTTCGGGGCACATCTTCATTGCCCCGGTCGGACAAACGGAAGACCAGCTCTCAGTCCAGTATAAATGCGCGGCGGATCAGTACGGGATATAAAGGAATTTATGGCGGTAGTCCGACAATAAGGGGACGGTGATGACTGATCGACAGGACGCGCTTCTCGCAAAACACGACGGCAGATATTTCTCAATTGGCAAGTTCAACACGGGATTGGCCATGCTGACCAAGGCTGAGAAACTCGGAAAGAAAGGACACGTTGATTTTGGATTGCCGTCTAGCCCCGCGTTATTCTTGAATCTTGCTCGGCGTTCTTATGTGAGAATCAAAGATAATGACCCGGCTGCCATGTTTTACAAGTGGCAGAATTCACACGTTCCAGTAAATAGTAGCTGCTTATTTGACTACTTCGAACTGTTTATATCTCATGTGGTTTTTTCCTTCTCGGCACTTGAAGCTTTCGCCAATGAAGCGATACCAAAAGAGTTTGAATACGAGAGAAATGAAGGAGATCAAATCAAAGTCATTGGAAAAGTCGAGATAGAGCGATCAGTCAACCTAGATGAAAAACTGCATGTCGTTTTGCCCCGCGCTCTTGACGTGAAAAGCCCGAAAGGCAGGAAGCCTTGGCAAAGGTACAAGCAACTCAAGACGATGCGTGACCGAATCATTCACCTGAAAACAATTGATCGCTCAGCGTCCGACTCGAACAGCGAAAGCGTTTGGGGCCTAATGCTAAGGTCTCATGGCGAACCATTTTGCGATTACGCTCATACATTAATGGGACATTACACGCCAACCAAAAATCGGCGATGGTTTCATGAATACCCATATAAAACAATCGAGCCTGATAGGCTTTTCTCAGAGTAAGACCTTTGCATGTTTTAACAGCAGTTCCCTTGCCGCACGGCTGGGGTCGCGCCACATGTCCCCGTGGCACGCCCCCAGCTATTCCCCGCCCAAAATCTTTTCCCGCAAGTTCGAAACCACGCGCAACGCGCGCGCCAGGTTCCCTGTCACTTGGTTGCTGAACCCCGTTACGGACTTGAAAACCTGACCATCCGAAACGCAGCCGCCCGAAAGCGGCTTGCCTGCTCACTTTCTTTCGCCCCTCATCGTTCCGTGAAGGGGACGAAAGCGTGAGCAGCAAAAGCAAGCCGCCAAAGCCGGGCGGCTAAAGCATTTCCACTTCAAGAATCCCCCTCCCGTCCCCCCAGGGGAGGCGAAGAGAACTCCACATGAGCAGCAGTTTTTAAACAGCGCATAGGAGGCGCAAATGTTGCTCAGCAATCATGTAGTAAATGCATCCAGTCTTGAACTGCTCTCGGCTGTTCTCGGCAACCGGAAGACGGCGGAAACGATGCTCCGCCATGCGAAGGGCTCTTTATTCGCTCTGTTGCATCAGGCCCCGCAGGAAAACGCGGACCTGTTTTGTTCAGAAGGCAAGGGAGCCTATGCAGGCGATCCCTTTGTTAAATTGCAGGCCGCGCGCGAACTCGCAGCCCGCGCCATAGCAGAGGAGCTTGGGCACCGGGACGCGCTCAGCAGTCCCGCCGCCGTCCGCGATCTTCTCAAGCACCGCATGGCAGGACTTCAGCACGAGGTTTTTGTGGTGCTGTTGCTGGACGCGCAGAACCGGGTTATTGCGTTCGAGGAACTATTCCGGGGAACGTTAACGCAGACAAGCGTTTATCCGCGCGAAGTGGTCAAGGCCGCTCTTAGGGCCAACGCCGCCGCCGTGATCTTCGCCCATAACCATCCCTCAGGCGTAGCGGAACCAAGCCACGCCGATCAGGTGCTGACGCAGGCGTTGAAACAGGCCCTCGCGCTCGTTGATGTCAAAACGCTGGATCATTTCATCGTAGCCGGCACGAGCACACTTTCATTTGCCGAGAGAGGATTGCTGTAAAGAAATTTCGCGAAGGGGCTCCCGCCCCTTCGCCTTCCCCGAGCGGGACAGGCAACCTCTTACGAGCCCGCCGGCTTTTTAGCAGACTTGCGGCCTGGCCGGCCTTTGCCCTTTACCGCGACGGTCATTCCCGCCTGCGCGGCTAGTTTGCGGATTTGATCGAGGGCGGCTTTCTTCTTTTCCTGTTCGCGTTTGTTCAGCAGCGCTTGCGCATCGGCAATCAGGGTCTTTAACTGTTCCTCGGACATTTTGTCGAGCTGGTCTTTCATGGATACCCCCTATTTTCCGTATAGAAGCCCGTACATGAGGTCTTTGAACTAGCCCTTCGGTTTATCTAGAGCGGGATTGGAACCGCCAGGAAGCGAAGGGCGGGGCGCGGAGCCCCCTAATAGGCCGGAGGGCTTGGCCTTCGCGCTCGACGAAGGCGCGTCAGCTCCGGTCAGCGACTTGAGAACTCCAAGCGAGCCGCTTTCTCCACAGCTATCGCGGCACCGGAAAAGACTCTGCCCCCCTTCTTCTCGTCTTCGTGCTCCGCATACGATCGTATTGCAACTCCCGCAGTGCACATACCCGCGTGTGTTTTGACACCACGGACATGTCCATTTGGAATTATCCACCTCACCGAGAGCGACTTCGAGCACGCGCGGCTTGGCTTTACCAAAGAGCGACCGCGGTTGTTCTTGTCCTGCAATCTTCACCGTTGAGGCGATGCGCCATTTTTCGCCTGTACCCATGCGCTCAAACGTAACCGTGAAGCCTCTGTCGTGTTCGGCGCAGGCGCAGGCGATCGAAAAGCGCTCCGGCTTTCCCGTCGCCTGTCGGAATGCTTTGACTTTTTGCGCGAACTCCTCCTTGCGCGAAACCGGTTTTCCACTCTTGTCTTCGAGTTTCTTCATGTCACCCATCCTCGCTTTTTTTCGATGAGCTTGCGCGCATCGTTGATCTGGCCCGCCAGATATTCGCTGCCGCCTCGATCCGGGTGCGCCGCGTGAATGAACTGACGATATTTGGCCTTTAGATCCTGCTGAGTGAAGTTCCCGTTCTCGGGCAACCCAAACAATCGGCATGCTTCAATCAGAGGGTCAGGCGGATCGCGCGGCTTTTCAAATTCAGGACCGCCAAAATGCGGTTCCTGCCGTTCTTTGGGTCCCGGGCCTTGATCGCTATTAAACGCCGTCTTGAATTCCTTGAATGTCCTGTACTGATCCCGGTACTCTTCCTCCCAAAGACGCCGCAAGTCTTTTTGCTCATCCAGCCGCGCTTGCAGATCCCCCAGCAAGCCGGAAATCAGTGCCTTTATTTCCCAGTACGCCCATAGAAACGGCCTGAACAATAGTTGCAGCACAAACATCACGCCCCAGCCAATCGCCCGCAACCCGGCAATGATTCCGCTGGATAGCAGCGAAGAAAACCAATGGATAAATTGGATCGCCCACCGCATGAGCTGATCAACGATCATAAGAATGGCGCGGCCAATCGCGGCCAAGAGCATGTAGCCGGCAAAAAGCGCGGCGGCCACGACCGGCAGTTCTATCCACCAGTCCTGTGCCCAGAACCACGATAAGACGGCGTTTAGCATATTGCGGAACGGCGATAGCAAGACATGGGAAAAAGCCTATTCAATCGGCCTCGACGTTAAACCGCCATACCATCGAAGGACACTGGCCGCCGACGGTATAGCTCCGCGCCCCGTGCAGACCAACGTAATCGCACGCATGTTCGCCGTCCACAAATCGCGAACCCGTATTGATGGCGGGACGTGTGAATACCAGAACCGCGGCCAGGTATAGGCACATTGCCGTCAGGCCCGGCGCCAGCGCCCACGCCCCGATCTTTACAGCAGCGCCGGACAAGGCACGCCATGGCGTTGAGGGCGGCAGCCGTGGCGTATTGCCGTGATAAGGATTGTTATAGAACTGATCCCGGAGCGAAGGACGCTCCCAATAGGACCGGGTTTCAAGAAGCATCGGCGCGGCGCTTCCGATAATGGCGACCTGTTTGCCCTCCAACTTCATTACTTCCTCGGGCGTAATCAAACGGCGGCGGCCATGGCTCTTCGTTCGCCGCCCGTTTTCCCCTTCGCTCACCGTTTCAACCGTGGCGTCGCCGCACAACTTCGAAATATATTCGCCAGTGTCGTTATCCCACGCCCCGAAGAACTGCTTTAGTTCCGCGTTGCTGATAAAGCCCTCCCAGCCCGCTCCGTATAAGTCCCGGATCTGGCCGATGCTCTGAAAGATCGGCCAGAGCCACACGCGATATTTGCGCAGTGTGGCAAGGCCGTTGGAAACACGGCTCACCCGGCCGAGGGACGCGAATTCATCGAGAACAAAAAGTACACGATGCCGCGCCAGCGGCGGCCGTTGCATGGTTACGAGCATCACGCCCAGGATCAGACGTGTGAGGCCGGAATGTGTCCCGGCATGCTCCAGCGGCATTACAAACGATACGACACATCCCTTGTGTCCCTTCACGTCTGAAAGATTCGCATCCGACCGGGAGAGAAAGCGGCGGACAATGGGATCGTCGAGGAAATTCGTGTCCTGCTTCATGGTCGAAAGAATCGCCGAGAATTCCTCCGGCGCCTGGTCTTGCCGGCGTTCGAGCTGCGCCGCCTCCCGGCTGATGACGCCATCCCCGGCGGGGTTGTCTTTCATCTCGGAAAGTAAATCGCCCCATCGCTCGCTTTCGAGGGAAATATATTCGCGCACCGCAAGCAGGTTCCGGCGCGCAACCGGCTCCGCCGTTACGATGTGCATCAAGAGCGCCTTGATCCCGCTTTGCGCCTCGTCCTTGAAGTAGGCCGAGGAGCCGCCTTCCTTGCCTGTTCGCGCAATGATCATTTCGGCGAGCAGGTCCGCATCGCTTACAAATGTCTCTGAATCGGGATTTAATAGATCAAGGGGGTTGACGCTGTGCGAGGGCAGGTCCCACGGCTTTGCCGTGTGCATGCCCCAAGGATTGAGGCAGTAGAAATTGAGCCCTTTCTTGCGCCAGGTCTTTACGCCAACTGCCGTGTTTTCGCCGCCGAAATCGCAGACGAAAAGATGGTCGTAGCGCAGCAGATTCGGGATGATGGCGGTCGCGCCCTTGCCTACGCCTGTAGGCGCGATCGTTAGTACATGGCCGTTCCCCCGGTAATAAATGGCGGAAAGCCCATACCAGTCGCCGACGAGGAGGCCGCCCGGCCGAAACAGGCCTTTGCGGTAGACTTTCCACAACGAGGCCCATGCGGCGGTGCCATATGTCTTGAGGGGCCGCTTGAAGCGCCATGCCAGCACGTACCAGACGGCGATAACGCCGCCAACCCACAGCAACGCTTCCATGGCCCCCTCCCCGGAAAACCCGGCGTGATCATGTTTCGCATCGTTGCCCCGTGCAGCTAAAGCTTGTGCGTCTTATTTTTCGCCGTTAACCTTTACAGGCTTGTTTTTTTTTCGTGCATCGGAGAACCGCAATATGGTAAAGATTATTGTCGGTGGATGCTATAGGCCAAATGGATAAGGTCCTAAAACCTGAGGTTGTAACGTTTCGTTAAGGCAAATCGGGTAGGCTGGAGATAGGCGGAAAAGCCGAATAGCGTAGAGTACAAGATGTGCGCGGACACTCCGCGAGGCGGAGTTCTCCCGTTGGTCGCCGCGCGCATCTTGGCAAGGGGGCTCAGACGCCGCCCCCGTTGCATCCCCGGCTTTTTTGTCCGGTTCTGGCATCGAGCCTGACCCGGACAAGGCAGCGTTTCGCCGCTGCACCACGCCAAGGGACGCGCGCCTTTAACCGCGCGATAGGGGGTCCTATGGCACGAAGCGGGACGAATAGACGGCAGCGCGCGTTGACCTTGACCGCGCGGTTCAACGATCAGGAAGCCCAAGTTATACGCGACCAGGCCCAACGAGCGGGCCTGTCGGTCGGCTCCCTGATCCGCTTCGCTTTGTTGAGCGTCCCGCCCCCTCGTGCCACAAGGAGCCCCACGGTCAACCATGTCGAGGTTGCCCGTCTTATCGGAGAGCTTGGCCGGCTTTCGGATTCCCTCAAGCGGGTGGCTTCTCATCACAACGCGGACCCGCGTGTGGTCGAAGAAATCGCCCGTAATCTCTCCGAAATGCGCGTCGCCTGCTTTCTGGCTCTTGGCAGGCAGCCATGATCCTCAAAGGCAGCCAGCGCGCCGGCGGCGCCGACCTCGCGGCCCATCTCCTCAATGAGGCTACGAATGAGCGCATTGAGCTAGCCGAAGTGCGCGGAACCGTTGCTGGCGACCTGGCCGGGGCCTTCGCCGAATACGAGGCCGTCGCCTGCGGGACACGCTGCAAAGAGCCTCTTTACAGCCTTTCCATCAACCCTTCCGCTCCCCTAACCCGCGAAGAGTACGCCGCGGCGATCGGCCATATCGAGGAACGCCTAGGCCTCCAAGGGCGCGCCCGCGCCGTCGTCTTCCACGACAAGAATGAGCGGGAACATTGTCATGTTGTCTGGTCGCGGATCGACACCGACAAAATGCGCGCGGTCCATATGGGACACGACCACCAGAAGCTCCGCGCCCTTTCCCGCGAGCTGGCCGAAAAATTCGGTCTCGACCTTCCGCCGGGGCTTGCCAATGATGAAGGCGTCAAGCGCTTCGACAAGGCCCCGAACATGACGTTCGCGGAAAAGGAACAGGCGGAAGCCACGGGCATCACGCCCGCGATGCGGCGCGCTGAAATCACAAAGGCCTATAAGAGCGCGGACAACGCCAAGGCCTTTATGGCCGCCCTTGAAGAACGCGGTTACTATCTTGCCCGCGGCGACCGGCGCGATTTTGTGGTTCTGGACAAGTACGGCCACGCCCACAGCCTCCCCCGCCAGATCGAGGGGGCCAACACCAAAGACGTGCGCAAGAAGCTGGCCGCACTCAACCCGGCGCAACTGCCAAGCGTCGCGCAAGCCCGCGCGACGATCGCTGCGCGTGAACGCGCCGAGCGCGAGCGCCACCAGGCCAAGATCGAGCAGGCTTCCACCGAGATACGGCAGCGCCTCAAGGAAAGGCAGGCCAGCCGGCGCGCCGAGCTGGACAGGGAGTGGCAGGCCATCAAGATCAGGCAGGCCAGCGAGCGTCTGGCCCTGCATGCAGCCCACAAGGCCGCTAATGACGCCACCGCGTTCACGCGCGCGGCGCAGGCCCCGACAGGCCTGATGGCCTTCCTGCAACGGGTTTCCGGCATCGGAGCCATCCGTGACTATTACGCCCGTCGGCAGGACTTGAGCCGGGCGCAACGGCAAACGCAAGAAAACGCCGCCCTGCAACGGCGGCACGGCAACGAGGATCTTGCTATGGCAGGCCGTGGCGAGGCCCTCGGCCGCCTGGAACGCCGGGAGTCGCGCTCCCTTGATAAGAACATCCTTCGCAGGGCTCGCATTGCCGTGCGGCAGACTGAGCAGAAAACAGCCCAGACAAGGGAAGCGATCAAGGAAACTGCACAGGACATCACCAAGCGCTCTCAGGCCAAGACAGGACAAAAGCGCAGACCTCGCGGATTCGGCATCAGACGAGACGGATGACGCGTCGATCAGGCCTTCGGCGGCGCAGCAACGTGGATGCAGTTGCGGGCAACCCAAAACCCGGCGCAGGGCAAGAAGGGTGCCGACAAAATCAAGGTGGCATGGGTCGTCCCGGCATAGCGCGCGATTAGCCCAAAAGAAGGGCGTACAGTCGTGTCTATGGGTTTTACCCTGGGGAAACACCCGTGAAAATTCAGGCCACTCCACGGCCTTCTATATGGAAATGGCGGGCGCGGCTCGAAATTCCATATTTCCGATTTCTTAACCTTGAACCGATATCCTGTATCCATAACAACTATAGCGGCAGTGGGAAAGGCAATGCATCATGGGGGAGGATAAAGAGGAAATTGTGCGCAGTCGCAGGATGCGCGATTTCAACGACCTCCAGGCCGAGCTTAGCGGCACGAATGCAGGCCGCATGCGGCGGTTCCTGACGCCGGAGGAGGCCGCCAGGCGACCAGGAAGCAAGGAAAAGTCCGAACGGGACGAATCGTTCTGGGCGTGGGTGCATTCGGCCGAATACGCCGCACGCACGCAGGCCCTGTCCAAAAACCTGAGCAATGCCCTCACAGCCACCGATAAAGCGTTGGTCGAAAACGCCAAAAAGATTCGTGAAGCCGAAGAACGGCTTGAAGATGTTCGTCGGCGCGCGCAGCGCCTTGAGGATGGCCGCCTCGTTTATCGCGCCAGGGACGGCAGCGTATTCACCGATGACGACCGGCAGTTGCCTGCCGATGAAGCAGCGCGCGTTCCGTATGATCCCAACGCCGCAACGCGTGAGGAAAAACTTGCAGCTGCTAACGAATATGAACGCTCTACTAAGGCGCGAGAAGAATTGACGCGCTACCAAGAAAAAATCGTCAAGCACCAGGATCGCATGAAGAGCGATGAACCGTTTTCCCAAAAAGAACTGGAAAGCATGGAGAACGATGTCAAGAATGCGCCCGCCTCCGTGCGACCGCACATGCGCGACAATCGCACGACTTCAGCGTCGCGCGCATACATGGAAGGTGAAATCAAAGGGCCAAACGTCAGCTCGGCCTTTCAGAACGCTGCTGAGGGGGCCGCTCCTGCACGGCAGACAGACCAGCCAGAGCCTATAGTTCCGCGAGGACCAGCGCCGACCTGATCCCTGCGATTGCCATCGGTCAGTCCTTGGCCTTCTTTTTCATCGACCAGGGCGATATTGATTCCACAAACTCGGAGGCGTTAACGCCGAGGGCGTCGGCGATGTGCATAAACTCTATGACATCCAGCCGGCGCTCCCCGCTCTCATACTTCGAGACGAAAGACTGAGGCCGCTTGAGACGGCGGGCCAATTCTTCCTGCGTCATCCCCGCGTCCTTGCGCGCGGCTTTGATCCTGACCAAAAAGTCCTGGTACTGCCTGGTATAGGTGGATTTCAAGGGAGCACCCGCTGTGAGCAGGTATTCCTGATAATCCCCTTTTCGGATTATCCCAAAACGGGATATTATATCGCCTTGATCAATGCCCACGAAGGAGGTCGGATGAAGCGCCTTGTGCTGATTGCCGCCTTGCTTGTTCCGTCCGTTGCGTCCGCCCAACTCGTGACCGGCGGCGACATGTTTACGAGATTGAATACAGAGCAAAGCAGCGCCTATCTTGATGGTGTTATGGAGGCTTTGTCCTATGAATGGAGTACAAACGGCAAAAAAAACAAGGCCGCATGCGCCATTGATTGGTATTACAGAACTGGCGGGAAGACCCAGAGATTGCTCTTTGACACCTTCGACCGCTACAAGGACAAGCCTGTCGTCGGTCTGTTGAAGGCCTATATCGACCGCAAATGCGGGAAGTGAATTAGGTCTAAAATCCTCATTTGTCACTTAGGGGAGGGTGGCAAATGATGGAAGACCCAACGTTCGGGCGCCGCGCGCGTGGCCCTTTATGGGACCGTCTTGGCTCAATAGCGAGCCTGGCTCTGGGAGTCCTGACCCTGGCCGGAACTTTATGGTTCACGCTGCGGGGAATGGAATTTACCCGCCTGCCCTCGCTTACGGCAGAGGTGTACGCAGGCAGCCTTATCTGGACAGGCGGCGTCGCTTTATTCTGCGCGCTGTCATTAAGGTCCGGAAATGGGCGAGGATTGGTCATTACGGGCTTGATTTGTTCGCTCTTGGGCGCCGGCATCACGCTGCTCTGGTTTCACCTTCTAAGCCCATACAGTCCGTTTGAGCCGCGCCCGCTGACGCAGTTTCAGATCAAGTGCATCAACAAGGCAGAACGCAATGCGCCCTACGAGCGCATAAGATCGATCAGCGGTTATAACCCGAGCGGAACGCGCTGGGTGCTTACCCAGGAGCAGGCTATTCAAGGGATCGAGGCCGGTAAGTGGAGTTTTTACGTCTCGGCCAACGGCGCGACGGATGAAATCCTGATAGCCACCAGCGCCGGGAATAAGTACCTCAAGGCCAGGAACGACAGCGAGCAACCGGCCCGCCTGCTGTCCCTCGGCGCGTGCCGCTGAATTCCCGCCCTCGCAGGTCCAGTTCGAGCCTATTGCCCCAATCCGCCGCCTGGCGAACCCCTTTAGGCGTGACTTCCTGGCCGCAGCCAGAGGGGCGACGTTATGCAATAGTCGGTATCGCTTGCGCCTCTGCCGGAATCCTTGTCATTCTTCCCTGGGATTACACGCTCAACCAGGTGTTTTTCTAGAGGGGAGCTTTTCTTCCAGAATTTTCCGCTTCTCTCGTGATTCACGGTGGTGTAAGGTGGTGCACAACCGATTCAGGGGGCTCGGTATGCAAGACAAACGAGAGAGAACAAGAAAAATGAAAACGCAAGCGGCGCTTCGCGCCTCCGTCAGCTTTCCGCCCGAGATTTACCGCACCCTGGAACAGATCGCGAAGCAGAAAAAGGTTTCGATCGCGTGGGTTGTCCGCGACGCTACGGAAAAATATGTCGCCGACCAATTGCCGCCTCCAACGGCCAACAAGAGCCGCGCCTAATGCACGAGAAGGAAGATCAATAGTGGACCAAGCGACACATAACAAGATCGTTTCCTTCATCTGGGGCATTGCCGATGACGTGCTTCGCGACCTCTTCAAACGAGGGAAGTACCCAGATGTCATACTACCCATGTGCGTTATCCGGCGCATGGATGCGGTGCTAGAGCCGACCAAGCAAGCGGTGCTCGATACCAAAAAGACTCTGGACGAGGCACGTATCACCGAGCAGCGCGCCGCGCTTGCTGCCGCGGCCGGCCAGGCCTTCTACAACACATCGCGCTTTACGTTGCGCGACCTCAAGTCTCGCGGCAGTCAACAGCAACTCCTCGCCGATTTCGAGGACTACCTCAACGGCTTCTCACCGAACGTCCAGGATATCCTCGAGAATTTTAAATTCCGCAATCAGCTCCAAACGCTTTCGAAGGCCGACGCAATTGGCACGTTGATCAACAAGTTCCTCGACCCCGAGATTGATCTCTCTCCGGTGGGCATCGACAACCACGCGATGGGCACGGTCTTTGAGGAATTGGTCCGCAAGTTTAACGAGGAGAACAACGAGGAGGCAGGCGAGCACTGGACTCCGCGCGACGCGGTGCGCCTAATGGCGAACCTCGTGTTCTTGCCCATCGAGGCCGGGATCAAGTCCGGCACGTACCTGCTCTATGACTGCGCCTGCGGCACGGGCGGCATGCTTACCGTGGCGGAGGAGACCCTCACGGAGATTGCCGCGAAGCGGAAGCAGGAGGTCAAGAGCCTGCTCTATGGGCAGGAGATCAACCCCGAGACCTATGCCGTTTGCAAGGCGGATATGTTGCTCAAAGGTGAAGGCGAGAGTGCCGACCACATCGTAGGCGGCGCGGAATGGTCCACGCTTTCGCACGACGCTTTCCCCGCGCAAGAATTCGACTTCATGCTGGCCAATCCGCCGTATGGCAAAAGCTGGAAGAAGGACCTTGAGTCGATGGGCGGCAAGGATGGGATGCGCGACCCACGCTTCAAGGTGATGCACAACGGCGAAGAATTGTCGCTCGTCACCCGATCGAGCGATGGCCAGATGCTCTTCCTCGCCAACATGGCGTCGAAGATGAACGCCAAGTCCGCCCTCGGTAGCCGCATCGCCGAAGTCCACAACGGCTCTTCGCTCTTCACCGGCGACGCCGGTCAGGGCGAGAGCAACATCCGCCGCTGGCTGATCGAGAACGACTGGCTGGAAGCTATAGTCGCCCTGCCACTCAATCTTTTCTACAACACCGGCATCGCCACCTACATCTGGGTGTTGTCCAACAAGAAGCCCGCGCATCGCAAGGGCCAGGTGCAACTCATCGACGCTAGCCAGTGGTTCAAGCCGCTGCGCAAGAACCTCGGCAAGAAGAACTGCGAGCTCTCGCCCGAGGACATCGAGCGAATCAGCCGTACTTTCCTCGAATTCAAGGAAACGCCCGAGTCCAAAATCTTCTCCAACGCCGCCTTGGGCTACTGGAAGGTCACTATCGAGCGTCCGCTCCGTCTGCACAGTCGGCTTACCCTCAAGGCCATCGAGACGCTCCGCTTCACTTCCGGTGATGAAGACCTGCGCGCCAAGCTTTATGAGGAGTTCGGCGACGAACTGTTCACTGCGTTCGCCAAGGTTTTTTCCGCATTGGAAAAGCGCCTTGCCGATTGGGGAGACGACGACGGCGATGATGAAGAAGAGGGCAGCAGCACGAAGAAGGGCTTACCCGAAAAGAAGAAACGGAAACTGCTCGATCCCAAGACCTGGGAACGCGACGGCCGCCTTATTGAAGTAGCCACGAAGTTGCGGGCAGCGCTGGGTGACACGCTCTTCGAGGACCACAACGTCTTCCGCGACCACGTGGATGTCGCACTCAACAAGGCGGGCCTCAAACTCCCCGCCGCCGACCTCAAACAGATTCTGAAAGCGGTAAGTTGGCGCGTTGAGGCCGCTCCACCCGTCATCGCCAAGGTGCACAAGCCAGGCAGGGCCAAGGCCGACCCGCTGCGCGGCCTGTTCGCGGCAACGGTTGATGCCAGGGCGACAATCGTCGAGTACGAGCCTGACTCAGACCTGCGCGATACCGAGCAGGTGCCGCTGCTGGAAGACGGCGGCATCGAAGCGTTCGTTAGCCGCGAGGTACTCCCCTACACGCCCGATGCGTGGATCAAGGAGGGTGCCACAAAGATCGGCTACGAGGTAAGTTTTACTCGGCACTTCTACAAGCCTCAACCGCTGCGCACTCTCAAAGAGATCAGCGCCGATATCCTCGCTGTCGAGAAAGAGGCCGAGGGGCTGCTGGACGACTTGCTGAAGGTAGGTGCCAAGTGAAAGCCACTGAAGCAAACCTCGCGCGCTGGGGTAATAGCGATCTGGAAGTCAGCCTCAATTCGCTCGACGTGCTGCCCAACATCACGGACCTCGTGCACCAGTCCTATGAGCGCCAGATGGTCGATGGAGGTCAAGCATGATCACCGACCTCACGCCGTATGCGGCGTACAAGGAGTCAGGGTTGCCGTGGCTCGGGCAGGTGCCCCGGCATTGGGAGGTGCGGGCTGCGTTTGGTGCCTTCGTGCCGAACCACGAGCGCAACCACGGCATGAAGGAGAAGACCGTACTCTCCCTCAGCTATGGCCGAATCATCATCAAACCGGCAGAGAAACTACACGGTCTCGTGCCGGAGTCCTTTGAGACGTATCAAATCGTTAATCCCGGTGACATCGTTCTTCGTACGACTGATCTTCAGAATGATCACACCAGCCTGCGCGTTGGCATGGTGCGAGACCGAGGCATTATTACCTCCGCCTATCTCGCTCTGCGAGTGACCGCAGGAGTCGATCCGGACTTTGGTTTCCAATTTCTCAATGTCTGGGACATGAGCAAGGCTATCTATGGCTACGGCTCAGGACTCCGCCAGAATCTGGACTTCTCGCACTTTAAGAGAATGCCTGTCGCTGTCCCTCCCCTCTCCGAGCAGGCGGCGATTGTCCGGTTTCTGGACTGGGCGAACGGGCGACTGGAGCGGACGATCCGGGCGAAGCGGATGGTGATCGCGCTGCTCAACGAGCAGAAGCAGGGCATCATTCGCCGCGCTGTCACCCGTGGCCTAGACGCTTCCGTCCCCCTCAAACCGTCCGGCATTCCCTGGCTCGGCGACATTCCGCAGCATTGGGAGATGCGGAAATTGCGCCAAGTGCTAGAGCGTGTCACTGAACGAAACCGTTCAGACTTGCCGTTGCTTTCAGTTGCGCGAGAAAAAGGCGTCATTAAGCGCGACACAACAAATCTAGATGAAAACCATAATTTTATCCCTGACGACTTAAGTAATTATAAGGTCGTTAGGATCGGACAGTTTGCCATGAACAAGATGAAAGCTTGGCAGGGTTCATATGGTGTATCTGACGACGAAGGCATCGTTAGTCCCGCCTACTTCGTGTTCAAGGTACACGGTGTTAATGCCGAGTTTTTTCACGTCGCAATTCGCTCGAAGGCTTACGTACCATTCTTCACGCAGGCATCAGACGGTGTGCGTGTTGGGCAGTGGGATCTCGCAGAACCTAGAATGAAAGAAATTTCTTTCTTCTTCCCGCCCCTTGCTGAACAGCAAACTGCGATCGTACGGTTTATCAACGATGCTACTGCCAATATCTCTATTGCGCTCTCTCGCCTCGACCGTGAAATCGAACTCCTCCAGGAATACCGCACCCGCCTCGTCGCCGATGTGGTGACCGGCAAACTCGACGTGAGGGAGGCGGCCGTGCGACTGCCCGAGGAAATCGCCCCCGACACTGCCCAGGAAGACGCCGCCCTCGGCCTCGATTCTGAGGGTGCTGACGAGGAGGCCATCGTATGAGCCTTCTCCTTAAGCGAATGAAGCCGAAGGAACGTCGCGGAAGCAAACCCAGATGCCACCTGTTGACAGATGGGGCCCCAGACGCCGTTGCTGCGCGGCTGACGGCCTTGGTAGCCCCGTTCGCATATGTATCCCAGAGCGATCGCTGGATGCCGCAAGGATTCGCCGAACTTGAGGAAGCCCAGCTACACAAGGCGCCCCGCCTTCTGCCTGCCGCGCTGAGCAAACGACTTGGCGAATGGTGGCTGCCACTCGACAGGCAGGATGCCATGACGCCGAATTTCGATATTGCCAGCACCTGCACCATTGATGGTGTGCCCGGGCTGCTGCTCGTCGAAGCCAAGGCGCACGAGAAGGAATTGATGAAGGAGGCTGCCGGCCGGCGATTGGAAGAAAGCGACTCACGGGAGAGAAAAGTAAGTCACGCGACGATCGGGGCCGCGATCGAGTCAGCCCGAATGGGGTTGGAAGCGGCGACTCGGCTCAAATGGCAGATTTCCAGGGACAGCCACTACCAGATGTCAAACCGGTTCGCCTGGTCCTGGAAACTGACGGATCTTCGCATCCCGGTAGTCTTGGTCTATCTTGGGTTCCTGAAAACCGACGACATGTCGAAGCCTGGGGAGGTGCCGTTTGCCGATGCTGGCGCCTGGGAAGCGCTGGTGATGTCTCACAGTGCGCGGCTATTTCCGAGCGAAGTCTGGAGCCGGCGCTGGCTCATCAAAGGGATGCCGTTCATCCCTCTGATCCGGTCCTGCGAGGTGTACCTCAACGAAGTGGCTACAGCATGACAACCGATACCAGCGAAAAGGGCCTCGAAACACTGATCATGCGCCATATGACCGGCACCGACGGCCTCGCCGTCGCGCCGGGCGTTGTAGCAGAGCCGCCCGCGCCTTACGGCGGCAGCGGCTACTTCGCGGGCAGTCCGAAGGACTACGACCGTGCCCATGCGCTCGACGTGCCGCAGCTCTTTGCGTTCCTGCGCGCCACGCAGCCGGAAACCTTCGAAAAACTTGCACTGACCGACGCCAACGATTCCAAGGACATCAACCGTCTCAAGTTCCTCGCGCGCCTCTCAGCCGAGATCGGCAAGCGCGGCGTCATCGATGTACTGCGCAAGGGCGTGGAGCACGGGCCGGTGCACTTCGACCTCTTCTACGGCACGCCTTCGCCAGGTAACGCCAAAGCCGTATCGCTGCACGCGCAGAACCGGTTCTCGATCACGCGTCAGCTTGCCTATAGCATGGACGAGACGCGCCGCGCGCTCGACCTTGAATTGTTCATTAACGGCATGCCAATCGCTACGTTCGAGCTGAAGAACAGTCTTACTAAGCAGACGGTGGAGGACGCGGTCGAGCAGTACCGCCGCGATCGCGACCCGCGTGAACGCCTGTTCGAATTCGGACGCTGCGTCGTTCACTTCGCGGTGGACGACAGCGAGGTGCAAATGTGCACGGAGCTTGCGGGCAAGCGCTCCTGGTTCCTACCCTTCAACAAGGGCTTCCATGACGGCGCGGGCAACCCGCCCAACCCGCACGGCCTCAAGACCGATTATCTGTGGAAAGAGGTGCTGACTCCGGCAGGACTCACCAACATCCTCGAAAACTACGCACAGATCGTAGAGGAGAAGGACGCGCGCACCGGTAAGAAGAAGCGAAAACAGGTATGGCCGCGCTACCACCAGCTTGGCGTGGTGCGGCAGGCTTTGGCCGATGTGCGCAACCACGGTGCCGGCAAGCGTTACCTGATCCAGCACTCGGCGGGGAGCGGCAAGTCCAACTCGATCGCGTGGCTTGCACACCAGCTCATAGGCTTGAAGCGCAACGAGAAGGAGGTCTTCGACTCGGTCATAGTGGTGACAGACCGACGCCTGCTCGACGATCAGATACAAACCACCATCAAGCAGTTCATGCAGGTGGGCGCGACCGTGGGTCACGCCGAGCGCTCCGGCGACCTGCGCAAGTTCATCGAGGAGGGGAAGAAGATCATCGTTTCAACGGTGCAAAAGTTCCCCTTCATCCTCGACGAGATCGCGACCGAGGGCGGCAAGACTTTCGCCATCGTCATCGACGAGGCGCACTCCAGCCAGGGTGGCAAGACCTCGGCGGCGATGAGCCAGGCACTTACCGGGCGGGTTGAGGACGAAGACTCGGGACCGGACCCCGAGGACACGGTGAACGAGGCGCTCGCCAAGCGTATGGCAGCGCGCAAAATGCTAGATAACGCCAGCTACTTCGCCTTCACCGCCACGCCCAAGAACAAGACGTTAGAAATGTTCGGCGTGCCGTTGCCGGCGGACGCCGAGGGTAAGGTCAGGCACCAGCCGTTCCACAGCTATACCATGAAGCAGGCGGTCGAGGAAGGCTTCATCCTCGATGTACTCAAGAGTTACACGCCGGTGGACAGTTACTACAAGCTGGTCAAGAAGACCGAGGACGACCCGGAGTTCGACACCAAGAAAGCGAAAAAGAAGCTGCGCCGGTATGTTGAGAGCCACGACCACGCGATCAGGCTTAAGGCCGAGATCATGGTGGACCACTTCCACGAGCAGGTGCTGGCTGCAGGGAAAATCGGCGGACAGGCGCGGGCGTTGGTGGTCACGAGTGGCATCGAGCGGGCGATCCAGTATTACCACGCCTTCAAATCATATCTCCTAGAGCGCAAAAGCCCCTATCAGGCGATCGTTGCCTTCTCGGGCGAGTACGAGTACGGTGGCGCGAAGGTGAGCGAAACCTCGCTCAATGGTTTTTCAAGCAGCGACATCGCCGGGAAGATCCAGACCGACCCGTACCGGTTCCTCATTTGTGCCGACAAGTTTCAGACCGGCTACGACGAACCGCTTTTGCACACGATGTACGTAGACAAGCCGCTCGCGGGAATCAAGGCGGTACAGACCTTGTCCCGGCTCAATCGTGCGCACCCGCAAAAACACGACTGTTTCGTGCTCGACTTCCAAAACAACAGCGAGGCGATCACCTTCGCCTTTCAGGACTACTACCGCACCACGCTGCTCGCGGAGGAGACCGACCCTAACAAGCTGCACGATCTGAAGGCGGCGCTGGATGCCGCACAGGTATATTCACCGGAGCAGGTTAGGCAGGTTGTGACGTTGTTCCTCGGCGGCGCGGACCGCGACAAGCTCGACCCGATCCTCGATGCGTGCGTGACGGTTTATGTGGACAGGCTCGGCGAGGATGGGCAGGTGGACTTCAAGGGCAAGGCTAAGGTCTTCTGCCGCACCTACAGCTTCCTCTCATCGGTGATTCCCTACAGCAATGCGGAATGGGAAAAGCTCTCGATCTTTCTTGACCTGTTGACGCCAAAGCTCCCGGCGCCGAAGGAGGAAGACCTCGCCAAAGGCATCCTCGAAGCCATCGACATGGACAGCTATCGGGTCGAGAAGAAGGCAGCGATGAAGATCGCACTGGCGGACATGGACGCGGAGATTGAGGCTGTTCCGACGGACGTGCACGGTCACAAGCCCGAACCAGAAATGGATCGCTTGAGCAACATTCTCAAGACGTTTAACGAGCAGTTTGGAACTCTGTTCACCGACACGGACCGCGTTGCGAAGCGCATCCGCGACGACATCGCACCGAAGGTCGCCGCCGATGCAGCCTACCAGAACGCAAAGGAGAACACACCGCACACCGCGCGCATGGCCCACGATCAGGCGTTGGCCAAGGTGATGCAGCACCTGCTGAAGGACGACACGCAGGTCTACAAGCAGTTTGTCGAGAACGAGTCATTTAAGCGCTTCGTCGGCGACATGGTGTATCAGCTCACGAGCCAGTGACATTGGGGGGGCTGAAGGTGTTTGAAAGATGAAGATGCAGAATACTGGCGTGGAAGTTGGCGAGCAATGGAGGCTTCGAGACGGAGTAACGTTGTATGTGGCCAGATAACGAGACAGACCGGGATTTCTTAAACTTTACCGGCGTTGCCGACACGGTCGCCGAGATCATTGTCCAGGCTAAAGGACGACCTATTTCGATCGGGGTCTCGGGTGCTTGGGGCGTGGGCAAATCCTCCATGATCAAGCTGGTGCACCGTTCGCTGACGCAGCGCTCAGACAAAGGCAATGGCGATTTCATCTTCGTGGAATTCAATGCTTGGCTTTACCAGGGCTATGACGACGCACGCGCCGCCCTCATGGAAGTTATCGGTAATACGCTCATGCAGGAGGCCGAGAAGCGCAAGAAAGGCCTCGACAAGGCGAAGGAGTTCGCGGAGCGTATTCAATGGTTTCGGCTTGCCAAGCTCGTGGCAGGGTCCGCAGTAGCTCTGCACGTTGGGCTGCCTCCGGTCGGATTGCTTGGCGAGCTTTATGGGCTCGGTAAGAAGTTTGTCGGCGGAGAAGTGGATGCGGAAGCGATAGGCAAGGCTGAAAAAGCCGCTGGCGAAGTAAAGGACGCAGCTTCTGGCCTGCTCGCTGCCAAAAGGAAGAAGTCTTCCCCTCCACAGGAGATACATGCTCTGCGGGAAAGTTTTGAGAAAACCCTTGAGGCCATGGAGGTAACGCTCGTAGTTCTGATCGATGACCTCGACCGCTGCTTGCCTGAAACCACAATCTCCACGCTGGAAGCAATCCGGCTGTTTTTGTTCCTGAAAAGAACCGCCTTCGTGATCGCCGCCGATGACGCGATGATCAAGCACGCCGTCCGGCGTCATTTTCAAGACGTTGATGACGATCTCGTCATCAACTATTTCGACAAGCTCATTCAGTTGCCGATCCGGGTACCTCCTCTCGGTACGCAGGAAGTGCGCGCGTACATGATGTTGCTGTATGTGGAAAACAGCGGTCTTGAAGAGAATGTGAAGGAGAATATCCGGTCGGGCATCTGCAAGCAGCTCGGGCAGACATGGCAAGGGAAGCGGGTTGACCGCGCCTTCATGCAGTCGCTGCACGACAAGTTCGAGAATGAGCTGATCGGAAAATTCGATACGGCTGACAGGCTCGCGCATCTCATGACGACGGCTTCCGGGATTATGGGGAACCCTCGCCTGATCAAACGCTTTTTGAACGCGCTTGCCATTCGCATGTCGATCTCCAACGCTCATGGCGTCGGCGTGGACGAGGCGGTCCTCGCCAAGATGCTGCTGTTCGAGCGCATTGGAAATCCGAAGGCCTACGCCGAACTGACAAAGGCGGTCACTGAAAGCGGCGATGGCAAGCCGGCGTTCCTGTCAGGATGGGAGGAGCAAGCGAACGCCGGACAAGAGGTTCCGTTGGAGGGGCCGTGGGATGATCCCTTCGTCCGGGAGTGGCTGACGCTGCCGCCACGGATAGCGGATCGTGATCTCCGGGGCGTGCTTTATGTTAGCCGCGAACATGCGCCATTGATCAGTCCGCAAGATCGGCTGTCCTCGGAAGCGGCCGAGTTGCTGGCAGCTTTGCTCCAGCATCCTGAAATGGCGGCGAACTTGAAGGACCGCCTCTCGAAAATTGCGAGAACGGAAATCACGGTTATCATGGATCGCCTTTTGGATCGTGCGCGCCAGGAACAGGAATGGGGCGTGCCGCCCATTCTTGAAGCTTGCCTCGTGACGGCTGAAGCCGACCTGCCGCAAGGGGCGCGGCTTGCCGCGTTCCTTTCCGATCGTCCCGCCGCGCAAATCAAGCCGGACATCGTGCCGAAGATTGACGATCAGCCCTGGGCGAACACCGTCATTGACAAATGGGAAAGATCAGCTGGGTTATCTGCTCAGGTCAAGAACGTAATAAAACAACGGAGGGGAAATGGGAACGTCCGCATCTAGCAAGGGGCCAGGCGGCGGCGTTCCCATGGTGCCACCATGGGTTCCTCCAGCTTCTCCCAATCCGCCACAGGATGGAGATGGCGCCGCGCCCACGGATGGCGATGGACCGGACGGACAATTGCCCACCGGTCCAAACCAATCGCCCCCTCAACAACCCGCGCAAGCGCAGCCGTCTCCACTCGCACCGGCGGCGCGTTTTGGCGGAACACGACTGAATCTCGGTAAATTCGCGCGAGGCGGAGATCGACGCGATATGCGCCGGGGGCTTCGCGATTACGTGCGAAAGGGATACGGAGGCCGGGCGACCGCCGTAAAGCGGTTCGGCGGCACGGCTTCCACGGCTGGCACGCTTTACGGGGCCTTGTCGAGCGTTGCCGGGGGACAGGCCGCCTCGCCGGGAAGCCCGCTCGACCCGGTCCTTCTTGCCGGTCGAGCAGCGCGGGAAGTGATGGATGCCATCGTTGAGGCCGTCAGACCCGCGGACGGTACCCAGGACGCTGAGGCGAGCCGCGCGGCGATCAAGGATGCCCTGTCGGAACTTCTGACGATATTTCCCGACGCTGATCTTCTCAATTTGTCCGAGGATCAGCGCGGCGCGGCGATCGAGCGCTTCGTCGCCATAGATGTGTATCGGCGCGCTGTGCTGGACATAGGGAAAACAATCCAGGACAAAGCGCCGACGGCAACGGTGGGCCTTGCGCGTCTCAAAGAAGTAAAGGATTACATCAAGCAAACCGTTGCCGCGGCTTTCAGAAAACTGCGCGCTGCCGGCGATCGCGTGACGACAGGACGCGTTAATCAATTCGTTCGCGCCGCTCTAGGAGAAACCTTCCAGGTATTCGAGGCATACGTGCGATGAAGCTTATCTGCGCCCCGAAGGGTCACGGGTTCAAGGGCAGCTCCAACGCACTGGACGTTGTCCTCTACGGACACGCAGACAGGCCAACGCGGGGAAGCGCGGGTGCCGCCATTAAGGATGAAATTGTTGGCTGCAATTTGCATCCGGCGCCCAGGGCATGGGACTTCCTCTCCTTGGCGCTGGCCGTAACAACCGCCGACCTTGCCGGTCATCGAACCGCAAGCCCCGATGGCTGGACACGCGAATTCGAAATGGAAGTCGCTGTCGCCGACCCTGCGTTCTGGAACAAACAACGGAAGCTGGTCAACCACCTCCTCGGGTTTCTGACGACGGACATATGGAATGTCAGCTTTATCGACGGTGGCCTCCCCCCCAAGCCTCCGCGTAAGCCATTGTTGCCCTCTGAGGATTGCGTCAGTCTGCTTTCAGGCGGGCTGGACAGTTTCATCGGCAATCTGGACTTGGTGGCGAGTGGCAGACGACCATTTGCGGTCAGCCAGACCGTGCGCGGCGACGCCGAGAACCAATGCACTTTCGCCAAGGTGATGGGTGGTGGTCTCAGGCACTTGCAGATCAATCACAACTCGGAAGTCCCAAACCCGGAAACGCCATCGTCACAGCGGGCACGGTCGCTTATCTTTATTTCATATGGCATCTTGGCGGCCACGACGCTGAAGCAATATCACGCTGAAAGCGTCGTGACGCTGTATGTATGCGAGAACGGATTCATTTCAATCAACCCACCATTGACGGATATGCGCCTTGGAAGCCTTAGCACGAGGACGACTCATCCCGTGTTCTTCGGGCTTATCCAGCAGCTACTCGACTCTGCCGGGCTGCACGTCAGCGTGGAAAACCCCTATCAACTCAAGACAAAGGGGGAGATGTTACGGGATTGCGCCGACAAGAGGCTCCTGAGTGATCATGCCTGTGAAACGACAAGTTGCGGACGATACCTCCAGTACGGTTACAAACATTGCGGACGTTGTGTGCCTTGTCTTGTCCGCCGGGCGGCTTTCCGCGCCGCCGGTATGAATGACACGACCAAATATGTGTTTAAGGACCTTGGACGTGACGACAAAGATTACGCCGGGTTTGACGATATCCGTTCTGTCGCCATGGCGCGCGCCGAAGTGAAAGAGGAAGGCTTGGAACGCTGGCTTGGCACCGCCGTCAGCACCACGCTGCTGGGCGATGTCGCGCCGCTGCAAGCTATGGTGGGCCGTGGACTGGATGAGCTGGGGTCGCTGTTGAGCTTCTATGGTGTCAAGTGATCGATTTTCACTGTCATCTGGACCTCTATCCCGATCCGCATATCGTGCGGGACGAATGCGTCCGACGCGGCCTATATGTACTGTCGGTTACGACGACGCCTTCCGCCTGGAACGGGACCTGCGCGTTGGCCGTGAATGCCCCGCGCATTCGGACGGCGCTCGGGTTACATCCGCAACTCGCTCATGAAAGACAAAGTGAATTGGCTCTGTTCGACACTCTTCTGCCAGAGGCGCGCTACGTCGGTGAGATTGGTCTTGACGGCGCGCCAGAGTTTCGACGCCACTGGCAAAGCCAGATCGCGGTGTTCGAGCACGTTTTAGAAAAATGCCAAACGTCCGGAGGACGGATCATGTCTCTCCATAGCAGGCGGGCAAGTAGTGAGGTACTGGGCTATTTGGAAAAGTTTCCCGAGGCAGGCACTCCCGTTCTCCATTGGTTTTCTGGAAGCTTTCGCGACCTCAACCGCGCGATCAATCTTGGATGCTGGTTCAGCGTTGGCCCAGCGATGCTAGCGAGCGAGAAGGGACGCAGGCTCGCTGCTCGCATGCCGCGCGAGCGAGTGTTGACGGAGTCGGATGGACCTTTCGCTCAACTAAATGGCGAAGCCTTAATGCCTTGGCAATCCGGAAATGCGATCGGCGAATTGAGCGAAATATGGTCTTTGCCAAATGAGAAAGTGGACCAAAATCTCCGGCAGAACCTTAAGACTTTGCTCAAGGATGTTTAAACAGTTTCGACGGCTCTAGAGTGCCAGCTTTGGGATTGCAAGGATGATGCACTCGATGGCGGCGACGCAGGCCCCCTCTGACGAGCGGGCTCAGACAGAGGAGGTGATACGTGGCTGATGAATACTATTTGAAAATAGGCGGTAACGAGATTCTCAGCAACCAGCTGATTGCGGAACTTTCGTCTGAGGATGCCGAGACGAAAAGGAAAGCGGAGGCGAACCTCAACGAGAAATTGAAAGAGACGCGCGTCCGTGTTGGCACGCTTCTCAAGACCGATAATGTCTCGTTCCTAATTGGCGCTGGCGCTTCCATGAAGGCAGGTGGGGTTGGGCTCGCATCAATTCCACCGAAACTCGAAAGAGCACTTCACGAAAAGGCTCAGGCAGTCGCCGCCGGTGAAGACACAGGCTGGCTGTCGCTGTTCTATGCAACGGTCTCAGCGCTATCCGGCCAAGCTTTCGAGCTTGCAGCTCGCCGCGAGGCTCTCGCTGGCGACTTGGAGCAGGTTTCCAAGATCACCTATAACCTTGAAGACTATCTCAGCCAGCTTCACGTATGGCGCGCAGGCATGGGAAAGTATGCAGCAAGCACGACACTTGATCTTGGTAACGGTGCCACCTTGCCCATGTCTAAGGGGCACATCGATGGTCTGATCCGGGAAATAAACCGTAGCTTGACTTCGTTGACTAATCTTCCCGCTATCGGCAAAGAAGACTCACTTGCGGATCACCGCCGCCTCATCAAGAAGGTTCTCACGCGCCCCCTGAATCTACGCCGTGCAAATCTTTTCACACTTAACTACGACACACTTATCGAGAAGGCTGCGGATGCCGAGGGTGCCGTTCTGGTGGACGGTTTTGTAGGAACCCTCCGCCGGATATTCCGACCAGAATCCTACAATCTGGATTTTTACTTTCCAGCGCAGACGACGGAGGGTCGCGTTCATCGCTTCGACCGTGCCCTCCATCTTTACAAACTTCACGGATCGATCACCTGGCATCGTTGTGCCGCTGATTGGGAAAACCCTTACGGTCTCTATGCCACCTTCTACAACGAAGTGGCTCCTGAAGATGACGTACAGATTTTCCCGTCGCCGCTCAAATACGGGCAGGCACTCGGCCTGCCCTATTCGGAGTTGTTCCGCCGATTTGGTTCCGCAATCGCACAGCCGCAATCGGTGCTTTTTGCCGTCGGTTACGGTTTCGGCGACGAACACGTAAACGCAATAATTCGCCAAGCGCTCGCTATCCCAAGTTTCACGCTGGTTGTTGTTGACCCTGCGCCGAAAAGTGATTTTGTGAGCCACCTGAAACTGCTTGGAGATGAAAGGGTCTGGCTGGTGGGCGGGTGGGAGCTTGGAACTTTCGAGCACTTCGTTGGGAAACTGCTGCCCGACTTGCGGGAAGAGGAGATAACCGACAAGGTAATGAAGACCTACAAGGCCTTGGCCCCCCCTGCACACACTGACAATGCCGCCCCGGAGAATCCTGATGGCGGCTGAGCACGAAATCGGGCGAGTGATTGCCGTGGATACTGCCCAGGTAACCGTCGAGTTGAACGGGGACTTGAAGGCCCTAACACGCTCAACCTATGAGGGCACAATTGAAGTCGGGCGCATCAATTCCTACATCATTATTCCTGTGGGATCACACCGGATCGTTGGTATGGTAACGCGAGTAGTCATGAGCGAAGAGAGTGAGTTGCAGACCGACAAGATGATGGTTTCTCTTCCCTCCACGCGCCGGCTCATGAAGGCGACGATGATCGGCTCAATTTCTGACAAGGACTACCGGCAAGGGATCAACCTGTTTCCAGTGCTTGACTCCAAAGTATTTCTCACGACGAGAGGAGACCTTGACGCGATTTTTGGCACAGGGCGGAAAAGCGCAGAAATCGACCCTGAGAATCCCGGATACTGTGTCCACATCGGGAAATCGGTCGTCTTTCCAGACTACAACATCTACATCGACCCGGACGCTTTTTTCGGCAAGCACGCGGCCATCATAGGCAGCACCGGATCGGGAAAATCATGCTCGATCGCTACGATTCTCCAATCCATTATCTCTCGTGAAGAGGTTAAGCGCACGCGAATTGTCATTCTCGATACCAATGGTGAGTATCGTGCTGCGTTTCAGAAAAAAAACGCAGATGGCACCTACACGAACGCAATTCCAGACCGCCGCTCCTTGTATATCCCCACTGATTCAACAGAACGTGAGCGGCTAACGATTCCATATTGGTTCATGGATTCAGACGATTTTGTGAGGCTGTTCCGCGCGGCACCCGGTGTACAACGCCCCATTTTGCTCAACAGTCTTACGCTCGCTCGGCAGGAGGGGGCAGGACCACAATGGACATTTCTCCGGGATACGCTCATGCAAGAGTGTCACCGTGTCCTGACGCTCACGGCGACAGGGGCATGGCAGGACAGAAATACCATTAATGCCCTATGCGATGGCGTTGTCTCGGCTCTGGCAGGCGCGCAAAACCAGGCTGCGCTTCATGACCTTGTTGAACAGTACCCGACTCTTCAAGTAGTGGGTCCCAGCACGACCTTCCAGCAAGTGAAGGCATTGGCCGGGCGTCAGGGACAGAGCTATGATCCATTGAATATGGCTCAGCGGCAGGAGACGGAAGGCGTGCTGAGCGGTTTGATTTCCAGTCTGGCCGTGGTTCCTGCCTCCGGAATGGAAGGCGGTTCTAGCTCGGCTGATCGCCCCTCCTATTTTGGCAAAACGGCCTTCCGCTATCGCCATCTGGAAACAGCTATGTCACGCGATCAGTCGAACACCGCGCGCGCGCGTGACAATTGCTCGACGATGTTGACCCGGATATATCGGTTACTCGAAGACTCTCGCTTCGAGTTTCTCTTTGGGCCGTGCTCGGAGGAGTGGCCGACCGTCCGGCACGGTTTAGCGACATTCCTGCGCGATATTCTCGGCCTTGCGTCGAGCGCGGAAGCGGAGCTGACGGAGGCTGCTGTCCTAGCGGAAGGGGTCTTGCCATTTTATGACCGCCAGCGAAACGACGCCAATGCCGCGAATGTTGTCATCGTCGATTTAAGTCTGCTTGCCTCGGAGGTACTGGAGAACGTCACCGCGTTGCTCGGCCGTTTGATTCACGAGTTTCTCCAACGGCTGAGCGATCCGGTAAGTGGCGTGGGTCGCGGCGAGTTTCCCGTGATCCTTGTTCTGGAAGAAGCCCAGAATTACATTCGAGAAGGTCGCAAGTCTGAAGAAGACTCGATTTCCAAGCAGGTTTTTGAACGCATAGCACGGGAGGGGCGAAAATTCGGTCTCGGTCTTGTGGTCGCCTCGCAGCGGCCTAGTGAACTTTCCAAGACGGTATTGTCACAGTGCAACAGTTTCGTTGTTCACCGCCTTCAGAATCCAGAGGATTTGCGGTACTTCCGGGAAATTGTTCCCGGTATCTACAACCAGCTTCTCGATCAGCTACCTGCGCTCGCGCCGCGTAGCGCGCTTGTTCTCGGTGAATGTGTTCAGGCGCCCGTGCTGGTCGAAATGCGCGAGGCCGATCCGACACCGCGAAGTAAGAATCCACAGTTTTACAAGAGCTGGACAGATGAAGCATTGGTGCCGGATGTTGAGGCTGTTGCTGCGAAGTGGGAAGGACAAGGCGGTCCTGCGGCTGACGAGCAAGCTGCGCCTGACGAGCTGGCCTAGTCTTCTGGGAAATGATGTGTCTGGTGGGCTGTACTGAAAAAATCTTGAGGCGGATTACTCTGACTGTTAGTTTGGTATACGGTCGAGTAAGGAATAGAGGATGGCGGAGTGGGTACCAATACAAGAGGGTAAGCTTATTGCAGCGGATGTCATTCGATGGAAAGAGGGCGTATACGGCCCTCGGAAATCGCGCAAAGCGAAGGCAGCCCGGCTTGGCATTCGCCTCGTAACGGCCGAAGTGCTGAATGAGCCTGATGCACAAGGATGGATGCAGCTGCTGGTGCTGAAGTGCGAGATCCTCACTGTGCTTTCGGTCAGGAAGCCCCCGGAGCTTTCCTCTACAATGCAGGTTAAGCGCGCTTTGCGGACGATTATGCGGGGGGAGCCTGAGCGTTTGTTGTGGAGCGACGAAAGCGCGCGCGAGGCTGTGATAGACAGATTGCCGTGCCCTAATGGCTCAAAATGAGGCAAAAAAAGGGTTAAAAATTACACAGATATTTACACATTACACATTGTAATCAGTAAATATCTAGTAATACCAATATGTTATAGATAGTGGTGGGGGACTCAAAATCCCGCGACTTTACGGTCATGGGGGTTCGATTCCCCCTCCCGCACCAGCAGCCGATCAGGAAAGAAAAAGGCCCAGTACGTAGATGTCCTGGGCCAAGTCGTTCAAAGGGGAGGAGGAGACTAATGACTTTGAACGAGTCTTCATTTTCCGCCCCGGTACATGGCCCATATTGACAATTGTCATGAATTCCGCGATTTCGAGGCGTGCACCGTCCGGTAGCGCTGTCTATCGGCCACCGCGCGCAGGAGACAGAGGATGAAAGTCGACATCATTGGCGGGGGTCCGGCGGGCCTCTATTTCTCCGTGCTGCTGAAAAAGAGCTTTCCGCAGGCCGAAGTGTCGGTGACGGAACGCAACCGGGCGGACGATACGTTCGGATTCGGCATCGTGCTTTCGGAAGAAACGCTGAACAACCTGCGCGCGGCCGATGAAGCCAGCTATCGCGACATCGCCGCGAATTTTGCCTACTGGGACGATATCCACACCCATTACCGCGGACAGGTGCTGCGGTCGTCCGGCCACGGATTCTCCGGTATCAAGCGCCTGACGCTGCTGCAGATTCTGCAGCGTCGTGCAGCTTCGCTGGGCGTGAACATCGCCTACCAGACCGAGGACAAGGGTCTGGCTTCGCATCGCGACGCGGACCTGATTGTGGCGGCAGACGGCATCAACAGCCCGGTGCGTGAAAGTCTGATCGAACATTTTCGCCCGACGGTCGATCTGCGCAGCAACAAGTTCGTGTGGCTGGGTGCGCACCAGCGGCTACCCGGGTTCACTTACAGTTTTCGCGAGAACGAGTGCGGCATCTGGAACCTGCATGCTTATATGTACGCCGAGGGAGAATGCACCCTGGTGGTCGAAACCACGGACGAAGCCTTTACAAAATCAGGCCTCGGCATTCAGGACGAGCAGGCGACGGCTGCTTACGTGGAGCGGCTGTTCGCAGAAGAACTGCGCGGCGCCGACGGGCGCCCGGGCAAGGTGCTCACCAACCGCTCGCACTGGCGCAATTTCCCCACCATCGCCTGTGCAACCTGGCATCACGAAAATATCGTGCTCCTCGGCGACGCGGCGCACACAGCGCATTTCACCATCGGTTCGGGCACCAAGCTGGCGCTGGAGGATGCGATCGCGCTGCACGCGGCGCTGCTGCAGCACGCCGACGCGCCCAGGGCCGCGCTGCCGGCCTATGAGGCTGCGCGGCGCGAGGAGGCGGAGCGGATCCAGCATTCGGCCAATGTCAGCCTGGTGTTCTTCGAAAATGTGCGCCGCTTCTGGCATATGGATCCGGTGCAGTTCAATTTTGCCTTGATGAGCCGCTCCAAACAGATCACTTACGACAATCTGCGTCTGCGCGACCCGGATTTCATCGCCGATGTCGACCGATGGTGGGCGGGCGAGGTTGCACGTAGCGGGCAGCTCACGCTGCCGCGGGATTTCGCGGCGCCCCCGCCGATGTTCGCGCCGCTCAGTCTGCGCGGCATGCTGCTGGTGAATCGCGTGGTGGTCTCGCCCATGTGCCAGTACTCCGCCGTGGACGGCACGTCCAATGACTGGCATCTGGTGCACTACGGCGCGCGCGCCCTGGGCGGTGCCGGGCTTTTGTATACGGAAATGACCTGCGTTTCGCCGGACGCACGCATCACGCCGGGATGCGCAGGGATGTACGCACCCGAACACCAGCAGTGGTGGACGCGCATCGTGGACTTCGTTCACCGCCACAGCCTCGCCAGGACCTGCCTGCAACTCGGTCATGCCGGCCGCAAGGGCTCGACGCAACTCATGTGGGACGACATGGACCATCCGCTGCCGCGGGACAACTGGCCCATCCTCGCCGCTTCGCCGCTGCCTTACCATCCTGACAGCCAGCGGCCGCGTGAAATGAGCCGTGCCGACATGGAGCAGGTGCGCGATCAGTTCGTGGCCGCCGCCCGCATGGGCAGCGCCTGCGGCTTCGACATGCTCGAGTTGCATATGGCGCACGGTTATCTGCTGGCGGGTTTCATCTCGCCGCTTACCAACCGGCGCAGCGACGAATACGGCGGTTCGCTCGCGAACCGCCTGCGTTTTCCGCTCGAGGTGTTCGACGCGGTACGCGTCGTCTGGCCCGCGGACCGGCCGATGGCGGTGCGCATTTCCGCCACCGACTGGATTGCGGGCGGCTTGAGCGCGGCAGAGTCGGTGGAAATCGCCGCGATATTCAAGGCGCATGCCTGTGATCTGATTGATGTCTCAACCGGACAGACCGATCCCGCGTCCACGCCGGTCTATGGCCGCATGTACCAGACCGTATTTTCGGAACAGATCCGCAACGAAGCCCGCATCGCCACCATGGCCGTGGGCGCGATCACCAGCGCCGACCAGGTGAACACCATCATCGCCTCGGGGCGCGCCGACTTGTGCGCACTGGCGCGGCCGCATCTCGCCGATCCCAGCTTTACGCTGCGCGCCGCGGCCGAATACGCGGCGATGGGCTACGCAATCGAGGGCGTCTCCTGGCCGAAACAGTACCTTCCGGCGAAGCAGCAACTGGAGGCACTGGCGCGCCGGGCACGCGTGGACGCGGAGCAAAAGCAGGCCGAGTTGCGCCGGATGAGCGGGCATCGGACGAACGCCGTGGGATAATGCCGCGCCGAAGAGGGCATTGTCACTAAAGAACACACGGAGTACGCATGGCTGATACCTATTTCATTCGCGCCGAGCCGCTGGGCGAGGCGATACGCGAACTGGTGCGCGGTTTCGGATCGGAGGAGCGCGAGGTCGAACTGGTGACCGACAACCTGATCCAGGCGAACCTGACCGGCCACGATTCGCACGGCATCGGCATGCTCCCGCGCTATTCGGAAGCCTGGGTCGAGGGCGGGCTAAAAGCCAATATGCACATCAAGACGCTGATGGACGGCGGCGCGCTGCTGCGCATCGACGGTCAGGCGGGTTTCGGGCAGGTGGTCGGCCACGAGGCGATGAGGCTGGGAATAGAGCGCGCAAAAAAATTCGGCAGCTGCATCATGGCGCTGGGCAATGCGCACCACCTGTGCCGCATCGGCGCCTGGGCCGAGATGGCGGTTGCCGAGGGCTTTGTATCGATCCACTTCGTCAACGTCATCTCACGCCCCATCGTCGCGCCCTTCGGCGGCAGCGACGCGCGTTTCGGCACCAACCCTTTCACCGTCGGCATCCCGGTGGCGGGTCGCGAACCGATTCTGCTCGACTTCGCCACCAGCGTGATTGCGCAGGGCAAGGCGCGCGTCGCGCACAACAAGGGCGACAAGCTGCCGCCCGGACGCATTATCGACAATCAGGGCAAGGACAGCGACAATCCGGCCTACGCGGTGGTCGAACCACTGGGCGCGATTCTCGCGTTCGGCGAGCACAAGGGCTACGGCATGGCCGTCGCCTGTGAACTGCTCGGCGGCGCGCTTGCCGCCGGCCTCGCTGTCAGCGGGCCGGCGACCGGGGAAAGACGGGTGCTGAATGGCATGCTGACCATCATTCTCGACCCCAAGGCGATCGCCGATCCCTCCAGTTTCGAGCGCGAGACCCTTGCTTTTCTGGACTGGGTCAGCGCCTCGCCGCCGCGCACGGGTTTCGACCAGGTGCGCCTGGCGGGCGGGCCGGAGCGCGAATGGCGCGCACAGCGCCTTGCAGAAGGCATTCCGGTGGATGCGAACAGCTGGAACGAGATCCTCGCCGCCGCTGCGCGCCTGAAGGTCGATCCCGCGAAAATCAACCGGCTTGCCGGAATCCGGGCCTGATTGCACGGTTGATTCGCGCAGGGCGGGCGCGTCCCGTCATGAAATGAAGCTTAGCTGATCGTGCGCACGTCTTCGCGCTGAGCGGCCTCGACGCTGGTCCAGCCGAGCTGTCTTTTCACGCGCTCGGCGAAATGCTCCGCGGTATCGCGCTCGCCATGGACGACAAATGTACGTGCCGGGGCATGCTCGAAACCGTGCAGCCACGCAAGGAGTCCGTCACGGTCCGCGTGCGCCGAGAGCCCGCCTATGGTGTGGAGTCGTGCGCGCACCGGGATGTCGTCGTTGAAAATGCGTACGTTGCGCGCGCCGTCGATCAGCCGGCGTCCCAGTGTCCCCTCCGCCTGGAAACCAGTGATCAGCACCGAACAGGCGCTGCGCGGGAGGTTCCAGCGCAGATGGTGTTTGATGCGGCCCGCATCGCACATGCCGCTCGCCGAGATGATGATGGCGCCGGCCCGGATCTGGTTGAGCGCCATCGATTCGGCGACTTCATGGGTATAGCGCAACTGGAATTCGGCCGGATTGCCGCGCATCCAGCGATCGAGTTCGCACACATCAGGGGCGAGAAGTTCCAGGTGACGGCGCGTGATCAACGTGGCCTTTTCGGCCATGGGTGAATCGATGAATACGCGCAGCGGCGGCAGTGTCGCAGAGCGCGCCAGATCCGCCAGGGCATAGAGCACGGCCTGGGTGCGGCCGACGGCGAATGCGGGGATGATGACATTGCCTTTGCCAAGCGTGCCGGAAACGGCTGCGATCAATTCCGACCGCGTTTTCTCGGGCGCCTTGTGCAGCCGGTTGCCGTAGGTCGACTCGACCAGCAGCACATCGGCACTGTCGATAGGACGCGGAGAGGGCAGCAGTCCGTTAGCCGCCTGTCCCAGATCGCCTGAAAACACCAAGCGGCGGCTGCCCCCGGCAGTGCGCACCCGGACATCGACGATGGCCGAGCCGAGAATATGTCCGGCATCGTGGAAACGGCAGGTGACCGAGGGATGCGGGCGGAACTCGGTTTCGTAGGCAGTCGTGCGCAGCCGTTCGAGGCAGGCGCGTGTATCAGCCATGGTGTAAAGCGGGGTCATGGAGCGATGACGGCGGGTATCGCGATGACGTGAACGCCACTCTGCCTCCTTTTCCTGCAGATGTGCACTGTCGGCGAGCATGACCTCGAGCAATTCGGCCGTGGTCGCGGTGGTGTGGATCGGACCCGTGTAACCCATGGCGCAAAGGCGCGGAAGCAGGCCTGAGTGGTCAATGTGCGCGTGGGTGAGCAGCACAAAATCCAGGCGGCGCAAATCGAAGGCGAGCGCCGCCAGGTTCTTCTCCCAGGCTTCGTGCCCTCCCTGGAACATGCCGCAGTCCACCAGAAAGCGCGCATCCCCGGATTCCACCAGTGTGCATGAGCCCGTCACTTCGCCCGCGCCGCCGAGAAAACTGAGTTTCATTTTGGAGATTTCCTGCCTCGCCGGTTTTCGTCGAATCCAGTCTGATCCGGGGAAATCGCCTAGCTCTTGATCAAAGTCAAGCGGCCGCGGTCTTGCGTGACTAGGCTTTGAGCATACAGGGCTATGCCGTGAAATACACGCTGGACACTATCCAAAGCGAACATCGCAGTCTGGAAGCGATACTGTACTCGCTGCGAAATCTGGTGGAACACATACGCGGCGGCGGCTTCCCGGATTTCGCCGGCCTGCGCGCAATGCTCTACTATCTGGATGCATTTTCGGCGCGCCTGCACCATCCCAAGGAAGACGAATACCTGTTTCAGCCTTTGCGCGCGCACACGGGCGAAGCTGCTGCGATCATCGACGATCTGGAACTCGATCATTTGCGCGTCGCCGCCGCGATGCGCAGTCTGGAGCAGACCCTGGTGCGCTACGAAGCCGGCGGCGAACGCGAGTTCGCGGACTTCGCCACTGCGGCCGAAGGATTTTGCGATTTCTACGCCCGGCACATGCGCAAAGAAGAACGCCTGGCGATGCCGATGGCGGAAGAGCTGTTCAGCGAGGAGGAATGGGCGCGTCTTGACGCCGGCTGCGCGGCGTCGGGTGAGCCGCAGGGAGCCTTGGACGAATGCGAGCAATTCAGACGGCTATATCGACGCATTGTCGGCGCGGGGTCGATGCCGCCCGGCGGGGACCGTCCGGCATTGCGTCCCTAGCAGAATCCGTGGCGGTCGCACCCCGGGGACGGGGCCGCTCGACGCGCCGTGCTTGCGCAAGGGCGGCAAAATTGGGTTAAAGTTATATCTGGAGTCCTGCACCAGACAGGGTTTTCGAAGTGCTTTGGATGGGGGCGACGGCCCCGCTGCGTTTGGAGGCTGCTCATGTATGCGATCGTCTACAAGGCCGACGGTTTCCCGATTTGCGTTCAAGTGGCCGGCGTCGAGCCCGATCCGGTTGTCGTCTGGACCACCGAGGGCGCTGCCAAGTCCTTCATAGACAGCAAGGGCGGGGCCGAAGAATTCCAGCCGGTGGCGGTGGATGACGGAAGCCTGGATGCCATCGCCAAGGCGATGGGTTGTCCCGTCGAACGGATAACGCTGGAGCCCTATCCCAGCTAAGTCCCGGCGTCGCCCGCGAGGAACAGCGAGGCTTTCCGCAGTTCAGTTTTCAGTATTCTTGAGTTTGCAGCCGGTGTGGGTCGCCGTGCCACCGTCCGTGAGCGTCGCAACGCCGTCCTGAATATCCAGGGTGCTGTTCCCGTTGCCGTAACGGGTCCCCGCCGCGGCTGAAATCTTGTTGAGGCGAAATTCCCGGTCCTGAAGGATCACCCAGGCCGCAGCGCCGTTTTCGAGAAAGCGCACGTACAGGTGCTTGCTGTTTTCGCACGTGTACGCCGTCGCCCCGGCCGGGGTGCGTGACACGTTCTGTTCCTTGTCGCCGTCGAAGGGCCACAGATTCATGCTTACGCCGCCGCATCCGCTCAACACGGCGATTGCGCAGGCGAGCAAGGCATTGCGCGCGATTCGCTGGTTCATGTTCGTGTCCTTCCGAAAATAAATGCCGAAAACGGGGCGCGAGCGATTTCGCTACAGTCCCACCTCGATGTTGTCGATGAGCCGCGTCTTGCCCAGGTAGGCCGCGGCAAGCACCACCAGTTCCCTTTCGTTCTGCGACGGCGCGCGCAGGTCCGCGCGGCAGCGTACGGTGACATATTGCGGCGTCCAGCCACTTTGCGACAGCAGTGCCATGGCTTCGAGTTCGATGCGCTGGAAATTGCGCTCGCCTTTTGCGATTTTATCGCGAGCGTCCCGGAGCATCGCATACAGGCGCGGTGCCTCGCTGCGCTCGGCCGCCGACAGATAGCCGTTGCGTGAGGACAGCGCCAGGCCGTCGGCTGCGCGTACCGTCTCCGCCGGGATGATTTCCACGGGCAGTGCAAACTGGCGCACCATGTCGCGCAGCACCAGGTATTGCTGGTAGTCCTTTTTTCCGAAGATCGCCGCATGCGGCATGACCATGTTGAACAGCTTCAGCACCACGGTGGCTACGCCGCGAAAATGCCCCGGGCGGAATTCGCCGTCGAGGATGTTCTGCAGGTCGGAAGGCTCGACCGTGAAGGTCTGCGGCTCGGGATAGATCTCTTTTTCGTCCGGGACGAAAACCACGTCCACGCCGGCGTTCCTGAGCTTGTCGCAGTCGTTCTGAAAGGTGCGCGGATAGCGCTCGAAATCCTCTTTCGGCCCGAACTGCAGGCGGTTGACGAAAATGCTCACCACCGTGCATGCGGCCTTGGGCTTGCCGACGCGTATCAGGTCGATATGCCCTTCGTGCAGATTGCCCATGGTGGGAACGAAGACGTTGTTCGGCTCGTGCTGCAAGCGTTCGCGCAAAGCCGTGACTGAGGTGACGATGTCCATAATGGGGGTGCTTATTCGCCTAGGTTGAAGAACTCGCGCTGTCCGCGCATGCCGACGACGCGCTCCATCAGCAGTTCGAAATCGGCCGGCCGTTCGACAAAATTGAGCCGCTCGGAGTTGACGATGAGTACCGGCGTGCCGGTGTAGTGATAGAAAAACCGGTTGTAGCCGTCTGCGACCATCGCCAGGTAGGACTCTGAAATCGGCCGTTCGAATTCCACGCCGCGGCGCTTCACGCGCTCCACCAGGGTTTCCGTTTCGGCCTGCAGATAGATCACCAGGTCCGGCCGCGGCGCCTGCGGCGAAAGCGTCGCGTAGATCTGCTGATACAGATGCAGTTCGTCGTCGTTGAGGGTGAGACGTGCGAAAAGCGGATCCTTGTCGAGCAGGAAATCGGCGACCGTGACCTTGCTGAACAGGTCGATCTGCGCGAGTTCGCGCAACTGGTTGAAGCGCTGAAACAGGAAAAACAACTGCGTGGGCAGCGCGTAGCGCTCCATTTCCTGGTAGAAGCGCAGCAGGAAGGGATTTTCTTCGGGATGCTCCAGCAGCAGTCCGGCATTCAGGTGCTCGGCCAGGCGCTGGGCAAGGCTGGTTTTGCCCACGCCTATCGGGCCTTCGATGACGATGTGGCGGTATTTTTCCATCAGGGGGCGAAGCGCAGTGTCAAGGCGCACATGATACACATCGCAGCCCGCACATGGACCCGCTTCGGCGCTTCCGGTGGTTCGGGCGCGATGCCGAATGCGTGCATGCAAATCATGGAGCATCCGATCGCGATGCCGCAATCTGCGCGTCCGCGCGCGGATCAGCGATCATGGCGCCGTCCTGATCACGTTCTGGTCCTTGCAGCGCGTCAACTGGTCCGCGGCGGGCCCCACGCCCGGAATGACACAGTCGGGTGCGAGTTCGAGCAGCGGTGCGAGCACGAAGGCGCGCAGGTGCATACGCGGATGCGGCACGGTTAATCCGGGCTCGTCCACGCACTGTAAATCGTAGAGCAGCAGGTCCAGGTCAAGCGTACGCGGCGCGTTGCGAAATGAACGCTCGCGGCCAAACCGGCTTTCGATTGCGAGCAGGGCCGCGAGCAGCGGTTGCGGCGCGAGTTCGGAAAACAGTTGAGCCACGGCATTGATATAGTCGGGCTGGCCGGGCGCGCCCACCGGAGCGCTGCGATAGAGCGAAGAAGCTGCAGCCAGCCTCGATTGCGGCAACCCGGCCAGCGCCGCGATTCCGTGACGCACCTTCTCCTCGGGCTGGTCGAGATTGCTGCCCAAGGCGACGAAGGCGGTGTGCATCCGGGTCAAAGCGGGATTACGACCGGGGAGATTGCGACGAGGGACACGGCGGAGCGCATCACGGAATGGCGGTGCATCTCTGAAACAATCCCTCGCTGTCTGCGTCCGCGACCGCTAATTGCCCGGATCGGCCGGGGCGGGCGTCGGTTCGGGTGTGTCGTCGGTCCTGCTTTTGCGCCGGCGGCGCGGACGTTTCTTTTTTGGCGCCGCGTCGGGTATCAGCATGGCATTGCGTTCTTCGAGTTCCGCGTCCTGGAAACGGGTCCACCAGTTCGCCAGTTCCATCGGCACCTCACCGCTTTCGGCTCGCAGCAGCATGAAATCGTAGCCGGCGCGAAAGCGCGGATGGGTGAGCAACACCAGGGCGCGTTTGCCCGAGCGCTGCTCCAGACGCGGCTGCAGTGCCCAGATTTCCTTCATGGTCGTGGTGAGCCTTCGCGGAATCGACAGCTTGTCGGTCTGCGCGTCCAGTACCTGGTCCATCGCGAGGTACAGGGCGGGAATGCTGCGCATCTCCTTGGTCTCGTTGAGCTTCCACGCGGCCAGCACTTCGTGCCACAGCAGGGCGGCGAACAGGAATGCGGGTGAAACGGACTTTCCGCCGCGGATGCGCGCATCGGTCTGGTCCAGGGCGAGCCGCAGGAATCGCTCGCCTACGGGTTGTTCCACGATGACATCCAGCAGCGGCAGCAGCCCGTGGTGCAGGCCCTCCTTGCGCAGCTGCGCGAGGCAGGCCGCTGAATGGCCGGAGAGCAGCAATTTCAGCATTTCCTCGAACAAGCGCGCCGCAGGCACGTTCTCGAGCAGGTTTGCCAGTTTGCGGATCGGTGCACGCGTCTTCGGGTCTATGCCAAAACCGAGTTTGGCTGCAAAGCGCACCGCACGCAGCATGCGCACCGGGTCTTCGCGAAAACGCAACACCGGGTCACCGATGATGCGCATGGTCTTCTTGCGCACGTCGGCATAGCCGCCGTGATAATCGAGCACGGTTTCATCGTGCGGATCGTAGTACAGGGCGTTCGCCGTGAAATCACGCCGCGCCGCGTCCTGCACCCGTGTGCCGTAGACGTTGTCGCGCAACAAGCGCCCGTGCTCGTCGGACTCGCCGCCTTCGCCGGCGCGGAAGGTGGACACTTCCACCGTCTCCGATCCAAACAGCACGTGCACCAGCTTGAAGCGCCGCCCGATCAGGTGCGAACGCCGAAACAGGCGGTGCACCTGGTCCGGATGGGCATCGGTGGCGACGTCGTAGTCTTTTGGAACGACCCCAAGCAGCAGATCGCGCACGGCACCCCCGACAATGTAGGCCGAGAAATCGTGCGCTTTCAGAATCTCGCACACCTTGAGCGCGCCGCGGCTGATTGAACTGCGTGCGATGCCGTGCTTGTCGCGCTTGTATATCCTGTGCGGAGGTTCGGCGCCCATGTTGAACATGCGGCGGATGAATTTCTTGATCAAAGTGCGGGGATGGACTGTTTGGGGCAGAACCTGCCTGCGGATTCAGGATTGTGTGAAAAAAAGCCTTCAGGTCGCCGGGAAGCGTGACATGGGGCCCTGGGCCGTGTTGTGCGCCGCATGATACCTCAAATTTGATCCCCGGCAGCGGGGCCGCGGACTATCCCAGAGTGATCACCTTCCAGCCGCGCTCTTTCGCCGCTTTTCCCAGCGGGTGATCGGGGCGGACCGCAACCGGGTGGGAGACGCGCTCGAGCAGCGGCAGATCGTTGTGGGAATCGCTGTAGAACCAGGATTCCGGAAAATCGTTCCAGCGCTTTCCCTGTGTCGCGAGCCATTCGTCCACGCGGGTGATCTTGCCTTCACGAAAACAGGGCGTGCCGGCCACTTTGCCGGTAAATCTGCCTTCGATCTGTTCGGGTTCGGTGGCCACAAGATGTGCCACGCCAAACTCGCGCGCGATCGGCGTGGTGACGAAGGAATTGGTCGCTGTGACGATGGCGCACAGACTCCCCGGCTGCATGCTCCGGCTGACCAGCTGCCGCGCCGCGGCGGAGATCTTCGGCAGGATCTTCTGCTCCATGAACTGCCGGTGCCAGGCATCGAGTTGCGCGCGCGGGTACTGCGCAAGCGGGGCCAGCTGGAAATCGAGGAAAGCGTGGATGTCCAGCGTGCCGTTCTTGTACTGGTCGAAAAACGCCTGATTGCGGTGCTCGTAGCTTGCACGCTCCAGTACACCCTGTTCGATCAGGAACTGCGCCCATTCGTAATCGCTATCTCCGTCGAGCAGGGTGTTGTCGAGGTCGAAAAGGACCAGTTTCAAGGCGATTCCTTTTTCATCGATTCGAGGGCGTCCCGTACCAGGGGCAGGGTAATCGCACGTTTTTGTTCCAGCGAACAGCGGTCCAGCGCATCGAGGATGCCGATCAGGCTGGCCATATCTCGCCGCGCATGCTTTAGCAGGTAGGTGATGACATCCTCGCCCAGGTCTAGCGCGCGTCCGCGCGCGTGCTCGCGCAGCGCCGCGGTTTTTTCCGCATCCGACAAGGGGTGCAGCTGGAACGCGAGACCCCAGGCGAGCCGGCTGCGCAGGTCGGCGCGCAGCCCGAGTTTCGCGGGCGCGGCGTCGCCGCTGGCGACCAGCGCGCCGCCGGCTGTGCGTACGCGGTTGTAGCGGTCGAACAGTTCGATCTGTTCGTCTGCCGCCAGATTCTGCACATCGTCCACGGCGATCACCTTGCCCGCCGCTGCGCCCTCGACGGCGTGCGCGAGACCGCGCAGCAGGTGCGTGCGCCCGCTGCCGGGCTCGCCCCAGAGATAGACGAAGCGTTCGGCGCCGGCGCCGCGAGCGATATCGCGCAGCGCCTGCAGCGGCGCGCCGTTGCGGCCCGGAACAAAGTTGTCCAGCGTGGGCGCGGGCGGCGGCGCAAGTTGCAGTAGCAGTTGCTGCATCAGTTCTTGTACAGGCTGCTGTTGAGATACTCGCGGCCGAGATGGCGCAGGCCGACCAGTAGGGCGGCGCTCGCCGGCAATGCCAGCAATATGCCGAAGAAGCCGAAAATCTGGCCGAATGCAAGCAGGGCGAAAATGACCGCCACCGGGTGCAGGCCGATGCGTTGCCCGACCAGAAGCGGCGTCACCAGCATGCCCTCCAGCGCCTGGCCGATGCCGAATGCCAGCCAGACCGGGACGACGCCGCTGACGCTGGGGAACTGCATCAACGCGACCAGGGTGGCGAGCACCAGGCCGGTGAGCATGCCGACATAAGGCACGAACACCAGCATTCCGGTGATGATGCCTATGGGCAGGGCGAACTCCAATCCTGCCAGCCAGAGACCGAGCACGTAGAACACGCTCATCAGCAGCATGACAGCGATCTGCCCGCGCAGAAATTCGGCGAGCACCGCGTCGATCTCGCTTGCGATGGTGGTCACCTGCGCGTGCCAGCGCCGCGGCAGCAGTCTGCTGATCCGCGCCAGCAGCGCGTTCCAGTCGCGCAACAGATAGAACAGCACCACCGGGACGAGCAGCAGGTTGACGACGAAACCGAGCACCGCGAGCCCGCCGATCTTGAGCGAGGCGAGCAGCTTCAATCCCAGCCCGTCCGCACCCTGCAGGTTTTGGTGTATCAGTTTCTTGATCGCCGCCAGGTCGAACTGCATGTCGACGTCGAACTTGGCCTTGACCCAGGGGACCAGATCCTCGTTGAGTTGCGCCAGAAGACCCGGCAGGCGCTCCGACAACAGCGCCACTTCCTTGATGAACAGCGGCAATAGAATCAAGAACAACAGCACCAGCACGCCACCCAGGAACAGCATCACCAGCACCGCGCCCAGCGGGCGCCCGACGCGGTGGCGCGCCAGCCAGTTCACCGTCGGGTTGCTGATATAGGCAAGCATCGCGGCGAACAGGAAGGGCGCGAGGATGGGGCTCAGGAGATACAACAGCGCAATCGCTGCCGCCGCGGGCAAAAACCACCACAGCTTGTTCGGTTCTGCCAGGATTTTGGGCGCCATTTCGAGTAGACTTCGCACTGCAAAGCACAAAACTGTAGCCGTATCTCGCCAAACATACAAATTTTGAGCACTTCCCCCAAAGAACCCCTGTCTTACCGCGATGCCGGCGTGGACATAGACGCCGGCGACGCCCTGGTCGAGGCGATCAAGCCTTTTGCCAGGCGCACCATGCGGCCCGAGGTGCTGAACGGCATAGGCGGCTTCGGCGCGCTGGTCGAAATTTCCAAGAAATACCGCGAGCCGGTGCTGGTGGCGGGAACAGACGGTGTCGGCACCAAGCTGAAGCTCGCGTTCCAACTGAAGCGCCACGATACAGTAGGCATAGACCTGGTCGCGATGAGCGTCAACGACGTGCTGGTGCAGGGCGCCGAGCCGCTGTTCTTCCTCGACTACTTCGCGTGCGGCAAACTCGACCTGGCCAGCGCCACCGACGTGATCAAGGGTGTGGCGCGCGGATGCGAGCTGGCCGGTTGTGCGCTGATCGGCGGAGAGACCGCGGAAATGCCCAGCATGTACCCGGCCGGGGAATACGATCTTGCCGGATTCGCCGTGGGCGTCGTGGAAAAGAGCGCCATCATCAGCGGAGCGGACATCGTCGCCGGCGACGCCGTGCTCGGACTCGCGTCCAGCGGCGCGCATTCCAACGGCTATTCGCTGATCCGCGCCATCATCGAGCGCGCCAATCCCGATTTGCAGGCGGACTTTCATGGCCGGCCGCTTGCCGACGTGTTGCTCGAGCCTACGCGCATCTACGTCAAGCCGCTGCTCGCGCTGATGCAGAAAATCCGCATCAAAGGGCTCGCGCATATCACCGGCGGTGGTCTGGTCGAGAACATTCCACGCGCGCTGCCCGAGGGCGTCAGCGCGGTACTGCAAAAATCCGCCTGGCCGATGCCACCACTGTTCAACTGGTTGCAGCAGCACGGCGGCGTCGCGGAGGCCGAAATGCACCGCGTGTTCAATTGCGGCATCGGCATGACCCTGATCGTAGCCGAGGAAGACGCCGCGGCTGCGCTACGCATGCTCACCGAAGCCGGCGAGGGCGCCTATCGCATTGGTCGCATCGAAACCAGTGCGCCGGGGCAGGCCCGGACGGTCGTGGTCTAGCGGGACCACGACCCGGGCTGGCGGGTGGCATGGCGGTGACGCGCAAGGATTTCAGCATTTTTCCGCTCGGAGATTCGGCAGTGCTCGCTGAATTCGGCACCCGACTCGATCTCGACGTCAATCTGCGACTGCAACGCCTGGCCGAGGCCGTGCGCGCGAAGCGCGTGCCCTGGATACGCGACATCGTCCCGGCGCTCGGTTCGCTCGCTCTGCACTTCGATCCCGGCAGCGTGCCGGCAGGGCTCGATCCCGTGGAGGCTGCAGAGCGCCTGCTCAAGGATAGTCTGCGCGGTGCGCTACGCGCGCCGCGAGGGCGCAGCGCGTCGTTGGAGGTTCCGGTCTGTTACGACCCGGAACTCGCGCCCGACCTCGCCGAAGTGGCCGAGCGGGTGAAACTTTCCGTCGGCGAGGTCGTTCGCCGGCATGCAGTCGCCGGACATCGCGTCCTGATGATGGGCTTCGCTCCGGGCCAGCCCTATATCGGAGGGCTGGACGCCACGCTTGTAGTACCGCGCCGTGCAACACCGCGCATGCGCGTGCCGGCCGGATCGATCGCGATTGCGAACGCGCAGACTGCCGTGTACCCCTTCGAGATTTCGGGCGGATGGAATGTCATCGGACGCACGCCGCTCAGGGTGTTCGACGTGGAGCGCGAGCCGGCTGCGCTGTTTACCCCGGGCATGAACGTCCGCTTCGTGGTGATCGATCGCGCTGAGTACGAGCGTCGGTGCCGCCTGTGAGCATCCGCGTCCTGCGTCCGGGCCTGCATACGACCGTACAGGATCTTGGCCGCTATGGTTTGCAACACCTGGGTGTGGTTCCATGCGGCGCGATGGACGTGGTGGCCCACCGCCTTGCGAACGCGCTCGTCGGCAATGAGGCCGGCGCCGCGACACTCGAATGCACGGTCGTCGGTCCGGAACTGCTGTTCGAAGATATGTCGCTGGTGGCATTGTGCGGCGCGGCGTTCGAAGCGACGGTCGGGGGCGAACCCCTGCCGCAGCACCGGCCTGTATTGCTGACCCCTGGAACGCGTCTGCGCGTCGGTAGCGCGGTGCGCGGTGCGCGCGGATATCTCGCAGTGGCAGGCGGAATCAGTGTGCCGGCCGTGCTGGGGAGCCGCAGCACCTATGTGCCTGCCGCGTACGGAGGGTTCTCGGGCCGCGCATTGCGGGCAGGCGACGCGCTCGATGCCGGTGCACCCGCGCTCGCCCAGACGCGGTTCGGCCGCTTGAAGAATACGCGTAGCACTGGGAATTTCGGCAGCACCGGCTGGCGCGTCGAGGCGATAACCTTGCCTCCAGCGAATATCGTTGCCGTGCGCGCGATGGAAGGCCGCCATTACGGCCAGTTCGACGCCGGGTCCAGGCGTGCCTTCTTCGACGAGACCTGGCAGGTGTCGAAGGACTCGAATCGCATGGGCTTCCGGCTCGCGGGGCCGGCGCTCGCGCGCCGCAGCGCGGGCGAACTGCTATCGGAGCCGACCTGCCTGGGCTCGGTGCAGGCGCCGGCCGACGGCAGCGTCATCGTGCTCATGGCCGACCACCAGACCACCGGGGGCTATCCGAAGATCGCGGAAGTTGCGGGCGCTGACGTGGCCTTGCTGTCGCAGGTCGCCCCGGGCGGTGCCTTGCGGTTCGTGCGCTGCACCGTCGGCGAGGCGCGCGAGGCCTTGCAGCGCCTGCATGAAAAAATTGCGGGCATGACCCGCGGCATTGAACTTCAATACGGAGGCTGAACGAACATGAAAACCATCGATCTGAACTGCGACATGGGCGAGAGCTACGGCCACTGGAGCATGGGGCAGGATGCGGCGATCATGCCCCTGGTCACTTCGGCCAACATTGCCGCGGGCTTTCACGGTGGCGACCCGGCGACGATACGCGAAACCGTGCGTATCGCGGTCGAGCACGGTGTCGCGATCGGCGCGCACCCCTCGCTCCCCGATCTGGTGGGCTTCGGGCGACGCGTGATGAAGATCACGTCGCAGGAGGCTTACGACCTTGTCCTGTATCAGGCCGGTGCGGTCGAGGCGTTCGCGCGCGCCGCGGGCGCGCGCCTGCATCACGTCAAATGCCATGGTGCGTTCTACAACATGGCGGTGAACGACGACGCGCTAGCGGAGGCGATCGTGCGCGCCGTGAAAGACCTCGGCGGCGGGACGCAGCTCTACGCGCTGTCGGGCAGCCGCATGATGAAGATCGCGGCGGCGCAGGGCGTGAGGGTGATCGCCGAGGTGTTCGCCGATCGCGGCTACGAGGACGACGGCACGCTCGCGCCGCGCGATGCGCCCGGCGGCATGATCGAAGAGGCGGAGAAATCGGTAGCGCAGGCCCTGGGCATGGTCGAGGACGGCGTAGTCCTAAGCCGCAGCGGCGTGCGCGTCCCGGTCGCTGCCGACACCATGTGTCTGCACGGCGATCAGCCGGGCGCGGTTGTGTTCGCCAAAGCGCTGCGACAGGCGTTCGCCGATCGTGGCCTGGGATTTGCCGCGCCCTAGGTACACCGGATACACCGCGTCCGTGCGGCGCAAGCGCCGCGGCTTTATGCTAAATTGGCATCGGGCGCTGCCGGCAGGGAACAACAGAATGAACGCAAGCGGCAAATTCTCGCGGAAATTGCTCTGCCTTGCGGTGGCTTGCGTCGGCGCTGGCGCGGCCCATGCGGGTCCACTTGGCGCCGTCGTCAGTGCCGGCCGCGCCAGCTACGACCCCGTGAGCTTGACCGTCACCTCCACCACCGCGCACACCCAGATCGGTTGGCAAAGTTTCAATCTGGGTGCCGGCGAGCTGGTCAATTTTGTCCAGCCGAACGCCCGAAGCTCGGTGCTCAATCAGATATTCAATCCGCAGTCCCTGAACCTCCTTGGTGGACTGCGTTCCAACGGCAGCGTGTTTTTCATGCGCAGCGGCCTCGTTACCGGTTCTGGGGTGAATCTGGATCTGGCGGGCATGATCAGCACCTCCTTGCGCTTGCCGCAAATGGCGCTCACGCAAAGCGGCACCGCGCCACCGCCGCGGCCGGCGATCACACTCGAGGACGGGAACATTTACGTGATCAGCCAGGATGCGCAAGCGGTAACGACAATGAACGGCGACGTGTTCCTGAATCCGGGCAAGGCAGTGGAGCTTGCAAACGCGTCAATGCCGACTCTGCGCGTGGTGCTCACCGCGCCCGATGCCGAGTCGATCAATCTGAGCCGCCTTGTGGGGGGCAAGCGCGAAACCGGCATTTTTGCCGGATTGTTCCGCATCCCTGCGGCGGCGCGCCAGGCGGCGCAACCCGAGGAAGGGACAATATTGACCGCCTCGGCTGGGTTGACCGCCTCGGCTGCGGAACCCAAGCTGGATACCCCGGCGTTCGACCGCTTCTATCGCTACGCTCTCCTGTATGCCCAGATGCGGCGCGAAACCCGGCAGGGCGGGATGATGCGGGTCGCAGCCGCGCCGACCGAACGGATTACGCTACCGGCAGTCAAGTCCAGGCCCAGCGTGCTGCCGCGGGATATTGAAATCGGCGCGCCTGCCCGCGCAGCGTCCGAACCGCTGAAAGAACAGAACCCGCAATACGAGCAGAAGGATCAGAAGGCGGAACCATTGAATCAATTGGCAATGGCGCGCGAACTGCGGCCGGCCCCGGTGATGACGCGGGAGGCGGCGGGCAATCCGCTGAGCTTGCTCGCGCTCGTCTCCGCCGAGCCTCCGGCCGAAATGAGCGCGGAGCGCAGCCCGCAGCCGCTCGCACTGGCGTTTGCTTCCGCCGAGCCGCCCGCCGAGATGGCGGCGGCGCGCAGCCCGCAATCGACCACGCTGGCCTTCGCCCCCGCCGAGCCTCCGGCCGAAATGAGCGCGGCGCGCAGCCCGCAGCCGCTCGCACTGGCGTTTGCCTCCGCCGAGCCGCCTGCTGAGAGGGCGGCGACACGCAGCCCGCAATCGGCCACGCTTGCATTCGCACCCGCCGAGCCTCCCGCGGAAGCCGTCGCGGCGCCGGCCTCGCGCGCCATTCTCGTCGCCAATGGCGGCGACGCGGAAGCAGCATCCCCAGGTGTTCACGGTTCGCCGCAGTCGTCACCCGCGGTCATCGTCGTCGCGCTGGCGCAGCACACCGTCGCTTCGGCTCCGCATGAGGATGCGCCCGCGAGGGAAGTGCTCATCGAGCGCCGCGCACCGCGTTATTTCACGGATTTCCGCGGCGCCATGTTCTTCATGTAGCAGCACCGGCGTCCGGCGAATCGCGCCGTTTCCTGCGTGTTTCGCTCTACATTGCGCGTGGGAATCGTTCTTGTTAAGATTCCGACCCCAGCGCGTTACTGGCATTGCCGTTCCCAAAACCGGTGCTTCGCCGGCGGCAAATACGCGGCAGCGGCGCTGTCAACTATAACGGGGGGAAACGATGAAAAAGATACATTGGGTAATTGCGGCGCTCGCGCTGGCCTTTACGGGCGGCATTGCGCAGGCAGCCGGGGGCAATGTGAAGGTGACGCCGCTGGGCAGTCATGACGGCGAGTTTTGCGTGCTGGATCGCGCGCTGATTTTCGAGGACCCGGACGGCACGCGCATCCTGTATGACGCCGGACGCACCGTGCGCGGCCCCGATGATCCGCGACTCGGCAATATCGAAGCCATACTGGTGACACATATGCACGGCGACCACCTGGGCGACGTGATCCAGCCGTCGGCGAATGCGGGCGCGTGCGGCAAGCCGGATTTCTCCGTCAAGACGACGCCGAGCTCGAATTCGGTAAATATCGCAGTGGCAAAAAAAGCAAATATCCTGGTCGGATCCGAATTCGATGCCTTCCTGGCGCCCAAGGTCAAAGCCGCGGGGGGTGACCCGAAGTCGGTGCGGCTCGTGCGCTTCGGCGCGGACGCGAAAGTCGGAGGTGTGCACATTGCGACCGTACCGGCGGCGCACAGCAGTGGTATCTCGCCCGGTTTCGTCGAGGGCGATCTCGCCAAACACCTGGGCGAAAACGGCCTGAATGCCTACGCCGGTCCGCCGACGGGCTACGTACTGCGTTTCAGCAACGGCCTCGTCGTCTATCTTTCGGGTGACACGGGTATCACTGCCGAGCAGGAACTGGTCGTCCGGGGCTACTACAAGGCGAACCTCGCGGTAATGAACATCGGCGATTTGTTCACTACCGGCCCGGTCGAGGCGGCGTATGTGATCAACAAGCTGGTCAAGCCGAAGTCGGTAATCGTCTCTCACGCCAACGAGCCGGCGACCGAGGGCGGCAAACTGCGTCCGAACACCAAGACGGCGAAGTTCATCAAGGCCACCAAGGTGCCGGTGCACATTCCCCTGAGCGGAGTGACCATGGAATTCAACGGCAAGGCGAAATGCGTGGCGGGCTGCTGAGCCACATGTGTTTCGGAGCAAGGCCTCGCTGCGGCGGGGCTTTTTTTTGAGTGCGGCGCAAGCGGCCGAAATCTGTTTCAGGATGCCGTGATCACCAGGATGCCCGCCTGTGTGACTTCGCGATAGACCGCTGCGTTTTGCACGGCCTGGGTCAGCACGAAATGCGGCGCCGAGCGCTTGATCAGCCGTGGTGCGATAAAGCCGATTGCAATCACCGCCAGCCCCGACCAGATCCAGGCGATCAACGCGAGCGCGACCCCGGCGCCGAGCACGGCCATGGTGACAAAAGGCAGCATCATCCGTGCGCTCAAGTATGCGGAGGCCGCCGCGGGATCGACCACCACCTTTATTTTTCCCGCTGCATACGCGGCAATGAACTCGGCATGGGTCATGGGTTTCGCTAGGGGGCTGTTGACATTCACCGCATGAGACGGGTTGCCTCCAAATGCGGATGACTGCAAGGCGCGCGACGAAGCCAAGGGTGGTTCCCTTGGCGAGGAGCGCAACGCCGCAGGCGCCGCATTTGGAGGCAACCCGAAGGGACGGGGGATACAGCGCAGCGGCTGACGCCGTTGCGCACCATCTGGAGCACACGCGCAGGCACAAGCGCCTGCGCCGTGGGCGCAGCACGGCGTTGCTCGTCGCTTGTTTGGAACGACCAAACGGCACCCGAGGAGGGGTTGGGGCCCCTCCGCCCCAACACTGGCGCGCCTTGTGCTGCATCCCAAATTGCCCCCGTCGCGCTCATGTGCTGAATGTCAACAGCCCCTAGCTGCCGCGCCTGGCCAGATAGATGCCGGCGAGCACGACGAGCCCGCCCAGCATTTGCGCCGGTCCCACGGTCTCACCCAGTAGCGCCCAGGCATAGGCGGTGGCCAGCACGGGCTGAAGCAGCAGGCTCACCGACGAGAACGCCGCCGGCAGGTGCGCGAAACCATAGGCGATCAGGCTCTGGCCGGCGATATGCGGGACGAGCGCCAGGCCGAGCAGCACCAGCCAGCCGCCGGCCGACTGCGGCAGAAAAACATCGGCCGTGAGCAGGGCGTAGGGAAGCAGCGCGATGGCGGCGACGCTGGTGCTCACGGCCATGATGGCGGCGGTCGTGCTGCGTTGTGTCGCCGATTTGATCGCCAGCATGTAGCCGGCATAAAACACCGCGGTCAGCACGCCCAGGGCGTCACCCAGTAGGGCGCGACCGCCTAGCGCAAAGTTGGGCCCGATCAGCAACGCCGCGCCGGCGAGGGTCACAATGAGCGCGATCAGGAACAGGCGCGACACACGCTGGCGGAACAGCATCCAGGCGCCGATGGTCACGAAGATCGGCGCGAAATTCGCTTCCAGCGTCGAATTGGCGACCGAGGTGTAGAGGATGGACACATGCCAGGCGCCGAGGTCGCCTGCAAAACAGAGTCCGGCGATGATGAGCGGTTTCCACTGCATGGGTCCAGTGCCTTCGGCGCGCGGTGACAAACGCATCCACAAGCACAGCGGCCCGGCCGCCAGCGCCACGCGCCAGAAAGCGCTCGCGCTCGGCCCGGTGTCGGACAGGCGCACGAATATCGGCGCAAATGCGATGGCCGCGGCGCCCAGCAGCAGGGCGGCGAATGCCAGGCTCTTGCGCGCGTCAGCCTGGCTCATGTGCCGAGCCGCTGCTGGTAACGGCGCCGGTCTCCCGCAGCGCCGCGTCCAGTGCCACGCGCTCGTCGAACACGAAGCACGCGCCGCGAAAATGCGCGCCGCCGCATTGTTCAAAGTAATTGAGAATGCCACCGTCCAGCTGGTAGACCTCACGAAACCCCTGGCTGATCAACCAGGGCGCCGCTTTTTCGCAGCGTATGCCGCCGGTACAGAACGTGACGACGGGCCGGTCCTTCATCTCCTGCGGCAATGCCGGCGTCGCGCGGGCAAAGTCGCTGAAGGATTTAAGCCCCAATTCTAGCGCATTCCTGAACGAACCCATTTCCACCTCGAACTGGTTGCGGGTATCCAGCAGCGTGATCTCCCGGCCTTCATCCAGCCAGCGCTTGAGCTCCAGCGGTGCAAGCCTTGGGGCCGGTGCCGCAACGGGATTGATTTCAGGGCGGCGCATGGTGACGATTTCAGGTTTGATTTTCACGAGGAGGCGCTTGAACGGCTGCGCCGCCGACCAGCTGCGCTTGATCTCGATGGGCGCGAAACGCGTGTCCATGCGCAACTCGTCCACGAAGGTTTCGATGTCTGCGGCGGCGCCGGCAAGGACCAGATTGATCCCCTCTTCGGCGATGAGTATGGTGCCCCTGAGGCGCAATTGGGCACTGCGGGTCTTCAAGGCCGCGCGCAGCTGCGCCAGTTCGCTGAGCGCGACGAATCGGTAGGCGGCAATATTGAGGATATTCATGGCAGCTCGTCGCCGGTGTTGCCCTGCAACAGGACCGCAATTGTACAAGAGCGAGCGCGCGTCGGCCGCCGCAGGCTGTTGATTTGGTTCGAACGTCCAGCATGGCGCCGGGCGGGTGGTAAAATTTCTGCGACAGAATCTGGTGCAACCCATGACTCCCGCCTTCGTCCATCTACGCCTGCACAGCGAATTTACCGTCACCGACGGCATCGTGCGCATCGACGAGGCGGTGGCGCGTGCGGCGGCAGACGGCATGCCGGCACTGGCCATTACCGATCTGGCCAATCTCTTCGGCATGGTCAAGTTTTACAAGGCGGCGCGCGCGCAGGGGGTGAAGCCGATTGTCGGCTGCGATGTCTGGATCAGCAACGAAGCCGAGCGCGACAAGCCTGCGCGGCTGCTGCTGTTGTGCCGCAACCGGAAGGGATTTCTGCGCCTGTCCGAACTGCTCACGCGCGCCTGGCTGGAAAACCAGGTGCGCGGCCGTGCCGAGATCAAAAAAGCCTGGCTGACCGACGACGCGACCGAGGGACTGCTCGCACTTTCCGGCGCGCAGGCGGGAGATATCGGCGCCGCGCTTGCGCAGGAAAATGCCGTGCTGGCCGAACGCCTTGCAGGGGAGTGGGCGCGGCTGTTCCCGGGGGGCTTTTATATCGAACTGCAACGCGCGGGCGCGGCATCCGCGGAGCACTATATTCAGCGCGCCCTCGCGCTGGCGGGCAGGCTGGCGTTGCCGGTGGTCGCGACACATCCGGTGCAGTTCCTCAGGCCTGATGAATTCCTTGCCCACGAGGCGCGCGTGTGCATCGCCGAGGGCTATGTGCTCGCGGATCAACGCCGGCCGCGGATATTCACGCAGGAGAGCTATTTCAAGACGCAGGCGGAAATGGCGGCGTTGTTTGCCGATATCCCGGAGGCGCTTGCCAACAGCGTGGAGATTGCGCGCCGCTGCAGCCTCACGCTCGAACTGGGCAAGAGCAAGCTGCCGCCGTTTCCGACGCCGCAGGGGGTGAGCCTGGAAGACTACCTCGCGCAGCAAGCGGAGCAGGGCCTCGCGCTGCGCCTCGCGAAACTCTTCCCCGACGAAGCCGGGCGCAGCCGGCGCGAACCCGAGTACCGCGCACGTCTCGAATTCGAGATCAAGACCATCAATCAAATGGGCTACTCCGGCTACTTTCTGATCGTCGCCGATTTCATCAACTGGGCCAAGTCGAATGCGGTTCCGGTTGGCCCGGGGCGCGGCTCAGGAGCCGGGTCGCTGGTGGCCTATTCTCTGGGCATCACCGATCTCGATCCGCTGCGCTACGACCTGCTGTTCGAGCGATTTCTCAATCCGGAGCGGGTATCCATGCCCGACTTCGATATCGACTTCTGCCAGGACGGACGCGACCGCGTGATCGAGTACGTGAAGAACAAGTACGGCGCGCAGGCCGTGTCGCAAATCGCCACCTTCGGCACCATGGCGGCGAAGGCCGTGGTGCGCGATGTCGGGCGCGTGATGGAATGGAATTACGGCCGCACCGACGAACTCGCCAAGATGATTCCGTTCACGCCGGGCAAGCTGATTACGCTCGCCATGGCGCGCGAGATGGAACCGCGCCTCGCCGAGCGCGAGCAGAACGACGAGGAAACGCGCGAACTGCTCGCGCTCGCCGGACAGCTCGAGGGGCTGACGCGCAACGTCGGCATGCACGCGGGCGGCGTGTTGATTGCGCCGGGCAAGCTCACGGACTTCTGCCCGCTCTATACGGCGCAGGGCGCCGAAAGCGTGGTGTCGCAGTTCGACATGAAGGATGTCGAGGCGGTGGGCTTGGTGAAATTCGACTTTCTCGGCCTGACCACGCTCACCATTCTCGACTGGGCCATGCGTTACATACACGGCCGCAACTACGGCGAAGCGCTGCCTGATTTTACGCTGGAGGCGATTCCGCTCGACGATCCCGGCATTTACAAGATTTTCTCCAGCGCCAATACCACGGCCGTGTTCCAGTTTGAATCGCGCGGCATGCGCGACCTGCTGAAGCAGGCGCGTCCCGATCGTTTCGAGGACATCATCGCGCTGGTGGCGCTGTATCGTCCGGGCCCGATGGACCTGATCCCCGATTTCATCGAGCGCAAGCACGGCAGGCAGCGCGTCGAATACCTGGATCCGCGTCTGCAGCCGATCATCGGTTCGACCTACGGCGTCATGGTGTACCAGGAGCAGGTGATGCAGATCGCGCAGGTGATCGGCGGCTACAGCCTGGGCAGCGCCGACCTGCTGCGCCGCGCGATGGGCAAGAAGAACGCGGAGGAAATGGCGCAGCAGCGCGACATCTTCGTTGCCGGCGCCGGCAAGAACGGCGTGGACAAGAAAATAGGGAGCGAGCTGTTCGACCTGATGGAGAAGTTCGCCGGCTACGGTTTCAATAAATCGCATGCCGCCGCCTATGCGCTGGTGGCCTGCCAGACCGCGTACCTGAAGGCACACTTCCCGTCTGAATTCATGGCCGCCAACTTGTCCGCCGTGATGGATGATACCGACAAGGTGCACCTCATCTACGCGGACGTACTCGCAAACGGACTGGCTATGCTGCCGCCCGACGTGAACAACAGCGCGTACCGCTTCGTGCCGGTGGACGAGCGCAGCATTCGCTACGGACTCGGCGCGATCAAGGGCACGGGGGAGTCCGCGATCGGCGCCGTCGTGCGCGCGCGCGAGGAGGGCGGGCCGTTTCGCGACCTGTTCGACTTTTGCGAACGCATCGACAAGCGCGTGGTGAACCGCCGCGTGGTGGAGGCGCTGGTGCGCGCCGGGGCCTTCGACTGCATCAACCCGGAGCGCGCGCGCCTGTTCGCCTCGGTAGGCATCGCGATCGAGGCCGCGGAGCAGCGCGAGCGCAACGCACAGCAGGTCAACCTGTTCGGCGACGCCGGCGGCGCCGGCGCGGAACGCCCGGCGCTGATCAGCGCCGAGGGCTGGGACGAAATCCGCTTGCTCAAGGAGGAAAAGGCAAGCCTCGGTTTTTATTTGTCCGGGCACCCTTTCAGCGCCTACCGCGCGGAAGTGCAGAATTTCGTGCGCGGCTCGCTCAAAAGCCTGCAGCCGGGCGCAATGGGCGACTACCAGCAAAAAAGCCAGCTCATTGCAGGCGTGGTGGAATCCGTGCGCATCCAGCGTACGCAGAGCGGGCGCATGGTCATCCTCAACCTGAGCGACGGCGACGCCGCGCAGGAAGTCACCATCTACAACGAGGTCTACGACCAGTACCGGGAGCTGTGCAAGGAAGACAAGCTGCTGGTGATCGAAGCCAAGGTAAAGACCGTGCGTAGGGCTGCGGCAGGCGAGGAGGGCGATGTTTCCTTCATGCGCATCATCGCCGACAGGATTTACGATCTCGCCGCGGCGCGCAGCCAGTTCGCCAAAGCCATACGCCTGTCGATCAACGGCGAGGCGAGCCGCTCGGGCGCTGCCGCGACATCACGCCTGCGCGACCTGCTATCGCCGTACCGCAACGGCACCTGCCCGGTGAGTGTGTGCTACCGCAACGGCGCGGCGACTTGTGAAGTGCGCCTGGGCGAGGGCTGGCGGGTGCGGCCGGACGACGAGTTGATGCACTCCCTCGAGGAATGGCTGCGGCCCGAAAACGTGCAGGTGGTCTATCCTTGAAAACGCCCCTGCGGTTTTCACTTCGGGCTATTCGGTAGGCCTCAGGTCGAAGCCGGAAAACGCACCCTCGGTTTCGCCGACATCGATTCGATCCACTTGCGCGGCCGCAGGTCCACGCCGCGCCCAGCCGATCATCGCCTCCACGGCTTCCGGGGAGCCTGCGATGACCGCTTCAACGCTGCCGCCACGGCGGTTGCGCACCCAGCCGCGTATGCCCAGTGCCTGCGCCTGCTCCATGAAGTGGTAGCGATAGCCCACTCCCTGGACGTGTCCGAAAATATTCAAGTGTCTGACCATGTGCCTTGGATTGACTGCTGAAGTCCGGCAAAATATAACGCAAAAAAACCCGAGGTGTGCGCGTGGGCGCACTCTCGGGTCGAGTTCGGCGTGTAGCCGGTCGCGCAGTGCTGCGCACTGCTGCCGGCTACTGCGGCGCTATTTGTTCTGACTGATCATGTATTCGACCGCGGCCTTCACCTCCCCCTCGTTTTTTGCCCCGCCCTTGGGCGGCATCGGTTTCTTGCCTTTCATAACGGCTGCCGTCAGGGCGTCGGCGCCCTGTGCGATCAGCGGTGCCCAGGCCGCTTTGTCGCCCATCTTCGGTTTCATCGCCGTATGGCAACCTTTGCAGGATTTGTTGAATACCGCCTTGCCGTCCGCGGCAGCAACTTGTCCGCTGAATGCCAAAACCGCAACCGTTCCCGCCAGGACTATCACTCGTTTCATGTCATTTCCCCTTCCCGTTGAAATTGCATTTTGAATCGTTCAAACAAACCCGCCGATGCAATGTGGTTTGGTTTCGCAAGCCGTCTGCGGTTTCGCCGTCGCAGGTCAGGAGTGCGCGTGCGTGGGCGCGTCCGCCCAGGGCGGAAACAGCCGGGTCAATACGTACAGCAGACCAAGCGGCGCCGTGGTCAGGAAAATCGCCATGAGCGCGCCTTCTTTGCCCCAAAACGGCAGGTGATAGCTCAACAATCCCTTGCCGGTTTTTGATATTTCCTGCCCGCCGATGACCACGTTCCAGCGCATCATGAACACGGAAAACAGCACCAGGCAGGCGCACACGGTGACGCCGACTATCAAAGCCTTGCCGGTGGTGCCGCGCCAGATCATGTAGGACAGCCAGAGGAAGGGCGTGATCGCGCCGACGGCAAACTGCAGGATGAAATACGGCACCAGCAGCGGACCGGTCACATATTGCATGATCATGTCCGTGCCCTCGCGGTTCTTGTAGACCAGGTTGGCGAATTCCAGGGCTTCGAGCAGCAGTGCAACCATGATGAAGGCCCAGATCGTATAGGCGAGGCCTTTCAGGCAGGCCAGATCCACCGGTATCTTGCGCATCTTGCACGTGGCGACATAGAGCACCGCCAGCAGTGAAACGCCGGAGATGATCGCCGAGAACAGGAATATGACCGCCATCAGGTCGGAGGACCACCATTCGCGCGCTTTGACCGAGCCGTACATGAAACCGACATAGCCGTGCAGACCGTGGGCGCCCGGAATGCCGATCACGGCCAGTGCGAAAATCCACTTCTTATCGTAGCGCAAGGCATGTTCGGACACGTCATAGGAGCCTAGGGTCAGCAGCCGGTAGAACCTTCCCAGCAAATCTGTCCTCTTTTGCGCCTGCTCGACGATGTAGGGGCGGTTTGCAAACCAGCCCTCCACTATCAACAGGGCGACGTAGAAACTCGCGAAAAAGCCGAACATGGCCATGGCCGAGGTCAAATGCGGCGTGATGGTGGCGTTGAATGCGCGTTCCGGATGGCCGAGGTGCAAGAGCAGCGGCGTGGGCACGAAAATCATGAAACTGAGCGAAGTCAGCAATGCCATGTGCGCCACCGGCTTCAGCCGCTCGAAGCCGAACACTTGATACAGGCTGGATACGGTGAATGCTCCCGCAACCAGCCCGGTGATGTAGGGATAGACGGCGATGAGTATGGACCATTCGAAAATTGTTTCGTTCGGATAAACCCAGCCGGTGTACGGGGAGAAATGAATAATCGGTTCCACTAGTTCACCTCTTTGTCGATGCCAACATAGAAAACGTTCGGCGCATTGCCCATTTCGGCCTTGAGCACCTGCACCCGGTTATTGCGTATGAACAGGCTCACGGGGCTCTGCTTGTCCTTCAGGTTGCCGAATATGCGGGCGCCCACCGGGCAGACCTCCACGCAGGCGGGCTGCAGCCCTTTGGTGATGCGGTGATAGCACCAGGTGCACTTGTCAGCCACGCCCTTTTCCTCGTTCAGGAAACGCGCACCATAAGGGCAGGCCTGCACGCAGTAGCGGCAACCGATGCAATAGGTTTCGTCAACCAGCACCACGCCGTCCTCGGTCTTGTAGGTGGCGCCGGTGGGGCAGACCTGCACACAGGCCGGATGGGTACAGTGATTGCACAGCTTGGGCACGAAGAAGGCCTTGTCCACCTTCGCGTCCCTGTAGCGGTTGGCAAACCGGAATGTTTTTTCAGAACCGGAAGCCTCGATGTTGACCGGGTCCTGCTGGCTGTCGATGCGGGTCTGCTCTTCGCCTTCGATGTGGACGTAGCGCTCCACCCAGGTTCGGAACTGATGCGCGTTGGCAGGGACGTCGTTTTCCCGTTTGCACGCCTCAACGCAACGCAGACAACCGATGCATTTGGTCGCATCCACGCCGAAGCCCCACTGGTGCTTGGTCCAGTCATAGTCCTTGGTGGGGAACGAAGCGCCATTGGCCGCAGGTTCGGTCTTTGCTGAGACAGACGCTGTGATTCCCAGGGTCGCGGCACCTACCGCGGCCCCGGCGCAGGTCGCTGCGCCACCAAGTTTGGCGAGGAATGCGCGCCGCGCGGCCAGCGTGGGTTTTGAGTTTTCGGTCATGATTTCACCTTTCCCTATTTGGTGGACTGGCAGCTCTGCGCGGCATAGTAGGCAGCGAGGTTTGCGATGTCGGTGTCGCTCAGGTTTTTGGCGGCACTCGCCATCATCGGGTCTTTGCGCAGCCCCGCCTTGAATGCCTTGAGTACATTCACCAGGTATCCGGGTTTTTGCGCGGCCAGTTTCGGCCAGGCGGGATTGGCGCCCCTGCCGGCTTGTCCATGGCAGGCGACGCAATTGGCGGCCAGGTTCTCGCCTGCGGTCACGTCGCCGACAGGCCTGCCGCCGGCTGTCGCTTTGCAACTCAAGCCGGCGTAATAAGCAGCCAGGTTCTGCACGTCGGCGTCGCTCAGCGCCTGTGCCAGCGGCGTCATGATGGCGTCGGTCTGGTCGCCGGACTTGTACGCTGACAGTATCCGTACCAGGTAGGCGGCGTTCTGGCCTGCAAGATTCGGCCAGGTATCGTTCGGGCTGATCCCCTGTGCGCCGTGACAGCTGGCGCAGGCAGCCGCGTGCTGCTTGCCGGCTGCTGCGTCACCGCTCACCTTCGCGGCAGCCGTTGTAATCTTAGGCGAATGCGGGTTATGACAAATCGTGCATTGTTGGCCGCCCGAGTGTTCGGTCACCTGGATCTGCGGCTGCGAGCGGGGCCTGCCCTGCATGGCTTCATGACACAAGGTGCAAAGCCTTACCGCGTCCTTTGGAATCGGCAGCTTGCCGTTCTGCGGATGACCCTGAGCCGGGCCATGGCATACTTCACATATAACGGATTTGTGGTTGCCTGCCGACCATTGCGCACGGCGTTCGGTGTGGCAGCCATAGCAATAGCGCGGGGTCTGGTAGACCGGCTCTTTGGCGGCGATTTCCGGAACCGAGTTGGCGCGATAGTGACCGAAACGATAGAACGAATCGACCGTAAGCAACGGCGCGGCGATCGCTGCGGCCGCAAGGACAGCAACAATCAGCAGGATTAGTCGAACGATATGCTTGGGCATGGTTGCCTCTCGGATCAATGGTTGAGACCGTCTAGAAAATAGGGCGAGGGCACGCGTTCCAGGAAGAATTTGTCGCGCTTCAAGTCCTGATACGTTCCTCCGAAATAGCTGCTGTTCGGGTAGGCGTTGCGGGAAATCTCCTCGGCCACGCCGCGCGCGACCCGGGCGCTGTTGGCGAAAACGACGATGCGGATATTCGGGTCCAGGTAGCGCAGACGGCGGTCCTGTTTGGCCTTGCTCGCCTCGCCCGCAATGACGCTTTGCGCGGTGGGTATGGTGCCCGCAGCGTACTCGGCGCGCGGGCGTGCATCCACGATCACGGCATTGCGCGCACGAAAGATTTCGCGAAAACCCTGAAGGTTCGTTTCCGCGGCATTACCCAGAATGCGCCAAACCGGCAGGCCGAGCTGATAGCGGCTGACGTTCGTATAGCCCATGGCCAGGAGCGCATCGGATTTCGACTTCGCCAGGTCGCAGAACGGGCCGTTGGAGTACAGGACCATTGCGGCAGTCTTGTCCGCGTAGTTCTGGGTGAAGCGCCCCAGCTGCCGTTCATCCAGATTGATGCTTCCGGGAATATGCGCGATTGCATACTCGCTGTTTGGCCGGGCATCAAACACGATGGCACTGCCACTGGATAGGACCGCCTTCATTTCCTTCGTTGATATTTCCGGTGTCGCGCGACCTTGTTCTTCCAGGGTGGCCTCGTAAACGCTTGGCTTGGCGGTCGAGGCAAAGGCGGCCGGGAAGGCTACGCTCGAGCACGCGAGGACAGCGGTCAGCGTGACTCTGAATATCGGCGTTCGCGAACAGGTAAAGCATCGGGTTGACATAGCGCTTGTTCTGGTTGCCTGGATACGATGATGCGGAATCGGCTGGCGCACTACAACGGACCCTGTGCGCGATTTCGGGCGGGTCCGCGCGACCTTGGTCTGAGACCATGGCCGGTGGCGGTCGCACGCGCGGACTGTTAGGCTGCTACTGTCCCAGTCCGGCGAGGGCGACGGCAAAATCACTGTTATCGCGGGTTCTTAGACTCTGTTACAAAATGAGGGGATACATCCCCTCATACATCCCTAAATCAGGTGCCGTTTCGGTAATTCTGAAATGGACTCTTAGGATAGACTTGCATCGTCATGAACGCGTTCTCCAGGCTCAGCCTAGTCCACCGGTTCCTGCTGATCGGTGTGCTGATACTGTTGGGCGGAATGGCGTTGATCGGCACCTGGGTGGGCGCCCAGATCGAAACCGGCGTTATCAGCGGCACCGGAATCGTGACCAATATGTACCTGGACGGTGCGATCTCCCCTCATGTGCAGTCGCTGGCCGCCGGCGAACGCCTGGACGATGTCGACCGGGTTGCGCTCGACCGCATGCTCTCCGGCACGCACCTCGGCGAGCACATCGTCGCGCTCAAGATCTGGGGACGGAACGGGCGCATTATTTACGACAGCACGGATCCGTCCGCGGTGGGCACCATCTATGCGATGGAGCGGCCGCTGGCGTCCGCGTTTTCCGGCGAGGTGCGCTCGCGCATCGTGGAGCAGGCCGAGCTGCGACACGTCCTGAAGGACAGCCGCTGGTCGCGCTTGATCGAGACCTACTCGCCGCTGCGCGCCGAACGCGACCGGTCGGTTCTGGCTGTGGCGGGGTTTTTCCATACCGCAGAGGGCCTCGGGCAGAGCGTGCGCGCAGCGCAGCTGCGCAGCTGGGGTGTACACGGCGCGATTACCCTGGCCATGCTGGTGCTGCTTGCGACGCTGGTGAAGAAGGCAAACGACACCATCGCGGCAACGCAGGTGCAGGTCAATGAAAAAGTTGCGCAGCTCACCGCGCTGCTCGCGCAGAACGAGCAACTCCATGACCGGGTAAATCGAGCCGCCGCCCGCACCATGGCCCTGAACGAACAGTTCCTGCGCAATATCGCCACTGACCTGCACGACGGCCCGGGACAGGGATTGGCTCTGGCTTCGATGCGCATCGAGTCGCTTTCCGAAACCTGCGGCAACTGCGAATATTCGGCCGGCCGCGACGGCAGCGTGAGCGAGGATTTTCATACCATCCACCTTGCGCTCCAGTCTGCGCTCACCGATCTGCGCGCCATCCTGCGCGGCCTGCAATTGCCTGAAATCGAACAGCTTTCACTGGTCGAGACCCTGCAACGCGCAGCCGCCGACCATCAGCGAAAAACCGGTATCGCAGTGCCGCTTACGCTCGGCAACGCGCCTGAGTTCGCTCCCTTGCCGGTAAGAATCACGCTGTTCAGGGTGCTGCAGGAATCGCTGGCGAATGGTTTTCGCCACGGTGGAGGCCGCAATCAACGCGTATCGGTCAGCGGCACTGCGGCCGAGGTGAGCGTCGAAGTGGCCGACGACGGCCCGGGCTTCGATCCGAAGGCGTTGAAGGTGGACGGCCATTTCGGGCTAGACTGGATGCGCGAGCGGGTGGAGCTTCTGGGAGGCGATTTCGAAGTGCGCAGCTCCCCCGGCCGGGGCGCGGTGGTTCGCGCGTCGCTGCCGTTGACGCAAATGGAGTACAGGCATGGCTGAGAGCATCAGCATTCTCGTCGCGGACGATCATCCGCTGTTTCGCGAAGGCGTCGTACACTCTCTCGCCGCCGAGCCCGGTATTGACGTCGTTGGTCAGGCCTCGTGCGGAGAGGATGCGCTGCGCATGGCGTGCGACCTGGTTCCCGACGTCGTGATGCTCGACATCACCATGCCCGGTTGGGGCGGCATCGTCACTGCTGAAAAGATCAAGGCCGCGTGCCCCGCGACCAAGGTCCTGATGCTGACGGTCGCGGAGGATGAGGATAAATTGCTGGCGTCTTTCAAGGCCGGCGCCCGCGCCTACGTGCTCAAGGGCGTTTCCGCGCACGAACTCGCGAGCGTGGTCCGTTCCGTGGCGCAAGGCGAGGTCTATGTCACGCCTTCGCTCGCCGCAGGGATTCTGGTGACGTTGACGCGAAACCCGGCGCCGCAGGACCCGCTCGAAGGATTGACGGAGCGCGAGTCGGAAATTCTTCAATTGGTGGTAAAGGGGTTGACCAATCGCGAGATCGGCGAGCGACTGCACCTGTCTGAGAAGACCATCAAGCACTACATCACCAATATCCTGGAGAAGTTGCACGTGCGCAGCCGTATGGAAGCAGCGATGCTGGCAGTGCGGGGGGGCAAGCGCGAAGGCGCGAATTAGACCCGGATCGCCATCCCATTTTGGTTTGCGGAAGCTGCTAATAATCCAGGTTCATGTTAAAATTCACGCCCTTGCTGGCTGGTAAATCGTTGCAGGCGCGCCGATAGTATTACCCCTGTTTTCCAAGCAGTAGATATTGGCGATGTTTTGGTCGCGCATGGCCGGGATATCGCGGTTTTGGACGTACCTTCGAGGAAACATCGATGAAGCGAAGCGTGAAATTTCTGGTCCTGGGCTTGCTGGCTGGGGGGGTGGCGATCGCTTTTGGTTTGCGCGACGGATCCGTACCGGCCACTGCCACCGCCGCTGGCGCCAGCAACCCTGGTAGCACGAGCAGCGGCGAAATGCGCGCAGCGCTTGCGACACCCCAGGACATTGCCGAGGGAAAGCGCGTAGCCGAAGCGTCCTGTGCCAGCTGCCACGGTCTGAGCGGCATCCCAAAGCCCAAGGACAAGGACATGCCCAATATCGCCGGCCAGCGTCCGGGATACCTGTACCTCGAGATGCGCGTGTACCAGTCTGGCGGGCGCGGCAATACGCCCATGAACAACGCGGTCAAGTTCCTCAGTGACGACGCGTTGATCAAGGTGGCGGCTTACTACGCCAACGTCGATCCGGCTGAACCCGCACCCGCGCCCAGCGGCAAGGCAGCGTCAGCCAAACCGGATGCGATGAGTGTGGGCAAGGCTGCTTCGGCGGGATGCGCGGGTTGCCATGGCGAGACCGGAGTCACCAGTACCCCCGGCATGCCGAACCTGATCGGTCTGGACCCGAAATATTTCATCGCGGCAGTGAAGGCCTACAAAAGCGGCCAGCGCAAAAGCGACATGATGCAGACCCTCGTTTCGGCCGTTACCGACGCCGAACTCGATGGTATGGCGCTGTTTTATGGTTTGCAGAAACCCGTCAAGGCCAAGACGCCATCGCCGGGCGACCAGTCAGCGGGCAAGACCGCAGCCGCGGCCTGCGCAGGCTGCCATGGCGAAGGCGGGGTCAGCACCGGTACCGCGCCCAGTCTCGCGGGCCAGGACGCGCAGTACTTCATCGAAGCGATGAAGGCCTACAAGGACGGATCGCGCAAGGACGATGCGATGAAGGCACCGGCGGCATCAGTCGATGCCGCCACAATCAAGAACCTCGCGGCCTATTACGCCAATCAGGCGCCGCAGGCACCCAAGGTGCGCAAGCCGTTGACCGTAGCCGAAATGGCGGAGCGCTGCGATCGCTGTCATGGCGTCAACGGTAACAGCACCGATTTGCGTACGCCTGCGCTTGCGGCACAACGAACCGAATATTTGCAGCGGGTATTGCGCGCATATCAAAAAGGCGAGCGCAAGAGTACTGCGATGACGGCCATGCTCGACGGACTGACCGAGACGGATATTGACGGTCTGTCAATGCATTACGCGCGCCAGAAGGCGCGATCCGTCGTGTACATGCCCCTGCCGTCCAAGTGAACAGCGGAGGCAGTACAGGCAAGGCCGCAGCAGCCTGGTCGGGAATGGATAGCCGCAGCATCGAATTTCAGGGAAGAATCCGCGGTAGCTGGACGTCGCCGTCCAAGCGTATTCGATAAAAAAGCCAAAGGAAACCATTATGAGCGTAGCCCCGTTGCACCGGCTGTATAACCATTATTCGGAACTGCCCTTCAGCATGCGCATCCTGTATACCGGGGCGCTGTGCATCCTCGGCATGGGCTATCTGTTCGGCATGCTCTACCTGGTTCACGTCTACTCCGGGCGCGACGGCAACCCGGGTCTTTCCTACGAGGATCTGGTCATCGCGTATACAGGCAGCGGAAAAGGATCGCGGCTGGAATCGGCCCTGCGCGGGCCGATGGCGAGCATGTTGCCGGCCGAGGAAGCGAGCGCACTGGTGAAATGGGCACAGCAGGGCGCGGACCGCCCGACCTACGAAACCTTTATCCGACCGACCATCGACAAGCGCTGCATGTCCTGCCATGACGGCAGCAACCCGCATCTGGCCAATCTGGGCGGTTTTGACAACATCAAGAAAGTGACCGAACAGGACACCGGAACCGATATCTTTACACTGGTGCGCGTCTCGCATATACACCTGTTCGGCATGACGTTCATTTTCTTCATTGTCGGCCTGATCTTCAGCCACGCCTACGTGCGGCCCTTGTGGTTCAAGTACCTGGTCATGGGTCTGCCTCTGTTCAGCGAGGCGGTGGATATAAGCTCGTGGTACCTGGTCAAGATTTACCATCCGTTTGCATGGGTGACCATGGCGGCCGGCGGCATCATGGGCGTGAGCTTTGCCACCATGTGGTTCATTTCGATGTATCAGATGTGGATAGGCAAGACCCCGGCAGCCATCCTGCAAAGGAGCGATAGAGACGAGGTAGTTATCGGTTGACGGCGGTCGCGGTTTGTAGCCGCGGATACGACCTCAACGCAGCCCGGCAATGTCCGGGCTGTTTTTTTGCGGGCCCGGATATGGACAGGTGCTGAAATCGGCCTCGGCCATGCAAATAGAGGGAGCGACAACTCAGGCAAAGCGTTTGAATCATGCCTGGAGAATTAGTCGAACTTTGGTGCGCTCGCCGTAGTCGGCTGAAACTTGACCAAAGTCAAACCAGTGTGGGGGTGTGGGCGTAGATTGGGTTTGCGTCCTGCCCTTGTTCGCATCGAAGAAAGGGGCGGTTGCGTGCACCGCGGCCACAGGACTTTCTTTGGAGGGACAGCCCATGAAAACCTCTTCTTCCGTATTGCTCGCGGCCGTCGCCGCTGCGGCATTTGCCATCAGCGCGGATGTGCAAGCTTTTGCCGACGGCCTTGGAAAAGGTCCGGGCGCCTATCCCATGGACTGCACCAAGGCGAAGGACAAGACGCGCTGCGAAGCGCTCAACAAGGACATCGCAGCGTGCAAGGACAAGCTCGGTGACGAGTGGCGGGAATGCATGCACCAGCCCGCGCAAACCGCAAAGTTCACTCCGCCCAAGCTGCGCGACTGCGCCAAGGCGCGCAACAGAGTGCGCTGCGAAGCACACAACACTGCGCTGGATGCCTGCAAGGACAACACTACGCGGGCGGAGCACCGCAAGTGCATGGCCGCACAGTCGCCGGCGACCGGCAAGCGCTAGGCATTACGCACCGCCCTATTCGCGTTGCGCAGGAACTGAACCGCATCGGGTCTCAAAGAGAATGCGGCGCAGGCTGCGCCGCATCCGGATCAGTGAATGGCCAAAACCGGCCCGCCGGGCCGGTGTCTATTTCGCCGGCTGGCTGGCGTACCAGGACGCGAGGCTTTCTATGATCGCGTTGCTGTAGGGGAAGCTCATCGTGTGCATGGTCGAGCTATCGCGCTTACCGTCGCGATAGGCCCGCAGCGACATCACTAGATAGTCTTTGTCCTGCCCTCTCATCTTCGGCGCGGCCATCGTCGGGCTGGCATCCTGGTCGTGGCAACGATCGCATTTTGCAGCGAGTTCCTGGGTGGACGTGGGCACCTCGTCGGCGGCTTTGGGCTCCTGCGTCGCGTAGTACGCCGCAATATTGTCGATGTCCTTGTCGCTCAGACCCGAAATGTAACGCTGCATGCCCCAATTCTTGCGCGTGGTCCGGTACGCCTTGGTTGCCTTCACCAGGTACTCGGCGTCCTGGCCGGCGAGGCTGGGCGTCGCAGCGTCTGCACTTACACCCTTGGCACCATGGCAGCCGCCGCACAAGGCGGTCGTCGGCTCGCCGGCCACCGGGTCGCCGAAGCTGGGCGCTGCGCGTTTGACCGGCTTCTGAGCGGCGAAATACAGCGCCAGGCTTTCCAGTTCCAGTTTGTCCGCCTCGCGCAGATTCGACATCGCGCCTTTGGCGCGGTCTCCCTGGTGATATTCCTGGATCGCCGCGACGAGATAATGCGGCTGCTGGCCAGCCAGGCTGGGTGTACCGGGGGTCTTGCTGTTGCCGTCCTCGCCATGACACTGGGCGCAGGCCGCGGCGGCCACCTTGCCCTGTTCATACGGAGAGGAGTGTTTGACGTCGCCGGCCGTGTTGGCGATCGGCGGCAGGCCGGCGAAGTATGCGGCCACATTGCGCAGGTCCGCTTCGCTCATGTTGGTGGCCATGTTCTTCAGCGCCGCATGGGAGCGCTGGCCGTTCTTGTACTCTTTGAGCGAGTTGTACAGATAGTGTGCGCGCTGCGCCGCCAGGTTCGGGATCGCCGGCGCGATGCCTTTGCCATTGAGTCCGTGGCAGGCCTTGCAGTCGCGCTCGGCGATGACTTTGCCGGCTGCGATATCCGCGACCGGCCCTTTTGCAGTCGGCGCATTTGTATCAGTGCAAGCCATCAGCGTGAGCGACAGCGCGAAAGCGCTCAAATACGAAATTTTCATCGGTCTTCTCGGATTCTAGAGGTTAAGCAAACGTTCACCGCAGCACCGACCCAAGCGAGCCTGATGCCATTTATCAACCTATATTCTAGTCTGTTAGTCACCGAAAATACAGTTTGGTTGCCCCCGCGCGCCGGCGCGCGGGGGTTATATCCCGGGACGTTCGCGCGTCAGCCCGTCACGCTTCCGATGAAACCGGTCAGCACCAGGACCAGCAGGAACAGGCCGAATGCGATCAGCGTGAAGCCCAGTATCCTGGAGCCCAGCGCCATCGGTCGCGACGGTTCGTCCACCAGGAACTTCGACAGTTCCCCGGTTTCGACCAGGCGGTTGTATTCCACCGTGTGCTCGTGCCTGAATTCCTCCAGCGGCACCGAACCGGTGAACATCACCACGTCCAGCGGGAACTTGTCCGGGCGGAAGTGATTATTGAAGAAGTGCACCGTGAACAGGAACAGGGCTGCCAGCAAGGCCTCTTCACCGTGGAATATCGTCGCCACGTTGAACACCCATCCGGGCAGGAATGACGCGGTAACTTCCGGGAACCACAGCATGAGGCCGCTCATGCCGATGATGGTCACGCCCCAGAACGGCGCCCAGTAGTCGAATTTTTCCCAGTAGGTCCAGCGATCGAATACCGGCCGCGGCGCCATGCCGAAGAACCATTTGAACATGGCGATGATGTCCCACAGATCCTGCCAGCGAGGAATGAAGGAGTTGGGGCCGAACCACTGGAAGGTCTTCCAAGTCTTGCTCAGGCGCACCACCACATAGATCAGATGCCCGATGAATACGCTGGCGAAGAGCACTGCGAATGTGCGGTGTATGAGCGCCGCCATCTTCGGCCCGCCCAGGGCGCTCACGACCACGGGCGCCCAGGCGCTATCGGCGTAGAACACCGTCATGCCGGTCAGGGTCAGGATCATCAGGCTCAGGGCAAACACCAAGTGGCCGATTCGCCACACCAGCGGGAAGCGGCGGAAATACTTGCCTTTCAGGTCCATTCCGTCGGTACGCACATGCGGCCGGGACTTGCGCGCCTGCCGATCCTTGTACTCACGATAGAACCACAGCGCCGTATGCGTCCAGAAGAAGGCGAAGGTGCCGACCAGCAACTGGATCATGAATTTTGACGCGATCCAGATATACGGGTAACGGTTGAAATCGTGGCTGGTGCCGTGCGGTTCGAATGTCGTGAACCCCTGCGTTGCGTTCTTGTGGCATTGCTGGCAAGTCTTCAGGCGGTTGTCCGGATGCACGGACGAGTCTTTGTTGTCGATGCGTTGTATGCCATGGCTGCCATGGCAATCAAAACACTTGGCCGTGTAGGCGTAGCCGAGCCTATTGACCTGGCCGTGATAGGTTTCGGTATAACTTTTCAGACTGTCCTTGTGGCAGTTGCCGCAGCTCTTGGTGATCGCGAGCTTGGCGACATCCTTGGTCGGATCCTCCACGTCGTGCGTGGTGTGGCAGTCGGAGCAGATGGCGGCGTTGGGGTTCTTGTTCTGCAGCACTTCTTTTCCGTGTACCGAAGTCTCGTATTGCATGCGCTGCGCCTCATGGCACTTGCCGCATGTATTCGGGACGTTCAGGCGCCATTCCTGGCGCTCTGCGCTGCCGGTGGGATAGACGTAATGGGGGTCATGACAGTTGTAGCAGGTTGCGTTGGTGCGCGACTGGTCGTCCCTGTTCGGGCGCGCATGGATGGATTTCATGAACTTGTCGATTTGCTGCACTACCACGCCCAGCCTCGCGTTTTCCTGGGTCTTGTTGTCTTTCCTAGCCTTGTCCCAGAGTTCCTCGTGGCAGGTGACGCAGCTGACCCTGTGCGTCACGCCGGTCTTGTGCGGTATTTCGACGATGTCCTTGTGGCATTCCGTGCAAAGCCGCTTCCCATGGACGCTATTGCCGAACTTGTCCTTGATCACGTGCAGATCGCGCGGTTTGCCGTCCGGGCCGGGCATCTCGAAGCCTTCGTTTCCGTGGCAGCCCAGGCAGACTTCGTTATCGGGATTCCCGATCTGCTTCTCGGGCGCTTGGGCGACGGCGGCGTCTGCTGCGCGCGCCTGTTCCGGCCAGAGCGCCGACGCTCCTGCCAGACACACAAGCCCTGCCATCACCCACGTTGCAAGTTTTGAAACACGCATGGCTTTCGATTCCCTCTTTTAAATAAACGACGTCCCCACCGTTTCGGGAGGGGACAAACTCGAATCTTCCAATCTATCGATCAAGCCCGTGGCTGCTGCGTCTTGGATCGTTCAGATCGCAGTCTACCGTTCAAACGTCGAAATCGTTCCCGCAAAATGCGTGACATCCGCCACGCGGCCGCTATCAAAATGGCGGCCGCGAACCTATCCACGGGTGCGGTCTGCCTCTTCCCTGCTTCCGCGTGTCCGAAACTGACGGGACGCGGACGACAAATGTCTTATGTTTCAACAATTTTTGTTTGGCCGATACTAAACGATCACCGGGCGCGCAATTTGACGTACATCAAGCCCCACCGCTATAGGGGGAGGGCCATGCCTGGCCCGGCCTGCTCAGCCCACCCGGAAATTGCGGAACTGCCACGGATCGGAGGCGTCGAAGTCGTCGGGATACAAGCTGTTGCGGCCGGTGAGCGGGGTCCAGTCCGTGTAGACGCCGACCAATTTTCCAAGATATGGCGTGGACATCTCGAGCAGCGCCTGATAATCCAACTCGTCCGGCTCAAGGATGCCGGCCTTGGGATTTTTCAGCGCCCAGACGATGGCTGCAACGTAAGGGGCGTTGACCTGAAGGCTGGTCGCGTTGTTGTGCGGGCAGAGTTTGCGCGTCTCGTCGATGCTGAGTTGCGAGCCATACCAGTACGCGCCTTTCTTGTGCCCCATCAGCAGCACGCCGAGCTCATCGAAGCCCGTATCGATTTCGTCTCGCAGCAGGCGTTGGTTCGGTGGAAAGCGCCAGCCATTGCCGGCGAATTCCTGCAGCGAAAGCACGGCATCGTCGCAGGGGTGGTAGGCGTAGTGGCAGGTCGGCCGGTAGACCAGCTTGCCGTCTTCGCGCACGCTGAGATAGTCCGGGATGGATATCGCCTCGCCGTGCGATATCAGCCAGCCGTGAAACGATCCTTCATGCGGCGCCCAGGAGCGCACGCGCGTGGCCACGCCCGGGCGGTCCAGATAGATCGCGGCGCCTCCTCCGAAACCGTATTCGCGGCCGTCGTGCGGCCAGTTGCGCTCGTGCGTGCCCCATCCGAGTTCGGCGGGCTGCAGAGACTCCCCGCAGAATGCCTCGCTCGACCAGGTGTTGACGAATTCGCCGTTGCGTTTGCGCACCAGGCTGGTCTGGTGGTCGCGCTCGGATACATGGATTACTTTGACCTGCAACCTGGCGGCGAGCCGTCCCCAGGCATCGCGGCTGCGCGGCGCGCCGGCATCGACGCCGGTGTCCCCGGCCAGATTGAGCAGCGCCTGCTTTACCAGATGCGATACGAGGCCGGGGTTGGCGCCATGCATCAGCACGCAGGTCGGACCGTCGGGAAATTTTGTGCGCAAGGCCAGCGCGGATTCGCGATAGGCGTAATTCGAGCGGCGGCTGGCGTGCACCGAACTGTCGGTGTGGCCGCCGGGCCAGGGCTCGATGCAAGCGTCGATATAGAGCACGCCGTGCTGCTGGCACCACTCGATGAGTGCAACGCTGGACACGTCGAAGGAAGCGTTCACGAGGAAATCCCCGGGTCCGAGCTCGCGTTCAAGAATGGCGGCGTAGTTGTTCCGGGTCAGGGGTTCGATGCGAAACTCGACGCCATAGGTTGCGGCGACGTCCTTGCCGAACGCGGTTGCCGTGACAATCCTGATCTGTTCCGGCCGCAAGTCGATATGCCGCAGGATCAGCGGTAGCGAGCCCTGTCCCACCGCGCCGAAACCGATAATCAGCATCCTGCCCGAAAAAGAGGCGTATTTTTTATGCATGATCGAGCTTGTGTTGGTTGAACCGAGGTTGTTGCTACAGCAACTTGTTTATATCCGAAAGTGAGCGCCATCGCAATATACTTTGGACAATAGGATGCGCAAGCGCGATGCGTTCGCAAGCGCGCGAATTGAAATCCGCGCGTCCGAATTGCAGTTCGAACAGTTTCGTGTCAGCGAAGAAAGAATCTGCAAACGCCGGCCGGCGAAAACGCGCAGCAGTTTCTGCGCGCTGCCGTGACGCTCAGCTGCGTTCGCCCGCGCCGCTGCTGATCGCCGTGAGTATGCCTTGCAGGAGCGCGACCGGCGTGGGCGGACAGCCGGGCACGGAAACATCGACTGCGAGCACGTTCGCGACGCGTCCGCGGCTCGCATAGCTTTCGCCGAAGATGCCGCCGGTGCAGCCGCAGTCGCCGACCGCGACCACCAGCTTTGGCCCGGGCATCGCGTCGTAGGTGCGCTGCAGCGCCACTTCCATGTTGCGCGCGACCGGACCCGTCACCAGCAGCAAATCGGCATGACGCGGGCTGGCGACGAATTTCATCCCCAGCGCCTCGATGTTGTAATAGGGATTGCTGAGCATGTGAATCTCGAGCTCGCAGCCGTTGCACGAACCTGCGTCCACGTGACGGATGGCGAGCGAGCCCTCGAACACGCCGAGTATTTCCTGCTTCAGACGCTGGCTTACCACGCGCAGGGAATCGTCGGTGTCGGGCGGCGCCTCGGTCTTGATGCCGACTTTCACGATTTGTTTGAGCAGTTGATACATGCGCTTTGGACCCGATGGCCGTTTACAGGTCGCAACCCGAATACGACAGGTTGAACGATTTATTGATCAGCGGAAAATCCGGAACGATATTGCCGTTCACGGCAAACGCGAGCGCGGGCCAGTTTTGCCAGGACGGGTCGTGCGCATGGCAACTGCGAATGCGGCCGTCCGCACCCGACTCCAGCGCCACCACGGACTCGCCGCGCCAGCCCTCGGCCCAGCCCAGTCCGATGCCGGCGGACATCGTCGCAGGCAGCGGCGCTGCGATATCGCCCGGCGCAATGCGTTCGACCAGGACGTGAAGCAGGCGCAGTGACTCGAAAATTTCTTCGAAGCGCAGGTTGACGCGCGCGGCGACGTCGCCGTTCTTGTGGGTTTTCATGCGTGCGTCGAGCAAGTCATAGGGTGCGGGCCGTGCCTGCGCGCGCAGATCCCAGGCCTGGCCGCTGGCGCGACCGGCCAGCCCGATCACGCCGAGTTTGCCGGCCGTATTCGGCGTCAGCCTGCCGCAGGTCAGGAAACGGTCCTGCAGCCCGGCGTGGTCGTCATAGATATCCTTGAGCAGGCGCACGTCGTGCATCAGCGTGTCGCACTCGATATTGATCGCTTCGAATCCCGCCTGCCCGAGATCGCAGGCCACACCGCCCGGAACGATGCAATCCATCAGATAGCGGTGGCCGAACAGCTTCGCGTTCAGACGCAGCACATCTTCTTTCAGGCGCATGAATTGCGCCAATCCGAAACCGAGCCCGCCGTCGTTGCCCAGGTAGCCGAGGTCTCCGAGGTGGTTGGCGATGCGCTCGCGCTCGAGCATGAGCGCGCGCAGCATGAGCGCGCGCCCGGGCGGCGTGATCCCGGCGACGCTCTCCAGCGCCATGCAGTAGGCCCAGGCGTAGGCGACCGTGCTGTCGCCGCTTACCCTGCCGGCGAGCTTCGCACCATCTGCGAGCGGCATGCCCTGAAAGCGCTTATCGATGCCCTTGTGCGTGTAGCCGAGGCGATCTTCCAGGCGCAGCACTTTCTCGCCGACGATGGAAAAGCGGAAGTGTCCCGGCTCTATCGTCCCCGCATGCACGGGGCCGACGGGAATCTCGTGCACGCCGTCTCCGGTGACGCTGACGAAAGCGTATTCGCTGTCCTGCGCTTCGAAGGTCTTCCCGGCGGCGTGGGCGCGATGCAGGGGGCGGTCGCTGTCACGCCATGCCGCGTGCCGCAGCCACGGGCGCCGGTCCGCGGCATCGGCATCGATGCCGAGCAGATCGCGCGCCGCACGCTGCATGCGATGCGCGTTGTAAAAGATCGGCGAAAGATCCGGATATTTCGGCTGGTCCACGGGCAGTGCGCAGCGCAGCCACAGCAGGCCTTCCGCTTTGGCCAGACTGAGGTGCAGGGTGTAGCCTTCGCCGCGGTCCTGTTCATCCGTGCCCCATAACGCGATGAGTCGGCCGCCCTGGTTTTTCACGGCCTGGCAGATGTTCTGCAGATCCGCGGTGCCGGCCTGTGCCTGCCACGCCGGCACCGCGCCGGGCAGTTCGCTCAGTTCCACAGGCAGACTGTCAAACGCCATGATGTCTCATTCCTTCAGCCGATCAGCCTGGCCGCTTCGCGGTACCAGTCGACGAGATAAGGGGGGATGTAGAAACCGAGCGCCAGCACGATCGAGAGGTGCGCGAACACCGGAACCAGCGCGGGCGGATGCGGCAGGCGCTTGGCGGTGGTCTCGCCGAACACCATGGGCTGTACCTTGCTGAACACCGCCGCGAACGCCACGCCCAGCGCGATCAGCAGGAAGGGCGTCGCCCAGGGCTGCAGGCGCATGGCGGTGGTGAGTATCAGGAACTCGCTCGCGAACACGCCGAAAGGCGGCAGGCCGAGTATCGCGACCGATCCCAGCATCAGTCCCCATCCCACCGTGGGACTGACTTTCATCAGCCCCCGAATATCGTCCATGATCTGCGTTCCCGCCTTTTGCGCCGCGTGGCCCACTGCAAAAAATATCGCGCTCTTCGTCAGGGAATGCACCGTCATGTGCAACAGGCCCGCGAAATTCGCAATGGGCCCGCCCATGCCGAAGGCAAAGGTGATCAGCCCCATGTGCTCGACCGAGGAATAGGCAAACATGCGCTTGATATCCTTTTGCCGCGACAGGAAGAATGCGGCGACCACCACCGACAGCAGGCCGAAGCCCATCATCAGCTGGCTCGCAAACGGCGCCTGCAGGGCGCCGTCGACCAGCACCTTGCAGCGCAGGAGCGCGTACAGCGCCACGTTCAACAGCAGGCCCGAGAGTACGGCCGATACCGGCGTCGGGCCCTCCGCATGGGCGTCGGGCAGCCAGTTGTGCAGGGGCACCAGCCCGACCTTGGTGCCGTAGCCCACCAGCAGGAATACGAACGCGAGCGACATCACCGTAGGCTCGAGGCTGCCGGCCACTGAGGCGAGGTGTGTCCACAGCAGCGCGCCGCTGCCCGAGCCCAGCACTTTTTCCGATGCGGAGTAGAGCAGGATGGTGCCGAACAGCGCCTGGGCGATGCCGACGCCGCACAGAATGAAATATTTCCACGCCGCTTCCAGGCTCGCCGGCGTGCGGTACAGGCTCACCAGCAGGACGGTGGTAAGTGTGGCCGCCTCCAGCGCCACCCACAGGATGCCGAGATTGTTGGTGAGCAGCACCAGCAGCATGGTGAACACGAACAGCTGGTACATGCTGTGAAACAGACGCAGCCGGTTGTCGGAGAGCTTGCCGTGCGCGTGCTCGACGCGCATGTAGGGGCGCGAGAACAGCGCGGTCGTCATCGACACGAAGGCGGTGAGCGCGACCAGGAACACGTTGAGCGAATCGACGAAGAACTGCTCGTTCGCGGTGATGATCGGGCCGTTCGAAATCACCTTTGCGGTCAGCGCCGCCGCGGCGACGAAGGTGGCGATGCTCATCGCGATGTTCAGGCCCGCCGCCCAGTTCTTGTGTCCCCACAGGGCGAGCAGCGCCCCGCCCAACAGCGGCGTGCCCAGAACGAGATAGAGTTGCCAGTTCATGCGGACACCGGATGCGGCGGAAGTTTCATTCTTCCTTCAATTTCTCGAGGTGGCTGATATCCAGGCTGTCGAAGCGCTCGCGGATCTGGAAAAAGAACACGCCCAGGATCACCATGCCGACGAGCACGTCCAGTGCGATGCCGAATTCGACCACCATGGGCATGCCGTAGGTGGCGCTGGTGGCCGCGAAAAACAGGCCGTTCTCCATGGCGAGAAAGCCGATCACCTGCGGTACCGCCTTGGAGCGGGTGATCATCGTCAGGAAGGCGAGCAGTACGCACGCGAGCGCGATGCCCAGCGTGCTTTTCGTGATGGTGCCGGCGAGCTGCGAGATCGGCAGGGCGACGTTGAACGCGAGAATCACGAGCACGATGCCGACCAGCATGGTGGCCGGAATGTTGATCAGGGTCTCCACGTCCCATTTGACGTTGAGTTTGCGGATCAGGCGGTGCAGCACCCAGGGGAGGATCAGCACCTTGAGCGCGAACGTCAGCGCCGCCGAATAGTACAAATGATGCTGCCCGGTGCTGTAGGCCACCACCAGCGTCGAGAGCGTCAGCGCCAACCCCTGCATGGCGAACAGATTGATCAGCGACAGAATGCGCCGCTGCGTCAGCATCGCGAAGGAAAGCAGCAGCAGTATCGCTGCGAGCAGGTTGATGATCTGCGAAGCGAGGGGCAGGTGCACGTCAGGCTTCCAGCAGGAAATGAATCAGCATCGCCAGCACCGCCAACAGGAAGGCCGTACCGAGGAACTCCGGCGCGCGGAATATGCGCATCTTGGCGCTCAATGTTTCGATCAACGCCATCGCGAAGCCGCCAACGGCGAGCTTGGCCACGAGTGCGGGCAGTGCCAGCATCAATCCGACGGAATCGCCGCCGGCGGCGATGCCGAAGGGGAAGAACAGTGCGATGCCGATACAGGAGTAGACGAACAGCTTCAGCGCCGAGGACAACTCGATCAGCGCCAGATGGCGGCCCGAATACTCCAGCACCATGGCTTCGTGAATCATGGTGAGTTCGAGGTGCGTAGTCGGATTGTCCACCGGGATGCGCGCGTTTTCCGCGAGCGACACCATGGTGAAGGCGATTCCGGCGAAGGCGAGGCTGGGGTAGATGACGAACTCGGCTTGCGCGCGGTGCTGGACGATCGTGGCGAGCGAGGTCGATTGCGAAATCAGCGAAGCGGTGAACAGCGTCATCAGCAGCGCCGGCTCGGCCAGGAATCCCACCATCATTTCCCGCCGCGCGCCGAGCGAACCGAAGGCCGTGCCGATGTCCATGGCGGCGAGCGAGATGAACACCCGCGCCAGTGCGAAAATGCCCACCAGCGCGATGGCGTCGGCGGCGGGCGAGAACGGCAGATCGGTGCCGAGAATCGGAACGATGGCTGCGGCCAGGCACATGCAGGCGAACAGCACGTAGGGCGTCGCGCGGAACAGCGGCGAGGCGCCGTGCGCGAGCACCGCCTCCTTTTCAAAAAGTTTCCTCAGCGTGCGGTAGGGCTGCAAAATGCCCGGGCCGCTTTTGTTCTGCAGCCAGGCGCGGCACTGGTTGACCCAGCCGAGCAGAATCGGCGCGAGCAGCACCGCGAGCAAAATCTCGGTGAGTTGCGCGACGAGTCCGGACCAGGAGATCATTGGACGAACAGGAGCAGCACGAGCAGGGTGGCAAAACTGTACATCAGGTACACCGAGATGCGGCCGCGCTGCAGCCGCGTCACCACCCGGGTGAGGGCGTCAGTGACTTTTGCCAGCGGCAGATAGAGCCAGTACCAAAGATGATCCTCGACGCTAACGCGGTAGCGCGGCGCGGCGTCGAACGGCGTCGGCAGTTCGCGATTCATGCGGAAAAACGGCTCGAACACCTGGCGGATCGGCTGGCCGAAACCTTCGGCGGAATCCTGCATGCGGGCGGTCTGCGCCGGAAAGCCGCAATCCCAGGGCGGTGCGCGGCGCACGCCCGCGTGGTAGTAGTAGCGCACGGCAAGCCAGGTCGCGAGCCACACCGCGAGGATCACGAGCAGGAACAGAAACGGCGCATAGCTCGCGCGGCCCGCACTGATCGGCGTCAGGAACATCCAGCCGGTCGCGCTGGCGCCCAGCGTTCTGCCGAGCAGATGGCCCGTGACCGAATCGATGACGCCGATGACCGCCACCGGCGCCACGCCCAGGGCGATGCAACCGGCCGCAAGCCAGATCAGGCCGGCGCGTTCCCAGATCCCCGCGTCCTTGGCCTCTGCGAGGTGTTCTTCGCGCGGTTGGCCGAGAAACACCACGCCGTAGAACTTGACCATCACATAGCCGGCCAGCGCGGCCGCGAGCGCGACCGCGGCGGCTGCGACCGGGACCAGCATGTTCAAATAGGGATGCGGCAGGTTGGGTGTGAACAGGAAGGCTTGCAGCAATAGCCATTCGGAGACGAAGCCGTTGAGGGGCGGCAGTCCGGCGATGGCGAGCGTGCCGATCAGCGCGAGCCAGGCGACCCAGGGCATGCGATGGATCAGACCGCCGAGCTTTCCGAGCGCGCGTTCGTGCGTCGCGTGCAGCACCGAGCCGGTTGCGAGAAACAGCAGGCTCTTGAAATAGGCGTGGTTGATGCAGTGATAGAGCGTGGCGGTGAGCGCGAGTGCGGCGAGAGAGTGCATGCCGTAGGATTGAAAAATCACGGTGAGGCCCATGCCCACCAGGATGAAACCGATGTTCTCGATCGAGGAGTAGGCAAGCAGGCGTTTCATGTCGCTTTGCACCGCGGAAAACACAACCCCGTAGAGCGCGGATGCGATACCGAGCACAAGAATCGCCACGCCCCACCACCACACCTGTACGTGCAGCAGGTCGAACAGCACGCGCAACAGACCGTAGATTGCGGTCTTCAGCATGACGGCCGACATCAGCGCCGACACCGGTGACGGCGCCGCCGGATGCGCCTCGGGCAGCCACACGTGCAGCGGCAGCATGCCGGCCTTGGCGCCGAATCCGAACAGCGCCAGCCCGAACGCCACGGTGGCCCAGAACGGCGCGAGCTGCACGGAGCGCATATTGTCGAAAGTATAGTCGCCGCTGCCGTGCAGCAGGCCGAAACAAAGCAGTATGCTGATGGCGCCGACGTGCGCAATCAGCAGGTAGAGAAAGCCGGCGCGGCGTATCTCGGGCTTCGTGTGGTCGCTGGTGACGAGGAAATAGGACGATAGCGCCATCGTCTCCCAGAACACCATGAAGGCGTAGGCGTCGTCGGCCAGCAGCACCAGCGCCATGCTCGCGATGAAGACGTGGTAATAAAGGCACTGCAGGCCGGGCGGTGTGCCTTCGCCTTTGCGAAAGTAACCTGCGGCGAACACGGAAATGCCCGCGGTTACGGCACCCAGCAGCAGCAGGAAAAACGCGGACAGCGGGTCCAGGCGCAGGTGGAAGGGCAGGTCCGGAAGTCCGAGCGGCAAGATCAGCGAATGCGTGCTTTGTCCCAGCGCGTTGAGTGCCGCGGCCGCGAGCGCCAGCGCTCCCAGTGCACCCACAGGAAACAGCACCCGGCTCACGAGGTGCAGGTTGCGCGGGAAGAATACGCCGGCAAGCCCCAGCAGGAGCCACAGCAGGATCACGCCCAGGATCAGCGTCAGGGCTGAGCCGGGGCCGGGCATTATTTGACCTTCATGCCCGGCTGCGCGCCGCTGTCGGGTGAAAGCAGATAGATACCCGCAGCGTTGCCGCCGGCCCCTTGTACGTCGCCGCTCGCGGCGAGGACCATGCCCTGCGACAGGCCGAATTTCATTTTGCGCGGTGCGAGGTTGGCGACCATCACCGTCAGCCGGCCCTCGAGCGTCGCCGGATCGTAGGCGGATTTGATGCCGGCGAACACCGTGCGCTGTTCGCTGCCGATATCGAGCGTGAGTTTCAACAGCTTGTCCGCGCCCTCGACTTGTTCGGCTTTCACGATTTTCGCGATGCGCAGGTCGATTTTGGCGAAGTCGTCGATGGAAATCGTCGCGGCCGCCGCACTTGGGGCCGCCGGTCCGGGCGAAGCCGGATGCGGCGTCGACGCGGCCGGAATGGCTGGAGATTGGCTCTGGGAGCCGAGCTTCGAGGTATTGCTCATCTTCTGTGGTTCCTTTGCCGGCGCCGCCGCCGGGAGGTCGAACAGGGCGTCGAGTTGCTTTTCCTCTACGCGCCCCATGAGGTGCTGATACTTGTTGATCGCATGTCCGGCGGGCATCAACACGCCGGCGTCGGGCCACTTGAGTTCCGGGATATTCAGGAACGCCTCCACGCCCCTGGCCAATACCGGCACCACGGGTTTCAGGTAAAGCGTCAGTAGCCTGAACATCTGCAGCGCGTCGGTGCAGGTTCTGTGCAGGTCGACGGGCCGTCCGGTTTTGGCAATCTCCCAGGGCTTGTTGATGTCGACAAAGACGTTGGCCTTGTCTGCAAGCAGCATGATTTCCCGCAACGCCTTGCCGAACTCGCGCGCGTCGTACAGTTCCGCAATCATCGGAGCGGCATCCTGCATCTCGGTGACGAAGGCGTTGCCGTCCTCCTGGCCCAGCAGTTTTCCGTCAAACCGTTTCGCGATGAACCCGGCACAACGGCTGGCGATGTTGATGTACTTCCCGATCAAATCGCTGTTCACCCGCGCGATGAAATCCTCGGGATTGAAGTCCAGGTCCTCGACGTTGGCGTTCAGCTTGGCCGCGATGTAGTAGCGCAGCCACTCCGCATTCATGCCGATCTCGAGGTAGCGCAAGGGACTGATGCCGGTGCCGCGCGACTTGGACATTTTCAAACCGGACACGGTGATGAAGCCGTGCACGTAGACGCGGTTCGGAATCTTGTAACCCGCGAACTTGAGCATCGCCGGCCAGAACAGGGTGTGAAAGTAAATGATGTCCTTGCCGATGAAATGAATTTGTTCCGTTTGCGGGTCGGCGAGAAAGGCGGCGAAGTCGATGCCGGTTTTTGCGCAGTAGTTCTTGAAGCTGGCCAGATAGCCGATCGGCGCATCCAGCCAGACGTAAAAGTATTTGCCCGGTGCATCGGGAATGGGGATGCCGAAATAGGGCGCATCGCGCGAGATGTCCCAGTCTCCCAGCGCCTTGTCCTCCTTGCCCTCCAGCCATTCCTTCGCCTTGTTCGCGACCTGCGATTGCAGACGGTCGTTGCCGGTCCATTCGCGCAGGAATGCGACGCAGCGGGGGTCGGACAGCCTGAAGAAATAGTGCTCCGAGGTCTTGAGTTCGGGAGCGGCGCCGGAGAGCGTCGAGTACGGGTTCTTCAGGTCGGTAGGCGAATAGACCGAGCTGCAGTTCTCGCAGGCGTCGCCGTACTGGTCCTTCGCGCCGCACTTGGGGCATTCGCCCTTGATGTAGCGGTCGGCCAGAAACATGCCCTTTACCGGATCGTAGAACTGTTCGACCGGTTTGGTGTAGGTGAGGCCCGCCGCCCTGAGCTTGCGGTAGATATCCTGCGACAATTCGGTGTTCTCGGGCGATTCGGTCGAGTGCCAGTTGTCGAAGCCGATGTGAAAACCGTCGAGATATTGCTTGCGTTCGGCGCCGATGCGAGCGACCAGCTGCTGCGGCGTGACGCCTTCGGCCTCTGCCTTGAGCATGATGGGCGCGCCGTGGGCGTCGTCCGCGCAGACGAAATGCACGGTATGGCCGTGCATGCGCTGGAAGCGCACCCAGATGTCGGCCTGGATGTACTCCATGATATGGCCGATGTGAAACGAGCCGTTGGCATACGGCAGGGCGGTGGTGACGAAGAGTTTGCGCTTCATTCTGGCTCGGGCTGGTCAAATGGGCGCGCTCGCCGTGGTGGCGGGTGCGACCGGCAAGCCGTGAATTGTATCTCGCGGCACCTCGAATATCCATTAAAATGAGCACCTTTTCCCCGCGCTGCACGAGCGGCGCGGGGTGACGCGATCAGGAGCATGGACAATGTCAGTTTCGGAATCACAGATTCAATCCGCCCTCAAGGAAATCGTCGACCCGAATACCGAAAAGGATTTCATTTCCACCAAGTCGGCGCGCAACATCAAGATCAGCGGCAGCGACGTGTCGCTGGACATCGAGCTCGGCTACCCTGCCAAGACCCAGTTCGAACTGATCCGCAAGATGGTGCAGGAAAAGCTGGCCGCCATCGCGGGGATGGGCAAGGTCACGGTAAATGTGAAAAGCAAGATCGTCTCGCACAGCGTGCAGCGCGGGGTCAAGCTGATACCGGAAGTGAAGAACATTATCGCCGTGGCCTCGGGCAAGGGCGGCGTAGGCAAGTCCACGACCGCGGTGAACCTGGCACTGGCGCTGGCCGCGGAAGGTGCAAGCGTCGGGATACTCGACGCCGACATCTACGGGCCCTCGCAGCCGACCATGCTGGGCATCACCGGCCGGCCTGAATCAAAGGACGGCAAGTCCCTCGAGCCCATGATCGGTCACGGACTGCAGGCGATTTCCATCGGCTTTCTGATCGACGTGGACACGCCGATGGTGTGGCGCGGACCGATGGTGACGCAGGCGCTGGAGCAGTTGCTGAAGGACACACACTGGCAGGGCATTGACTACCTGGTGGTGGACCTGCCTCCGGGCACCGGCGACATCCAGTTGACGCTCGCGCAGAAAGTGCCGGTCACGGGCGCGGTGATCGTCACCACGCCGCAGGACATCGCACTGATCGATGCGCGCAAGGGCCTCAAGATGTTCGAGAAGGTCGGCATTCCGATCATCGGCATCGTGGAGAACATGAGCACCCACATCTGCTCCAAGTGCGGGCACGAGGAGCACATGTTCGGTGCAGGCGGCGCGGAGAAAATGTGCAAGGACTTCAATACCGAATTCCTCGGCGCCTTGCCGCTGGACATCCGTATCCGCGAGCAGACCGATTCGGGCAAACCCAGCGTGGTGGCCGATCCCGACGGGAAAATCGCGGAAATCTACCGCAGGATCGCGCGCCGCGTCGCCGTCAAGATCTCCGAGCAGGCGAAGGACATGACCTCTAAATTCCCGAATATCGTCATACAAAACACATAGCAAGCCGTTCTTCATGACTATCAAATCCGATAAGTGGATCCGCCGCATGGCGGCGGAGCACAAGATGATCGATCCGTTCGAGCCAAGGCAGGTGCGCGAGGCGAACGGGCACAAGATCGTGTCCTACGGCACCTCGAGCTACGGTTACGACATACGCTGCTCGAACGATTTCAAGATTTTCACCAATATCAACTCGACCATCGTCGATCCCAAGAATTTCGACGAGAAGTCCTTCGTCGATTTCAAGGGCGACGTGTGCATCATCCCGCCCAACTCCTTCGCGCTGGCGCGCACCGTGGAGTATTTCCGCATTCCGCGCAATGTGCTGACCGTGTGCCTGGGCAAATCGACCTACGCGCGCTGCGGCATCATCGTCAACGTCACGCCCTTCGAGCCCGAGTGGGAGGGCTATGTGACCCTGGAGTTTTCCAATACCACCACGCTGCCGGCCAAGATCTACGCCAACGAGGGCGTAGCGCAGGTGGTGTTCTTCGAGTCGGACGAAGTGTGCGAGACCTCGTACAAGGACCGCGGCGGGAAGTATCAGGGACAGCAAGGCGTGACCCTGCCCAAAATCTAGGTCCCGGGTCAGCGCAGCGGGTTCTCTTCCGCGCCCGCCACGATCGTGATCTGCACATCGGCGAGCCTGACCACCTGCCCGACTCGAATTTTGCAGGTTTTGCGCAGTTCGATGTTTCCATCCACCGACACGCCGCCGCCGGCGACCAGCGCCTTGCCGGCGCCGCCGCTGTCGGCAAGGCCGGTCAGTTTCAGCAGCTGGTTCAACTGCACAATTTCCCCTCGCAGGCGGAATTCAATTTCTTGCATGGGATCCCTTCTGTTTGTGTGTGGCAACGCCCCTATTCTGCGCTCTACGCGGCGCCGCCGGGCGGTCTCGTTTCCGCAGGTCGCTTGAGCCCGCGTTCCGGTGATCGGCCGAGCGCGCGTTCAAGCTATTGCGCTGCGAGCGTCCGGGCGTATAATCCGGCCAAAATTACCCTGGGACTTCAGGACAAAGCGAAAGGCATGATCAGCATTCCCAGCAGCCCAGATTGCCGCCCCGCAGACGAGTGTTTCGTGCTGCGTGCGCCGATGTCCTAGTGGAAACTACGGCACCGTCGCGCGCCGGCTCGTCGCCGCGCCCTGCAGGAACGATGACAAATGGGCGCCTCGACACGTGCTCCTTGCGAGGAGCCTCACCGGTTCGCCAGGCGGTCCGCCGACCCGCTCCGTGTTCCCGTCCTGAACTTCCTCTTTTCCGCGTTCTGATTTCGCCGCGGCAGCCGTTTCTGCATCCGTCGCGCACCCGAGTATCCGCCACCGTCCACCGGCATTTACGACACTGAAGCCTGCTTGATTACCCGGCACCTGTTGCAGGCGCCCATTTTTTCCGAATTCCGGAGAACCGAATGAAATTCCGCTTTCCCGTCGTCATCATCGACGAAGACTTCCGCTCCGAGAACACCAGCGGCCTGGGCATACGCGCGCTCGCCAAGGCCATTGAGGAAGAAGGCATGGAAGTGCTGGGGGTGACGAGCTACGGCGACCTGTCGCAGTTCGCACAGCAGCAGAGCCGTGCCTCGGCGTTCATTCTTTCGATCGACGACGAGGAGTTCACTGCGGGGCCGGAACTCGATCCCGCCATGCTCAATCTGCGCACCTTCATCGACGAGATCCGCTTTCGTAACGCCGACATTCCGATTTATCTCTACGGCGAGACGCGCACTTCACGCCACGTTCCGAACGACATCCTGCGCCAGCTGCACGGCTTCATCCACATGTTCGAGGACACGCCCGAATTCGTCGCGCGCCATATCATCCGCGAGGCGCGCTCCTACCTCGACGGGCTGTCGCCGCCGTTTTTCCGCGCGCTGGTGCACTACGCGCAGGACGGTTCCTATTCCTGGCATTGCCCGGGGCACTCGGGCGGGGTGGCGTTCCTGAAAAGCCCGGTGGGGCAGATGTTCCACCAGTTCTTCGGCGAAAACATGCTGCGCGCCGACGTCTGCAATGCGGTGGATGAACTGGGCCAGCTGCTGGACCACACCGGGCCGGTCGCCGCCTCGGAGCGGAATGCGGCGCGCATCTTCGGCGCGGATCACTGCTTTTTCGTCACCAACGGCACGTCGACCTCGAACAAAATGGTCTGGCATGCCAACGTCGCGCCCGACGATATCGTGGTCGTCGATCGCAACTGCCACGTGTCCATCCTGCATGCGATCACCATGACGGGGGCGATTCCGGTGTTCCTGACACCGAAGCGCAACCATCTGGGCATCATCGGCCCGATCCCGCTGGAGGAATTCAGCCCGGAGAACATCAGGAAGAAAATCGAGGCCAATCCCTTCGCGCGCAAGGCGAAGCGCAAGAAGCCGCGCATCCTCACCATCACCCAGAGCACCTACGACGGCGTGGTCTATAACGTCGAGATGCTGAAGGACACGCTGAATTCCTCCATCGACACCCTGCATTTCGACGAGGCCTGGCTGCCGCACGCGACCTTCCACGAGTTTTACAAGAACATGCACGCGATCGGCCGCGACCGGCCGCGCACCAAGGATTCGATCATTTTCGCGACGCACTCCACGCACAAGCTGCTTGCCGGGATCTCTCAGGCCTCGCAGATCCTGGTGCAGGAATCGCAGACGCAGAAACTCGACCGGCACGCCTTCAACGAGGCCTACCTGATGCACACTTCTACGTCGCCGCAGTACGCGATCATCGCCTCCTGCGACGTTGCCGCTGCGATGATGGAGCCGCCGGGCGGCACGGCGCTGGTCGAGGAATCGATCCTCGAGGCGATCGAGTTTCGTCGCGCGATGCGCAAGGTCGGCGCCGAGTGGGGCAAGGACTGGTGGTTCAAGGTGTGGGGCCCGGAGAAAATCGTCGCCGAAGGCATCGGTTCGCGCGAGGACTGGGTACTCAAGGCGAACGAGAAGTGGCACGGCTTCGGCAATCTCGCATCCGGCTTCAATATGCTCGATCCGATCAAGGCCACGGTGATTACGCCCGGGCTGGACGTGTCGGGCAAGTTCGCACGGACCGGCATTCCGGCGGCCATCGTCACCAAGTATCTCGCCGAGCACGGCGTCATCGTCGAGAAGACCGGGCTGTATTCGTTCTTCATCATGTTCACCATCGGCATCACCAAGGGACGCTGGAACACGCTGGTGACCGCCTTGCAGCAGTTCAAGGATGACTACGACAAGAACCAGCCGGTCTGGCGCGCGGTGCCGGAGTTCTGCCAGAAGCATCCGCGCTACGAGAAACTGGGACTGCGCGATCTGTGCGAACAGATTCACGGCATGTACCGGGCGAACGACGTGGCGCGCGTCACCACCGAGATGTATCTGTCCGACATGCAGCCGGCAATGAAGCCCTCGGACGCCTTCGCGGCCATGGCGCATCATGAGATCGACCGCGTCAAGATCGACGATCTCGAAGGGCGCGTCACCAGCGTTCTGGTCACACCCTATCCGCCGGGCATTCCCCTGCTGATACCGGGCGAGCGCTTCAACGCCACCATCGTGCGCTACCTGCAGTTCGCGCGCGACTTCAACAACCGCTTCCCGGGATTCGAGACCGATATCCACGGCCTGGTCAAGGGCGAGGAGGGGCGCTACCACGTCGACTGTGTGCGCCAGTCCGCGCTGCAGTCGGTAAACAAGCAGGCCTGATCGAAGTCTGCAGGCGGCAGGCGAAAAAAAAGCCCGGTTTCCCGGGCTTTTTTTTCGCCTGCCTGCTTACTCGGCCGGCTTGATATTGACAGCCTGGTCGCCTTTCTGACCGGCCGTAATGTCGAAGGTCACCTTCTGGTTTTCCTGCAGGCTTTTGAAGCCGTTGCCCTGGATGGCCGAGAAGTGTGCAAATAGATCCTTGCCGCCGCCGTCGGGGGTGATGAAACCGAAACCCTTGGCGTCGTTAAACCATTTAACGGTACCTGTACTCATGTCTTTTATTCCTAGAAAAATTATGAAAGGCTTGCGCCCAAATGCGAGAACTTCAAGGAGGAAAACGAAGACCTGAGGAGGACCGCGAAGCGGCTACGACGGACCAGCAATTCCACTACCTTACATTCCTGCACCGTCCTTATACAGGAGCACCCAGGCCGGGTCAAGGCAATTCGGTGCGGCTGTCCACATCCCGCGGCGCACCGGCCGCGGTGGTGCTGGCTAGTAGCGCTTGCCCGTGCTGAATTCGACTTTCATGCGGGCGACCTGCTTGCGCATGATTTCGAGTGCTATCCGGGCCGCTTCCTCGGTGCGCACACATTCGTCGCTAGGCTCGCCTTCGCCCGGCGCAACGCGCTGGCGCGCGACCTCAGCCTGGGCTTCGTTGTAGCGCTGCGTTGCCGTATTCCAGCGTTCGACCAGTTCCTGCTCCTGTGCCCGCCACGCTCTTCGTTTGTCCATCAGCCCGCCTCCACGCAATCGATCGAGTTTCACCGTTCCTTGCGTTCATCGTTCTGAACGCCCGTCATTGTACTCGCCTGCTCCCTACGCTGACGGAAATGCGCTCGGCCCTGCGTCGGCGCCGGGGAGAGTGTGATACCTTTGCGGCGGCATTTTGAATATTCATAGCCGGTCGGCGACGCATGTTGCAGGCGGCGCGGAACCGGAAAGAAAGCGGATATGGCCCATGTAATCAAGGCGGTGGACGAGAATTACGAGGCGCGTGTGCGCGACAGCTTCGGGCGCCAGCCGGCGATGCGCCTGATCGGCGCGCGCATGGGACGGGTGGAAGCCGGCTATTGCGAAATCGAGCTGCCTTTTCGGGACGACCTTACGCAGCAGCACGGTTTGTTTCACGGCGGTTTCACCAGCGCGATCGCGGACGCGGCCTGTGGCTACGCCGCCTATACCCTGTTCGGCGCGGTGGACTCGGTGCTGTCCGTAGAGTACAAAATCAATTTTCTGTCTCCTGCGGCGGGAGACAAGCTGGTGGCTATTGCCCGTGCGAAAAAGAGCGGCCGTACACTCACGGTCTGCGAATTCGAGGTTCTGGCGGCAAAAGGCGGAGAACAGGTTTTGTGCGCCTGCGGCATCGCGACCATGATCCGCCTCGCCGATCGTCCGGATCGTCCGCAGGCCGGGTGATTGCGGCCTGGCGCGTCTCAATCCGCGCGTAGATAGCGGACAAAATCGTAGCGGAAGGCCGCGCCGGCTTCGGTGCCGTGGGCTTCGCGCGCGGTTTCGCGCCACTGCGCCAGGGAAAACTCGGGAAAGAAGGCATCGCCTTCGAACGGTGCGTGGATTTCGGTGAACTCGAGGCAGTGCGCGCGCGGCAGGGACTCGCGGTATAACTCCGCGCCGCCGATGACAAAAATAGTTTCTTCACCGCCGCAGGCCGCAAGCGCTGCGTCCAGCGTATGGACCACGTCGCATCCCGACGCGCTGTAGTCGTGATTGCGGGTGATCACCAGGTTGCGCCGTCCGGGCAGCGGCTTGCCTATGGATTCGTAGGTCTTGCGGCCCATCACCACGGGATGGCCCAGGGTCAAAGCCTTGAAGCGTTTCAGATCGGCCGGCAAGTGCCAGGGCAGGGCGTTGTTCCTGCCGATGACACGGTTTGCGGCCATCGCGGCGACGAGGCAGATGCGCGTATTCGGCGGCGCCGTCGATTTTTCGGCGGGCGGGTTCGTCGACACTACGCTAGCGGAGCCGCGTGCGCCGTCATACGGCGATCGGCGCCTTGATGGCGGGATGGGGATCGTAGCCTTCCAGCGTGAAGTCTTCGTAGCGGAAGCCGAACAGGTCTTTTACCGCCGGATTGATCCGCATCAGCGGGAAGGCTCGCGGTGCGCGCGACACTTGTTCGCGCGCCTGATCAAAATGGTTGAGGTAGAGGTGCGCGTCGCCGAGCGTATGCACGAACTCGCCGGGCTGCAGCTCGCATACCTGCGCCACCATCAGGGCAAGGAGGGCATAGGAAGCGATGTTGAAGGGCACGCCGAGAAACAGGTCGGCGCTGCGCTGGTACAGCTGGCAGGACAGTTTGCCTTCGGCGACATAAAACTGGAACAGCGCGTGGCAGGGGGGCAGCTTCATGCGGTCGATATCGGCCGGGTTCCAGGCGCTGACGATATGGCGGCGCGAATCCGGATTCTTCCTGATGCCTTCGACCAGCTGCGACATCTGGTCGATTACGCGCCCGTCGGGCGTCTTCCATTTGCGCCATTGGTGGCCGTATACCGGTCCCAGGTCTCCGTCCGCGTCGGCCCACTCGTCCCAGATGCTTACGCCGTTCTCCCGCAGATAGCGCACATTGGTGTCGCCCTGCAGGAACCACAGCAGTTCGTGGATGATGGATTTCAGGTGCAGCTTCTTGGTGGTGAGCAGCGGAAAGGGCGCCAGCGGGAAGCGCATCTGCCAACCGAATACCGATTGCGTGCCGGTGCCGGTGCGGTCGCTTTTTCTTGCGCCATGTTCCATCACGTGGCGCACCAGGTCCAGGTACTGCTGTTCCGGATGTGGGGCGTTCATGGCTACCTACGCTCAGCCTGTTTCCGTCGGCCGCTGCGGGTCGCTGGACCATTCGCTCCAGGATCCCGGATACAGCCTGGAGCCGTGCAGGCCGGCAATTTCCATCGCAAGGAGGTTGTGACAGGCGGTCACGCCCGAGCCACAGTAATGCACCACGGCGTCCGGGGCGGTGTCGCCGAGCAGCGCGGCAAACACCGCATGCAGTTCCGCTGCAGGTTTGAAACACCCGCGGGCATCCACATTGTCCCTGAAGTATCGGTTGATCGAACCGCGGATGCGCCCGCCCACCGGGTCCAGTGTTTCGTTCTCGCCGCGGAAGCGGTCGGCGGAACGCGCGTCGATGAGGACGCGGCCGGGCCGACCGATCGATTTCAACACCTCGCCCGCGTCTACCCACATCGCGCGAGGCTGCCCGGTGAAGCTTGCCGGCTGCGGCTTGGGCGCGTCGCCCGTCACCGGGCGCCCTTCGGCGATCCATTTGGCGTAGCCGCCGTCGAGGACGGCGACGTTTTCGTGTCCCAGCCAGCGCAGCATCCACCACAACCGGGACGGGTAAACCCCGGTCTTGACGTCGTAAGCGACGACCTGCTTGCCCGAGTCGATGCCGACGGCCGCCAGCGTGCGCATGAAAACCTGCGGATCGGGCAGGGGATGGCGCCCGTTTTTCCCGTTGGGCGGCGCGGAAAGATCGCGGTCCAGATGCAGAAAGCGCGCACCGGGTATGTGCGCTTTGGTGTATTCCTGTGCGCCGGAATCCGGCTTGGCCAGGTCGTGGCGGCAGTCGATGGTCACCCACGTCGGATCGTCGAGATGCGCGGCCAATTCCTCTGTGCTGATCAGTGTCGTGTAGGCCATCGCGATCAATCTCTCGACGGTTCCTGTTCCAGCCAGCCGCGCGCTTCCTTGTCGTCGTCGAACACCTGCAGGTCGGCGTTGATGAACATCTGCGACAGCCAGGCGCTCCAGATCACCCATTCACTGTTCGTGACGACGGCGATCTTGTCGAAATCATCGGGATGGCTGCGCGTGTATTTAATGTCCGCCCAGGCCACGTCCACGGTGAAACCGGCCATCTGGCGCAAATCGAACAGCAGGCTGACCTTGCCGCCAGGGGTGAGCGTGGAGCGCACCATGTCTTCGAATTCCTTGTAGTCGGCGAGCACGAACTCGCCGAGCACGGTCACGGTGACCAGCTTGCCGCTGTGGTCGATGGCGATCATGGACGGACTCCGTTGTATGGATGGGTAGGCACTATAGCCCCGTCATTGCCGCAAGACCATCGACAATCGCTCTGCGTAGGGTTATCAGGCTGGCTTTCCCAGTTCGCGCCGCAGGTATTCGTGAAAATGCAGCATGCCGTCTTCCATCGGGGACTGATACGGGCCGGCCTGGCTCGTGCCCTGCAGCATCAGCGCCTTGCGGCCGCGGTCCATGCGCAGCGCGATCTCGTCATCCTCAATCGCGGTTTCCCAGTACGCCGCCTGCTCGGCCTCGACGAATTCGCGTTCGAACAGGACCACGTCTTCGGGGTAGTAGAACTCGACCACGTTGGTGGTCGATTGCGGCCCGCGCGGATGCAAGGTGCTCACCACCAGCACATGCGGATACCACTCGATCATGATGTTCGGGTAGAGCGTGAGCCAGATGGCGCCGTGCGCGGGAACTTCGCCCTGGTAGTAGTCGAGTACCGCCTGGTGCCAGCGCGCATAGGTCGTGCTGCCGGGCTTGGTCAGGCGCTTGTTGATGCCGACGGTCTGTACCGAGTGGCGCGGGCCGAACTGCCATTCGAGATCTTCGCAGGTGACGAAGTTACCCAGGCCCGGATGGAAGGGCTCGACGTGATAGTCCTCGAGGTAGACTTCGATGAATGTCTTCCAGTTGTAATTGCACTCGTGGATATGCACGCGGTCAAGCATGTAGCCTGAGAAATCCAGATCCGCCCGCTCGCGCAGTCCGCGCAGATCCTGTGCGATATCGCGCTTGCCGGCAAACAGCAATCCGTTCCAGTTCTGCAACGCTGTCTTGGAAAGATTGAGGCAGGGATTGTCGGGAAAGTGCGGCGCGCCCAGCAGCCGGCCCTGTGTGTCATAGGTCCACCGATGCAGCGGGCAGACGATATTGCGCGCGTTACCGCGGCCTTCCAGCATGATGGCCTGGCGGTGGCGGCAGACGTTGGACAGGAGTTCCACCCCTTGCTCATTGCGGATCAGCAGCTTGGCGTGGTCCATCCACGCGAGGCTGTGATAGTCGCCTGGATTGGGCGTCATCAGTTCGTGGCCGACGTAGCCCGGACCGTTCTCGAACAGGAGCTTTTGTTCGAGTTCGAGCATCTGCTGGTCGAAATACCAGGAGACGGGAAGCTGCGGGCTGCTTTGTTTGAGTTTCAGGGGGCTGGCAATATCGGACATTACTTAACCTCGCGTGACTCGTGCGGGACACGGCAAGAACTTACTACGATACAGGGGCACAATTCCCCCATACTCCCAAGTCAGGACCGCTTTCGGCAACGCCGAAACGCATCCTCGTCAGTCGGCAAAAGGCCAATATTTCAGAATTTTACAGTGTTTTTGATTTGACTGGCAGGGTGGAGTTCAGCTATTTTCGTGTTTTATAGGGCACCGCAACCAACATGCCGAAATCACCCAAGCCAGCCTCCGCCGGCGGTGAGTCCCCCAGTTTCGAAGCCGCACTGGCCGAGTTGGAAAAGCTCGTCGCCGGCATGGAATCAGGGCAGCTCTCGCTCGAACAATCCCTTGCCGCGCACAAACGCGGCCTGGAGCTTGCGCAATACTGCCAGGCGAAATTGAGCCAGGCGCAGCAGCAGGTGCAGGTGCTCGAAGCCAACACACTTCAAGCCTTTCCTGGTGCCGAACAAGACGATTGATTTTGCCGCCTGGATGGCCGCGGTCCAGACGCGCATGGAGGCTGCGTTGCAGCGCTTCCTGCCGGCGCCGGAAATCCTGCCCGAAAGGCTGCACCGCGCCATGCGCTATGCCGTGCTCGGCGGCGGCAAACGCGTGCGGCCCTTGCTGGCATTCGCCGCGAGCGAATTGAGTGCAGCGGATCCGGCGCGCGTCGAGGTCGTCGCCGCGGCAGTCGAGATGATCCACGCTTATTCCCTGGTCCACGACGACATGCCCTGCATGGACGATGACGTTCTGCGCCGGGGCCGACCCACCTGCCATGTGGAATTCGACGAGGCCACTGCCCTGCTGGTGGGCGACGCGCTGCAGCCGCTGGCGTTTCAGCTTATGGCCGACCATGTCCTTGCGGACAAGCCGGACGAACAGATCGAAATGCTGAAAATCCTTGCGGTGGCGAGCGGCTCGCGCGGCATGGCGGGCGGTCAGGCGATAGACCTCGCCAGCGTGGGCAAGACGCTCAGCCTGCCCGAGCTCGAATTCATGCACATCCACAAAACCGGTGCACTGATCCGCGCCGCAACCGTGCTCGGCGCGCGCTGCGGCCGCGGCCTTGAGGCGAACGGGTATGAAAGGCTGGAACGCTATGCCAAGACCGTGGGTCTGGCGTTCCAGGTGGTGGACGACGTGCTCGATTGCGAGGCCAGTACGGCCACACTGGGAAAAACGGCGGGAAAAGACGCCGCGCAATCGAAGCCGACTTATGTCAGCATACTGGGATTGGCGCGTGCGCGTGAGCTGGCCGAGGAATTGCGTGTCGAGGCACACGCGGCGCTGTCCTCGTTTGACGCGCGTGCCGCGCGGCTGCACGAATTGGCCGACTTCATCGTGCTGCGCAAGTTCTGAACCTGACATCCATTACCGAAAAGTCCAAAGCAAATAGTGAATAGCGAACGCGCGCATGAGCCGAAAGGCAAACAGGAATACGATCCGGCTATGTACGAGTTGCTGAAGACCGTCAACAGCCCGGCCGAGTTGCGTGCGCTTGAGCGGCGCCAGCTTGCGCAGCTGGCCGAGGAATTGCGCGCCTACATCATCGAATCGGTGAGCCAGACCGGCGGTCACCTGTCGTCCAATCTGGGAACGGTGGAACTCACCGTCGCGCTGCATTACGTCTTCGACACGCCGAACGACCGGCTGGTGTGGGACGTCGGCCACCAGACCTATGCACACAAGATTCTTACCGGCAGGCGCGACGGCATGGCGAGGCTGCGCATGCACGGCGGCATCTCCGGCTTTCCGCGTCGCGCGGAAAGCCAGTACGACACGTTTGGCACGGCGCATTCCAGCACCTCGATCTCCGCGGCGCTGGGCATGGCGCAGGCCGCGAGGCTGCGCGGGGAGAACAGGCGCGCGATTGCGATCATCGGCGACGGCGCGATGTCGGCCGGCATGGCGTTCGAAGCAATGAACAACGCCGGCGTGATGGACACCGATTTGCTGGTGATCCTGAACGACAACGACATGTCGATCTCGCGCCCGGTGGGCGGACTCAACAAATACCTCGCGCGGTTGCTCTCCGGAGGCCTGTACGGGGCCGCGCGCAAGGCGAGTGAAGCGGTGCTGGGCAAGGTGCCGCCGCTGTGGGAACTGGCCAAGCGCGTCGAGGAACACGCCAAGGGAATGGCGCTCCCCTCCACCATGTTCGAGGAATTCGGCTTCAACTACATCGGGCCGATCGACGGACACGACCTGGACTCGCTCATTCCCACGCTGAAGAACATCAGCGAATTGAAGGGGCCGCAGTTTTTGCACGTGGTGACGAAGAAAGGCCAGGGTTACAAGCTCGCAGAAGCCGATCCGGTGCTCTATCACGGCGTGTCCAAGTTCAAACCGGATGCCGGCATCGTCGGCGGCAAGTCCGGCGGCAAACCGTCCTACACGCAGGTTTTCGGGGACTGGCTGTGCGACATGGCGGCGCTGGACGCGAGACTGGTGGGCATTACGCCGGCGATGTGCGAGGGCTCGGGCATGGTGCGCTTCGCCAAGGAATACCCCGAGCGCTATTTCGATGTCGGCATCGCCGAGCAGCATGCGGTGACGTTCGCGGCGGGGCTCGCCTGCGACGGCGTGAAACCGGTGGTGGCGATTTATTCGACTTTCCTGCAGCGCGCCTACGACCAGCTGATTCACGACGTGGCGATCCAGAATCTTCCCGTGGTGTTCGCGCTCGACCGCGCCGGCCTGGTCGGCGCCGACGGCGCCACGCACAACGGCGCGTTTGATTACGCCTATCTGCGCTGCATCCCCAATCTTACGGTGATGGCGCCCTCGGACGAGAACGAGTGCAGGCAGATGCTCTATACGGCGTTCCAGCTGGACACGCCGACGGCGGTGCGCTATCCGCGCGGCGCCGGTCCGGGTGTTGGAGTCCAGAAGAAGATGCAGGCGCTGCCGCTGGCAAAAGCCGAGTTGCGGCGGCAGGGTGCAGGGGTCGCGATTCTGGCTTTCGGCAGCATGCTCAAGCCGGCACTTGAAGCTGCCGAGGAGTTGAACGCGACCGTGGTGAACATGCGCTTCGTCAAACCGCTGGACGAAGACCTGGTCAGGCAGATCGCGCAGGAACATGAACTGTTGGTGACCGTCGAAGAGGGCGCGGTGATGGGTGGGGCCGGCAGCGCAGTGGCGGAATGTCTCGCCGCTGCGGGTCTGGCGCCGCGCTTGCTGCACCTGGGACTGCCCGACCGCTTCGTCGATCACGGCGACAGCGCCGTTCTGCTTGCAGAAATCGGATTGGACAAGCCGGGACTGATTGCCGCCATCCGGGCGCGCCTGGGTGGCTGAGCGGTGGAGTTGCCGAGCGCCGGCCACGACCGGCGATCATGATAAAATATGTCCTTTGCAGCGGCGTCCGCGCCGCTAGCGTCCACGTAAGGGTTTCCTAATGAACACGCGCGATCCCGTCGCCATCGCCGATGTGCAAAACTCAAAGGACACGCGCCGCCTGGCCATCGACCAGGTCGGTATCAAGTCCATCCGCCACCCGGTGAAGGTGAGCGAGCGCTCGGGCGGTGTGCAGCACACCATCGCCACTTTCAACATGTATGTGCGCCTGCCGCATCATTTCAAGGGCACGCACATGTCGCGGTTTGTCGAAATCCTCAATGCACACGAACGCGAAATCTCCGTCGACATCTTCAAGCGCATGCTGGACGAGATGATGGAGAAGCTCGAGGCGCAGTCGGGGCACATCGAGATGAATTTCCCCTACTTCGTCAACAAGGCGGCGCCGGTGTCCAAGGTGAAAAGCCTGATGGACTACGACGTGACGTTCATCGGTGACATCGACCAGGGGAAGCAGCGCTTCGCCATGAAGGTGCTGGTGCCGGTGACCAGTCTGTGCCCGTGCTCGAAGAAGATATCCGCCTACGGCGCGCACAACCAGCGCTCGCATGTGACGGTCACCGCGCGCACCAGCGGATTCGTCTGGATCGAGGATATCGTCGACGTGATCGAGAAACAGGCTTCCTGCGAGCTGTACGGTCTGCTCAAGCGGCCGGACGAGAAGCTCGTGACCGAGCGCGCCTACGACAATCCCAAATTCGTCGAGGACATGGTGCGCGATGTTGCCGCGGTGCTCAACAAGGACGATCGCATCGATTGGTACGTGGTCGAGTCGGAGAACTTCGAGTCCATCCACAACCATTCGGCTTACGCGCTGATCGAAAACGACAAGAAGAAGTCCGCTGCCTGAGGGACCGCCGGCGGCGCGAAAACGCGCAACGCCCGAGCAGTCGATTTGTTTTTCAGAAACGCTTGGTCAGCGTCATGTTCTGGCCGTCGCGCTTCATTTCCATTCGGTTGAGAAAACTCATGCCCAGCAGGCTCACGCCCATGGCGTCGTTCCCGCTTACGACCGCGTCGACGTTATTGACCGAGACATCGCCGATGCGCACGGTATCGAGCTTGACGCGATAGACGGTCGTCATGCCGTTGGCGGTCCGCATCTGGTTGCGCTGACCCTGCAGATAATTGATCCCCAGGCGCTTGGCTTCGGCCGCCGGCACGACGACAAAGGTGGCGCCGGTGTCCACCAGAAAACGTACGCTGCCGCCGTTGATCGAGCCCATGGTGGCGAAATGGCCGCGTGCGTCCGCTGTCAGCGTGACACCGGTCCTGCCCTGGCTCGCGGCCGCATAGGCGTGACCCATGTGCAGCAGCGTCTTCCTGCCGTCGATCTCGAAACGGGCGGCGTCTTTTTCGGTTCCCAGCAAAACCACGCCTTCGGCGGTCTTTTTACCGGGTGACAGTGTGCGCGGCGCGCCGCCGTCGATTACGACAATGGCCTTGCTGCCGATCAACCCGACCAGGGTGACGTCGGCGGCGAGCGCCGGCGGGGCGAAAACAGCCAGCGCCAGCAAACTCAGGCTAGAATTCCTGCACCGAATCATCCGGGACGTCATCGTGAAACCGGTCGCCATATTCCGCCACAGCCTTGCAGAGGGACCCGGCTATTTTGCCACATACCTGGATGCACATCGCATAGGGTGGAGGTTGGTGAAGGTCGACGCCGGCGATGCGCTGCCGGCGTCGGTGGGCGGCTTTTCAGGGCTGGTGTTCATGGGCGGTCCGATGAGCGTCAACGACGCGCTTCCGTGGATTTCCGGGGTGCTGCAGCTGATTCGCGCCGCGGTGAAAGCAGGCGTGCCGGTGCTGGGGCATTGCCTGGGCGCGCAGCTCATGTCCCGGGCGCTGGGCGGTACGGTCGGCCCCAATCCGCAAAAGGAAATCGGCTGGGGCAGGGTGGACGTTGCCGACAGCAGCACAGCGCGCGCCTGGTTCGGCGATACGCGCAGCTTTGTTTCGTTTCACTGGCACGGCGAGACCTACAGCCTTCCGGCGGGGGCCGATGGCATCGCGTCCAGTCCCCACTGCCGCAATCAGGCCTTTGCGCTGGGCCCTCACCTGGGCATGCAATGCCATGTGGAGATGACGCCGGAGATGATACGCGCCTGGTGCGATTCGGGCCGCGAGGCGCTTGCGCTCTGCGCCTGCCCGTCGGTGCAGGGTTCGCGCGAAATGCAGTCCCACATGCCAGCGCGCCTGGCGGTCCTCAACACAGTGGCGGCGCGCCTCTACGATCGCTGGATCGAAGGGCTGAAGAATTAAAGTACAGTCCGCGACCTTGGAATGGGTTGGGCCCCTCCACCCCACCCAGTACTCGCGCGGACTGTTTAAGGCTCCTGCCTCGCGATGCGCGCCATTACGGTCGCAGACCCGGTTTTCACTATGCGCAGGGTTGGCGCCGGCTCAATCGCGAAAATTCTGAAACTGCAGCGGGATTTCGGTGACGGATTTCTTCACCAGCTGGATCGCGGTCTGCAGGTCGTCCTTTTTCGCGCCGGACACGCGCACCGCCGTTCCCTGGATGCTCGCCTGCACCTTGAGCTTGTTGTCCTTGATCAGTTTGACGATTTTTTTTGCCTGCTCGGACTCGATGCCGTTCTTGACCTCGACCGTCTGCTTGATCTTGTCGCCGCTGACTTTTTCCGTGTCCTTCGGTTCGAGCGCGCGCACGTCGACTCCGCGCTTGGCGCATTTCCCGGTGAAGACATCCATCAGTTGTTTGAGTTTGAAATCGTCGTCCGCGTAGACCGTCAGCGTGAATTCGGTCTGTTCTATGCGCGCGTCCGAGCCCTTGAAGTCGAATCGGTTGGAGACTTCCTTGTTGCACTGGTCGATCGCGTTCCTGAGCTCGACTTTGTTGACTTCCGAAGTGATGTCGAAGGAGGGCATGACGGGTCTCCCGGGTCGGGTAATGTCGATGGGTGTACTGCCATGATTATACTGTACCGTGTGTCTGACGCCGTGCCCGCAAGCCGTTACAATCGCCCGTCAGAGAAAATTTCCGCGGCCCGGAACCCGGCCGCACATCAGACCATGGAGAATGTGAATGGCGCACTGGATACGTTTTGAACATGAGGGCCGGGCCGGTTTCGGCACCATCGAGAACGACAGCATCAAAGTGCATACTGGCGACATGTTCGGCGGCGCGCAGCCCACCGGTGCGGTCCTGTCCCTGGCCGCGGTGAAGGTGCTGACGCCGACACAACCGAGCAAGATGGTGGCCTTGTGGAACAATTTCCATGCGCTGGCTGCGAAACTGGGCAACCCGGAACCGCCGGAGCCGCTGTATTTCCTCAAAGGCAACAATTCCTTTCTTGCGCACGGCGAGCGCATACGCGTCCCGGCTTCCTATGCCGGCAAGGTCGTGTACGAGGGCGAACTGGGCGTGGTCATCGGGCGGCGCTGCAAGGCGGTGGCTGAGGCCGATGTCCCGGCCTGTATCTTCGGCTATACCTGCATCAACGATGTCACCGCTGCCGAGGTCCTGTACAAGGACGCGACGTTTGCCCAATGGTCGCGTGCCAAGAGCTACGATACCTTCGGCGTGTTCGGCCCGGTGATCGCGACCGGGCTCGATCCCTCTGGGCTGGTGATTAAAACCATACTCAACGATCAGGAGCGGCAGAACTACCCGGTGGCCGACATGATTTTCTCTCCGGCGAAGCTGGTCAGCCTGATCTCGCAGGACATGACGCTGGAACCCGGCGACGTGATCGCCTGCGGGACTTCGCTAGGGGTGGGTTCGATGAAACCGGGCAGCACGGTCAGCATCGTTATCGAAGGCATCGGCACGCTCAGCAACCGCTACGAGTAGGCGCTGCGCGCGCTCGTGCCAATGAAAAGGCCGTTTCGAAAATCCAGAAACGGCCTGATCCGCGCTTTGAGCCGCCCGGTCGCGCATGGCGATTGAGGCGAGCTTCTACTTCTTCTTGCGTTTGCCCAGATTTTTCGCCCCTTTTGGACCGCGGACTTTCGCCGCCGTTTGTGGATCGCGGACTTTCGCCGCAATGCGCATGCGCAGCGCATTCAGGCGGATGAAACCTTCCGCGTCCCTCTGGTCGAAGGCGCCGCGATCTTCCTCGAAGGTGGCGATGGCGGTGTCGAACAGCGAGTCGGTCTTCGAGTCGCGGCCGGCGACGATGACGTTGCCCTTGTACAGCTTGACCCGCACCCAGCCGTTCACGTGCGCCTGCGAGGCGTCGATCATGGTCTGCAGCATGCGCCGTTCCGGGCTCCACCAGTAGCCGTTGTAGATCAGCGCGGCGTAGCGCGGCATCAGCTCGTCCTTGAGGTGGGCGACCTCGCGGTCCAGGCACACCGACTCGATGGCGCGGTGCGCGCGCAGCATGATCGTGCCGCCGGGGGTTTCGTAACAGCCGCGCGACTTCATGCCGACGTAGCGGTTTTCCACCAGGTCCAGGCGGCCGATGCCGTGTTTGCCGCCGAGCTTGTTGAGGGTCTCGAGAACGGTCGCCGGCGACAGTTTCTTGCCGTTGACGGCGACGATGTCGCCCTGCTTGTATTCCAGCTCGACATACTCGGCGCGGTCCGGTGCCTCCTCGGGTGACACGGTCCAGCGCCACATGTCCTTCTCCGGCTCCTTGGCGGGGTTCTCCAGAACGCGACCTTCGTAGGAAATGTGCAGCAGGTTCGCGTCCATGCTGTAGGGCGAGCCGCCTTTTTTCTTGCCTTCCACCGGGATGCCGTTCTTTTCCGCATATTTGAGCAGCTTCTCGCGCGATCCGAGGTCCCACTCGCGCCACGGCGCGATTACGCGGATGTCCGGTTCGAGGGCGTAGTAGCCGAGTTCGAAGCGCACCTGGTCGTTGCCTTTCCCGGTTGCACCGTGGGAGACCGCATCCGCGCCGGTGATGCGCGCAATCTCGATCTGGCGCTTGGCGATGAGCGGACGCGCGATCGAGGTGCCCAGCAGGTATTCGCCCTCGTAGATTGCGTTGGCGCGGAACATTGGAAAGACGAAGTCGCGCACGAATTCCTCGCGCAGGTCGTCGACAAAAATCTTCTTCACGCCGAACTGCTTTGCTTTCTTGCGTGCCGGCTCGAGCTCTTCGCCCTGTCCGATGTCCGCGGTGAAGGTGATCACTTCGCAGCGATACTGGTCCTGCAGCCATTTCAGGATGACCGAGGTATCCAGGCCGCCCGAATAGGCGAGCACGACTTTTTTCACTCCGCTTTTCTTGTTTGCCATTTCGTTTCTCAAAAAATAAGGAATTCGGATTTCGGGGTCCGGGCCCCGCGGCGCGCCCTGCCGATCAAGCGACTTTCCCCAGAAGCAGGAACTCCATCAGCGCTTTTTGCGTGTGCAGCCGGTTTTCGGCTTCGTCCCAGACCACGCTCTGCGGTCCGTCTATCACTTCGGCGGACACTTCCTCGCCGCGGTGCGCGGGCAGGCAGTGCATGAACAATGCTTCGGGTCCCGCGAGCTTCATCATGTCGGCGTCGACCTGCCAGTCGCTGAAGTCGCGCTTGCGCTCGGCGTCCTCCTCCTCGAAGCCCATGCTGGTCCAGACGTCCGTCGTCACCAGGTCGGCGCCGCGCACTGCCTCCATCGGGTCCGCGAAATGCTCGAAATGCTTTGCGCCGTACTTGCCTGCGCGCTCGGCCTCGACCTCATAGCCGGGCGGTGTGGAAACGTGCAGATTGAAGTCGAAAATGGCTGCCGCTTTCATCCAGCTGTTGCAGACGTTGTTGGAGTCGCCTATCCATGCCACTGTTTTTCCGCTGATCGGGCCGCGATGTTCGGTGTAGGTGAATATGTCGCCCATGACCTGGCAGGGATGGTATTCGTTGGTCAGCCCGTTGATCACCGGCACGCGCGAGACGGCGGCGAAGCGCTCGAGGATTTCCTGCTCGAACGTGCGGATCATGACGATGTCGACCATGCGCGACACGACCTGGGCCATGTCCTCGACCGGCTCCCCGCGTCCGAGCTGGGTATCGCGCGTGCTCAAAAAGATGGCTGCGCCGCCCATCTGATGCATGCCGGCTTCGAAAGACAGGCGCGTGCGCGTGGACTGCTTCTCGAAAATCATCGCCAGCGTGCGGTCGGCCAGTGGATGGTAGGGCTTGTACTGCTTGAACTGGGCCTTGATCCAGCGCGTGCGTTCGAGCAGATACTCGTACTCGGCGCGTGAAAATTCGCTGAACTGCAGATAGTGCCGCGGCTTCATGACTGGTCGCCGGCCTCAGTTCGCCTGAACGGACTGGCCGAGAAAATCCAGAATCAGGGGGGAAAGGCGTTCCACCAGCTGTTGCGCCTCGTCCCGGCTGATATTGAGGGGCGGCAGCAGCCGCACGACGTTGTCCGCGGTGACGTTGATGAGCAGTCCCGCATCCAGTCCGCGCTGTGTCAGTTCGCCGCAGGGGCGGTCGAGTTCGATGCCGATCATCAATCCCATGCCGCGGATTGCAACCAGGCCCTTGGCGCCGCCAAGCGCCGCGGAAAAGCCTGCGCGAATGAATTCGCCCATCTCGAATGCGTTCGCCAGCAGGTTTTCCTGCTCGATGGTTTCGAGGGTGGTGAGCGCCGCTGCACAGGCGAGGGGATTGCCTCCGAACGTCGAGCCGTGGTTGCCGGGCTTGAATATCTCGGACGCAGCCCCCTTGGCCAGGCAGGCGCCGATGGGTACCCCGCCGGCCAGCCCCTTGGCGAGCGTGACCACGTCCGGCTGGAATCCGGCGTGCTGATACAAGAACCATTTTCCGGTGCGGCCCAGGCCGCACTGAATCTCGTCGAGCATGAGCAGCCACTTGTACTGATCGCACAATTCGCGCAGACCCCGCAGGTACTCCAGGTGCGCGACGTTGATCCCGCCTTCACCCTGTATCGGCTCGACCAGTACCGCGACCACGTTGCGGTTGTGCTGCGCGACCTGCCGCACCGCCTCCAGATCGTCGTAGGGCACGCGCACGAAACCGGACACCAGCGGCTCGAACCCGGCATGCACTTTACGGCTGCCGGTGGCCGACAGCGTGGCGAGCGTGCGGCCGTGAAATGCTTTCTCCATCACGACGATCGCGGGATTCTCTATGTTCCTGCTTTTTCCGTACAGTCGCGCAATCTTGATCGCGGCCTCGTTCGCCTCGCAGCCGGAATTGCAGAAAAAAACCTTGTCCATGCCGCTGATTTCGGCAAGCTTCGTGGCAAGATTTTCCTGCTCGGTGATCTGATAGATATTGGAGGTGTGTATCAACCGGCCCGCCTGCGCGGCGAGCGTCGCCACCAGCTTCGGATGGGCATGACCGAGCGTATTCACGGCGATGCCGCCGAGGGCATCCAGGTAGCGCTTGCCCTGTGCATCCCACAGCCAGACACCCTGTCCGTGGGTAAACGCCACAGGCAACCGCGAATACGTGTTCATTACATGAGACATCTGCTTGCCCCAGAAGATAAAACGCACACGGCGGCATTTGCCGCCGTGTGCCCGACATTCATGCGCATTATGTTAGCACACTGCCACTGTCATAGACAGACTGCAGGCGCCGCGAAACGGTCCGGCGGGTTCGGCGTTTGCGCGCCGAATTTGCCTCAGAAGAAGTGTCGATTCGACTCGGTGCGGAGACGCAGGACGGAAACGCTATGTTTTGACCGCAGTTTTCAGCCGGCCGCGGCAAACTCCGCGTTCTTGCGCGGCTTGCGTACGGTGCACTCCAAAATACTGCAATGCTGATACATCTGACGCAGCTTGCGTTCGGCGTCGGCCTCGTCTTTGCCATGTATCAACAGATTATCCACAATTAATCCACTGCGCGTACGTATACGGAAGCCATATTTTGTAATAATCGCTTGTGTCATAAAATCCTCCCCATTCAAGCGCTTATACTGTAAATAGCATACGCTCTCGACGAGATCAACGCAAATTTCTGTTCCGGCGGTAATTTTGCTCACACGGACCCGACTATCCCCGTTAGGTAGATAAATAGCGGGTCGGCCCGGTTCGGAACCGGGGAGAGAAGACGGCGCTCAGAAAGCAAAACGGCCGGCATGGTGCCGGCCGTTTTACCTCAGCAGATCGTTCGCTGATTTAAGGGGTCGCCTTGACTGCGGACATCGCCTTGATTGCGGCCGACAGTCGGCTCTTGTGGCGCGAGGCCTTGTTCTTGTGGATGATTTTCTTGTCCGCGATACGATCGACGATGCTGGCAGAGCGGCTCAGCGCCTGTTTCGCGACTTCTTTGTCGCCGCCCGAAATCGCCTTGTTCACTTCCTTGAGCGCGGAGCGCAGGGTCGAGCGCAACGCAGAATTGTGGCGCCGCTGTTTATCGGCTTGGCGCGAACGCTTGCGCGCGGAATCGGTATTGGCCATATGTGTAACCCGGAGTATGAGGCACGAAAGGGCGCAATGATACTGACTTAGTCCCTGTTAGGCAAGCGCATTTTAGTTCAGGCACAAGGCGCTTCCGGCATTAATCTCCGCTGAAACCTCCATTAAAACTTCGTTTTGGTTCCGGCATAACGTGCTTTGCGCATTAGCCTCCACTGAAACCGCGTTTTCGTATAATCGGGTCATGAACTTATTGCGCGCGCTTGCCACGGTGAGCAGCATGACGCTGGTTTCCCGCATTCTCGGCTTCGTGCGCGATGCGGTGATCGCGCGCCTGTTCGGCGCGGGTCTGGCTACCGACGCGTTTTTCGTCGCCTTTCGCATTCCCAACCTGTTGCGGCGCCTGTTTGCAGAGGGCGCGTTTTCCCAGGCGTTTGTGCCGGTTCTGGCGGAGTACCGGACGCGCAATGGCGAGAGCGAAACTAGGCTGCTGGTCGCGCGCGTCGCGACGGCGCTCTCGCTCGCCGTACTGGCGGTCAGCGTTCTCGGCATACTCGCAGCGCCGTGGATCATCTATGTCAGCGCTCCCGGGTTCTCCGCCACCCCGGAGAAATTCGCGCTCACCGTGGCGATGCTGCGCATCACCTTTCCCTATCTGCTGTTCATTTCCCTGGTTTCGCTTGCCGGCGGCATTCTCAATACCTGGAGCCGATTCGCGGTGCCGGCGTTCACGCCGACCCTGCTCAACCTCAGTTTCATATTTTTCGCGCTGGTGCTCGCGCCTTATTTTCATCCTCCGGTTCTCGTTTTGGCATGGGCGGTGCTCGCGGGCGGTGCGCTGCAGCTGGCGCTGCAGCTGCCTTATCTCGCCAGGATCGGCATGCTGCCGCGCCTGCGCGCGGACTTCTGGGATCCGGGGGTCAAGCGCATACTCCGGCTAATGGGGCCGGCGGTGTTCGGCGTTTCCATCGCCCAGCTGTCGCTGCTGATCAACACCATTTTCGCTTCCTTCCTCGCCAACGGCAGCGTGTCCTGGTTGTACTACGCCGACCGTCTGATGGAATTCCCCACCGGGATGCTGGGCGTGGCGCTGGGGACCATCCTGCTGCCCAGCTTGTCGAAATATTATTCCAGCGACGCCACCGAGCAGTACAGCCGCCTGCTCGACTGGGGCCTGCGTCTGACCTTGATGCTGGCCCTGCCGGCTGCGGTGGCGCTGGCGCTGCTCGCCGTGCCGCTGATCAGCACACTGTTTCATTACGGCCATTTCAGCGTCGAGGATGTGATGATGACGCGCCGCGCACTGGTCGCCTACAGCATCGGCCTGGTCGGTTTGATTCTGGTGAAGGTGCTGGCGCCGGGTTTCTATGCGCGCCAGAATATCCGCACGCCCGTGAAAATCGCCGTCATCACGCTGGTCCTGACGCAGCTGATGAACCTCGCCTTGATCGGTCCGCTCAAGCATGCCGGCCTCGCGCTGGCGATCGGGCTGGGCGCCTGTCTCAACGCCGGCCTGCTGTACTACAAGCTGCGCACGCATCGCATTTACCAGCCGCAGCCGGAGTGGGGGCGGTTCGCGATCAAGCTGGCCCTGGCGCTGCTCGTGATGGCTGCGGCGCTTTGGGGGGCGATGGGCAGCGAGACCTGGTGGTTGATCGCGGCATGGCAGCAGCGCATGGCGGGCCTGCTGGGCTTGGTTTGCCTGGGTGCCACGGTTTACTTCGCGACACTGTGGATGCTCGGTTTTCGCATCGGGGATTTCGCGCGGCGGTCCGCCGAATAAACCGATTTTTGCACATGGAAGCGCAAACCCGACTGGAAAAATTCTCCGAGTTGCTGTGCCGGGAAGATTTCGGCCTCGCCGAAGCCTGCCTGCTGATCGCGCAGGACGCCTATCCGGACCTGGACGTTGCGCATTACCTCGCACGCATTGACGCGCTGGCCGCAACGGTGAAGCGGCGCGTGGCCGGCGACGCGTTCGCGAAGCAAAAGGTGGTCGCGCTGAACCGGCACCTTTTCGACGAGCTGGGATTCCGCGGCGACGTGCGCGATTATTACGATCCGCGCAACAGCTATCTCAACGAGGTGCTGGAGCGGCGCACCGGGATCCCGATCACGCTTTCGATTCTTTATATGGAGGTCGGACGGCGCCTGGGGCTGCGCTTCCAGGGTGTGTCCTTTCCCGGGCACTTTCTGGTCAAGCTGCCGGTGAGCGGAGGACACCTGGTGCTGGATCCTTTCTGCGGCGGCGAGGCGCAATCGGAATCCGAACTGCGCGCACGACTGGCGCGGGTAGTGCCCGAGCACAACGCCAACAAGCTGCCGCTGTCTCAATTTCTGCATGCGGCGACGCCGCGGCAGATTGTGGCGCGCGTGCTGCGCAATCTCAAAGGCATTTACCTGCAGTCGGAGGAGGCGCAGAATATGCTGAAGGTGACGCAGCGCATGGTCATGGTGGCGCCGCATGCGGCCGAGGAAGTGCGGGACCGTGGGCTCGCCTATTCCAAGCTTGATTGTTTTCGCGCCGCGCTTGCCGACTTGCAGGATTATCTGAAGCGGCGCCCGGATGCGCCGGACGCCGGCGAAATACGCGACAAGGTTGCCGAGCTGCGGCTGGCCTGCGCGCGGCTGAACTAATGCGCAGGACGCGAATCCAAGCAGCGCAGAGAACAATATCGGGTGCTTGTGCGCGATGCCGGCGGGCGTGCATGGTTTTCTTTCGATTGCAGGAGGTGGCATATGAAACTTGAAAGTTCGAGCTTCGGCGACAATCAGCGCATTCCCGGCGCCTATGCGTTTGCCGTGCCGCATGCGGGCGATCACGTCGCGCTTTCGTCCAACCACAACCCGCAGCTGAGTTGGAGCGACGCGCCGGCCGGCACGCAGTCCTTCGTGCTGATCTGCCATGACCGCGACGTGCCGAGCAAGGGCGATGATGTGAACAAGGAGGGACGCAGCGTACCGGCGAGTTTGCCGCGCGTGGATTTTTATCACTGGGTACTGGTCGATCTCCCGGCGAGCGTGAACGCAATTGCGGAGGCGGAATTTTCAGACGGCATCAGCGCACGCGGCAAGGCGGGGCCGGAGGCGAAGCACGGGGCGCGCCAGGGGCTGAACGACTACACCGCATGGTTTGCGGGCGACAAGGACATGGACGGCAAGTACTTCGGCTACGACGGACCCTGCCCGCCGTGGAATGATGAGATCATGCATCACTATGTGTTCACCCTGTATGCGCTCGACTGCGCGCGCTGCGAGGTGAGCGGCGCGTTTAAGGGGCCCGATGTACTGAAGGCGATCGAAGGCCATATGCTGGCCAAGGCCAGTCTCACCGGCAGCTATACGCTCAATCCCAAGCTGGGCTGAGAACAACCCGCATAGGCTCAGGACTGGCGAATCAAGCGGGGGCGGGCAACACAGCCCCCGTATTTTTTGACCGCCGCCCGCCCTCAACGCGATAAAACAGATTCCAAAACAATTAGGCACAGGATGCAGACCGATTTGAATACGAGGCGGGTGTTTTCAGGATTCGTGGTGATTCCGATTGCGCTGATCGCGGGCGCGCTGATTTTGCAGCACCTCAAAGACCAGTCGCCCTGTCCCTTGTGCGTGCTGCAGCGCGCGGGATTCATACTCGTGGCCTTGATCGCGTTGGTAGCGGCGATACGCCAGCCGCAGGGCCGCGGCGCGGCGGCCTATTTCGCGGCGCTGGCACTGAGCGCCCTGGCCGGCCTCGGCGTCGCGGCGCGCCATGTGTGGGTGCTGTATCACCCGAAATTCGGCTGCGGCATCGATGTGCTTGAGCAATTCGTCAACAAGCTGCCCACCGCCAAACTGCTGCCCTGGCTGCTGCACGCGAGCGGAGAATGCACGGCGCCGCACGAGCCGATATTGAGTCTGCAACTGCCCGAGTGGTCGCTCATCTGGTTTTCGCTGCTGCTCATCGCGGCCGTTTTCTTTGCCTACAAGCGACTGTCCGGGGTACGCGCCGGGAACAAAGCTTGAGGTCGGGCGCGCGTCGCGCGCGCTCGCTTCCCATCCCGAAGATGGCGGAAAGCCGCTATAATTCAGGATTTTAGCCTTGCAGGGCAGATTCTGAACATGCGGGTCAGGCGCACTTTTTCCGCGCGCAGCCAGTCGCCGACGGCATTGACCATCGGCAACTTCGACGGCGTGCACCGGGGCCACCAGGCGATGCTCGCGCGTCTCAAAGACCAGGCGCGCGCGCTGGGCATGCGGGCCTGCGTGCTCACCTTCGAACCGCACCCGCTCGAGTTGTTCGCGCCGAAAACGGCGCCGACGCGGCTCACATCCCTGCGGGAGAAACTGGAATTGCTCGCGGAGCATGGCGTCGAATGCGTGCAGGTCAACCGCTTCAATCGGGCCTACGCGAACCTTTCCCCGCAGGACTTCATCGAGCAGGTGCTGCTCGCCGGACTGGGGATGCGCTGGCTGCTGATCGGCGACGACTTTCGTTTCGGCGCGCGCCGCGCCGGCGATTTCGCGCTGTTGCAGGAGGCCTCGGCCAAACACGGTTTCGGTCTGGAGGCGATGCACACGGTCGCGCAGGACGGTGTGCGCGTGTCGAGTTCGGCGGTGCGCGCCGCGCTCGCCGCGGGCCGTCTGGCGGAGGCGGAAGCGCTGCTCGGCCGGCCGTACAGCATCAGCGGCCGGATCGTGCACGGCGACAAACTCGGACGGACGATCGGTTATCCTACGGCCAATGTGCAACTTCGGCACAATCGACCGCCCCTGTACGGAATTTTTGCGGTGCGCACCCGCGCCGGGGACGGCCAGCTGCGCTATGGCGCGGCGAGCCTGGGGCTGCGCCCCACGGTCGACGACAGCGGGCGCGCGAAACTCGAGGTGCATCTCTTCGACTATGACGGGGACCTCTACGGCCATCATCTGCGCGTCGATTTCCTGCACAAAATCCGCGACGAGGAAAAATTTTCCGACCTCGAGTCGCTCAAGGCGCGCATCGCGAGGGATTGCGACATCGCCAGGGAGTACCTCGCAGCGTATGAAAGCGTCTGAATATTTTCCGACAAGCACCGATCAATCGAAACCTTACTGAAGCAAAATGGCTGACTACAAGAACACGCTGAACCTTACGGACACGCCCTTTCCCATGCGCGGCGATCTCGCCAAACGCGAGCCGCGCTGGGTGCAGGAATGGCAGGACAAGAAAAGGTACGAGGCGATTCGCGCCGCGTCCAAGGGAAGGCCCAAGTTCATTCTGCACGACGGCCCGCCCTACGCCAACGGCAAAATCCACCTCGGCCACGCGATCAACAAGATACTCAAGGACATCATTGTCAAAGCGCGCAACATGGCGGGCTACGACGCCGTTTATGTGCCGGGCTGGGACTGTCATGGCATGCCGATCGAACGCGAAATCGAAAAGCAGCACGGCAAGAACCTGGCGGTGGAGAAAACGCAAAGCCTGTGCCGCGCCTATGCCGCGGAGCAGATCGAGCAGCAGAAGAAAGATTTCCAGCGCCTCGGCGTGCTCGGCGACTGGGACCATCCCTATCAGACCATGGCTTTCGGCAATGAGGCCGACGAAATTCGCACGCTCGGCAAGATCCTGGAAAAAGGCTATGTCTACCGCGGCCTGAAGCCGGTGAACTGGTGCTTCGACTGCGGCTCGGCCCTGGCCGAAGCCGAGGTGGAGTACGCAGACCGCAAGGACTTCGCCATCGACGTCGGTTTTCCCTTCGCAGAGCCGGAAAAAATCGCCAAGGCATTCGGCCTCGCCAAGCTGCCCGATGAAAAAGGCTGGATCGTCATCTGGACGACCACGCCCTGGACCATACCGGGCAACCAGGCGCTGAACGCGCATCCGGAACACCTCTACAACCTGATCGCAACCGAGCGCGGGCTGCTGATCCTGGCAGCGGACCTGCAGGACGCCTGCCTGGCGCGCTACGGATTCGCCGGAAAAGTGCTCGCCTCGTGCAAGGGCAGCGCGCTCGAGTTGATCGCGTTCCATCATCCTTTTTACGAGCGCCTCGCGCCGGTCTACCTGGGCGACTATGTGACACTCGACACCGGGACCGGCATCGTGCACAGCGCGCCGGCCTATGGCGTCGAGGACTTCGACTCCTGCCGCCGCTACGGCATGAAGGACGATCAGATACTCACGCCGGTAATGGCCGACGGGAAATACGCGTCCACGCTGCCGTTTTTCGGCGGCATGATGATCTGGAAGGCCAATCCGGAAGTAGTCAAAAAAATCGACGAGGTCGGCGCCCTGTTCCATCGCGAGGACTATGCGCACAGCTATATGCACTGCTGGCGCCACAAGACGCCGATCATCTACCGCGCCAGCACGCAATGGTTCGCCGCGATGGACGAGCCGCCCGGTTTCAGGGGCGCGAAGCCCGCCGCATCATTGCGGGCAACCGCGCTGCGCGGCATCGACAACACGCGTTTCTATCCGGACTGGGGCAAGGCGCGCCTGCACGGCATGATCGCCAACCGCCCCGACTGGACGCTATCGCGCCAGCGCCAGTGGGGCGTGCCCATGCCTTTTTTCATCCACAATGAAACCGGCGAACTGCATCCGCGCACGCTCGAGTTGCTGGAGCAGGTGGCCCGGCGCGTGGAGAAAGGCGGCATCGAAGCCTGGCAGACCCTGGACCCGCAGGAACTGCTGGGCGCCGAAGCCGCGCAATACGCCAAGATCAAGGACACGTTGGATGTCTGGTTCGATTCCGGCTCGACGCACCAGACGGTGATGGGCGGGCCGGGCAGCGATGCGGGCGGTGCCGGTTCGCACGGGGCGGCATTGAAATTTCCGGCCGACCTATATCTGGAAGGCTCCGACCAGCACCGCGGCTGGTTTCATTCTTCGCTGCTCGTGTCGTGCATGCTGAACGGCGTACCGCCCTACAAGGCGCTGCTGACACACGGCTTCGTCGTCGACGGCCACGGGCGCAAAATGTCGAAATCGATGGGTAATGTGATCGCCCCGCAGAAAGTGTCGGACACGCTCGGCGCCGAAGTGCTGCGCCTGTGGGTGGCAGCCACCGATTATTCGGGCGAGTTGTCGATTTCGGACGAGATCCTGAAGCGCGTGGTGGAGAGCTACCGGCGCATCCGTAATACGCTGCGCTTTCTGCTCGCGAATACCGCCGACTTCGATCCGCAGGCGCATGCCCTGCCGCTTGCGGACTGGCTGGAAATCGACCGCTATGCCGTGGCGCTGACGCAGTCCGTGCAGCAGGACATCGCGCGCGACTACGAAAATTACGATTTTCATTTTGTCGCGCAGAAGCTGCAGGGCTTTTGCTCCGAGGACCTGGGCGGGTTTTACCTCGACATACTCAAGGACCGCCTGTACACGGCCGGGAAGGACTCGCGGTCGCGGCGCTCGGCGCAGAACGCGCTGTACCAGATCCTGCAGCGACTGGTGCGCTTGATGGCGCCGATCCTGTCCTTTACCGCCGAGGAGATCTGGTCTCTGGGCGGCGGCAATGACAAGGACAAGAAGGACGGGAACGTCAGCGTGTTCACCCACACCTGGGACGAATATCCGGCCAGCGGTTTTTCGACTGAACTGCTCGAGCGCTGGGGAAAAATCCGCGCAGTGCGCGCCGAGGTGCAAAAGCAGTTGGAGGAGGCGCGCGGCGCGGGAAAGATCGGCTCCTCGCTTCAGGCCGAGGTCGAGATACGCGCCAGCGGAAGCAAGCTGGAACTGCTGCAATCGCTGGCCGACGATCTGCGCTTCGTGCTGATCACTTCGAGCGCCGTGGTCACGCCGGTTGCCGCCACGGCCGATGAAGCGGTGATCGTGACTGCCAGCGCGCACGTCAAGTGCGAGCGCTGCTGGCACTACCGGGCCGATGTCGGCGCGGATGCGGCCCACCCGGGGCTGTGCGGCCGCTGCGTGTCCAATCTGCATGGCGAAGGCGAGGCGAGGGCGCATGCGTAGGCTGCTGCCCTGGTACGGGCTCGCGCTGCTGGTGGTGCTGCTCGACCAGCTGAGCAAGTATTGGATCAGCGCCAGCTTCCGCTACGGCGAAGCGCGTGCCTACAGCGGGTTTTTCAATCTGGTGCTCACGCACAACCGCGGCGCGGCATTCAGTTTTCTCGCCGGTGCCGGCGGTTGGCAGCGCGGCTTTTTCATCACGATCGCGCTCGTCGCGATCGTGGTCATCAGCGTGCTGCTCGCGCGCCATGTGCGCGAAACACTGTTCTGCCTGTCACTCGCCCTGATACTGGGTGGCGCGATCGGCAATGTCGTCGATCGCATCGCGCTGGGCTACGTTGTGGATTTTCTCGATTTTCACTTTTCAGGCTGGCACTGGCCGGCGTTCAATCTGGCCGATTCGGCAATCACCGCCGGCGCCGTGCTGCTGGTCGTGGACAGCCTGTGGCCCGGCGCGCGGCGCTCGGGAGCGGCGCGATGAGCGCGCGTCAGAACGCGTATTTGAATTTCGGCGGTATCATTGAGGTTGAACTATGGAACTCCTACTAGCCAATCCCCGCGGTTTCTGCGCCGGTGTCGAGCGCGCGATCAGCATCGTCGAGCGCGCGCTGGAGTTGCACGGCGCGCCGATCTATGTGCGCCACGAGGTGGTTCACAATAAATTCGTGGTCGACGACCTGCGCGCCAAGGGGGCGGTGTTCGTCGAGGACCTGGACCAGGTGCCCTCCGGCAGTACGCTGATATTCAGCGCCCACGGCGTGTCGCAGGCGATCCGCCGCGAGGCCGATGCGCGCGGCCTCAAGGTGTTCGACGCCACCTGTCCGCTGGTGACCAAGGTGCATGTCGAGGTCGCCAAGATGCGCGAGCAGGGTCGCGGCATCGTCATGATCGGCCATCGCGGACACCCCGAGGTCGAAGGCACCATGGGGCAGGCGACGCAGGGCATGTATCTGGTGGAAACCGTCGAGGACGCCGAACGCCTCGAAGTCGAAGACGCCGGCCAGCTCGCTTACGTCACTCAGACCACGCTGTCCGTGGATGACGCCGCCGCAATTGTCGCAGCGCTGAAGCGGCGCTTTCCGCTGATCGTGGGGCCGAAGAAGGACGATATCTGTTACGCCACGCAGAATCGCCAGGACGCGGTGAAATTCATGGCGCCGCAATGCGATCTGGTCATCGTGGTCGGGTCGCCCAACAGTTCGAACTCGAACCGCCTGCGCGAAGTCGCGCAAACCCTCGGGGTGAAGGCCTACATGATCGACAAGGCGTCGGAACTGCGGCTGGAGTGGCTGCAAGGCTGCGAGCGCGTGGGCCTCAGCGCCGGCGCCTCGGCGCCCGAGGTGCTGGTGCTCGAAGTCATCGCGAGGCTGCAGGAACTGGGCGCGAAGCGGGTGACGCAGCTCAGGGGCAAGGAGGAGGGCGTGACCTTCCCGCTGCCCAAGGGTTTGGCGGCCAACGGGTGACGACAGGCTGAACCCGCGCCCGCGGGTTTATTTTTGCGCGCTGGTATTGCTTGTTTCCGTCGCGGCCGTCGCGGGCGAGCCCTCTGTCCCTGCAGCGGGCGCCGGTTTCTTCGCCGGTTTGACGACGAGCTTTCTCGCCTCGACGCCGCGCGGCAACAGCGAACTGGCCGGATAGCCGGCGGTGTCCAGGGCGGTTTTGTAAATTCCGCTCTCGAAGCCCTTGTAGACCTCGTGCCCGACGGTCATTACCGGAACCACTGTGCCGCCCGTCAGACGCTTGATCGCGGCAATGTCTTCCTCATCGGCAACGGCGTGTTCGCTGTAGGGCACGCCGCGGTTGTTCAGGAATTCGCGCGCCTGTACGCAGGTGTCTTTGCAGGACTCGGAGGTGTAGAGCGCGACGGGAAAATTCTTCACTGCCTGTTGCAAGGCGTAGGGCAGGGGTGCCGAACCCGCTGCGTTGGAGATGGACAGTTTTTCCAATTTCCTGGCTGCCGATGCGGGCACCCGGTCCGAATAATGCATGTTGCCGTCGTCGTCGACCCAGCGGTACATTTGCTGCGCGTTGGCGAGCAGGGGTAGCAGCAGCAAGAGTGCAAGAAATCGCACGTACATCGGTGAACTCCGTCTGTCCTGGGTTACAAAGTAATCATAGCACCGTGCTGTGGTCGCGTATCCGCGTGCGGGTCTGCATTCCGTGTCGATAGCGGACATCAGGGCCCGCCGATTTCCAAGGCGCCGCGCTCCGGACCCGGCCCGCTTATTCGGATTAGACAAAGTCAAAATTATAAATTAGAATCCAAACATGGACTTACGAATTCACACCCGCGAAAGCGTGGCGCAGATGCTGCGCGGCCGCGGCATCAATCCCACGCATCAGCGCATAGAGATAGGCTTGGCCCTGTTCGAAAACCCGCGCCACTCCTCCGCCGACGAGATTCTTGCGCTGGTCAACGCGCGTCATACCGAAGCCTCCAAGGCGACGGTGTACAACACCCTCAAGCTGTTCGTCGAAAAGGGGATGGTGCGCGAGTTGATCGTCGATCCGAATAAAGTCTTTTACGATTCCAACACCAGTGTGCATCATCATTTCTACGATGTAATCACCGGGGAACTCACGGACATTCCGGCCGAGGGTGTGCACATCGATGGCCTGCCCTCGTTGCCGCCCGGCTCGATCACTGAAGGCATCGACGTGATCGTGCGCATTCGCCAGGGGCATTGATCGGCGTCTAGCGGCGCACGCGCCGCGCTTGCCGGCGCGCATGGAAATGCGCCTGAGTTCACCTTGTTCACGCGCGCTCCGGCGCATATAATGGCGCCCTTCCCTGATGCTTCTCATCGCATCGACGCGCCTGTCAGGGCTAGTGCCGGGTTAGCTCAGTTGGTAGAGCAGCGCATTCGTAATGCGAAGGTCGGAGGTTCGACTCCTCTACCCGGCACCATCGGGCCATTGCCCGCCGGAACGTCCTCAGTTGTCCCCTTTGATGTATTTGTAGGTCCGCGTACGCACCTGGGCTATCGGCGGATTGATCTTGGTCGGCTTGATCGGTGAAGCGCCGCCGCCGTCGCGTGGCGGCGCGCCGATCAAGACCGCGGTCGGCTGACCGTCGATAGGCACAATGCCGATCACCGGCGAAGGCGGCAGGCCGCCGCCGGCAAACGTGACCGAACGCGAGCCGCCGCAGGAAGCATTGTTTGCGGTGCCGATCGAGCCCGATCCGTTGAACAGATTGACAAAGTAGCCGCGCGCTTCGCCCAGCCTGGTGTTGCACGACAAGGCGCTGCTGAGCGGCCGGTTGGTGCTGAACGTGACCATGCCGCCGACGATCACGGCGCTGGTGACGCCCTGTTCGCCCTGTCCATACTGATTCAAGTACATGTACCAGCCCTTCTTGCTGGAGTCGGTGAGCAGGTTCGTGCTGGTGCAGGTCGAGGTGTTGGTATTGGTGACGTCCAGCATATCCGGATCCAGGTCCAGATCGGTGGCCGCGGTGGCCGACGTGGAGGTCAGGTCGTCCTTGAAGACATAGGCCCTGTTGGGGTAGGGCAGGACGGTATAGGGGTAATTGCTGATCAGCGGATGTTCGCGATCGCCTGAAACGATCGCAAGGAAGTTCGAGGTCCCGGACGGGAACAGTCCCGGGCCGAACAGGAACTTGCGCCCCTGGCCGATGCTGTTGGTATAGGCGACTTTGTGCATGGACCAGAGATTGCCCGAGCTCGGATAACGCGGCGTGAGGGTGGTCGGCGACATGACGAAATCGATGCGATAGATATTCCCGCCTACGTCGGCGACATAGGCGTAATCGACCAGGCCGTCGTTATTGATGTCTATCATGTTCACGTCCGCGGCAACGGCGCGCGTAGTGGCAAATGACGCGATCAAGGTGCCGATGTTGGCATCCATGAAATAGACCACGTTGCCTTTGGTCGAGGCGCACTGTGTGGTGATCAGATTATCGTCGTCTTCGCAGCTATCGTAGCCGCCGCCCATCACCACCACCGGATTTGTCGTCTTGTCGGGCGAATAGCCGTTGATGAAGGCGACGTTCGGCGTCGACCAGGTCTGCCCCATCTGCGAGAAGCCGGTATCGCAGACGCCGGCCGAGTCGCAACCGTGTTTCCATTTCAGCGTCGGGCTGGCGGTCGGATCGGAGACATCGAAGGCGTAGATCATCCTGCCGCCTCTGCGCTGGGTCGGGTAGATCCATACCGGCGGGTTGGTTCCGCCTGCGGCCGCCTGGTAGATGCCGATCGAGCCGTCGAAAAAGTAGTCCTTGGCGGTCGCGCCAACCGTGCCGAGTTTGTAATCGACCGGGGGCGTATTGTCTTTCAGCCGCTGCAGCTTGGGGAAATGGGTCGGTGCGACGAACGCCCAGCGTTCCTTGCCATTTGAGGCGTCGACCGCGCGCAGCGTGCCGTCGTTTGCACCGTAATAGACCGTAACCCCGGCGGTCCCCCCGTAGTTGACCGGCAGGGGCCGCGAATGCACCACGTCCCCGTGTATGGACGGTCGCGTCTGCGTCGGGTTGGTGGTGGCATCGTACAGTCCGGTGGCATTGTTCACGTCCTTGCCCAGGGTGAAATCGACGATGTTGGCAGCCAGCGTGCCGCTGGGGACATTGGTGGTATTGAAATCGACCAAGGAAGAGCCGCTCAGGGTGAGCATGGTGCGGTTGGCCGTGGTCTGGGTGGTCGCCCCGCCCGGGGTATTGCCCCGGCGCAGGATTTCGGCGACCGCACCTTTTTCCACTGTCGGGCCGTCCGGCAGGTCCGAATAGACGGTGTTCGACGCGACCGCGGAGGTACAGGTGCTGGCCGGATCCGGGTTGACCACAATGTTGGACCAGTAATTGCTGGAGTCCGTGGTCCAGAAGCTGGCGGCGCAATCGTCGATGAAGCCGGTAAGCGCATTGGTGGCCGCCGCGCCGTTCTTGTCGACCAGGTCGAGGTCGCCGCCGACCTTGCCGATCGCATACTGCTTGAGGTTGCCGAACCAGCGCGGATTGGCGTCCGGGTCCGGACGGAACATGCCGATGAACACCTGGTTTGCGTTCTGGGTGCGGTTGGTCGCGTTGACCGGCAGGCTGGCCGAGGCGAAAGTGGTATTGACCGACTGGATTTCGTTGAGTATGGACTTCAAGGCGTTGACGATGGCCGCTTCGTTGGTGGCGGCGAAATACTTGCCGCCGCCCACCCTCGCCATGCTCATGTACAGCTGCGTTTCCTCGGCGTTTTGCTGCGCGTTGAACACGTCGATGGTGTAAGTCGTGATCGTCTGCTTGATGGTGTCGGCCGGGCTGCTGGCCGGATTGATCGACTTGGCCTTGTGCAGGCAGCTCGCCCATTCGTCCGCATTGGCGGCCGTGCTCGGTGTAATGAACGAGCCGGTTGGCGTGACCGTGGTGCCGGTACTATTGCCGAACACGCTGTAGCGCGCGCCCGAGGCGCACAGGCCGGCGCTGGCACTGGGGGTGCCATAGGTACAGCCGCCGTTGTAGCCGGAACAAGTGGCGGAGAATTCGGGAATGCTGGTGGTGTTGGCATAACACTGCGTGGTGTCGCCGAGCAGGGTCGGGGTGGACACCGAGCCGGTCGTGGTAACGGCAACCGCGCTCGCGGTCACGGTCTGGGTAACGGCGTACTTGTAGCGCGGCGCAGTGGTGACGGTGGAGGGCGATCCGGTCGCCGCCTGGGTCACGGTCACATGCTTCTGGCTGCCAGAGCATCCTGTTGTGTCTGCAGAGATTACTCCGCTATAGGAGCAAGTATAGGTCGTGGTGGTGGTGTCGTTTCCAGACGTTACGACCGTTGTGGCCGGGCAAGTCAGGGTGCCGTAATCGGTAGAGTTGTTCCATTTGTTACTTCCTGTATTGGTGCCGGTATAGCAGGACGTCGACAGGGCGCTGGTATTGGTGATCTGGTTGCTGCCCAGCACGGCTGCGCCCACGCTAGCGGTGCAACTCGCGCTGGCGGCGGCGTCTACCGCGCCGATCACATAGGTATCGTTGCTGTAGGTGGTGGTGGTGGTGGTCAGGTTGGGCGCGGTGCCCGTGGTGACCACGCTCTGCGACGGCAGGCTCATGCCGCCGTGGTCGCCTGCGGCCGCCGCCGCGCTGGTGTAGCAGCTCGTGGTGACGCTGGTGTTGGTCGGCGCGGTGATCACCGCCGGCGCGGTGGTGGAGCCGCTGCTGGTGATGGTGTTGCCGGTTACCGAATAGCGCTGCGTCCCGCCGGCGCAGGTGTCCCGGTTGGTGGTGGTGAGGCTGTTGCTGCAGCTCAGGGTGTCGTAGCTGCCCGCCTGCGCGGAGTAGTCGCTGGTGCTGCAGGCGGCCAGGCTGGCATAGCACTGCGAGGTATAGCCGAGGTTGGTGGATGTGGTCGTGGTTCCCGTGGTGAATGCGGGGACCTTGATCTGCGGGCTGACGCTGCAGCTCAGCGGTGCACTGGTGAGCGCGGTGCTGTTGGCCGCGGTGTCGGCGGCCGGACCGTTGTTGTTCGGGTTGCCGATGAAGATGATGAAATTGCGCCCGCAGGAATTGGCGTCCGAAAGCGGGGACTTGAAGGTGGTGTAGTTGGTGGTGTAGCCGTCGGAATCGGCCTTGCTTGCGACGACCGCCGAGGGCGAAACCGAATTGCCGCCGCTGAAGTAATTGTAGGCGTCGCGCATCAGGTTGCCGTACTCGGTGTTGGCATTACGTTTTTCGTCGGGATCGCCGATATTGTTGTAAATGGCTGTCAATTCGGTGCTGAAGGCGGTCTTGTTGGCATCGGTCATGGGCTTGATCGCGCGGCGGATGTAGCCGCCGGTGTCGTTGGCATTGCCGCCGGTGACGAACTCCATCAGACCCATATTCACGTCGGAGCCGATTGCGCCGAGCACGGTGTTGATCGCGCGCGCCTCCGATTGGCCTTGCGCAAGCCCGCCCGGCCATTGCTGGCTTTGCCTGGACCAGTTGGAGGTGTTGTCCAGAATGATCAGGATTTTCGGGTCGGCGCCCGAGCCGCCGCCGGCGCCGGTGAATATGTCGATATCTTCCGCCGCAGTTTGCGTCGGGGCCAATGCGCTCGCGGCGCACAACAGCAGCGCCGGCAGTGCATATTTTTTCGTGTGTTTCATGGCATTGCTCCCACAAGAATTCTGGCCTTGATCCCGGTTCGACGGGCCGCTGTCAGCACGGTACCAAGCTGCACACGGTATCGGCCGGTACTTGTACCGATACGCCCTGGTGTAGTTCCACGGAAGTACTGGTGGACGCCTCCGTGGCGGCGACCTTGAGGTCGTACAGCGTCAACGCGCATAGCGAATTCCCGGTGGCCGCACCGACGATGCCGAAAGCCTGTGCCGCCCCCAGGGTGCAGCCGAGCTGACCCGAGGCGGCGGTCAGGTTCAAGGCGCTGTTCTTCAGCACATGCGCTTGCAGCAGCGTGGGCGTGATGTTGACGGTGACATCAGAAGTTCCGTCGGCATTGATATCCACGCTGGTGGTCGAGGCTACGCTGACGCTGGTCGGCACGCTGATCGCCGCCTCCACGGCTTCTTCCGCGGCGCGCACGGTTTCATTGCGAAACTGCATATTGCCCACGATCTGCAGATTGCTCTTGCCCAGCCTGAACGTGGTGGTCGCCATCAAGGTCAGCAGCACCAGCATGATCAGTCCGATGAGCAGGGTTGCGCCTTGCTGGCGCCGCAGCGGAGTTCTCATGGCAGGCGCCGTCCGGAGGGGTTATCGAGCCGCACCGTAGCGTTGTATGCGTGCCGCTTGTATCCGTCGGCATAGGTGCCGCTGGAAGGAAAAAGATTGCTGGTCCCGTCGGCTTTCCTGCCCAGGGTATAGACCTTGCTGTCGGTGTGCCCCGCCGATTTTTCTACGTTGCGCGCCAGCAGGTTGACTTTGACCGCGTAGGCGCGAAGCCAGCATTTCGGGGCATTCAAGGTGTTGGCGGTCGCAAAGCCGCAGTTGGCCAGGCTGGGATCGGCGCTGTAGCCATCGACCACGGCATCGTCATTCGCGTCGACGCCGTATTCGAACTGGAGGGTCTCGATGCCCTCGACCAGCGGCACGATGGTGAAGCCGCTGCCGCCCAGTTCGGCGCGCTTGAGCGTGGGGATGCCGTCCCCGGCTTCGTTGTTGTTGGCGACAAAGTAGATGCGCGTCAGGTAGCGGCGGTACTCCGCGACCGCCGTGCAGTCGAGGGCGTGTTTGGTTGCCAGCGATGTGTCGGTATTGAGGACGAAGTGCGCCTGGTAGTCCTTGGCCGAGGCCGCGCCGCCGGAATTTTTCGCGAGCTCGGTGGATTGGTAGCAGTTCGAGGACTGAAAGTAGGGTGCCCCAGCAGGCAGCGCATCGCAGCCTGCTTCGAGGGGGGAGGCCGTGCAGGTGGCGACCCGACGAATCACCAGGATGTCGGAACCCGCGCGCGCGTCGCTTACGCAGGAGGGCGTGGTGGCGGTGTTGTCGATGCCTTGTATATGGAAGAAAAACGACCTGTTCAAGTCTGCCGGGTCGGTCGCGCAGGCGTCGGGCATGGTGGTGATGGCGGCGGTGACCGGGCTGGTGTCGGCGCCCAGGGGCGGGCTTTCCGGTGAGATGATCAGTTCATAGGGATTGAACGCCGCAAAGAAGCCCGCCATGCGCAGATCCTCGGTCAGCAGGGCCATGGCGTAGCGGCCGCTTTCGAGTTGGCGGTGGCTGCGCTCTATTTCCGTGCGTGCCAGGCTGTTTTTCACAAAAACCGCGGTGAGCCCGGACAGGATCATCAGGCCCAGGGTGATCGCGATCATCAGTTCGATGAGCGAGAAGCCGCCCTGGGATTTACCTTGGCGGTTTCTGTGCAGGAGAGGTTTCATCATATGAGTCATCCGGCTGGGATTACTGGCAACTGGGCAAACCGATGGCGACGCGCGCCGATATGGCGCGGCGCATGCGCTCATCGCTGCCGTACGTTCCCGTGCCGCAGCTCGCGCTTGGGGTGCTGGTCGGCGTCAAACCCTGCCACGCGACGGTGACCAGATAAATACCGGGCGTGCACACGCCAAGTGCCGCGTTCTCCGCCTGTGCCACCGAGATGCACCCGAGCGCGCCTACCATCGCGCCGACTTTGGTGCTGCCGCTGGTCTCGGCCGCCCCCTTGAGCTTGTTGCTCCATTCGCACTTGTCGCGCGCGACCCCCGCGGCAACGCCGGAGCAGTCCGCGGGCTGCGCATCTCCCGTCCCCATCGTCGCGGGGGAGCTTGCGTAAGTGGCGGCAGCGCCGCGGTTGGCATTGATGCGTTCCACCATGTCGTTCATGAGCAGCACGGCCTGGGCGCGTTGATAGGATTCCATCTCCGCACTGAATATCTTGCTCTGCAGGCCGGCCAGACCGAGCATGCCGAACGCCAGAATGACGATGGTGACCAGCACTTCGAGCATGGTCGTTCCCCGCTCGTGCGTATCGCAGGTCAGGTGCCGGGCTAACATGCCGCAGCCTTTGTGTAGGGGCGCCCGCTCAAATCGACGGTCACGCAGCGATGATCGGAACTGCCCGAGGCGCTGATGTCGAACTCGGGCGCCGTGTTGCCCTGTATGCGGCCGGAACTGCGGTAGGTCACGCTGCTGGGCCCGGTGGCCGTCAGGCCGTCGAAGGCCGAGTGAACTTCGATGCTCCTGCTGGCGTCGTCGGGATCCACGATTTTCCAGCCGCTTTTCCAGGTGTCTGCGACGACGGGCGATATGGTTACATTCTTGTTGCGCTTGACCGCCTCGCTTCTTGCCGTGGTCAGGGACGCGCTGACGTCGGTCGCCATGGACTTGATGCGCTGACTCTTGATGAGATCGCTGAATGCCGGCGCCCCCAGGGCGGACAGAATGCCGATGACGGCGACCACGATCAGGATTTCCGTCAGCGTGAACCCCCGATGACCCGGTGTCCGCGCTTCGAATTGTCCGCACCAGGATTTCATTCGAACCCGCTACCAGACGGTTGCAGGCAGTCTGGTGCCGGCCTGATCGATGCTCAGCGCCGGCTCGTTATTCGTTGCCTGGCTACCCTGCGGCGTAGCCGTAATCAAAAATGTGGCAGGGGGTCCTGCGGTGGTGACGACTACGGGCGTGCCGTAATAGGGAGACACCTCGCTCGGAACTGCTGCGGCCGCGGTAGCCGTGCCGAAGAGCAGGTCCAGGCCGCTGGCATAGGCGCGGTTGTCCAGGAAGTACTGCTGTTGCCGCTGGGCAGCATCCATGAGGAAGGCCTGGGCGCTGGCGCGATGTCCCTTGAGGACGTAATTCTTGTACGACGGATACGCGATCCCTGCAAGTATGGCGACGATGGCCACGACGACCATCAATTCGATCAAGGTAAAGCCACGGTTGCGACGTTTGGGATTCATGATTCACCTTTCTATCTGTTTGACTGCGGGTTTGCCGGTTAGCATCGTTATTCTATTGCCAAACGCCCGCAAGCAAAGCACGACCTCGTTGTCGAACCTATCCTAGTGCCGTGCAGCGCACCCGTCCAAGGATAGTCGATAAGCGGCGACTATCGCGGAACGAGCGGTGCCATATCGACCCGGCGAGCGTGAATATTTCACGGTCAGCCGGCACAGACATCCGAACTGGAGCTGGAGTTGCGGCGCCGTGACGAAGATCCGGTGGCGGTGGAGCAAGGCGCAGCTGATATAGAATCCGGTGCTGATATCGGGTGACGAGGGAGAAAATCATGAGTTCGACCGCAGCGAGGCCCGTTCTGGGCATTATCGGCGGCAGCGGGGTTTACGACATAGACGGGCTCGCGGGCAAGCGCTGGGAGAAAGTTTCCTCGCCCTTCGGCGAGCCCTCGGACGAGTTACTGTGCGGCGAACTCGACGGCCAGGCCATGGTGTTTCTGCCGCGGCACGGCCGCGGCCACAGGATTCCGCCGTCGGAGATCAATTTCCGCGCCAACATCGACGCCCTGAAGCGCAAGGGCGTGACCGATGTCATTTCCGTCAGCGCGGTGGGCTCGCTGCGTGAGCACCTGCATCCGGGCATGTTCGTCATCGTGGACCAGTTCATCGACCGCACGATTGCGCGCAGCAAAAGCTTTTTCGGCACGGGCCTGGTGGCGCATGTATCCATGGCGCACCCGGTGTGCAGCCGCCTGGGCGATCACCTGGAGGCGGCCATGCGCGAATCCGGCATCGAACTCGCGCGCGGCGGCACCTACCTGGTGATGGAGGGGCCGCAGTTCTCCAGTCTTGCCGAGTCGGAGCTGTACCGCAGCTGGAATTGCGATGTCATTGGCATGACCAATATGCCCGAAGCCAAGCTCGCGCGCGAAGCGGAGATGTGCTACGCCACGGTGGCCATGGTCACCGACTACGATTGCTGGCACCCGAACCACGATGACGTGACGGTGGAGGCGATCATCAAGGTGCTGCTCGCCAACGCCGACAAGGCGCGCGGACTGGTGAAGAAGGTCGCGCCACGGATCAAGGCGGACACTTCGGCGCCCGGCTGCGGCTGTCGCAGCGCGCTCGGCCATGCGCTGATCACCGCGCCCGAGGCGCGCGACGCGGAGATGCTGCGGCGCCTGGATGCCGTTGCAGGTCGCGTATTGAATGCCAAGTGATGCAATAGACGAATAGACAAATACACAAGAGGAAGTCATGCCGATCAAATCGCTCATCCGCACCGTGCCGCACTATCCCAAGAAGGGCGTCATGTTTCGCGACATCACCACCCTGCTCAAGGACCCGGTCGGTTTTCGGATCACCATCAACGAGTTCGTGCACCGTTACACCGGCATCAAGATCGACAAGATCGCCGGCATCGAATCACGCGGCTTCATCATCGGCGCCGCGCTCGCGTTTCAACTGGGCGTGGGCTTCGTGCCGATACGCAAAAAGGGCAAGCTGCCGGCCGAAACCGTGGGGCACGACTATGAGCTGGAATACGGCTCCGATCGCATCGAGCTGCACATCGACGCAATCGCGAAGGGCGAGCGGGTGCTGCTCGTCGACGACCTCATCGCAACCGGCGGAACGGCCGAAGCCGCGACCAAGCTGATCGAAAAAATGGGCGGCACGGTGGTCGAAGTTTGCGCCGTGATCGATCTCCCCGACCTGGGCGGCAGCGCGCGCCTGAAGAAGCTGGGGCACAAGGTATTTACCTTGTGCGAGTTCGAAGGCGATTAGCCTGCAGCCCGGAGAATGGCGTCCTTATTGCTTCTCCGGGCTATATCCCTCTTCAGCTTTCGGCGCCCGGCTTGCGCGCGCGCACGAAAGCGCTCATGAATTTTCCGTCGACCTGCGGCGCGATCGTGTCCACGTCGATGCCCTGGCCGGCGAGAAATTGCCGCGCATCTTCCACCTTGTAGATGCGTGTGGGCTCGAGATCGATGTCTTCGAATCCCGCGGCCGCAAGCTTCGCCTCGTAGTCGGTGTTGCGCAGCGCGCCCGCGATGCAGCCTATCCACAATTCGACGCGCTTGCGGATCGCCGCCGGAATCTCGCCGGTGACGACGACGTCGGAAACCGCGAAGCGGCCGCCCGGTTTGAGCACGCGGAAGGCCTCGCGCAACACGCGGTCCTTGTCGGTCGACAGGTTGATCACGCAATTGGAAATGATCACGTCGACCGAGTTGTCCGGCAGCGGAATGTTTTCGATCTCGCCTTTCAGAAATTCGACGTTTTCCACCCCGGCCTTGCGCTGGTTGGCACGCGCGAGCGCGAGCATTTCATCGGTCATGTCCAGGCCGTAGGCTTTGCCCGCCGGGCCGACGCGCCGCGCCGACAGCAACACGTCGATGCCGCCGCCGGATCCGAGGTCGAGCACGGTCTCCCCGGGATGCAACTGCGCCAGCGCAGTGGGGTTGCCGCAGCCTAGCGACGCCTGCAGGGCCTCATCGGGCACTTCGCCGCCCTGCTGCGTGCTGTAGAGGTTGGAGGTGATCGGATCGCAGCCTCCGCCGACGGCGGGGCTGCCGCCGCAACACGATGAACCTCCGTCCTGGACGCGCAGCGCCGCGGCGCCGTATTTCTGTTTCACCACCTCACGAATATTCTGCTCACTCATCACATGCTCCTTCATCGTTACGATCAAACACCGCGCTCATACCAGCCGCGCGTGGAATTGACCACCTTGACTACCGCCAGCATCACCGGCACTTCGATCAGCACGCCGACCACCGTGGCCAGCGCCGCTCCGGAATCAAAACCGAACAGGCTGATGGCCGCAGCCACGGCCAGCTCGAAAAAATTGGATGCGCCGATCAGCGCCGAGGGGCAGGCGACGTTGTGTTTTTCGCCCACGGCGCGGTTCAGGCCGTAAGCCAGCGCGGAATTGAAAAACACCTGGATCAGGATGGGCAGCGCGAGCATGGCAATGATCAAGGGCTGCCGCAGTATGGCCTCGCCCTGGAACGCGAACAGCAGCACCAGCGTGAGCAGCAGCGCGCCGACGGAGTAGGGGCCGATCGTGGCGAGCGCACGCTGAAATTGCGCCTCGCCTTTGGCGAGCAGCCACTTGCGCCAGAGCTGGGCGAGGATGACCGGAACCACGATGTACAGCACCACCGAGGTGAAGAGCGTGTCCCAGGGCACGCTGATCGACGCGATGCCGAGCAGCAGGGCGACGATGGGCGCGAACGCGAAAATCATGATGGCGTCGTTCAATGCCACCTGCGACAGCGTGAAGTAGGGATCGCCGTCGGAGAGCCGGCTCCAGACGAACACCATCGCGGTGCAGGGTGCGGCCGCAAGCAGGATCAGGCCTGCGATGTAGCTGTCGATCTGCTCCGCGGGCAGCCAGGGCGCGAACACATGGCGTATGAATATCCATCCCAGCAGCGCCATTGAGAAGGGCTTCACCGCCCAGTTGACGAACAGCGTCACGCCTATGCCGCGCCAGTGATCCTTCACCTTGTGCAGGGCGCCGAAGTCGATGCGCACCAGCATCGGAATGATCATCACCCAGATGAGCAGGCCGACCGGCAGGTTCACGCGCGCGAATTCCATGCGGCCGATCGCCTGGAACACGCCGGGCAGCGCCTGGCCCGATGCGACACCGGTTACGATGCACAGGAACACCCACAGCGTCAGGTAGCGCTCGAACACGCTCATCGAAGCGCTGCCGGTTTTCGCTGTCGGGGTCTGCACCTGTTCGCTCATGGCCTATTCGCCTGTTTCACGCAGACGGCCGATGCGATCGAGCTCGGACTTGATCGCGATCGCATCGAGTTTCGCCAGCGGCAGGCTGGCGAACAGGGAAATGCGCCGTTGCAACAGGATGAATGCTTGGGCGAAGGCTTTGTGCATCGCATCTTCGCCGCCCGCGACCGCGGCCGGGTCTGCAACACCCCAATGCGCGGTGACCGGCGCGCCCGGCCAGAGCGGGCATAGCTCGCCGGCGGCGTTGTCGCATACCGTAAAAACGAAGTCGAGCTGCGGCGCGCCGGCCGCGGCGAATTCGTCCCAGCTCTTGCTTCTGAGGCCGGCGGTGTCGAGGCGCTGCGTTCGCAGCAGTTCGATCGCGTAAGGGTTCACCTTGCCCGCTGGGTGGCTGCCGGCGCTGAAGGCGCGAAATCGGCCCCTGCCTGACTCGTTCAGGATGGCCTCGGCGAGTATGCTGCGGGCGGAATTGCCGGTGCAGAGGAACAGAACGTTGAGCGGGCTTGTCCTCATTCAGTACTCCGGCGGGATCAACGCGCGGCTGGCGCGCGTCGGCGCTTTACGGGGGCCGCCTTGGGCAGGCATTGCGCGCCCTGGCAGCAGTTGTCGGTGAGGAAAGCGAGCAGCGCATCCATTGCCGCGTAGTCTGCGACGTAGAAAATGAAACGGCCTTCCTGTCGCCCGTTGATCAGTCCGACCCGCGACAGGTGTGCGAGGTGGAAGGAGAGCGTCGCCGGCGCGAGTTGCAGCTTTTCGCAGATCAACCCTGCGCTGACGCCCGACGGTCCGGCCTGAACCAGCAGGCGAAAGATGGCGAGCCGGGTTTCGTGTCCGAGGGCGGCGAGCTTGTCACTGGCGATCGTAGTTTCCATATTTCGAGTATTATCGAAATGTGGATTCCTGTCAATGGCGCCGCCGCCAGTGCTCCCGTCCGCGCGATGCGCAGATGGCATAATGGGACAGCGCCGGGCGACCGCCGGTACTCAACCGATGCGAACAATCTAGGCGACGCGGTACAAGAACGACAATGGCCATGAAAGCCACGAAGAAAATGGCGCTGCTCTCGATCGCTACCTCGATCGGCACGCTCGCCCTGAAATTTTGCGCGTATTTTCTGACGGATTCGGTGAGCCTCCTGTCCGACGCGCTGGAGGCGCTGGTCAATCTCGCCGCGGGCCTGGTTGCGCTGACCGCACTCACCATCGCAGAGCAGCCCGCCGACGACAGACATACCTACGGCCACGACAAGGCGGAGTATTTCTCCATCGGTGTCGAGGGCACGCTGATCCTGTTCGCTGCGGTGTCCATTATCTATGCCGGATGGAGCCGCTTTTTGCACCCGGTGCTTCCGGACCATCTCGGCTGGGGAATATCCGTCGGGCTGCTTGCGGCGGGGATGAACTTTGCCACCGCGCGCATCATGCTCAAGGTCGCCGCCGAGCATGACAGCGTCACCATCGAAGCCGACGCCAAGCATTTGCTGACCGACGTGTGGACCTCGGCCGGCGTGCTGGGCGGGCTGATGGTGATCGTGTTCCTGCCCGCTTGGAAAATACTCGACCCGCTGATGGCCATCGCGGTGGGCCTGCACATCGTTGTCACCGGCGTCGATCTGCTGCGCCGCTCGATCGACGGCCTGATGGACGTGGCGCTGTCGCCGGAGGAAATCAGCAAAGCGGAAGAAATCATCCAGGCCGGATTGCCTGCCGGGGCGAGTTTTCATGCGCTGCGCACGCGCAAGGCCGGGGCCACGCGCTTCATCGAGTTTCATCTGCTGTTGCCGGGGGAAACCAGCGTGCGCGAATCGCACGATTTGTGCGACCGGCTGGAGGAATCGATCGCCGGCCATCTGGCAAAGGCGTCGGTCACCATACACGTGGAACCGCATGAGGCCCATGCGCCGCCTGCAAGTCCACGGTGATATTCCACAAAACGAATTGCGGAAAATGCCAAATTAAGAGAGCATGAGGGGGAACACCCCCCCCTGTTTCGCCGCAGATTCTTTCCGGACCTGTTAAAGAATGTCAAACAGGGCCGCAGGCATTGATTTTTCTGCGCGCTTGGCGAAATGATGGGCCAACTGAATCTAATCGCGAGGCGTGCATGATCAAGCTGTTCGGAAGCAGGAAACCGGATCACCCGATGGCCGACCTCAAGGAGACGAAGAAGCTCCTTGCGGAATTGCCCACCGGCGACGCTTTCAAATGTCTGGACGAACTGGGCCATTGGCTCGAATCGGTGATGGCGGAGGAGGGTTTCAAGCCGGAATATCGCGTCCAACTGGTACAACTGCTGGACGAGGCGGCGCAGATCCCGTTGCGCAAGCTCACGCGCGATTACGTGGCATCGCCGCGGCTCTCGAAATTTCAGGAGACGCGGCTGTGGACGGCGATCTTCGCGTACTGGCGCCAGTCGGCGCTGGCCTATGTCGCTTGCATCGAACTCTACGCGGCGGGGGCCAAAGGCGCGGATGCGCTGAAGTCCGCCATGCCGCTGTTGCTCGCGCGCGCATTGCGCGCGCTGTCGGCCCAGGTGAAATGGATGTACGTGCGCTACGGGCCGATGGACCAGTCCGTGTGGGGTGTCATTGCGAAAGTCTATGCGCTGGCGGAAACGGGCAAATTCGCGCAATCCGCGGTGACGCTCTATCCCGGTAATCCGGGCGATTCGACGCCGGAGCAGGAGTTTCTGAAAGTGGTCATGCTGTCGGCGTCCTCCCCGGCCAGTTTGTTGCCGCTGGAAATCGAACTGTGCGAGCGACTGATCGCGCATTTTTGCGCATCGTTCACGCTGCGCCTGGAATTGCAGCCTGATATCGCCTACTGGATCGATCTCGCCACCAGCCAGGCGCCGCTGCGCCTGGCACGTCCGCCGCAGCATGCCCCGACGCTGCGCTTTTTTGCCGCGGGCAAGGCGCTGGAAGATCTCGAAGCACTGATCGGCACCATCAAGTCCAAGGGTGCGGTGCCCTCGCAGGTGAATCTGGGCGGCAGTTATCCCGCGGAATCCGTACTCGACGTGCTCAATCACCTGGCGCTTTACTGGTCGAACAAGCCACCGGAGCGCAAGCACCAGCGACATCGGGTGAAATCGCGCCTCAACGTCGTGCATGGCTACGAGGGCGTACTTAGCCTGTTCGGCGCCGGGCCGGACGAAAATGCCGATACCGAATCCTGGATCGTCGAGGACGTCAGTGCCGGCGGTTTCGGCGCGGGCATTCCGGAAATCAGGGGAGAGTGGCTGAAGATCGGCTGTTTGCTCGGCCTGCAGCCCGATGGCGGCGATACCTGGGTGCTCGGCGTGGTGCGCCGCCTGCAACGCGAAATCCCGCTGAAGGGCCTGGTCGGCATACAGAACATCGCCAAATCGGCGGAAATGGTGGAATTGAGCGTGAGCGGTGGTGCCGGCGGCGAGACCGGCATTCTGATCAGCGACATCGGCGCCTCGCCCGGCGAGGCGCGCGTGCTGCTGCGTGCGGGTGCGTTTGTCCCCGGACAGAACATGGAGTACAGCAAAGGTGACGCGACCTGCCTGTTGATGCCGCTGGGCGTGGTCGAGAGCAGTGAAGAATACGATGTGGTCCGGTTTCGCGAAATGATACGCGAGGCCCCGAGCGAGGAATGAGGCTGCGGGCGCAACGCGCCCGCGCTCAAACGTGATGCGCTGTTCCGGCGCCCCTGCCGGCCGCTATAATGAACCCCTCCATCTGGTTCGACGGTCTTCATGTACCAACATTATTTCGGCCTGTCCGACGCGCCGTTCTCCATTGCGCCGGATCCGCGCTACCTGTTCCTGAGCCAGCGCCATCAGGAGGCGCTGGCGCATCTGCTCTACGGCGTCAACGGCGACGGCGGCTTCGTGCTGCTCACCGGAGAAATCGGTGCGGGCAAGACCACGGTGTGCCGTTGTCTGTTGCAGCAAATCCCGGATTCCTGCGACGTCGCCTACATTTTCAATCCCAAGCTGACGGTGGAGGAGTTGCTCTCGACCATCTGCCTCGAGTTCGGCATCGAATACCCGGCAGGCAACACCAGCGTCAAGGTGTACGTCGATTGCATCAATGCCTACCTGCTCGATGCCCATGCCAGGGGCAGGCACACGGTGCTGATCATCGACGAAGCGCAGAACCTTTCGTCCGACGTGCTGGAGCAGATGCGCCTGCTGACCAATCTGGAAACCGACAGGCGAAAACTGCTGCAAATCATCCTGCTGGGCCAACCCGAACTCGCGCTGATGCTGGAGCGGCCGGAACTGCGGCAACTGAGCCAGCGCATCGTCGCGCGCTACCATCTGGGTCCGCTGAGCAAGGCCGAGGTTGCGGCCTACGTGCGCCACCGGCTGGAGATTTCGGGCGCGCAACGGCAGCTGTTTCCCGCGCGGCTGATGGGCCGCCTGTATCGTTTGAGCGGCGGCGTCCCGCGCGTCATCAACGTGCTGTGCGATCGCGCGCTCCTGGGCGCCTACGTGCAGGGCAAGGAGCGCATCGATGGCGCGACGCTGGCAAAGGCGGCGCGCGAAGTGTTTCACCAGCCCTCCGTGTGGCAGGGCCGGCTGCGCATGCTCGGGAGCGGTGCGGTCCTGCTCGTGGGTTTGGCGCTTGCGCTCGCCGTGTACTGGAAGGAACAAGGCGAGCCGGGCGTGGCGGCTGTGCAGACTGGCGCAAATGCGCCCGCTGCAGCGCTGTCGAAATCCAAGCCGGAACCCAAACCCGTGGCGGCGCTGCCGGATACCCTGGCATGGCCGGCGGATCTCGCGTTCGGCGACAGCCGCGCGCTGGCTTACGCAGCGCTGTTCCGTGCCTGGGGCGCGGAGTATCCGGGCGGAGACGCCTGCAAACAGGCGGAAGGCCTGGGTTTGCGCTGTTACAGCGCGCGCGCGGGGCTGGACGAACTGCGCGAACTGAACCGGCCGGCGGTGCTGCTGTTGCACGACCGGGAAGGCCGGGAATTCCACGCCGTGCTGAACGCGCTGGATGACAAGTCGCTCGGCTTCGCCATGGGCGGGCAGACCGTGACGGTCGCGATCGGGGCGCTGGCCGCGCAATGGTCGGGGCAGTACACCCTGCTTTGGCGCATGCCGGCCGAAGCGCACGAGAATATCCGCGCCGGCGAGCGCGGGCCGGCCGTCGTGTGGCTGAGACGGCAACTCGCGCAGGCACAGGGCCGCGCGGACGATGAAGGACAGGAGCCGTCCTTCGATCAGGAATTGTTGCGTCAGGTGAAACAATTCCAGCTCGATCAGGGTCTGGTGCCCGACGGCGTCGTCGGGCCCCGTACGCTCATGCGCCTGGCGGCCGTGGCGGACGAAACGGCGCCGAAGCTGATGCGCAAGCCGGTGGGGAAATAGACGTGTCCTATATTCTCGACGCCTTGCGAAAATCCGATCAGCTGCGCCAGCGCGGCGCGGCGCCGACGCTGCTGCTGGGACAGGCGGCGACGCCCGGGCCGAAACAGCCGGCATTTTTTTACTACGGCCTGCTCGCACTGGTGCTGCTGGGCGCGGGCATTGCGATCGGTTGGCTGCGTCCCTGGCAGTCGGCGCCGGTTGCTGCGCCGCCCGCAGCGGTCGCTGCAAACGGTCCCGCATCGGAGGTCCGCGTGCCGGCACCGCCGCCCGATAGCGCGCCAGTTCCGGTGCAGGAAACGCGTGCACAGCCTGCCGCGCAAATTGCGGCGCCGGCGATGCGGCCGGTTCCCCCCCCCGCACCCGCGAAACCGCGGGCACACGCAAGCGACAAACCGAAGGTGCAGACGGCGCCGCCCAAACCGGTCGCCGAAGCGCCGAAGCGGGCTGCGGATTCAGCCCCGCCGAAGAGCCCCCCCATCGGCGCCGCACCGTCCGCACCAGTGGTGGCGATGTCCGATCTGCCGCTTGCGATTCAGCAGGAGCTGCCGCCGATGTCGATTTCGGTGCACGCCTATTCGAGCAAGGCCGGGGAGCGCCTGGTCGGCATCAACAACCGGCTGCTGCACGAAGGGCAGGAGGTGGCGCCCGGACTCAAGCTGGAGGAGATCACGCCAAACGGCATGATACTCAGCTACCGGGGCTACAATTTCCGCCGCGGTGTGCACTAGCATTTTCGGGGCGTAGTCCGGGCAAGGCCCGAAACAAGGCTCTGAAAACCGACAGCCCTACTTGAGGAGCAACTCGAAGCGGCCTGCGCCGCGCTCGACGGCGATCATGCGCAGCAAGGGCGAGAGTTGCTGCTGCTGCGGCGGCGGAACGCGTGCGCTGCCCCGGAACTGCGGGTTTTGACCGCTGCTCCAGGAACCCTGGCCATCAAGTTGTAGCGGACCCTGCAACGTGCGCAGTGATGCGCGCACCGCCGCACCGTCGCCTTCGAGTCTCAGTTCGTAGTCGCCCAAGGGCGAGATCCGCGTGAACGCCGAGCCCGCGCCGCGCCATTGCAGCGTGGCGTTGCCCTGAACCGAGCCGCGCCCGAACGAGAGTCGCGCAATGTGCAGCAGCATGTCGCCGGTGAGCCCCAGCGGCGCGAGCTTGGGCGCGCCCAGTCCCAGGGTCGCGGCCGGCAGATTGATATCGGCGCCCTCCACTTCGATCCGCGTCGCGGAGACCGTCACCGGGAAATGCCTCGCCGCGTGGTCCAGCGTGACTTCGTAGAACAGCCTCCCGCGCAGCAAGTACGCGGGCCGGAACCGCCAGGCGATGTGTTTTGCGATGCCGGTGTCGCGGCTTGCGTCGCGTATTTCGATCTGTCCGGTTCCCGACCAGAGTGTTCCGTGGGCTTCGGCGAGACGCAGTCCACCCGCGCTCGCCCGATCCAGACGGGCGTCAATCAGGGTCGCCGGCGCGGTGGCGATCAGGCCGAGCGCATAGGCCACGAGCCCCAGGCCGATCAGTTGCCAACGACTCACTGCGATTTGGGGCGGGCGAGGGTGGCCGTTACGCTCACCAGCCCCGGCGTGCTCAGCGCTTCGATGCGGCTGGTGTCGAGGCGGATGCGCTGCGCCTGCAGGCTTGCAATCCAGATGAGCCAGTCGGCAAACGGCACCGAGCCGAATACCACCTGCACCTGGTCCGCATCCCTGGCGTCGATGCGCAGCAGGGCGCCCGCGAGCCCGGCGCTGCCGGCGAGGGTTTGCACCTGTGTGCGCAAATCGCTCTGCGGCGCCGGGCTGGCCGGCGCGGCGCGCGCACGCGCGAGTTCGTTTGCATCCGCGTCCAGACGCAGCGCCTGTGTGCGCAGCACGGACAGGGACGAGCCCAGCTGGGCGCGCCCGCGGTATGCCGATTGCACCAGCAACAGATATAAGGCGACGCCGACGATTGCGGCCAGCACGACGATGATCATCCGGTCCCGCGGTGAGCGCGATTCCCACAGCTTGAGCATGCGCGCCTTCATGATGAACGCACCGTGAGGACCACCGTGCCGCGGCCGGAACGCGCCGCGTTGGGCGCGGCGATCGCGCCCTTGTCGACGCGCAAGCCGGCCTGGAGCAGATGCGCCACGATGCGGCGAACGCCCGCGTCCTCTACGCCGGCAAGTTCCAGCGTCATGCGTCCGCCCTCGTAGGACGCGATGCGCAAGGCGCCCGGCGGTGTCTGCTTCAGCGCGGCCGCCACGTTTACTATCATCGGCAGAAAATCGCCGCTGTCGGTCTGTCCTGCGGCGTGGCGCGCTTCGGCGAGCTTGCGCCGCATTTGCAGCGCCGGGTCCGCCACCGCGACCGCATCGGGAAAGGCGGTGCGAAAGCGCGCTTCCATGCGCGTGCGCAGACCGCGCTGCTCGTTGGCAAGCCGCGTCCAATCGACGACCAGGGCCAGCGCGTGCACGGCCAGTGCTGCGCCCACGATCCAGGCGGCAGGGCGCAAGCGCGCCAGCGTGCCCGATGGAAAGCGCCAGCCGGTGCGCTCCTGTGCCAGGCTGATACCGGACTGCGGCGCCGCGGTGCGCCAGCTCCAGGGCTCGGCGCGGCGCAGGGCCACGCCGAGGGCGCGCTGCCAGGACTCGATTTCCAGCGGCGCATCAGGCGCGGTCGCGTACACCGCCACGGCGGCTGGCGCCACGCCGCGCGCTTTCGCCTCGTCCAGCATCAATTTCAGCGACAGCGGCGGGGACGCGGGGTCGCCGCAGTCGGTCGCCGTACCTTCGATTTCGGAGGTGCGCAGATAGCCTTCGCGGCCGTCCCAGGCGAGGCTCCACTCGCCCGCCCGCCACGGCAGCATCAGCGTCTCGCAGTGCACTTCATAGCCGTGGATGCCCACGGCGCCGAGCGCATCGCTCCAGGTCTTGAGCCCCTGCCGGTCCGCGACGGCAAGCACATCGGTGTCCGCGACCGAGCCCAGCCAGCTGACCTGGCTCGCATCGGGATCGCCGACGGTTTCATCTTCCACGGCATAGGCGAGCACGGATCCGGTGCGGCGCCTGGCCGATTCCGGCAGGCGCGAACGCGTGATCAGGACTTCGGCGGCGGGAAGCACCAGCTGCACGCGTTCGGCGCGCTGCGGCAACTGCGCGAGCGGACCTTCGCCGGTCAGCGGATCGCGGCCGTCGCCGATCAGCGCCCACTCGCAGCGCAGCGGCGCATCGCGCAAGGAAGAACAGTAGATTCGAAGCAAACTCATAGCATGGCCCTGGTCGAGATTATCCTTGAATCGAGGGCGCCCAGGCGGCCGCCCCGTGAAATTTTGTTTTGGTTCGTTCTGTGTTTGTCCGTCATAGGTACTTGCGCCATACGATATCCGGCCAGCCGCTGGATCCGCGGGCGAGCAGGGCTTTGCCGCTGGCTTGCGCGCCGCCTATGGTCACGCGCAGTGTCGCCATGAAGTATTCGCTGCTCACGCCGATGTCGCCGGCGGCGGCTTCGACGCCGCGCGGCATCCGCCTGGTGAAATCGCCGCTGTCGCGAAAATACGCGCGGTCGCGTTGCGCCACCAGCCCCTGGGCGCTGCCGAGGTCCAGTCCGTCGATCACGGCGGCCATCACTTCGGCCGAGGCGGTATTGACGTTGATCGCCGTGAATCCGGGCAGCGCCGTGATGTACGGGCGCAGGCGGGCGCGCACGTTTTCGTCGTAGCCGCGCACCAGCGCGAGTTCGGCCACGTCGATCAGCGGCTGGTTCGCGGGAAGGTAGGGCGGGTCGAGCGCGAGATAGTAGGCGTCCTCGGCACCGTCGCGCGGCTGCGGTATTTCGTCCCGGTCGATCCAGTCCGCCAGCGCGTCAGCGAGCTCATCGGGCAGGCCCAGCGTTGAGAGCAGGTTTCGATAATGCGCCAGCTGCGTCACGTTGATCTTGCCGTTACTGATGATGTTGTTGAGATTGAACGCACCTTGCTGATCCTCGATCTGCCCGATGAGCTCGCCGTTTTCAACCGGCAACGGCGGCAGTTTCAAGGCCCAGGGTTCGCCCAGGTGGTCGACGTTGCTCAATTTGCGGTCGTCGGCGAGCAGGGCGCGCGCCCAGTCGGCGCCGGCCAGAAGCACGGCGCGCGCCTGTATGTGCTCGGTGGTCAGCTCGACCTGGCGCGCCCAGGTGCTTTGCGACACCATGATCGCCGCGGCCGCCATCGCGGCGAGCGCAACGACGCCCATGGCGAGCACGATGGCTACGCCGCGCTGTCGCTGTCGTAACTTTACGCTCATGATCGCAGCACGAAGACGCGCACGATTTCCTCATTCGAGGCGAGCACGACGCGCAGGCGCACGGCGCGGGGAAGCGGCAGGTCGGCGGCCGACACCGGCCATGCATCGACCCAGGCGAGGGCGCGATCGAGATACTGAAGTTCGAACGATTTCACCCCGGTCAGCACGGGATAGCGCTGGGGCAGTCTGCCGGGCGCGACATCCAGGCCCGGCCACAGCCACAATTCGATTTCGTTCTTGTCGTTCATGCGATAACCGATGCGGCGCGCGGTGTCGATGCCCTCGGTCGAGGCGAAGCGGCTGAATTCCAGATTTGCGGTCGTGGCCGCCTCGGACATCCCGGTCGAAGTGGACAGGGTAGGCACGCCCAGCCACGCCGGCGCAAGACCGCCGGCCGTGCGCACCGGTCGCGGGGCCGCAAGTTCGACATCGCGCTCAAAGCGTGCGAAGAATGCGGCGACATGCCGCCATTTGTCGGTTTCCTGCTTGACGTGCTCGCGCGCGTCGAGCACCGCGCCGAGGCCGCGATAGGACATCAAGGCGAGCAGCGACAGCACCAGCAGCGCGGTCATGACTTCGATCAGCGTGAATCCGCGCGCGCGCTTCATTTGCGCGGTCCCGGTGCGTTGACGATGAAGCCGGTGAGGTGCGCCAGCGAGTGCGCTTCCTCGGCGGTCGCAAAGACGCGCACGTCGATGCGGCGGAACGCGCCGTTGGGCGTGGCAATGACTTCCTCACGCCAGGCGAAGTCGAGGCCGCCTTCGCGCGCGGTGCCGCGCTGTATGCCCAGCGGCAGCCAATCGGCGCGGGCGCGATGCTCGGCGAGCTGGTTTTCAGCGACCCAGCCCGCGAGCAGGCGCGAGCGCAACTCGCCTACGTTGTTCGTCCCCTGGCCGGCCGCGCGCAGCGCGGACAGCAGCGCGATCGATACGATCGCCAGCGCCACCAGCACTTCGATCAGCGTAAAGCCTTTGCGTCTAGCCCAGGACCGCTTCGCCATTGTTTGTTCCATCTCCGGGTACCACGCGCACGTCGCCGACCGGAGATCCGGTGACCGCATAGCTCTCCGTGCCTATCGACATGGCGATGGTGAAAGCCAGCGACGAGCCCTGCGGGCTGAACTCCAGGCGCATGCTGCCCTGCGGGCGCATGTTTTCCACGCGAAAGCCGGACACCGCCACGCCCTGCGGCAGGGTGCGCGCGCGCAGCAATTCGCTGTCGCGGATTTCGATCCAGGCGCCGTCATCGCCGGCGCGCCAAAAGCGGTAAGCCGATTCGTCCGCGGTCCAGGCGATGGATTTTCCGGTGAGCCGCGCTTCCGTGGCGGCGAAGTCCAGGAGCTGCGACAGGCGCTCGGCTTCCAGCCGCAGCACGGCGCGATCGTCGGGCCGTGTGATGGTGCTGACCAGCCCGACAAACAGGCCCATGATCATCAGCACCACCAGCATTTCGATCAGCGTGAAGCCCCGGCTCGGGCCAGCGAAGGTCACGGCTACAGATTCCAGGAACCGATGTCCGCGTCGTTGCCCTCGCCGCCGGGCGCGCCGTCGGCGCCGTAGCAGAACACGTCGATCTCTCCCTGCACGCCGGGATTCAGGTATTGATAAGTACCGCCCCAGGGGTCTTTGGGCAGACGTTCGACGTAGCCCCCCTGTTTCCAGTTGAGCGGAATCGGCGTGGTGGTCGGTTTGACGACCAGGGCCTGCAATCCCTGTTCCGTCGTCGGGTAACGCTGATTGTCGAGGCGGTAGAGCTTGAGCGCCTGCATCAGGCTCGCGATGTCCTGCTTCGCGGCGATGACCCTCGCCTCGTCCGGGCGGCTGATGATCTTCGGCACCACCAGGGCGGCGAGTATGCCGAGAATGACGACGACCACCATCACTTCGAGCAAGGTGAACCCACGTTGCCCGCGAACCCCGATCAGCATCGCCGAATAGTTCCTGTCAGAAATTGGTGCTTTCGCGTCTCGAAAGCCAAGGCTTCCATTATATAATGCTCCAGGCGACGCATTTGACCTCGAGCAAACTCGCCTGCAATTGTTGCATTATATAATGCTTGAACTGATGCATCCGGCCGATTACTGCGCCCGGCCGACACTATTTCCTTCAGCGCGCGAATGGCAATTGATCAAGAATGCACGCGCTTTCCTTTGCTAGAACCGGTCTCGCGCAGTCGGTCCTCGTCGCCTTTATGACTTTGCTAGCGGTGGCGCTGCTGGGCGCGGTGCTCGCATACTGGACCTGGGCGTGGTTTGCGCCGCGTGCGCAGCCGCGGCTCGAGCCGGCGGCGCAAAGCGGGAGCGTGGCTTCGGCCGGGACGGTTTTCGGCACCGTCCCGCGCAAGCAGGCGGCTGCCGCGCCCACAGGGATTGCGATTAAATTGCTGGGCGTCGTTGCGGCCACCGCCGGTCGTAAAGGCTACGCCGTGGTGCAATTGGAGGCGAAGCAGATTCTGGCCGTGCACGAGGGCGAAGACGTCGCCCCGGGGGTCCGGCTGGCCGAAGTTCTTGTCGATCACGTCATCCTTGAGCGAAACGGGGTGCGCGAGACGCTCGCATGGCCGCAGAGGGCGGCATCTGCGATCTCAATCGCGCCGGCGGCCCGCTTGTCCGCTCAGCAAGCCGCCGCAGCGGCCGCGGCGCAAGCGGCTGCAACGCGGTCCCGAACAGCCGGCGCTCGGCGCAAAGACGAGGAATAGGCCTGTATTTTTAAATGACATCGCTTTCGCAGTCTGAAGGCGCTCCCGAGGATCATCTATGAAGCATTACTGGGTACGAACAGGAATTGTGTGGCTGGTGGCGCTTAGCTTCGCCGGTCAGGCATGGTCTGCCGACAATGGCCCGACCGAGCGCGCCGCTGCAAAGGCAAGCGCGAACCCGAGCGGACCGGACCTGGTCACGCTTAACTTCGTGAACGCCGACATCGAAGGCGTGGTGAAGGCAGTGAGCGAAATAACCGGCAAGAATTTCGTTATGGACCCGCGCGTCAAGGGCACGGTCAACATCGTCTCCGCCAAGCCCATGTCCAGGTCACTGGTCTATCAGGTGTTCCTGTCGGCCATGCGCCTGCAGGGCTTTGCAGCGGTAGAAGAGCGAGGCATGGTCATGATCGTCCCGGAAATCGAGGCCAAGATGCACCGCAGCCCAACGGCCGGGCCGCAGGAGCGTACGCGTTCGGGCGGGGACACGATCCAGACGCAGGTGTTCAGGCTGCAGCACGAATCGGCGGCGCAATTGCTGCCCGTGTTGCGCCCGTTGATCACCCCGAACAACAGCATCACCGCCTATCCGGGCAACAATACCCTGGTGGTGACGGACTACGCGAGCAATCTGCAGCGCATCGAAAAAATCATTCAGTCTGTCGACGTGCCGACCGACGGCGACTCGGTCATGATCAAGCTCCAGTACGCTTCTGCGCTAGACGTCGCGCAGACCATCAAAGGCCTGCTCACAGAACCCGCGCAGGGCGCGGACCCGACCAGCCGTTTCACCGTTGCAGCGGACGCGCGCTCGAACAGCGTGCTGGCCCGCGCCGGTGACCCGGCGAAATTAAAGCGGGTGCGCGAACTCGCGGCAATGCTCGACTCGCCCACCAGTGTCGGCGGCAACATCCATGTGATCTACTTGAAAAACGCGGAAGCGGTGAAGCTGGCCGAGGTCCTGCGCGCGATTTACAGTGGCGAATCGACGTCGGCGCAAGCGCATTCGACAACGCCCGTTGTCGCATCGCCGCTGGGGCAGGGCGTTGCGCCGGCGCAGAGCACAGGGTCCAGGCCCGGCATCATCCAGGCGGATCCGACCACCAATTCGATCATCATCACCGCGCCCGACGCGATCTACAACAATCTGCGTGCGGTAGTGGACAAGCTCGATGCGCGCCGGGCGCAGGTCTACGTAGAGGCGCTCATCGCCGAGGTCAGTGCAGACAAGGCGGCGGAGTTCGGCGTGCAGTGGCAAGACCTGACCGGCGCGGGCAAGACTACGGGACAGCTGTTCGGCGGGACCAATTTTTCCTCGGGGGGGAAAAATATCGTCGGCGTCGCCCAGAATCCCGCCGGTCTTGCCACCGGACTTAACATCGGCGTGATCAAGGGCACGGTGACCGTGGGCGGGGCGGAAATTCTCAACCTCGGCATCCTGGTTCGCGCGCTGCAATCCGATGCGAATGCGAACATCCTGTCGACGCCGACGCTGCTGACCATGGACAACGAGGAAGCAAAAATCGTGATCGGCCAGAATGTGCCGTTCATCACCGGCTCCTATGCGGTGTCGGCGGCGGCCACCACGCCGACGCCGTTTCAGACCGTGGATCGCAAGGACGTCGGCCTGACGCTCAAGATCAAGCCGCAGATCTCCGAGGGCGGCGCCGTGCGCCTGCAGGTGTCCCAGGAAGTGTCCAGCGTGTTTGACAAGACCAACCCGGCAGGCATCATTACGAGGAAGCGCTCGGTCGACTCGACCGTGCTGGTGAACGACGGCCAGATCGTGGTGATCGGCGGTTTGATCGAGGACTCGGTCACGGACGGCGTGGAAAAGGTTCCGGGGCTGGGCGATCTCCCCCTGATCGGCGGGCTGTTCCGGTACAACACGCGCCAGCGCACCAAGACCAATCTGATGGTGTTCCTGCGGCCGACGGTGCTGCGCAGCGTCGAGCACGCCGACGGGCTGAGCGGGGCGCGCTACGACTACATCCTGGGAGAGCAACTCAAGGCCAAACCCTTGAATGGCGATCTGCCCGATTTTGGCTCCCCCAGCTTGCCGCCGCGCAAAGGCGCGTCCGCGGCCGCAGCGGACAAGCCCGCCGCGACGCAATGATCAAACCGGTCGTTCCCTACGCCTTCGCCAAGGCCAAAGGCGTCGTTGTCACCGGCTTGACCGACGGACTGGCGCAGGTGGCGGTGCGCAGCGGCACCCAGGCGGGCGCTCTCGCGGAGGTGCGCCGCGCGCTGGGCGTGCCGCTGCAGGCGAAGCGCATCAGCGCCGAGGAGTTCGACGAACTCATTTCGGCGCTCTACAACGCCGCCGACGCCGGCGCGGCAGCGCTTGCCGACGACATTGCGCAGGACCTCGATCTGTCGCGGCTGCTGCAGGACATCCCCAGGGTCGAGGATCTGCTCGAAAGCCAGAACGACGCGCCGCTGATCCGCTTGATCAACGCGCTGTTCACACAGGCCCTGCGCGAGGGCGCCTCCGACATCCACATCGAGCCTTTCGAGTCGCGCTCGGTGGTGCGGCTGCGCATCGACGGCACGCTGCGCGATCTGATCGAACCGGCGCGCGCGCTGCATGGCGCTATCGTCTCGCGCATCAAGATCATGGCGCAGCTGGACATCGCGGAGAAGCGCCTGCCGCAGGACGGGCGGATTACCCTCAGGGTGGCGGGCAAGCCGATCGACGTGCGCGTATCGACGATACCGACCGGACACGGCGAGCGCGTGGTGCTGCGCCTGCTCGACAAGCAGGCCGGCAGGCTGGACCTCACCCGGCTCGGCATGGACGACGCGACGCTCGCCTACATGGACAAACTCATCCGCGAACCGCACGGGATCATCCTCGTGACCGGTCCGACCGGATCGGGCAAGACCACGACGCTCTACGCCTCGCTCTCCAGGCTGGACCCCAAGGCGCTCAATATCATGACGGTGGAAGATCCGATCGAGTACGACCTCGACGGCATCAGCCAGACGCAGATCAACACGCGCATCGAAATGAGCTTTGCGCGCGCGCTGCGCACCATTCTGCGACAGGATCCGGACGTCGTGATGATCGGCGAAATCCGCGACCTGGAGACGGCGCAGATCGCGGTCCAGGCGAGCCTTACCGGCCATCTGGTGTTCGCCACGCTGCACACCAATGATTCGGTTAGCGCCGTCACCCGCCTCGTCGACATGGGCGTGGAACCGTTTCTGCTCGCCACCAGCCTGATCGGCGTGGTCGCGCAGCGACTCGTGCGCCGCCTTTGCCTGGAATGCCGCAAGCCGTATACGACGGATGGAACGCAATTGAAGGCGCTGGGGTTTGCGCCGCAGGCGGGAAGCTTCTACACGGCGCAGGGCTGCCCCGCCTGCAACCACTCCGGCTATCGCGGCCGCACCGGCATCTACGAATTGCTGAGCGTCGACGATGCGTTGCGCCGGCTGGTTCACGACCGCGCATCCGAGCAGGTGCTGCGCGAACACGCACTCGCGCATGGCATGCGCTCCCTACGCGACGACGGCATGCGCTGGGCCGCACAAGGCGCGATCAGCCTTGAAGAAGTGGTGCGCGTGACGCGCGAGTAATGGAAGCATTCCGCTACGAAGCCCTGGACGCGGCCGGGCGCACGGTATCGGGAGTGGTGCAGGCCGATACGCCGCGCCAGGCACGGGCACAACTGCGCGCGCAAGGGTTGCTCCCTTCTGCGGTCGATCTGGTGCGCGCGCGCGAGCGGGCGCTGCAGCCATGGTCGCGGGGCATCTCCTCGGACGAGCTGAGCCTGGTGACCCGGCAGCTGGCGACCCTGCTTGCGTCCGGGCTGACCATGGAGCAGTCGCTGAGCGCGCTGATCGAGGAAAGCTCCGAACCGATGACGCGGGAAGTGCTCGGCGGTGTGAAATCCGAAATTACCGCTGGCCTGTCCCTGGCAGGCGCGCTGGGCAGCTACGACAAGAGTTTTCCCGACTTTTATCGCGCGCTGGTGCACGGCGGCGAGGAATCCGGCGCGCTGCCGACGGTACTGCAGCATCTCGCGGATTATCTCGATGCGCGCCAGGCCCTGAAGCAGAAAACCGGGCTCGCGCTGCTTTATCCGATACTGGTTTCGCTGGTTGCGGTGAGCATCGTGACCGGCCTGCTGGTATTCGTCGTGCCGCAGATCGTGCAGGTGTTCCAGCAGTCGCGGCAGAGCCTGCCGCTGCTCACGCGCGGCTTGATCGCGCTGTCGGATTTTCTGCGCGCGACCTGGCCTTATATCGCCGTCGCCGTCATCGGTGCCGTGGTCGCGACGCGGCTGGCCTTGCGCCGCGATGCGCCGCGACGCAGTTTGGACGCCCTGCTGTTGCGCATGCCCTGGCTCGGGTCGTTGATACGCAGCGTCAACACTTCGCGCTTCGCCAGCACGCTCGCGATTCTGGTGGGCGGCGGCGTGCCGCTGCTGTCCGCGCTAAATTCCGGTGCGCGCGTCATGACCAACACGGTGATGCGCGAGGCCATCGAAGGCGCGATCGAACGCGTACGCGAAGGCGAGAGCCTGGCGCGCGCGCTCGGTGCGACGAAAGTGTTTCCGCCGCTGATGGTGCACCTGGTCGCGAGCGGCGAAGTGAGCGGCAAACTGGAGCAGATGCTGCAGCGTGCCGCACAGCTCGAAACCCAGTCGCTGGAGCGGCGGCTGGCGGTGTTTCTGACCCTGCTCGAGCCGGTCATGATCCTGGTGATGGGCGGCGTGGTGCTGCTGATCGTGCTTGCCATCCTGCTTCCCATAATCGAGATCAATCAGCTGGTGCGTTGAGCCGGCGCCAGTTTCGCTTTAGGAACCTCGCGTATGGCCCCACGTAGATTCGGAATCGCACTCTGTATGATTGCTGCGGCAGTGCTAGTCGGCTGTCAAACGAGCACATCGGGCGGCGTTGTCGGCGGCCAGCGCAAACAATTGTTGCTGGTTTCGTCGCAGGAACTCGATCGCGTCGCCTCGCAGAGCTATGCCAAGCTGCTATCGGAATCGACCAAGCAGAAGACCTTGAACCAGGATCAGGCCCAGCTGCGGCGCGTACGCGCGGTGGCCGGCCGTATCGAGCCGCAGACCGCCGTGTTCCGAAGCGACGCGCCAGGCTGGAAATGGGAGGTGAACGTGATCAGCAGCCCCGAGCTGAACGCGTTTTGCATGCCCGGCGGGAAGATCATGTTTTACTCCGGCCTGATCCAGAAACTCGATCTGAGCGATGACGAGATAGCCGTCGTGATGGGTCACGAGATCACGCACGCGCTGCGCGAGCATTCGCGCGAGCAGGTGTCGCAGGCGCTTGCCGCGCGCACGGCGATCGACCTCGGCGCGGTGCTGCTGGGCCTGGGGCAGAGTTCGGCCGATCTCGCGGGCGTCGTCTATCAGGCCCTGATTGCGACTCGCTTCAGCCGGGCCGACGAGAGCGAAGCCGACCGCATCGGCCTGGAACTCACCGCTCGCGCCGGCTACGACCCGCGCGCCGGCGTGTCGCTGTGGCAGAAAATGATGAAGGCGAGCAGCGGCGGGCGGCCCCCCGAATTGCTGAGCAGCCATCCGGCCGAATCGAACCGCGTGCAGCAGATCCAGGCGCTGCTGCCGCGCGTCATGCCGCTTTACGAGGCGGCGCGCCGGGGTCGCTGACGACAGGCGGCGGCATAGCCGGGTTGAAGCACACCCGTTCGCGAAGCCAAACCATTCTGACGGGGTGCGTTACTTCAACAGCTGTCTGAGCCAGACGCCGATAGCGGCGATTTCCTGCGGGCACACCGAGTGCTCCATCCGGTATTCGTTCCATTCGGGCGCATAGCCCTGCCGCACGAGCAGATCGCGCGACTCCTTCGCGCGTGCGATGGGAATCATCGCGTCGTGCGTGCCATGCGCCATGAATATCGGCACATTGCGATTCGCGGGGCTTGCCTCGGCCGCCAGCTTGTCGGCGATCGGCACATAGGTCGAGAGTGCCATTACGCCGGCGAGTCGTTCACCATGGCGAAGACCCGTCTGCAGGGCGATCGCGCCGCCCTGCGAAAATCCGGCGAGCACGATCCTGTCCGCCGCGATGCCGCGCGCCTTTTCGCCTGCGATCAAGGCTTCCACGCTCTGTTGCGATGCGCGCACGCCGGCCTCGTCTTCGCGCCGGATGGCGGAATCGCTGATGTCGTACCAGGCGCGCATGACATAACCGCCGTTGATGCTCACCGGCATCATCGGCGCATGCGGGAAGATGTAGCGCACCGCCACGGGTAATTCGATTTCGTCCACCAAGGGCGCGAAGTCGTTGCCGTCGGCGCCGAGTCCGTGCATCCAGATGATGCCTGCCCGCGGATTGGGCGCAGTCTCGATTTCCAGGGTTTCCAGCGGTTCTGCGCTCAAGCTGTCGAATCCTTTTTCGGTCGGATTGCTGATTTCGGGCGGAAGGCCTTGATCACCGCTTCGTGTGTTTCGATGTAGGGACCGCCGATCAGATCGATGCAGTAGGGCACGGCGGCGAAAATTCCCGGAACGAGTTGTTTGCCTTCCTTGTCCTTGAGGCCTTCCAGGGTTTCGCGGATGGATTTTGGCTGGCCCGGCAGATTGATGACGAGGCATCCGCCCGGGGCAACGCCGGCCGCGCGGCGGTAGCGGATCACCGCCACCTGGCGCGACAGGATCGCGGTCGGCACGAATTCCAGGCTGATTCTGCGCATTTGCTCGCCGAAGCCGGGCATGAGCTTGTGCGCAACCGCGAGCGTGGCCTCGGGCGTCACATCGCGTTCGGCCGGGCCCGTGCCGCCGGTGGTGAGCACGAGGTGGCAAGCGGCCTCGTCGACCAGTTCGATGATCGCTTTCTCGATCAAGGGTTGTTCATCCGGGATCAGCCGTGTTTCCACGCGCCAGGCCGGCCCCGCGATGGCTTTGCCGAACCAGTCCTCGAGCGCGGGTATGCCCTCGTCCTTGTACACGCCGGCCGAGGCGCGGTCGCTGATGGAAATCAGGCCGATCAAAAGTGTGTCGTTATCGTCTTTGTCGTTTTGCATGCTTGGTTTTGGCTGCCGAAGTTCAGCTATCGGCCGCCGGCTCCTTTATGGTCATTTCACGCAGTACCCGGAACAATTCGCGGTAGCTCTTGGGTGGCAATGCAGCCGCCTGCTCGCGCCGCGCGTTGCGGATCAGAGTGCGCAATTGCTGACTATCCGCGCCCGGGTATTCGGCCAGGAAGCGCGCCAATGCTGGATCTCCGGCCATCAGCTCGTCGCGCCAGCGCTCCAGCGCATGCAACTGCGCCGTGTGCTCGCGCCCCTGTCCCTTCCATTGCTCCAGCTTGTCGCGTATCGGTGCAGCATCGATGTCGCGCATCAGTCGGCCGATGTATTGCATCTGCCGCCGCTTCGCCTCGTGCTTGCTGAGACGCCGCGCTTCCTGCACGGCCGCGAGCAGGGACTCGGGTAGTTGCATGGTCGCGAGTTGCTGCTCGTTCAGCTCGACCAGCTCGGCGCCCACGTCCTGCAGGGCCTGCATGTCCTTTTTCCTGCGTGTCTTGCTGGTCGGTTCGTCTTGCATGAGGCCGGGATAGGAAGGTTCGACCTGCTATGATAATGGTTTTTAGCGCCGCATTACGCGCTTCGCAGCCTGTCCTCCACTGAAAACTCCTCCTCGCGGATTGCACACACAGCCAATGACAAAGAATACGCGGACGACCGCACGCTTTACCTATCCGCTCGACACGCTCAGGCAAATCGCCCTGGATCTCCTGCGTCAGGCCGCCGCGCAAGGCGCGAGCGCCTGCGAAACCGATGTGTCGGAAGGTTATGGACAGACCGCGGTGGTGCGCAAGGGCGAAGTCGAGACCATTGAATACAACCGCAACAAGAGCATAGGCGTCACCGCCTATCTGGGGCAGCGCAAAGGCTTCGCCAGCACATCGGATTTTTCTCCCAAGGCGCTGACCGATACCGTGGCCGCGGCGGTCAGCATCGCGCGTTTTACCGCGAGCGACGATTGTGCCGGCCTGGCCGAGCCGGAACTGATGGCACGCGAAATTCATGATCTCGATCTGTTCCACCCCTGGGATCTGTCCATAGAGGAAGCCATCGATCGCGCGCGCGCCTGCGAGGCAGCCGCTTTCGCGCTCGATCCGCGCCTGGTCAATTCCGAGGGGGCGGGCGTCTCGACGCAGCAGCACCAGTTCGTGGTTGCCAACTCCAACGGATTTGCGGCGGGCTATCCGACCACGCGCCACTACCTCTCCTGTGCGGTGATCGCCGAGCAGAACGGGTCGATGCAGCGCGACGACTGGTATGCCGAGGCGCGCGCCGCGCGCGATCTGCCTGCGGGCGAGGCGCTCGGGCGTTATGCCGGGGAGCGCGCGCTTGCGCGTTTGCGCAGCCGCAAGCTCAGGACCATGAAAGTGCCGGTGCTGTTCGAGGCGCCCGTGGCAGGCGGGTTGCTGGCGAGTTTTGTCGGCGCCGTGAGCGGCGGCAGCCTCTATCGCAAGACTTCGTTTCTGCTCGACAGTCTGGGCAAGCAGGTGTTCTCGCCACTGGTGCAGTTGAGCGAACAGCCGCATCTGAAAAAAGGCCTGGCAAGCTGCTATTTTGACGACGACGGCGTCGCCACGCATGCGCGGGAGGTGGTGAGGGACGGCGTACTGCAAGGCTATTTTCTCGGGACTTACTCGGCGCGCAAACTCGGCATGAAAAGCACGGGCAATGCCGGCGGCAGCCACAATCTGGTTCTGAAGAGCGGCGATCTTGACCTGCAGGGCCTGTTGAAAAAAATGGGCCGCGGCCTGCTGGTTACCGACCTGATGGGGCAGGGAATCAATATGGTCACGGGCGATTATTCGCGCGGCGCAGCCGGCTACTGGGTCGAAGACGGGGAAATCCGCTATCCGGTGGAGGAAATTACCATCGCCGGCAATTTGCGCGATATGTTCAAAGGCATCGTGGCGGTGGGCAGGGATGAGCTGACGCGCGGTTCGCGCCGCTGCGGTTCCATTCTGGTCGAGCGCATGACCATCGCCGGCAATTGACGGCGGCCCTGCGGATTCTTATTTGAACGCCGGACCGTAAGCCCAGGCCACCAGCGAACGGCGCACCCCGGTCTGCACCGGCGCGACGCGGTGTGCAAGATAGGATGGGAACACGGTCGCCGAGCCGATTTCCCTGGCGGTGTCGGGGCTGGGCGCGTTGATGAATTCGAGCGCGCCGCCCGAGTACTCGCCGGCGTCCGACAATTGCACCGTCATGCTGAGTTTGCGCGCGCTGGTCTGCCCCGAACCCAGGTCGATATGCCAGTCGAAATGCTGCCCGGGACCGTACACCGTGTATTGCAGGGCTTCGACCAGGCCGGTCAGTTCAAGACCGTAGTGCCGGTTGGCCTGTGCAAACATCACTCCGAGGCGGTGGTAGATCCAGTGTGTCGCTTCACCCGGTTCGATCCAGACAATCTTGCTGACGCGGTAGGTGTCGGCGCCGATTTCTACGCGACCAGCGGTCCCGTCGAGGCCGTTGCCCAGGGCGATGATGGCCCCGCATTCTGCCGGATCGAAGACGCCGCGCAGCAACTGCAGCGTCGGTAGCGCATCGTTGAACGCAAGAGCGCGTTCGGCTTCGAACGGGTTGCCCACCGTAGCGGCCCACTGCAGCGAAACCGCGCCACCGGCGCCTGCCGCGACGCTTTCGGGAAACAGATAGCTGAACTTCTGCTGCGTGGAGTAGGCGCTCATATCGGGTGCTCGGGCCAGGCGCAGATGTTAGCACGCGGATTCCGCGTTACCGCATCCGGTGAGTATCGAGACAATTCAGCTAAATCCGTGGCGACAACAGGGAGAAATCCCCTATAATTCCCCCCGCCGCTGTCGATCGTGCTGCGCGGAAAATGCGGCCTGACGCGATTCGGCGTATGTGCCTGACGATATCAATAACAAGAAGATCGCAAAGAGAACAAATGTGGCGACGGCTGTTGCGTCGCCGACCAAGAGGAGCGCGGGGTTTCTGTCCCCGCGTCTTGTGATACCGCAAGAGGGGTCTGATGAAAATTCTTCTCCGCATATCCGGTCTGATCGACGCGCTTAACAATCTCGTCGGCCGCCTGAGCTATTGGCTGATCCTGGTGGCGGTGCTGGTCAGCGCCGGCAACGCGACCATGCGCTACGCGTTCGACAAAAGCTCGAACGCCTGGCTCGAAATCCAGTGGTATTTGTTTTCCGCGGTGTTTCTGTTTTGCGCGGGTTACACGCTGCTGCACAATCAGCATGTGCGCATAGATGTGCTCAGCTCGCACCTGTCCAAGCGCGGGCGCGCCTGGATCGACATTCTGGGGACGCTGTTTTTCCTGCTGCCGATGGCGATCGCCATCCTGTGGATGTCCTGGCCGGTGTTTGTCCAGGCCTATCAATTGCATGAGATGTCGACCAATGCCGGCGGCCTGATCGTCTGGCCGGCGCGTCTGATGCTGCCGGTTGGATTCTTCCTGCTGATCCTGCAGGGACTTTCCGAACTGATCAAGCGCATCGCTTTTCTGGGCGGATTGATTCCGGACCCGACCGACAAGGACGAGGGCCCGAGCCTGGAAGAACAACTGGCCGAGGCGCTGCGCAAAGAGCGGGGGGAAACCGCATGATAGAACTGCTGACGAACAATATGGCGCCCCTGATGTTCGGGGCGCTGGTGATTTTCCTGCTGGTCGGCTATCCGGTTGCTTTTGCGCTCGCCGCCAACGGCGTGCTGTTCGGCTTGATCGGCATCGAACTCGGCTTGCTGCATCCCGCGCTGTTTCAGGCCTTGCCGCAGCGCATCTGGGCGGTGATGTACAACGACACCCTGCTCGCCGTACCGTTTTTCACCTTCATGGGCCTGATCCTGGAACGCAGCGGCATGGCCGAGGACCTGCTGGACACCGTCGGCCAGTTGTTTGGGCCCTTGCGCGGCGGCCTCGCTTTAGCGGTGGTACTGGTGGGCGCGCTGCTTGCCGCGACCACTGGCGTGGTGGCGGCGTCTGTGATCTCGATGGGGCTGATATCCCTGCCCATCATGCTGCGCTACGGTTACGACCGGCGCCTGGCCTGCGGTGCAATCGCGGCCTCTGGAACGCTGGCGCAGATCATTCCGCCCTCGCTGGTGCTGATCGTCATGGCCGACCAGTTGGGCAAATCGGTGGGTGACATGTACGCCGGCGCCTTTTTGCCGGGTATGGTGCTCACCGGTCTGTACGTCTCCTATGTCGTGGGCGTGGCGATATTCAAACCTTCATGGGCGCCGGCGCTGCCCAAGGAAGCGCGCACCTTTCGCGAGCCCGACGGCGGCAGCGGCGTGGCCTCGCTGATCGTACTCGTAGTCGTTGCGGCGGTCGTTTCGATCGCGTTTTCAAAGTACCACTACCCGCCCGATGCGCCCCTGGACGAACTGCTGGTGGTCTCGACGGCGGTCGGGGTCGGCGTCGCGTTTACAGCAGCGGTGATCAACCATGTGTTCAAGATGGGCTTGCTCTCCAAGATCGCGGCGCGGGTGACTTTCGTGCTGATCCCGCCTCTGGCACTGATCTTTCTGGTGCTGGGTACCATATTCCTGGGCGTAGCGACGCCCACCGAGGGCGGGGCGATGGGCGCCTCCGGCGCGCTGGCCATGGCGCTCGCTCGCAGGCGCCTTAGCTTTCCGCTGTTGCGCCAGGCCATGGATGCGACCGCCAAACTGACTTCCTTCGTGGTGTTCATCCTGGTCGGGGCGCGCGTGTTCAGCCTGACCTTCTATGGCGTCGACGGCCATATCTGGGTCGAGCACCTGCTGCTCGGGCTGCCCGGCGGCCAGCTCGGCTTCCTTATCGTGGTTAATATCCTGGTGTTCGTGCTTGCGTTCTTCCTCGACTTTTTCGAACTCGCGTTCATCATCATCCCCTTGCTCGGACCGGTGGCGGAGAAGCTTGGTATCGACCTGATCTGGTTCGGCGTGCTGATGGCGATCAATATGCAGACTTCCTTCATGCATCCGCCTTTCGGCTTCGCACTGTTCTACTTGCGCAGCGTCGCCCCGGCCAAGGATTATGTGGACCGGCTCAGCGGCAAGCTGACCGCCAAGGTGACCACCATGCAGATCTACTGGGGCGCAGTGCCTTTCGTGCTGATCCAGATCATCATGGTCGGATTGGTGATCGCGGTGCCCGATATCGTAGGCGGCGGCATGGTGAAAAAGAAAGCTGTCGACACGGACAGCATGCAAATCATGATCCCGGACGCGGCGGTCGGCGCCGGTGCCAAAGGTCAGGATGCAATGCAGGAGGCCCTCGACAAAGCGTTCGACACGGACGCCGAGCCCGAGCCGCCGCCGGACGCGCAGGATGCAGATAAGGCCGACGCCGACAAACCGGACGCCGCTCCGGCTGAGTCCGCCGAAAAAGCGCCCAAAGACAAGAAGTAGCGCGAGCGCAGTCGAGCAAGGCCTGATCGGCAGGCATAAAAAAACCCCGCGCAAGCGGGGTTTTTCTTGGGCAGGCCGGGGCGAACCCCGGACCCACGGCGCAGTCGAACTTACTTCTTCTTCGAGCGTTGCGCGCTGCGCTGAGCCGCACCCATGAAGCCGTCGAAGCGGCTTTCCGCGAGCGAGAACCACTGGATCTGTTCGTCGCGGAATTTCTTCCACGGCTCATAGACCTTCTTGAATTTTTCGTTCTTCTCCGCGATCCCGTCATAAACTTCCGTGGTGGCCTTGTAGCAGGCCGCCATGATTTCGTTTGAGAACGGCCGCAGCTTGACGCCGTTGGCGATCAGCCGCTTCAACGCCGGCGGATTGAGCGCATCGTACTTCGCCAGCATCGATACGTTTGCAGCGGCACAGGCCGATTCCAGGACCGCCTGGTATTCCTTGGGCAGGGCTTCCCATGCTTTCAGGTTCACCAGCAGGTCGAGCTCGGGACCGCCTTCCCACCAGCCCGGATAGTAGTAATACTTCGCCACCTTGTAGAAGCCGAGCTTCTCGTCGTCATACGGACCGACCCATTCCGCACCGTCGATGGTGCCTTTTTCCAGCGCCGGGTAGACGTCGCCGCCGGCGATCATCTGCGGCACCACGCCGAGTTTGGCCAGCGGCAGGCCGCCGGTTCCGCCGACGCGGAATTTCAGACCCTTCAAATCGGCTACGGTCTTGACTTCCTTGCGGAACCAGCCGCCCATCTGGGAGCCGGTATTGCCCGCAGCGAAATTGATGATGTTGTAGCCTTTGAAGAAATCCTGCATCAATTCCTTGCCGCCGCCGTGCATGGTCCAGGCATTCTGCTGGCGTGCGTTCATGCCGAACGGAAGGGCGCAGGACAGGGCAAACGTGGGGTCCTTGCCGAAGTAGTAATACGTCGCGGTATGTCCGCACTCGACCGTATTGTTCTGCACTGCATCCAGGACCTGCAATCCGCCTACGATTTCACCGGCTGCGAACACCTTGATGGTGAACTTTCCGCCCGTCGCGGCCGATACGCGCTGGGAGATCTCCTCCATACCGCCGTACAGGGTCGCCAGGCTCTTCGGCCAGCTTCCGGCCATGCGCCAGGATACGGTTGGGGATTGCGCCTTGACTACTGCCGGCGCGGCTACGGCCGCGCCTGCGGCCAAACCGAGGCCGGCTTTTTTCAGGAATGAACGACGTTGCATAGTGGTCTCCTCATATTGGTCTACTAGGTTTTTTTGTGGTGATGCCGCTTACTGAGACTCAGTTCGCGTGCGCCCATTGTGCCGGATCATTGGGAAAACTGCCACACCCTTGTCTTGGCCAGAAGGGGGCGGTTTATCCCGGCTCACGCGAGGCGAAGCACTATTGCGGCAAACGACGGTCGGGAGTGGCTTGTCGCGAACGAGTTGGCGGTGCTCAGCGCCAATGTAAAGATCGGATGTTTCGGCGCGCAGCCCAAGAAAAACCCCGCGCAGGCGGGGTTTTTCTAATCAAATGGAGCCGGATCCGTTGCGGATCCGGCAAAGCGAGCTTATTTCTTCTTCGACCCGCGCTGCTCCATGCGTTGTGCCGCGACCATGAAGTTGTCGTAGCGGTTTTCCGCGATAGAGAACCACTGCACCTGGTCATTGCGGAAATTGACCATGGCGCCGTAGATCTTCTTGAAATTGGCGTTCTTGGCCGAGATTTCCGCGGCGACCTCGCTGGCGGCTTTGTAGCAAGCCGCCAGAATCTCGTTCGAGAAAGGCCGCAGTTTGACGCCGTTTGCGATCAGCCGCTTCAGCGCAGGAGGATTGAGCTGGTCGTACTTCGCCAGCATGTGTATATTCGCCTCCGCGCACGCCGCTTCGAGGATCTCCTGGTATTCCTTGGGCAGCGCTTCCCACGCCTTGATATTCACCAGCAGATCGAGTTCCGGACCGCCTTCCCACCAGCCAGGGTAGTAGTAATACTTCGCCACCTTGTAGAAGCCGAGTTTCTCGTCGTCATAGGGGCCAACCCATTCCGCGCCGTCGATGGTGCCCTTTTCCAGCGCAGGATAAACGTCGCCGCCGGCGATCTGCTGCGGCACCACGCCGAGCTTGCTCAGCGCCAGTCCGGCGAAGCCGCTGACGCGGAACTTGACGCCCTTGAGATCAGCAACCGTCTTGATTTCCTTGCGGAACCATCCACCCATCTGCGCACCGGTATTGCCCGCGGAGAACTGCATGACGTTGTAGGTCTTGTAGAACTCACGCATCAGTTCCTTGCCGCCGCCGTAATACATCCAGGCATTCTGCTGGCGCGCATTCGGGCCGAAGGGGACTGCGCAGGAGAGCGCAAACGTGGGGTCCTTGCCGAAGTAGTAATAGGTCGCTGTATGCCCGCATTCCACCGTGCCATTCTGGACCGCATCGAGCACCTGCAGCCCGCCTACGATTTCGCCGGCGGCGAACACCTTGATATTGAACTTGCCGCCGGTCGCACCCGATACGCGTTTGGCGATTTGTTCCATGCCGCCGTAAAGGGTTTCCAGGCTCTTGGGCCAGCTTCCTACCATGCGCCACTGCACGGTGGGGGACTGCGCCTTGACGATGCTTGGCGCGACGGCCGCGCCTGCAGCCAATCCGAGGCCGGCTTTTTTCAGAAATGAACGACGTTGCATTGCAAACTCCTTTTCTTTTTTGAAGGGGTAAATTTGTGGCAGCGGCATGCACTGCCCTGCATTGTGTGCACCTGTATTTTACCCCTATTAAAGGTAGGGGTTTTGTTTCCGCTACCGGCTAGTGCGACCGCCAGCCAGTCTTTTTGGCAGGCGGTTCCAAGGGGCGTGCTGGAGCGGATTGGCGATTTAGGTGGGCGGTTGCATAATGTCTGCATTGCAAACACAACACGGGGAATCAGCATGGGACGCAAGTCGAAAGCCGTCGTCTGCCGACAGAACAACGTACCGGTGGTGGTGGAAGAGATCGAAGTCGATTCGCCGCACCGCGACGAGGTGATGGTCAAGTTGGGGGCATGCGGCGTGTGCCACAGCGATCTGTCCGCCGTCAATGGCACCATCGGCATGCCCCTGCCGCTGATCCTCGGCCATGAAGGCGCGGGTACCGTGGTCGAAGTGGGCGAAGGCGTGACCGAGTACGCCGTCGGAGACACGGTGATCAGCTCATTCGTCAACATGTGCGGCAAATGCCGCTACTGCGTCACCGGCCGCCCGCACCTGTGCGACGTCGGCGCCAAGGCGATCATCGCGCTTCCCGACGGCAGCCTGCGCACGCGCGACGCAGCGGGCAAACCGCTCAATATCTTTTCCGCCTGCGGCGTGATGGCCGAATACGCCACGCTGCACGTCAACAACGTTGTCAAAATCGCGCCCGGCATGCCGCTGCCGCAGGCGGCGCTGATCAGCTGCGGCGTCATGACCGGTGTGGGCGCGGCGATCAATACCGCGCGCGTGGAAGCGGGCTCCAGCGTGCTGGTCATCGGCGCAGGCGGCGTGGGGCTCAATGTGATCCAGGGCTGCGCCATCGCCGGCGCGGGCATTATCATCGCGGTGGATCTCGCCGACAACAAGCTGGAACTGGCGAAGCAATTCGGCGCCACGCATGTGATCAATGCCGGCAAAGAAGAAAATCTGGTCAAGGCGGTGAAAAAGCTCACCGGCGGCGGCGCGGACTATGCGTTCGAATGCATCGGCATGGGCAAGATGGTCGAGCAGGCCTTCCGCGCGGTGCGCAAGGGCGGCACGGCGCTGGTGGTCGGCGTTGCGCGCGGCGAAGACAATACCTCGATCAAGACCGCGTCGATCACCTTCGAGGAAAAGACACTCACCGGCAGCTACTACGGCTCGGCGCGCCCGCGCGAGGATTTCCCGCGGCTGATCGCGCTGTATCAGGCGAAGAAACTCAAGCTGGACGAACTGATCACGCGCACCTACAGGATTGAAGAGGCGGCGCAGGCGTTTGCCGACCTCGAAGCGGGGCGCAACGCTCGCGGCGTGATTGTGTTCTAGAATTTTGTTACGACAGGAGGCGCGCGCATTGCGCGCGCGGACCTGACCGCGTAGCGACGAAGTCATCGGCAACCAGGGAGGAATCCGAATGATCAAGTTCAGCGTCAACGGCAAAAATGTTTCGGTCAAGGACAGCCCCGACACGCCGCTGCTGTGGGTGCTGCGCGACACGCTCGGCATGACCGGCACCAAGTTCGGCTGCGGCGTCGCGCTGTGCGGCGCGTGCACGGTGCATCTGGACGGCGAGCCGGTGCGTTCCTGCTCGACGCCGGTATCGGCTGCAGCGGGAAAAAAAGTCGTGACCATCGAATCCATGGCCGCCAACGCTGTCGGCAAGGCGGTACAGGCGGCATGGGTCAGGCACGACGTGCCGCAATGCGGCTATTGCCAGAGCGGCCAGATCATGGGCGCGAGTGCGCTGCTGGCGAAAAACGGCAAACCCAGCGATGCAGACATCGACGCCGCGATGAGCGGCATCATCTGCCGTTGCGGCACCTATAACCAGATTCGTGCCGCGATCAAGGACGCGGCGCAGTCGATGAAAAAGGGAGGCTGAGCATGAATGCCCTATTCAACGCATCGCGCCGCAGCTTCCTCAAGACCTCGGCGCTGGCCGGTGGCGGGCTGGTGCTCGGTTTCACGCTGCCGGGCGCTACGCGTCTGGCGCAAGCGGCTTCCGTATTCAGCCCCAACGCCTATCTGCGCATCGCTACGGACAATCACATCACCGTGATCTGCGGCTTGTCGGAAATGGGGCAGGGTGTGCACACCGCGATACCGATGCTGGTGGCGGAGGAACTCGACGCCGACTGGTCGAAGGTGAGCGTAGTGCAGGCGCCGGCCGATCCCGCGTTCAACAATCCGATTTTCGGCATGCAGGCGACCGGCGGTTCGACCTCGGTGCGCGGGCACTGGGAGCCGATGCGCAAGGCGGGCGCCGCCGCGCGCGCCATGCTGGTCGCCGCGGCGGCAAAAAAATGGAAAGCCGACCCGGCGGATTGCCGCACCGAGAACGGCATGGTCATACACAAGAGCGGCAAGAAGCTCTCCTATGGACGGCTTGCCCATGCCGCAGGCAGGCAGGCGGTGCCGGCAAAACCGGATCTCAAGCATCCGAAGGATTTCAGGATTCTCGGAACGGAGCGCAATCGTCTGGACACGCCGGCCAAGGTGAACGGCAGCGCCAAGTTCGGACTGGACGTGCGTCTGCCCGGGATGCTGATCGCGGTGATGGCCCGCCCGCCGGTGCCCGGCGGCAAGCTGGTATCGGTGGACGAGAGCAAGGCGAAAGCGATACCCGGGGTGAGGCAGGTGATCACGATCCCCAGCGGTGTCGCCGTGCTCGCCGATGGTTTCTGGGCAGCGAAAAAGGGGCGCGATGCGCTCGCGATCAAATGGGACGACGGTGCGCATGCCACGCTGTCCTCGGAGGGCGTCTCGAAGATGCTGGCAGAGGGTGCAGCCAAAGGCGGCGCGGTGGCGCGCAGCGAGGGCGACGCCGGAGCGCCGGCGGCGAAGCGGCTGGAAGCCGTGTACGAAGCCCCCTATCTCGCCCACGCCTGCATGGAGCCGATGAACGCCACGGTGTGGGTCAAACCCGGCGCGATCGAAGTCTGGGCCGGCACGCAGTCGCAGGGACCGTCGCAGGGCATACTCGGCAAGGTCGCGGGTGTCGCGCCCGGAAAGGTCAAGGTCAACACCATGTATCTGGGTGGCGGATTCGGCCGGCGCTTTGCCCCGGACTTCACCGTGGACGCAACGCTGTTGTCGAAGATTTCGGGCAAGCCGGTGAAGCTGGTCTATACCCGCGAAGACGACATGAAGGCGTATTTCTACCGCCCGGCTTCGGTCACGCGCTTCAGCGGCGGCCTCGACGCGACCGGCAGGGCGATATCGTTTTCCGCCAGCGTGGCCTCGCCTTCGATCATGGAAGCTTCGGGCTTCATGAAACTTCCGGCCAGCGGCGTGGACGAAATGGCCGTCGAGGGGATAAAAGATTGCCCCTATGATTTTCCCAATCTGCGCGTCGAGTACGCGAGGCGCGAGCCCGGCGTGCAGGTCTGGTTCTGGCGCTCGGTGGGACATTCGCAGAACCTGTTTTTCATTGAGAGCTTCGTCGACGAAATGGCCGCCGCCGCGGGCAAGGATCCGTACGAATTCCGCCGCGGCCTGCTGGGCAAACAGCCGCGCTACAAAGGCGTGCTCGAACTCGCCGCGCAAAAGGCCGGCTGGGGCAAGCCGCTGCCGCCCGGCGTGCATCGCGGCATTGCCGTGGCGCAATCCTTCGGCAGCTATGTGGCCGAGGTGGCGGAGGTCTCGGTGGCCAAGGACGGCAAGGTCAAAGTGCACCGCGTCGTCGGCGCCGTCGACTGCGGCATGACCGTCAACCCGCTGATCGTCAAGCGCCAGATCGAAAGCGCCATTGTCTACGGCCTGAGCGCTGCGCTGTACGGCAGGATCTCGTTCAAGGACGGTCAGGTGGAGCAGTCGAATTTCCACGACTACCCGGTGCTGCGCATCGACGCAATGCCGGAAGTGGAGGTGCATATCGTCGCTAGCACGGAAGCGCCCGGCGGCATGGGCGAACCCGGACTGCCTCCGCTTGCGCCGGCGCTCGCGAACGCGATATTCGCCGCCACCGGCAAGCGCGTGCGCAAACTGCCAATCGACACCGAGCAGCTGAAGCAGGCCTGAATTGCGATAGCGGGGGCGCATGGTCGCCGCGTGCAGTACCATACGCGGCGATGCAGCTGCCCTTCATTTCAGCGGAACAGGTTCATGCCGCGCTCGATTACAAACGCCTCGCCGACGCGCTGCGCGAGGCGTTTCGCGCGGGCTGTGTTGCGCCGCTGCGCCATGTGCACGATGTCACCGGCGCGGGCGACCGGCTGCTGCTGATGCCGGCCTGGCGTCCGGGCCAGGACCTCGGCGTGAAATTGGTCACGGTGTTTCCGCGCAATCGCGAGCGCGGCCTTGCCACGGTATCGGCGCTGTACATATTGCTCGACGCCGCCACCGGACATCCGCGTGCGCTGATCGACGGCGAAGCGCTCACGCTGCGGCGCACTGCCGCGGCGTCGGCGCTCGCATCGACTTATCTGGCGCGCAAGGACAGCTCCGCATTGCTGATCGTAGGCGCCGGCGCACTCGCCCCGCATATGGCGCGCGCACACTGCGCGCTGCGTCCGATCAAAAAACTGCTGCTCTGGGGGCGAAGTTCGGAACGCGCGCAGGCACTCGCGGCGCGATTGCGCGATGAGGGCCTGCCGGCACAGGCGCTGGCAAATCTGGAGCAGGGGCTGGCCGGGGCCGACATTGTCAGCTGCGCCACGACGGCCATCGATCCCGTGCTTCGCGGCGCCTTGATCCGCGCCGGCACGCATGTGGACCTGGTCGGGGGCTTTACGCCGCAGATGCGCGAAGCCGACGACGCATTGATCAGGTGCGCCGAGATCTTCGTCGATACCTATGCCGGCGCGCTGAAGGAGGCAGGCGACCTGGTGCAGCCCCTGGCGAGCGGCGCGCTGGCGCGCGAGCGGGTGCGCGCCGAACTGGCGGAGCTCGTCGCCGGCGCACATCCGGGCAGGCGCGGCGCCGGGGAGATCACGCTGTTCAAATCGGTAGGGACCGCGCTGGAAGATTTATGCGCCGCGCGTCTGGTGCTGGAAACTCAGGTATAGCGGGCGAGCAGGAATAGGGTCGCGAGGACGGCGATCACCCACCATAGGGGCGTCGCAGCAGGCGCGGACGCGACTGGCGTTTCCGTGGGGGTGGGGACGGGCCGGCCGATTTTCTGATTGAAGGCGACAAAGAAATCATCCGCCATTTTCTTCGCAACGCCGTCGATCAGCCGCGAGCCCAGTTGCGCCAGTTTGCCTCCGACCTGCGCCTTCACCGCGTAGCGCAGGCGCGTTCCGGCCTCCGCGGCTGCGAGCGACACCTTGGCAGTCCCCTTGCCGAAGCCCGCGGCGCCGCCCTGGCCGTCGAAGGAGAGCGCATAGGCATTCGGCGGATCGAGGTCCGCGAGCAGGAGTTTGCCGCGAAATTTTGCCTTGACCGGGCCGATCGCCGCGACAGTGACGACGCTGTACTCGGTGTCGCTCAGTTTTTCCAGCGATTCGCAGCCCGCAATGCAGGACTTGAGCACTTCAGGATCATTCAAGCCGCTCCAGACGTCGGCCTGTGCGGCGGGAATGATCTGCTCCCCGGTCATTTCCATCTATTCATGTCCCCCAGGCCTAGGCGGCGATTTTGCCGGGCCGGCGCTGCCACTTGCCGTGCTCCAGTTCGCGCGCGAGATCGACCAGGCTCTCGATATTGTGCACGGGCAGGAAAGCGTCCACATGCGGCAGCATCGCGCGCACCCCGGACGGTCGCGGCTGGAATCCGTCGTAGCGCAGCAAGGGGTTGAGCCAGACGAGCTTGCGGCAGGACTTGTGCAGTCTCTCCATCTCGGCGCCCAGGCCGGCGCCGAGGTCGCGGTCCAGGCCATCCGAAATCAGCAGCACCACCGCATTCTGGCCGAGCAGGCGGCGCGACCACTTGCGGTTGAATTCCGTGAGGCAGGTGCCGATGCGCGTGCCACCGGCCCAGTCCTGGATCGCATCGGTTACGCGGTTCATTGCGATATCGACGTCGCGATTGCGCAGATGGCGGGTGATGTTGGTAAGCCGGGTGCCGAAGACCAGGGTGTGCACGCGGTCACGGTCATTGGTGATGGCGTGCAGAAAATGCAGGAACATGCGCGAGTAGCGGCTCATCGAGCCCGAAATGTCGCACAACACCACCAGCGGCGGATGCCGGCTGATGCGCGAGCGGCGTTTGAGCGCGATGATCTGCGCGCCGCCCCTGAGACTCGCGCGCAGCGTTGCGCGAAGGTCGACGCCGGTGCCGTGCGTGTCGGCGTGAAAGCGGCGCGTCCGCACCTCCGGGATGGGCAGGCGCAGGCGCGCGATCAGCTTTTTCGCCTGTGCCAGTTCGGCGCCGCTCATGCTTTCGAAGTCGGCGTGCTGCAGCAGTTCGCTCTGTGAAGATGCGGGAATCGCGTCGCCGTCGATTTCCTGCTGCTGCTCCTCGCCCTGCGGCTGCTCCTGCGTCGGCCGCAGCGCGTCGGCCAGCCGCCTGCTTGCCTTGCCGCGTTCATCCTGGCCCGCGCGTCCGTCGATCGGGGGCAGCAGCAGGCTCATGACGCGCTCGAGCAACTGCGGGTCGCGCCAGAAAATGTGGAAGGCCTGATCGAACAATTCCTGCTGCTCGCGCTTGGACAGGAACACCGCGGCCAGCGTCCAGTAGAAATCCTCGCGCCGCTCGATGCCCGCGGCCTCCAGCGCCTTCAGCGCATCGATGACGCGGTCGGAGCCGATGGGCAAGCCCGCCGCGCGCAGCACGCGCGCGAAGTGCATGATGTTTTCAGCCAGTTTGCCGGCGGCCATGCGAGCTCAGGGCACCAGCGGTTTCGGCGCGCTCATCCGGCCTGCCCGAGCTTCACGCGCGCGAGCAGGCTTCCGCGAGCGAGCAGCGACAGTCCCGGCGAGGCCACGACAAATTGCTCTTTCGCATAGGCTTCGTGATTGTGCTCGATATCCTTCAGCCGGTAGACGTAATTGACCATCAGGCCGGCAGAGCGCGCCATGCCCGTCGTGGAGGTGTCGGCGAGCCAGTTGAGGCGTTCCATGCGCGCGCCGTTGCCCAGATGAAAGCGTGCCACCGCGTCGGCGGGTTCATTGCGGTGCTTGACGTGCTGCAGGTAGTAGGCGCAAAGGCGCATCAAATCGGTGCGCACGCGCGCGCCCGGCGCGAGGTTCTCGAACCAGTTTTCGCCGCTCAAGGTATCGATCAGTTCGGCCAGTTCGCCGTGCACGGCAGCCGTCTCCGTGAGCCACTTGCGGAATCCGGGAATGGGCGAAAGCGTGGCGAAAGTCTTGAGTCTCGGGAATTCGCGACCGAGGTCCTCCGCCACCTGCTTGATCAGGAAATTGCCGAACGAGATGCCGCGCAGGCCCGCCTGGCAATTTGTGATGGAATAGAAAATGGCCGTGTCCGCGCCGCTGGGATCGACCACCGGGGAGTCGGGGTCGAGCAGCGGCTGCACCCGGTCGCTCATGCCTTTGGTGAGCGCGACTTCGATGAATATGATCGGCTCATCGGGCAGGGCGGGGTGGAAGAAGGCGAAGCAGCGGCGGTCGGATTCCAGACGGCGGCGCAGGTCCTGCCAGCCCTGGATTTCATGCACTGCCTCGTATTGCATGAGCTTTTCCAGAACCAGCGCGGGCGTGCGCCAGTCGATGCGCTGCAGTGAGAGGAAGCCGCGGTTGAACCAGGAGCTGAGCAAGTGGAACAGGTCGGCATCGATGCCCGCCCATTGCGACTGTTCGCGCAGTTCTCGCGACAGGCGCCGGCGCATTTCGACCAGCGCGGCGGTTCCGCCCGTGGCCAGGTTGAGTCGCCGGAACAATTCCTGCCGCTGCGATTCGACCACCTGCTGCAGACGGATCAAGTTGGACTGCGAGGGCTCCAGCCGGTAGGCATTGGCCGCGTCTTCGACCTCGGCAGGATCCGGAGAAAATTCCCGCGCGAGCACGTCGAAAAACGCCCTCAGTGCCGGACCGGAGAGCAGGCCGTAGGCCGCCAGCGCCTCGCGCGCGATCGCCGCGCCGGACGCCTCGCCGCGCTCGGAAAGCAGCGCATGGCACAGGGCCACGGTCTTGCGCGTATGCCGGTCGGCTTTGCTGCCGGTTGCCGCGGCAGGGGCGAACAATCGTTTGATGAACGCGGGAGATTTCATGATCTTTGGCGCAGGGACGCCGTCAGCCGGGGCTAAGTTCTGCCCGGACCTCGGACAGCAGGCGTTCCGCTTCGCTGCCGCGCACGCGGCCGATATCGTCCTGGTACTTGAGCAGTGCACCGAGTGTGTCGTTGACCGTGGCCGGATCGAGCGCGAGCTTGTCCAGCGCCATCAGCGCATTGGTCCAGTCTATGGTTTCGGCGACGCCCGGGAGTTTGAACAAATCCAGCTTGCGCAGCCGCTGCACGAAGGCAACGATCTCGCGCGACAGTCGTTCCGCTGCGCCCGGTGCCTTGCGGCGCAGGATGTCGAGCTCGCGCGCCGCATCCGGAAAATCGACCCAGTGATAGAGGCAGCGGCGCTTGACGGCGTCATGGATTTCGCGTGTGCGGTTGGACGTGATGATCACGATCGGGGGTTTGCCCGCCTTGATCGTTCCGAGTTCGGGAATGCTCACCTGGTAATCGGACAGCACCTCCAGCAGGTAGGCTTCGAAGGGTTCGTCGGTGCGGTCCAGTTCGTCGATCAGCAGGACCGGCGCCGCGCCGTTCTCGCCCGCTTCGAGCGCCTGCAGCAGCGGGCGCTTGATCAGAAATTCGGCGGAAAAAATGTCCCGCCCGAGTTTCTTGCGATCCGCGTTGCCGCCGGCCTCGGCGAGGCGGATTTCTATCATCTGCCGCGGATAATTCCATTCATAGACCGCCGAGGAAATATCCAGCCCTTCGTAACACTGCAAGCGCACCAGCTTGCGCCCCAGCGTACTCGCCAGCACTTTCGCGATTTCGGTCTTGCCGACACCGGCCTCGCCCTCGAGAAACAGCGGCCGCTCCATTTTCAGCGCGAGGAACAGTGCCGTGGCCAGGCTGCGCTCCGCCACGTAGTCTGCGCGCGCGAGCAGCGCTGCAGTGTCGTCGATCGATTTCGGCAGTTTGACCATCGGATTTATGGCGGAGGTGATTGCGGGCTAGGGCGTACAGGCGGATTCTATACCCATGTGTGTTCATGATTCACGCCAAATTTACCGCCTAGCAGCCGTGTCTGGCGTAACTGCCCGCGTTGAATTCCGGCGCGAAGCGGGGTAGATTTCATCAAGTTTTGCGCTAGCACAAAACGCTTGCGCACGCGGTGCGCTATCCTGCCATTCAGTCTCCACAAAGCGAGTCCAAGATGAGCGATGACAAGCACGGCTACGATAACCACGGGTACGAGACACCGGGCTGCGCCTACTGCCCGAGCACGGTGCGCGCCTGCCGCCAGGGCGAAGGCGATGAGCGCGGCCCGGCCTACTGCCCGTCCAAGGTGGATCCCGAGGGCGTCGCCGCGGCCTGGGAACCGTATCGCGATCCGTTCACCCTGCGCGTCGCGCACACCGCGGCGGTGGTCGAGAGCGAAGGCTACTGCAAATGGACGCGCGTGGAGGAGATTTGCCAGTTCGCAAAAAAAATGGGCTTCACCAAGGTGGGTATCGCGATGTGCATCAGTTTCGTCGATCTCGCGCGTGTGTTCAGCGCCATTCTGGAAAGTCACGGACTGGAGGTGACCTCGGTGGCCTGCAAGAACGGCGGCGTGCCGAAAGAGGACATAGGCGTGAAAGAGGGGGAGAAAATCCGCCCCGGGAATTTCGAGCCGATGTGCAACCCGGTATCGCAGGCCGAACTGCTGAACCGCGCAGGCTGCGAGCTGAACGTCATCATGGGTTTGTGCGTGGGGCATGACAGCCTGTTCATCCGCCAGGCGCAGGGGTTGGTAACGAACCTGGTGGTCAAGGACCGCGTGCTGGCGCACAACCCGGTGGGCGCCCTGCAATTGGCCGACACCTATTACAGTCGTGTCTGGGGTCCGCAAAAACCGGAAAAACTGCCGAGCAAGCCGGCGCGGCGCAAGGCGAAAGCCAAGGCCTAGTCCCCGAATAATGTCATTCCGAGGCCGGAGGCCGAGGAATCTGCTTCTCGAAAAAGTAGATTCCTCGCTACGCTCGGAATGACGGCTTCTTAACTGCGCTTCAAGATTTCTTCCCTGCGCCGAACCAGCGCCCGCGCAGCTGCTTGATGCCGGAGAGCAGCTTTTGCCCGACGCTGGAGTTGCTTAGCTGCTCGGACTTTTGCACCTGGTGCTGGCGCAGCAACTGCGGCGATTCACCGAAAGCCAGATAGCGTTCGAGCGCGGCCTCGACGTGCTGTTTCAGCAGCTTGACGTTCACGGGCTTGTTGAGAAAGCGGAACACCTGTGCCTCGTTGATCAGATGTATCACCAGTTCCGCATCCGATGCGCTGGTGAGCACGATGCTCAGAATCTGCGGATTTTCCTGCTTCAGCAGCTTCAGCATCGCCGTGGTGTCCTCGTGGCCCGCCTGCACGTCGGCGAGCACCACGGCGATTTCCTGCGCCTGCATCGCCTCGAGCGCGTCGTCCAGGCTGTTCGCGTAGAAGACGGGGCAACGGCCGCCGATCAGTTCCTTGGCGACCCGAAATATTTCCTGGTCGTTGTCGATCACCAGCACGCCCTGGCGCATTTTCTGCGGCAGCGCCACCGCCGCGGTCTTGGTCTCGGCGAGTTCGAGCGCGATGGTCACCGCTTCGGCCACTGTCTGCTGCAGTTCCTTGTTGTCCCAGGGTTTGCTGACGAAGCGGTAGATCTGCCCGTCGTTGATCGAGCCGACGATCGACGCAAGATCGGAGTAGCCGGTGAGCAAGATGCGCACGCTCGCCGGCGAAATTTCGCGCGCCTGGCGCAGCAGTTCGACGCCGGGCATGATGGGCATGCGCTGGTCGCTGATGACCACGTGCATCTGGTATTTCTTCATGAACTCCAGCGCCTTGTTGCCGTCCGTGGTGGCAAACACGTGGTAGCGCATGCGGAACATCGATTTCAGCGCCGTCAGGATGCGCTCCTCGTCGTCCACGACCAGCATCCGCGCTTTCCTCACGCTGCTGTCCAGGCTGATCGCGCCCTGCTCGCCGGTACCCTGCGGGGTGCCGCCGCCGGCCGCCGCCTGCGTTCCCGCGCCGGCATCGATCAGGTGCGCCGCGGCCATGAGACCCGCGCCCGGTGCGGCGTCGTCGTGCTTGAGGCTGGCCTCGATCGCCGAGCGGAAGGCTTCGGCGAATGCGCGCGCATTCTGAAAGCGGTCCTCGGGCTTTTTCGCCAGCGCGCGCTGCAGCACCTGATCCATCACGGGCGACAAGGCGGAATTCAGGCTGGAAGGATCGGCGGGACGCTGGTTCAGCACCTGCTGCATCACCGTGGCGGTGGTGCCCAGGAACGGCTTGACGCCGGTCAACAGGTCGTAGGCGATGATGCCGACCGCGTACAGGTCGGTCGCAACGCAAATCGTCAGGCCGAGAAACTGCTCCGGAGCCATATAGTACGGCGTGCCGAGCACGTCCCCATGCTGCGTTAGTTCGGAGGCTTCGGTATGCGCGATCCCGAAGTCGCTGATCTTGATGCCGCCGTCCCGGTTGATCATGATGTTCGACGGTTTCACGTCGCGGTGCACGACGCCCGCTGCGTGCGCGTGGCCCAGGGCGTCCAGCAGTGTGCTGATGATTTCACCGACCTCTCGCAGGTCGTAATTCGCCTGCCCCTGCAGATGCTCGTGCAGGGTCTTGCCGTTGACCAGTTCCATTACGATGTAGGCGAGTTCGTCTTCCTCGCCGTAGTCGTAGATTTGCACGATGCCCGGATGTGCGAGCCGGCCGACGACCTGCGCCTCGTGGCGAAAGCGCGCGAGCAGGTGCTGCAATTCGCTTTCGTCCAGCGAGGACTTGGCGATCGTCTTGATCGCAACCGCGCGCGAGATCGCCGGGTCGAAACCCTTGTAGACGGCGCCCATGCCGCCGCGGCCGAGCACTTCGAGGATTTCGTATTTTCCGATCTTTGCCGGTTGCGTCACAGCTGTTGCGTCCTAGGCGTCGAGTTCTGCGTCGGCCGGCGGTTTCGGCGGCAGCCATACCGTGAAGCGGGTGCCCTTGCCGGCTTCAGACGCGACGTCTATGCGCCCGCCGTGCTGTTGCACGATCTTGTAGGAAATCGACAGTCCGAGGCCCGTGCCCTTGCCGATCTCCTTGGTGGTGAAGAAGGGGTCGAAAATCTTCGGCAGCACGTCGGGCGCAATGCCCTTGCCATTGTCGGCGACCTCGACCTCGACGCCGTCCTTGTCGGCGCGCGTCGTCAGCGTGATCTCGCCGTCGGCCGGCGGCAGCGCCTGCGCGGCGTTGGTGATCAGGTTCAAAAACACCTGGTTGATCTGCGAAGGTGCGCAGGTGATGGCCGGTATCTCGCCGAATTGACGGTTCACCTTGACCGACTTGAGCATATGCCGCGCGAGGCCGAGCGAACTGACCAGGCCGTCGTTCAGGTTGAAGCGGGTGACCTTGCTCCGGTCCAGGCGGCTGAAATCCTTGAGGTTGCCGACGATTTCCGCGACCTCGCCGATGCCGAAGAGCCCGTCCTGAACCAGGCCGCCGAGTTCGGTCACCACGCGTTCCCGCTTGAGCTTGGTGAGCAGCGCCGCCGTGTCCGCGAATTGCTTTTTCAGCGCCTCAGGATTGGATTTTCCGGTGCGCAGCAAGGCGAGCAGCTTTTCGCTATGCTCGATCGCGGCAAGGATCTGCGGCAGGCGTTCGTTGACCGTGCCCAGGCTGTTTTTCACGTATGCGAGCGGTGTGTTGATTTCATGCGCGACGCCTGCGACCATCTGGCCCAGCGACGACATCTTTTCAGACTGGATCAGCTGTGCCTCGGATTCCTTCAGGTGGCGCAGTGCCTCCGACAGTTCCTGCGTGCGTTCGATGACGCGCTGTTCCAGGCTTTCGTTCGCCCCCTTGAGCCGTACGCCGAGATAGCCGATACCGACGAGCAGTGCGGCGGCGTAGGCAAGCAGGTACACCCGGAACAATTCCTTTTCCTGCAGCGCTGCTTCGAGCTCGCGATTGAACGAGAACGTCATCTTGTCCAGGCGCGGGCCGGACGAGAGCGAAGACACCTTGTCGAACAGCGCCTCTTCGGCGGGTTTGCGCCTGAGCAGTTCCTGGATCGCGCCGTCCATTGCGGCGGCCTGTTCGCGCGCCTGGATGCCGATGCCCGCGGCGCGTTCCTGCACCTCGCGCGCGGCCATTTGCAGGCTCATGGGCGGCGCGGACTTGCCCAACCAATAGTACTGTTGCACGGAGGCGACCAGCCGGTTGACCGCCTGCTCGAGTTCCTTTTGCTGCGCACTGCCGCTCGTCACCGCGCCGACCTGGCCCCCCAGCGCGGCAGCGCCGGCGATCGTCGCATGGAGCGCGATCTTGGCGGCCGAACTCTCGGCATTGTACTTTTCCACTAGGAGCGCTTTTTCCAGGATCGCCTTGCTCAGTTCACCCAGGCCTTCGCGCAACGCCTCGCTGTCCGAGTTCGGGAGCAGGGTGCTCAGGCTTGCCAGCGCCTTTCTCGCCGTTGCCGTGCGGCTCGGCGGCGTGGGCTGGTTCGGGTCGAATTCGGAGCGCCCGCGCAATACATCGATGTCCCAGCGGCTGTCGATTTCGCGCAGGGTGTCGAGCTGCGCCGCGATGTCGTTGCGCTCGCGCAGATCGACCGCCTGCGTCTTGTCGTAAAGAAACACGAGCGCCGCGATCAGCGCGAGAGCGACCAGGGCAATCACCAGGTGGCGCGATGTTTTCATAACGTCGTTCTTGACACCCTGACAATGGTAAAGAACCGTGAAAGCGGGCGGCATGCGCGTTCGACATGCCGTTCATCCGTACGCGATTCCGGGCGCAACACTGTTCCTCGCCCGTAGTGTACTGAAAGGGTCGGGCCTACGCTACGCGCCGTAATGCTGCAGCCGCTCTATGTAGCGCGCGACCAGATCGACTTCGAGATTGACCCGGCTGCCGGGCTTGAAATTCTTCAGGTTGGTCACGGTAAGCGTGTGGGGGATCAAATTGATTTCGAAGTCCGCGCCCTCGACGCGGTTGACCGTGAGGCTGACGCCGTTCACGGTGATGGAGCCTTTGCGCGCGATGTATTTGGCAAGTTCCCGTGGAGCGCGGATGACGAGCAGGAAGCTCTCGCCCGCGGGCTCGAAGCGCGTCACCTCGCCCACGCCGTCGACGTGGCCGGACATCAGGTGCCCGCCCAGGCGGTCCGACAGGCGCAGGGATTTTTCCAGGTTGACCTCGTTCGGCCCGTCCAATCCGACGGTGCAGTTGATGGTCTCCTGCGACACGTCCACCTCGAAGCGGTCCTCATGCAAGGCGATCACGGTCAGGCAGACCCCGTTCACGGCGATGCTGTCGCCCAGCGCCACGTCGGAAAGATCGAGCATGCCCGCGTCGATGGAGAGGCGCAGCCCCTGGTCGCGCGGCGCGGCGTTGGCGATATTGCCGATTGCAGTGACGATGCCGGTAAACATGGTGCTGTTTGAAAACGAAGGGTGATGTCCCCTCGTGCTCCCCTATGTCAGTGGTCAGAGGCGATTTCGCTGAATCCGAAATTGCCTCATATTGCATTCAGGACCCGCGCCAGTACGCGCAGGTCGCTGCCTATGGTCTGTACCTGGCCGAATTGTACCAGCCGTTTCTGCGCAAGGTCCTCGAGTTCGGGCAAATCGAACATGCCGCGCGCACCATGGCCGAGTATGCTGGGCGCGAGGTAGATCAGCAGTTCGTCCACCAGGCCGGCGCTCAGCAGCGAGCCGTTCAGCTTGAAGCCGGCCTCTACGTGCACTTCGTTCAGCTCGCGGCGCGCGAGTTCGCGCATCAGTTCCGTCAATTCCACCTTGCCGCTCGCATTGGGTAGCAGGAGCACCTCGGCGCCCCGGTCCTGCAATGCGGCGATGCCGGCCTTGTCCTCGACTGCGGCGGCAACCAGCACCCGGCCGCCCTCGAGCAGTTTCGCCGACAAGGGCAACTGCAGCCGGCTATCCACGAGCACCTTGAGCGGCTGTCGCGGGGTCTGGACCTCGCGCACGTTCAGTTGCGGGTCGTCGTCCCTTACCGTGCCGATACCGGTGAGCACGGCGCAGGCGCGCGCGCGCCAGGCATGGCCGTCGCGGCGCGCCTCGGGCCCGGTGATCCACTGGCTGCGGCCGTTGGCAAGCGCCGTCCTGCCGTCGAGGCTGGCTGCGATTTTCATGCGCACCCAGGGCCGGCCGCGGCGCATGCGCGAGACGAAACCGACATTCAGCGCCTGCGCTTCGTCTTGCATCAGCCCGGACTCGACGGCGATGCCTGCGGCGCGCAGCCGGTCGAAGCCGCTGCCCGCGACCTTGGGATTGGGATCCTGCATGGCGGCGACCAAGCGTGTGATCCCGGCTTCGATGAGCGCGTCGATGCAGGGCGGCGTACGCCCGTGGTGGCTGCAGGGCTCGAGCGTTACGTAGGCCGTCGCGCCGCGCGCGCGCTCGCCCGCTGCGCGCAGGGCCACGATTTCGGCGTGCGGCCCGCCGGTCTTCTCGTGCCAGCCCGTGCCCACCACCTCCCCGTCACGCACGATCACGCAGCCGACGCGCGGGTTGGGCGTGGCCGTATACAGTCCTTTTTCGGCGAGGCGCAGCGCCTCGGCCATGTGCTGATGATCGGCGGGATTGAACATTTGGCGCGCTAGAAAGGAAAAGTGCGCGGGGCCCGACCGACCCTAACGCCGCGCTTTGCGCCCGGGGCGCTTGACCTGCAGGATGGCGTCGCGGAAATCGTCGACGCGCTGGAAATCCTCGTATACCGAGGCGAAGCGAATGTAGGCCACGTCGTCCATTTTCTTGAGTTCGCGCATCACCAGCTCACCGATGGTGCGCGACTTGATCTCACGTTCGCCCAGGGCGAGGATGCGGGCTTCGACGCGGTTGATGGCGTCGTCGACGTTGTCCGTGGGCACCGGACGTTTGTGCAGCGCGCGCATGAAGCCGGTGCGGATCTTTTCCCTGTCGTAGGCGGTGCGGTAACCGTTCGATTTGATCACCGTGGGCATGGCGAGTTCGACCCGCTCGTAGGTGGTAAAGCGCTTGCCGCATTCCTTGCACTGGCGCCGCCGGCGCACGCTCGCGGCGTCCTCGGACAGGCGCGAGTCGATGACCGCAGTGTCGTCAGCCTTGCAGAACGGGCATTTCACGGCGTCACGGCGACGCCACGCACGCTACCCGCGCGCGCGGTCTGCTCGCCGCCATAGACCGGGAACTTCCGGCACAGCTCCTGCGTTTGCGCCAGCACGCGCTTTTGCACTGATTCGTTTTGCGGCGCTTCGAGCACGTCCGCGATCAATCCGGCGAGCTGTTCCGATTCGGCCACGCCGAAACCGCGGGTGGTGATCGCAGGGCTGCCGATGCGGATGCCGCTCGTGACCGTGGGCTTTTCCGGATCGTTCGGAATCGCATTCTTGTTAACGGTCATGTGCGCGCGCCCGAGCGCGTCCTCGGCGTCGCGGCCGGTGATGTTCTTCGCGCGCAGGTCGACCAGGAACATGTGGCAGTCGGTGCCGCCCGAGACGATGCGCACGCCGCGCTCCTGCAGCACGCGTGCCATGGCGCGGGCATTGGCGATGATCTGCGCCTGGTAGTTCTTGAAGCCGGGTGCGAGCGCCTCCTTGAACGCGACCGCCTTGGCGGCGATGACATGCATCAGCGGCCCGCCCTGCAGACCGGGGAACACGGCGGAATTGATCGCCTTCTCGTATTCCGCCTTGGCGAGTACCAGGCCGCCGCGCGGGCCGCGCAGGGTCTTGTGCGTCGTGCTGGTGACGAAATCGGCGATGCCGATCGGACTGGGATACAGGCCGGTCGCGATCAGGCCGGCGTAGTGCGCCACGTCCGCCATCAGGGTGGCGCCGATCTCGTCGGCGATGGCGCGGAACCGCTTCCAGTCGATGATGCGCGAATAGGCGGACGCGCCGGTGACGATCATGCGCGGCTTGTGCTCGCGCGCGAGGCGCGAGACTTCGTCGAAGTCGATGGTTTCGTTCGCGTCCAGGCCGTAGGAAACCACCTTGTAGAGCTTGCCCGAGAGATTGACCGGTGAGCCGTGGGTGAGGTGGCCGCCGTGCGCGAGCGACATGCCGAGGACGGTGTCGCCCGGCTTGAGGGCGGCGATGTAGACCGCCTGGTTCGCCTGCGAGCCCGAGTGCGGCTGCACATTGGCATAGTCTGCGCCGAACAGTTGCTTGGCGCGCGCGATCGCCAGATTTTCCACGATGTCCACCTGTGCGCAACCGCCGTAGTAGCGCTTGCCCGGATAGCCTTCGGCATATTTGTTGGTGAGCTGCGAGCCTTGCGCTTCGAGCACCGCGCGGCTTACGTAGTTCTCAGAGGCGATCAGCTCGATGTGGTTTTCCTGGCGCAGGTTCTCGCCTTGAATCGCCTGCCACAGTTCGCTGTCGGTGCCGGCCAGATCGTTGTTGAGCGGGGACATGGGGCTACGCTTGCAGAATGGGGAGACGCGATTTTACCATGCGGGTTCGCGCCTGCCGGGAGTTGAAATCCGGATTTAGGGATAGCCTATAACAGTCTGTATTAAAACAGAATAATCCCTGGCGGCGGGAACCGCGCGGACCGCGATTGCGGGCGGCGTAACTTCGGTCACAGACCCGGTCCCCGCGTTGGATTAACATTAGCAACTGATCAACGTCGGGATAGGACCAATTCATGAAAGCGAACGTAGGTGGTGTAGACAAGGTTTTGCGCATCGTTGCAGGTCTGGGCCTGCTCAGCCTGATCCTGATACTGGAGGGCAATGCGCGTTGGTGGGGGCTGGTCGGCGTGGTGCCGCTGCTGACGGGCTTGGTCAACTTCTGCCCGCTGTACACGCTGCTCGGTTTGAATACCGGCGCAGGCAAGGGCAAGAGCGCCTGAGAGTTGCGCGCAGGAAGCGAATTTTCGCAGCCTGCTAGCTCATGCGGCAGAGTGCCTTGATGTCGGCGTTGCCGCCGGAAATCACCACACCGATGCGCTTGCCTTTGTAATCGTGGCGGCCGTCGAGTTTGCCCTCGAGCAGGGCCGCGGCGGCGAGAACGCCGGTGGGTTCAGCCACGATTTTCATGCGTTCCCAGATCCAGAACATGCTGCGCAGCAATTCGGCATCGCTGACCGTGAGCATGTCCTGCACATAATGCATCACCAGCGGGAAGGTGATCGAACCGAGCGAAGGCGTGCGCGCGCCGTCGGCGATGGTGTCCGGGTTGTTGCAGCTTTGCAGCGTCTTGGAGCGGAACGAGCGCGTGGCGTCGTCGCCCGCCTCGGGCTCGACCCCGATCACCTTGCAAGCCGGCGACCAGTGGCTCGCCGCGACCGCGCAGCCTGAGAGCAGCCCGCCGCCGCCGCAAGGCACCAGCAGATAGTCCAGCGCGCCGGTCTCCTCGATCAACTCCTTTGCCGTCGTGCCCTGCCCGGCGACGACCTGGACGTGGTTGTAGGGCGGGATGACGCTCATGCCGCGCTCTGCCGCGATACGTGTCGCCAGTTCTTCACGTTTGACGGTTTTCGGATCGTAGGTGATGACCTCCGCGCCATAAGCGCGCGTGGCCTCGATTTTCACCTGCGGCGCATCCAGCGGCATGACGATGACCGTCTTTACGCCGAGGAGCGTTCCCGCCAGCGCCACGGCCTGGGCGTGATTGCCCGAAGAGTAGGCGAGCACGCCGCCGCGTTTCTGCTCCGGCGTCAGCTGTGACAACGCATTGAACGCGCCGCGAAACTTGAATGCGCCCATGCGCTGGAAATTCTCGCACTTGAAAAACACCTGCGCGCCGGTGCGCGCGTCCACGGTGCGCGATGTCATCACCGGCGTGCGCCGGGCGTGGCCGTCCAGGCGCTGGGCGGCGGCAGCGATGTCCTGCGCGCTGACGGGAAGTTGCTTGGTGTCGGTTGAGGGCATGGTGACGTTCGATTCGTTTGGATAATGCGCATTCTACCCGCGCCCGCGTGGGCCGTATGCGTGCACGCCTGGGTCAGCGGATCGTCAGCGTAAGCCGCGAATCCCCGCGCAGCAGAAATATCCGCAAGGGCCGTTCCGCCTCGCGCAACGAAGCAAGCAGCTCGGTCACCGAGTGCACGCGCCTGCGATTGACGGCGTAGAGTACGTCGCCCGGGCGCAAGCCCGTTTTCGCACCCGGCGATGTCTTGTTGATACGGGTGACGATCGCGCCCTCGACTGTTCCGTATTGCGGCATGCCCGGTTCGATATTGGACACGCGCACGCCGGCGAGCTGCGGCACCGCCTCGCCCGGAATCTCGGTCATGGTGTAGAGCTCGGCGATACGCAGGCGCAGGGTCGTCGCTTTCCCGCTGCGTTGCACCTGGAGTACCGCCTCTTCGCCGACGGGTATCAACCCCATGCGATTGCGCAAATCGGCGGAGCCGCGCACCGGCTTGCCGTTCACCGCGGTCACGATGTCGCGCGGCCTCAGCCCGGCCTTGGCCGCAGGCGAGTCCGGCTCGACCTTGACGACCACGGCGCCGTTCGCCGAGCCCGCCGCCAGCGATTGTGCCAATTCGTGCGACATGTCCTGGGTGACCACGCCGACCCGGCCGCGTCGGACTTCGCCATAGCGGATGATCTGCTCCATCACGCTGCGCACCATGTTCGAGGGCACGGCGAAGCCGATGCCGACGCTACTGCCGGAAGGACCGAGGATGGCGGTATTGATGCCTATCAGTTCGCCCGAAAGGTTCACCAGCGCGCCTCCGGAGTTGCCTGGATTGATCGATGCGTCGGTCTGAATGAAATCTTCGTAGCCCTCGATGCCCAGGCCGGTGCGTCCCAGCGCGCTGACGATGCCCGAGGTGACCGTCTGGCCGATGCCGAAGGGGTTGCCGATGGCCACGACGAAATCGCCCACGTTCATGGTGTCCGAATCGCCGAACGGCAGTTCGGACAGGTCCGCGGCCTCGATTTTCAGCACGGCGATGTCGGTGCCCGGGTCGGTGCCGACCAGGCGGGCCTTGAACGTGCGCCGGTCTTTCAGCGTCACCACCACTTCCTGCGCGTTGTTTATCACGTGATTGTTGGTGAGCACATAGCCGCGCGCGCGATCGACGATGACCCCCGAGCCGGCGCTTTGCTCTTCGCGCGAGGGGCGTTCCGGAATATTGAAAAACCGCCGGAACAGGGGATCGCGAAACAGCGGGTTGTCTTCCATCGGCGAGCGCGTGACCACCGATATATTCACCACGGCCGGCGTTACGTGCGCGAGCATGGGCGCCAGCGTGGGCGCGCCCCTTACGTCCAGCGGCAGGGCCGCCTGCGCGCATTGCAGGGTCAGGAACAGCAACAGCAGGGACTGGAACGGGAACCGGATGGTGCGCAATCGCATCGACATAGTACTCCGTAAATCGCAGCTTCAGATACTGTTGCGTAGTATAAGCGGTGCGCGCGTCGTCGTGCAGCCGCCCCGGAAGCTGGGTATATTGCGAACGCTGCATTCCACGCCACTCAAGGAGAAAACCATGTCCGCACTGTTGCGCCGTACCGGCGCGCTGTCTTTGTTGCTGTTGTTCTCGGCCTGTGCCGCGTTGCAACCGGCGGCGGAACCGGCGTCGCCCATTGTTTTCGTGCATGGCAACGGCGATACCGCGGCGCTGTGGCACACCACCGAATGGCGCTTCGAATCGAATGGGTACGATCGCAAGCTGCTGCATGCCGTCGATTTGCCGTATCCGCTGGCGCGCAGCGTTGACGCAAGGCCGCAGCCGCTGCGTTCCTCCACGGCCGACCAGATGGCGGCGCTTGCGCGCGAGGTGGCAGAGGTGCGCAAGCGCACCGGCCACGACAAAGTGGTGCTGATCGGCAATTCGCGCGGTGGATATGCGATACGCAATTACCTCAAGAACGGCGGTGGTGCAGCCTACGTGTCGAAGGCCATCCTTTGCGGCACGCCCAACCACGGGGTATTCGACTGGGAAGAAACCCGCGGCAGCGAGTTCAACGGCAAAGGCGCGTTTCTGACCCAACTCAACAGTGGCGCGGACGAGGTGGTCGCGGGCGTGCGCATCATGACCATACGCAGCGACAGCAACGACAAATACGCGCAGCCCGACGGCGCTTTCGTCGGCAAGCCGGGCCGGCCGACCGGTGTCGGCTACGACGGTCCCGCGCTGAAGGGGGCGGAAAACGTGGTGATTCCCAAGATCGACCACCGCGAGACCGCCTTCGGGCCGCTCGCATTCAGGGAAATGTATCGCTTTGTCACCGGCCACCCGCCTGCGCGCACGGATATCGCACCCGAGACCGAGGTGGTGTTGAACGGCAAGGTAGACGGCGTGTCCGCAGGCGTGCCGACCAATATCGCGGTAGCGGGCGCCGAGGTGGAAATTTACGAGGTCTCGGGGACGACCGGCGCCAGAGCAGGGGGCGCAGTCCACGCCAAAACTACCGGATCGGACGGGCTCTGGGGACCATTCAGGGCGAAGCAGGGCGCCTATTATGAATTCGTCATCACAGCATCCGGTCACGCGATCACCCACATCTACCGCTCGCCCTTCCCGCGATCCAGTGACATCGTGCACCTGCGGCCCGCCGATTTTGCCAAGGGCGAGGCTGGCGCCGGTAGCGTGGTCGTGATGACGCGGCCGCGCGGTTATTTTGGCCATGGGCGTGACACCTTCCTGCTTGACGGCAAGGTGCCGGCCGGAATCAACAAAGGCGTCCCCGGTACGTCGACCGGAAAACTGTTATTGCCCGAGGGGCCGATGCAGGCTGTATCTGCGCGCTTTAACGAGGAAACGATCACCGTACAAAGCTGGCCCGCGAAGGACAGGCACATCGCGATAGCCGAGTTTCATTATTGATGCGCTATTGCGCGGCTTCATGCGGGCTTACAGGTCGGCGGGCGTATCGATGTCGCGGCACACGCCGGGGTCGTTGACGTCGATCAGCTTGATCAGGCCGGCGTGCTCTTTGAGCAGCGCGCGCGCGCCTTCGTCTGCGCCCAGGGCCTCGAGCTGCGGCCTGAAGCGCGCCGCCAGCCCGACCGGATGGCCGCGCGCGCCCTTGTAGCTGGGCGCAACGATGGGGGCGCCGGCCGCGAGGGCGGACGCAATCGTACCGATGGTTTCAGCTTGGATATAGGGCATGTCGGCCAGCGCAATGATCCAGCCGCTGACCTCGCCCGAGGCACGCACCGCCGTTGCCAGGCTCGCGCCCATGCCATCTTCGGCATTCGCACACAGGATCACCGTCGCGCCGGATTCGCTTAGCAGATTCTGCAACTGGGCGGTGCCCGGCCGCACCACGGCAATGACGTGTGGAATGGCTGCACGCAGATTGGCGAGTGCCGCCGAGGCGACCGTTGACTGCCCAGTCAGTGGATGCAGCAATTTGTCGGAGCCGAAGCGCTTCGAAGCCCCGGCAGCGAGCAGTATGCCGCAGATGTTCGCGGCCATCGGCTAGTTGCGGTGCGCGCCCGGATTCAACTTTGAGAGACGCCGCATCCGGCTTCGATTCCCGTCTTGGGCGGCTCCACGCTCTGCGGGATTTGCACGCCGCGGCGCACGGCCGTCATTTCCGCGAGGATCGCCACTGCGATCTCGGGCGGGGTGCGGCTGCCGATCTTGAGTCCGACCGGCCCGTGCAGGCGCGCGATCTCGCCTGCGGACAGATCAAAATTCGCCAGTCGCTTCCTGCGCTTGTCGTTGTTGGCTTTCGAACCGAGCGCGCCGACGTAGAACGCCGGAGACTTGAGCGCTTCCATCAAGGCTGCATCGTCGAGCTTGGGATCGTGCGTGAGCGCGACGACCGCGCTGTGTGCGTCCAGATTCATCGCCTGCACCACGTCGTCGGGATAACCGCGGTCGATCGCGACGTCCGCCACGTCCCAGGCCGCGGCATATTCCTCGCGCGGGTCGCACACCGTGACGTGGTAGTCGAGGGCCTGGGCCATCTGTCCCAGATAGCGCGACAACTGCGCTGCGCCGATAATCAGCAGGCGCCAGCGCGGGCCGTGCACGGTCTTGAGCAGCTTGCCGTCAAACTCGAGCGCGTCCGACCAGCGGCCGGGCTCGAGGCGGGATTTGCCCGACTCGAGATCGAGAAACCGCGCCACCAACTCGTGGCGCTCGATGATGCCCAACAGCTCGTCCAGTCCGGCGCTGTCCTTGACGGGCTCGAGCACCAACTGCAAGGTTCCGCCGCAGGGCAGGCGGAAGCGATCGGCCTGCTCCTTGGAGACGCCGTAGGTCGCAACTTCCGGCTTGTCGCCGGCGAGCCTGTGCTCGCGCACGCGCTCGATCAGGTCGTCTTCCACGCAACCGCCCGACACCGAGCCCGACACCTGGCCGTCGTCACGAATCGCGAGCATTGCCCCCAGCGGCCGCGGCGCCGAGCCCCAGGTCTTGACCACCGTGGCCAGCACCACCGCGTGCCCCGCCTTGTGCCAGCTGCTTGCGTTGCGAATAACTTCCAGATCGACACTGTCCATTGCACACCTTTGTCCGTCCGTGGGTGAACCCCGGTCGCCAGCTCACGCGTCATTCGCGCGTTCGTCTTCAGCTCGCCAACCAGCGCCGCGGGCCGATTTCCCGGGGGCGCGGCGGTCAAGACTATTCCTCGTGGCGTGGTGGGTCAAGCAGCCGGCTGCCGCCCTTGCAGTTGATTCCAGGCATGGCATGGTCTAGGATTTCGACCCTGCACAGGCCGCGCGTGCCTGCTCACATTCGCAGTACGGTCACCCGGCAAAACGGTTTTATTGCCGCGCAAAGGAGAGTTGCATGAAAGTTTCGATGACCGTGAACGGCAAAGCGGTCAGCGCCGAGGTGGAAACGCGCACGCTGCTGGTCACCTTTATCCGCGAAAACCTGCGTCTTACCGGCACCCACGTGGGCTGCGACACCGGCCAGTGCGGCGCCTGCACCGTGCACATGAACGGAAGGGCGGTGAAAAGCTGCAATCTCCTGGCGCTGCAGGCAGAAGGCGCCGACATTGTCACCATCGAAGGTCTGGCCGGGGCGGACGGTACGTTGCATCCCATGCAGGAGGCGTTTCGCGAACATCACGGCCTGCAATGCGGTTTCTGCACGCCCGGCATGGTGATGAGCGCAATCGACCTGGTGAACAATCATTCCGATCCCTCGGAGGAAACCATACGCGCAGAACTGGATGGCAATCTGTGCCGTTGCACGGGCTACCACAACATCGTCAAGGCGGTGATGGCCGCCGCGGCGAACAGCTAGGGGATTCACTGCCCAGGCGGGGACGGACGAGGGACGGCACAAGGACGATAATCATGCATCCATTCAATTACCAGAACCCGAAGAGCGTCGCCGAAGCGGCTGCGTTCCTCGCCAAGGGCGGCGACGCGAAGTTGCTCGCCGGCGGTCAGAGCCTGATCGCGGCGATGAAACTGCGCCTGTCCGCGCCAACGGACCTGATCGATCTGAGCGGCATCAAGGAACTCGCCGGCATGAAGACGGAGGGAACGGTGATCACGATCGGCGCCATGACCCGGCACGCGGAAGTGGCGCGATCGAAGGACGTGCTCGCCGGGATCCCGGCGCTCGCGAGCCTTGCCGGCAGCATCGGCGACCGCATGGTGCGCAACATGGGCACCATCGGCGGCGCGCTCGCGCACAACGATCCGGTGGCGGATTATCCGGCGGCGGTGCTGGGCCTGAACGCGACGGTCAACACCAACAAGCGCAAAATCGGCGCGGATGCGTTTTTCAAAGACATGTTCGAGACGGCCTTGGAAGCGGGCGAGATCATCGTCTCGGTAAGTTTTCCGTTTCCGAAGCGCGCCGCCTACGTGAAGTTCAAGAACCCGGCCTCGCGCTATGCAATCGTCGGCGTGATGGCAGCCGAAACCGCCGGCGGTGTGCGCGTGGCGGTCACCGGCGCGGCGTCCAGCGTGTTCCGCGTCGCCGAGATGGAAACAGCGCTCGCCGCAAACTGGTCCCCCGATTCGCTTGCCGGCATCAGCGTGCCCGCGGACGAACTCAACTCCGACATGCATGCGAGCGCCGAGTACCGCGCGCACCTGATAGGCGTGATCGCGCGACGCGCGGTGGAGGCGGCCAGGTAGCGGGGCCGCAAGCGCGGGTGGGGGGGCAAATTTCGGCTTCAGCCCGCGATCAGATGCTGCTCCTGCGGGTCATCCAGACCTGAACGCGGTTCGAAGCGGCACTAATGAACTTGCCAAATATGAGAAGTTAATACGCCGGAATATAAGACAGATACTAACTGTCGATTAAATAATGTTTTGAAATTCGGCTACCGGCTGGACCTTCAGCAGGCGGCGCGAGCTCGAGGAGCGCTACGGCCCCGAGGGTGCGACGTTTTGGACCGCACGCCGCAACAGCTTCGCATAACCTTAAGGCCGGTGACCCGGCCCACTTGCATCCGGACTTTCGGCGTCCGCAACGGATGTCCGTGTCTGGCTTCTGATATGTGCAAGTGGTGGCACCCGGCCATTTCCGGCCACTGGCCTTGGCTGGATGTACTTCGACAACTACGAGCACACGATGTCTGACTTGTTCCCCGGCTTGGGAGTCCGGCATCTCACAGGTAGTGGGTCATGTCTGCGATTTTCGGCTTTAAACATGCGCCAGTTCGCGTAGCTTGTCGAGACAATTGAAATGCCAGCCTTGAGCATCAATAATCAGCCACCCGGCGCGCTTCCAGTGACCAAGGGCGCGCGCCACAGTCTCGAAGCGGGCATCGATGATTTCGCTTATTTGTACCAACGTCAGGAACACGGGTAGCCGCGCTTGCCCGCCCTGGGCATCGACGCCATAACGGTAGACCAGTTGTAGCAGCAGTACCGCAATACGTTGTTCGATTGAGCCCGCACTGATGATCTCGATCTTGTTGATAAACGCTTCGCTGAAACGAGTGACTTCACCATTCAGATTCCTGGAAAGCTGCGGGTATTGTTCCGCCAGATCGGATATTTCTCCGGCATCGATGGTGATCAGGATCACACCCTCGTTAAGGGCGATGGCGTCGGTCGGATAGCGCATGCCGGCCCAGAAGGCATAAAGGCCCATGGAGTCACCGGGTCCGAACAGACCATAGGTCTTGCTGGCTCCATTTCGGTTTCGGCGCGATGCCTTGACGAAACCCGAGCCTATCAGCACTATCGTTCTGGCAGGGTCCCCGCGCTGCCAGAGGAATTCGCCTTGATGAAAGGTCCGTAGCTGCGCGTTCGCGGCCACCATCTGCAACACGGTTCGGGGTACGCCCTCGAACAGTTCGAAGTGGCGCAGCCTTTTGGCCAACTCGGTCCTTTCGATTTGCTGTGACTGCGCGGGGATGATCGCAGTCGCACGGCTGCGAAAGAATGCACCGCGCGACAAACCCTGACTCGGAAAGACCCCGCGGTCACGTAGGCCGATCCACGCGTCTGCGTGCTCCTGTTGGAAATTCATTCCATCGGTAATATTCATATATTGATTCGAAGCCGCTTTAGAACTTGATCCGGGATAAGTTTGGTTTTGTTCAGCCACATAGGGCGTTGAAGTCGATGCTGCGTTCGGGATCTCCGAACAGAACGAAATGTCGTGCTATGGCTGGCGAATGGTTTCAGAGTGACAAAAAACAACCCGGAACCGTTTCCGCTCCCGGGTCATTTTTTTATCGCTGGTGCGCAGGCACGGCGTACCGTGCCGCGACGATCGGGGGCAGGCATTGCACCCGTCGCGCACCCTTCTCGCCTTACTTCTTGTGGACCGCCCTCACGCCCAGACCGAACGCGCTGGTATCGCTGTGGCAGAAGGTGCACTGCTCGCCCGATGCGGTGACATTCGAAGCGATGTGACCCAAGGCCGCGGTGCTGTCGTGGCAGGTGCCGCAGGCGCGCTGGGTAGGTGTCGTGTACCAGGCAGTCCGGTTCTCCAGCAAAGTCGTGGTACCGGGCTTGGTGGCGGTTTGGCTATGGCAGACCTCGCAGTCCGCAATGTTCCCCGGGAAGGCGCTGTAGCTATAGTTGTGCGTGCCGTTGATCGCATAGGAACCGCCCGCCACGACGCTGGGCAGATCCTTGCCCCGGTGGAGCTTGTGCACGATCCTCTGGAAATCGACCGGATCCGCAGTGAACGGGTCCAGCGTGAGCTGATTATGGCAGGTCACGCAGTACTCCGTGGCATAGCCAGAATGCAGCTTCACCCCCGCATGGCAGGTGGCGCAGGTGTTCATGGTCACGATATTGCGCGTCGTCTTGACCGCGCTGCCGTCGGGTACGAAATCGAAATAGGCGTTCGTCAGGTTGTCGACATTGGGGGTGCCAACTTTCTGGAACGTCATCGCGACCCTATGGGTCAGGGTAGGCTCGTATGCCACCGTGTGCGGACCTGTATTGGCGCCACCCGTTGTCGATGCTTCGGTCCAGGTCTTGGCGGCCGCATTCCAGGTCCATGTCCCGATCGTCGTATCAGCGGCAGGGCCGACCGACGACGCAACGTGGGCGTGCGAGATGGTGCTGATGTCACCGGGAGTGCTTCCGTTTTTCAACTCGAACTTGTAGCTGAAGGTGCCGTCGGCGTTGGCGGTCAACGTTCCGGCATTTTCATTGGACGACTGCAGTACGGGTGCCTTGGCCGCGTCCTTGGTGCGGAAGCGGGCGGTGTAGCTGACCCAGTAGGTGGACGATCCGAGTGCTGCGGGTACAAGCTTCACCAACCCGAACGAAGGTTTGGTGAATTTTGTGGAGTCGGTAACTGCCACGCCTGCGTCGGTTACGCTAAAGGTGACCGTCACGCCACCGGCGGCATCCACGGCCACTTTGCTGATGCTCGCGCTCAGGGTTCGTTTGGCTGCGTCAGCTGTCGTGGGCATGGTGTCGCTGTGATAGACGGGAATGTTCGTTTCGTTATGACACAGCACGCATAGTGTGTCATCCTGCTTGGAGCCACCGATGTGGCCAGTGGTCGCGCCACCCAAGGTCGTCCCTTTCCCGGTCGAAAAGTCGATACCGTCGTGGCAGGCACCGCAAGCATCTCGGCTAGGCACGGTTTTCCAGTTGTCGCCCTGCGCCGTATTGTTGGTGGCGGTCGCGGAACCGTCGTGGCACTTCACGCAGTTTTGCTGCGCCTGCGGATAAGTGAAGCCTATCTTCGTGGCTGCCGCATCTGCCAGCACACCTTTGGCCACAGCGCGAACGATCTGATAGTCTTTAGTCAGATCCTTGCCCGCGTGAAACTTGTGGATCATGTTCTTCAGGTCGATGGTGTTATTGGTGTTGTAGTCCTTGCTGCCAGGGTTGTGGCAGATCACGCAATAGTTCGGATCGACGCGCGTGCCGTGTGCGGTCAGCGTGGAATGACATTCGTTGCAGGAAGCCTTGTCCACTACTTTCTTGACATCGGTGATGGTCTTGCCATCGGCGGCTTTGAATGGAACCGCAACGCCGTCGGCGCCGACGGTGAAATCGAGCAGAGGATTGACGACCACTTTCGCGTTCGACGCCGGATCGGTGTAGCACAACTGCACGCCTACGCGATGTACGGTCTTGCCATCCTTGACCGCGACATTGCCGTTATTGGCAACCTTACCGGACACACCGTTCTTGCCGTCGACTGCATCGGCTAACAGCAGCGGCGTAACCACGTCGGTGGCGAACCTATAAGTGTAATAGCCGCCGGCGGTATTCTCTTCCAGTATGCCCACTAAACGGGTGCTGGGATCCGTTACGGCAGTGTCGGGATTGGTGACGGTTGCAGTGGGTTTGGGATCCGTCGTGCCCTCCGCCACGGAATAGCGATAGGTCGGAGGATAGAGCTTAGCCGTATCGCTACTCGCATAGCGTTTCGTCAGATCGTCGGCTGCATATCTCTGACGGGAGATCAGGCTCTGCCAGGTGCTCGGGCTGTTATCCGTCGGTTGTGTCAACTTGGCCATGGCGAAGGTCACGTTGCCGCTGGTGGACGTCGCGCTGGTGCTGCAGGCCGGGTCGGCCGACCCAGCCGCTTTTACCAGCGTCAGGCCAGTAACGAATTTGCCGGCGGCGTCGATGACCGTGAAATTGACTACAGGGGGACTTTGGATAATCACCGGCGTCGCGCCAGCTGCCACGATCAGGCCAAACGCCTGGGCCGGGTTACCAGCAGTATTGGTGGTGGTTGGACTCGCTGCCGCCGCCGTGACTACGGCGGTACCGACCGGTGCGCCCGCAACGGTCCCGGTCGAGCCGGCTGGCGCCGCTGCAGCCGGGGCAGCAGTATCACTACTACCGCCGCATCCGGCCAAGGCTATTGCAAACACGCTCACCGCCACAAATCTGGCCCACTGGGGCAAAAATCGGCTCTTGCAAAATATATTCACGGCATCCTCCGTCACAAATTAAGCTTCTTAGGTTATTGACCAGGAGAGCATATGCCGTGGTGAACTCGCCCACTATAGCCATTCTATTCAAGTTGACTGGGGCCTAAAGCCTTGTTGTGATCAGACTTTGGTCGCATCATAAGTGGCACCCTTGCGTGCTATGCTTGCTTGGACCTTAACTATCCGCCATGGCACAACCAACGTTCCCGCGACCCCTGTTAATGGCGATGAAGTTAACCTTCGGTCGCCTGAACCTTTCGCGCCAGTTCGTGGTGGCGAGTTTCGCGATCCTCCTCGCCGGAATGCTCATCATCGGAACCTGGCTTGGCGATCAGATCGAGAGCAGCAGCGTCAACCGCGCCGCATCGATAGCGACCGTTTACGTGGAGAGTATCCTGGCCACACAGCTGCGCGCGCACGCCAGCGGCGGCGGCATCGGCAGCGAGGAGCGTGCGGCGCTGGATCGCGTGTTCGTCGAAGGACCTCTGCGCCGCAAAGTAGTCCGCTTCAAGCTCTGGGACCCCGACGGCACCATTCTCTACAGCAGTGACGCTGCGCAGTTGGGGCACCGCTACGTGGTAGAGGGGATGCTCGCCGCGGCCTTTGCGGGGACGGTTCAGTCCAGGATCAGCAGTCTGGACGATTCCGACAACGCCTCAGAACGTGCGCATTGGTCGGAACTACTTGAAGTCTACGTGCCGTTTCGAACCGACGCGAATGGCAAGGTCAGCACCGTCGCCGAGTTCTATCACTCGACCGCGAACCTGGGCCGCGACATCCGCGCCGCCAAAAGGCGCAGTTGGGTGTTGGTCACAGTCGCTACTGCCGCGATGTACCTAATGCTGCTCGGCATTGTGCGCCGCGCAAGCACCACCATCGTGGGCCAGCAGCGCGACCTGAGCCGCCAACTGCGGCAACTGCAGGCCACGGTCGGCGAAAACAATCGCATGCGCGGGCAGCTGCGCGAGGCGGTTGCGCGCACAACCGCGCTCAACGAGCAGTTTCTGCAACGGGTAGCCGCCTACCTGCACGACGGACCGGCGCAGGAGGTTTCCTTGGCCCTGATGCGCCTAGAGACACTCGGCGAAGCACGATACGGCAAGGATGCGCTACAGCGCAATACGTCTCATGACTTCGAAATCATCTACCGAGCGCTGAATGCCTCGCTCGTGGATCTGCGCAATATGGCCTCCGAATTGGGAATGCCGAAAATCGCCGATCTGTCGCTCGCCGACACCGTGAGGCGTGCCGTGAGCGATTTCCAGTGCAAGTCCGGAACGACAGTCCAGCTCGAGGTCGACGACGCACTGGAGGAAGCCCCGCTTGCGGTCAGGATCACCGTCTACCGTTTGCTCCAGCAGTCGCTCGCCAATGGTTGGCTGCATGCGCGCGGGGCGGCGCAGCAGGTGCGCGCGCGTCGCGCCGGTGGGCAGGCGCTGATCGAGGTTAAGGACCAGGGTCCGGGCTTCGTTCCACAGGCGGCCTTCGAGTCCGGGCGATTAGGACTCGCGTTCATGCGCGAGCGCGTTCGAATGCTCGGCGGAGTCTTCGAGATCGTGTCCGAACCTGGGCGCGGTACGCGCATCCTGGCTAGACTTCCGCTTTCAATCGAGGATGCGGAACGTGCCTGATCCGATTCGCATCCTTCTCGCCGATGACCACCCGATGTTCCGCGAGGGCGTCGCGCACTCGCTCGGCGGCGAGCCCGATCTCGAGATCATCGCCCAGACCGAAAGCGGCGAAGAGGCGGTGGAGCTGGCGCAGCGCTTGACTCCCGATATGGCGCTGCTGGATATCACCATGCCCGGGATCGGGGGCATTGCGGCCGCCGCAAGTATTGCCGCTAGCGTGCCTGACGTGCGCATCCTGATGCTCACCGTATCCGAGGACAAGGACAACCTGTTGGCCGCCCTTAAGGCCGGGGCGCACGGCTACGTGCTCAAAGGGACCTCGGCTAGCGAGTTGCGTGCCATCGTACGCAGCGTGGCGGGCGGCGATGCCTTCGTCACAGCTGCGCTTGCTACGCGGCTGCTGGTCGAATTCTCGCGCCCGAAGAAACACAATCCACTCTCAGAGCTAACGGCGCGTGAGCATGATGTTATCGAACTCCTTGGCATGGGTTGCAGCAATCGCGAGATTGCTGCACGCCTCCACCTCGCCGAAAAGACGGTCAAGCACTATGTGACTTGCATCCTTCAGAAGCTCCACGCGCGTAGTCGCACTGAGGCGGCCCTGATCTCGGTCGGGCACGGCTTGCCCAAGCGTGCAGCGCCCGGGGCGATACCAGCCAAACAGCCGCCGAACAACAAGCGGTAGTTTTCTTGGAAAGCTGCTTGCGCGCGTTGGACGCGAATACGCTAATACGGGTTGATGTCATCAAGCGCGGCCTGAACAGGTGGCCATCCGTAGCGGGTCTCGGTTAGATCACGGGTCCGCGACCGACTGCCGAATGAAAGTAAAAGTCCAGCATCGCGTTTAGCGGTGCCGGACTCCCTCGCAAGCGGCTGCGAAGCGCCGCACCCTCCCAGCAGTCCACCAGCAGGCTCGCCATCCGCCGTGTATTGGACTCGGCCGGGATGTCACCGCGTTTTCGCGCCTCTTCCAGGCAAACGGCGATCCGCTTGGCAATTTCTGAAAAACAGCCCTCGACTTTCCGTCGAAACACTTCGCTGACGCCTGCGAGTTCCTGTCCGAGTCCGCCCAAAAGGCAGCCCAGGTAACCCTCTCTTCGATAGTTCTGCTCTACCGTTTCGAAGAATAGGCGCACGCGCGCGAGCGGGGGCCGGTTAGCGTCCCCGAGGCAAGCGTCAAGCCCCGCATGCACGTTCCCCATATACTGGTCGATGACCTGGAGCGCGAAGTCCTCTTTGTCCTTGAAGTGATGGTAGAAAGACCCCTTCTGGGTACCCGTGGCTACGAGCAGGGCCTGAACCCCTAAATCGTGGTAGCCATGCTCAAGGAGCATGGCCATCCCCGCGTCGAGCAGGCGCTGCTTGGTTGAATGGGCCGGCTGCATTGTGGTCGAGTAATAAGTCCTGGCGGGCGAACTGCGTTGCGGCAGTTTAACGCAGACTCCTGCAGCCATGCGTGCCGGCGCCCGCGGCCGTAGCGCACCTGCGCCGCGGCTCCCCGGCCCGCCCTAGCTCTTCACTTTCTCGATCATGTGGTTAATGACATGGCTGTGTTCGTGCTGCGGGCTGAACATGATAATTTCCGCGTCAGCATCGACCTTTACGTTGTGCCCAGGGGGCCAGTAAAAAAGGTCATTCGTCCTGACCGTCTCCTGCACGCCAATCGCGTCGGTGGTGGTGATCTGGCCGCGTATGACGAAGCCCCAGTGAGGGCATTGGCACAGGTCGCCTTCCAGTCCTTGGAAGAGCGGCGTTGTATCGACACCCGCTGAGAGGGTGAAGTACTCGCCGCTGATCGAGTTGGTTCCGTTCGCCACACCAAAGTCCATCCGCTGACGAATTACTGCGCCTGGAATCTCCATCCTAACGTCCACGTTATCTTTAGCTACATGCATGGTCGTTTCTCCTTTTTTATCGTGTTTGAGCGAACTAGACCGATCGGTCTAGTCGCCATTGTACGCAAGATTCGGACGGCGTCAACTAGGCCATCGACTCGGCCCCGAACCGGAGGACTTGCCGAACGCGAGTCAGGCAACCTTCAGCCGGAGACGGGCTTGGGTCTGGAGTGGGCCTCCGCGTTTTGCGATAGCGTGCACGGATTAGATACGAAGGCGAGCGCGCAACTCCGAAGGCCTGAGATAAGCGGGTGACGGATTCCCTTCCAGGCTCCGCACCAGGTTGACGAGCCCATCGTTGATGGGCGTGGGCCATTTCTGCGCATGACCCAAAGCGACGATCTCGCCGTTGATCTGATCGACCTCGGTCTTTCGGCCCATCTCAATGTCTACAACCATAGACGGATACGAGCCTTCCTGAATACCATTCTTGACCTTCGCTATCCACCACGACAAAGGACCCCCGCGCAGGAGAATCTGACGGAAAAATTTGTACGGCAAGGGCATCGGAAGTTGAAACGGAATGCCTGCGTGCGATAACAGGCCGACCGCTTCGTCCAGCGCGGCGGCGTAAATCGCGCGCATATCCCGCTGCGTCAGCAAATCCCTGAAGCTTGTATGCGTGATTGCACAAACCGGATTGGCAAGATTGATCAGAAGTTTTCCCCAGGCGGTGGCATGGCCGTCGGCTCTGATTACCCGCATATTGCTGTTATCGAACAGCCCAAGTAACTTCGGATCCGCACTATCGATTATCACCAGCGGCTTGGTCGTTATGTGCGTATGCAGTGGCGACAATAATTGCGCGTTGAACATCACGGTCATGTTAGCCACGCGGTCGGCGGGGTAGCGCTGCCTAATCCGGGGAAGTGCGCTAATCCCGTTGAGGGTAGGCACCAATGTCAGACCAGGGGGCAAGGTCGCGGGCAACTGCAGCAGAACGTCGTCGAGGGCCGCATGCTTGACGCAAATCAGCAGATAGTCGACCCCTGATACATCCAGTTTCGTCGTCAGTTCTGGTTTCGGCACCACAAGCGGTGCACTGCCTAAAGCATTGTCCACCGTCAGCTGCGCCACGGACTGACACCGCGCTGTATTCCGATCACGTATAAGCAGCCGAACGGGTTGGTGTGCCGCCATCAGATAGCCAGCCAGCGTCGTGCCAACCGCTCCCGCGCCAACTGTCAGTATCATCGTCGTCCCGCTGTGCTTTGGTGCGCCATCAGGTATCGGTCCACAACCCGTTCATCGAACTTCGGTATTTTCGACACACCGCTCATATTGGCCATTGAACGGCCGCTTTTCAAGTAAGTTTGCTTCCGCTGCGACTCGAGAGTGACTTTGGTGTTTTTGGGAAAGCCGACCTTTGCAGGAATTTCAATACATAGCGGCAATGAAAACACAAGCCACGAACTGCGGTTGAACGGCAGTTGTGCCGCGATGCCGGCCACTGACCACGCTTCGGTGTGCTTAACCATCCCACACTCGCGCCAGGCAAGTGCTTTCTGAAAATAAGCCCTGGCGCCGGGTTTTAGCTGGGGCGCCATGAGTGCGGTAATGCACAGACGCGCCGGTACGGAGAGGGCAATGTTCCAGCCACAGCCTGAACTCCCGGCCGAATTGCTGGACGAGAAGACGATGCGCGTGCCCCGCAACAGCGCGGCGCGTTTTTCCACGTTGACCGCGCGAGCGATCCTCGCGCCACTACTTAATAGAGGAATTCCAATGCTCAAGTACGAATTGCGGCAAGACGACGGGATGCTCGTGCTACATCCGGAAGGGCCGCTCGAGGCGGCAGACTTCACGACCCTGGCGCGAGACGTCGATGCTTATCTGAAGCGGCACGGGGTGCTGCGCGGCGTATTGATCCGCGCAAAATCGTTCCCCGGCTGGAAAGACTTCGGCGCGCTGCTTGCGCACCTGAAATTCCTCAAGGCGCATCTTCGGAGAATCGAAAAAGTTGCGATTGTTGCAGACGGCTCCATCGCTACGCTCATGCCGAATATTGCAAAACATTTTGTCCATGCGCAGGTGCAGCACTTCGATCTTGCGCACGAGGACGCGGCGTGGATCTGGCTCGAGCAAAGCGGGAATGCCGAGCTGCGCCCAGCCGCGTGACACCATGTGCGCGCACTTTCCCTGAATGAGAGTAGTGTGTCGGCATTATGAATATCGGTACCATTGGATCGGGTTCGAAAACGCACACCGCAATTCTCTTCGCCTACGTCGCCATTGTCGCCGCTCTCGCTGCATATGCGCAGCATACGTATGAACAGCTGAAGGATCAGCGCAGCGTCCCTGTCATTTTGCCTGGCTACGCGTTCTACATACTCGACGATTCGGACAAAGGAAGCGTGGTCCAGGCCACTGGCACCTGGCGTGTCACGAACGGCGCGATCCCTGCAATAGCCACACAGACCAGCACCATCGAATGCAGGAAGACCGGGATGCAGTGCGTGGAGTCGACCGCAATGGTGTCCGTGCCAGAAAAGGGCTTTCTCGACGCAATTTCGACGGTGTTCGAAATAGAACACTGGACCGATGCGGGAATCGTCACCAAGCCGGCGACTGGGCGGTGCACAACGCGTTTCGTGACCCTGGATCTCGTGAATCGATCGGTCACTAGCGTACTCACTGAAATTCCTGGCGTTGAGAAATGCAAGGAACAGCCGGGCACGCTCAAGCTTGAAGGCGGCGTGAAGATGCGGAAGTAGTCGCTAAATTCTGCTGAACGTCCAGATTCGCCCGGCACTCGGCATTTTCATCGGGCACCTGCCTTGGACTCACCCGGTTGTTCCCTACGCACCGGCTATTTTGTAATTCAAGCGTTCGGATTGTTTTCGTCGATTGACCGTCGCTACAGGCGTCCTTGGCACTGACATCCGGGCATTCCTGCGCGGGGGGCGCCTCCAGAGCCGGTAGAATGCGCGGGGTGAAGCCCGAGCAAATCAACAGCAGGCGCAGGAATCCGCAGCAGCACCGATACTCAGCCGCCGAACTCACGCAGCGCCGCGCCGCACTGCCCAAGCCGGAGTACCCCGAAGAACTGCCGGTCAGCGCCAGGCGCGCCGACATCGCGCAGGCGATCGCCGCGCACCAGGTGGTCATTGTCTGCGGCGAGACCGGTTCGGGCAAAACCACACAGCTGCCGAAGATCCTGCTCGAGCTTGGCCGCGGCATCGACGGCCTCATCGGGCACACCCAGCCGCGGCGCATCGCGGCGCGTGCCACGGCGGCGCGCATCGCGCAGGAGCTGAAGACCGAGCTCGGCGGCGTGGTCGGTTACAAGATCCGCTTTAACGACAAGACCAGCCCGCGCTCCTATATCAAACTCATGACCGACGGCATTCTGCTCGCCGAGACTCAGGGTGACCGCGATCTGCGCCAGTACGACGCGATCATCATCGACGAAGCGCATGAGCGCAGCCTCAACATCGATTTCCTGCTCGGCTACCTCAAGCAGCTGCTACCGCGGCGCCCCGATCTGAAACTGGTCGTCACCTCCGCAACCATAGACGCAGAGCGCTTCTCCAGGCATTTCGGCGACGCGCCGGTGATCGAGGTGTCCGGCAGGCTTTACCCCGTGGAGGTGCGCTACCGGCCGCTCGAGACGGTGAAGACGGCAGGTGGCGCCATGCCCCGCACCGGCGCAAACGATGCGCCGGATCTCGCAGATGCCATCGTCGACGCCGTGGACGAGGCTGCGCGCTGCGGTCCGGGCGACGTGCTGGTGTTCCTGCCGGGCGAGCGCGAGATTCGCGAAACCGCAGAGGCGCTGCGCAAGCACCATCCACCACACACGGAAATCCTGCCGTTGTACGCGCGCCTGTCGGCTGCGGAGCAGGAGCGGGTGTTCAAATCCCATGGCGGCCGGCGCATCGTGCTCGCCACCAACGTCGCCGAAACCTCGCTCACCGTGCCGGGCATACGCTACGTGGTCGATCCCGGCGAGGCGCGCATCAAGCGCTACAGCTTTCGCAACAAGGTCGAGCAACTGCAGATAGAAAAAATTTCACAGGCGAGCGCCAACCAGCGCGCCGGACGCTGCGGCCGCGTCGCAAGCGGTGTGTGCATACGCCTGTACGGCGAGGACGAGTTCAAGGCGCGTCCGGCCTACACCGAGCCCGAACTCCTGCGCTCTTCGCTCGCCGGGGTGATCCTGCGCATGAAGTCGCTGCGTCTGGGCGAAGTGGAGGACTTCCCGTTTCTCGACGCGCCGCTGCCCAAGGCGATCAGCGACGGCTACGGTCTGCTTGCCGAACTGGGCGCGGTGGACGAGTCGAACCAGCTCACCGAAATCGGCCGGCAGCTCGCGCGTGTGCCGCTCGATCCCTGCATTGCCCGCATGATCCTCGCGGCAAAGCAGGAGGGCAGCCTCGCCGAAGTGCTGATCATCGCCGCTGCGCTTTCGCTGCAGGACCCGCGCGAGCGTCCGATGGAGCGGGCCGGTTCCGCCGACGCCGCGCAGCTCAAGTTCGAAGACGAGAAATCCGATTTTCTCGCCTATCTCAAGCTCTGGAAGTTCTACCAGGAGGCGCTGGCGCACAAGAAATCGAATCGCAAGCTGGCCGATCTGTGCCGCGAACATTTTCTGTCGTACAACCGCATGCGCGAATGGCTGGACATTCACAGCCAGCTGCATACCTTTGTCGCCGAGCTCGGCTGGAAGCTGTCGGGGAAGGAGGCGACGTACGCGCAGATCCATCGCGCATTGCTTGCGGGACTGCTCGGCAACGTCGGCTGCAAGTCCGAGGACAGCGAGCATTACCTCGGCGCGCGCGGGATCAAATTCCTGGTCCACCCGGGATCGGGCCTGGGCAAGAAAGCCGGGCGCTGGATCATGGCGGCGGAAATCACCGAGACCACGCGTTTGTACGCGCGCTGCGTCGCGCGCATCGAACCGGAATGGCTGGAGGGCATAGGGGCGCACCTGATCAAGCGCCATCAGTACGAGCCGCACTGGGAAAAGAAGCCCGCGCGCGTCGCCGCGTTCGAGCGCGCGACGCTGTACGGCATCCTGCTCTACGCAAAACGGCGCATCCATTACGGTCCGCTCGATCCGTCGGAATCACGCGGCATATTCATACGTCAGGCGCTGGTCGAGGGCGAGTACGAGACGCGTGCACCGTTTTTTCAGCACAACCGCAAGCTGATCCACGACATTGAGACGCTCGAGCACAAATCGCGTCGCCCCGACGTGCTCGTGGACGAGGAACTGATTGTCGCGTTTTACGACAGCCTGATTCCCGCGGGCATCCACAACGGCGCGGCCTTCGAGCACTGGCGGCGAGAAGCCGAGGCCGCGGCGAACAATCCGAAGCTGCTCTACCTCAGGCGCGAAGACCTGATGCGCCACGAGGCCGCAGGCATCACCACGGCGCAGTTTCCGCACCAGCTCACCATCGGCGCACGCAACTACGCGCTCGAATATCTGCACGACCCCGGCAATGCGCGCGACGGCCTCACGCTGACCGTACCGTTGATCGCGCTCAACCAGCTCTCGGCCAAGCCCTGCGACTGGCTGGTGCCCGGACTGCTGAAGGAAAAAGTCGCGTTGCTCGCGAAGACACTGCCGCAGAAAATCCGCCACAAGCTCGGGCCGCTGCCGGAGTTCGCCGAGGGTTTCGTCGCCGCAATGGCGCCGGTCGAGGCGCAGCGCAGGGACGAGCTTGCGCTGACCGAGGCCCTGGCCCGCTACGCGCGCGAGGAACTCAACCTGGTCGTGCCGCTGGATGGGTTTCGCCCGGAACTGCTGCCGGCGCATTTGAGCATGAATTTCCTGGTGGTCGACGAGCATGGCCGGCAACTCGCCATGGGCCGGAACCTGGCGCAATTGCGCGCCGAACTCGGCGAACAGGCGGGGGAGCAGTTCAGCGCCATCGCCCAGCCCAAGGCTGCGCTATCGGGAATCACAACGTGGAATTTCGGCGCGTTGCAGGAGATCATGGAAATCCGCCAGGGCGCGCAGACGCTGATCGGCTACCCGGCGCTCGTGGACCGCGGCGACAGCGTGGACCTGGAAGTGCTCGATGCGCCGCAGAAGGCGCGCGCGCTGCATCGCGACGGCCTGCGCCGCCTGTTCATGCTGCAACTGAAGGAGCAGACCAAATATCTGGAGAAGAACCTGCCCGGGCTGCGCGACATGGGCATGCAGTTCCTGCCGTTCGGCGACGCCGCGTCGTTGAAGGACCAGCTGCTGCGCGTGAGCTTCGATCGCGCCTGCATGGCCGAGCCCCTGCCCACGATGCAGGCGGAGTTTCTGCGCCGCTGCGACGAGGGCAAGACGCGGCTCTCGCTGCTCGCCCAGGAAATCTGCCGGCTGGTGGGCGGCATACTCACCGAGTATCAGGCGCTGCACAAGAAGCTGCAGGGGTTGAAGAATTTTCCGCAGGCGGCGCGCGAAATCGAGGAACAGCTCGCGCAGCTGCTGCCGAAGAATTTCATCGCGGCCAGTGCCTGGGAACGCCTGCAGCACTTTCCGCGCTATCTCAAGGCGGTGGCGCTGCGCCTGGACAAGCTGCGCGCAGACCCCGCGCGTGACGCGCGCTTCGGCGCCGAGTTCAATCCGCTCTGGCAAATGTGGCAGCGCGAAGACCTGAAGCAGCGAAAACAGGGGGTGGCCGATCCGCAGCTGGAGCAGTTCCGCTGGCTGCTCGAGGAACTGCGCGTCTCGCTGTACGCGCAGGAATTGCGCACCCCGGTGCCGGTGTCGGTGAAACGGCTGCAGAAAATGTGGCAAGCTATGCAAAGATGAGGGAGAGAGAACTAGCGCATGAGAGCCTCAAAAAATTGTCATTCCGAGGGCAAGGCCCGAGGAATCTGCTTTTGGGTTTGAAAAAAAGCAGATTCCTCCCTGCGGTCGGAATGACAACAGCCGGGTAAACCGTGTAACGTATTTTGGAAAGATCAATCGTGAGTGAAATCACCAAAGCCCTGGTCAGGGCGCTCGTCAGCCTGCTGCATCCGCGCATGCTGTTGCTGATGCTCTGGCCGGTGGCCATCGCACTGGTCTTGTGGCTGGGGCTGGCGTTCGCATTCTGGTCCGAGGCGGCGGCCTGGCTGCAATCGCAATTTCAGCAGTCGGCGGTGATCGAATGGGCTATCACCGTCTGGCCGCTGACGCTCATCGCGACGCACCTGGCCTGGGTGCTGCTCATCATGCTGTTTATCCCGCTGGTGCTGATCACCGCGGTGCTGATCATCGGCGTGTTCTCCATGCCTGCGATGGTCGCGCACCTAGCAGAGCGCGCGTATCCAAGGCTCGAGCAGCGCAGCGGCGGGTCCTTTGCCGGCAGCGTCTGGAACAGCATTGCCGCAGTGGGCTGGCTGACCTTGCTGGTCGTGCTGTCACTGCCGCTATGGTTGTTCCCGCCGCTATGGCCGGTGTTGCCCATCCTGCTGTTCGCCTACCTCAACCAGCGCGTGTTTCGCTATGACGCGCTGGCCGAACATGCCAGCGGCTGGGAGATGGAAACGCTGATCCGGCGCCATCGCCGGGAATTGTTTCTGCTGGGCATCGCGCTGGCGCTGATCGGCATGATTCCCATCTTGGGATTTTTCACGCCGGTGTACGGCGGTCTGGCGTTCATCCACTATTGCCTGGCGCGCCTGGCGCAACTGCGCGAGGAACCGGTAGCGACTCAATAAGGAGCACAGCGATGCCCATCGGCGCCCTGATCATCGGCGATGAAATCATGCGCGGCAAACGCCAGGACAAGCACCTGGCGCAGTTGATCGCGATCCTGCGCAAGCGCGGCCTGGTGCTCGCCTGGTGCCAGTACCTCGGCGACGACCCCGCCTTGATTACGGCGACGCTCAAGCGCCTGTTCGCGGGACCGGATATCGTGTTCAGCTTCGGCGGCATCGGCGCGACCCCCGATGACCATACGCGCGCCTGCGCCGCGGCCGCGGCCGGCGTGGACCTGGTGCTGCATCCGGAGGCCGAAGCGGAAATCCGCGGCCGCTTCGGCGTCGACACCACGCCCAACCGCCTCAAGATGGGCGAATTTCCGCGCGGCGCGCAAACCATACCCAACGACTACAACCGCATCCGCGGATTTTCGCTGGGAGAACATCATTTCGTTCCAGGCTTCCCGATCATGGCCTGGCCCATGGTCGAGTGGGTGCTGGACCATCGTTATCCCCACCTGTTCAACTCGCAGGCGGAAGCCGAGGCCTCCATCATGGTGTACGACTCGGCAGAGAGCACGCTCACGCCGCTCATGGAAGCGGTCGAGGCCAGATATCCCGGGCTCAAGGTATTCAGTCTGCCAAGCGTGGGCGAGGGCGGCCGGCGCCGGCATATCGAGTTGGGCGTGCGCGGCGCGCCCGAAGCCGTGCCGGCTGCGCTGGATGAACTAGAGCGCGGCGTGATCGAGGCCGGCGGGAACTGGGAGGCGCACATCGCAGATTCGACTCAGGGAACGGCACCATGAAAAACAATCGCATGAAGGAAAAGCTGCAGGCGGGCGAACCCGTATTCGGCGTCTCGGTGATGATACCCTCGCCGCAGATCGTGGAAATGATCGCCGCCGCCGGCTTCGACTGGGTGCTGCTCGATTGCGAACACGGCACGCTCACGCTGGAGAGCGTGGAGCTGATGGCGATGGCCGCGGAAGCCAGCGGCATCACCGCGATCGCGCGTCCGATGACGCGCAGCGCCGAGCACATTCTGCAGGTGCTCGACCGCGGCGTGATGGGCGTGCAGGTGCCGCACGTGAATACTGCGGAGGAAGCGCGCGAGGTGATCGCCGCGGTGAAATACCATCCCGCCGGGCGCCGCGGGCTCGCCGCCGGGACCCGCGCCGCGAATTACGATGCGCACGGCACGCTCGCGGACTACGTCAAGGCCGCCAACGCCGCCACGCTGATCGCGATCCAGCTGGAAGACCAGGCCGCGATCGACAATATCGACGCGCTGCTGCAGGTGGAGGGCATCGACGTCTTCTTCATCGGACCGTCCGACCTGTCGCAATCCATGGGTCATCCGGGCAATCCCAAGGCGCCCGCGGTGGCGCAGGCGATCGAGTCCAGCCTGCGCAAAATGGTGGCGGCGGGCCGCACGCCCGGCATGCCCGCGACGGCCGAGAACGTGCATGAGGCCGTGGGCAAGGGCGTGCGCTACATCTATACGCACCTGCCGCGGCTTTTGTCGGGCAGCGCGAAAGCCTATCTGGCGAAGGCGAAAGGGCAGGGCTGATACACGGCGTCTCGTCCGCTAGCGGCCCGCGCCTGAACTGCGCCGGGTGGCAGTTCGCGTGCAGGAAAAGGCAGCGGGCATCGGTGCCGTGCGTATTGTCGCGAGCCCTCGAATCGGCGTAGTATTCCCGGTGCGGTGCCCATACTCCCGCAGCGCAAGAACGGGAGACCCTGCACCGGCCTGAACTGCAGGCGCCACAGAACGCCCCGGGAGGACGCTATGCTGAGATTCGCATCTGCGCGCAGTGATGCAGTCAATTCGCAAACGGCAATGCGGGAGTGCCTCGATCAGGCGCGCGAGCGCCTGGACGGCGCAGAGATCGACCTGCTCGTATTTCATACGACGATAGGACACGACTTTGCCCGATTGATCGACGGTGCCAGGGAAGCAGCACCCGGCGCCGACATCGCCGGCTGCACCTGCGCCGGCGTTGTCGGCAGCGATGGGGCCAGCGAGCGCATGCGCGCCCTGGCCGTCATGGCCGTCAGCGGTCGCGACTACGCGGTCGCCCATGCGGATGTGATTCGCGGCGCCAATTCCTTCGAGGTCGCGAGCAAGGTCGCCGCTGCGCTCAAAGCGCAACAGCCGAACATAAGCATGGTGAACATTCTCGCCAGCGGTATCGACATCGCCGGCGATCAGGCAATCGCGGGAATCGAATCGGTGTTCGGCCCGGAAACAATCGTATTCGGCGGTACCTCGGGCGACAATATGCGGGCGCGCGTCTGCTACCAGTTTGCCGGTTCGCGGATTCTCGAGCGCGGAATCGTGCTGGTCGGCTACGCCGATCCCAGCCTGAGCATGCTGACCGCGGTCCACCACGGCAGCAAGCCGATCGGCAAGCCGTTTACCGTGACCCGTTCGGAGAACAACCATGTGCTGGAATTCGACGGCGAAGCGGCATGGCCCGCATTGATGCGGCGGCTCAATCTGCCGGTCGAGACGGATGTGTCGCAGACCCTGCCTGTCGCCGGACTGGGTCAGCGCATTCCGGACGATTTGCGCAAAGCCTACTGCAATGACTATTTTATCCACACGATTTTCAAGGTGAGCGAGGATCTGCAGTCGTTCTTTCTGCCGGCGGCCTGTCCCGAGGGCACGGAACTGCGCTTGATGCAGCGCGACGAAGACTATATTTTTGCCGGCGTTGAATCCATGATCGCCGGACTGGTCGGGCAGCTGGGCGAGCGCCAACCCGTGGCCGTGTTCCATACCGATTGCGCCGCGCGCGGCAAGTTCATGTTCAACCGCGTGCTCAAGGACGAGATCATTGCACGCATGCAGTACCCGGTATGCCAGGGCAGGGTCGTGCCCTGGCTGGGCAGCTACGGCTTCGGCGAGTTTTCGCCCGTCGCGGGAACCAACCGCTTCCACACGCAGACCTCGTCGCTCTACGTTCTGACGCGCGAGCAGTGAATTCCGCCGGCCCAAGCGCGCTGTCGCTCGCCGAGTTGAGCCGGCTTTGCGACGATTTGCAGCGCCAGGTCAGCAATCACATCAACACCAAGCAGGAGTTGATCGCGGCGCGCGACGCGCTCGACGGCGACCTGGACCGGTTTCGCGCGATACAGCGCTATAACCAGGAGGCGCTGAGCCTGACCAGCGTCGAAGCATTCATCGGGCATTCGGTCGAAGCGATCGTCGATGCCTTCGAACTGGAATGCGCCGCGGTGATGTGCTTCGGCCCGGACATGAGCAAGGTGCGCATCGACGGTCAGTTCGGCCTGGACGGCGCGCCGCAGGATCTGCCTTTCGACCGCGCCTGGCTGGCCGGCGGCGGCTGCCAAATCTTCGCGTCGGACCACGCCATGTTGCGCGCCTGGTCCGATCTGCGCCTGCTCGAAGCGATCGCCTGCCCGTTTCACGGCGCTGACGGACGCGCCATAGGCTGGATACTGGGCGCCCGTCGCGGGGCCACCTTCGATCCGATTTCGCGCGACGTGGTTCCTTCATTCACCGTGATGGCGCAACAGGTCGGGTCCATTTGGCGCAGCCAGCAACTCACCGCGGACCTGCGCGAGGCACTGGCCGAAGTAGAACGCTACAAGGGGCGGCTGGAGGCGGAAAACATGTACCTGCGCGAGGAAATAGAGCGCAGCCATCATTTTGCCCACATCATCGGTCAGAGCGACGCGCTTCTTAATACGCTCGGTCTGGTCGATAAGGTGGCGCTCACCGATGCGAACGTCCTGATCTCCGGTGAGACCGGAACCGGCAAGGAATTGCTTGCGCGCGCGATTCACGACGGCAGCCGGCGCGGCGAGCGGCCGCTGGTCAAGGTCAATTGCGCAGCGCTGCCCGAGCATCTGATCGAATCGGAATTGTTCGGCCACAAAAAAGGCGCGTTCAGCGGCGCCGTGACGGATCGCGTCGGTCGTTTTGAACTTGCCGACGGCGGCACGATTTTTCTCGACGAGGTGGGCGAGTTGCCGCTAGAACTGCAGGCCAAGCTGCTGCGTGTCCTGCAGGAGGGTGAATTCGAGCGCCTGGGCGAGTCGAGCCCGGTGCGCGTGGACGTGCGCGTCATCGCCGCGACCAATCGCGATCTGTTGCGTGAAATCTCTAGCGGCGCGTTCCGCGAGGACCTTTACTACCGCCTGAATGTATTTCCGATCCACGCGCCGGCGCTGCGAGAGCGCGGCGGCGACGTGCTCATGCTGGCGATGCAATTTGCGCAGCAGATGGCGCAGCGCCTGGGACGGGAAATTACCGGTCTGTCGCAGGACGTCACCAAGTGGCTGCTGCAGTATTCCTGGCCTGGGAACGTGCGCGAACTGCAAAACGTGATCGAGCGTGCGGTGATACTCAGTCAGAGCAGCGTGCTGCATTGGGACACCGGGCCGGCGCAGGGCGCGCGGCGCAGCGCGGCTGCCCTCGAGCCGGGCGTCGGGCCTGCGCGCACGCTGCGCGAAGCCGAAGCCGACTTGATCCGCGCGGCGCTGCTCCAATGCAAAGGGATGATCGGCGGCAAAAACGGCGCGGCGCGCGTGCTCGACATCCCCGCGAGCACATTGCGCGACCGCATCCGCAAATACGATCTTAAGCTGTAATCCGCCGCCCCTGCGCGGGCGGCGTGGTGTGGTGCTTGCGCCGGCACCGCTATCCGCGCATGCCCATGGGCTGCATCGGGAACAGGCTCACGTCGGCGCTCGGGCGGGCGGCGACGCGGTCGAACCAGGCCTGCAGCCTGTCGAGATCCTCGGGTATCGGCTGGCCTGCGTTGCGCAGCAGGTCGATGTAGGTGAACAGGCAGATGTCGGCCACGGTGAAGCGGTCGCCGCAAATCCATTTGCCCGGCTGCAGCAGGCCGTTCAGCCAGACCAAGCCCTTGCGCGCCTTCACCTTCAATTCGTCCGCTGCCTGGGGAATGCAGTGCACGCGTGTGTTGAACAGATCATAGCCTTCCTTGTAGTAGAAAGCGTGGACCATGGGAATGCAGATATTGATCTCGACGCGGCGCAACCACATGCGCGTTTCGGCTCGCTCCTGCGCGGTTGCGCCGATCAGGGGATGCTTGGGGTTGAGTTCTTCCAGGTACTCGCAGATCGCGGCCGTCTCGGAAAGGTAGCTGCCGCCGTCGAGTTCCAGCACCGGCGTCTGGCCCGCGGGGTTCTTCTTCAGAAACGGTTCCTGCCGGTTTTCTCCGGCGAAAAGATCGACTTCGACTCGATCGACATCGATACCCTTTTCGGCCATGAACATCCGTACCAGTCGTGGGTTCATTCCAAACGAGGTGTGCAGTTTCATGAGCTTCTCCTTGTGCAGGGTTAGTGCTTGCTTTCCGCAGCCAACATGGCCCGGTGACAAAGGTCATCGCAACTAGCGTGCCGGGTCGGCCCTGCTGCAAAAGAATGAGTTAATAGTTATATGAAACAGTGTATTGCGCTAATACGTGGGCACATCGAAGCGAACGATAATTGGCGCGGTATCCGTGTCGACACGAATACCGTGCCGGATTCCGTCTCGAACGAAACTCCAGGCGCAAGGCCGGCGTCAGGCGCCGGGAAAGATTTGTGCTAAGGTCCTCGTGCCTCCTCGATGAGGACCGGCCGACCGAATTCCGGGACATGTTGTGACGACGAATTCCCATGAATTGCTCGCCAGCGTTTGGAGCCTCGCGGGATTGCCGCCGCAGTCGCTCGCGCATGCGGAATTGACTGGTGCGGAGCCGGTTCTGCCTTCATCCTTCGCCGTGGGCACGGCGGCGCAGCTACCCATTGCAGCAGCGGCACTCGCGGCCTGCGAACTCGGCCACGCGCGCGGCCAGACACGGCAGCAGGTGCGCGTGGACATGCAGCATGCCGCGCTTGAATGCGCCGGCTGGTTCAGCGTCGACGGCCGCGTGCCCGATATCCGCGACAGTTTCACCGGCGCCTATCGCTGTGCCGACGGCTGGGTGCGCGTGCACGCGAACTTCGCCCATCACCGCGACGGTGCATTGCGGCTGCTTGGACTCGCGCCGGAGAAGGCGCGGCGCGCCGACGCCGAGCGTGCACTGCTCGAATGGCGCGCGCAGGATTTCGAGCAGGCTGCGGCCGAGCGCGGACTGGTCGTCGCCGCGATGCGCGGTTTTGACGAATGGGATGCGCATCCCCAGGGCAAGGCCATCGCGGCGCAGCCGTTGATGAGTTTCGAGCGCATCGGCGACGCGCCGCCGCTTGCTTTTCCGCGATTGGAAGCAGACGAGCGGCCGCTCACCGGCATCAAGGTGCTCGATTTGACGCGCATACTCGCCGGACCGGTGGGCGGGCGCGCGCTCGCGGCTTACGGCGCCGACGTGATGCTGGTCAACGCGCCCCAACTGCCGAACATCGAATCGATTGCGACCACCAGCCGCGGCAAGCTGTCGGCGCACGTGGATCTGCGCAGCGACCTGGGCCTCCGGGATATGAATGCGCTGCTGGTCGGTGCCCATGTGTTCATGCAGGGCTATCGGCCGGGTGCGCTGGAGGCATTGGGTTATGGCGCGCAGGCACTTGCCGAGCGCAGGCCCGGCATTGTCTGCATTTCGCTTTGCGCTTACGGCACGGACGGTCCGTGGGGCGCGCGCCGCGGCTTCGACTCGCTGGTGCAGACGGCGACCGGATTCAACCACGCCGAGGCCGAGGCCGCCGGCCTGTCCAGCCCCAAGCCGCTGCCGATGCAGATACTCGATTACGCGACGGGTCATTTGATGGCGTACGCCGCTTCGGCGGCTTTGCTGCGCCAACAAAATGAAGGCGGCAGCTGGCAGGTGAAGGTTTCGCTGGCGCAGACCGGGCACTGGATTCGCAGCCTGGGGCGCGTGCCTGAGGGTTTCAGCGCGACATTGCCGGAGCGCGCGCCTTACCTCGAAACCAGCCGATCGGGCTACGGCGAACTGGTGATGCTGCGCCACAGTGCACAGTTGTCGCGTACGCCCGCGCTGTGGACGCGGCCTTCGGTGCCGCCGGGCACCGATCCCCCTGTCTGGCCCTAGACCGGATCCGGACCGTCGCGCTCAGTTCCCGATCAGCTTGCGCAGGATCGCAAGGCGCGCACCCAGCTGCACCGCGGGATCGAACAATGCGAGGCTGCGCGCGCGGCCCATTTCTCCGAGGCTCGCAAGCGCCCGTGCATCGCCGCGGTAGTGCACTACGCGCTCGACGATCGCATCCGCGTCGGGCGGCACGATGCAGATCTCGGTGCCGTCGGCGTAGTAGTGGTTCTGTCGCATCACGTCCGAGCACATCAGGCCCACTCCGGAGAGTGAGGCTTCCACGCACGCGGCCGTGGGGAAACCGTCGGTCTTGCCGCCGCCGAGCAGATGCGGAATATTGGGCGAGATGACCATGTCCATGCCCGCGTAGAACGCGGGAAACTCGGGTGTGGGCTTGATTCCGTGAAAGCGGATCGTGTCGGACAGCGCGGAGACGTCGAGGTCCTCCGGACCGTAGTTGCCGACCACGTGGAAACGCGCTTCCGGAATCTTTTGCGCCAGAACGCGGGCGGCCGCGATGAACGTGTCATAGCCTTTGTCGCGACCCTGCGGCATGTATTTGTACGCGACGAAGCACAGATCCAGTATCGGCTTGTCCAGCCCGAAGCGAAGTTTCACCTGCGGCGAAGTGAAATAATCGGCTGGGATGACCACTCCGTAAATCATTTCCACGCGTTCCTGATCGTAGAAGTTTTTTGTCTTGAGGTATTCGAGGGTCGCAACCTGGGTCACGATCACTTTGCGCAGCTGTTCGTAGGCAAACAGTCGCGCGAGCTTTGCGTCGCTCGCGGCGTCGTCGATGCCGAAGTCGCCGCCTGGATACAAGGTCATCGCCAACGGCAATCCCTGCCGTTCCACGTGCGGAAGGTAGGCGTGGGCCGTGCTCAGAAAAACGCTGTAGACGAGCCTGCTCGCTGGCAGCGGCGCCTCCGGCTCGAACAGGCGCACCCGCGACGCAAGTGCAGGGTGATGCGCAGCGTACACGGCATGGTGCTGCTCGAAGCCCGGAAGGGTGCTGAGAACGACGGAACCGGGTATCCGCTCCAGATAGTGACTGAATTCGGCGTAGCGGTAGGCCGACAGGGGGCTGGGGAAGGCCATGTCCAGTGTCAGCAGGGGAATCGTTTGCGGACGCGAGAAGATTTGATTCAGTAGTCCGCTGAGGATCGCCATGGCAGCCGATTATTCGGCCGCCATGGTCGGCTGTCAATCTTCGCGCTGTGAAAGAAAAACACGCCGCATGCGGAACCCCAGGCCAGACTGAGCGCAAAAAAAACCCCGGGTCTGGCCCGGGGTTCAGGTTGCCCCGAGGTTGCCCTCGGGGCCGCTGACAACAAAGGAGGAGGAGAAGCTGCCAGCGTTTTCGTGAAGAAAGCCTATTACGCTTTCTTTTTGCCGGCTTGTTTCACCACGGTCGCGGTGGCGGCAGTAACATTGGCTTCGGCGAGCTCGGTGGCTTGCTTGACCGCCTTGGTGAAGCTGTCGTAGGCGGAGTTGGCGGCAGCCATCGCGGATTTGACCGCGGCGATGGCGACGTCCGAACCGGCCGGCGCGTTCTTGCTCAGCTTGTCCATCAGCGAGACCACCGACTTGTTCATTTCGGCGGCCTGGAACTCGGCCAGCTTGGTCACTTCGGCTTGGGTCTGGGTCGCCACGTCATATACATTGCGCGAGTAGGCGATCGCTTTTTCCAGCGCCGGCTGGGCCGAATTGGCGCTCAGGTTGGCAAATTCCTGCGCATCCTTGACCGACATCAGGGCTTTTGCCTGGCTGACGCTGTCTTCGAACGCCGCCTTGGTGGTGTTGAAGTTCAGGGCCGACAGACGCTCGAACGCGGCGAACTGGGCTTGGGCAACGGTAAACAGCGCATCGACGCCGGCTTTGTTTGCGGCAGCAAATTGTTCAGGTGTGGCGTACATTTTGAATCTCCATATAAAGTTACGAAAAGGTCCCGCAATCTTGGGTGCAACGGCCTCGTAACTACGAAGATATTGCACTGCAACAATTTGAATTTTACGCTCAAGCCGTTGCCTGTCAAGTATTTTTTTAAAAAAGCTAGAACTGCTTTGATGTGATGCACAAATTTAGTTAAATCATATAGTTAGCTTGTTGTTGGAGGCGAAGCGGCTGAATTTAACCAGTATTTATTGTTATAAAACAATGCGTTGCAGAAAATGGCGCGACGACTGCTGCAATGCTGGTTAGCGGGGGCTCACTTTTATCGCGTACTACGCAGGTAAATCGGTCGATTCCGGCCGACTTGATACAATGCGCGGCTTTGCGACGGACAATATGCCTGCGAACTTTCCTGTAACCCGGTTGGAAAAGCGCGGAAGCATCGTCTTCTGCCCTCCCGATCCGGCGTCCGACGCGCTGACCATGAGCGGGTCTCTACCTTTGCAGCGATTCGGACACGGCCATGCCGATTGACGAGCGCGGCGCGGCGCGGCTCTGGTTGCAGGCAATGCCCGGCCTGTTCGTGCTTTTGTGGAGCACGGGATTTGTCAGCGCCAAATTCGGCTTGCCCTACGCCGAGCCGCTGACTTTTCTGCTGTTGCGCTTCGCCCTCGTCGTTGCGCTGATGTTGCCGCTTGCGCTGATCATGCGCGTCACCTGGCCGGATAGCTTGACCCAACTGGGACATGTCGCGGTCGTCGGCGTGTTGATGCAAGGCGGCTATCTCAGCGGTGTGTTCTGTTCCATTCATCTGGGCATGTCCGCAGGCGTCAGTGCACTGATCGTCGGCATACAGCCCATCCTCACCGCATTTGCGAGCGCGCCCCTGTTCGGTGAACGTTTGCATGTGCGTCAATGGTCGGGACTGGTGCTCGGTTTTGGAGGCGTACTGCTGGTCGTGCTCGGCCGCACGACGCTGACCGGCATTACGCCGGCGACGCTGGCGCTATCGGTGATGGCGCTGCTTTCGATCACGGTCGGAACACTGTATCAAAAGCGCTACTGCGGCGCGGTCGATCTGCGCGCCGGTTCGGTGATTCAATTCTGCGCCGCCGGTCTGGTCCTGCTACCCCTGGCGCTGGTGTTCGAAACCATGCGCGTGAACTGGACCGGCGAATTCATCGCGACCCTGGCCTGGCTGGTACTGGTACTGTCGATCGGTGCGATTTCCCTGCTGTATATCCTCATACGCAAGGGCGCCGCGACCAGGGTGGCGAGCCTGTTCTATCTGGTCCCGCCGGCGACGGCGCTGATGGCCTATGCCATGTTCGGGGAGACGCTCGGCCCCATGGCAATGGCGGGAATGATGCTGGCTGCAATCGGCGTCGCGCTGGTGGTCTACCGACGCCAGTAAAAGCCGCCGTATGGATGGAACGGGTAGCCGAAGTTCCATCCGTAGCCTGGGTATGCCGGCCACCACGGGTCAGGGGGGAAGTCATTGCGGCGCGCTTCCTGCTCGCGCTGCAATTCTTCCGCGTGGCGCTGCTCGCGCCGGTTGATTTCTTCGGCCATGCGATCGCGCGCATCGCGTTCCTGAGCCGCCTGAATATGGTCCAGCACTTCCGCGGGTACGCCCTGGGCGTGCAGGTCGATCAGTTGCGACGCGCTCAGCTCATAGCGTGAGCCTGTCTCGATGATCCCGGCGATGAGCTGTTTCGCAGTGGCACCCTCCCTGGACATGCGCACCAGTTCCGCCAGGGGCAACTTGGGGGTCGGCTTGGGCAGGATCCGTGCGAGTTCCTCGGGTGAGATCCGCGCGATGCGCGGGCCTGCGACCGGCGGGGCCGGGGCAGTGGCGCAACCCAGCAGCGAAAGCGCCAGCGCAGCAATCATCATGGTCCGTAATGTTGGCATCAGTGCTTGGACCGTTCGTCGCGGCGGAAGTGCACTTTCGTTTTGGGATTATTTCCGGGCTTCGAAAAACCGGTAGGTGCCGCCCGCCTGCTTGGCTTCATACATCGCGGCGTCCGCGGCCTTGACCAGCGCGTCGGCGTCGTCGCCGTCCGCCGGATAGACGGCGATGCCGATGCTGGCGCCGATTTCAACCGAGGTCCGCTCCGCACCGAGTTCGAAGGGCACGCCAAGCGCGGCGATGATCTTTATTGCGACGATTTCCGCTTCCTCGCGCCTGGCGATTTCAGGCAGGATCACCGTGAATTCATCGCCGCCGATGCGCGCCACCGTGTCCGATTCGCGTACCTGGTGACGGATTCGCGCGGCAAGGGCTTGCAACAACGCGTCGCCTGCGCCATGTCCCAGGGTGTCGTTCACCGGTTTGAATTTATCCAGGTCGAGGAACAGCAGCGCGAACTGGCGGGAATCGCGTTTGGCAAGACGGACCGCCTGATTCAGCCGGTCGTTGAACAGCAAGCGGTTCGGCAGGTTGGTGAGGCTGTCGTGATGCGCGACGCGCTGGATGCGCTCCTCCGCGAGTTTGTGCTCGGTGACATCGGTGGTCACCGCGAAACAGCCCATGAATCTTCCTTGGTCGCCGAACTGCGGCAGCAGCGTGACCTCGATGTGGCGCGTTTCGCCGTTTGCAAGCACGCTCGCCCTTTGGTAGCTGACCGGATGCCCCTGCATCGCACGCAGGAAATGGCCTTCAATTTTCCGGTAGGATTCCTCCCCCAGTACCTCCCGCACGTGCTTGCCGATAATTTCCTTGCCGGCAAGGCCGAAAAATTCGATAAACACCTTGTTGGCGAAACTGCAGCGCAGGTTCTCATCCCAGTAAACGGTCATTGCGGGGATGTTGTCGGTGAACAGACGCAGCTTTTCGATGCTTTCGCGCAAAGCCTGCTCGGTCTGCTTGCGTGCGGTGATGTCATTGGCGGTACCGCGATATCCCGTGAATTTTCCCCGGGCGTCAAACTGGGGCTCGCCGCGTACGCTGTACCAGCGCAAGCTGCCGTCGGCGACGGCGATCTGGTATTCAAAGTCAGTGAACGCGCGGTGTGCCTGCAGCGTCGCCCGGTGCTTCGCCCATTCCGCATCGTCGAGCTCGATAGGCAGTTCCCACCTGGGTTTGCCCAACGCCTCGTTGATCACGAATTTGCCCTTGTTCTCTAGTCCGCCGGACATGACCGTGAAGCGGAAATTCGCGTCTTGCTCCCAATACCAATCAGACGACAGTTCCGCCACGGCACGAAAGCGCAGCTCGCTTTCGCGCAATCTGCGCCTGAGCGTGTTGATCTGACCGCCGATGATGCCAAAACCGGGAAGGAGCCCCGCGAGTACCAGCCAGCTCATCCATTCGAGGGGCACATCGCGGATGGTTTGCGGCCGCAGATGCATCAGCAGATTGATGACTAGCGCATAGGCGGCGAGGGTGTAGAGCGTGACAAAGGTGAATTCGCGCATGTTGAAGCGAAATACGCCGAACAGAAACACGACGAAGCAGCCGAACAGGGCGATATTGCGTCCGTCGTCCATGTGGTAGACGATGAACATCAGAACGCTGATCGCGCTCAGAACCTGAAAGCGGGTCAGGCTGGGATCAGCAAAGCGCAGATTGAAGCCGGAACGGATTGCCGCGTACACGCCGAGGTTGATCGCAAGATAGGCAAGCGCGACTTCCATCATTGCCGCTGCCGGGAGGACGCCGAACAACCAAGTCACCGCCACGAGTGCCGTGGACGATAAATAGCTGAGCGCGGCGAGACCCAGGCGGCGCAGGCGCAGCGCCTGCTTGGCGTCGAGCGAGGGCGGGATCAGGAGCGTGGCAAGGTTCATGTTCGATGGCGATTGCAATCGTCGGATTGAATCGGTACTCCTCGGTGCTTGCCTCGAATGTCTTGTTCGGTATTGCCGGCGGCACGCGGGCCGGCGGGAGAGTCGAGGTACCTGCTGCGAATTATGTGCCGGTGGCGCCGCGGGCAGCCATATTTCACAAAATTTCACGCAACTCGTGTTTCGCGTGCTCCCGCCCGGACGTTGACCGATCCCGAAAAACGGTTTATAAAGCAAACAGTCGTTTGTTTTATTTATATCCGGACCCCATGGCACAGACCCTACGCGTCTCACGCAGCGACAGCCGCCTGCCGCAAATCCTCGACGAGGCGGCGCGCCTGTTTCGCGAAAAAGGCTATGCGGCGACGTCGATGCGCGACATCGCCGCGGCGGTGGACATGCTGCCCGGGTCGCTCTATTACCATTTCGCTGCCAAGGAAGATCTGCTGGTCGCGGTGTACGAGGAGGGGGTGCGCCTGATTTCCGAAAAAGTGCGCGCCGCCATCAGCCGGCACGAGGAGCCCTGGCAGAAACTGGAGGCGGCCGCCGTCGCGCATCTGGAAGCCTTGCTCAAGACCGGCGACTACGCGCTGGTGGTGATCCGCGTGCTGCCGCAGGATGTGCCCAAGGCGGCGGCGCGCCTGGTCAAATTGCGCGACAGCTATGACCGCCTGTTCGCCGAGCTGGTGGCGGCCTTGCCGCTGCCGCCCGAAACCGACCGCCAGAGCTTCCGCCTGCTGCTTCTGGGCGCGCTCAACTGGAGCCAGCACTGGTTTCGCGAAAGCGGCAGAAACTCTCCGCGCAGCATCGCGCGCAGCTTTCTCAGGCTGCTGCGCGAGGAGCAGAAGACATGAGTTGGACTCTGAGAATTGTCATTCCGAGGCCTGTGGCCGAGGAATCTGCTTTCTTAGAGCCCGTAAAAGCAGATTCCTCGCTTTGCTCGGAATGACAGAATTGGGATTATCTGAGATGCCCGTAGAAGATTTATCGACCTTTTTAGGCAGCGCGCCATGACCACGCAACCACCCAAGGTTCTTGTGACCAAAATCGGCCTGGACGGCCACGACCGCGGCAGCCGCGTGGTTGCTTCCGCTTTGCGCGATGCAGGCATGGAGGTGGTCTATACGCCGCCCTGGCAGGACATTGCCGCAGTGGTGAAGCTGGCGATGGAGGAGGACGTCGATGTGATCGGCGTGTCCTCGCTGGCAACCGACCACCTGATCGTGCCCAAGCTGATGCAGGCGCTGCGCGCGGCGGGGCTGCAGGATATCGCGGTCATCGTCGGCGGCATCGTGCCCGACGCGGACGAGGCGAAGCTGCTCGAGGCCGGCGTGGCGAAGGTATTCCATCCGGGCAGTTCGCTGGCGGACATTGCGGCGGAGGTTGGCCGGCTGACGCGCGCGCGGCGCGCGCTCAATGTTACATAGAAGGGGGTGAGGATGAACAAGCCAGTGGATGCCGGTACGCTTGCCGCGCAGGAAACCGCAGATGAACGATGGCAGCGCGAATTCGCAGCAAGCGCCCGCAGCGACAAACCGACGCGCAATCGTTCGGGCGTCGAAGTCAAGCCCTTGTACACGCCCCAGGATTGGAGCGGCGACTATGCAGCCGAGCTTGGATACCCGGGCCAGGCACCTTACACACGCGGCATCTATGCGAGCATGCACCGCGGCCGCACCTGGTCACAGCGCCAGTTGATCGGGCTGGGCACGCCGGCGGATTACAACGCGCGCCTGCTCGAGATGATTGCGCAGGGAACGACGGCGGTATCGCTGATTCCATGCAACTCGGTGTTTCGCGGCTACGACATGGACGAGGTGCACGCGGAGTTGCTCGGCACCTGCGGCGTCGTCGCGAACACGGTCGAGCATATGGAGGAATGCCTGGCCGGCGTGGATCTGGCGCGCACCTCCTGCGCCATGAACGACCCTTCGCCGTTCACCCTGTTCGCACTCATGCTGGCAACCGCGAAACGGCGCGGCGTCGACTGGCGCACGATCAGCGGCACCTCCAATCAGAGCGACTACCTGAGCCATTACGTTGCCAACCATATGTTCTTCCGCATCGCACTGCCGGGTGCGCGGCGCGTCCTCAGCGATCACATTGAATTCTGCAACCGCCATGTGCCCAACTGGAACCCGATGTCGGTGGTGGGGCAGCACATGCAGCAGGCGGGCGCCACGCCGGCGGAGGCCATGGCCTTCACCCTGTCGTCCGCGATTCAATACGCGGAGGACTGCAGGGCGCGCGGCATGCAGGTGGACGCCTTCCTGCCGCGATTCACCTTTTTCTTCGACATATCGCTCAGCCTGTTCGAGGAGATCGCCAAGTTTCGCGCCGGCCGGCGCATCTGGGCGCGGATCACGCGCGAGCGCTTTGGCGCACGCGACCCGCGCTCCTGGCGATTCAAATTCCACGGCCAGACTTCGGGCGTGGATCTGACGCGCCAGCAGCCCCTCAACAACATCGCGCGCGTCACGATCCAGGCCATGGCCGGTATTTTCGGCGGGCTGCAGTCGCTGCATACCGATGCCTACGACGAGGCGCTGTCCTGCCCGACCGAGTTCGGCGCGCGCATCGCCGTCAACACGCAGAACATACTGCGCGAAGAGGCGCACCTCACTGACGTGATCGATCCGCTCGGCGGGAGCTATTACGTCGAGTCGCTCACCGACGAAATGGAGCAGAAAATCCTGGACGTCATGGCCCAGGTCGAATCTGCGGGCGGCATGTACGCAGCGGTGGAGCAGGGGCTGGTGCAGAAAATGATCGGCGCCTCGGCGCGCGGTTTCCAGGAGCAAGTGGAGTCGGGCGAGCAGACGGTGGTCGGCGTCAACGCCTACCAGGTGGAAGAGGGCGCCGGCGAACGCCAGGCCCTGCCCACGCCGGATCCGGCGAAAATGCAGTCACACATCGCCGCGTTCAAGGCTTACAAAGGCGCGCGTTCGCAGGCCGCGGTGCAAGCGGCGCAGGGTCGTCTTGCCGCTGCGGCGGGCGACCCGCAGCAGAACCTGTTCGAGCGCGTGGTCGAAGCCGCCGAGGCGGGCTGCACCCATGGCGAGATCTGCGCGACGCTGCGCAGGGAACTCGGTTTCGGCCAGCCGCTGGTCATGGTCTGACGGGGGCGAGATGTCGGCCGAAACGGCAATCGAGACCTATCGCGGCGTGGTCTATCCGTGGCACCTGGACCAGATGGATCATATGAATGTGCAGTTCTACACCGCTTTCTTCGATGCGGCGACCTGGCATTTTTTCGCGGCGCTCGGGATGACGACCAGCTATTTCAAGGTGAACGGGCGCGGCATGGCGGCGCTGGACATGCGCACGCTTTTCAAGCGCGAACTGCATGCCGGTGCGCTGGTGCGCATCACCTCTGAATTGCTCGAAGCAAAGCCGAAGACCATCCGCTTCCTGCACCGCATGTATGAAAGCGAAGGCGGGGGCGAGGCGGCCACGGCGGAAATCGTCGGCGCACACATCGACACCGCGGCGCGCAGGTCCGTGCCGTTTCCGGAGGACATCGTCCGACGGCAAAACGACTTTATCGGCAGGCGCGCAGGATAGTCATGAGCGCGGGATTGCAGGCCGATGCGAACCCGCTGGCCGCCATCCTCGCCGGCGAGCGCCGGGCGCTGGCACGCGCGATGTCTGCAGTCGAGAACGAAACCGCCGCAGGCAAGGCGCTGCTGCATGAATTGCAGCCGCACCTCGGGCGCGCGCGCGTGCTCGGCGTCACCGGCCCGCCCGGTGCCGGGAAGTCCACGCTGGTCAGCGCGCTGATCGGCGCATGGCTCTCGCGTGGCGCGACCGTCGGCGTGGTGGCGGTCGACCCGTCTAGTCCTTTTTCCGGCGGCGCAATCCTCGGTGATCGCATACGCATGGGTGCGCACCAGGCGGACGAACGCGTGTTCATTCGCTCGCTGGCTTCGCGCGGCCATGGCGGCGGCTTGTCGCGCACCGCCGCGCGGGTCATCGATCTGCTCGACGCGGCCGGCTACGACCAGATCATCGTCGAGACCGTTGGCGCCGGGCAGTCCGAGGTCGAAGTCGCGGAAATCGCCGATACGCGCGTCGTGGTCTGTCCGCCCGGCCTCGGCGACGAGGTGCAGGCGCTCAAGGCGGGCATCCTGGAAATCGCCGACATCCTGGTGGTCAACAAGGCCGATTTGCCGCTTGCGGATCGCACCGAGCGGGAACTGCTGGCCATGCTTTCGCTGCGGCATTACGACGTCTGGACGCCGCAGGTTCTGCGCACGATCGCGACCAGCGGCGAGGGCGTGGCCGAACTTGCGGATCTGATCGAGCGCCATGCGCTCGCCTGCGCCAGCCAGCGGCGCTCGCACGGCGGCCGCGTGCGGCGGCTGATTGCGGCTAGCGCTGCAGATTGGGTGAAGCGGCGCGTCGAGGGCCTTGCCGGCGATGAATTCGAGGAACTTTGCGCCCGGGTGCAAAGCGGCGAACTCGACTACGCCAGCGCGGACCTGCGCGCGGTCGCGCTCGTTCTGCGCGCCGAGAAGCAAGCTTGAGCGCCGAGCAGCGCCAGGGATTTCCACGCTCGATCCTGTGGTTGCTGGTGGCGCTCACGCTGGGCTGGGGATTCAACTGGCCGATGATCAAGCTGGCGCTGACCGAGATGCCCGCGCTCAGTTTCCGCAGCGCCTGTCTGCTGGGAGGCGCGACCGGCCTGTTTGCCGTCGCCGCCCGCGCCGGATTGCGCTTGCGGCCGCCACGGGGCCAGTGGGGCAGGTTGCTGTTGATCACGCTGTTCAACATCACCGTCTGGAATCTGTGCGTCGTGTACGGCATCAGCTATATGGCGTCAGGTCGCGCCGCGATCCTCGCTTTCACCATGCCGCTTTGGGGCGTGCTGCTCTCGGCCTGGATCCTGAAAGAGCGCCTCACCGCACGGCGCATGCTCGGCGTCGTGCTGGGCATGGGGGCGATGCTGCTGTTGTTGTCGAATGAGCTGCAGGCGGTGCGGGCGGCGCCCAAGGGCACGCTGCTGATGCTCGGTGGTGCGCTGTCCTGGGCGTTTGGCACGGTCATGATGCGGCGCTTCCCGGTGGATCTGCCCGTGACCTCGCTCACGGCCTGGCAACTGCTCCTGGGTGGCATCCCGATCGTCGCCGGCGCGCTTGCCTTCGACCTGGACAGCCTGCGGCCCTTGTCGCCCGGTCCGGCCATCGCCGTCGTCTACAATGTCCTTGTGTCCTTCGTTTTTTGCCAGTGGGCCTGGTTCAAGATCGCGACGACGGTTCCGGTGGGCGTGTCTTCCTTGTCCGTGCTCATGATACCGGTCGTGGGGGTATTCAGCGGCATGCTGGTCCTGGCCGAGGTTCCGCATTGGCAGGATTTCGCGGCACTGGGGCTGGTTCTGCTGGCCCTTGCCACGGTCATGCTGCCGCCGGGTTCGATGCGCGCGCGGTTTATACGGGCGCCCGTACCGCGTCAATAGGATTCAATGGGACGGGCGGTTCTTGGGAGCGCACCTCGATTTCTACAATTATTAAGATGCTGAAAATAAACGGTTAAATACAATACGCAAGGTTTATGCAACGATATGTTTTGAGGTTGCAATGATATAACGCGTTAGGTTCGCGAGTATAAACGCGTTTAAATTCAGGCGATCAGCGGTGCCAGTCCCTAGGGAGCCTATGCTTACGATGCCGCCTAGCCCATCCGGCCATAGGATCCAAGCCGCAGCGACGATCAAGGCGCGGGCAGGCTCAGCCGGCGCGGAATCCTTTCCAAGGTCCAGTTCGAAATTGCCCAGTTCCAGAATTCGGGCGGGGTCGACTGCCACAAGGCCTGAGGCGGCGATAGCCCGAGAAAAACCAGAACTTGCGCCAGCGCCGGCACCGGATTGCGCTCGTCCACCGGCGGAGCCAGCGTCTGCTTGGACAGCTTTTCTCCGGCGGCATTCACGGCCAGCGGCAGGTGCAGATAACGCGGGCTGGGCAGGCCGAGCAGGCGCTGAATAAAGATCTGCCTGGGCGTTGATGCGAGCAGGTCGGCACCACGCACCACGTCCGTGATTTCCTGCTCGGCATCGTCGACCACCACGGCCAGCTGGTAGGCATGCAGACCATCGGCGCGCCGCAGCACGAAATCACCGGCCTCGGTGGCGAGATTCTGGCGCATCGGCCCCTGCAGCGCGTCCTCGAATTCGATCCGGGCGTCGTCCACGCGAACGCGCTTGGCGCGCTCCGCTTTGCCCTGTGCAAGTCCATTGCGGCAGGTGCCGGGGTAGATGAGCGCGCCGTCCGGCGCCAGCCCCGAATCGGCAATTTCCTTTCTCGAACAGCCGCAGGCATAGACCCGCCCCTTTGCTTCGAGGCGCGCCAGTGCGGCGCGATAGGTCTCGCTGCGCCGGCTCTGATAAAGAATGCTGCCGTCCCAGCCCATACCGCAGGCTTCGAGGGTGCGCAGTATTGCATCGGCCGCACCCGGCTGCGTGCGCGGTGCATCCAGGTCTTCCATGCGCACCAGCCAGAGTCCGTCGCGGCTCCGGGCTTCGAGGTAACTGCCCACGGCGGCGACCAGCGAGCCGAAATGCAGGGGGCCGGTGGGCGAAGGGGCAAAGCGGCCGCGATAGGGGTCCATGACCCGATTCTAGGGCAAGCAAGAATCGGGTGGCGCCCCCTTATCGGCGATCGATAGAATGGCGGCGTCATCAACCGAGTCGAATCCAATGTCCGCTAACGATTACCAACTGGTCGAACAGGCCATTCGCTTTCTCGACAACAGCGTGCAGCGCCAACCAGGCTTGGGGGAGATTGCCGCCAGCGTGGGCCTGTCCGAATTCCATTTCCAACGGCTGTTCCAGCGCTGGGCCGGCGTCAGCCCCAAGCGCTTTTTGCAGTTCCAGACGGCGCAGGAAGCGAAACGCGTGTTGCGCGAAAGCGGGGATCTGTTGGACGCGAGTTATCAGTCGGGACTGTCCGGGCCCGGGCGGCTGCATGACTTGATCGTCAATATCGAAGCGGTGACGCCCGGCGAGTACAAGCTTCGCGGCGCGGGACTGGCGATTTCCTGGGGTGTCCACGCGAGCCCGTTCGGCGCATGCCTGCTCGGCTTGACGCCGCGCGGTGTGTGCGCGCTGGAGTTTCTGCAACCGGAAAGCGAAGACCAGGCGCTCGCGCGACTGCGCGCCCTTTGGCAGGACGCGGAGTTGGTGCACCTGCCGCGCGTTACTGCGCCTGTCGCAGCGCGCATCTTCGGTAGCGGCAAACGCTGGGATGAACCGCTGGCCCTGTTGGTGAAGGGCACGAATTTTCAGGTCAAGGTGTGGGAGGCGCTGCTGCGCGTGCCGGCCGGCGCGGTCACGACCTACGCACGGCTCGCCGGGAGCGTGGGTCGGCCCAAGTCAGCGCGTGCCGTCGGCGGCGCCGTCGCCGCCAACCCCGTCGCCTACCTCATTCCCTGCCACCGCGTCATCCGCAGCACCGGCGCGTTCGGCGAATACCGCTGGGGCGCGCTGCGCAAGCGCGTGCTGCTTTCCGCTGAACTCGCACGGATGCAATCCGCTTAGCGCCGTCAGCTGTTTTGCCAGCGGCGCCGCGCTTGACTATGATGGGGGCATGAGCCGGCAACTGCGTTTCTTATCCAGCTTCAGCCCTCGCTGCATGCGCGGAACTTGAACACAACTCTGAAAGCCAGAATGCTCGACTGGCTCAAACTCGCCGGCTGCATCGTGCTGGGCTTCCCGATACTGATTTATTTGTTTCAGGAGCGGCTGATTTTCTTCCCCCAGCCGCTCACCCAGGATCCGCTCAAAGCCAATTCGGGTGCGGCGATAGAAGAAGTAAGTCTGGAGGTGGGCGACGGCGTGACGCTACACGGCTGGCTGGCGCATGCGACAGTCGCGCAAGAACCGGCGCCGGTATTGATTTATTTCGGCGGAAACGCCGAGGAAGTGTCCTGGCTGGGCGCGACCGCCGGTGGATACGCAGGCTGGTCCCTGCTGCTCATGAACTACCGCGCTTACGGCAGGAGTGGAGGCAAGCCGGACGAGGCCGCGTTCTTTGCCGACGCCCTGAAAATTCATGAATATGCCGCACGCCGCGCAAAGGGCGGTCGCGTGGCCGTGATGGGGCGCAGCCTCGGCAGCGGTGTCGCAGTCTATCTTGCCTCGCAGCGGCAGCTCGCAGGTGTGATCCTGGTGTCGCCCTACGACAGCATCGAAAGCGTGGCGCGGGGTGTCTACCCTTTTCTGCCCATCGGTCTGATGCTCAAGCACCGCTTCGATTCGCTCTCGCGCGCGCCGCAAATCGCGGCGTCGCTGCTGTGCCTGGTCGCGAGTGACGACCAGGTGATTCCGCGGCCGCACTCCGAGCGCCTGTACGCTGCGTGGGGCGGGCCGAAGCAATGGCGCGAAATTCGCCCGGCCGCGCACGACAGCATCGCGGATGCCCCGGAATATTGGCGGGCGATTGCGGATTTCCTACAGGCCCTGGGCTAAGTTTGCGCTGCGCTGCGCCCTGATATACTTGCCGCCGCACATAGGGAGATGCGCATGGCTACCGTAGACCTCAACAAGGACAACTTCGAGCAAGTCGTCACCGGCAATGACGTGGTGATCGTCGATTTTTGGGCGCCCTGGTGCGCGCCCTGCCGTGCCTTCGCGCCGACCTTCGAACAGGCGTCCGAACAGCACGCCGACGTGGTGTTCGCAAAGGTCAACACCGAGGAGGAGCAGGAGGTCGCGGGCGCATTCAACATCCGCTCCATCCCGACGCTGATGGTGTTTCGCGAGAAAGTCATACTCTACGCCGAGGCGGGCTCGCTGCCTGCGCCGGCTCTGGAACAGGTCATTGCACAGGCCAAAGAGGTCGACATGGCCGCAGTGCACCGCGAGATTGCGGAACGCGGAGCCGAAGGCTAACTCTTTCCTGCGAGGTGTCAATGGCCGAACCCAGCACCGAATGGCGCGAGACCATCGCGCCGGATGAAGCGTCGCGCTTTGCCGACTACGCCGAGCAGTTCGTGGATATGCAAAAGCGAAAGTCCGCGAAGTACGGCAATGGACGGGCCTTGCACCGCAAGCAACTACTCGCGCTGCGCGCAAGTTTCGAGGTCCTGCCCGATCTCCCTGAATACGCGCGCCACGGCCTGTTCGCGCGACCGGGCTCCTACGACGCCTGGGTGCGCTTGTCCAACGGAGGCACCGACCGCGCGCGCGACGCGACGCCCGACATCCGCGGTTTCGCGATCAAGGTGCGCGGCGTGCAGGGGGCGGGCGCGCTGGGCAAGCCCACGGAAGCGCAGGATTTTCTGCTGATCAACCAGGAGAAATTCGCCTTTCCGAAGAGCGACGAGTTCGTCGGCCTGGTGATGGCGGCGTCCAAGGGCAACGGTGCGCTGTTCGGATATTTGCTGCGGCGCTACGGGTTGCTTGGCGCGCTGAAGTTCATGGTGAAGTTCGCGGCGACCCTGGGACGAAAATTCAGCGGGTTCGCGACAGAGCGCATGCATTCGGCGACGCCGATCGCATGCGGGCCTTACGCGGTGCGCGTGCGCCTGCTGCCTGCGCGCGAAAAGCCCCTCGCGGATGCGTCTAACGACTGGGCGGCCGATTTCGGCAGGCAGCTCGCAAGCGCGCCGCTGGTGCACGAACTGCAGCTGCAGTTCTTCGTCGACGAGCAGCGCACGCCGATCGAGGACGCCTCGGTCGACTGGAGCGAGGAAGTGTCGCCCTATGTCACGGTCGCGCGCCTCAGCATTCCGCAGCAGTCCTTGGACGATGCGGCCGCAGCCGCGCTGACCAAGGAGGTCGAGCAGGCGGTGTTCGATCCCTGGGATGCGCTCGTCGAGCACCGCCCGCTGGGCGACGTAATGCGCGCGCGCAAGGCCGTCTATTTCGCCAGCCAGCAGGCGCGCGGAGCGGCTTGACTCGCAGGTCCGGCATAGCCGGCAAGCTGCTGCGCGCGGCGGCCGCGATCGCCGCCTTGTTTGCATTGATCATCGTCATCGGAGCGCCCATGGGATTATTCAGCGGCACGCGGCCGGACAATCTTGGAGTGCATGACGGGCGCCTGGCGCCGCCCAAGCCCACCCCCAATAACGTCAACAGCCAGATCGACAGGAATGCGGATGCGCTGCATTACATCGAACCGCTGCACTACAGCGGCGATGCCGGGCAGGCCTGGGCGGCCTTGAAGCGGGTCGTCGAGGGCATGCAGCGCGTTACTGTGGTGAAAGCGGGTCCGAATTATCTTTACGCCGAATTCACCAGCAAACTGATGGGTTTTGTCGACGATACCGAGTTCTACCTGGACGGGAAGGCCGGCGTGATTCAGGTGCGTTCGGCTTCGCGTCTGGGAAGAGGTGATCACGACGTCAACCGCGGGCGCATCGAATACATACGCGCGAAGCTCGCGCAGGCGCAAGCCGGCGGCGGGGCTCAGTAACGCAGCAGGGAAGCGCGCACGTCCTGATCTTCCAGACGCTTGAGAAACCAGCGCAGCGCCTTGCCTTTTTCGCGCGAGCGCCATGCGTAATAGAGGTTGCCGACGGGCTTGACCTCCTCGACTTCCTTCACAAGCAAGTGTTTGGACTTGATCATAGGCGCGGCGGCATGCGTGGGCAGATAGCCGCAGCCCAGGCCCGCCGCTTGTGCCGCTACCTTGGACGTGAGGTCCGGAACGGTGAGTACATCCTGGCCCGTCAGTAGGCCGACAGATCGCAATTGCAGATTGCGTGAGCTGTCGCCGATGGCAACGGCGCGGTGCGCGACGATCTGCTCGTGCTTCAGCGGTTCGGGCAGGCTGGCCAGTGGATGCCCGGGTGCGACGGCGAAAACGAAGTCCTTGTAGCCGAGCATGCGAATGGCGTATCCGCCGCCGGCCGGCGCGTCGCCCGATACGCCCAGCGCCAGTTCCGCCCGGCCGGAAGCCAGCGCATCCCAGGTTCCGGCGAGCACTTCGTACGCAAGCCGTATGCGCGTGCCTGATTCTTCCGCATAGAAATCGGCGATCAAAGGGAACAGCTGCGCGGCCGGGATCACGATGTCGACGGCAATGCGCAGTTCGGTCTCCCAGCCGGTGGCGACGCGCTTCACCCGGCATTCGATCTCGCCCGCGGCGCGCAGCAGCTGCCTGCCCTCGCGCATCAGTTCCTCGCCGGCCGCTGTCAGCCGTGCGCGGTGGCCGCTGCGATCGAACAGCGCCACGCCCAGATCCTGCTCCAGCTTCCGCACCGTATAGGTCAGCGCGGAGGGCACGCGGTGCAGCTCCGCCGCTGCGGCGGCAAAGCTGCCTTTGCGCTCGATTGCGTCCATCGCCTGCAGGGCATCCAGGCTCAGTTTCATCGCCGTAGGGGTTGTTCAGTAAATGTGAATGTATACGTCAAAATTATTCGCTTTTTTTCCCATTAAGGCAAGTCTATATTCTCATCCACTGGTTCAAAACATCAGAACTATTTATTGGAGAAAAGCATGCTACAGATTCGTAAAGGTAATGAGCGCGGCTACGCCGACCACGGCTGGCTCAAGTCCTTCCATACGTTTTCCTTCGCCGACTACCACGATCCGGAGCACATGGGCTACGGCAGCCTGCGCGTGATCAACGAAGACCGCATCCTGCCCGGCAGCGGTTTCGGCACCCACGGCCACCGCGACATGGAAATCATCAGTTACGTACTCGAAGGCGCGCTGGCGCACGAGGACAACATGGGCAATGGTTCCAGCATCGTCCCCGGGGACGTGCAGCGCATGAGCGCGGGCAAGGGCGTGCTGCACTCGGAATACAACCATTCCAAGGACGGCACGACGCATTTCCTGCAGATATGGATCGAGCCGAATGTAACCGGCATCCGGCCGAGCTACGAGCAGAAGCATTTTGACTCCGCGTCCAAACGCGGGCGCCTGCGCCTGATTGCGTCCGGCGATGCGCGCGAAGGCTCGGTGCAGATCCACCAGGATGCGTCGGTGTACGCGGCATTGCTCGACGGCAAGGAGCGCGCAAGCCACCCGCTCGCGCCGGGGCGCAGGGCCTATGTGCATGTGGCGCGCGGCAGGCTAACGGTCAACGGCCAGCGGCTCGAAGCGGGCGACGCGCTCAAGGCCGGCGGGGTGGACGAAATCGTGCTGGAGAATGGCGAGCAGGCGGAAGTAATTCTGTTCGATTTGGCTTGAACAACGCAACTGAAAGGAAGAAATTCATGAACACCAATGTGCAACATTCCGCGGCCCTTGCGGGGCGCATCCTGCTCGCGCTGATTTTCATCATCTCCGGCTACGGAAAGCTCAAGGGTTATGATGCTACCGCCGCTTACATGGCGAGCAAGGGCCTGCCCCTGGTCGCCCTGCTGCTGCCGCTTACCATCCTGATAGAACTCGGCGGCGGCCTGCTGATCGCGATCGGCTGGAATGCGCGCTGGGTCGCGGCTGCGACCTTCCTGTTCCTGATCCCGGTCACGCTGGTGTTCCACAATCCGGCCGGACTGGACGCGGCACAGGCGCAGGGGCAGACGATCCAGTTGCTGAAGAATATTTCCATCATGGGCGGCATGCTGGGCCTATTCGCTTTCGGCCCGGGACGCTTTAGTATTGAATCCTGGAAAAGCGCGTAAGAGTCTGATTCAATATGAGGGGATACGCCCCGAAGGAAGTCCCCTTGGGGGATATCCCCTCATACTCCCCTATATCGGGCGTTGCAGAATTGTTTTTTGCAACGGGTTCTAATTGCAAAACGCGGACCGGCGGCTAGTCGGTCCGCGGCACCACCGGAGGAGATTCGAACATGATCAAAGGACTCCATCACAACGCCTACCGCTGCCGTGATTCGGAGCAGACGCGGCAGTTTTACGAGGATTTTCTCGGACTGCGCCTGGCCGGCACGCTGGAAATCAAGGAAACGAAAAGCGGCCGCAAGACCGATACGCTGCATACCTTCTACGAACTCGACGACGGCTCGTACCTGGCGTTTTTCGAGGCGCCGGACATGGCGTTCGAATTCAAGCGCCAGCACGATTACGATCTGCATATCGCGCTGGAGGTCGAGGAGCCCACGCTGAACGATATGATGGCAAGAGGAAAGGCGAGCGGTATCGAAACCCGCGGCATCTCCGACCATGGGTTCATTCGTTCCATCTACTTTCGCGATCCGAACGGCTATGTGATCGAACTGACCGCAAAAACGCCCGGCCATGAACAGGCAATGGATCCGGCGACGAATGGCGCGCGTGCCAAGCTCGATCAATGGAGCGCGCAAAAACTGGACGAATCGAAGGCTGCGCGCTGAAGCGCAAGCGATTTGGCGGTGCCGTTGCTAACAGGCCTTTTCAGAATTCACGAAATGGCCGCTAATTTAGGGGAGTATGAGGGGATGTCCCTCAAGGAAACTTCCTTCGGGGCGTATCCCCCCATTTTCAAATACTCTCTGAAGGAGAGAAATTCATGACCGTAAAAATTGTCGTATTTGCCGGTAGTGCACGAAAGGACTCGCTGAACAAGAAGCTGGCGCGGGTCGCGGCTGAGTCGGTGCGCGCGGCAGGCGCAACGGCAACCTTCGTCGATCTGGCGGACTACCCGATACCGCTCTATGACGGCGACCTGGAAGCCAGGGACGGCCTACCGGTCAATGCGCGCAAACTCAAGGATTTGTTCATCGCGCATCAGGGCCTGCTGATTGTTTCTCCGGAAAACAACGCCTCGATATCGTCCCTGCTCAAAAACACGCTCGATTGGATTTCGCGCCAGGACGGCAAGGAAAGCGGTCTGGTGCCGTATCAGGGCAAGGTCGCAGCGATTGCGGGTGCGTCGCCCGGGGCGCTGGGCGGCCTGCGCGGCCTGACGCACTTGCGTGCGATTCTGCAGAATTTGCGCGTGCTGGTGCTGTCCGAACAGTTCGCGCTCGACCACGCGGACGCGGCGTTTGATGCGGACGGCAAGCTTAAGGATGCAAAACATCTGTCTGCGATCAGCGCGCTCGCGAAGCGGCTGGTGGACGTGAGCGCGAAACTCGCGTCCTAAGTAGCATCCGATCGGCCCAAGCTGCGCCGGTCCAGCCGATACAATCCGGTTTCGGGCGATCCGCGCAGAATCGCCCGCGACCGTGTTCAATCGAGGGGTTTCCATGCATCTGCTCGAACAGGCTGCAGTTTTCTTGCTGACCGCCGTGTTGCTGGTACCGTTGTTTCGACGGCTCAAACTCGGGGCGGTGCTTGGTTACCTGGCCTCAGGCATGGCCATCGGTCCATGGGGGCTGGGGCTCGCCGGCGAAGTTCAGGCGACGATGAATTTCGCCGAATTTGGCGTGGTGCTGTTGCTGTTTCTGATCGGCCTGGAGTTGCAGCCGAGCCGGCTATGGGTGCTGCGGCGACCGGTATTCGGGCTGGGCGGCGCGCAGGTGGCGGTGACCACGCTCGTCTTGCTCGCGGCCTGCCTGCCCTTCGGCCTCGATTGGCGCGCAGCGCTGGTCGTCGGTTTCGGCCTGGCAATGTCCTCGACGGCCTTGGTGATTTCCTCGCTTGCCGAGCGTGGCCAGCTTGCCGAGCGACACGGACGCAATGCCTTTGCTGTCCTGCTATTCCAGGACCTGTCGGTCATCCCGATGCTGGCGCTGCTGCCACTGCTGGGCGCCAGCGCGGCGCAGGCGGGCGGCAACTGGATGGCGGCCTTGAAGGGGGTCGCCGTCATTGTCGCGGTGATCGCCGGCAGCCGGCTCGTCGTGCGCCCGTTGCTCAAGCGTGCCGCAAACTATGGAGGCCGCGAGGTGTTCACCGCCGCGGCTTTGCTGCTGGTTGTCGGCGCCGCTCTGATCATGGAGAAAATCGGCCTGTCAGCGTCGCTCGGTGCATTTCTCGCAGGGGTGCTGCTTGCGGACTCGGAATTTCGCCATGAGCTCGAGGCGGATATCGAACCATTCAAGGGTCTGCTGCTTGGATTGTTTTTCATCGCAGTGGGCATGAGCGCGAATCTCGATCTGGCCTGGCAGCAGCCGCTGGCGGTGTTCGGGTTGGCATTGGGGCTGATGGCGGTCAAGTTCGCGCTCGTGTACGCGATTGCGCGCGCCGGCGGTTCGCCCAACGAAACGGCGCAGCGGCTTGCGGCGGCGCTGGCACAGGGCGGGGAGTTTGCCTTCGTGCTGTTCGCGGCTGCGCTCGGCCTGGGCGTGTTCGCCGCGACGACCGCGCAGCTGCTGGTGATGGTGGTGACGCTGTCCATGCTGCTCGCGCCGCTGTTATTCACGCTGCACGAGCGTTTGCTCGAGCGCTGGCTGGCGCGCAATGCGGCGCCCGAATACGACAGCATCGACGGGCCGGGCAACCCGGTGATCATCGCCGGCTACGGCCGCTTCGGACAAATCATCTCGCGCGTGCTGCTGATGTGCGGCCTGCCGTTCACTGCGTTGGAGGTGAACTACCAACAGGTGGATTTCGTGCGCCGCTTCGGCAGCAACAAGGTCTATTACGGCGACGCTTCGCGGCTCGAGCTGCTGGAGGCAGCCAAGGCGGGCGAAGCCAGGCTGTTCATCCTGGCGATCGACGACGTCGAGGCCTCGGTCAAGACCGCGGAAGTGGTACGCAGGCATTTTCCGGATCTGCCCATCCTCGCGCGCGCGCGCAACCGCGTGCACTACTACCGGCTGCGCGACCTCGGCATCAAGGTCATCCATCGCGAAACCTTTCCAGCGAGCCTCGATGTCGCGCGCCAGGCGCTGCTGCGCCTGGGAATGCGCGCGGCGGCCACGGAGCACGCGATCGCGCTGTTCCGCCAGCACGACGAGGCCCAGCTTGATGCGCAGTACGCGGTGAAGCACGATGAAGCAAAGCTGATCCAGACGGCGAAACAGGCGGCTGAGCAGTTACGCGAACTGTTCGAAGCCGACAGCGTGGGGCCGATAGCGGAATTCCCGCGCGTCGCGGCCGGGAGTGCCCAACCCAAGACCTGAAGTGACTGCGTCCCGCAGACGCGGTTTGGTTTGCCAGCCGTCGTCGCAGCGAGGAAGCCGAATCCCGATCGCCTGTAGGCTTTAGAATGCCGGTATGAAGAACATGGTCGTACTTATTTCGGGCCGCGGCAGCAATATGCAGGCCCTGGTCGAAGCCGGCCTGCCGGTCAAGGGGGTGATCAGCAATCGGGCGGACGCCGCCGGGCTGGAGTACGCCTCCGGCCGCGGCATAGCGACGGCCATCGTTTCGCACCGCGACTATGCAGCACGCGAAGCCTTCGACGCGGCGCTGGCGCTGGCGATAGACGGCTTTCAGCCCGACCTGGTGGCGCTGGCCGGGTTCATGCGCATACTCACAGCGGGCTTCGTGCAGCGCTACCAAGACCGCCTGCTCAACATCCATCCTTCGCTGCTGCCCGCGTTTCCCGGGCTCGACACCCATGCCAGGGCGCTCGCGGCGGGGGTGAAGCTGCACGGATGCACGGTGCACTTCGTCACGCCCGAACTCGATCATGGTCCGATCGTCGTCCAGGCGGCGGTGCCCGTGTTGGCGCACGATGATGAAACGGTGTTGGCGGCACGCGTGCTGGCGCAGGAACATCGCATTTACCCACAGGCGGCGCGCTGGTTTCTCGACGGGAAGCTGGTCATCGACAACGGCGTCGTGCGCGTTAACGGGGATCATCCCCAACAGTTGTACGCGCCTTGATCAAATTTTCGGTTTTTCTAACCGCTTGTATCGTTGCCGGCGCATGCGCCGCGCAGCCACCGCACAAGCTGAGCCTGAGCTACGACCTCAGTTACAACGGTGTGGTCGCGGCCGAATTGACCGAGGTACTGGAGCACGACGGCAAGCGCTTTTCGCTGAGTTCGGAGGGGCGCGGTGTCGGGATCGGCGCGCTCCTTTATCGCGGCGCAGCCAGGCGCTCCTGCCGCGGCGAGATCACCAGCGAAGGTCTGCGCCCGCTGGAATACCGCGACCAGCGCGGCGACAAGCCCGCAGCGGTGGCGAAGTTCGATTGGCTAAAGAAAACCCTGACGCAGGAGCATGAGGGCAGAACGGAAACCACGAACATGGTCCTGCCGCTGCAGGATCGCCTGAGTTTTCTTTACAACTTCGCCTTCCAGCGCGCACCCGGGCTCGAGCAGGGCAGGGAGATCCGGATCACCGTAACCGACGGCAAAGGCCTGACGCAATTTCGATACAAGGTCGCCGGTAAAGAAATGCTGAAGACACCGGCGGGCGAGTTGGAAACCGTGCGCCTGGAAAAGCAGCGTGAGAGCAAGGAAGACAAGCAAACGGAAATCTGGTTTGCAATCGGCCGCAACTATCTGCCCGTGCGTGTTCTGGTCGTCGAGAAAGACGGCACACGCATCAATCAGGTGCTGACGCGCATCGGAAACTAAAACCGTCACCAGGATATGCAAATCCCACGCGCACTTCTCGACCACACCGTAGGCGCGCTTGCCAAGGTACTGGAATTCACGTACCCGGCCGACGCGGTGCTGTCGCGCTATCTGCGTGCTCACCCTGTGCTCGGCCAGCAGGATCGCGCCTTCGTGGCCGAGACCGTGTTTGCGGTATTGCGTCGTCTGCGTTTGCTGGAAACGCTGTGCGCGGGCCGGGATCCGCGCCGCCTGGTGCTGGCGGCACTGACACGCTTGCGCGGCCTCAGCCTGCGCGAGCTGGATGCGGTAATCAGACCGCAGGAACATGACTGGCTCGCCGAACTCAAGGCGGCGAAGGAGAACGATTCCCTGGCCGTGCGTTGCGATTTCCCCGACTGGCTGCTGGCGAGACTGCAGCGACAGTACGGCGCCGAGGAATTGCTCGCGCTTGCGCTCAGCCTGCAAAATAGCGCGCCCCTGGACTTGCGCGTCAACCTGCAGAAGGCCGAGCGCGAGGCGGTGCTCGTCCGCCTCGCAGCCGATGGCTTCGGCGCGCAGGCGACCAGCTATTCGCCGGTCGGTGTGCGGCTGGAGGGCAAGCCGCAGATCAACCGGCATCCGCTGTTTCTCGAAGGGGCGATCGAAATACAGGATGAGGGCAGTCAGCTGTTATGTCAGCTGCTTGCGCCGCGCCGCGGCGAGATGGTGGCGGATTTCTGCGCCGGCGCGGGCGGCAAGACGCTTGCACTGGGGGCGCAGATGCGCTCCAGCGGCAGGTTGTACGCTTTCGATATTTCGGAAAAGCGCCTGGCGGGCCTGAAACCGCGGCTCGGCCGCTCGGGCCTTTCCAATGTGCATCCCCAGTGGATTGCGAGCGAAAACGATGCACGTCTGAAGCGTCTTGCCGGCAAGCTCGATCGTGTGCTCGTGGATGCTCCGTGCACGGGTATCGGGACCCTGCGGCGCAACCCCGATCTCAAATGGCGGCAGGACGAGGGGGCGCTGGCCGGATTCCGGGCGAAGCAGGATGTCATCCTGGCAGCAGCGGCAAGACTCGTGAAGCCGGGCGGCATGTTGCTGTATGCGACCTGCAGCCTGCTTGACGAGGAAAACGCGGAAGTGGTGCAGTCGTTCCTGGCCGCACACGCGCAATTCGAGTTGCGTCCGGCCAACGCGGCCCTGGCGCAGCAGCGCATCGAACTCGACACCGGCGAGTACCTGCGCCTTGCCCCGCACCTGCATGAAACAGACGGCTTTTTCGCGGCGTTGCTGGCGAAGAAAAAGGAATGAAGCACACACTGTTTGCCCTCGCCATACTGGCGGCATGTGCATCGGGTGCGCAGGCGCAGCCGCGGGAGCCGGGTGCGGAAGCCGCAGCGCCGAGGCAGGCCAGGGCGGCCATGCCGGCCACGGTACAGCTGGCGTTCACGCCCTGGGACGATGCCGAGGGCATGATCGTAGACGGCATACGCCAGGCACGGCAGCAGATACTGGTACAGGCTTACAGCTTCACCAGCAGGACCATAGCGAATGCCTTGATCGCGGCCATGAGGCGCGGCGTGGACGTTCGGGTCATGGCCGACAGGGAACAGACATTTGGCGGCGAGTCGAGCCGTATTCCCGATCTGGTTCAGGCCGGTATTCCGGTGGTTCTGGAAGCGCGCTACCAGAGCGCGCACAACAAAGTGATGGTCCTGGACGTCGGGACGGCCGGTGCGGCAGTCATTACAGGAAGCTACAATTGGACCTATGCTGCGCAATACAAAAATGCCGAAAACGTGATCATTCTGCGCAACAACCCTGATATCGTGAGCGCCTACGCCGCCAACTGGCGGCGGCACTACGCCGAGGCCCTGCCCTACGCCGCACCATGAAAGAACCCTTCAGCACGATGCTCGGAAACGCCTGGGTCGATCTGCACGATCCGCAGGTCGCATGGCAGATCGTCATCCTGCTGTGCTGCTTTGCGCTGGCCTGGGGTGCCGGGCGCGCGTTGCGCCTTTCCCGTGTCGAGGCGGATGGCATCTGGAAGTTCGGCGTCGGCGGCCTGCGGCGCATCCTGTTCCCGGCCGTGGCGCTGATCCCGCTGACGCTCTCCATCGGCGTGCTCAAGCGTTTGAAATGGATCGAAGTCGATCTGCTGCGGCTGTTCGTGCCCTTGCTGCTGTCCCTGCTGATGGTGCGCTTTTTCTTCTATTTGCTGCGCCACGTATTCGCCCGGGAAAGCATCGCGCGCAGCTTTGAACGGGCCATTGCGGTACTGGTCTGGGGCGGTTTGGTGCTGTATATCTCCGGCCTGCTGCCGGATGTGATCGCCTATCTGGATGACATCAGCTTCAAGCTTGGCACGCAGAAGTTCACGCTGTGGCTGGTGCTGCAGGGCGTGTTCTGGGTGGCGATCACCATGCTTGCAGCGATGTGGGCTTCCGGCACCATCGAGGCGCGGCTGATGCGCGCCGAATCGCTGCATTCGAGCCTGCGCGTGGTGTTCTCGCGTCTGGCTACGGCGCTGCTGGTGCTGCTCGCCGTGCTCATCGTTCTGCCGCTGGTGGGCATCGACCTCACGGTGTTGACGCTGTTCGGCGGCGCCATCGGTGTCGGCCTGGGATTTGGCCTGCAGAAAATCGCCAGCAACTATGTCAGCGGCTTCATCATCCTGCTCGACCGGTCGATCCGCATCGGCGACCTGATCACAGTGGACAATTTCTACGGCGAAGTGAAAAACATCACCACGCGCTACGTTGTCGTGCGCGCACTTGATGGACGCGAGGCGATTATTCCGAATGAACTGCTGATTTCCACGACGGTCCTCAACCACTCCTACTCCAACCGCCAGATCCGTCTGGGTCTGGATATTCAAATCGCCTATCGCAGCGATCTGCAAAAGGCGATGCAACTGATGGAGGAGGTGGCGCGCAAGCACTCGCGCGTGCTCGCTGACCCGCCTCCGAAGGCGGTCCTGGTTCGCTTCGCCGACAGCGGCATCGATCTCGAGCTTGGCATCTGGATCGACGATCCCGAGAACGGCGTGCTCGCCATCCGCTCGGATCTGTTCCTGGAAATCTGGAGCGGTTTCAAGGCGGCGGGCATCGAGATTCCATTTCCTCAGCGGGAAGTCCGCATCCTGCCCGAGGCGGACGGCGCTCCCGGTTGAATCGCTGCGCGACAGGCTGCGCCGCCCGCATTGCGCGGACCTTCATTGCTGTATACTTCAAGCGACACAGAAAGCCGGCACGCTTTACGAACTCAATGGAGAGTTGATGCTTTTTTCGGGAATATTGGATCTGCCCTGGTGGGGCCTGGTCTTCGTGACGCTCGCACTGACCCATGTAAGCATTGCCGCCGTAACCATCTACCTGCATCGCCACCAGGCGCACCGTGCGCTGGATCTACATCCCTTGGCGAGCCATTTTTTCCGTCTCTGGCTGTGCCTGACCACGGGCATGGTAACCAAGGAGTGGGCCGCGATCCATCGCAAGCATCACGCGAAATGCGAGACCCGGGATGATCCGCACAGCCCTCAGATTTACGGCATTAACCGCGTGCTCTGGGGCGGCGTATTTCTCTACGTGAAGGAGTCCTACAACAAGCAGACGCTGGAGCGCTACGGCCATGGTACGCCGGATGACTGGCTGGAGCGCAACATCTACAGCAACCGCGCGAAGATAGGCCTGATCGTCATGGGGCTCGTCAACATGGGCCTGTTCGGCGTCGTGCCCGGCCTGCTGATTCTGGCCGTGCAGATCGCATGGATTCCGTTCTGGGCTGCGGGCGTGATCAACGGCATCGGGCACTACTGGGGCTACCGCAATTGGGCTACGCCGGACGCGAGCACGAACATATTTCCCTTTGGCATCCTGATAGGCGGCGAGGAGTTGCACAACAATCACCACGCCTATGGCTCATCCGCCAAGCTCTCCAACAGATGGTACGAGTTCGACATAGGCTGGGCCTATATACGCATGCTCGAAATGCTCGGTCTGGCTTGCGTCAAGAAGATCGCGCCCAAGCCGCGATTTACCGAGGCGAAGCCGGTTGCCGATTTCGAGACACTGCAGGCGGTCATCGCCTGCCGCTATGATGTGCTGGCGAAATACGCGAAATCGTTCAAAAAGACCTACAGCGAAGAAGTGCGCGCATTGCGCCGCTTTGCACCGCACGAAGCGCATTTGCTGAAGGACCTGAAACGCTGGCTCAACCGCGACGAACAGCAAATGTGCGGCGAAGAACGCGCCAAACTGGCGGAGGCCTTGGCGAGAAGCGAAAAACTGTCGACGTTCTACGCCATGCGCAAGGAACTGTTGGCGCTGTGGGAACGCTCCAATGCCTCGCGCGAGCAGTTGCTGAAGCAGCTGCAGGACTGGTGCCGGCGCGCCGAGGAGAGCGGAATCCGGCAGCTGGAGGAGTTCTCCTTGAGGCTGCGTAGTTACGCTTGAAATGAAAAAGGCCGCGGGAGCGGCCTTTTTTATGCATCCGGATACGCTTACTTCAGCTTGGTCTCTTTGTAGAGCACATGCCTGCGCACCTTGGGATCGAATTTCATGATTTCCATTTTGTCCGGCATGGTGCGCTTGTTCTTGTTCGTGGTGTAAAAGTGGCCGGTTCCGGCCGTCGATTCCAGTTTGATCTTGTCGCGCATGATTAAATTTCCCCCTTGGCGCGCAGGTCTTTCAACACCGCGTCTATGCCTCTCTTGTCGATGGTGCGCAGACCATTGGCGGACACGCGCAGGCTGATCCAGCGGTTTTCGCTCTCGACCCAGAAACGGCGATAGTTCAGGCTGGGCAGAAAGCGACGGTTGGTCCGGTTGTTGGCGTGGGACACATTGTGCCCAGCCATAGGCTTCTTGCCGGTTACTTGGCATACACGCGCCATAACGGTACTCCGAATTCGGAAAAGGGCGAATTATACGCTACTATCTCGCGGAATTTCAAGCAGAAGTTCTCTCCGGCGTGGTGCTGCGGAACGCACGGAAAGCGGTTCAAACGACTGTTTTGCAAGCAATTCGGGACGCGCAGTCAGGTCCCGGTTGAGCTGAATCGGGGCCTGCAATTTGAATTCAGATCAAGCCACGTTCGGCAAATGACAAGGCCGAAGCTCCCGCGACGATGAAATGGTCCAGGACTTTGATGTCCACCAGACCCAGGGCTTGTTTGAGCGACTGCGTCAGCACCTGATCGGCGTGGCTGGGTTCGGCCACACCGGATGGGTGGTTGTGCGCGAAAATCACCGCGGCGGCATTGTGCTCCAGGGCGCATTTGACCACCTCGCGCGGATAGACACTGGTCTGAGTCAGCGTGCCACGAAACAACTCTTCGCAGGCGAGGACCCGGTTCTGCGCATCCAAAAGTACCAAGACGAAAACTTCGTGTTCGCGCGCGGCCAGCGCGAGCCGCAAATAATCGCGCACCGCGCCGGGCGAGTTGAGTGCGTCGTGCGTGCGCAGCGTTTCCGCAAGTGCCCGGCGGGCCATTTCCAATACCGCCTGCAACTGGGAATACTTGGCGTCGCCCATGCCCGGCAGCTCATGCAGTTCGGTGCGCTTTGCCGCAAACAGCGCGCCAAGGCTGCCACAGCGCACGAGCAGTTCACGCGCGAGGTCGACCGCGCTCTTGCCGCGTACGCCGGTGCGCAGGAAGATCGCCAGCAACTCGGCGTCCGACAGACTTGCCGGTCCCAGTTGCAGCAATTTTTCTCTCGGCCGTTCGAGTTCCGGCCAGTCGCTGATCGCCATGTGCCGCCCTTTCAATTGGCGTAAAATCCTTTTTCCAATTTAACGCGCAGTTGCTGATTTCGATGACCGATCTCAAAGGCAAACGCATCCTTCTCGGGCTGTCCGGCGGAATCGCCGCGTACAAGGCGGCCGAGTTGACCCGTTTGCTTACCCAGGCAGGCGCGGAAGTGCAGATAGTCATGACCGCCGCAGCCTGTCGCTTCATCACGCCGGTGACCATGCAGGCGCTTTCCGGAAATCCGGTGCATAGCGACCTGTGGGACGCTAGCGTGCCCAATAACATGGCGCACATCGAATTGTCGCGCGGCTGCGACGCCATCGTGGTTGCACCTGCGAGCGCGGATTTTCTCGCCAAACTCGCGCAAGGGCTGTGCGACGACCTGCTCTCGACGCTGTGTCTGGCGCGCGAATGTCCGCTGTTGGTCGCGCCGGCGATGAATCTGCAGATGTGGGGCAATCCCGCAACGCAGCGCAACATGAAGCAGCTGCGCGAGGATGGGATCGCGATCCTCGGGCCCGCGAGCGGCGACCAGGCCTGCGGCGAAGTGGGCATGGGGCGCATGCTCGAGGCGGACGAGATCTTCGAGGAAATCGAAGCCTTCTTTCAGCCGAAATTGCTGGCCGGGAAGCGGGTGCTGATCACGGCAGGGCCGACCTTCGAGCCGATCGACACCGTGCGCGGTATTACCAATACCAGTTCCGGAAAAATGGGTTACGCGGTGGCGCGTGCGGCGCGCGACGCGGGTGCAGTCGTAACGCTGGTAAGCGGACCGACGGCGCTGGCAGCGCCGCGCGGCATGGAGCGCATCGACGTCTCCAGCGCGCAGGAGATGTACGACGCGGCGATGGCGCGCGTCGCGAAGGCCGATGTATTCATCGGCGTCGCCGCGGTCGCAGACTACCGGCCCAAAAACGCAAAGCCCCACAAGCTGAAAAAGGGTACAGGCGACATGACCCTGCAATTGCAGCCCAACCCCGATATCCTCGGAACCATCGCCGCGCGCCGGAAAGCACCTTTCTGCGTGGGATTTGCCGCTGAGACGGAGAATCTGGACGCGTATGCGGACGCCAAACGCCGTCGCAAGAAAGTGCCGCTGCTCGCCGCCAATCTCGCCCAGCACGCGTTCGGAGCCGACGACAACCAATTGATACTGTTTGACGATAAAGGCAGGCACGAGCTTGCGCGCGCCCCGAAATTGGAGCTTGCACGCGCGTTGGTGGCGCATATAGCGAAACTGTTGCCGAAGAAATAGCAGCCTTCGACCGGCGGGAAACCAATGACCCGCGGTTTCGAACATTCGACCTGTCCCTAGTACCCAATAACCAGACCAGGAATTTTTCGTGCAAAAACTCGACGTAAAGATTCTCGACCCGCGCCTCAAGGACAATCTGCCTCACTATGCCACCGCCGGCGCCGCGGGCCTGGACCTGCGGGCCTGCATCGACGCGCCGATGGAGCTCAAGCCCGGCGCAACCGAGCTGGTTCCCAGCGGCATCGCCATCCATCTCAGTGATCCCGGTCTTGCGGCCATGGTGCTGCCGCGCTCGGGCCTGGGGCACAAGCACGGCATCGTGCTGGGCAATCTCGTCGGATTGATCGATTCCGATTACCAGGGACAGATCTTCGTATCCTTATGGAACCGCGGTGGCAGCGCGTTCATGCTCAATCCGCTTGAGCGCATAGCCCAACTGGTGGTGGTGCCGGTAGTGCAGGTGCAACTCAATGTAGTCGACGACTTCGCTGCGAGCGAGCGCGGCGCCGGCGGGTTCGGTAGCACCGGCAAGGCTTAGCCTTTATTCGTAAGTCGAAAAAAAGGCCGCTTGCGCGGCCATTTTTTTGCGTGAAAGACGCTTCAGCCCGCCTGTACGACCGGTGGCGGCTCGACCGGTGTGTCGTCGGCAAAAACCAGACTCACCTTGTCCTCTGTGTCGATGTCGATGCTGACCTTGCCGCCGCTTACCAGTCGGCCGAAAAGCAATTCGTCTGCCAGGGCGCGACGCACCGTGTCCTGTATCAGTCGCGCCATCGGCCGCGCACCCATGAGCGGATCGAAGCCGTGCTTGGCCAGGTGCGTTTTTAGCGCGTCGGTGAAAATCACCTCTACTTTCTTCTCGTGCAGCTGTTCCTCCAGCTGCATCAGGAACTTGTCCACCACGCGCAGAATGATGTCGTGGTCGAGTGCGGCAAACGAGATGATCGCGTCCAGGCGGTTTCTGAACTCTGGGGTGAACATGCGTTTGATTTCAGCAAGTTCGTCGCCGGTGGTGCGCGACTGGCTGAATCCTATGCTTGCTCGATTCAGGGCCTCGGCGCCGGCATTGGTCGTCATGATGATGACGACATTGCGAAAATCCGCCTTGCGTCCGTTGTTGTCGGTGAGTGCGCCGTGGTCCATCACCTGAAGCAGGATATTGTAGACATCCGGGTGCGCCTTCTCGATCTCGTCGAGCAGGAGCACGCAGTGCGGCTTCTTGCTGATCGCCTCTGTCAGCAGGCCGCCCTGGTCGAAGCCGACATATCCCGGCGGCGCGCCGATCAGTCGCGACACGGCATGGCGCTCCATGTATTCGGACATGTCGAAGCGTATCAATTCGATGCCCATGCAGTAGGCGAGTTGTCTAGCCACCTCGGTCTTTCCGACGCCTGTGGGGCCGGAAAACAGGAACGAGCCGATCGGTTTGGTGGGTTGTCCCAGACCACTGCGCGCCATCTTGATCGCGGCGGCGAGCGCGTCGATGGCCCTGTCCTGGCCGAACACTACGGCTTTCAGATCGCGGTCGAGATTTCTCAATGACTCGCGGTCATCGGAGGACACGCTGCGCGGCGGGATGCGCGCGATCTTGGCAATGATCTCTTCGATCTCGAGCTTGCCCACGATCTTTCTTTGCTTGGTCTTGGGCAGGACGCGCTGTGCCGCGCCGGCTTCGTCGATAACGTCGATGGCCTTGTCCGGCAGATGCCTGTCGTTGATGAAACGCGCAGACAACTCGGCGGCGGTGGTGAGAGCCGCTGCCGAATACTTGATGCCGTGGTGTGCTTCAAAGCGGCTTTTCAGGCCGCGCAGGATGGCCACGGTTTCTTCCACTGAAGGTTCGACGACATCGATCTTCTGAAAGCGCCGCGACAGGGCGTGGTCTTTTTCGAATACGCCGCGATACTCGTTGTAGGTCGTCGCGCCGATGCACTTCAGTTGACCCGAAGAAAGTGCCGGTTTGAGCAGGTTGGACGCGTCCAGGGTTCCGCCGGACGCGGCGCCGGCGCCGATCAGTGTGTGGATCTCGTCGATGAACAGGATGGCGTTGCAATTGTCCAGCAGCTGCTTCAACACGGCCTTCAGGCGCTGTTCGAAGTCGCCCCGGTACTTGGTCCCGGCGAGAAGTGCGCCCATGTCCAATGCGTAAACCTGGCAGCGCGCCAGCACCTCGGGCACGTTGTTTTCGACGATGCGCCGTGCCAGGCCCTCGGCAATGGCGGTCTTTCCCACCCCGGCTTCGCCAACCAGCAGCGGATTGTTCTTGCGCCGCCGGCACAGGGTCTGGATGACCCGCTCGAGCTCGCGTTCGCGGCCGATGAGAGGGTCTATTTTCCCGACCAAAGCCTGGGCATTCAAATTGAGGGTATAGGTTTCGAGCGCACCGTGGCCAGCCTGCTCGTCCGGCTGTTCTTCGCCGGCTTCCGGCTTGCTTCCCGGGCTCTGCGGCGTCTTGGTGATTCCGTGCGATATGAAGTTGACCACATCCAGGCGCGTGATGCCCTGCTGGTGCAGAAAGTACACGGCGTGCGAATCCTTTTCGCCAAAAATGGCCACCAGCACATTCGCGCCGGTCACTTCCTTCTTGCCGGACGACTGCACGTGCAGAATGGCGCGCTGTATGACGCGCTGGAATCCAAGCGTCGGCTGTGTGTCGATCTCCTCGGTGCCGGCCACGGTCGGCGTATGTTCGGCGACAAAGCCGCTCAGGCTCTTGCGCAGTTCGTCTATGTTGGCGGAGCACGCCCGCAACACTTCGGCAGCGGTGGGATTGTCCAGCAGCGCCAGCAGCAGATGTTCGACCGTAATGAACTCATGGCGCTTTTGCCGTGCTTCGACAAAGGCCATGTGCAAACTGACTTCGAGTTCCTGCGCAATCATTCAGTCTCCTCCATCACGCATTGAAGCGGATGTTGATGCTGACGGGCGAAACTGCCCACCTGCTCTACCTTGGTAACCGCTACATCTTTCGGATACACGCCGCATACGCCCATTCCTTCCCGGTGCACCTTCAGCATAACCTGTGTCGCCTGCTCGCGGCTCAGGCTGAAGAACGTCTGCAGCACGACGACCACGAATTCCATGGGGGTGTAGTCGTCATTCAGCAGCATAACCTTGAACAGCGGCGGCGGTTTGACCTTGGCCTTTTTCGCCTCTAATACGGTCCCCTCGCGTGCCCGGTTCGCCATACTCGTGTACCCACTTAGACATAGACACTATGCCAGATTCTACACTCAGCCTGTTTATTGACTGCCGTTCATTGCAAAGTGGGGATCGATATCTGAAACGCAAGGATCCCACCTCATATTCGTTCAGGCTGTCCCTTAAATGAGAGCAAAGCCCGCGGCCCATTCGGAGATTCGGAAACGTCCGCTTCGGCAAAAAAGCCCCAAACCGCATTCCACCTACGCTTGCTGCATTATCGCCCGAATAGAGCGTTGTCTGTGTGTAATCCTAAACGCTGTCGCGACGCCGCGCAATGCTTGCCGGCAGCGTGAATTCAGTGCGTTCGTGCCGGCGGCGCGGCGACTTGACTTGAGTCCGCAAAATCAGTTAAAAACGCGTGGTGTTCGGTCTCAGACGGTATGCGCAACGCACTTGCATTACGGCGTTGATCCGGGCACGAAAAGATGGTTTCCCAATTACGCGATTAGCTCCGGAACTTCATATGCCAACAGGTACCGTAAAGTGGTTCAATGACGCCAAGGGTTACGGCTTCATCACGCCGGACGATGGTAGCGAAGATTTGTTCGCGCATTTCTCGGCGATCCAGATGGACGGATTCAAGACCCTCAAAGAGGGCCAGAAGGTGAAGTTCGAGATCACCCAAGGCACCAAGGGCAAGCAGGCGTCGGGGATTCAGTCGGCCGACTGATCCGCCGCCCTCGCCGGTCGGTACTTGGTTCACGCTGCCGATAAACCGCAGCGGAACAGGCGACATCAGGCGCGAGTCGGGGCCGGCGCTGCGTTTTCGCGAACCGAACAGAAAAGCGGCAGCAGGCGTTGCAGCCTGCTGCCGCTTTATTCTTTCTCGTGCCAGTCAGCCGGCGCGCGCTGATGGCGAAGTGCCGCCTCAGCGCATTTTGTCAATCATCGCCTGGCCGAAGCCGGAGCACGAAACCTGCTTGGCACCGGTCATGAGTCGGGCGAAGTCGTAGGTTACGGTCTTGGCGTTGATCGCCGCTTCCATGGACTTGATGATGAGATCGGCAGCTTCGGCCCAGCCCATGTGCCGCAGCATCATTTCCGCCGAGAGGATTTCCGAGCCGGGATTGACGTAGTCCTTGCCTGCGTATTTGGGCGCGGTGCCATGGGTGGCTTCGAACATGGCGACCGTATCCGACATGTTGGCACCGGGTGCGATGCCTATTCCGCCGACCTGGGCGGCGAGTGCATCGGAGATGTAATCGCCGTTCAGGTTTAGCGTGGCAAGCACGTCATATTCCGCCGGCCGCAGCAGGATTTGCTGCAGCATCGCGTCCATAATGATGTCCTTCACCACGATGTCCTGGCCCGTTTTCGGGTTTTTGTAGCTCATCCACGGACCGCCATCGAGCAACTTGGCACCGAACTCCTTCTGTGCCAGCGCGTAGCCCCAGTCGCGGAACGCACCCTCGGTAAATTTCTGGATGTTGCCCTTGTGGACCAGGGTGACCGACTTGCGGTTATTGTCGATTGCGTACTGGAACGCTTTCCGGGTCAGTCGCTCGCTGCCTTCGCTCGAGACCGGCTTGATGCCGATCGCAGCGGTCGCCGGGAAACGGATCTTGGTTACCTTCATTTCCTTGATCAGGTAGTCGATCAGTTTCTTCGCCTCCGGCGTACCGGAAGCCCATTCGATGCCTGCGTAGATATCCTCGGAGTTCTCGCGGAAGATCACCATGTCCGTCTTTTCCGGCTCCTTGACCGGACTAGGGACGCCGGGGAAGTAGTGTATCGGGCGCAGGCAGACGTACAGATCGAGTTGTTGGCGCAAGGCCACGTTGATGGAGCGGATGCCGCCTCCGACCGGCGTGGTCAGCGGACCTTTGATCGACACGACGAACTCCTTGGACGCTTCCAGGGTTTCGTCCGGCAGCCAAACGTTTTCGCCGTATACCTTGCAGGATTTTTCGCCGGCGTACATCTCCATCCAGGAGATTTTGCGCTTGCCGCCGTATGCCTTGGCTACTGCCGCGTCGACGACCTTGATCATCACCGGCGTGATGTCGACGCCGATGCCGTCGCCCTCGATAAACGGAATGACCGGCTGGTCCGGTATTTCCAGAGAATTGTCCGGCCGGACGCGAATCTTTTCGCCTACGCCGGGGACTTTGATGTGTTTGTAGCTGGCCATGGAGACTCCTTTGATGATGAAAGGGATTGGGAAAATCGGGGGGAGGGGGTTGACAACTCTTATGTCTTATATATGATACACGACATGCGCGCGGTAAGGCCGTATTTTACTCCCGTTCGTATGGTGATTTGACTGCGACTGGCGGGGCCACACAGGGTGGCTTTGCGGTGCCGCACCAAATTATTGAAATGACATTCCGTAATGCGGAAAATACTGCATGTGTCTGTTTATAACATATTGTATATAAGCGATTTATCGGAATACTTTTTTATGTTGCGTAGCGGCGTAACTTTCGATAATCTGTATTCGTTTATACCGCGGGATGGCTGTTCCCGTGTGCTGAAAACCGGACCGATGCTGACCGCATCGATCGCCCGGAAGACTGCCGGCGACAATGCCGAGCAGTCGCAGGTGGCGCACCCAAACAGGGTGACGCACGGCGGGAAGGCAGGAGTATCCAACCCAGAAGGGTCTCTTTGTCCGCGCAGAAAAGACAGGCGCATGACGCGCACTGCCCATTAATATTTTCGAGAGGAAATCATGAGTCATCGCGAACAGGAAATTGCTGCAATCAAGAAAGACTGGGCCGAGAACCCGCGCTGGAAAGGCGTGAAGCGCGGCTACACTGCCGAAGATGTGTACCGCCTGCGCGGGTCGGTGCAGATCGAGCACACGCTGGCAAAGCGCGGTGCGGAGAAGTTGTGGAAGATGACAAAGGAGATGCCCTTCGTCAACTCGCTGGGTGCGGTAACGGGCAACCAGGCGATGCAGCAGGTAAAGGCCGGGGTTCCGGCAATCTATCTGTCCGGATGGCAGGTGGCCGCGGACGCGAACGACAGCCTTTCGATGTACCCGGACCAGTCGCTGTACGCCGTAACCAGCGTGCCCACTGTGGTGAAGCGGATCAACAATGCGCTCGCGCGCGCTGATCAGATTCAGCACATGGAAGGCAAAGGCGATATTGATTTCTACGCGCCCATCGTGGCCGACGCCGAAGCAGGCTTTGGCGGAGTGCTCAATGCTCACGAGTTGATGCGCGCCATGATCGAAGCAGGCGCGGCCGGCGTGCACTTCGAGGACCAGCTCGCTTCCGTGAAGAAATGCGGTCACATGGGCGGCAAGGTGCTGGTGCCGACACAGGAAGCGGTGCAAAAGTTGATCGCAGCGCGGCTTGCCGCGGACACCATGGGCGTGCCTACGATCATTCTCGCGCGCACCGATGCCGAAGCAGCGAATTTGGTCACTTCGGATGTCGATGAAAACGACAAGCCGTTTCTGACCGGTGAGCGCACGGCCGAGGGCTTTTATCGCGTCAAGAACGGTTTAGAGCAGGCTTTGTCGCGTGGCATCGCCTATGCGGAGTATGCCGACATGGTCTGGTGCGAAACCGGCACGCCGGACCTGGTCTTCGCGAAAAAATTCGCGGAGGGCGTGCAAAAGAAACACCCGGGCAAAATGCTTGCGTACAACTGCTCGCCCTCGTTCAACTGGAAACGCAACCTGGACGACGCCACCATCGCCAAGTTCCAGCGCGAGCTCGGCGCCATGGGCTACAAGTTCCAGTTCATCACCCTGGCCGGTTTCCATGCGCTCAACTACTCGATGTTTGATCTGGCGTACGGTTACGCGCGCAACAACATGACTGCATTCGTCGAGCTGCAGCAGAAGGAATTCGCAGCCGCCGAAAAGGGCTTCACTGCGGTCAAGCATCAGCGCGAAGTCGGAACCAGCTATTTCGACGATGTGACCCAGGTGGTGCAAGGAGGCAAGTCCTCGACGACGGCCTTGCACGGTTCGACCGAAGACGAGCAATTTTTCGACGCTCCGAAGGAAATCAAGGCCGCTTGAGTTAGGGTTCGCCCAATCCGACGCCGCAGCGCAGTACGCTGCGGCGTTTTTTGTTGCACGGCAGGAACTGCAGTTAAACTGTAGGCGGTAGAAACAAGAGCGTGCATCCATGGCCAAAGTGATTCTTTTCAACAAACCCTTCGGCGTGCTGTGCCAGTTCACCGCGCCCGCGGAACGCGCCTGCCTCAAGGATTACATTGCGATTCCCGGCGTCTATCCGGCGGGGCGGCTGGACACGGACAGCGAGGGCTTGCTGGTACTTACCGACGACGGCCCGCTTCAGGCGCGCATCAGCGAACCGCGTCATAAACTGACGAAGACGTACTGGGCGCAGGTCGAAGGCGTGCCGGCGGAGCCTGCGCTGCAGCAGTTGTGCCAGGGACTGAATCTGGGCGACTTCATATCGCAGCCTTGCTTGGCGCGCCGCATGGACGAGCCAGCGGGCCTGTGGCCTCGCGATCCGCCGATACGGATCAGGAAGCAAATTCCCACCGTATGGATTGAGTTGAAGCTGAGGGAAGGCAAGAATCGCCAGGTGCGACGCATGACCGCGAAGATAGGGCACCCGACCGTGCGCCTGATACGCTGGGCCGTGGGCTCTTGGACACTGGCAGGTATTGCGCCCGGGCAGTGGCGCGATGCGGACGCGGCCGAGACAGGCTTATAGCCCGCCAACCATGAGGCCGGAGAATGGAACACAATGGTTGCCGGAGCCGACGGATGTCTTAGCTCCGCCTTTTTTCCGACCCGAGGTGAGTCTCGATCTATGAAACGCAATTTCTGCAGTTGTTTGAAGCGCGGTGCGAGCCTCATTGCCGCCGCCTTGGCAGGCTTGATATTCGGTCTCGGGCCGGCGCGGGCGCAACAGCCATTCCTGCCCGCGGTCGCGCTCAATGCCGGTATTCACGTGATTCAGGCCGAGGTGGCCGATACGCCGGCGACGCGCTCGCAGGGATTGATGCTGCGAAAGTCCATGGCGCAGGGCGCCGGGATGTTGTTTCTTTTCGATGAACTGGCAACGCATTGCATGTGGATGAAGAACACGCTCATCCCATTGAGCGTGGCATTTATCGATGCTGGCGGTCGGGTCGTCAACATTGCCGACATGCAGCCGCTGGACGAAACGTCGCATTGTGCGACACGGCCGGCGCGCTACGCGCTGGAAATGAATCAGGGATGGTTCAAAAAACGCGGCATCGTCGCCGGCGCTGTGATCCAGGGCCTGGAGCGGTTTTCGCCCGCCGCGCGCTGAACGGTTTTAGAAGTAGGTCGCGCTGTGTCCTGCCGCGCCCATGAAGAACAGCAGCGGAAAAGACAGCACCAGATTCAGCCTCGATACGATGAAAGCGCGCCGGCGCGCCGCGACTTTTTGCGCCTCGCTCGCCTCCACCAGCCCAAGAACCATTTTTTGCGCGGGCCACAGCAGCGCCCATACGTTGACCAGCATGATGGTGCCCAGCCATGCGCCTATCCCGATCAGGACATGCCCTGGCCGCAAGGCGAACGCTGCGGTGAAATTTGCGCCGAGCAGCGCGGCCCCGGTGAGCCAGGTCGCTACGGAGGCCCAGCGGAACCAGGCAAGTGCGCGCGGCACGACGTGGCGGTTGATGGCTGCTGCACTGCCGTCGGCCATCGCGGATTTCAGCGCCGCCATCTGAACGAAATTGAAGTAGTAAAGCAAGCCGACCCACATGATGCCTGCCATGAAGTGGAACCAGCGCGCCAGCGACGGGATGACGTCCACATCAGCCTCCGATCACGTAGCGTACCAGGAGGTACAGCGCGAGCGTCAGTGCAAGCCCGCAGGCAACCGTTGCCGGCAGTGAATCCAGTGGGTTTTTCATCGAGTTTTCAGACCCGCGCCATGGTCAAAGCGCAGGTCCGAAACTGAATCAGCCGGCGAAATTCTTCGCCACGAAATCCCAGTTCACCAGATTCCAGAATGCTTCCACGTACTTCGGGCGGGCATTGCGATAATCGACGTAATAAGCGTGTTCCCAGACATCGCAAGTCATGAGTGGCTTGTCGGCGCCGGTCAGCGGAGTGCCTGCATTGCTCGTGTTGGCGATGTCAACGGAGCCGTCGGCCTTTTTCACCAGCCAGGTCCAGCCTGATCCGAAATTGCCCACCGCTGATTTGGAGAAGGCTTCCTTGAACGCGTCGAACGAACCCCATTTCTTTTCGATCGCCGCGCCGAGCGCGCCGGAAGGTGCGCCGCCGCCCTTGGGCGACAGGCAGTTCCAGTAGAAAGTATGGTTCCAGACCTGGGCTGCGTTGTTGAACACGCCGCCGGTCGCTTTCTTGCTGATTTCCTCGAGACTGGCGTTCTCGAATTCCGTGCCCTTGATGAGGTTGTTCAGATTGGTCACGTAGGCCTGATGATGTTTGCCATAGTGGAATTCGAGCGTTTCCTTCGAGATGTGCGGCTGCAATGCGTCCATCGCAAAAGGTAAAGGCGGCAATTTGTGTTCCATTCTGGATTCTCCTTGATTATCTGTTGCGGCTGCGAAAACGACGATTGTAGGCGATATGCCACGCCAGTAGCAACGAAGCCCCCCAACTCATTGGGGTTTTAGGACCTGGACCGCGGCCGCGCCGCGCGCGAACGACAATTCCAGCCGATCGCCGGTGCGCAGATCGGCGCTGCTGCGTACAACGCTGCCTTCCGGCGTGCGCGCGATCGCGTAACCGCGCTCCAGCACCGCGGCAGGGTCCAGATGAGCGAGTCCCAGGGAAGATCGCGCAAGATCCTCGGCCAGCATCGCCAGGCGCTGCGGTGTAGCGCGCCGGAGCGCAATGTCCAGTTGCCCGATTCTATTCTGCAGCACGCCCAGATTGGGCATTGCCGCCGTCAGGCGCCGGACCGCGTGCGACAGACGCCACTCCGCGTCGCGCCTGCCCAGCGCAAACGCCGCGCTCAAGCGGGCGCGCGCCGCGTCCAGGCGTGCAGCGCCGGCATCCAGCCGGTCTGCCGGGCTCTGCAGGCGCGCGGCCAGGGAATCCAGGCGCTGCGCTTTTGCGTCGAGCGCGCTTTGAATATGCCGCAGCAGCGATCGTCGCGCCTGTATCAGGCCGGCGAGCAGCTCGGCGCGCGCCGGGCTCGCCAGTTCTGCCGCTGCGGTAGGCGTCGCTGCCCGCCTGTCGGCGACGAACTCCGCGATGGTGAAGTCCGACTCGTGTCCGATTCCGGTCACGATCGGGATCGGGCAGGCGTGGATCGCGCGCGCCAGGGCTTCATCGTTGAACGCCCACAGATCCTCGATCGCGCCGCCGCCGCGGCAAACGATGAGTACGTCGCATTCCTTGCGTCTTGCCGCCGCCGCGATCGCCTCTGAAAGTTGTTTCGCGGCGCCCTCTCCCTGCACCTGCGAGGGATAGATGACTACGGGGATGGACGGATTGCGCCGTGCAAGCGTGGTGAGCACGTCGCGCAATGCGGCGGCCTGCGGCGAGGTGACGATGCCGATGCGTTGCGCATACCGGGGAAGTGGCTTTTTGTGTGCGGGATCGAACAGGCCTTCCTTGTCCAGTTTGTCGCGCAGCCTGATAAATGCTTCGAACAGGGCGCCCTGACCGGCGCGGCGCATTGATTCCACGCCGAGTTGAAAGTCACCGCGAGCTTCGTACAAGGTAACCAGGGCGCGCACTTCCACCCTGAGCCCTTCGCGCGGCTCCCAGTCCAGGTGCTGGCCGCGATTGCGGAACATCACGCAGCGAACCTGCGCCGTTTCGTCCTTGAGAGAAAAATACATATGTCCGGATTTTGCGCGAACGAAATTGGAGATTTCGCCCGACACCCACAGTAGCGGATAGCGATGTTCGAGCAGGTCGCGCACGCTACGCGCCAGCGCGGATACGGTCAGAATCTCCGCAGGGAGAGGGCTGGAAACCCGCGTCAAATCTGGCTCTGAAGGCATGTCGCGATATTACACTATCCACAGCAAGCCCTTACGCGGGACCTGCTCGTTAATTGGGCAATATCCTCTCCTCTGGTGGGCGCGTAACATGCTGTATTTACATGTAAAAAAGTGCAGATTAATTTTTGGGCGGCGACAGAAAAGCCTTTTGGGTACTCCACTTAAGTGGCTTTCGTCGAAACTGTGCACAACTTTATCCACACTAATTGTGGATAAACTTTTTGCGCCTTTTTGGTGTGGCAAACACTGTTCGTTTGGTATGTGCGCAGTGAATTCGAAACCACAAAGTTACCTACGGGCTCAGGGAAACAATGGTGGGGGTATTCCTCGTATCACGATGAATGCCAAGCCTTGCTGAAAAGTGCTGCAGAAGCTAAAGTGACGTCGGTAAAATTTATTCAGGAGAGTTAATTGTTTGCGATCATCGCCGCTGCAGGCTGGCCTGTCTATCCGCTGCTGATCGCATCGGTCATCGCAGTCGCCCTGATCATCGAGCGCCTGATGATGCTGCGCAAAGCCAAGATCGTGCCAGCCGATTTGTTCGGGAAGGTGGTGAATGCGTACCGGCAGCAGGGTGTGAACCCGCAGATGCTGAACCAGCTTGCCAAGGATTCTCCGCTGGGCCAGGTGCTCGCCGCCGGTCTGAGAAATCACAAAAGCTCGCGCTATGTCATGAAGGAAGCCATCGAAGAGGCCGGTCATGCGGTGTCGCACGAACTGGAGCGCTTTTTGACCACCTTGGGGACGCTCGCAACGATTGCGCCGCTGATGGGCTTGTTCGGAACGGTAGTCGGCATGATCGAGATTTTCGGCTCCCAATCGCCCTCGGGCACCAATCCCCAGGTGCTGGCGCATGGCATCTCGGTGGCGCTTTATAACACCGCGCTCGGCCTCGTGGTCGCGATTCCGGCAATGATTTTCTACCGTCATTTCCGCGCCAAGGTGGAGAGCTTTCTGGTTGAGATGGAGCAGCAGGCGAGCAAGCTGGTGGATCTGATACACGGCGAGCGGCTCGATTTCGAAGAAGGCAAATCCTCGCAGTCTACGGACAGGACATGAATTTTCAGCGCTTCCACTCCAGGGAACCCCTGGAGATGAACCTGATTCCCTTGATAGACGTCCTGCTGGTGATCCTTATTTTTCTCATGATCACCACCACCTATTCCAAGTTTGCCGAATTGCAGATTAATCTGCCTACCGCGGATGCACAGAAACAGCTGGAACGGCCCAACGAAATCAATATCACCGTCGACGCCGGCGGGCAGTACACCATCAATCGCAGGCCGGTGGCATTTCGCGACGTTTCCGAGTTGTCCGACGAAATGCGCCGCGCCGCGGGCGAACTCAAGGACCCGGTCGTGGTGATCAATGCCGATGCAAACGCAACCCACCAGTCGGTAATCCACATCATGGAAGCCTCACGGCTGGCCGGATACGGTCATATTTCCTTCGCCACGCAGACCAAGAGCAAGTAGTCGGCTGTCGCGGTCCTCGCCCCGGAGGTTCGAAGTGCGAGCAAACTTTCCGGAAAAACACTGGTATCGCCTGAGCGCGATGTCCCTGGCCCTGTGGCCGGCGAGCCAGTTGTTTCGACTGCTGGTCGCGCTGCGCCGGGTCGCCTATCGTAGCGGGCTGCTGACCGCGGTGAAGCTGCCGGTGGCTGTCATTGTCGTCGGCAATCTTGTGGCGGGAGGCACCGGCAAGACGCCGTTGGTGCTATGGCTCGCCGCAATGCTGAAGAAAAGCGGGCGCAAACCGGGCATCGTCAGCCGCGGTTATGGCGGCGGCGCCGCGGCTTCGATGGCGGTTGCGGCGACCAGCCCGGTTGAACTGGTGGGCGATGAGCCGCTGTTGCTGGCGCGCGCCAGCGACTGTCCGGTATGGATAGGGAGGAATCGTGCCGACGCCGCCTTGGGATTGCTGGGCGCACATCCGGAGTGCGACGTGCTGATACTCGACGACGGGTTGCAGCATTATCGACTTGCGCGCGACATTGAAATTGCAGTCGAGGACGCGCGCGGCGCCGGCAACGGATTCTTGTTGCCGGCGGGGCCGCTGCGCGAGCCGCTTTCGCGGCGGGTCGACGCCTGGGTGGTTAACTCCGCTTCACCCGGAAGTCATGGTTCCGCATACCGGATGGACCTGCGCGGCGATAGGTTCCGCCGTGTGGCCGCACCGCGCGATTGCAGGCCGGCGGCGTCGTTCGCGGACAAAAAAACGCTGCATGCCGTGGCGGGAATCGGCAACCCAAAACGCTTTTTCGATCAGCTCGCGGGCTTGGGTCTGGTCGCGGCCAGCCACGCATTTCCCGATCACCACGCGTACACGGCGGGTGATCTCGATTTCGGCGATTGCGATGCCGTGCTTATGACCGAGAAGGATGCGGTAAAATGCGAAGCGTTTGCGCGCGAGAATTGGTACGCGCTGCAGGTCGAGGCGGAACTGGCCCCGGCATTTTTCGAATTTATCCTGGCGAAACTAAGAGCGTCTAACAGCAATACTGTTAGACGTCCGATTTAGGGGAGCACGAGGGGCCAGGGAAAGGGAGGGGCCCTTCCTTTCCCTCCCGGTCCCCTCGCATAGTGAGGACTCTCAATGGACTCAAGACTGCTTGATATTCTGGTGTGTCCGATCTGCAAGGGACCCTTGCTCTATCGCAAGGCCGAACAGGAACTCGTCTGCAAGGCGGACCGCCTGGCATTCCAAATTCGCGACGGCATTCCCGTCATGCTCGAGGAAGAGGCGCGCAAGCTGGATCCCGCTGAAGAAATCCAGTCGTAACGGCGCTACGCGCGCAGCACCTGCCTGCTTCCGGGATGATCCGGCCAGGCGCATTGGTGCTGAGGCATCCACAGTTAGGCTAGGACTTCCGCGTCCCCAGCGGAACATCTCCGGTTCGATATGATCACACTCCGCCAACTCACCCTCGCACGCGGCAGCAAGCTGTTGCTCGAAAACGTCGACCTCACTTTGCACGCCGGTCAGAAAATAGGCGTGGTTGGGCCGAACGGTTGCGGCAAGTCGAGCCTGTTTGCGCTGCTGCTGGGTGAACTGCACCAGGAGGCGGGGGATCTCGAATTACCCGGGCGGCTCGCAGTTGCGCATGTGGCACAGGACATCCCGGCAAGCGCACAGGTGGCGGTCGAGTTCGTCATCGATGGCGACGCGCCGCTGCGCATGCTCGAGCGGGAACTGGCGCACGCGCATGAACACGACGAAGGTGAGCGACTCGCGAGACTCTACGAAGAGTTCGACCATGCCGGTGGCTATAGCGCGCGCAGCCGTGCCGCCAGCCTGATGCACGGGCTGGGCTTTGTCGCGGACGAACTGGAGCAGGCGGTGGACGCCTTCTCCGGCGGCTGGCGCATGCGCCTGAAGCTCGCGCGCGCGCTCATGTGCCGCTCGGACCTGCTGCTGCTGGACGAACCCACCAACCACCTCGACCTGGACGCCGTGATCTGGCTCGAACAATGGCTGCGGGACTATCCAGGAACGCTGCTCGCGATTTCGCACGACCGGGATTTTCTCGACGGCACGGTCGGGCACATTCTCGCCATCGAACAATGCAGGGTGAAGCTGTATACGGGAAACTACTCGGCGTTCGAGGAGCAACGCGCGATGCAGCTCGCGCAGCAGCAGGCGGCCTTCCAGAAGCAGCAGCGCGAGATCGCGCACCTGCATTCATACGTCGAGCGCTTTCGCGCCAAGGCGACCAAGGCGCGCCAGGCGCAGAGCCGGCTGAAGGCCCTGGCGCGGATGGAACTCATCTCGCCGGCGCACGTGGACACGCCGTTCGACTTTCGCATGCGCGAGCCTCTCGCCGGTCCCGACCCACTGCTCGTTCTGGACGATGCCGCAGCCGGCTATGACGGGAAAGCCGTGATTTCAGGGATAAAGCTCAGCATCGCGGCGGGCGGGCGCATCGGTCTGCTGGGGCGCAATGGCGCGGGTAAATCGACACTCATCAAGCTCCTGGCCGGCGCCCTCGCCCCGCTGCAAGGTACGCGCCAGGAGGGCAAGGGTCTGGCAATCGGGTATTTCGCACAGCACCAGATAGAGGTGCTGCGGCCGGATGAATCGCCGTTGCAGCATCTGGTACGCCTGGATAAACGCACCCGCGAGCAGGAGTTGCGGGATTTTCTCGGCGGCTTCGACTTTCGCGGCGACATGGCGCTGGATCCGATTGCGCCGTTTTCAGGCGGCGAAAAAGCCAGGCTCGCCTTGGCCTTGCTCGTGTGGCAGCGCCCGAACCTGCTGCTGCTCGACGAGCCGACCAATCATCTGGACCTGGAAATGCGCCATGCGCTCACGCTCGCGCTGCAGGAATACGAGGGCGCGATCGTGCTGGTATCGCACGACCGGCACCTGCTGCGCACTACCGCGGACAGTTTGTGGCTCGTGGCCGGAGGTGCGGTGCAACCCTTCGACGGCGATCTGGATGACTACCGTGACTGGCTGCGCCAGCGCGAATCCGGCACCGCTGTCAGCGAGCCGGGCGGAACGACGCGAAAACAGAAAAAGCGCGACGAAGCCGATGCGCGCAACCGTCGGTACGCACAGAAGAAACCGCTGACGCAGCGCCTGGCCAAGCTGGACAAACGCATAGTCGAACTGGAGCGCGATCGCGCGCTGCTCGGCAAATGGCTGGCTGACCCGGAAAGCTATGCCGATGCCAACAAGTTCAAGGCCGAACTCGTGCGCGAAGGCAAGCTCGCCGCCGAACTTTCCCGGGCCGAAGAGGAATGGCTGGCGCTGCAGGCGGAGTTGGAGACGCTGGACGACCCAAGCTGATTTCCAAAGGATGGAACCGCCCGCCGCGCCCCTCTAGACCAGACGCCAAACGGCAATGGGGGCGGTCCTAATTCAAGGTTTTCGGCGCAGCCGCATCATCGGCAGCGGTCCGAGCCGGCAGTTCCAGCACGATATCCCATTCCGATTTTGCCACGGCGTTCTGCAGCAATCGGCACAAGGAGTGCAGCAGGTTGTTGTCCAGCGTCAGATGTATTCCCTGCCCTTGTTGAGGCAGCAGCGCCAATACGTGATTACCCTGTTCGTCTTTGCTGGTCTGAATGCGTGCGACCAGTATGGGTTCGGCGCCCAGCGGCATCTCGCGGAGTGTCTCCTCGAACGCGTCGGCGAAGTTGGCCTGACGCAGCGCGCGTTCATGCTGCATGCCGACCAGCGCGTCGCGTGCCTGGGGATTGCTTTGCAGTACGACCTCGGGCGAGGCGCGCGCCATCTGCAGCATCAGCGGCCAAAGCAGCCGCAGCGCACGCCGCGTCAGCCACAAACGCACCTCGATCTTGTTGTCGGTGCTGACGCGCAACAACAAGCGGTCCTGTTCGGGGAGGAAGTCGAGTTTGAGTTGGTGCAGGCGCATGGTCGTAGACGAATACTATCAAATCGAAATGCCATGGCGACGAAGCGCCCATGCGACATGTTCGCGCACCAGCGGTGAAGGATCGTCCGCGCGTGATCCCAGGGCGCTGACCACTGTGGCGCCGTCGCTTGCATTACCCAATCCAACGGCAAGATTGCGCGACCAGCGCTCGAAACCAATCCGGCGAATGGCGCTGCCGGCCATGCGATCACAAAACTGGCTTTCGCTCCACGCGAAAAGCTCAGCAAGCTCTGCAGTGTCCAGCCCATGGCGCACGCGAAAATCCGGCTCGCCGCTGATTTGCGCGTAGCGATTCCACGGGCAGGCAAGCTGGCAATCGTCGCAACCATAGACGCGATTGCCGATCAGTGGCCGCAGTTCGAGCGGAATGGCGCCTTTCAATTCGATGGTGAGATAGGAAATGCAGCGCCTTGCGTCGACCCGGTAGGGGGCCACGATGGCGCCGGTGGGGCAGACGGCCAGGCACTTGCTGCAGGATCCGCAATGGTCCGTGATCGGTTCATCCGTCGGCAGCGGCAGGTCCGTGTAGATTTCTCCCAGAAAAAAATACGAACCGGCGTCGCGTGTAAGCAGTAGCGTATGCTTTCCGCGCCAGCCCAGGCCACTCTTTGCCGCGAGTTCCACCTCCATCACCGGGGCCGAATCGGTATAGGCCCGATATCCGAAAGCGCCGATTTCCGCCTCGACGCGCTGCGCGAGTTGCTCGAGCCGCTTGCGCAGCACCTTGTGGTAATCGCGGCCTGTGGCGTAGCGTGCGATATAGGCTCTGTCGGGGGCACCGAGGACCGACCAGCCTTCAGCCGCCTCGGGCTGGTAGTTCATGCGTGCACTGATGACCCGCAATGTTCCATGCTGAAGTTCCGCCGGGCGCGCGCGTTTGGATCCGTGCCTTGCCATATAATCCATCTCGCCGTGGAAACCCGCGGCGAGCCATTCCGCGAGGCGGACTTCCGCGGCGCCGAGATCAGTGTCGGCGATGCCCACCGCCTGAAAGCCGAGTTCGCGCCCCCAAACCTTGATTTTCCGGGCGAGCAGGGCGTAATCGGAATGCGTTGCTGCTTCGGTCATGGCCAGGCTGTCGACATCAACATTATGAAAACGAACGGATATTTCATTTATGCCATTCTTTCGCAGCGGATGTTTTTCACCGTCTCCGATTTTGGGAAGCGATGGGGGGGCGGGCCTCATTTTGCCCGATGAGCACGCATCATAACCACAGCATGATCAAAATGCATTTGCCAGACGAAGCCGCAACGCGCGCACTGGGTGCGCGCCTTGCTCGGGTGGTCGTGCCCGGCCTTGCCCTGTATCTGCATGGCGACCTGGGCAGCGGCAAGACGACGCTGGTGCGTGGGCTGCTGCGCGGCCTGGGCTATGCGGGCCGGGTAAAAAGCCCGACTTACGCCCTGGTTGAACTTTATGCGGTTTCTAGGTTAAACTTGTACCACTTTGATTTTTATCGATTCAAGGAACCTAAGGAATGGCGTGATGCAGGCTTTAGCGAGAATTTCAACGGCACTTCCGTATGCCTGGTCGAATGGCCGGAAAAGGCGGCTGGTCTGTTGCCTGTTGCCGATCTCGATATTGCACTTGAGTTTGCCGGCGACGGGCGTGACCTGAGCATAGGCGCCGGAACCGAAAGTGGCAAAGCATGTATAAATCAACTGGTGCAAATGCCGCTCTGAAATGCGCGCTGGGCAATTTGCTTCTGCTTGGGTGTGCGCTCACCGCCGGTGGTGCCGGCGCGGCCGACCGTATCGCCGCAGTGCGCGTCTGGCCGGCCCAGGATTACACCCGCATCACCATCGAGGCCGACCGGCCGATCCGGCATGAACTGCTGCTGGTGAAAAACCCGGAGCGCCTAGTGCTCGACCTTGAAGGCGTCGACTTCACCAGCGTGCAACGGGAGATTGCCGACAAGATTCTTCCGGACGACCCGTATATCGCGCAGATGCGTGCCGGCCGTTATAAGCCCGGTGTGGTACGCGTGGTGCTCGACCTCAAGACCGAAGTCCAACCGCAGATTTTCACGCTCAAGCCGGTGGGCGAATATGGACACCGGCTGGTGCTCGACGTCTATCCCTTGGCGCCGGTTGATCCACTCATGGCCTTGTTGCAGAAGCCCGAATTGAGGATTGGGGCGGATGAGCAGCAAGCAGAGTCGGCAGCGGTTGCCGCACCGGACACCGGCCACGCGGGCGTAAGCAAGTTCGAAGGGTCCGGTAAAGGCAGGCCGTTGGTGGCGCGTATGGTGACCATCGTGGTCGATGCCGGTCACGGTGGTGAGGATCCGGGCGCGAGGGGCCGGCGCGGCAGTCGCGAAAAGAACGTGACCCTCGTCATCGCGAGAAAGCTCAAAGCGATCATCGATGCCGAACCCAATATGCGCGCCGTGCTGACGCGCGACGGAGACTACTTCATCCCGCTGCATGTGCGGGTGCAAAAAGCGCGCAGGGTGCGTGCCGATCTGTTTGTGTCGGTGCATGCCGACGCCTTCGTGAAGTCGCACGCACGCGGCTCTTCGGTATTTGCGCTGTCCGAACGCGGTGCCACCAGCACCGCGGCGAAATGGCTGGCCAAGCGCGAAAACGATGCCGACCTGATCGGAGGGGTCAACCTGGACGTCAAGGACCGCTATCTTGCGATGACGCTGGCCGATCTGAGCCTGACTGCGCAGATCAACGACAGCCTGAAGCTGGCCAAGGCGGTGCTGTCTGAACTGGGCGGCGTCAATACCTTGCACAAACACGATGTGGAGCAGGCCGGTTTTGCCGTGTTGAAGGCGCCCGATATCCCTTCGATCCTGGTAGAAACCGCCTTCATCAGCAATCCGGAAGAAGAGCGCAAGCTGAACGACGAGGGCTACCAGGAGAAAATGGCGCAGGCGATTTTCAAGGGCATCAAACGCTACTTCACCAGGAATCCGCCGCTGGCAAGGTCCACGCTGGCAGCCAACGAACGAAGCAATTGACCGTGGCGGGGGGCGAAGCGGCGCCTCAGGTTTTGCTTAGCTTGTGTCGCGCGTATTCGAGTGCGATTGGCGCCAGCGACAGTCCGATAATTCCGAATATCACCAGCGTCAGATTGTTCCTGATGAATCCGATGTTGCCGAAGAAGAACCCTGCGTAGAGCAGGCTAGCCACCCATAGCACGCCTCCGGCGATGTTGAACATCTGAAAGCGCGCGTGGGTCATGCTGCCGACCCCGGCGACGAAGGGTGCAAAGGTGCGGATGATCGGGACGAAGCGCGTGATCACGATCGTCTTGCCGCCGTGGCGTTCGTAGAACTCGTGCGTGCGATCCAATGCCTTTCGGTTGAACCAGCGCGAGTCTTCCCAGTGAAAGACCTTCGGGCCGAGATAGCGGCCGATCCAGTAATTGGTCGTATTTCCCGTTATTGCGGCAAAAATGAGCAGGGCGGCGAGCGCGTGCACGTTCAGTCCGGCCGCTGCCCAAAGCGTGCCGGCCACGAACAGCAGCGAATCGCCGGGGAGGAAAGGCGTCACCACCAGCCCGGTTTCGCAGAACACGATCAAAAACAAGAGCAGATATACCCAAACGCCGTACTGCAGCAGCAGGTTGGCGAGATGCTTGTCAAGGTGGACCAGAAGGTCCCAGAAAAACAGCAGCAATTCCATCGATACCCTATCAGCAGAAATTCAAGGCTTGATACGCAGGCGGTATCTTACCGCAAGCCCACCGCGTTCCCGGTATACTTGGCCGCAGAAAAAACGCCCATACATGCCATCAATCCGCCTTCTTTCCGATACCCTGATCAGCCAGATTGCCGCCGGCGAGGTGGTGGAGCGGCCCGCGTCGGTCCTCAAGGAATTGCTAGAAAACAGCCTGGACGCGGGCGCGACCGAAATCAGCGTCAGCCTGATGCAGGGCGGGATCAAGCAGCTCAAGGTCACGGACAACGGCGCCGGCATAGGTGCGCCGGATCTGCCGCTCGCGTTCGCACGGCACGCCACCAGCAAAATTGCCAGCCTTGATGACCTCGAACAGGTGCGATCGCTGGGTTTCCGCGGCGAGGCGCTGGCTTCGATTGCCTCGGTCGCGCGTATCGACCTTACCACCCGTACCGCGAGCGCGCCCCATGCCTGGAGCTTGAGCGCAGAAGGCGGTGTGCACGGTGTACCACAGCCGGCGGCACACCCGGGCGGTACCAGTGTCGAAGTCAGCGATCTGTATTTCAATACGCCGGCGCGGCGCAAGTTCCTGCGCACGGAGGCGACCGAATTCGGACACTGCGAAGACGTGTATCAGCGCGTCGCGCTTTCCCGCCCCGATGTTGCGTTCAGCCTGAAGCACAACGGCAGGGTGATCTCGCATCTGCAGGATGGGACCGCGGCGCGGCGCGTCGCCGCAGTGGCGGGGGAGGAGTTTGCCGGCACGGCGCATGCTATGGACGAGCATTCCTCCGGTCTGCGGCTGGCGGGTTTTGCGGGCTCGCCGTCATTCTCGCGTAGTTCGCGCGATGCGCAGTTCGCCTTCGTCAACGGACGCTTCGTGCGCGACAAGTTGCTTTCACATGCCTTGCGCCAGGCCTACCAGGATGTGCTGCACGGCAACAGGCACGCGGCCTATGTGTTGTTCCTCGAACTCGATCCGCAGGGTGTGGACGTGAATGTCCACCCCGCCAAGACCGAAGTGCGCTTCCGGGACGGGCGCGCCGTCCACCAGTTTGTGTTTCACGCCGTCAGCAAGGCGTTGTCCGGGAGTGCGGCGCAAACGAGTGCGGCTACGGTCCAGCCTGTCGCTGCACCCGAGGGCATGAATTTCCGGCGTATTCCCTCTCAGTCGAGCCTCGGCGTGGAGCAGCCCGCCGCTGCCTATCAGGCGATGTTTTCACCGCCGCCCGGACCCGTCGCCGTTCCGTCAGGCGGCACGGCGCGCGCCGCATACCAAAGCATACGCGACGGTGCACCCACCGAAGCCGAAACCGATGCACCGCTCGGCTACGCCATTGCGCAACTGCATGGCATTTATATTCTCGCGCAGAACCGGCAGGGCCTGGTGCTGGTGGACATGCACGCGGCGCACGAGCGCATCCTGTACGAGAAGCTCAAGGGCGCGCTGGATACCCGCGGCATGAGCATGCAGAAACTGCTGATACCGGTGACTTTCAATGCGGACCGCCTGGAGGTGGCGACGGCGGAGGAGCATGCAGGTGTGCTGCAGCAACTGGGCTTCGACATGGCACCCTTGTCGCCGACCGCGCTGGCGGTTCGCTCAGTGCCATCCATGCTCGCATCGGCGGATGTCGCCGAACTGTCGCATGCGCTGCTGCGGGAGGTGCGCGAATACGGCGGCAGCCGGGTGCTTACCGAGCACCAGCACGAACTGCTGTCGACCATGGCCTGCCATGGCGCGGTGCGTGCGCATCGGCCGTTGACCGTAACCGAAATGAATGCGCTGCTGCGTGAGATGGAAGTCACGGAACGTTCGGGGCAGTGCAATCACGGCCGGCCGACCTGGTACCAGATGAGCATGGCGGACCTGGACAAACTGTTCTTGCGGGGACGATGAATTCGAATTGGGGAGGGCGGCAATGAAAGTACTGATTCTCGGCGCAGGCGCGGTCGGCGGATATTTTGGCGGCCGGCTGGTGCAGGCTGGAACCGATGTGACGTTTCTGGTGCGGCCGCAGCGGGCGCAATTGTTGGAGCGTACCGGCATCGTCATCCGGAGCCCGCTGGGTGACGCGCAGATCCCGGTGCGTACGGTGCTGCAGGAAGCCGTGCGGCCTAACTATGACCTGGTTATGCTGTCATGCAAGGCCTACGATCTGGAAGCGTCCATTGCGGCCATCAGAGGCGCCATGGGCCCGGATACCATGCTTTTGCCATTGCTCAACGGCATGGCGCACCTCGGACAGCTGGACCAGGTTTTCGGCAGCGAGCGCGTGCTGGGCGGCGCCTGCTATATCGCGTCGACACTCGACGCGGACGGCGCGATCTGCCATCTGAGCAAATTCCAGGGCATCACCAGTGGCACGCGGACGGGCAACCACGCGCATGCCGAAAAATTGCTGCAGGAATTGGCGCAAGCCTATGCAGGTGATTCCGTGGAATTCAAGCTCAGCGGCGACATCGAGCAGGACATGTGGGAAAAGTTCGTGCTGCTGGCGAGCCTGGCCGCGATGACCTGCCTGATGCGCGCCAGCGTCGGTGAGATTCTCGCCGCCGCGGAAGGCGAAATGTTGATGCGCGAAATGCTGTCGACCAGCGTCGCCACCGCGACTGCTGCCGGCCATGCGCCGCGCGCCGAATCGTTGCAGCGCACCGAAGGCATGCTGTTTGCGCGTGGATCCGCATTTACCGCATCGATGTTGCGCGACATCGAATCCGGCGGGCGCGTCGAGGCCGATCACATTGTCGGCGACATGCTGCGGCGCGCGCGCATCGCCGGCGTCGACACTCGCCTCATGAGCGCTGCGTTATGCCATCTGCAGGCCTATGAGGCGCGGCGCCTGCGCGGCGCGAATGCCTGAGCCCGGAAGCATTGCGCTGAATCGCCCTTACGCCCCGTGATGCGTGCGGCGATTTCTGAATTGCCCCCGGTGATTTTGCTGATGGGGCCCACTGCCAGTGGCAAGTCCGCGCTCGCCCTCGAGATCGCGCGGCGTTTTCCGGTTGAAATCATCAGCGTCGATTCCGCTCAGGTGTACCGCGGCATGGACGTGGGTACGGCCAAGCCCGCTGCTAAAGAGCGTGCCGCAGTGCCGCATCATCTGATTGATGTCATCGACCCTGATCAGAGCTATTCCGCCGCGCGGTTTCGCACGGATGCGGCGCAACTGATGGGGGAGATTGCCGGCCGCGGCCGCATCCCGCTGCTGGCTGGCGGCACCATGCTTTATTTCAAGGCGCTGCGCGAGGGCTTGTCCAATTTGCCGCAGGCCGATCCCGCGGTGCGCGCGACGATCGAGGCGGAGGCGCGGGATAAAGGCTGGCCCACGATGCACGCCGAACTCGCGCGCATCGACGCGGTGACTGCGGCGAAGCTCAAGCCCGGCGACGCGCAGCGCATCCAGCGCGCGCTCGAAGTATTTCGCATCACCGGAAAGCCCTTGTCGGCACTGCAGGGCGCGCGCGTCCACGTCGCAGCGCCGTATCGTTTCATCGCGCTGGCCCTGGTTCCGGCGGAGCGCGTGCTCCTGCACCGCAGGATCGAATCACGTTTCGAAGCCATGCTGGCAGCGGGTTTGGTGGAGGAACTCGCGACCTTGCGCGGAAAATATGCGCTAAATGCGGGCCTGCCTTCCATGCGCTGCGTCGGCTACCGTCAGGCTTGGGAATATCTCGAGGGTGCCTATGACCGCGGCATGCTGCGCGACCGCGGTATTTACGCTTCGCGCCAGCTGGCTAAGCGCCAACTCACCTGGCTTCGTGCGATGCCTGAGCTGAAGGTTTTCGATTGTTTCTCGCCGCCTCTAAACGCCCAGGTGCGGCGCTTTCTCGCGGACCAAGACTTGCCAATCCAATTCGGCCACCATTGAACGGTTTCTTCTGTCGGCCTTTCGCTAGCCGATCGGCGCAGACGCTAGCTCGAAGAAGTCAGGTTTTCTCCCCTGGATTCGTTGCGCTCGACCTTGTCGATGCATCTCACTACCAGCTTATTCAAGGCATCCGGGTTAAATGTGGTGACGTTGGATTTTTTGGAATGATGCATTAGCGCCGACAAGGCGGCGCCGAGCTCGGATGCGGCAAATGCGGCTGACAGGCCGTCCTTCATGACGTCAATAAAATACGGGTAAAACAGGTGCCCGGTAATGCGCGCATCTCCGCGCCCGACCTGGTATTTTCCATCAAGCGCGGGGTCGACCAGCGCATCGTCAAAACCTTCCGCAATTCTTTTTGAGTCCTGCGCATCCAGGGGCAGGTGGATCAGGTATTGCTTGTTCTGGTATTGATAGCACGTCAATGACCCGCCATTCGAGAAACCCAGCGCAAAGGTCATGCTGGGATTCATGTGCGGGTTATGATTCTTGGTGAATCTTTCAGTGATTTTCAACAGCACTTCATTCGACATCTCGTCCGGAAAAATTTGCGTGCCGAACTTTTCGATCAATTCGTCATCATTCAGGCAGACTATAACGTCGTTGTTGCCGACGCGCGGTTTGATCGAATCGAAGCCGATGCCCGTGGGTACAATGATCTGCGGGCCCAGGTAACTGTTCAGGTATCCCGGTGTGATGATCGGGACGTCATCCGCCCTCCTGAACCTCGTCTTGATTTCGTCATCCAGGGTGTCGATCGGCGGGTGTGGCGAAACAAGCAGATAGGTTCGACCGTGGGCGTTGCCGTTGTAGCACTCGCGCGGGCCCCAGATAGGCGTATGCACCTGAACGATGTTCACATCGTTATAAACGTGATCGTTGATTTCCTGCTGGGCGATGGACGATCGGTCGTCTGGTAAGATGATCTTGAACTGGATATCCACCTGCATCGCCGAATAAAGCGCTACCAGTCCCAGGAAGACATTTGACGTGTTGCCGCCCGAATTGGGGGCCGAAACGTCCTTCCTCGCTATGAAATATTCGGGGTGATCTTTTTCATCGAGTCTTAGGCGGAATCCTTCTTTGTCCTTGGCGACCGTCTGGAGCGGAATTTTGTTGTAACGAAATTTTGGAATATCCACAAACTCTTCAACAAAATAGTCGTTGACCGGCACGCCGATCGCGCGCATTTTTGGCATCAGTGTACGCATGACCCGATCCTTCTCTTATTCTCAATCACTTCGAAAGGGCAAATAGCAGCCGGGCCATCTTGCCAGAGATTCGGGAGAGGAAAAGGAAGTCTGCGATAGAATATTCACATGCGCTGATAGGTACTTATGTTCATTCCTGCCGCTACTCTGTGGCGAATCGCATGGATTTCGAATGGCAGATTGGTCCGAGGGTCGGTCAATCCAGAACGATCGCAGGCGTGGCGCAACAGTCCTTGCTTTCTACTAGCAGCCTGCGGAAACTTCGCCGCGCGGGAAGGCTGTGGCCGATAAGCGCTTAATCGCCTTTTGCACTTCCCTCGCGTCGCGCATCCGCGCCGCCGCGCCAGCCCTGGTGTGTGCGCTGGATAGCGTGTACGCCGCTGTTCATGTCGATCACGCGGACGTCGTGCCCCAGGGCTTCCAGCGGCGCTGCCCAGCTCTCCGCAACTGTGCTCCGTTCCAGCTCGGTGGGGCCATTGCGGCTGCCGAAATTGGGCAGGTCGATTGCCTGCTGTATGTCAAGTTCGCGATCGAGCACGGCGATCAGGGTTTTGACCACGTGATTGATAATTGCGCTGCCGCCGGCCGAGCCCAGTACGAGCATCAAAGCCCCGTTGCGGTCGAACACCATGGTCGGTGCCATGGAACTGCGCGGTCGCTTGCCCGGTTCGATCCGGTTGGCCACCAGTTTCCCGTCTTTCTCCGCAACGAAGGAAAAATCGGTCAGCTGATTGTTCAACATGAAGCCGTGCGTCATTTGCTGGCTGCCGAAGGCGAATTCGATGGAACTGGTCATGGCCACCGCATTGCCCGCCGCGTCGACGATGGACATATGACTGGTGGACGGCAGTTCCGGTGATTCGTCCGGCGCGAGTTCGGCCAGCGGCGCGCCTGGCGGTGTACCGGGTCGTGCATGGCCCAGCGACTGATCCGGGCGCACCAGCGCGGCGCGCCCGGCCAGATATTCCGGCGCGAGCAGTCCTGCAACAGGAACCGGAACGAAGTCCGCATCCGCGAGGTAGCGCTCGCGGTCGGCATAGGCGAGCCGCTCGGACTCGGCGACCAGGTGCGCAGCGCCGACGGGATCGGATGGCAGATGTCCCGGCGCAAGCCGCTGAAGCATGCCCAGAACCTGCAGCACGGTGATACCGCCAGAGGTCGGTGGCGGCATGCCGCAGACTTTCCATTGCCGGTAAGGCGCGCAAACCGGTTCGCGCGCGCGCGCGCTGTAGTGAGCCAGATCGTCCATGCCGAGGTCGCCCGGATTGAGTGAGTCGTTTACAGCTTTTGAGATGTCGCGCGCGATCTCGCCTTCGTAGAATGCGTTCGCGCCCTGCACCGCGATGCGGCGCAGCGTAGCCGCAAGTGCGGGGTTCTTAAGCAGCGTGCCCACGGGTTTGGGTGTGTCGTCGTCCTGATAGTACATGCGCCGCATCGCCTCGCTGCGCCCTGCGAGATGAACCCAGGCGAGCAGGCGGTGCAGTCGGGGCGACAGGGGAAATCCTTCGCTTGCGATCCGGATGGCGGGCTGAAACAACTCCGCCCAGGGCAGCCGGCCATGCCTGGCGTGCGCCAGTTCAAGCGCGCGCAGCACACCGGGCGTGCCCACCGATTTTCCGCCCACCACCGCTTCGAGAAATCTGAGCGGCTTGCCGTCGGCGCCGATGAAGCGGTCGGCGCGCGCCGCACCTGGTGCAGTCTCGCGCCCGTCGTAGGCGGAAAGCTTCGCGTCGCCCGCCGAGTAATGCAAAATGAACGCGCCGCCGCCTATGCCCGAGGATTGGGGTTCGACCAGATTGAGGACCATCTGCACTGCCACTGCGGCGTCGATCGCCGATCCACCGCGTCGCAACAGGTCGTATCCCGCCTCAACCGCCAGCGGGTGTGCAGCCGCAAGCAGGAAATGCTTCGCTTCGACGGCGTGCTTTTGGCTGAAACCCGAAGCCGGCTCGGGTGCGGGTTGCGCCAGGGCGCATCCCGTCCACAAAAGCGCAGCTGCCAGTGCGGGCCGGAAAAGAAAAAAGGGCAGCCGGGTGGCTGCCCTTTTTGTGGTTGTCATATGGACAGTTACAGCAGCGGCACGACCAGCAGCGCCACGATGTTGATGATTTTGATCAGCGGGTTCACCGCCGGACCCGCCGTGTCCTTGTAGGGATCGCCCACGGTGTCGCCGGTCACGGCCGCCTTGTGCGCTTCCGATCCCTTGCCGCCGAAGTTGCCATCCTCGATGTACTTCTTGGCGTTGTCCCAGGCGCCGCCGCCCGTGGTCATCGAGATCGCGACGAACAGACCGGTAACGATGGAGCCCATGAGCACGCCGCCCAGCGCCTGCGGTCCGAGCACGACACCGACGACAATGGGGACCAGCACCGGCAGCAGCGAAGGCACCATCATTTCCTTGATTGCAGCCACGGTGAGCATGCCCACCGCCTTGGAGTAGTCAGGTTTTCCCGTGCCTTCCATGATGCCCGGGATTTCCTTGAACTGGCGGCGTACCTCCACCACCACTGAACCGGCGGCGCGGCCGACTGCTTCCATGGCCATGGCGGCGAAGAGGTAGGGAATCAATCCGCCGATAAACAGGCCGATGATCACCATGTGGTTGGAAAGATCGAAGCTCACCACCTTGCCGGAACTCTCCAGCGCATGGGTATAGTCGGCGAACAATACCAATGCGGCCAGGCCGGCGGAACCGATGGCATAGCCCTTGGTCACCGCCTTGGTGGTGTTACCCACCGCATCCAGCGGATCGGTGATGGCGCGCACGGAATCGGGCAGGTTGCTCATTTCGGCGATGCCGCCGGCGTTGTCGGTGATCGGACCGTAGGCGTCCAGGGCGACGATGATGCCCGTCATGGAGAGCATGGAAGTCGCAGCAATCGCGATGCCGTAGAGGCCCGCCCAGTGGTAGGCAAGATAGATCGAGGCACACACGGCCAGAACCGGCAGCGCGCAAGCACGCATCGACACGCCCAGGCCGGCGATGATGTTGGTGCCGTGGCCGGTCGTCGACGCCTCGGCGATGTGCCGTACCGGGGAGAATTCGGTTGCGGTGTAGTACTCGGTGATGACCACCATCAGCGCAGTCAGCACCAGGCCGATCACGGCAGTGCCGTAGAGGTGCAGCACGGTAATGGATTTTGCCACGCCGCCAATATCGAAGGTCACGTTCTTGACGATGTCGCCCATCATCCAGTCGGTGAGCGGATAGAAGGCGATGAGCGCCAGCACGCCGGCGACGATCAGGCCCTTGTACAGGGCGGTCATGATTTTCTTGCCCGGGGTGATTTTTACGAACATGCAACCGATGACCGAGGCGATGATGGAGAAACCGCCCAGTACCAGCGGATAAATCACTGCGTTGGCGGACACGGTTTTGATCGTCAGCGCGCCCAGCAGCATGGTGGCAATAATGGTCACGGCATAGGTTTCGAACAGGTCGGCCGCCATGCCGGCGCAGTCGCCGACGTTGTCGCCCACGTTGTCCGCAATCACCGCTGGGTTGCGCGGGTCGTCCTCGGGGATGCCGGCTTCGACCTTGCCCACCAGATCGGCGCCGACGTCAGCGCCCTTGGTGAATATGCCGCCACCGAGCCTGGCGAAGATGGAAATCAGCGAACCGCCGAAGCCGAAGCCGATCAGGGGTTTGATCACTTCACTCAGGGCTTGCCCGTTGCCGGCGGCGTTTGCGGTCAGCACGGCGTAAAAAGCCGTCACGCCGAGCAGTCCCAGACCGACCACCAGCAGGCCGGTAATTGCGCCGCCGCGGAATGCGACGGTGAGCGCTTCATTAAGGCCGACGCGCGCCGCCTCGGCGGTGCGCACGTTGGCGCGCACCGAAATATTCATGCCGATATAGCCGGTGGCGCCTGACAGTACCGCGCCCAGAACAAATCCGGTAGCGGTGGTCGCGCCCAGAAATATCCAGATCAGCACGGCGAGGACCACGCCGACGGTGGCGATGGCGGTGTACTGCTTGTTCAGGTAAGCGGAAGCGCCTTCCTGAATTGCAGCAGCGATTTCGCGCATGCGCTCGTTGCCTGTGGGCTGCGCCAGTATCCACTTGATCGACCAGGCGCCGTAAAGCAGCGCGAATACGCCGCACGCAAGTGCAAACCAGAGTCCTGCATTCATGAACTTCTCCCCGAGATCGGCCGACCGTGACCGCCGGAAGGCCAGTTTTTTGAAAACCCCGAATTGTAACAGGACGGACCCACTCTGGAACAGGGCCCAGCAGGGCTATATTTCGAATTCTGGGCCGTTTCAATCTCGGCTTCGCCCGCTCCAAATCGCTGCAATAGGACTCACCAACCGCGAGTCCGCATGCATCCGCGCGAGACGCGCGCGGGTGTTGGCGAATATAATAGAAGCCGATTTGCTGGCGGTTGCCCGTGGTCGCCTTTTCGCGCAACACGACGCGGCCGTGCAGGACCTTCAGCCATCCATTCGATCCTAGCAATCAAAGGGAGCAGCCAGATCATGCCGTACGGGAAGGTTTTAGTCGCTCAAGGTGGCGGGCCGACCGCTGTGATCAACCAGTCGATGGCGGGTGTCGTCCTGGAAGCGCGCAAGTTTCGCAACGTCGAACTGGTGTACGGCGCCTATCACGGGGTATCCGGGATTATCAACGAGGAATTTCTCGACCTGACGCAGGAAACCAGCCACAACATCGAGATGGTCGCGGACACGCCCTCGTCTGCGCTCGGTTCGACCCGCGACAAGCCCGACCTGCAGTACTGCCAGGAGATTTTCAAGGTTCTGAAGGCGCACGGCATCGGATACTTCTTCTACATCGGCGGCAACGATTCCTCCGACACGGTGCGCATCGTCAATGAAGAGGCTGCGCGCGCGGACTACCCGCTGCGCTGCATCCACATACCGAAAACCATAGACAACGACCTCGTAGGCAACGACCATACGCCGGGCTTTCCCTCGGCGGCCCGCTTTGTCGTGCAGGCATTCATGGGTGCAAACCTGGACAACGCTGCGCTGCCGGGTGTCTACCTGGCGGTGGTCATGGGCCGGCACGCGGGTTTTCTGACGGCGGCATCTGCGTTGGGCAAAAAATTTCCAGACGATGGCCCGCACCTGATTTACATACCGGAACGCACTTTCAGCATCGACAAGTTCTTGGCTGATGTTAAGTCGACCTACGAAAAGCACGGGCGCTGCGTGATAGCAGCCTCCGAAGGCATCCACGACAGCCAGGGCAATCCCATCATCACCCAGCTGACTGCCAAGGTGGAGCGCGATGCGCACGGCAATGTGCAGCTTTCCGGTACCGGTGCGCTGGCCGACTTGCTGTGCGACGAAATCAAGAGCAATCTGGGTATCAAGCGCGTGCGCGGAGACACCTTCGGTTACGTGCAGCGCTCGTTCATGGGCTGCGTCTCCGATGTCGATCAGCGCGAGGCGCGCGAGGTCGGCGAAAAAGCGGTGCAGTTCGCCATGTGGGGCAATTGCGATGGCTCCGTGGCGATCAAGCGCACGGGTTTTTATTCGGTCGACTATCAGCTGGTGCCGCTGGAGTCCGTGGCCGGAAAAACGCGCGTCATGGAAGACGAATTCATCGCGCCCGGCGGAACCGATGTTACCGATGCCTACCGGCTCTATTTGCGCCCGTTGCTCGGTTCGGGCATGCCGGATGCCTACCGCCTGCGATCAAATCGGGTCGACAAGATTCTGAATTCGGGGAAATAGCGGGCGAGACGCCGCTGCTTCGACGATTGCGCTCAATCGCCGAAGCAGATTCCCATGTCTCTTGCGGTCTGCAGGGTGTCGCAGTCCATGGGCACACCCTTCATTCGACCGGCGACATCCTCCAGGGCGACGTAGTTCACGTTGGGGAAGGCCAGCGCCACCATGACGCCGGACAGGCCTTCCGCCAGCCCGCGCACGGCAGCCGTGCCAAAGCGCATGGCTGCCACGCGATCGAAGGAGGTCGGACTGCCTCCGCGCAGCAAATGGCCCAGCACGACCACCCGGGTGTCCTTGTCCGAACGTTCCTGCAGTACCCTGGCGATGCGTTCCCCGATCCCGCCCAGGCGCTCGGCGTGGCCGATTTCGGCCGGTGCCACGATTGCGCGATGTCCGCCGGCAGGCTCGGCGCCCTCGGCGACGACAACGATGGAATACATGCGTCCCAGGCTGTCCCGGCGGAGTATTTTCGCAACGACCTTGTCCAGATCGTAGGGAATCTCGGGGATCAGGATGGCGTGCGCGCCGCCGGAGATGCCCGCGTGCAGCGCGATCCAGCCTGCATAGCGTCCCATCACTTCCACCACCATTACCCTTTGATGGCTTTCGGCGGTGCTGTGCAGTCGGTCCAGGCAAGCCGAGGCGAAGTCCACGGCCGTATCAAAACCGAAAGTGGTAAAGGTCTTGTCCAGGTCATTGTCTATGGTCTTGGGGACGCCGATCACGCGCAGACCTTTCTGGTGCAGCGCATTGGCAATGGTGAGCGATCCGTCGCCGCCGACGGAGACCAGTGCATCCAGTTCCTGCTTGGCAAAGAAATCCAGAATCTCGCCGGTACGGTCCACTTCCTTGATGGTGCCGTCCGACATTTTCATCGGGAACTGCAGCGGGTTGCCCTTGTTGGTCGTGCCTAGCATGGTGCCGCCCAGGTGCCCGATGCCCCGTACTTTTTCCGGGGTGAGGCGAAACACGCCACCGTCGGGATAGCGTTCGTGAAAAAGGATGCCGTTGTATCCCTCGCGGATGCCGTAGCATTCCCAGCCTCGCTTTGCGGCGCTGATGACCACGGAGCGAATGACCGCATTGAGACCGGGGGCGTCACCCCCGCCCGTGCAGATGGCAATGCGTCGGATGTGCCTGGCCATGAGAATTCCTTTGCCGGTATATGAGAGAGCGTGAGAGTCCGTTTAAAAGTGTGTGCAGAATGCCTCTACGTATCTGCCTTAAGGGGATCCTTTTAGGCGTCTTTACTGGAGGGCGGCAAACACGCGGTCGCGGATTTCTTCCACGGAGCCGGTTCCGGAGACCTTAATGTGTCTGGGCGCTTGCGCGTCACCGGTTTTCTGCCATTTTGAATAGTATTCGATCAAGGGCTGCGTTTGCACGTGATAGACGCGCAGGCGTTCCTTTACCGTTTCGGGCTGGTCGTCCTGGCGCAGGATCAGCGGATCGCCGGTGAGGTCATCTTTGCCCTCGATCTTGGGCGGATTGAATTTCACGTGATAGGTGCGGCCGGAAGCCGGATGCACGCGCCGTCCGCTCATGCGCTGGATGATTTCCTCATCGGGAACGGCAATTTCGACCACAAAATTGATGAGTAATCCGATGTCTTTCATCGCCTCTGCCTGCGCCAGCGTGCGCGGAAAGCCGTCGAAAAGGAAACCGCCGGCGCAGTCGGGTTGTTCGATCCTGACTTTCACCAGGTCCAGAATGACTTCATCCGAAACCAGTTGACCGGCATCCATGAGTTTTTTCGCTTTCAGCCCGAGTTCACTGCCGGCCTTGATCGCTGCGCGCAACATGTCGCCCGTCGAGATCTGCGGAATACCGTATTTCTTGGTGACGAAACTCGCCTGCGTGCCCTTGCCCGCGCCCGGCGGTCCCAACAGTATGAGTCGCATTCTAGGCTCCTTGTAATCCGAAGATCCGTCGCGTATCGCCGCTTTCGCTAGTCCGGGCTAGCGGTCTTGGTGAAGCTTTGGCGAACACGCTCCAAATCATCGGCTGTATCTACGCCCGCGTCCGGCGCATGTTCGGTCACGGCAACGGCAATGCGGTGACCATGCGACAGCGCACGCAACTGCTCCAGCGCCTCGAAGTTTTCGATCGCAGCCGGTTCGAGCTGGTTGAATAGGCGAAGAAACCCGGCGCGATAGGCATAAATCCCGATATGGCGGTAGCTTGGCAGTCCGGCAGGAAGCGCGCTTTGATTTAGCGCAAAACTATCCCGGGGCCAGGGGATCGGCGCGCGGCTGAAATAAAGCGCGTGACCGGAATGGTCGAGCACCACCTTGACCACGTTCGGATTGAGCAGCGTCGCCGCGTCGCTTATCGGGTGGCAGGCGGTGGCAATGCTTGCTTCGTCGTGTTCGGCCAGCGATTGCGCCACTTGGCGTATCAGTTCCGGCTCGATCAGGGGTTCATCCCCCTGCACATTCACCACGATCTCGTCGTCGGCAAGGCCCAGTTGCCGTGCGGCTTCGGCGATGCGGTCGGTGCCGGTCGCGTGATCGGTCCGCGTCATCATCGCGCGGTGGCCGTTGGACTCCACTGCATCGAACACGGCCTGATTGTCCGTTGCGACCCATACTGCCTTGGCGCCGCTTGCGCGCGCGCGTTCGGCCACCCGCACCACCATGGGTTTGCCGGCGATATCGGCCAACGGTTTGGCGTGCAGCCGGCTGGAAGCGTAGCGCGCGGGAATTACCACCAGGAAGGCGCCGATTCGGGGCATGATAGTGAGGCGGGAGAAGAAACGGAGCCTATAAAGCGATTATTTTAGCTGATTGGACCGGTACGGGGCGGAAATCCGAGGCCGATAGGCAAGCGCTAAAGGCACGACGAGCCTATAATGGCGGTTCGTTCCATCCTGGCGCCCCCGTCTGACAGGGCCGCCCAATCTGGTACTACGTGGATATATCAGCGAACTTATACAGCGTCAACGCAGCTTTGCCCCCGCGCTTCGCCCAGCAGGGTTTATGACCGCCGTTTCCTTTTCCGATCTTGGTCTGCTGCCGCAATTATTGCAGGCAGTCACCGAGAAGGGCTATACCGAGCCTTCCCCGATTCAGGCGCAAGCGATCCCTGTGATCCTGCAGGGACTGGACGTCATGGGCGGCGCACAGACCGGCACCGGCAAGACTGCGGGCTTTACGCTGCCGCTGTTGCAGCGTCTGGCCCCGCACGCCAATACCAGCGCATCGCCTGCACGCCATCCGGTGCGCGCGCTGATCATTACGCCTACGCGCGAACTCGCCGCGCAGGTCGCCGAAAGTGTGCGCGACTACGGCAAGCACCTGGGTTTGCGGCCGGGCGTGGTGTTCGGCGGGGTCGATATTCACCCGCAAATACAGATGCTTCGCGCCGGCGTGGAGGTTCTGGTGGCAACGCCGGGTCGATTGCTCGACCACGTTCAGCAAAAGACGGTGATGCTGGGTCAGGTTGAAATTCTGGTGCTGGATGAAGCAGACCGCATGCTCGACATGGGTTTCATGCCCGACATTCGCCGCATCCTCGCGCTGTTGCCGGCCAAGCGCCAAAGCCTGTTGTTTTCAGCGACGTTCTCGGAGGAGATCAAGCGGCTCGCTGACAATATGTTGAAGCAGCCGGTGCTGATCGAGGTCGCCCGACCCAATGCCATGGCCGAACTGGTGAGCCACGAGGTCCATCCGGTCCGACGGGAGAGAAAGCGCGACCTGCTCGCGCACTTGGTGCGCACGCAGAACCTGCAGCAGGTACTGGTGTTCGGCGGCACGCGTCTGGGCGTGAACCGGCTCGCGTACCAGTTGCAGAAGGACGGCATCCATGCCGCTGCGATCCACGGCGACAAATCACAGGTGGAACGCATACAGGCGCTGGCGGATTTCAAGTCCGGCAAGACACCGGTGCTGGTGGCCACGGATGTTGCCGCGCGCGGCCTGGACATTCAGGAATTGCCGGCAGTGATCAATTTCGAGCTTCCCGGCGCGCCCGAAGATTACGTGCATCGCATCGGTCGAACCGGCCGCGCCGGTTCGACCGGCCGCGCCATATCCCTGGTATGCGCGGACGAGCACGAAAAACTGGCGGCGATCGAAAAGTTCATCAAGCAACGCATTCCGCAGACCATCATCGCGGGTTTCGAGCCGGACGCCTCGGGCGTATCGGCGCTGATGCATACAGAGCGCGAGCGGCCGGAACGCCGCCCGGATCGTGGCAGCAGCCTTACGCGCGGCGGTTCACGCGCGCACGCGGGGAAACCTCCCGCGAAGCCCGTGGATGCGATTTTTTCAGCGCCTTACGTGCCCAGCGACACGGCGCCCCCCGCCGCTGAACCTGCGCAGAGCGCAACGCAGAAGCCGAGGCGCCAGGTGGCCGCATTGCTGGGCGGTTTGCGCAAGTCCGGCTGACCGGCCGGACTCAGCAACTCAAAAGCAGTGTTCCGGCCCCGGAAAGGAGCCGTCTTTTACGGCGCGCACGTAGTTCTCAATAGCTTTCTGGATGCTTGCTGCACCGTCCATGAAATTGCGCACGAACTTTGCCTTCTTGCCCGGAAAGATCCCCAGCAGATCGTATAAGACCAGAACCTGGCCGGAACAGTCGCGCCCCGCGCCTATGCCTATGGTCGGAATCGACAGGCTGGCCGTGACTTCCGCAGCGAGTTTTGCCGGTATCGCTTCCAGCACGATCAGCCCGGCTCCCGCACGCTCCAGCGCGAGCGCGTCCTCGATCAACTGGCGGGCTGCATCCACTGTCTTGCCCTGTACGCGAAATCCGCCCAGCTGATGCACCGATTGTGGCGTGAGCCCGAGATGGCCGCAAACGGGCACGCCCCGTTTTACGAGAAATTCGGTGGTTTGCGCAAACGTAACACCACCTTCCAGTTTGACCATGTGAGCGCCGGCCGCCATCAGCTCGGCTGAACTGCGAAACGCCTGTTCGACATTCTCCTGATAGCTGCCGAACGACAGGTCGCCGATAAGAAAAGCGCGCTTTGCGCCGCGTGCGACGCAGCCCATGTGATACGCCATGTCGTCCAGTGAAACCGGCAAGGTGGTGCCGTGTCCCTGCACCACGTTGCCCAGGGAATCACCCACTAGAATGCTGTCGACGCCGGCGTTCTCCAGCAGAGCGGCAAAGCTTGCATCGTAGGCGGTGAGCATCGCGATTTTGCTGCCCTCGTGGCGCAGCTTGTGCAGATCGGTGAGAGTGATCGGTTTTTCGCTCATGGATGCCGTCCGAAGGAGGGGAGGGCTATAGCTTATTACAAAATGAAAGGATGCATTCCGCCGCGCGCGCCTGTCTTACAATAAGCGCGCAACGGGTGGCAGACTCAGAAAGGCAGCAAGCTGGTCTGGTCGAGCCCGAATTACATATTTCGCTGAGTTCTTTCCACTTCCAGCTAGGCGCACCATGAATCTTGACCGAGTCAGCTCAGGCCGCGACGTACCCAACGATGTCAACGTGATTATCGAAATCCCGATGAACGCCGATCCGATCAAATACGAGGTCGACAAGCAAACCGGCGCGGTATTCGTCGATCGTTTCATGTCCACCGCAATGCATTACCCCTGCAACTACGGCTATATTCCGCACACCATTTCGGACGACGGCGATCCGGTGGATGTGCTGGTGCTGAGCCCGGTGCCCATCATCACGGGGGTGGTCGTGCGCTGCCGGCCGATAGGCATGCTTAAAATGGAAGACGAGGCGGGCGGCGACGCCAAGCTCCTGGCGGTGCCGGTGGACAGCCTTTCAAGTCTCTACCGCGCGATCAAGTCGCCGCGCGACCTGCCGGAACTGTCGACCGCCCAAATATCGCATTTCTTCGAGCATTACAAGGATCTAGAGCCGGGAAAATGGGTGAAGGTGGCGGGTTGGGTCGGCCCCGAGGAGGCGAAGAAGGAAATCCTCGCCGGCGTGGAGCGCTACAAGAAGGCGAAGAAAAAACCCAAGTTCTAGGTGTGTTACGGACAAGCGGGCGATGCCCCTTGTAGATACCCGAAGTCAGCGATCCGGTGTGTCTTTGTAGGGCGAGTGCTCGGTCAATTCGTCCACGTAGCGCTCAATGCCCTGATGCTCGCGTTCCAGGAAGCGCTCCACGGCGTCCGAAAACTCGGGATGTGCGAGCCAGTGTGCCGACAGCGTACGCACGGGCAGGAAGCCGCGCGCGAGCTTGTGTTCTCCCTGCGCGCCGCCTTCGAACACCTTGATCTTCTCCTCGATGCAGAATTCCAGCGCCTGGTAATAGCAGGTCTCGAAATGCAGGCAGGGCAGGTACTGCATTGCGCCCCAGTAGCGGCCGTACAGCGTCTCCTGCGAGTACAGATTGAGTGCGCTGGCAATCGGCTGTCCGTCGAGTTCCGCCATGATCAGCAGCACATTCCCCGGCATGGTCCGTCCGAGGCGTTGAAAAAATTCCAGGTTGAGGTAGGGCGTTGAGTGGTGTTCGCGATAAGTGCGCCGGTAGCAGCGTGCGAAAAATGCCCAGTCGCTTTCCTGGATCTCGTTGCCGCGCAGCCGCCGGAAATGTACGCCTGCATCGCCTACCCTGCGCCGCTCCTGGCGGATTTTTTTACGCTTGTCGCGGGACATCTGCGACAGGAACTGCTCGAACGACGCGTAGCCGGGATTGTTCCAATGAAATTGCACGCTGGAGCGCAGCATCATGCCGGCCGAACGCAGCAGCACCGCTTCCTGCGGCTGCGGGAACAGCACGTGCAGCGACGAGGTGTTCTGCGCGAAGGCGAGGGCCGTGTCTACCAGCGCTGCGCGCGCGGTGTCGTCGAGGGCGAGCAGGCGCGGACCGGAGACCGGCGAGAACGGGATGGCGGCGAGCAGCTTGGGGTAGTACGCCAGACCGTGGCGATGATAGGCATCGGCCCAGGCCCAGTCGAACACATACTCGCCATAGGAATGTGATTTGAGGTAGAGCGGCATCGCCGCCTTGATCCGGGCCGGCGCGCCCGCGGGTTCGGGTCCGGTTTTGTCCCACAGCGTCAAGAATTGCGGCAGCCAGCCGCTGTCCGCGCTCGCGCAACCGCTCTGGTGCATGGCGTGCAAGAATTCGTGCGACAGCATCGGATGGCCGCCAGACAGCCGGTTCCAGTCCGCAGCATCGACGCTGGACAACTCGTCGAGCACACGCAGTTCGAATTTCGGCAAGTGGGTGATTCCTAGGCTCCGGTTCGACGGATTTGCCTGCAGTTGGAACGGATGTCTGCAGCCGCGACTCGATTGGCGGCGCTCATTGTACAAGCGGATCGGTGGCGCAGGGTCGGTGGACCGCAAGCGCTATAATTGTGCGATGAGCAATAAGGTAAAAGTCGGTATTGCGCAGATCAACTGCCTGCTTGGCGACCTGTCGGGCAACGCCGCCAAAATACTGGATTGCGCCGAGCGCGCCAAGGGCGCAGGGGCCGACGTTCTGCTGACGCCCGAATTGTCCCTGTGCGGGTATCCTCCCGAGGACTTGCTGCTGCGCGACGGATTTTTCCGCGACTGCGCGGCCGCGTTGCAGCAACTTGCGGTGGCGGCGAGCGGAATCGCGGTCGTCGTCGGCCACCCGCAACTCGTCGACGGCAGGCGCTACAACGCGGCCTCGGTGCTGCAAGACGGCCAAATCAGGGCGACCTACCGCAAACGCAACCTGCCCAATTACACCGTGTTCGACGAGGATCGTTATTTCGAGTCCGGCGGCGAGCCGGTGGTATTCGAAATCAACGGCGTACAGCTCGGCATCAATATCTGCGAAGACCTTTGGGGCGAACAGGGCCCGGTGGAAGCGGGCGCCATTGTGGAACAGCAGGGCGTGATCTCCAGTCAACGCGGCAGAGCCTGGCGCGCGGATGCGCCGCGCTTCGCGCGCACCGCCGGAGCGCAGGTGCTGCTGGTGCTGAATGCTTCGCCGTATCACACCCGCCAGCATGCTTCGCGTCTGTCGGTGGCGCGCAATCGCGCCGGCGAGACCGGGCTGGCTATCGTCTATGCAAACCTGGTCGGGGGCCAGGACGAACTCGTATTCGACGGTGCCTCGTTTGCGATGGATGCGCGCGGACAGGTCACGCACCAGTTTCCCTATTTCGAGGAGACGCTGGGTTACGTCGATATCGTCGACGGGTCGCCGCAGCCCGGCGAACGCGCGCCGGATCTGTCTTTCGAGGCGTCGGTGTACGGCGCGCTGTGTCTGGGTGTGCGCGATTACCTGGGCAAGAACGGTTTTCCCGGCGCCATTCTGGGGATGTCCGGAGGCATCGATTCCGCCCTGACTCTGGCGATCGCCTGCGATGCTCTCGGAGCCGACAAGGTACGTGCGGTGATGATGCCCTCGCAGTACACCGCGGATATCAGTTGGATCGATTCGCGCGATATGGTCAAGCGCCTGGGCGTGCGCTACGACGAGATTGCGATCAAGCCGATGTTCGACAGCTTCCTCGCGGCCCTCGCCGGCGAGTTTGAGGGTATGTCGGCAGATGCGACCGAGGAAAACCTGCAGGCGCGCATCCGCGGAATGCTGCTGATGGCGCTATCCAACAAGTTCGGTTCCATCGTGCTCACCACCGGCAACAAGTCCGAAATGGCGGTGGGATATTCCACGCTATACGGGGACATGGCGGGCGGGTTCGCCGCGATCAAGGACGTGGCGAAGACCCTGGTCTATCGCCTCGCCGAATACCGCAACACGCTGGGCGAGGTGATTCCGCGGCGCATCATCGAGCGGGCGCCGTCTGCCGAGTTGCGCCCCGGGCAGACGGATCAGGACAGCCTGCCCCCGTATGCCGCGCTCGATGCAATCATGTCGGCTTATATGGAACAGAACCTGAGTCCGGCCGAGATCGTGGCCGGTGGCCAGCGCGAAGAGGACGTCGCTCGGGTGGTGGGCCTGATCAAGAGAAACGAATACAAGCGCCGCCAGGCGCCGGTCGGCATACGCATCACCCAGCGCGGATTCGGCAAGGATTGGCGCTACCCGATTACGTCGAGGTATCAGGAAAAATTCTAGCGATGACCGGGACCGGCAGGAACGGCAGGTCCTCCCGGTCTTTGCGCGCATTTTGTTGATATACTGGCTGCAACTGCGACAGGGGGATAGTCCGCCATGAAAAAAATCGACGCGATTGTAAAACCGTTCAAGCTCGACGAGGTGCGTGAAGCGCTGTCGGAAATCGGCGTGACCGGGCTCACAGTGACCGAGGTCAAGGGTTTTGGCAGGCAAAAAGGCCATACCGAACTCTATCGCGGTGCCGAGTATGTGGTCGATTTCCTGCCCAAGGTGAAAGTCGAGATCGTGGTGGCCGACAATATCGTAGAGCAGGCGATCGAGGCGATCGTCAAGGCTGCGCGCACCGGAAAGATCGGCGACGGAAAAATATTTGTTACTTCCGTTGAGCAGGTCGTGCGTATCCGCACCGGCGAAACCGACGAGTCCGCGATCTAACGCAGCCTTTCCGCAGTTCTCAGGCAGTCAGCAGTACCACCAGCGCTCCGCTGCCTCCATCGACCGGTCGCGCCTGGCAGTAGGCCAGTACCTCTGCGCGCTGGGTCAGCCAGTGCTTGACCTTCGCCTTCAGCACCGGCTCGCGGTTTTTCGAGCCCAGCCCCTTGCCGTGGATCACGCGCACGCAGCGCACGCCGCGTTTGGTACAGCCGGTCAAAAAGCCTGCCAGCGCCTCGCGCGCCTCGTGACGGTCCAGGCCGTGCAGGTCGAGCTGGTCCTGGATCACCCAGTTACCGCTGCGCAATTTGCGCAGCACCTGACGCGAGAGTCCGGGCCGCAGATAATTCGGCTCGTCGCCGATGTCCAGCCAGTCTTGCGCAGTCCAGTTTGCTTCCAGGCTTTCCCTAAGCGCGGCATGTTCGTCCAGGTAGGATTGCACCGGAAAGGGCGGAGGCGGCTCTTGTCGGCGCAGCACTTTGTTCGGGTCGGGCAGCGGCCGCGCGTCCGCAACCGCCTGCCTGAACAGGTCCTGGTCCGTTGTTTCAACCGGGGCTTTGGAGATCTTCTTCATGGCTTGCCGCGCCCGCAGCCCAGATTTCGCTGGCAGACACGGGACAATCCGGTCGCGGTCGATTTTGTATTCGGCGTGTTTCAGCCAAGATCATCGAGATACTTTTCCGCATCCAGTGCAGCCATGCAACCCGAGCCCGCGCTGGTCACTGCCTGACGATAAACATGGTCCTGAACGTCTCCTGCGGCGAATACGCCTGGGACGCTGGTTGCGGTGACGTTGCCGTCGTTGCCGCCACGGGTGAGGATGTAGCCTCCCTTCATCTCGAGCTGGCCGTCGAAAATTTGCGTGTTGGGCGAATGGCCGATGGCTATAAAAAGGCCATGCACCTCGAGCTCTTCGGTGCCGCCACCTTTAACGTCCTTGATGCGGATTCCGGTGACACCGGTTTTGTCGCCGAGCACCTCATCGAGGACGCTGTTCCACTTGATGCTGACGTTGCCCCCGTTGGCCTTGGCGAGGATCTTGTCGATCATTATCTTCTCCGCGCGGAACTTGTCGCGTCGATGGATGACGGTGACATGGCGTGCGATATTGGCGAGATACAGCGCTTCTTCAACGGCAGTGTTGCCGCCGCCGACCACGGCGACGTCCCGGTTCTTGTAGAAAAAGCCGTCGCAGGTGGCGCAGGCGGAAACGCCTTTGCCCATGAATTGCGTTTCCGATTCCATGCCCAGGTAGCGCGCCGAAGCACCTGTGGCGATAATCAGCGCGTCACAGGTATAGCTGCCGTTGTCTCCTGAGAGCGCAATCGGCTTCTTTTGAAGGTCGACCGTATGAATCTGGTCGTACACGATTTCAGTCTCGAAGCGCTCCGCATGTTTTTGAAACCGCTCCATCAGCGCGGGGCCCTGGACGCCGTCGAAATCGGCCGGCCAGTTGTCGACATCGGTGGTGGTCGTGAGCTGGCCGCCGGGCGCGATCCCTGTGAGCAGCACCGGTTTCAAGTTGGCGCGCGCGGCGTAGACAGCCGCCGTAAAACCGGCGGGGCCGGAGCCGAGAATGAGTAGGCGAGAGTGCTTGTTCATGTTGATCTTGTTAAAGTTGGATATAATTAAATTTCGAAGGATCGGACCAGCGGTAAATCAAATTATACCGTTCAACGCCGTTCCGACCCCGGGACAAGTTCTCCAGCGTGATTGGACACCCATTCCCGGCAATTTGTTTCTTCGCGCTGCGGAATGCAGCCAATGCAGCTGGTCTTCGTACGTGAACTGGATGCAAAAACCAACAAAGGCGCTGGCAGCTTGAGGAAACATTTCGTAAGTGCTTTCGCAATTGCGGCATTCTTGTCGCTGGGGGCGCAACTCGCGCATGCGCAGGCATCGGTGTCAGCGGCGCCGGCGCCGGTCGCGAATCTTGCGTCGGAAGCAAAGAATTTCAGGATTCGCAGCGCGGATTTGTACACTGCCGACGGACTGCGGCTCATCCTAGCGCAGGCAACGCCGGCGGCAGCACCAATAGAGCCGCAACCCGCTCCCGGGGGACCGGTCGCCGCTCCCCCGCCCGAACCGCGCTTCAATATCGACAAATTTACCGTTCACGGCGCCACGCTGATTACGGCCGAAGGCCTGCAACTGATCCTCGCGCCCTATATCGGCAAGAACAAGAGCTTCGGCGACGTGCAAAAAGCGCTGGAGGCGTTGGAAAAAACCTACACCAGCAAAGGCTATAGCGCGGTGCAGGTGATCCTGCCCGAACAGCAGATTGAAGACGGTGATGTCGAATTCAACATTGTCGAAGCGAAAATCGGCAAAGTCGTCGTCGAAGGCAACCATTATTACAACGAGGCCAATGTTCGCGCGAGCATGCCGCGCTTGCAGGAAGGGCAGCCGCCTAACATTTTCGAAATTTCCGATAACCTGCGTGTGGCCAACGAGAATCCCGCCAAGCAGACTACCGTGCTGTTGCGCAGCGGTACCGAGGAAGGACAGGTCGATGCGGTGCTGCGCGTAGCGGATGAGCGTCCCAACAAGATCAGTCTTACACTGGACAATACCGGCACACAGCAGACCGGTTTGTTTCGCGTCGGCCTCGGCTACCAGAACGCCAATATGTGGAACCGCGACCACGTGTTGAACATGCAATATGTGAGCGCACCGCACGACGACGTTAACGCCCCCCGGATCGTCCTGCACCCGAACAAGAATGTGTTCATTCTGGGCCTGCAATATCGCATACCCTTGTACAAGGAAGGCGATTCGCTGGAATTTTCGGCCGGCCACTCCAACGTCAATTCCGGTTTGGTGGCGAACCTGTTCAACATCAGCGGCAGCGGCAGCATTTTCGGCGCGCGCTACAATCACAATCTGCAGAAGATCGGCGATCTGGAGCACAAGCTCAGCTACACTTTGGATTGGCGAGCCTATCGCAGCGTAGTGACACAGGTCGACGTGGCGGGCTTCGGTCTGGTGCCGGATGTGACCGTGCATCCGATAGGACTGACCTACGCCGGCGTCTACCGAAAAAGCGAAAGTGAAAGTAATTTCTATGTCTCGGTGAGCCAAAACCTGCCCGGCGGTAACGACGCCGGAACCAACGCGTTTCTGGGGGATGCGATCACTACGATTCCCGCGCGACCGCCGGCGCGCGCAGGCGCGAATCCGCGTTATTTCATTACCCGCTGGGGCTTCAACCACAATCGCGCGCTGCCGCGCGACTGGCAGCTGCGCTGGGGCATGAGCGGACAAGTGACGCGCGACATGTTGATTTCGGGGGAACAGTTCGGTATTGGGGGCGTGGACTCGGTGCGCGGGTTCCTCGAACGCGAAATCATCAACGACAACGGCTATCGTGGCACGTTCGAGGTCTATACGCCGGACTTCGGCGGCATCGTCCCGATCACAGGCGTCCGAATGCGTGCTCTAACGTTCTATGATTGGGGCGCAGTGAAACGCAATCGCCCGGACGTGCTTGAAATACATCGGCAGCACATCGGCAGCGTCGGACTTGGGCTACGGATTTCACGCGGCACCAACGTCAGCATCAGGCTGGATGCGGCGACTGTTATGGACTCCGGGGGCTTGCAGAAAATCGGCGACGTGCGCGCGCACATGAGCCTCGCCTATATATTTTAGGCTGGGTGACGGCCGGTTCCTTGGCGCGACCAGACCAGTTCGCGTTAGGCGCGCACCTTCTTCGCGGACGACTCTGAGCATTGAACTGCTCCGGCGTGTCAGTTCCTTCCATATAAATGCAAAAAAGCGTGAATTAGTTCCTGTTTTATCATGCCCGGAGCCGCTAGTCTGAAAGCGGAAAAGCGGCAAAAATCCGCATTCCGTCGAAATGGTGGGCCGGAGTCAAATTATATAGTTCTGCCAAGCACATAGCGCTGATTGTGCTACCATGAATATCACGGCAAAAAGCGGTTCTATTCGCCGCCTTCATTTTGCTTGCAACTGTTGCTCGGCCGGGCATGGAAATCAAACAAAGCTTGGCGTGCATCGCTGGAAGGGTGCTTTTCTGTGAACACAGAGCGTGCGCTGATCTATTTACTTCGACGCAAAGCCCTGGCGGTTGCGGTTGCAGCCTGCTTTGCCGCGCCTGCTCAAGCCAATCCGAACAACCCGACGGTGATCAGCGGGGCGGCGACTTTCGCGGTCAGCGGCAAGAGCCTCAATGTCACCAATACCCCCGGCGCCGTCATCAACTGGCAGGGCTTCTCTGTCAGCACTGAGGAGGTCACGCGATTCATCCAGCAAAACGCGCAAAGCGCGGTGCTCAATCGCGTCACAGGCCAGGAGGTATCTGCGATACTGGGGCAGTTGCAGTCCAACGGCCGCGTATATCTGATCAATCCGAACGGCATCACCATCGGCGCCGGCGCGCGCGTCGACACCGCCGGCTTCGTCGCATCCAGCCTCAACCTCAGTGACAGCGACGCGCTCGCGGGCAAATTCAAGCTCCAGGACATCGGCGGTTCGGGCAAGGTCATCAATAACGGCACCATCACAACGACGAGCGGCGGCTTCGTCTACCTGGTCGCGCCCGACGTCGAGAACAACGGCGTCATCACCAGCCCCAAGGGCGAAATCATCCTCGCCGCGGGCAAGAGCGTGGAACTGGTCGATTCGCAAAAACCCGAGCTGCGCGTGGAACTCACCGCGCCCGAAAACACCGCGGTCAACGTCGGCAAACTGATCGCCGAGGCCGGCACCATCGGCATTTTCGCCGGCGCGATCAGGCAGAGCGGCCAGATCTCCGCCAATAGCGTGGTGATGGGCGAGAACGGCAAGATATTCCTCAAGGCGAAGAAGGACATCACGCTGACCGCCGGCAGCAAGACTGAGGCTTCGGGACCGCAGGGCGGGGAGATCACGATTCAATCGGAGGCCGGCAGCGCGACCATCGCCGGCGTGGTCGAGGCGAATGGTACGCAAGGCAAAGGCGGGACGATCAGCGTTACTGCGCCAGTGGCGGTCACGATAGAGCCCACGGCGCGCGTGAGCGCCGATGGCATTGAAGGCGGTAGCGTGACGCTTAGCTCGAGCGCAGGTTCGGTCAGCGTATCCGCGCCGGTAACAGCCAAGGCGACAAGCGGCAAGGCTGGACAGATCGCGGTGAATGCCGCGACGACCGCGGTGATCAGTGCCGGGCAGTTGAGCGCGAGCGGCGGAATGGGCGGCGGCGCTATTTCGGTGAAGGGCGTCGAGGGCGTGACGCTGGATGCGCCCAGTTCTGCGCAGGCAAGTGGTGCTGCTGGCGGGACGGTGAGCATCGCTGCCGATCAGGGCTCTGTTGTCATGCAGGGCACCATCGATGTCACAGGGATCGACGGACTAGGCGGCAAGGTGCAACTCACCGCGCTCTCCGACATCACCATCGATATCGCCGGCAAGATCCTCGCCAGCGGTCGCAGCGGCGGCGAGGTGTATATCGAATCGGGTCAAGGAACGCTACTCAGTTCCGGATTGATCGATGGCCAGGGCAGCGACGGTCAGGGCGGGCGAGTACTGCTGCTGGCGCCGCGCGTGGGTCTGATC
>JACZJT010000033.1 GCA_014860445.1 Burkholderiales bacterium
GCTCCAGGTGATGCAGCGGCTGGTGGACGAGGGCAACAGCATCCTGATCATCGAGCACCATCTGGATGTGATCAAATCGGCCGATTGGGTGATCGATCTGGGGCCTGAAGGCGGCGACCGTGGCGGCCGGGTGGTGGCGGCCGGGCCGCCCGGGAAGATTGTCGCGGCATCCGCGTCACACACCGGCCGATTTTTGAAGCCCTATCTGGAGGACCATCCCCAAGTCGTGGAGCAATGCCTTCAGCCGCCGCCGCCGGACAACGGCCGCGCCATCCATGTGCGCGGGGCGCGGGAGCACAACTTGAAGAATATAAATCTGGCCGTGCCTCACAATCAGTTGGTGGTCTTTACCGGGGTGAGCGGTTCGGGCAAGTCCACCCTGGCCTTCGACATCCTGTTCGCCGAGGGCCAGCGGCGCTACCTGGAATCGCTCAATGCCTACGCGCGGCAATTCGTGCAGCCGTCCTCGCGCCCCGATGTGGACGCGATCTTCGGCATTCCCCCCACGGTCGCCATCGAGCAGCGCACCAGCCGCGGCGGCAGGAAAAGCACGGTCGCCACGCTCACCGAGATTTATCACTTCCTGCGTCTGTTGTACGTCAAGCTCGGCACGCAATATTGTCCGGACTGCAATGTGGCGATCGAGCCGCAGAGCTTCGATGCGATCGCCGCGCGCATTCAAAAGCACTACCGCGGCCAGAGAATCGGCCTGCTCGCGCCGCTGGTCACGAGCCGCAAGGGCTATTACACCGACCTCGCCAAATGGGCCAAGGGCAAGGGCTACGATTTCCTGCGCGTCGACGGCGAATTCCTGCCGACGGCGAAATGGCCGCGGCTCGATCGTTTTCGCGAACACGACATCGAACTGCCCGTGGCCGACCTGCGCGTCACGCCCTCGAACGAGGGCGCTGTGCGCGACGCATTGACGCGCGCGCTCGAATTCGGCAAGGGCATCGTGCACGTGCTCGGCGGTCTCGACCGCCTCGCCGAAGCTGCGGGTAAATCGCGTTCCACGCGCGTGGAGCTGGCCTTGCCGCAGGCGATATTTTCGACCCGACGCGCCTGTCCGTCCTGCGCGCGCAGCTTCCCGGAACTGGACCCGCGCCTGTTCTCGTTCAACTCCAAGCACGGCTGGTGCGCGAGCTGCCTCGGTACCGGCGTAAAGGTTTCCGGCTACCAGGAACCGGACTACGACAAGGACCGCGACGCAAGCCGCGAGCAGGAAGACCGGCGCCTGGATAGCTTCCTGGACGAACAGGACGCGGGAGACGAGCCCTGCCCCGCCTGCGCAGGCAAGCGGCTGAATCCAGAGGCGCTGGCAGTGCGCTACCGCGGCCGCTCGGTCGCAGAACTGGTGGCGCTGCCGGTCGCGCAAATCGGAAAATTCTTCCACGGTCTCGAAACCCGTGGACGCGAAGCGGAAATCGCGCGCGACCTGGTCGCCGAATTGAAATCGCGCCTGTCGTTCCTGGCCGAAGTCGGGCTCGGCTACCTCGCGCTCGAGCGTTCCGCGCCGACGCTCTCCGGCGGCGAAGCGCAGCGCATCCGGCTCGCAGCGCAGCTAGGCTCGAACCTGCGCGGCGTGTGCTACATCCTCGACGAACCGACCATCGGCCTGCATCCGCGCGACAACGACATATTGCTCAATACGCTGCAGAAACTGCAGGCCAAGGGCAACACCCTGGTGGTGGTGGAACACGACGAGGACACCATACGCCGCGCGGCGCATGTACTCGATCTCGGTCCGGGCGCGGGCAGCCGCGGCGGTCACGTGGTGGCGCAAGGCTCGGCCGCGGACTTGATGGCGAATCCGGATTCTGTCACCGGACAGTTCCTGAAGGCGCCGCTCAGGCATCCGCTGCATCCGCCGCGCGCGGTGAACGCGAGCACGCCGGCGTTGGAAATTCTCGGCGCGGATCTGCACAACCTGAACATCAAACAACTGCGCGTGCCGCTGGCGCGCCTGGTGGTCGTCACCGGCGTGTCCGGCAGCGGAAAATCCACGCTCGCGCGTGAGGTGCTGCACGCCAACCTCGCGCGTCTCGTCGCACAGACGCGACTGTCACCGAAGAAACGCGCGCAGGTGCCGCTGTCGGGATGCCGCGAAATCCGCGGCGCCGAACACATCGGACGCGTGCTGGAAGTGGACCAAACGCCGATCGGCAAGACGCCGAGGTCGTGCCCCGCCACCTACGTCGGTTTCTGGGACGCGATCCGGCGCCTCTACGCCGACACCACCGAGGCGCGCATGCGCGGCTGGACGCCCTCGCGCTTTTCCTTCAACACCGGCGAAGGACGCTGCCCGGCCTGCGAAGGCCAGGGCGTGAAACGCATCGAAATGAGTTTCCTCCCCGACGTGAAAGTCCTGTGCGACGTTTGCCGCGGCGCGCGCTTCAACCCCGAGACGCTGGCGGTGCGCTTCAAGCAGAAATCCATCGGCGAAGTCCTTGCGATGAACGTCGATGAGGCGGTGGAGTTCTTCGCCGCGCATCCGGCTACCCATCACGCGCTGCGCCTGCTGCAGGACGTGGGCCTGGGTTATCTGACGCTCGGCCAGCAAAGCCCGACGCTCTCCGGCGGCGAAGCGCAGCGCATCAAGCTCGTAACCGAACTATCTAAGGTACGCGCCCCTCACCCTAGCCCTCTCCCCGCAATGCGGGGAGAGGGGACCGGTGCGTCGGCGGCTGCGTTCAACATCCCCCTCTCCCCCAAGGCTTTGGGGGAGAGGGTTGGGGGCCGCGCAGGGGTTTCGGCCGGCATGCCGGCCGCCGGCGCGGCGGCTGCCCGATGCAGCGGGCAGCGCGCACTGCAAGTGAGGGGGACGAGCACCCTCTACGTGCTCGACGAACCCACGGTCGGACTGCACATGGCCGACGTGGAAAAGCTGATCCGCGTGCTGCACCGGCTCGTCGACGCCGGCAATACTGTCGTGGTGATCGAGCACAACCTCGACATCATCGCTGATGCCGACTGGATCATCGATCTGGGTCCGGAAGGCGGCGACGCTGGTGGTCGTATCGCAGCCCAGGGCACGCCGGCCATGCTCGCGCGCACGCCACTGCGTTCGCACACCGCGCGCGTGCTCGCCCAATTCCTGGCCGGACGCAGCGCATGAGCACGACGCGCGACCCGATTGCGCACCGCCGGGCGATCGGCCTGATGATCGTCGCGCCCGTCCTTTGGAGCATCGCCGGCGTGGTCACGCGCCATATCGAGGTTGCCGGCCGCTGGGAAGTGAGCTTCTGGCGCAGCCTGTTCGCCGGCGTGTTCGTGCTCGCCGCGCTGCTCATCACGCGCGGCCGCGGCGCCTTCGCTGCGGTGCGCGCGAGCGGCGGCTACGGACTACTGTCAGGTGCGATGTGGGCCATCATGTTCACCGCCTTCATGCTCGCGCTCATGACCACCACCACCGCGAACACCCTGATCGTCAACAGCCTGTCGCCGCTGTTTACCGCCCTGCTGGCGTTCGTGGTGCTGCGCGAACCGATCGCGCCGCGCACCTGGACGGCGATCGCGCTTGCGTTCGCCGGCATGCTCTGGATGTTCGGCTCGCGTTTCGCCTTCGGCGAGTCGCGCCACCTCATCGGAATGCTGATTGCCCTCGCCGTACCCCTGGCAGCGGCGGTGAACATGGTGACGCTGAAACACGCCCGCCGTTCGGTGGATTTCATCCCGGCGGTGCTCCTGGGTGCGATCATTTCCGCCGTCCTCACCCTGCCGCTTGCGCTGCCCTTCCGCGCGAACGCGCACGACCTCGCGTTGCTGGCACTGCTCGGCTGCCTGCAGCTGGGCCTGCCCTGCATGCTGATGGTGCGCGCCAGCCGGCACCTGTCGGCACCGGAAATCGCGCTGCTCGCACTGCTCGAGGTGGTGCTCGGCCCGCTGTGGGCCTGGCTGGGCGCGGGCGAAGCGCCGGCCTCGGCCACGCTGGCCGGTGGCGCCCTGATACTCGCAGCGCTGCTCCTGAACGAGCTCGCCGCCCTGGGCGTGCGCGTGCGCGCGCGGCGCGGCGTTTAACCCCCGGTCTGGCCGAACCTGCAGCCGCGCGCCTGCGCGGCGTTCGCCGTCATTGGCCCTTGTTGACAACTGACCGATGGTCATTTACAGTGCCGCCGAAATGACCGTCGGTCAGTTAGTTCGAGCAGGCTATTATGGTTTCTGAATCTGCAACGGAAAAACATGCAGCGCGCGTGCGCCATCGCGCCACCGCACCCGAGGCGAAGATCGAACGGCGCGCCGCCATCCTGGACGCCGCGGTCGGCCTGCTTCGAGAGGCCCCGCTGGGCGTATTTTCAGTCGATGCGCTGGCACGCCGCGCCGGTCTGGCAAAAGGCACGGTCTACCTCTACTTCGGCACGCGCGAGGAAGTGCTGCTGTCGGTGCACGCCGAACGCGCCCAGAACCTGTTCGACGTGCTCGAGCGCGCGCTCGCCCCGCCCAAGGCGGACACCGCGCGCATTGCGCGTGCCGTGGTGCGCCACCTGCGGGAGCACCCCGAGTTCCTGCCGCTCGCAGCCACCTGCCGCAGCATGCTGGAGACCAACATCAGTGTGGAAACCGCGATTGCATTCAAATGCGCCGTGGGCGGCCGGCTGCTCCAGCTTGGGGTGCGCGTCGAGCAGCTTTACCCGCGCCTCGAGCGCGGCCAGGGTGTGGCTCTGCTCATGGCGAGCTACGGACTCATGCTGGGTCTGTGGCAGATCGCCGAACCACCCAAATGCCTGGAGGAGGCGATGCTGCTGCCGGAAATGCGTGTATTCAAACTCGACTTCGATACCCAGCTCACCAACGCCCTGGTCAACCTGTGGGAAGGCGCCACCAGGCGCGCCGCGCAGAAAGCGAGGCAAAAATGAAAACAGTCCGATTGCTCGCACTTTCTCTTGCAGCCCTGCTTGCTGCGGGCTGCAGCGAGCCACCGCCCCCGAAGACCGAGGAAATCCGTCTGGTGCGGGTGCTCAAGCTCGGGCCCATCGAGCGCACGCGCACGGTCGAGTATCCCGGCGACGTGCGCGCGCGCTACGAAACCCGGCTGGGCTTTCGCGTACCCGGCAAGATCCTCGAGCGTCTGGTCGAAGTCGGCAGCAAAGTGCGCGCCGGCCAGCCGATCGCGCGACTGGACGCACGCGACCTGGCACTCGCCGCCATGAGTGCGCGCGCGCAGGTGGCGCAGGCCGAAGCCGACAAGACCCTCGCGGCGGCCGACCTTGCACGCTTTCGCGAGCTGCGCGCGAAAAACTTCATCAGCCAGGCCGAACTCGAGCGGCGCCAGAGCCTTTACGACACCGCGGCGGCGCGGCTGGACGCCGCCCGCGCGCAGGCGCGGCAGGCGGGCAACCAGACCGGATACGCGCTGCTCGCCGCCGATACCGCCGGCGTGATCACGGCAATCGAAGCCGAGGCAGGCCAGGTGGTCGGCGCCGGGCAAACCGTGGCGCGGCTTGCGCGCCCGGGTGACCGCGAAATCGCCATCGCCGTACCGGAGTCACAGCGCGACCTGGTCGTGGGCGCGAGCGAATTCACCATCACGCTGAATGCGCTGGGTGGGCGCAGCTGGTCCGGCCGCCTGCGCGAAGTCTCGCCGGCCGCCGATCCGGCCACGCGCACCTACGGCGCGCGCATCAGCATCGCGCAAGCCGGCGACGAGGTCGAACTGGGCATGAGCGCGCGCGTCACGGCGCGCTTCGCCGCGCGTGATTCGCGCTTCGAACTGCCGGTGGCGGCGCTCTATTCCAAGGGCGATACGCCCAAGGTCTGGCTGGTCGACAGCGGCGGCACGGTGCGCCTGCAGCCGGTAAAAACCGGCGGCCTGGCCGGCGCGCACGTACTCATCGACAGCGGCCTCAAACCGGGCGACACCGTGGTGATCGCCGGCGCGCAGATGCTGCACGCGGGCGAGCGCGTGCGCCTGCTCGGCGAAAAATAAGCGCGCGGCGTGGATCAGAGTCGATTCAACCTCTCGGCTGCGGCGCTCAAGTATCGCGAGCTGACGCTGTTCTTCCTGCTCGCCATCGCGATCGGCGGCATCGGCGCCTACTTCCAGCTCGGCCAGCGCGAAGATCCGGATTTCGCCTTTCGCGCAATGGTGATCCGCACCCTGTGGCCGGGCGCCACGGCCGAGCAGGTCGACCAGCAGGTCACCGACCGCATCGAAAAGAAATTGCAGGAAACGCCCTACTACAAATTCACGCGCAGCTATTCGAAGCCCGGGGAATCGCTGATCATCCTCGAGCTCAAGGACACGGCCGCGCCCAAGGACGTGCCGGGCATCTGGTACCAGGTGCGAAAAAAAGTCGGCGATATCCGCTATACCCTGCCGGCGGACGCGATCGGACCGTTTTTCAACGACGAATTCGGCGACGTGTTCGGCTCGATCTACACCTTCACCGGCGACGGATTCACGCAGTCCGAGCTGCGCGACTACGTCGAGCGCGTGCGCCAGGAACTGCTGCACCTGCCCAATGTGTCCAAAATCGAACTGATCGGCGTGCGCGACGACAAGATCTACATCGAGATCTCCACCAAGAAACTCGCGAGCCTGGGCATCGACCCCGCGCTCATCGCGCAGGCGCTCGCCGCGCAGAACGGCATCGTCAGTCCAGGCAGCGTCGAGACAAAAGACAGTTCGGTCGCGCTGCGCGTAAGCGGACAACTCGATTCCGTGGCCTCGGTCTCCGCGCTGCTGCTGCGCGTGCCCGGTCCGGGCGGAGCGCAAACCCTGCGCCTCGGCGATATCGCGACGGTGACCCGCGGCTACGCCGATCCGCCGGTATCGAAATTGCGTTTCGGAGGAAAGGAGGCGATTGCGCTCGCCGTCTCCATGGTCCCCAACGGCGACGTGCTGCAGCTCGGCCGTGATCTCAAGAGCAGCATGGCGCGCATCAAATCCAGCCTGCCGCTGGGCATCGCGTTCGAACAGGTGTCCGACCAGCCGGCTGTGGTGAAGACCGCAGTGGGCGAATTCATGGCCTCCCTGCTCGAAGCGGTCGCAATCGTGCTGGTCGTGTCCTTCCTGTCCCTGGGCATGCGCACCGGCCTGGTGGTGGCGCTCACCATCCCGCTGGTGCTCGCGGCGACCTTTCTCGCGATGCGCTTTTTCGGCATCGACCTGCACCGGATATCGACGGGCGCGCTGATCATTTCCCTGGGCCTGCTGGTGGATGATGCGATGATCGCGGTCGAGATGATGGCGCGCAAGCTGGAAGAGGGCTTCGACATGCTGCGCGCCGCGACCTTTGCCTATTCCTCGACCGCCTTCCCGATGCTATCGGGGACCATCATCACCGCCGCGGGTTTCCTGCCGATCGCCACAGCCAAGTCGACCACCGGCGAATATACCTTCGGCATTTTCGCCGTGACCACGATGGCGCTGCTGATTTCCTGGTTCGCCGCGGTCATGGCCACGCCGTTCATCGGATCCTATCTGCTGAAAGAGCACCGGCCCGAAGAGGGTCTGCGCGACGTGTTCGACAAGCCGTTCTACGCGCGCCTGCGCGCCGGCATCAACTGGTGCATCGCGCATCGCAAGACCGTGATCGTGGCCACAGCGCTCACCTTCGTCCTCGGCGTGCTGGGCATGGGACTCACCGAAAAGCAGTTCTTTCCCTCGTCGAACCGCATCGAGGTGATGGTCGAATTGTGGCTGCCCGAAGGCAGTTCGATCGAGGCGACCGAACGCGAGGCTGCGCGGCTGGAAGCGCAGCTCGCCAAAGACGCCGACGTCGAAACCTATGTCAGCTACATCGGCAACGGTTCGCCGCGCTTTTTCCTTTCGCTCGACCAGCAGCTGTTCCGTTCCAACTTCGCGCAGCTCGTGGTGCTCACCAAGGACCTCGCCGCGCGCGAGCGCGTCGTCGAGCGGCTGCGCAAATCCCTGGACGAGGACTTTCCCGGCATCCGCGGCCGCGTCAATCGCGTGCCCCTCGGGCCGCCGGTCAACTACCCGGTGCAATTCCGCGTCACCGGCGGGGACACCGCCCGGATCAAACCCATCGCCGAGCGCGTGGCCGAGCGCATGCGCGCCAATCCGCACACCCACGATGTGAATTTCGACTGGGGCGATCGCGTGTTCGCACTGCACGTCGATGTCGACCAGGAAAAGGCGCGCGCACTGGGCGTCAGCTCGCAGGGCGTGGCGCGCGCGACCGCGCTGGTCACCAGCGGCGTGCCGATGGGACTGTATCGCGAGAACGACCGCCTGATCGACGTCGTGTTGCGGGCACCGGCCGCGGAGCGGGGGACGCTCGAGGCCCTGGCCGAAACGAGTGTGCTGACCGAGAGCGGCCGCGCCGTACCGCTGGCGCAGGTGGCGACGATCGGCACCGCAATGGAGGAGCCGATCATCTGGCGGCGCGCGCGCGAACTCACGATCACGGTGCGCGCCGACATCGACGACGGCGTGCAGGCGCCCGACGTGAGCGCGGCCATCGACCGCACCCTGGGCGAGATCCGCGCCACCCTGCCGGCGGGCTACCGCATCGAAATCGGCGGCGCCTGGGAAGAAAACCTCAAGGCCGAGAGTTCGATCGCCGCCGGCATGCCGCTGCTGGTGGTGGTGATCCTCGGCATGCTGATGCTGCAACTGAAGAGCTTTTCACGCACCTTCATGGTCGTGCTCACCGCGCCGCTGGGCGTGGTCGGCGTCGCGTTCGCGCTGCTGGTATTCCGCCAGCCCTTCGGTTTTGTCGCGCTGCTGGGCGTGATCGCCCTGGCCGGCATGATCATGCGCAACGCCGTGATTCTCGTGGATCAGATCGAACGCGACATCGCCTCCGGCCAGCCCGAGTGGGTCGCGATCCGCGAGGCGACGGTGCGGCGCTTTCGCCCGATCGTGCTGACGGCCGCAGCTGCGGTGCTGGCGATGATCCCGCTCACGCGCAGCGTGCTCTGGGGACCGATGGCCTACTCCATCATGGGCGGCCTCATCATCGCCACGGTGCTGACCCTGGCTTTTGTTCCCGCACTCTATGCGGCGTGGTTCCGGGTGCGGCGTCCGGCCTGATGCCGAACCCGCGCCGGTTGGACGCTGCGCATCATTGTTGTTAATCTTGCCGTGGACAAGTCAACGCACTCGAGGGAGAACGCAGTGTCCCGCAAGCTTATCAACTCAGGCTCGAGCTTCGAAGCTCAAATAGGCTACTCGCGCGCCGTCGTCGATGGCGACTGGGTCTTCGTCTCCGGAACCACTGGATTCGACTATTCCACCATGACCATCGCCGAAGACGTCGTCGCGCAGACCGAACAATGCCTTAAGAACATCGCCGACGCCTTGCAGCGCGCAGGTTCGGGTCTCGAAGACGTTGTGCGCGTGACGTATATCCTGCCGCAGGCTGCGGAGTTCGAACAATGCTGGCCGGTGCTGCGCAAGCACTTCGGCGCGATCCGGCCGGCGGCGACCATGATTTCGGCCGGTCTTGCCGACCCGCGGATCCGCATTGAAATAGAGGTCACGGCGAGAATGCGCTCCGGCGAAAGGCAGGAAGGTTCATGACTGAGAACGCCGGTACGCTCGCCACCGCGGGCGCGGCGCGCAATTGAAACTTTCGGTCGCGCGCAACGTTCGACCCGTGCTCGCACCGGCCGGGATTCTGCTGGTCGCGGTGCTCGCGCTCGCTGCCGGCCCGGCGCTGTCGCCCTCTCTTTCCGGCCTGAAGACACTGGGGCCCTTTGTGCTGCTGCTGTTCGGTACGGCCATGGGGCTATGGTTCAACCGCGGCCGCAGTTTCATCGCGCTCGCATCGCTGCTTGGCGCCTTTGCCGGCTACAGCCTGGCTCTCGATTTTGGTGCGGCCAGCTTTGCCGCGCGCGCCGTGTTCACCGCTGCCGCGATATTCGTCCCGCTCAATTTCCTGCTGGCGCTGATATTCCCGGAACGCGGCGTATCCCACCACTTCAATTATCGCTGGCTGATGCTGGGTGTGGTGGAGGTCCTGTTCGTAGCGTGGATTGCGAGCGCCGGGCGCAGCAGCCTGTCAGGCACGGCCTGGGAAGACATGCTCGAGCACTGGCTGCTGCGCTCGCCGCCGACGCCCATACTGGGCCGCTTGCTGTTCGTCGCCGCTTTCCTGGCCGCACTCTGGCGCGCGTGGCCCAGGCCGCCGCGCACGCATACGCGGCCGCTGGACACCGGCATGGTCGGTGCACTGCTGGCGTTTTTCATCGCCTGCGAGTGGGCGGGTACGTCGGGCGCATTCAGCGCGTTCATGATGGCCGCGGGCGCCATCCTGCTGGTATCGCTACTGCAGGAATCGCACCGCCTCGCATTCCGCGACGAACTGACCGGCCTGTCCAGCCGCCGCGCGCTGGAAGAGCGGCTGCACGGACTGGGTCCGGCATACGCGATCGCGATGGTCGACGTGGATCACTTCAAGCGATTCAATGACACCCACGGCCACGATATCGGCGATCAGGTGCTCAGGCTCGTGGGCAGCCGCCTTGCGCAGGCGCCCGGCGGCGGCACCGCGTACCGCTACGGAGGCGAGGAATTCTGCATTCTGTTCCCTGAACTCGGCGTGGAAGAAACACTGCCGCATGTGGAGAAGCTGCGCGCCGACATCGCCGCCTACCAGATGGCGGTGCGCAAGCCCGACAGGCCGACGGACCCCGAGACCGGCACCAGACTGCGCCACCTGCGTTCAACGGAAAAGACGCTGTCGGTGACGGTGAGCATCGGCGTCGCCGAGCCTGTCGAACCGTACGCGACGCCCGCAGAGGTGCTGATCGCGGCCGACCGCGCGCTGTATCGCGCGAAGGAAGGCGGGCGCAATCGCGTCAGCATCTGAGTCGATTCGCATAGCGGTTGAGCCGGCCGGGGTTTAACTGTACTCTCCGGTCATGCCCCGCATGAGCCGGGCATGCCTCACGCAGTTCAAACACACATGACCGACTTCCTCAAATCCTCCGCCCTGCTGTTCGTCCTGCTCAATCCGTTTCTGGTTGTTCTTTATCTGGTGGACATGCTCCAGAAACTGGACCGCAGGCAGTTTGCCAAGGTCATGGCGCGCGCGGGGCTGATCGCCAGCATTGTCTTCTGCTGTTTCGCGATTCTCGGGGACGCCATTTTCTCCGGTTTCATCCAGGCGGAATTTGCCTCGTTCCAGATATTCGGCGGCATCGTGTTTCTGCTCATCGGACTGCAATTCGTGTTTCGCGGCCCGGCCGCCATCGAGATTCTCAGGGGCGATTCATCGCAACTCGCGGGTGCCGTCGCCATGCCGGTGCTCATCGGACCGGGCACGATCAGCGCCAGCGTGGTCATCGGCAAACGGCTCGACCCGCTCTACGCCTGCGCAGCCGTGCTTGCCGCCGTGATTACCTTCGTCGTCTTGATCGTCGCGCTGAAGGCCCTGCACGACTACGTTCGCCCGCGCAGCGAATACCTGGTGCAAAAGTACATCGAAATCGCCGGGCGCATCATGGCGCTGTTTGTGGGCACCATTTCCGTCGACATGATCATGCAGGGCATTCAGACCTGGTCGGAAAAGTTCTGACGCGCCCGGTCTTGCACCGGGCTTCCGCCTTTGTTTCAGCCTTTCAGTCCGGGCATGGAAAAGTCGCACTCCTCCAGTTCCGCGAGCAGCGTTTTCGACTGCGCAGCATCCAGCCTGACCAGGGGCGGACGCACCGTGGCCCAGTCCTCGTGCGCGCTCCAGTATGCGATCGCGCGCTTCATCGCTGCGATCATCGGATATTTCTGGAACACGCCGCGCACCTTGTCCAGACCGGACTGCAAGGTTTCGGCATCGGCCGATTGCCAGTTCGCATACAGATTGTGGATCGCCGCCGGATTCACGTTGGCCGTGGCGCTGATGCAGCCCTTGCCACCGTTCTGCATGCCCGCCAGCAAAAAGGTTTCGCTGCCCGGAAAAACGTCGAAACCGTCCCCGGCGAAATTGTCCAGGGTCGCCTTGGTATTGTTCCAGTCGCCCGACGAATCCTTGGTGCCGGCGATGTTCTTCGGATAGGCCTTGAGCAGGCGCTCGATCAACTTCAGGCTGATGGGCACCTGGCTGACCTGCGGAATGTGATACAGGTAGATCTGCAATCGCGCGTCGCCGACGCGCTCGACGATCTCGGCGTAGTTGCGGAAAACGCCGTCGTCGGATACGCCCTTGTAGTAGAAGGGCGGCAGCATCAGCGCGCCCGCGCAGCCGAGCTTCACCGCGTGCGCCGTCAACCGCACCGAGTCGGTGAGAGCACAGCAGCCTGTGCCGGGCATCATGCGCGCCGGATCGACGCCGGCATCAACCAGTTTGTCCAGCAATGCCATGCGCTCGTCCGCGGAGAGCGAGTTCGCCTCCGAATTGGTGCCGAATACCGCCAGGCCGACATTGTTCGCGATCAGCCACTTGCACTGGCGCACGAAACGCTCGGCGTCGGGGCTCAAATCGGCCTTGAACGGGGTGACGACGGGGGAAAGTACGCCCGTGATGCGTTGACTCATGTTGCTTGCTCCAGATTTACGTTGTGAATATTTGCGAAAGATCCGCTGCTCATGCCTTGCGCAGGAAATCGAAATCGCAGCCGTCCTCGGCCTGCAGCACACTATTCATGTACAGCTTCGCATAGCCGCGCTCGGCGCGCACTATACGCGGCTTGTACGCGGCACGACGCCGCGCGAGTTCCGCCTCGTCGACCAGCAGTTCGAGCTTGCGGCCGGACACCGACAGGCGGATACGGTCGCCGTTCTTCACCAACGCGAGCGGACCGCCCACGGCGGCTTCGGGCGAGACGTGCAGCACGATGGCGCCGAAAGCGGTACCGCTCATGCGCGCATCCGAGATGCGCACCATGTCCTTGACGCCGGCGCGCGACAGTTTAGTGGGGATCGGCAGGTAGCCGGCCTCGGGCATGGCGTAGCCGCTCTTCGGCCCGGCATTCTGCAGCACCAGAAAATCGTCCGCGTTCACGTCCAGGTCGGGCGCGTCGATGCGCGCGGCGAGATCATCCAGCGATTCGAACACCACCGCGCGGCCTTCGCGCTCGAACAGATTCGGGTCGGCCGCGGATTGCTTGATCAGCGCCCCGTTCGGCGCGAGATTGCCGCGCAGCACGGCGATGCCGCCCTGCGGATAGATCGGTTTGGCGAGCGGACGGATCACGTCCTGCGGAAACGCGACCACGGCGCCATCCAGCTCTTCACCCAGGCTGCGCCCGGTGACGGTGAGCACGTCGAGGTTCAACAGCGGCCGCAGTTCGCGCAGCAGCGCCGGCATGCCGCCCGCCTTGTGGAAATCCTCCATATAGTACGACCCCGAGGGTTTGAGGTCGACCAGCACCGGCGTGTCGCGCCCGAGGGCGTCGAGGCGATCCAGGTCGAGCTTGATCCCCAGGCGGCCGGCGATGGCGGTCAGATGGATGATGCCGTTGGTCGAGCCGCCGATGGCGAGCAGCACGCGCAGCGCATTCTCGAACGCCTCGGCGCTCATGATGCGCGCCGGGGTCAGCTGCGAAATCGCCATCGCCACGGCGGTGGCGCCGCTCTTCTCGGCGATGCGGATGCGGTCCGCGGTCACCGCGGGCGGCGTCGCGCCTCCGGGGAGCATCATGCCCAGTCCCTCCGTGACGCAGGCCATGGTGCTGGCCGTGCCCATCACCGAGCAAAAGCCGACGCTCGCCACGAGCTGGTTGTTCACGCGGCCCAGTTCCTCCGCGTCGATCTCCTGCGCGCGGAATCGCCCCCAGTAGCGGCGGCAATCGGTGCAGGCGCCGACGCGTACGCCGTCGTGCGAGCCGGTCAGCATGGCGCCGGTCACCAGGGTGATTGCGGGCAGGCCGGCGGAAGCGGCGCCCATCAGCAGCGCCGGCACGGTCTTGTCGCAGCCGCCGATCAGCACCACCGCGTCCATCGGCTGGGCGCGGATCATTTCCTCCACATCCATCGACATCAGGTTGCGAAGGAACATCGAGGTGGGCGAGGCGAAGCTCTCGTGGATAGAGATAACGGGGAAATCCATCGGCAGGCCGCCGGCGAGCATCACGCCGCGCTTCACCGCCTCGATGAGTTGCGCGCTGTTGCCGTGGCAGGGGTTGTAGGCGCTGCCGGTATCGACGATACCGACGATGCGCCGGTCGAGCGCATCATCGGTGTAGCCCGCGCCCTTGATGAAGGCTTTGCGCAAAAACAGGGAGAACCCGCTGTCACCGTAGCTTGTGAGGCCTTTGCGCAGGCCCTTGTCGTTATCGCTCATTGATTTGTGTCCATTGCGTCAGGTGATGCACATTGCGCCAGCGACGCATGCGCGTTTTGGCAGGTCTTCACAGACGATGCGTAGTTTACTCCATGTGCATCCCGGTTATCGGTGGACGGCGCCGGCGCGTAAGATACGGTTTTCGGTGCGATGGAACCTCGGACATGGACCTTCATTACGACTTGCTCATCCGCAATGCGATGGTCATCGACGGCACACGCCGGCCGCGATTTGCCGGCGACATCGGCGTGCGCGACGGGCGCATCGCCGACATCGGCCTCCTCGCTGCCGCGCGCGCAGAAATCGAAATCGACGCGCACGGCAAAATCGCTGCGCCGGGTTTCATCGATGCGCATACCCACGACGACCGTCTGCTCTCCTCAGACCCTGCGATGACGCCCAAGGTGAGCCAGGGCGTGACCAGCGTCGTCATCGGCAACTGCGGCATCAGCCTCGCGCCCCTGGTCGATGCGGCGCCGCCTCCGCCGCTCGATCTCATCGACGACGGCGGCGCTTACCGCTTCCCCGATTTCGCGTCCTTCCTCGAGGAACTGGAGGGCAGGCCCGCGGCGAGCAATGCCGCCTGCCTCGTGGGCCATACCACCTTGCGCGTCGCCGCCATGAGCCGGCTCGACCGCGCCGCCACGGCCGCGGAAACCGCGCGCATGCAGGAGATGGCGCGCGAGGCGCTCGCCGCCGGGGCGGTGGGCCTCTCGACCGGCACCTACTACCCGCCCGCCGCGCACGCGACCACCGAAGAGATCATCGCGGTTGCACAGCCGCTCAAGGACTACGGCGGGCGCTACGTGACGCACATGCGCCATGAAGACGACCGCATTGCGGAATCGATGGAGGAGACCTTTCGCATCGGCCGCGAAGTCGGGGTGCCGGTGTTCATTTCCCACCACAAGGTCGTGGGGCCGCGCAATCACGGCCGGTCGGCGGAAACGCTGGCCTTGCTCGCGAAGGCCGGCGAGCGCCAGAGCGTGTGCCTGGATTGTTACCCCTATAACGCCTCCTCGACCATATTGCGCGCGGACCGCATCGCGCTGTCCAGCCGCATCCTCATCACCTGGTCCAAGCCGCATCCGGAATTCGCCGGCATGGAACTCGCGCAGGCGGCCGGGCGGCTCGGCCTGTCGCAGGAACAGGCCGTGGCGAGCTTGAGTCCGGCCGGCGCGATCTATTTCTCCATGGACGAAACCGACGTCCAGCGCATTCTGCAGTTCGATGAAACCATGGTCGGTTCAGACGGCCTGCCGCACGACCTCAAACCGCATCCGCGGCTTTGGGGCACCTTCCCGCGGGTGCTGGGCCACTACTGCCGCGACCTGGGACTGTTCCCGCTGGAGACCGCGGTCTACAAAATGACCGGCTTGACGGCGCGCAATTTCGGATTGAAGGAACGCGGCGTGCTGAAAGCAGGCTACTGGGCCGACATCACCCTGTTCGATGCCGCCGGTATCGGCGACGCCGCGAGCTTCGAGGCGCCGACCCTGCCGGCGCGCGGCATCGACAGCGTGATCGTCAACGGCGTGCCGGTATGGCGCGAGGGGCGCAGCACCGGCGCACGCCCGGGACGCGTGCTGCGCGCGGGCGCGGCCAAGGAACGGGCGGCGAACGCGTAATGTGCGGTCAGACGTTCGCGTAAGCCCTTCAACAGATGTAAATCACGGCGTCAAACCGCCAAGCGCCGGGGTCGGGAGGCGACGCGAATGCGACGATCAAATATGCGCTTTCGGAAAGTCTCTCAAGCAGCACCGCCCTGAAGGATTGCTGGTTTCACACGAGCACAATCCGGCCTTGGTCTGCTTGGTCACGAAATCCTTGATCACCGGTTTGAGCGCATAGTCAGCCCTGCTGACTCCGAAGCAGTAGCACAGCAAAGCGTCCTCACCGCTTTCCTTTACCCCGACGCGAGTGCGCAACTGGGATTTGAGGACAACCGTATTGTCATCGCCAAAATATGCGATTTCGCATTCCGGGTCACCGCAAAAATAGTAATGCCCGGCGCTCGGCGTCCAGCCCCACGGCTTCGCCAAGTGGTGAACGATTGTTCTCACGGAGACTTCCGAATACTCCAGGTCATTGGCGGGGCAATGGTGTTTTCCCGGACCTTTGCTAGCGCGGTCAGAGGATGAACAACAGCTGGTCACGATCTGTCTCCCGGTGCTATGGATGGGATGGCATCATTATCCCCTGATTTCCATCTCGACCAAACGGCAGTCATCGGCCGGGAGCGCGGGTTTGCCGCCGTCCCTTCCGCTGGACCACACTTACGCCTGCCAGACTCCGTATCCCGCTTCACGCAGGTCTATCGCCACCTCCACTTCCATGTCGCGCGCATCGTCGTAGGACATCGGGTTATAGGCTGCGTAGATCTCCGGCAGCAGGTGCAGTCCGAATTCCCGCGCGTATCGATTGGACTGGATGCCCGCCTTGTGCTTGTCGAAGCGCAGGTCGGGGTCCAAGCCGGTCATGCCGACGTAGACACAGGGTTTGCCGGGGATGTAATCAGGGTTGGATTTCCTGAAACGCTTTTCATAAAGAACGTCTTTCGACAACTCGATTACATAGACGTGGTAGTGCTTTCGGCTTGGACGCGGCATCGTTTCGGTCCCTGGAGAACGACCCGAACGGCGGCTATGCCATTTCTGCGTAAAGCTCGGTCATGAGCTGACGCAGCCAGACATTCGCAGGATCCTGGTGAAAGCGCTGGTGCCAGTGCAGCCGCACTTCGAAGCTGGGCATGGCGAGCGGCAGCGGCAGCACCTTGAAGTTGCCGCCCTGCGCGAACACCGCGGCAACGCGCGAGGGCACGGTGACGATCAGGTCGGTACGCGCCAGGATCATCGGCACCACCAGGAAATGCGGCACGCGCACGGCGATGCGCTCCGTAAGCCCTTCCGTGACGAAGGTTTCTTCGATTACCTGGTGCCCCGTTCCGGCATAGGACACGAGCACGTGGGACGCTGCGCGGAACTGCTTCGCGCTGACTTTCGTACCGATGAGCGGATGATCGGCGCGCAGCATGCACACATAGTGCTCGCGAAACAGCGACTGCGCCCGCATGCCCGTGGTCAGGCCGGGCAGGAATCCGACCGCAAGATCGAGTTCCCCGGCCTCCAGCGCGGCGTGCACGTCCTTGATCGGGATGCGCACCACATCGATCTTGACGCCTGGCGCGTCGCGTTTGACGCGCTCGAGCATGCCGGGCAGGAACACCATTTCGCCGATGTCCGACATGTGAAAGCGAAAGGTATTGGTGGAACTCCCCGGCTCGAAGCCCGCGTGCTGCTGCAGCGCGCCCTGGATCAGGCGCAGCGCCTCGCGCACCGGTTGTGCCAGTTGCTGTGCAAACGGCGTGGGGCGCATGCCGCGCGGCGTGCGCACGAACAGCGGATCGTCGAATAGCTGGCGCAGCCGCGAGAGCGCATTGCTCATCGCAGGCTGCGACAGGCCGATGCGCTCGCCGGCGATCGTGACGCTGCCCTCGGTCGCGATGGCGTCGAAGGCGCGCAGCAGGTTCAGATCGAGATCGATTACATTCATATTCCGTATGTATATCATATTCCTCATCAATTTGACATATGGGCGAGCGGCGCCTAAGCTCGTCGCATAGAAGACCGGCCCGGCTCGCACCGTGGCCGGCGCAACGAGGAGAAACCATGTACGAAATCCGCATCCACGGTCGTGGCGGGCAGGGCGCAGTGATGGCCGGCGGCATCCTCGCCACCGCCCTGGTGCTCGAAGGCAAGTACGTCGTCGCCGTGCCCTCCTTCGGCTTCGAGCGCCGCGGCGCGCCGGTATCGAGCTACCTGCGCTTCGACGAACGCGAGATCCGCCAGATGACGAATATCTATCAGCCCGATTGCGTGCTGTGCATCGACCCGACCGTCGCGCGGGCGGTGAACGTGTTCGAAGGCGTCAGGGACGGCTCGGTGCTGGTGCAAACCACGGCAAAGCCGCTCGGAGACTTTCAACTGCCGCCGCAGATCGCGACCGTCGGACTGTGCGATGCCGTTTCGATCGCGCTGGATATTTTCAAGCGCTCGATCACCAACACCATCATGCTTGGCGCGTTCGCGCGCACCACGGGCCTGGTATCGCTGGAATCGCTCCAGGAAGCGATACAGAAATCGGATTTCCGCGATGCCGGTCTCAAGCAGAACATGGCCGCGTTGGAGCGGGGCTACAACGCGACCGAGGTGCACCAAATCGTAATGAAGGCGGCGGCATGAGCAGGGAGCAGGGGCCCCGCTACGCGGGGATGCGACCGGCCGCGATTGCCGCCGGACGCCGACAGTGGCTCGGCTTGAACCACAACAATGGGACGGAGGCGGCCGCATGAAACAGCAAGCCTACAAGATGTTCGACGCGTCCACGATCCCGGACGACCTGTGCCCGATCGCGACCAAGCCCACGCCCATGCTGCCGGGAGACTGGCGCAGCATGCGGCCCGTCGTCGATCGCGCCAAATGCGTCAAATGCGCGGTGTGCTGGCTTTACTGCCCGGTGCAATGCGTGGTGGAGAAGGCGGCCTGGTTCGACTTCAATCTGAAAACCTGCAAAGGCTGCGGCATCTGCGCCACCGAATGCCCGCAACGGGCCATCAGCATGCTAGAGGAGGCCGCGTGATGAGCGCCGTACTCAAGCCCAAATCCAAACTCATCGTCTGCGACGGCAACGAAGCCGCCGCCTGGGCGGTGTCGCTGGCCAACGTCGACATGGTCGCGGTGTACCCGATCACACCGCAATCCTCGCTGGTCGAATACCTGGCGAAGTTCATTGCCGACGGACGGCTCAGTTCTGAAATCGTCGACGTCGAAGGCGAGCATTCGGTGCTCTCCGTGCTGCAGGGCGCCTGCCTGGCCGGCGCGCGCACCTACACGGCGAGCTGCGGGCCGGGCCTCGCCTTCATGTTCGAACCCTATCTGCGCACACCCGGGCTGCGCCTGCCGCTTGTGATGACCATCGTCACACGCGACACACTCACGCCGCAAAGCGTCTGGGGCGGACACCAGGACGCGATGTCGGTGCGCGAAGTCGGCTGGGTACAGATGTACTGCGAATCGGTGCAGGAAGTGCTCGACACCACCATCATGGCCTACAGGATCGCGGAGCACCACGACGTGATGCTGCCGGTGAACATCTGCCACGACGGCAACTATCTGTCCTTCGGCGCCGCGCGCTGCGAACTGCCCGATCAAGGCGAGGTCAACGAATTTCTCGGCGAAAAAGACGTCAACTGGCATGTGGCGCTCGACCCGCAGCGGCCGATGGCGGTCGACCCGCTCACCGGCGGCGCAGGCGGTCCCGGCCCCTCGACCTTCGTGCGCTACCGCAAGGGCCAGTGCAGCGGCATGCAGAATTCGCTCAAGGTGATCACCGAGGTGCATGAGGACTGGGGACGGCGTTTCGGCCGCCACCACGCGCCGCTGATCGAGTCCTACCGCATGGACGGCGCCGACTACGCCATGGTCACCATCGGCAGCATGACCGGCGCGGCCAAGGATGCGGTGGACGAAGCACGCGCACGCGGCGAAAAAGTCGGACTGCTCAAAGTGAAAACCTACCGCCCCTTCCCGGCCGAGGCGTTCGCGACGGCACTGTCCGATGTCAAAGCCTTCGGCGTGGTCGACCGCTCGGTGTCCTTTGGCTGGAACTGCGGACCGCTGTTCCAGGACGCGATCACCGCCATGCAGTACGCGCCCAGGCGCATACCGGCGATGAGCTTCATCGGCGGACTCGCCGGCGCCGACCTCACCGTATCGCACTTCGAGCGGGTGATCGGCCGCGTCAAGGAACTCGCGCGCGACGGCCATGCGGCCGAGACGGTGTGGCTCAACGAGAAGGATTGACCATGATGCAACACGCCCATTACCTCATCGTCGGCGCCAGCCATGCGGCGCTGTCTGCCCTGCACGCGATCCGGCTGCACGACGCGGAAGGCGATGTGACGCTGCTCACGCGAGACGACAGCCTGCCGTATTCGCCTACCGTCCTGCCCTACGTCGTCTCGGGCCGCTCCGACCCGGGCCGCGTGTTCCTGCGCGACGAAGGCTATTTTTCCGAGCACAAGGTCAACTACCTGCGCGGCGCGAAAGTACAAAAACTGAATTCGGGCGAGAGCGCGGTCGAACTCGCCGACGGCAGCAAGATCGGCTTCGACAAGCTGCTGCTTGCGACAGGAGCGGCGCCCATGCTGCCGGCCATCCCCGGTCTTGCGGGGCTCAAGTTTCATGTGCTGCGCACGCTCGCGGACGCCGTCTCCTTGCGCGAAGCGCTGCCGCGCATCAAGCGCGCGCTGGTGCTGGGCGGCGGCCTGATCGGCATGCACGCGGCGGAGAACCTTGCCAAGGGCGGCGTGGAAGTGAGCGTGGTGGAAATGCAGCCGCATGTGCTCGCCGGCTATTTCGATGCGGAAGCCTCCGGCATGATCGAAGCCGTTTTCGCCGCCAAGGGCGTGCGCCTGCTGCTGGGAACGAGCGTCGCCGCCTTCACACCCAATGGCGAGGGCTGCCGCGCGAAACTCGCGGATGGCACGGAAATCGACGCGGACCTGCTGCTCGTCGCCACCGGCGTCGCGCCGGTCACCGACTTTCTCGACGGCAGCGGCGTCGAGACCGAACGCGGCGTGCTGGTCGACGAACACATGCGCACCAATGTCGCCAACATCTGGGCTGCAGGGGACGTGGCGCAGGCGCGCGGTTTCTACAGCAGCGAACGCATTATCAACGGCATCCTGCCGGACGCGGTCGATCAGGGACGCATCGCCGGCATGGCGATGGCCGAAGACCCGGGGACCCATGACTATGCCGGCGGCGTACCGCTCAACACCTACAGTTTCTTCGGCCAGCACGCGGTTTCGGTCGGGGTGCACGAAGGCGCGCTGGAGGCATCCGGGGTCGAGGTCAAGAAGCAGGTGGACGCCGCACACAATCACTACCTCAAGATCGTGCTCAAGGACCGGCGGCTCGCCGGTATTTTCGGGGTCAACGCCGCATTCGACCCGGGCATCATGTGGGAACTCATACTGCGCGGCATCGACCTGGGCGACGAAAAATTGGCTTTCCTGCGCTCGCCGCAGGACACCGCGCGAGCCCTGATGTCGAAGAACTGGAGATAGGCCATGGGCGCTGCATACGAGACCATCCATTTCAAGGCAGAAGCCTGCGACGGCTGCAACGATTGCATGACGGCCTGCGCAATGGCCAAGACCCAGACGGAAGAACATCTGCATTCGCGCATCCAGATCGTGCCCTCGGGCGAGGGCTTCGAACTGGCGATCTGCCGCCAGTGCGGCGATCCGAAATGCGTGCTCAACTGTCCCGCGGCAGCCCTGTCGAAAAACGCCGGCAGCGGCGTGGTCGACTGGGACGGATCGAAGTGCGTGAATTGCCTCCTGTGCACCGTAGGCTGCGCGTACGGCGGCATCGCATACGACAGTATTGCCTCCCACGTGATCAAGTGCGATATGTGCGAAGGCGCGCCGGCCTGCGTCCAGGCCTGCACGCCGGGCGCGCTGAAACACATTACCACCGCGCGCATCTACAACGAGGCGGGCAAGCTGGAAGACCTGTTCGCACCCGGGCTGTCGGGCTGCCAGGGCTGCAACACCGAACTCATCATGCGCCACGCGCTGCGGCGCATCGGTCCGGACGTGGTGGTGGCGACCCCGCCGGGCTGCATCCCGGGCATGGGCTCGGTCGGCTACAACGGGCTCACCGGCACCAAAGTGCCTGTGTTTCATCCCCTGCTCACCAATACCGCGTCGATGCTCGCCGGCGTGCGCCGCCAATACAAGCGCGCCGGCCGTGATGTTCTCGCGGTAGCGCTGGCCGGAGACGGCGGCACCGCCGACGTAGGCTTCCAGTCGCTCTCGGGCGCCGCCGAGCGCGGCGAGGAAATCCTCTACATCTGCGTGGACAACGAAGGCTATATGAACACCGGCATGCAGCGCTCAGGCTGCACGCCTTACGGCGCCTGGACTTCGACCACGCCCGTGGGCGAACGCGCACACGGCAAGACCCAGGATGCGAAAAACCTGCCCTTGCTGATGGTGATGCACAATTGTGACTTCGTGGCGACCGCCTCCACCGCGTTCATGGAGGACCTGTACGACAAGCTCGATCGCGCGATTGTGGCGGCCAAGACCGGCTTCGCCTATCTGCACATCTACTCGCCCTGCACCACCGGCTGGCGCTTCCCCTCCGACCAGAACGTGGAAGTGGCGCGCAAGGCGGTGGAAACCAATTTCGTGCTGCTGTGGGAGTTCAATCCGGCGGACGGCCTGCAGTTCACCCATCCGGTCGAGAACGCGCGTCCGATCGACGAGTATCTGGAGGTGCTGGGCAAGTACCGGCATCTTGACCCCGATCAGGTCGCCCATATCGAACGCAGCCTGGCGAATAACCTCGCGCGCATCCGGGGTTTTGCCGCCGCAGAAGGCACGGCGAGCGCAGAGGCCGGGCGCGCCTGAGCGCGCGCCCTTTTTTCAGCTGTTTTTCCAGCGCGGCGCCGGCCTGGCGCTACAGGGATTCCTTTGCAATATGATTTGCATTGTGTACCCTGCGTCCTTCGCCCTGCCTGCACTGCTTTGATATGGAAACATGCCACAGATGAAACCAACCCAGCGCCCGATAAGCATCCTGATCGCCGCACTCGGCGGCGAAGGCGGCGGCGTACTTGCCGACTGGATCATTGCCGCGGCGACGGCCGAAGACTATCCGGTGCAGAGCACCTCGATTCCCGGCGTCGCACAACGCACCGGCGCGACCACCTATTATGTCGAGATCTATCCGCTGACGAACGCACAACTTGGCGGACAGCGGCCGGTGATGACGCTCGCGCCCGCGCCAGCCAACATCGACGTGATGCTCGCTTCCGAACTGCTCGAAACCGGGCGCGCGCTCGCAAACGGTTTCGTCACGCCCGAGCGCACCACGCTGATCGCGTCGACACATCGCATCTACACCGTCGAAGAAAAAATAGCGCTGGGCGACGGCCGCTTCGACAGCAATCGCATCATGTCTGCCGCCAGCGCGCTGGCCAAACGCGCCATCCTTACTGATTTCCACAAGCTCGCCGCGAACACCGGCGCGATGATCAACGCCGCGCTGTTCGGCGCGCTCGCCGGTTCCGGCACGCTGCCATTGCCGCGGGCCGCATGCGAAGCCGCCATACGCAAGGCCGGAAAAGGCGCCGACGCGAGCCTGCGCGGTTTTGCGCTGGGCTATGCCGTTGCCGAAGGCAAGGCCGTTGCCGAAGGCAAGAGTATTGCGGATGGCAAGGCTGCGGCGACCGCAGGCATGATCGCAACAGGCAGGGTGGCAGCGGCCGCTAACATCCGCGCAGTCCTGGACCGCGTACGCCGTCATTTTCCCGCCGACGTGCACGACATGGTGGAACGGGGTGTTGCGCGCGTCGCCGAATTTCAGGACGCCGACTATGCGGGCCTCTATCTGGACCGGCTCGAGGCGATCGCAAAACTGGAGCAGTCAAGACCCGGCGCCGAAAGATGGAAACTCACCAGCGAGACCGCGCGCTTTCTTGCGCTATGGATGAGCTACGAGGACGTGATCCGGGTTGCGGACCTGAAATCGCGCCGCAGCCGCTTTGAACGTGTGCGTTCGGAAGTCCAGGCGAAGCCGGATGAACCGGTGCACATCATCGAGTACCTGAAACCGGGCGTGGAGGAAGCTGCGGCGCTGCTGCCGCCCGGCCTGTCCAGGCGCCTGGTCGCCTGGACCGACAAGCGCGGCCTCACGTACAAGCTGAATGTCGGCCTGCATGTCAACAGCAGCAGCGTATTCGGCTTCCTGATGTTGCGCTCGCTGGCCTGGCTGCGGCCGCTGCGCCGCATGAGCGCGCGTTTTGCCGAGGAACAGGCGCTGATCGAACGCTGGCTCGCTGCGATCGCCGCAGCGCCCGAACCCGAACTTGCCCTCGAAATCGCACTTTGCGGCAGGCTGATCAAAGGCTATGGCGACACCAACCGGCGCGCCAAGGCGAATTTCCTGCGCATATTCGACACCTTGGTGGATGGCGGCGATTTTGCCGGCGCGCAGGCGCGCGCAAAAGCGGTACGCGCCGCACGTGTAGGCGCGCTGGCGGACCCGGAGGGCCGCGGCCTCGAAACATCGCTCGCGGCGCATGGCATCGCGCCGCTGCCGCCGCAACCGAAAATCATCCAGTTCATGCGCCGGCCGGGTGACGGCAAAAAGGCCGCCTAGCCGTTTGGAAAACGGGGCGCTGCCCCCCTTTAGACCCCCAGGAAGTAAGCTTTCAAGAAAGAAGGTTTTGATGGAACGCCAATTCAACGCAGAAATCGAATCGCTCAAGCTGGGCGAGGGCGAAATCTTCCACGGCGAAGGCATACTCGCCGTGACCAAGGCGCTGCTGCAGTCGGGCGTATCCTATGTCGGCGGCTACCAGGGCGCGCCGGTATCGCACCTGCTCGACGTCATGGTGCAGGCGCGCGACTACATGGATGACCTCGGGGTGCACGTCGAAGCCTGCACCAACGAAGCCTCGGCGGCGGCGATGCTCGGCGCCTCCATCAACTATCCCGCGCGCGGCGCAGTGACCTGGAAATCCATAGTCGGCACCAACGTCGCTTCCGACGCCCTCACCCACGTGGCGTCCGCGGGCGTGCTCGGCGGCGCGCTAGTAGTGGTGGGCGAGGATTACGGCGAAGGCGCGAGCGTGGCGCAGGAGCGCACCCATGCGGTGGCGCTGAAATCGTCCATGTGGATGCTGGACCCGAGGCCGAACCTCGCCACCATCGTGAACATGGTCGAGCGCGGCTTCGAGCTGTCGGAGACCTCGAACACCCCGGTATTCATGGACCTGCGCATCCGCGCCTGCCATGTGCACGGCAGCTTCAAGGCGAGCGCCAACCGCGCGCCGGCCTTATCCACGCGCAAGCTGCTGGCGGATCCCGCCGCATTCGACTACGAGCACATCCCGCATCCTCCGGCCACCTACCGGCAGGAAAAGCTGAAGATGGGCGTGCGCCTGCCGGCGGCGCGCAAGTACATCCGCGAGCACGAACTGAACGAACTGTTCGCGGGCAGCGAGAGCACTGTAGGCATCATCTGCCAGGGCGGGCTCTACAACAACCTGCTGCGCGCGCTGAGCCTCGTCGGCCTCGCCGACGATTTCGGATCCAGCCGCATCCCCGTGCTCGCGCTCAACGTGGTCTACCCTCTGGTGCCGGAGGAAATCAGCGAATTCTGCGCAGGCAAGCAGGCGGTGCTGGTAGTGGAAGAAGGCCAGCCCGAATTCATCGAGCAGGACATCTCCACCCTGCTGCGCCGTGCCGACATCCAGACCAGGCTGCACGGCAAGGATTTCCTGATGATGGCGGGCGAATACACCGCCGAGGTCATCGTGCACGGACTTCTGCGCTTTCTCGCCGCGCATGCGCCGCAGCTCGACATTTCCGCCGGGGCGCGCTGGACCGATGCCGTGAACGCCGCGCGCGCGCGCGCGGCCGGGCTCCTGGGCGCGCCGCTGCCGCCGCGGCCGCCGAATTTCTGCGTCGGCTGCCCCGAACGTCCGGTATTCGCCGCGATCAAGCTGGTCGAGCGCGACATCGGCAAACGCCACATCTCGGCCGACATCGGCTGCCACTCGTTCGCGACCTTCGCGCCGTTTTCGCTGGGCAATTCCATACTCGGCTACGGCATGAGCCTGGCGAGCGGCGCCGGTGTCGCACCGATGCTGGCCGGACGCTCGCTCGCGATCATGGGCGACGGCGGCTTCTGGCACAACGGCTTTCTCTCCGGAGTCGCCTCCAACCAGCTGAATGGCGGCGACAAGGTGCTCTTGATCATGAAGAACGGCTACACCTCGGCCACGGGGACCCAGGATCTGGTGTCCTCGCCGCGCGACGGGAGCGCGGAACTGGTCCAGGAGCATAGCCTGGTGCGCGCCGACCGCACCATAGAAAACACGCTGCGCGGCGCGGGTGTGAAGTGGCTGCGCAACGTCTACACCTATCGCGTCGCCGACATGACGAAAACGCTGCGCGAGGCCTTCACCACCGACGAGCCCGGGCTCAAAGTCATCGTCGCCGAGGGCGAGTGCCAGCTCGAGCGTCAGCGCCGCATCCGCCCCGTCCTGGCGCGGCTGCTGGGCTCGGGCGCGCGCGTGGTGCGCACGCGCTTCGGCGTGGACGATGAAACCTGCTCGGGCGACCATTCCTGCATCCGGCTCTCGGGCTGCCCCTCGCTCACGCTGAAGGCATCCTCCGACCCGCTCAAGGTGGACCCGGTGGCGCACGTCAACCACAGCTGTGTCGGTTGCGGCCTGTGCGGCGAAGTCGCGCACGCCGCCATCCTCTGCCCCTCGTTCTACCGCGCCGAGGTGGTGCAGAACCCGGGGGCCTGGGACCGCCTGCTTGCGCGCCTGCGTGCGGGCGTCATCGGCTGGATGCAGCCGGCCTGAACCGAAGCGCATCGGCCGGGGATTGAACGTGGGCGAGAGCAGCTTTTTGCGCTGGCAGGTCGGCGGGGTCAGGATCACGCGCGTGGCCGAACTGGGCGGCGCGCCGTTTCCGGGCAGCTTCATGTTTCCCGCCTCGTCGCCGGAACTGGTGCGGCGCCACGCCTGGCTCAGGCCGCATTTCGCGCACGAAGACGGGCGATTGTTCGGTTCGATCCACAGTTTCGTCGTCGAATCGGGCAAGCGGCGCATCATCGTCGACACCTGCGTCGGCAACGACAAGGCGCGCGCCATCCAGGCCTGGAACATGCTGCACGGCCCGTTTCTCCAGCAGCTGGCCGATGCCGGCTTCCCGCCGGAGGCTATCGATACCGTGCTGTGCACCCACCTGCATGTCGATCACGTCGGCTGGAACACGCGCCTGGTCGAGGGCAAATGGGTGCCTACGTTTCCAAATGCACGTTATCTGTTCGGGCGCAAGGAATGGGAGCATTGGACCTCCGAACACGCGCAGCACCGCGACGGCGATGTCATGGGCGATTCGGTGCGGCCGATCATCGAGGCCGGCCTGGCCGAGCTGGTCGGCATGGATCACGTACTTACGCCCGAAGTGCGGCTGGAACCCACGCCGGGCCACACGCCGGGCCATGTCAGCGTCCGTATCTCTTCGCTGGGCGAAGAGGCCGTCATTACCGGCGACCTGATGCATCATCCGCTGCAGTGCGCCGAACCCGACTTCGCCAACAACTTCGACGTCGATGCGGATGCGGCGCGGCGTACGCGGCGCGATTTCCTCGCGCGCCATTCGAACATGCCGGTACTGGTCCTGGGCACCCACTTCGCGCCCCCCACCGGCGGCTGGATAGTGGATGCTGAACGAAACTGGCGCTTCGAGATTGCGCCGCCAACGAATTCAGAAAAGGCCTAACAAGTCGAATAGTCAATAGCGACGAGTGTTTCCGGCCCATTGCAGATTGGCAATAAAAAGGGGAACCCATGAACACAGATCCTGCGCACACGCCCTCCGCCGCGTTCGAACAGTTGCTGCGGGAACGCTACAGCTGCCGCGCATACCTGCCGCGCCAGGTGGACACGGCCACGATCACGCGCATGCTGGAGATCGCGCAGCGCACGCCCTCCTGGTGCAATTCGCAGCCATGGCAGGTAGTTATCACCCGCGGCGCCGCCACCGATCGCTTCCGCGCCGCGCTGTGCGAGTACGCAGCGGCGCACGAGCGCGAGCCCGATTACACCTTCCCGAGGGAATACCGCGGCGTCTATCTTGAGCGCCGGCGCGAGTGCGGCTTCCAGCTCTACGAGAGCGTGGGCATCGCGCGCGGGGATCGCGTGGCCTCGGCGCGCCAGGGGATGGAAAACTACCGCCTGTTCGGCGCGCCGCACGCGATGGTCGTCACCACGGACGAGGCGCTGGGCGTATCCGGCATCCTCGATTGCGGCGCCTGGGTGAACAACTTCATGCTGGCCGCGCGCAGCGTCGGCGTTGCCAGCATTGCACAAGCCGCACTGGGCGCGCACCCGAAGTTCCTGCGCGCATATTTCGGTTTACCGCCCGAGCGATGGGTCGTATGCGGCATGTCTTTCGGCTACGAGGACGCGGACCACCCGGTGAACCGCTTTCGCACCAGCCGCGCCGCGGTGGACGGCGTCGTTACCTGGGTAGACGCCTAGCGTTTGCGCGTGGACGCAGCTTCACCTAATGCCTGCCCGCCGCCAACCAAGCGACAGCGGCGGCGCCGGCCACCCGCCCGGTGGCAAAACACGCGCTCAGCAGATAGCCGCCCGTCGGCGCTTCCCAGTCGAGCATCTCCCCGGCGCAGAATACGCCCGGGAGCGCGCGGATCATCAGGCGCTCGTCCAGATCTTCGAACACCACGCCGCCTGCGCTGCTGATCGCCTCGTCCAGGGGACGCGGCGCAACGAGGCGCAGCGGCAGCGCCTTGATTGCGGCAGCGAGCCGCAGGGCGTCGGCGAAATCCCCTGCCGGCAGCAGTTCGCGCAATAGTCCCGCCTTTGCCCCTTCGATGCCCGCGCGACGGCGCAGGTGGTTCGCCATCGAACTCGAACCGCGGTCTCGCGACAGCTCCTGCGCCAGCCGCGCCGGATCCCGGCCCGGCGCCAGATCGAGGTGCAGCAGTGCCCTGCCCTCGGCCTCGATTTCGTCGCGCAAACGCGCCGAGAGGGCGTAAATCAGGCCGCCTTCAACGCCGGTGGCAGTGATCATGAATTCGCCCTGCTGGCGCAACTGCAAGCCATCGGCACCGGTGTGTGCCAAGGTTACGGGCTTCACCGGATGGCCGGCGTAGCGCGCGCTGAAGTGCCGGCTCCAGCCGGTGTCGAAGCCGCAGTTGGCCGGGCGCAGCGGCGCAACGGCCACGCCGCGCGCGGCGAGCAGCGCCACCCAGGCGCCGGTGGAACCC
>JACZJT010000034.1 GCA_014860445.1 Burkholderiales bacterium
CCCCGCCCCCGATACGCGGGGGGCCCAGGCGACAAACTGGCGCTCGCCCTCGTCGCTGTTGCTGATCGGCGCCAACCTGATGCCGCTCTACGGCGTATTGGTTCTCGGTTGGTCGGTATTTCCGGTCATGCTGCTGTTCTGGCTCGAGAATGTGGTGATCGGCGCGCTCAATGCGCTGCGCATGCTGCTGGCCGACCCGACCGACCTCGCGCTGTGGGCCTCGAAGCTGTTCATGGTGCCTTTCTTCTGTTTTCACTATGGAATGTTCACCGCGATTCATGGCAGCTTTGTCGTCAGCCTGTTCGGCGGGAAGACCTATAACCGCATGGATCATGGCCTGGTGCCGGTCGAGGGGGTCATGCGCGCCATCACCGACTTCGACCTTACGCTGCCACTCGCCGTGCTGGCGGGCAGCCATGTGTTTTCGTTTTTGTGGAATTACCTCGCTCGCGGCGAGTTTCGCCGCGCGTCCTTAAGCCAACAGATGCAACAACCTTACAAGCGCGTCATCGTGCTGCACTTGACCATTATTATTGGCGGCGGCATCACCATGGCGCTGGGTTCACCGGTGTGGGCACTGCTGGCCCTGATCGCCCTCAAAATCGGTTTCGACCTCAATGCCCACGTCAAGGAACACGCGAAGGCGGCAGCGTAGGCAGTCCACGTAATCTACTACAGGTTCAACTACAGATTTACGCTCCGTCCGCCATCCACCGCGATGATCTGCCCTGTAACGTAGGGCGCTTCGGCGATCAGGTAGTAGACCGCGCGGGCGATGTCGTCCGGCTCGCCGATGCGCTTCAGCAGCGTGTGGGAAATCACGCGCTGGCGCGTCACCTCGTCGAAGGACCCGTCCTCGGGCCAGGCAATCGGCCCTGGCGCGACCCCGTTGACGCGCACCTCGGGGCCGAGCTCGCGCGCAAGCGAACTGGTGAGACCGACAAGACCCGCTTTGGAGATGCTGTAGACCACATAGTTTTTCAGCGGCCGCTCTGCGTGAATGTCGGTAATATTAACGATGCAGCCGGTGCTTTTTTTCAAATGCGGCGCCGCCGCCTGACACAGAAACAGGGGCGCTTTCAGATTGATGCCCATGAGTTCGTCCCAGTTGCGCTCGTCTATCGCGCCGACAGGCGTGGGGTAGAATGCCGAGGCGTTGTTGACCAGCGCGTCCAGGGTGCCGAAGTGTTCAACGCAGGTCTTCACGATTTCCGCGAGCCCGGCGGGTTCCAGCAAATCGGCCTTGACCAGGATCACCGACTTGGCGCGCTGCAGGTTGAGTTCTGACTGCAGGGCGTGCGCATCACGTTCCGAGGCATTGTAGTGCAGCACCAGACTGGCGCCGGCCTGGTGCAGCCGGCGCGCGATCGCGGCGCCGACGCGCCTGGCTGCGCCGGTGACGAGGGCGGTCTTGTTGTGCAGTGACGCAGACATGATTTGAAGATTTTACCGGAATCGCGCACTATTCCCCATATGTCGACACTCCCCACTCCTCCGGCCGAAGCGCTGGCGCACAGCGAGAAGCTCGTCGCGCTGATCCGCGGCGAAATAGCCGCCCATGCCGGCTGGATACCGTTTGTGCGCTACATGGAACTCGCCTTGTATGCGCCGGGGCTGGGCTATTACACCGCCGGCGCAAGAAAGCTCGGGCGCGACGGTGACTTCACCACCGCACCGGAAATGACCCCGCTCTACGGCCAAACTCTGGCGCAGCAGGCTGCCGAGCTGCTGGAATCAGGCTTGGATCAGATACTGGAAATCGGCGCCGGTTCGGGCGCCCTGGCCGCCGCCCTGCTGACCGAACTCGAGCACCTCGGGCGTCTGCCGCGCGCTTACTACATTCTCGAAGTCAGCCCCGATCTGCGCGAGCGCGAGCGCGACCTGCTCGCACTAAGAGTGCCGCAGCTGCTGGAGCGCGTGATCTGGCTCAACCGGCTGCCGAACCTGTATCAGGGCATGATCATCGCCAACGAAGTGCTGGACGCGATGCCCGTGCATCTGGTCAGGAACAGCGCTTCCGGCGTGGAAGAGGCAGGGGTAAGTTTGACGGATGGGGCATTTGCCTGGGCCTGGCGACCGGCAGATGCGTCATTGCGCTCCGCGGCCGAAGCGCTGCAGCTGCCGCAAGATTACCAGACCGAAATTCCGCTGCAGGCCTGCGCCTTCGTTAGCACGCTCGCGCAGACGATGGCGCGCGGCGCGATCCTGCTCATCGACTACGGCTTTCCGGCGCACGAGTATTACCATGCGCAGCGCAGCGAGGGCACGCTGATGTGCCACTACCGCCACCGCGCGCACGCCGATCCGTTCTTCCTCCCGGGACTGCAGGACATCACCAGCCATGTCGATTTCAGCGCAGTCGCGCGGGCCGGCGAAACTGCAGGGCTGGATTTGCTGGGCTACGCCGGACAGGCGCAGTTCCTGATCAACTGCGGGATTACCGACATCATGCTGCGCACACCGCCCGAGAACGCGGCGGCCTATCTACCGCAGGCGGCCGCGGCACAGCAGCTGCTCTCGCCTGCGGAGATGGGAGAATTGTTCAAGGTCCTCGCCTTCGGAAAAGACCACGCCGCGCCGCTGATCGGTTTTTCCAGCGGCGACCGGCGCGCCTCACTCTAGCTGGGCGTGGAAGAAGGGGGCGACGCCCCGTTCAATATCCCCCAAGTTAGAGCTGTTGAAAAGCGCGCCCCTCTGACCGCGTAGTATGTAAGATGGGCCGTCAAAGTCGGGACGCGTTTTTCAACAGCCTGCGTAGGTAGTACATGGATATCATCTCCGCCACCATACTGCTGGTCCTGGTGATGGACCCGTTCGGCAATATGCCGCTGGTCATCTCCGTGCTAAAGAACGTCGAGGCGCCAATGCGCACGCGCGTGGTGCTGCGCGAATGCGCCATCGCCTACGCGGTGCTGCTCGCGTTCATGTTCGGCGGCGACAAATTCATGCATTTGCTGCGGCTGTCGGACAACGCGCTGGCAATCGCCGGCGGATTGATCCTGTTCCTGATCGCGCTGCGCATGGTATTTCCGCACGCCGAGGGGATTTTCGGGGACAGCGGCGATACCGGCACGTTCATCGTGCCACTCGCGATCCCCGCCATCGCCGGCCCGTCTGCGCTGGCCACGGTACTGCTGCTGGTGTCGCGCGAGCCGCAGCGCGTATTCGACTGGGTGGCGGCGCTCAGTCTCGCCATGCTGGTCTCGACCGTGGTGATGATTTCCGCACAGCGCATCAGCGGCTGGATCGGCAGGCGCGGCGTGATTGCGATCGAGCGCCTGATGGGACTGGTGCTCACCGCGATTGCGGTCGAAATGCTGCTTGCAGGCGCGGCAAGCTTCGTCGCACAGTTGCCGCGCTAACGCGCGCTGGCTCAGCGCGCGGCTTGGGCCGGTTCGAGCTTGAGCCCGCGCAGCCACCCGATCATGCGGTCGGCGACGTCCTGCCAACCGGCTTCGAGCATCATGACATGCCCCATGCCGGGGAAAACCACCGCCTCCGTCCCGTAGGCCTGCGCCGCCTGTTCGACCTGAGACGGCGGCACCAGAATGTCGAGTTCGGCGCCCAGCACCAGCATCGGCGGACAACGCTCGCGCTGCAGTCGCGGCAAATCGAAAAACGTCATGTCCCACATTGCGCGTTGCGATTCCGGCTGCATCAGGTGGTAATAAGCCTTCAGTTCCTCCGGCGCGACGGGAGTCGCGAACAGCGCATGCTGCAAGGTCTCGATCGAAGCCCGTCCGCGATGCATCATCGAGTTCAGGTCGGTGAACAGGCCCGGGTTAGAAAATGCCAATGCGATCGATGACGACAGCAAACCCTGCGGCGGCACCGAAGCCATGAGCACGGCCGCAGGCGCGCTTGCGCCCTCCAGGTATTTTTGCAGCACGAAGCCGCCCATGGAATGTCCGACGATTACGGGGTCGCCACCGACGATGTCGACCGCCTGTTCTAGGTCGCGCACGTAATCGGCAATGGATAGCCAGTCGAGCCGCTCGCGCCCCGGACTGCCGCCGTGTCCGCTCAGGCTCAGTGCGCAGGCGCGAAAGCCCTTCTTGGAGAAATACGGAAGGAAATGTTTGGACCAGCACCAGGCGCCTGCGAACGCGCCGTGCACGAACAAGAGCGGTCGTCCTTTGCCGCCCCCACGCGGGCAGGCTTCAAGAATTTCGAGTTTCTGCTCGAGCCCGGACTCGGAGGACGCGTCCATCGGATGCGCGCGCCTAGACCAATACCGCCATGCCGCTGCGAACCGCCGGGCGATCGCTGATGGCATCGTACCAGCGCTTTACATTGGGGAAATCCGCCAGATTTGTCTTCTGCCACTCATACCGCGAAACCCACGGGTAGGTGGCGATGTCGGCGATGGAGTATTCGCCGGCCAGATACGCAACTTCGCCCAGGCGCTTGTTCAGCACACCGTACAAGCGGTCCTTTTCCTTGGTATAGCGCTCGATTGCATAGGGTACCGGCTCCTTGGCTGCGCGCAGGAAATGGTGCACCTGGCCGAATATCGGCCCGACCCCTCCCATCTGGAACATCAGCCATTGCAAAGCGATGTATTTGCCGCGGTCCGTAGCGGGCAGGAATCTGCCGGTTTTGCCGGCGAGATACACCAGAATCGCGCCCGACTCGAACAGGGTAATGGGTTCACCGTCCGGACCGTCGGAATCGACAATGGCGGGGATTTTGGCGTTCGGATTGAGCGCGACGAATTGCGGCGTGAACTGATCGCCCTTGCCGATGTTGATCGGGTGCGCTTTATAGGGCAGGCCGCACTCCTCGAGCATTATCGAAACCTTGCGCCCATTGGAGGTGGCCCAGCTGTAGAGATCGATCATTTATTGCTCCCTCGACGGTTCCTTCCGGTGCCAGGGAGTTTACAATGATTCAATGCTGAAGTGGCTTTTGACTCTGGTCGTCGCGCTGTCCGTGCTGACACTGTGCTCGCCGTGGCTCAGGAAATACGGCCTCGGACGCCTGCCCGGGGACATCACGCTGCGCCACCGGGGCAGGGACTATTACCTGCCCTTCACCACCACCGTCGTGCTCTCTCTGGCGCTGACGCTGCTCGGCAGGCTGGTCTAGTCACCGCGCTTTGCCTTGCGAGCGGCGCGCAGTTCAATTGGGAGTTTTTGCGCCGTTCAACCGGGCCTCAAATCCGGCCAACCTGCTTTTTATTGCCGCTCCCACGTACATCTGTGGGTTGGACGGGGTGAAACCCTGCTCGCGCTCGCGCTGCGCCACCCCGTCGCGTGCACGCGCGAACGCTTCGGTAAAGGAGCGCGTGCGGCGCAAGGCGTCGTCGAAATAGGCTTTGCCGAACCAGGTCATTTTTTCGCCATTGCCGCAGCCGAAGGATGCGTTGAACGCGTCGGTTGCAGTGATGATGAGCGTGTTCTCGTCCTTGAGCGGTTCGATGAAGCCGCCGGAATAGCAGGCTGATATGACCAGCACCTTCCATTTGATGCCGCTCGATTGCAGCATGCGCGCGAGCGCCGCCGGCCTGATCTGGAACAATTCGAGCGGCGGCAGATCCACCGTCAGCTCGCCGCCCTGCGAGCCATGGGTGCTGATGTACAGAAACAGCAAGTCCTCGTTCGCGTCCATGATGCCGCCCAGACGCCTGAGCGCCGCGCCCAGATTGGTCGCGCTCGCGATGGGCAGCTCGCCCAGCGTCAAAGGATCGTTGCTGAGCAACAAGGAACGGTCGTCTGAATCAAACCGCTGTGACATCATGCGCGCCACCGTCCGCAGTTCACTGCCGAACACGTCCTCAGTTCCATCCGGAGCAAAACCGACGAAATACAAATCGGCGATCCCGGGACGCTGCGGCTTCAAGGCGGCAAGCCGGGCGTCGAGCAGGCCGCCCTGGGCGTGAAACAGTTCCTCCTGCGCGATCGAAGGCCGCTGCGAACCTTCATTCTCGTAGCGCACCCAAAACTCGGCTCGCGGCATGACGCTCGAGAGAAACAGGAACAACACGATCAACACCGGGGCGCCGCGCAAGAACTGCCGGGCGTGCGCGCCGCCCGCGACCCACAGTGCGCGCAGAAAAACGGCAATCACCCAAGCCAGATAGACCGCGTAGACGGTCCAGTGCGCGGCGGGCGAAAACGCCGGACCGGCGAGGCGCAATGCAATTACGACGCCTGAAGACGCCAACTCGAACAAGGCGGAAGGCGATATCAACAGCAGCGCCAGCGCGAGCAGCAGCTCGCGCCTGCGGTACCAGGCTGCGATGACGGCACTTGCCAGCAAGATCAGCGGCAGCTCGGCCAGCGCCACCGGCAATGCGCCGTAATCAAGGTAACCCGGAAATCCGTTGCGCAACATGCCGCCAGCCAGCCACGCGAGCAGGTTGAACATCCACAACGTGGCGAAGTCGCCGGGGGCAACGCGAAAATCGTAGCGGCTGACCGGCATGAATAGCGCAAGGCGCAAGCCTGCATGCAGATTGCGCACGAGTCCATTCAGCAGCAGGGCCGCCCCGGACATCATTTGCATTTCATCCGGGCGCGGGACTCAATCAATGCGCAAGGCGGCACGAATCGCAGTCGCGCGCGCGCTGCGCAGGCGCGTGGCGATTCGGTGCGGCTCGGTCTCGCGCCTTGCGATGGCGCCGGCGTCCACGGAACGCGCGGCGCGCAGCGCCGCGCGCAAATATTTCTGCGCGGCAACACCCCTGGCCTTGCCGGTGCAGCAGCATTCGAGCGCCTGCAGCAACTGTTCGAAACGCGCCGGCCTGCGCAAGGCATCACAGGACTGGAACAAGGACATGAGGGCTTCGGCATCGAGATGGGCGCAGCCGTCGACTTGTTCACGGTTGCGCAGGACGAGCAGAGCCAGATCGCGCGCGTCTGCGGGCGCGCGCAGGCGCGTGCTCATGTGACGCAGCGCGCGCTCGGGCGCATCCGCGCCCTCGAGCGCACACGCGAGTACGGCGTAGCGCACATCGAGCACAAAACCCCGCGCAGCAGCGTAGTCGAGCGCGCGCTGCGCGCGCGCATACTGTCCGCGCTGCGCCCAGATGGCGGCCAGTTCCGGCAGCACCCGCTCCAGCGCGCCGCATTTGCGCAACAAGGCGAACATTTTCGAGGGTGCGGATTCCATCAGGCCGACGGCCAGTTCCTGCCACACCCGTTCTGCAATCAGCGCGTCGGCCTCCCCCGCCGCCACCATCGCGCGCATCAGGCGCAGCGTGGCCGGCGCGACCCGAAAGCCGAAGCGCGCGGCGAAACGCGCCACACGCAGGATGCGCACGGGATCCTCGGCGAATGCCGGACTGACGTGACGCAGCACGCCGCGCTTCAGGTCGTCTGTGCCTCCGTAGGGGTCGATGATGCTGCCCTTGCGGTCGCGCGCCATGGCATTGATGGTGAGATCGCGCCGCGACAGATCCTGTTCGAGCGTCACATCCGGCGCCGCATAAACCTGGAAGCCGCGGTATCCGCGTGCGGTCTTGCGCTCGGTACGCGCCAGCGCGTATTCCTCGTGCGTCTTCGGATGCAGGAACACCGGGAAATCCTTGCCCACCGGCTTGTAGCCGAGTCGGATCATGTCCGCGGGCGTGGCTCCGACCACGACATAGTCGCGATCCTTGACCGGGAGGCCGAGGATTTCGTCGCGGACTGCGCCGCCGACTGCGTAGACCTTCACCGGAAAACCGTTGGCCGATCAGGCGGGAGCAGAACGGTAAGGCTCATCGGCTCGAACGAACCGGTTTTCGCGGCGCGCCTGCTCCATCCACTCGCGCACGGCAGGCAACGCGAGCAGCGCCTCGGCGTACGCCTGCGCCACCGGGGGCAAGGTGACGGCGTGGGTGAGGAAACGCGAGGCCACCGGCGCATAAAACGCGTCGGCCGCGGTGAATTGCCCGAACAGCAGGTGACCGCCCTTGCCATGATGCTCGCGGCAGGATTCCCAGATATTCACGATACGGTCGATATCGCCCTGCACCTCGGGACTCATTCCCTTTCCTGGAAACGACGCGCTGATGTTCATCGGCATGGCGCCGCGCAGTTCGCGAAAACCCGCGTGCATTTCCGCGCAGATTGAGCGCGCAATCTGCCGCGCGCGCACGTCCTCCGGCCACAGGCGCTTTTGCGGAAACATCTCGGCGACTGCTTCGCATATGGCGAGGGAATCCCATACCGGCTCGCCATCGACGATCAATACCGGCACCTTGCGCGTCGGCGAATGCGGCTCGATGCCGTGAACCGCGCCGTCGTCGCCGAACCAGAGCTGGATTTCCTCGAACGCAATGTCGGCCTGCTTAAGCAGCACCCACGGCCGCATCGACCACGACGAGTAGTTCTTGTCTGCGATCGCTAGCTGAAGCTGTTTCACGCCGCGCGCGTCGTTCTGCCGGCGTGATTGCGCAGCAGCTTGAAGCGCGAGCGCGCGGCGACGCCCCGCAGATACGCCGCGGCCGTCTCGAGCGCGGTCGGCTGGATTCCGAATGGGAAGGGCGCGTCGCTGGTGCTGTCCCGCGACATCGACAAGACGTTGTCACGGCTCATGAGCTTGCCCGGCAGCCACTCCATGATCCATGCCTGCAACATGGAGTATTTGGCGTTGAGTCCGACGACGGGTCGCGGGTGGCCGCTAGCCCGTCCCGCGAATTTGACCAACTCGCGCAGGCTGTAGACCCGGGGGCCGCACAGATCGTAGGTCTTGCCATGGCTGTCGCGGTCGCCAAGCGCATGAACCAGCGCCCGCGCCACGTCCCCGACATAGACCGGCTGGAATTTCGCTTCCGGACAGGCAAGCAACACCAGCGGCAGGAAACGCTGCAGTTGCGCGAATACATTCAGGAAGCTGTCCTCCGGGCCGAACACGACCGAGGGTCGAAATACGCTGATCGCCAGCCGCCGGCCTTCCGCGAACATCCAGTTCTCGCCGTCGCCCTTGGAGCGCAGATAGGCGCTGGGACCCTTGCTCGAAGCGTTCAGTGCGCTCATATGCAAAAGGCGCGAGATGTGCAACTGCTCGCACGCCGCCATCACTGTGCGCGGCAGTTCCGCGTGCGCGCGGCGGAAATCATCGCCATAGGGTTCGCCGGGCCGACTCTGCAGCACGCCCACCAGGTTGATCACCGCATCGCAGCCGCGCAATAGGGCGGTGAGCTGCGACGGGTCGCACACATCCGCCTCTACCACTTCCACCGTCGGCAACATGAACAGGTGCTTGGCGCGTTCGCGCCGGCGTGTAGGCACAACCACCCGTTTGCCCTGCGCCGAAAGCATGCCAGCCACGTGACTGCCGATAAATCCGCTGCCGCCCATGAGGGCTATACGCTCCAGTTTCATTTCGAATTCTCCGGCCCGGTTCCGCCCGGTGCGATGACGCCGAGGCGGGCTTTCAGCGAGCGCGACTGGCCTCCCAGCATGGCCGCGTAATACATGGTGTTGTTCATTACCTTCTTGACGTAGTCCCGGGTTTCATCGAAGGGTATGGTTTCGGCGTAGATGGCGCCTTCCAGCGGGCGCGTGTCGCGCCATCGACGCGCGCGCCCGGGCCCTGCGTTATAGGCCGCCGCCGCCAGCACCGGATTGCCGTCGAGGTCATCGAGCACATGGCGCAGGTAGTAAGTGCCCAGGGCCGCGTTGACGTCCGTATCGGTCACGCGCGACCAGGAATAGTCCTGCATGCCCATGCGCCGCGCCACCCACTTCGCCGTCGCCGGCATGAGTTGCATCAGCCCGGCCGCTCCGGCGGAGGATTTTATCGCCGGAATAAAGCGGCTTTCCTGACGCACCAGCCCAAGCACCCATGCCTCTTCCAGTTGCTGCGCACGCGCGTGCCCGCCCACGTCCTCGCGATATGGCGCGAGATAGCGCAGGCTGAAATCGTGCAACTGCTGTGTCTTCGCGGCGGTGTTGATGGCGCGGTCGAACATTTCGTTTTGGAGCGCGAGTTCGGCCGCAGCGAGCAGCCGCTTGTCGTCCATCCCGCGTATGGACCAGATCCATTCGCGCGTCGCATCCCGGCGCTGGCCCAGGCGATACAGCGCGAGCGCGCGCTGGAAGCCCGGCTCGCGCGCAATCGCAGCCACTTCTTCCGCTGTCGGTGCGTAACCCTTGGGCGGAATGCTTAAGGCGCGGCCCAGTTCTTCGGCTGCAAGTCGCGCGTAAAAATCATCCCCGCTGGCGATGCGCTCGAACAGCGTGCGCGCCTCCGCCCCGTTTCCCAGCGCCTGGGCTGCACGCCCTTCCCAGTAGACCCAGGCGGGTTCATTGCGTTGCAGCGGGGACATCTTTTCCGCCGAGACCTTGACTTCAGCCCAGTTGTCCTGGCGCAGCGCTGCTCGCAGGCGCCAGGCGAGCTGCTCGTCCGACAGCTGGGTTTGCGCGACATCGGCGTGGCCATACCATTCCATTGCCTGTGGCTGGTTGCGACGCGCCGCGTGCAGCGCCAGCCGGCCCCAGACATAGCCCTGTTCCGCGCGTGAAAATTTCGCGCGCAGCTTGTGATCCCAATACGTCGCCGCCGCAAGCGGGTCTTTGCGCGCCAGCCGATGCAGCGCGAACATGGTGAGTTCGCGTACGGCGCGGCGCGAGTAGTCCTTCTTCCTGTCGTCGAGATAACGCTGCGCGCCGGCGGCCACCGCAAACAGATCACCGCGGTCCAGCGCCTCCTGCGGCGGCAGATACTCGGCGGCGCGCCATGCGGCGCTGACCAATCCCGCTTCGAGCAGAATGCGTATGCGCTCCCACACTTGTCGGTTGGTGAACTCGCCGCTCGCAATGAGCGCTTCCGCCAGCGGCACGCAGCCTTCGGGCAATTCGCGCGGCGCGTACCACTGCGTCCTGACTTCCGTCAGCGCGGATGCGTCGTGTTGCAGCCAGCGCGCCTGCAGCGCATAGCAGCCGACTTCCTCGTCCTCGCCGACCAGCAAGGGATACTCCGAGCGAAACAAGTCCCAGCGCTGCGTTTTTCCGAGCGCTCTCAGCCAGTCCCTGCGCACTTGCTCGGCCAGCAGACTCCCCTTCTGCCTCGAGAGAAAATCGCGCACCTCATTCACAGAGGCATCTTCCAGGCGCGGTCGCAGCATCCAGGATTCAACATAGGGCTGGAGCAGATAGCCCTGCAACATTGCGTCGTATCCGGCAAGTTTGCGGTAATCATCCGCGCGCACCGCGGCGCGCGCAGCAAGAAAAATTTCATCCTGCGTCTGCGGAGCGGCCGGCCGCGCCAGTGACACAAGCGGGACGACCGCAAGTGCGAGGGCAAGGCTCAACCCGCGGAGCATCGGTGATATAGTGACGTTTATTGCTAAGCCCATGATGAAACTAGTATAAACGCTCTATGAACCGGATGCATGACGCGCTTCAAATATATGCAGCACGCTGAACTCATGGCATGGCGCAAGGCGCTGCGTAACACGTTGCTCGCACGACGGCAGTCGGTGCCGGCCGAACGGGCGCATGCCTGGCGGACCGCGATGGACCGGCATCTGCAACGCGCGTTCCCGGGGCTGGCCAGGGGCGTGGTCGCGTTCTGCTGGCCGATCCTCAAGGAATACGACGCGCGCCACCTGGTGCGCCGGCTGCGCGAGCGGGGCGCGACCGCGGCCTTGCCGGTCGTGGTCGCGCCGAAGTCCCCTCTCCTATTCCGCGAATGGCACCCCGGTGTGGAAATGGCATTGGGCAAGCTCGATATCCCGTACCCCAAGGAAAGCGCGGAGCGGGTGCCGGACAAGGTGCTGCTGCCGATGAACGGCTTCGACAAGCAGGGCTATCGCCTGGGCTACGGCGGCGGCTTTTTCGATCGGACGCTGGCGAGCCTGCGGGAGCACAAACCGCTGGTGATCGGCGTCACTTACGAGCTCGCCGCGATCGACACCATCCAGCCCCAGCCCTGGGACATTCCGGTGGACTACGTGGTCACCGAGCGCGGCGTATACCAGCGCGACCGGGACAAGCTCGAATTCCTGGGTGTGCCGCAGGAGCCACGCGTCGAACTCAGCTCACCGGTGTGCTACGCCGCCGAGATCGCGCCGGGATATTTTGGCGAAGCCCCGGAAACTTGATTCCTCAGCCCAGAAACAGTTTGTACGCGGCGTTCGCGCTCTCGTCCCAGCAGGGATAGCCCAACTCGCGCAGGAAGCGGCGAAACGCCGGCATTTCCTTGGGCGGCACCTGCATGCCGACCAGCACGCGGCCGTAGTCGGCACCATGGTTGCGGTAATGGAACAGGCTGATATTCCAGTCGGGGCGCATGCTGTTGAGGAATTTCATCAAGGCCCCGGGACGCTCCGGGAATTCGAAGCGGTACAGCAACTCGTTCTTCGCCAGTGCTGCGTGTCCGCCGACCAGATGTCGCACGTGCAGCTTGGCCATCTCGTTGTCCGACAGATCGATGGTCTTCAGACCGTGACGGCTCAGGTTGCGCGTCAGGCGCGCAGTCTCCTCGCGATCCTGCACCTCGATGCCGACGAATACGTGCGCTTCTTTTTCCCCGGCGATACGGTAATTGAATTCGGTGATGTTGCGCGCACCCAGGATGGCGCAGAACTTCTTGTAGCTGCCGGGGCGTTCCGGAATGGTCACGGCGAGTATGGCCTCGCGATGCTCGCCCACTTCGGCGCGCTCCGCGACGAAACGCAGGCGGTCGAAATTGGTGTTGGCGCCGCAGGCCACCGCGACCAGGGTTAACCCGTGCGCGCCGCTTCGTTCCACGTAGGCTTTCGCGCCGGCGATCGCGAGTGCGCCCGCCGGCTCGAGGATGGAGCGCGTCTCCTCGAACACGTCCTTGATCGCAGCGCAGGTCTCGTCGGTATCGACCAGGATGATTTCATCCACCAGTTGCCGGCACAGACGGAATGTTTCCTTGCCCACCTGCTTCACGGCGACGCCGTCCGCAAACAGGCCCACGTGAGCCAGGCGCACGCGCCGACCTGCCTTGAGCGAACGCGCCATGGCGTCCGAATCCACCGGCTGCACGCCGATGATCTTGATCTCGGGGCGCAGGCGCTTGACGTAGGCGGCAATGCCCGAAATCAGCCCGCCGCCGCCGATGGCGACGAAAATAACGTCGATCGGGGTTTTCGCCTGGCGCAGGATTTCCATGCCGATCGTGCCCTGACCCGCAATTACGTCTGGGTCGTCATAGGGGTGCACGAAGCTGAGCTTGCGCAATTTCTCCAACTTGAGCGCATGCCGGTAGGCCTCGTCGTACGAGTCGCCGCAAAGCACCACCTCGGCACCGCGCGCAAGCACTGCATCCACCTTGATGCGCGGCGTGGTCACCGGCATCACGATCACCGCCTTGCAAGCCAGGCGCTGCGCAGCCAGTGCCACGCCCTGGGCATGATTGCCTGCAGAGGCGCAGATGACGCCGCGCTTGAGCTTCGCCGCCGGAAGCTGCGCCATTTTGTTGTAAGCGCCGCGCAGCTTGAACGAGAATACCGACTGCATGTCCTCGCGCTTGAGGAGCAAACTGTTGTGCAAGCGCGCGGACAGTATGGGCGCCGCCTCGAGCGGCGATTCGATCGCCACGTCGTAGACGCGTGCCTTGAGGATTTTTTCGAGATAATCGGGATGCATTTCAGGATGGTGAGCTTGCGAAGTGAGCGTGCAAGGGTAGCAGGATGTGCTTCGCCGCGGCAAGGCGATCGAAGCGCTCGATCGCGCTGCATCGGTACCGTGCGACGCGAAACCGGAACGGCACTGCGGGCCGCCTTCCTGCCCGCGATCGACGGAGCCCCGGCTTGATCGACGGCGCGACCAGCCTGGCCTCGCTGTTCGGCGCGAGCTTTCTTGCGTCGACCCTGATTCCGATCAGCTCCGAGGCGGCCCTGTTCGCCGTGCTCAAATTGCACGCGGACCTCCTCTGGCCCGCGATCGGCGCGGCCACCCTGGGCAATACGCTGGGCGGGCTCACCACCTATCTGATCGGGCGCTACATCGGATCAAAAAAACCGCTGACCCAGGTAGACCGCGTCAAGCGCTACGGCAGTCCCTTGCTGGTCCTGGCATGGCTCCCCTTCGTCGGCGACGCACTATGCCTCGCCGCAGGCTGGATCAAGCTCAACTGGGTCGCGGTGACCCTGTGGTCGGCGGCCGGTCGCCTTGCACGCTACTGGGTGGTGGCGCAGGGAGCACTTTGGTAAGCTAGCGCCCATGCCGAAGAAGAGTCCAAGGAAATCCAGCAGGGCAAAACCGTTCTGGGAGCGCGGCTATCAGTCGCACGGCTATTGGCGAGGCAAAGAACGCCTGGGCACGGTGCAGTTGGGCGAGCGAGCGCAGTGGGACGGCATCTACCGATGGCAGGCGGGCACTCGCGCCGGCGAAGCAACAACCCTGGCCGAGGCCAAGCGCGCCGTGGAGGAACAGGTATTGTCGCTGGCGAGCCAGTTGTCTCTGTTCGAAGTCCCGGGCCACGACTAGATCCAGGCGCAGGCTGAAGCTGTGGGCGCCCCCCCCGGGCTGACGCCGCTTTGCCCTGTGCGACGGCCATGGGTAGCGCTTTTTCCTGTTACGAAAATACCGCTTGTAAATGAGAACGATTCGCATCTATAATGCGAAACATTCTCATCTATTCCCGCTTTTCAACTTGGACTCCTGCTGCACGGTATTCGCATGAAACCGACCAAACGCAAGGCCTTCCTGATCCTTCTACTAGTGCTGACGGGATCAAGCAACGCGGTTTTCGCATTTCAACCTCTAGTTACCGACGATACGGGCACCCAAGGCGACGGCCGCAAGCAACTCGAAGCTGCGTTCACGCTGGATCGCGCGGCATCGGCAGGCAACACGGTTCGAACGCAAACGCTGCCGCTGGTTTATACGGCTGGCGTGGCGGAAGCGCTCGACGTTTTTGCGGGATGGAACCATGCCCGCATTCGGTCGAACGACAGCGGTGGCGATGCAAGCGGCGGCGCCAATCCTGCATTCGGCATCAAGTGGAGGTTCTACGAAAACCAGGCAGGCAAGACCAGTATCGCGCTCAAGCCGGAAGTGCTTTTCCCGGTTAGTGCAGGCCGCGAAAGCGCCGGACTGGGCCGGGGCAAAACCTCCGGGAACCTGACGCTCGTTCTCACGCGGGAAGTGTCATTCGGCGCCATACATATCAACGCGGGCGCGGGCCGCGACCGCTACCGCGATACTTCCAGCAATCCGGACACGACAAGGACGCGCGCCTCGATCGCGCCCGTATTGAATCTCACACAGCAGTGGAAGCTGGCATTGGATATGGGAACGGAATCCGCTCATGCCGGAGGCGCCAGGGTACGCACGGATTTCGTGGAACTGGGCGCGATTTACTCGCCGGGCAAGGATCTCGATGTCGCGCTCGGCATAATCCGCTCTTCCGACAACGACACCCCGCTCACGACGACGCACGCAGCCACGGTGGGCATCGCCTGGCGATTCGATTAGGCGGACAGGATGAGACCAAGCCGGAAGTCAACATGAAGAATATCGAAGACGGAGTTTCAGGCGCGACGCTCGATCTTGCTTTGATCGGCCACGCGCTGACTGTGCAGCAGGTTCAGGCGCCGCACGCAGCGCCTGAATGGGCGCGTTGGCTGGACGAAATCGGTTTCATCGTCGGCGAACAGGTCATGCTGATGGCGCGCGGCCTGCCCGGCGGCGATCCGCTGGTTGTCCGGGTCGGTCAGTCGACCTTTGCCCTGCGCCGGGCAGAAGCGGCCTGTGTGCGGGTAGCGGCGGCGGACGCGGCAAATCCTGAGGAACGCGAGGCGTGAATCAGGCGGTCATTCATTTTCACGCCAGCGGACCGTTGCTTGCGCTGGTCGGCAATCCCAACTGCGGGAAGACGGCGCTGTTCAACCTCCTCACCGGCGGCAGGCAGAAGGTCGCCAACTATGCCGGCGTGACGGTCGAACGCAAAGAGGGCCGGCTAACCACGCCTGCGGGCAAGTCGCTGCGCGTACTCGATCTGCCGGGGGCTTACAGCTTGTATCCGCGCTCGCCGGACGAGCGCGTGACCTGCGACGTGCTGTTCGGTCGCGCGGCAGGCGAGAAACGGCCGGATTTGGTGGTGTGCGTGGTTGACGCCACCAATCTGCGGCGCAATCTGCGCCTGGCGCTGGCCGTCAAACGGCTGGGCCTGCCCTGCGTGGTGGCGCTCAACATGACCGATCTGGCCGAGAAACGCGGCATCCATGTTCCGGTGGAGGCGCTGGCTGCCGAACTCGGGATGCCGGTCGTCAGCACCGTCGCAGTTCAGAGCGCGGGCGCCGGGCCGCTGCTCGCGCTATTCGACGATCAGAGCCTGTGGCGCTCGATCGCGCGGACGCTGCCTGCCTCCGGCATCGCCGCCCCGTTAGAACCCGGCGATGCCCACATCGGCGAGTCCGACCACGCGGTGGTACGCCACATCCTTCAGCGCCTGGGGCTGGACAAAGTCGTTCCGCACACCGTGAGCGATCGCATCGACGACGTGGCCTTGCACCCGGTGATCGGTCCGGTGCTGCTGGCCCTGATACTGTTCCTGGTGTTTCAAGCGGTATTCGCCTGGGCCGAGGCGCCGATGAACCTGATCGAGGCGGCGACCGCCGGCCTGGGCGGGGCGGTGAGTTCGGTATTGCCCGACATCTGGCTCAAGAGCCTGATCGTGGACGGCGTGATCGCGGGTGCCGGGGGCGTCGTGGTATTCCTGCCGCAGATCGTGATTTTATTTTTCTTCATCCTCGTGCTGGAGGAGTCAGGCTACCTGCCGCGCGCCGCTTTCCTGCTCGACCGGCTCATGGGCGGAGTGGGATTGAGCGGACGCTCGTTCATCCCCCTGCTGTCGAGCTTCGCCTGCGCCATCCCCGGCATCATGGCGGCGCGTTCCATCGCCAACCCGCGCGACCGGCTGGTCACCATCATGATCGCGCCACTGATGACCTGCTCGGCCCGTCTCCCCGTGTATGCACTGCTGATCGGCGCCTTCATTCCGAAACGCGAGGTGTGGGGCGGGATGGAGCTGCAGGGCCTGGTATTGTCCGGTCTGTACCTTGCCGGCATCGTCGGAGCGCTCTGCGTGGCCCTGGTGCTGAAAACATTCACCGCCGCCGGTCGACAAGTACGCCCGCTGATGATGGAACTGCCCAGTTATCACCTGCCGACGCTGCGCAACATCGCGATCGGCCTCGGGCAAAGAGTGATGATATTCATGAGGCGGGTCGGCGGCATCATTCTCGTCCTGACCGTCCTGCTGTGGTTTCTGGCGAGCTTCCCGTCGCCGCCGCCTGGCGCAAGCGGGTCCGCCATCGAGTACAGCCTGGCTGGAATGCTCGGAAAAGCGCTGGCGGTGCTGCTGGAACCGATTGGATTCAACTGGCAGATCAGCATCGCGCTGGTCCCGGGGCTGGCTGCGCGGGAAGTCGCGGTGAGCGCGCTGGGCACGGTCTATGCACTTTCAGCGACAGCTGACAACGCGGCGCAAGCCCTGGCGCCGCTGATCGCGCAAAGCTGGAGCCTGGCCACGGCCCTGTCGCTGCTTGCCTGGTACGTGTTTGCGCCGCAGTGCCTGGCTACGCTCGCGGCGGTCAAGCGCGAGACCGGCGGCTGGACCATGCCGCTGATCATGGCGGGCTATCTGTTCGCGCTGGCCTACGCCGCTTCGTTCATCACCTACCGTCTGGCGCTGGCCCTGGGCGCGGGCTGAAATTGGTCTGCTCGCACAACAGGCGTCGCTCCTCGTCCAAGCCCTTGGCCGAATGCACGGTCAGCAGTTGCAGTGCGTCGCGGCCCTAGCCGGCTAATGGTTGGTGGCGCAATGGGTACTTTGGTAAGCTAGCGGCCGTGGCCAACGGAAACAAGCGACAATGCCAAGCCGCTCTGGGAGCGCGGCTACGACGCCCTTCGTTGACCCGGCTTTCGCTGTTCGGCGACAAGGATAGCGCTTAGGTTCGCGTTTCCTCGCGCCGGCGGATCCCGCTCCGGGCGATGTCCAGCGCAAGTATCATCGTACCCACACACGCTCGCAATTCGGGGTCGTCATGCTGAACGAACAGTGCGCAAACTTTATCCAGCGCTACACCTCCATGAGCGTCGCCGCACGCGACGCGCACAACCGTCCGGTGGTCGGCCGCGCGCTCGGCTGCCGTGTCTCTGCAGACCGGCGCAAGCTCACCGTATTCCTCAGCGGCAGCCGCGAGGCGCTGGCGCTCGAATGCCTGCGCGAAAACGGGGCAATCGCGCTGACGGTCACGCGCCCGACCACCAACGAAACGCTGCAGTTCAAGGGAACGGTACGCGATATCCTGACACCATCGGACGCAGATCGGGCCGAAATCGCCGCATACCGGCAATCGTTCGTGGAGGAACTCGCGACGATGGGATATGAGCCCGGGTTTTCGGACGCAGTGCTGGCCGGAAGCGAGGACAGCATGGCCGTGGTGTTCGAACCAAGCGCAATCTACGACCAGACGCCCGGCCCGAAGGCGGGTGCAAAGCTGGAAACGCGGCCGTGAGCCTGTCGCTCGAGTCGATCCGGCCTTGCTTCGAGGGCGCCATCCCGGCGCAGATCGCCACCTGCGCGCCCGACGGCACCCCCAACGTGGCCTACCTGTCGCAGGTGCACTACGTCGACGCGGCGCACGTGGCGCTGTCGTTTCAATTCTTCAGCAAGACGCGCGCCAATGTGCTCGCCAATCCCTACGCCATGGCGCATGTCATCGATCCGGACAGCGGCGTGCACTACAAACTGTCGCTGCAGTACCTGAGGACCGAGACCGAGGGACCGCTGTTCCAGTACATGAAGGCCAGGCTCGCCGGTGTCGCCTCGCATACCGGCATGAGCAAAGTATTCGTGTTGCGCGGCGCCGACGTGTACCGGGTGCTAGACATTCACTGCAGCGATACGCCGGCGCACGGCATCGGACGCGCGTCGGGAAGCCTGCTCCCCGCCTTGCGCGCCTGCGCGAGCCAACTGGCGCCGTGCGCGGATCTCGCCTCGCTGCTGCAGGAACTGTTGGCCGCGCTGGCGCGCCATTTCGACATCGAACACGCGATGGTGCTGATATTCGACGCGGTGAGCCGGAATCTGTACACCGTGGCCAGCCTGGGCTACGCGCAGTCCGGAGTAGGTTCCGAGATTGCGCTCGGTTCGGGCGTGATAGGTGTCGCGGCGCAGGAGCAGACGCCGATCCGCATCGGATACATGACCAACGATTACGCATATATCCGGACGCTGCAGAACGGCGAGGACCGGGCGCGCGAAATTCCCTTTCCCGGCCTGGCCGCGCCCCACAGCCAGCTGGCCGTGCCGATCGTCGGCGGCGATCGCCTGCTCGGCGTGCTCCATGTGGAAAGCGAGCAGCGCCTGCGCTTCACTTACGAGCACGAGGACGCCTTCGCCGCCCTCGCAGTCCAGCTCGGTTTCGCCATGCAGCTGCTGGAACAGAATGCGGAGCGGACCGATGCCGAGCCAGCGGGCGCAGCTGTCCGTCACCCCACCGGGGTTCCGGTGGCGGTGCGGCGCTATGCCGCGGACAACAGCGTGTTCGTCGAGGGCGACTACCTGATCAAAGGCGTCGCCGGAGCGATCCTATGGAAGTTGCTGTCCGAGCACGCGCGCGGTCGCAGCGAATTCACCAACCGGGAACTGCGCCGCGATGCTTCGCTCGGCCTGCCCGACCTCAGCGACAATCTCGAAGGCAGGTTGATACTGTTGCAGCGACGGCTGGAAGAGCGCTGCCCGCATTTCCGCATCGAAAAAACCGGTCGAGGCCGCTTCAGCCTGGTCGTCGACCGCCCGATCAGGCTGGAGGTTTTGCCCTAGCGTCCTGACTCAGGCAGGCTCGGCAAGGGCGGCGCGCCGCTCCCCGGCC
>JACZJT010000035.1 GCA_014860445.1 Burkholderiales bacterium
GTGGTGACGCTGATTGCGCCGATCGCGATGGAGCAGGGCTTGCGCTTTGCGATCCGCGAGGGCGGGCGCACGGTGGGTGCGGGCGTCGTCGCCAAGGTGATGGAGTAAGGACTAGAGACTGGAGGTCAGAGACTGGCGCAGTCAAGGGCGATGATTTACGGTCCTAAGGTTCCAGCCTCTGCCAGATTTACAGGCCAATAGCTCAATTGGCAGAGCGTCGGTCTCCAAAACCGAAGGTTGGGGGTTCGAGGCCCTCTTGGCCTGCCACAATTAACAGTGCTCCGCGGATGCCTCGCGCGGAGCCGAGACGGATCGATGGCTGACAAAATTAAGCTGGTACTTGCTGCGCTGCTGCTTGCCGCGGGCGTGGCGGGGTTTTATTACCTCGCCGAAAGCGCTGCAATTGTGCGCCTCGCCGCGATCGTTGCCGGCGCAGCTGCAGGTATCGCGGTCGCCTGGTTTACAGAATTGGGACAGCAGTTCCTGAGTTTCCTGCGCGATGCGATCACCGAGGTGAAAAAGGTGGTCTGGCCGACACGCAAGGAATCGCTGCAAACAGCGGGGATTGTTTTCGCTTTTGTCCTCGTCATGGCGGTGTTCCTCTGGATTAGCGACAAGACGCTCGAATACCTGTTGTACGACTTGATACTGGGCTGGAAGAAATTATGAGCATGCGCTGGTACGTGGTTCACGCCTATTCCGGCTTCGAAAAGTCGGTGCAGCGCGCGCTCGAAGACCGCATCCGGCGCGCCGGCATGCAGGAAAAATTCGGCAAGATCCTCGTTCCCACCGAAGAGGTGGTCGAGATGAAAGGCGGCCAAAAGAACATTTCCGAGCGCAAGTTTTTCCCCGGCTACGTGCTGGTGGAAATGGAGATGGACGACGATAGCTGGCACCTGGTGAAGAGCACAAACAAGGTCACCGGTTTCGTAGGCGGCACGGCGAGCAAACCGACACCGATCTCGGTGAAGGAAGTCGCCAATATCATGCACCAGATGCAGGAAGGTGTTGAGAAGCCCAAGCCCAAGGTGCTGTTCGAGGTGGGCGAGGGGGTGCGCGTCAAGGAGGGGCCGTTCACGGATTTCCACGGGCTGGTGGAAGACGTCAACTACGACAAGTCGAAGTTGCGTGTGTCGGTCACGATCTTTGGTCGCGCGACACCGGTCGAATTGGAATTCGGGCAGGTCGAGAAGGCGTAATCGCGCCGTCGGCGCGATCCGCTTGAAGTTGCAGTGAAGTTTAACCGGGGAGGGCGCAAGCCCGCTGGCACCCACAAGGAGTGATATATGGCAAAGAAGATCATCGGCTTCATCAAGCTGCAGGTACCTGCAGGCAAAGCCAACCCGAGCCCCCCGATCGGGCCGGCACTGGGCCAACGCGGCCTGAACATCATGGAGTTCTGCAAGGCGTTTAACGCGCAGACGCAGAAGGTGGAACCCGGTTTGCCCTTGCCGGTCGTGATCACCGCGTTTGCGGACAAGAGCTTCACCTTCATCATCAAGACGCCGCCAGCGAGCGTGCTCATCAAGAAGGCGGCCGGTATCGACAAAGGCAGCAAAGTGCCGCACACCGACAAAGTGGGCAAGCTGACGCTCGCGCAGGCCGAAGAGATCGCAAAGACGAAAATGCCCGACCTTACGGCATCGGATCTGGAAGCCGCCGTGCGCACCATTGCAGGGAGCGCGCGTTCCATGGGCGTGATTGTGGAGGGCGTGAAATGAACCAACTGGTTGCAAGACTTTCCAAGCGCCAGAAGAGCACCGCAAATCTGGTCGAGCGCAACAAGGCCTATCAGGCCATGGACGCGATGAAATTGATCAAGCAGACGGCCACTGCCAAGTTCGATGAATCGGTGGACGTCGCGGTCAATCTGGGCATTGACGCCAAGAAATCAGACCAGACCGTGCGCGGCTCGGTCGTGCTGCCTGCCGGTACCGGCAAGAAGGTGCGCGTAGCCGTGTTTGCACAGGGCGACAAGGCTGCCGCGGCGACGGCGGCGGGCGCGGACATCGTCGGAATGGAAGATCTGGCCGAGCAGATTAAGGGCGGCAAGATGGATTTTGACGTGCTTATCGCGAGTCCGGACACCATGCGCATCGTCGGCCAGCTGGGCCAGATCCTGGGACCGCGCGGCCTGATGCCGAATCCGAAAGTGGGCACGGTGACGCCCGATGTCGCGACCGCGGTGAAAAACGCCAAGGCCGGCCAGGTTCAATACCGCGCCGACAAGGCTGGAATCGTGCAATGCACGATAGGCCTGGCTTCATTCGAGCCGGAGGCCCTGTGTGAAAACCTGAAAGCACTGGTGGAAGCGCTGAATAAAGCGAAGCCCCCCACCAGCAAGGGAATTTACCTGCAGAAGATGTCGGTGTCGAGCACCATGGGGCCGGGCGTCCGCGTGGACGTTGCGAGCGTCAACAGCTAGAAGGATATCAATCCCCGCCTGGGCGGGGACAGAACTTTGGGCCGCCGCGGCAAAGCATCGCCGCGACGGGTTATCAAAGACCGTTGGGGTTTGAGGGTGAGCAGTAAAGGGTTGCGGGAAACCAATACCCGGCATTGTGAATCACCCGAAAACTTAATCGGAAGCTGGTGCCGGAACAATGTGCGATGGCTTTGCTGCTCATTGCAGATTACCCGTCACCCGCAACGCCCAACGCAGATGGCGCACCCCGATACAGGAATTTTTCCTGAATGTAAGGTCGCCGAAACGTAACGCAGGACGAGGAATGCAAAGTGCCAAGGGGGAAAGCACGCAGGTGCCGGGCCCCGAACGTGTTTTGGACACTGAGTTTTGCAATTGACAGGAGGTAGACCTTGAGTCTCAATCTTGAGCAGAAGAAGGCGATGGTGGCCGAAGTGTCCGCGCAATTGGGCACGGCGCAGGCGATCATCGTCGCTGAGTACCGTGGTCTGGAAGTGGGCAACATGACCGAACTGCGCGCGAAGGCGCGCAAGGCCGGTGTGTACCTGCGGGTGCTGAAAAACACCTTGGTACGCCGTGCGGTAAAGGACACGCCGTTTGAGAAGTTGGCCGAGAAGATGATCGGGCCGCTTGTCTACAGCATTTCGTCCGATCCGGTGGCAAGTGCCAAGGTGCTGAACGATTTTGCCAAGGCGAACGAGCGCTTCGTGATCATGGCAGGGGGTCTGCCGAACTCGGTAATTTCCGCCAAGGAAGTCACCGCGCTCGCCAACATGCCCAGCCGCGAAGTATTGCTTGCGACCCTGCTTGGAACCATGCAGGCGCCGACGGTGAAATTCGTGCAGACGCTCAACGAGGTGCCCGGCAGGTTCGTGCGCACACTCGCGGCGATTCGCGATCAGAAAGAGCAGGCGGCCGCATAGTTTCGACTTCCAAAGTTCCACACCAGTTATCAACGATTTAAACGACCTAATATTCAGGAGCAAAAAATGGCAATCGCAAAAGCAGAAATACTTGAAGCAATTTCAAACATGACCGTGCTCGAACTCTCCTCCATGATCAAGGAAATGGAAGAGAAATTCGGTGTCTCAGCCGCAGCCGCAGTTGCGGTGGCTGCACCCGCCGCAGCCGGGGCCGCCGCCCCGGCCGCCGAAGAGCAGACCGAATTCACGGTCATGCTCAACGCCTGCGGTGAGAGCAAGGTCAACGTCATCAAGGTGGTCCGCGCGATCACCGGCCTGGGTCTGAAGGAAGCCAAAGACCTGGTCGACGGCGCGCCCAAGGCGGTAAAGGAAGGCGTGTCGAAGAAAGATGCAGAAGACATCCTCAAACAACTGACCGAGGCCGGCGCAAAAGCCGAGATGAAGTAGCCGTATCGGCATACGGGCTGGCAGCCGTGTACGGGCTGCCAGCCCTTGCCTTTTTGAGATTTGTCTCCCAACTGAGCAGAGGCCTGAAGAGAGTGATCAGATCAACGCCATTTTTATCGCTGATTCCTGTCTTTTGCCCCCTGTTTTCCGAATTCTGACTCCTGCATTCTGAACTGGAGCTGTTATGACCGCTGCTGCCATCAACTATTCTTCGACCGAGAAAAAACGCATCCGCAAGAGCTTCGCCAAACGCGCGGCGGTGCTGAATGTACCGTTCCTGCTCGCCACGCAGCTCGATTCCTTCACGGCGTTTTTGCAGGCGGCGGTGCCGCCTGAACAGCGCAAGAACGAAGGACTGCAGGCCGCATTCACGTCGATTTTTCCGATCGAAAGCCATTCGAAGAACGCGCGGCTGGAATTCGTCAGTTTCGCCCTGGGCGAGCCGCCGTTCGACGTCAAGGAGTGCCAGCAGCGCGGACTTACCTTTGCGAGCCCCCTGCGTGCCAAAGTGCGTCTGACCATCATGGACAAGGAAGCGAGCAAGCCCACGATCAAGGAGGTCAAGGAGCAGGAAGTCTACATGGGCGAAATCCCGCTGATGACGACCACCGGTTCGTTCGTGATCAACGGCACGGAACGCGTCATCGTGAGCCAGCTGCACCGGTCTCCCGGGGTGTTTTTTGAACACGACCGCGGCAAGACGCACAGCTCGGGCAAGTTGTTGTTTTCGGCGCGCATCATCCCCTATCGCGGTTCCTGGCTCGACTTCGAGTTCGATCCCAAGGACTACCTCTATTTCCGCGTCGACCGCCGGCGCAAGATGCCGGTGACGATTCTGCTCAAGGCGATCGGCCTGACGCCGGAACAGGTGCTTAAGGAATTCTTTGCGTTCGATACCTTCCATTTCAGCAAGAAGGGGGTTCAGTTCGAACTGGTGCCGGAGCGGCTGCGCGGCGAGACCACGAAGTTCGACATCCTGGACCGGCACGACAAGGTGATCGTGCCCAAGGACAAGCGTATTACCGTTAAATACATCCGTGACATGGAGGCGGCGGGAATCAAGAAAATCGCCGTTCCGGACGACTATCTGCTCGGGCGCGTGATCGCGCACAACGTCGTCGATACCGAAACCGGCGAGATCCTGGGGAACGCCAACGACGAGATCACGGAGACCATGCTTGCCAAGCTGAAGGAAGCCGAGGCCTCGAGCATTCAAACAATCTATACCAATGACCTGGACCAGGGACCGTACATTTCGCAGACCCTGCGCATCGACGAAACGGCAGACCAGTTCGCGGCGCGCGTCGCGATCTACCGCATGATGCGTCCGGGCGAGCCGCCTACGGAAGAGGCGGTGGAATCGCTGTTCAACGGGCTGTTCTACGCTGAAGAGCGCTACGACTTGTCGGCCGTGGGTCGGATGAAATTCAACCGTCGCGTCGGCAGGAGCGAACTCACCGGCGCGGTGACGTTGTCGAACGAGGACATCCTCGCAGTCATCCGCATCCTGGTCGAACTCCGGAACGGCCGCGGCGAGATCGACGACATCGACCACCTCGGCAACCGCCGCGTGCGCTCGGTGGGGGAACTCGCGGAGAACCAGTTCAGGGCCGGCCTGGTGCGCGTGGAGCGCGCGGTCAAAGAGCGTTTGTCGCAGGCGGAATCGGACAACCTGATGCCGCACGATCTCATCAACGCGAAACCGATTTCCGCGGCGATCAAGGAATTCTTCGGATCGAGCCAGCTGTCGCAGTTCATGGACCAGACCAATCCGCTGTCGGAGATCACGCACAAGCGCCGCGTCTCCGCCCTGGGACCAGGCGGTCTGACACGCGAGCGCGCCGGATTCGAGGTGCGCGACGTGCATCCGACGCACTATGGCCGCGTCTGCCCGATCGAGACGCCGGAGGGCCCGAACATCGGTCTGATCAACTCGCTCGCCCTGTTTGCGCGCACCAATCAATACGGGTTCATGGAAACACCGTATCGCAAGGTCGAAAACAGCAAGGTCACCGACAAGATCGATTTCCTGTCCGCCATCGAGGAAGGCAACTTCGTCATCGCCCAGGCGAACGCCGACCTGGAAAAAGGAAAGCTGAAAGAAGGCCTGGTGTCCTGCCGCAACAAGAACGAATTCATGCTTGCGACGCCGGACCGCGTCGAGTACATGGACGTGGCGCCTTCGCAAATCGTATCGGTGGCGGCTTCGCTGATTCCGTTCCTCGAACACGATGACGCGAACCGCGCATTGATGGGTTCCAACATGCAGCGCCAGGCGGTACCCTGCCTGCGGCCGGAGAAGGCGCTGGTCGGGACGGGCATCGAGCGCACCGTCGCGGTCGACTCGGGCACGGCAGTGCAAGCCCTGCGCGGCGGCGTGGTGGACTATGTCGACGCGAGCCGCATTGTGGTGCGCGTGAATGACGACGAAACCGTCGCGGGCGACGTCGGCGTGGACATCTACAACCTGGTCAAGTACACCCGCTCCAACCAGAACACCAACATCAACCAGCGTCCCCTGGTAAACGTGGGCGAGAAGATCGCCAAGGGCGACGTGGTGGCCGACGGCGCCTCGACCGACATGGGCGAACTCGCGCTGGGCCAGAACATGCTGGTCGCGTTCATGCCCTGGAACGGCTACAACTTCGAGGACTCGATCCTTATTTCGGAACGCGTGGTCGCCGAGGACCGCTATACCTCGATCCACATTGAAGAGCTGACCGTGGTGGCACGTGACACCAAGCTCGGTCCGGAAGAGATCAGCCGCGACATTTCCAATTTGTCCGAGGCTCAGCTATCGCGCCTGGACGAATCCGGCATCGTCTATATCGGCGCGGAAGTCGAGGCGGGCGACGTGCTGGTGGGTAAAGTCACCCCGAAAGGCGAGACCCAGCTGACGCCGGAAGAAAAGCTGTTGCGCGCGATTTTCGGAGAGAAGGCATCCGATGTGAAGGACACCTCGCTGCGCGTGCCGTCCGGCATTTCCGGCACGGTCATCGATGTGCAGGTGTTCACGCGCGAGGGAATCGAGCGCGACAAGCGGGCGCAGCAGATCATCGACGAGGAATTGAAGCGCTACAAGCTCGACCTGGTCGATCAGATGCGTATCGTCGAAGCGGACACCTTCGAGCGGATCGAGCGTCTGATCGTGGGCAAGACGGTCAACGGCGGGCCGAAAAAGCTGGCCAAGGGATCCAAGCTCACCAAGACCTATCTGCAGGAACTGGACCACTACCACTGGTTCGATATCCGCCTCGCAAACGAGGACGCCGCGGCGCAACTCGAAAGCCTGAAGGACAGTCTGGCGCAAAAGCGCGTCGATTTCGACGTAGCGTTTGAGGCGAAAAAGAAAAAGCTCACCCAGGGCGACGAGCTGCCCCCGGGCGTGCAGAAAATGGTCAAAGTCTATGTCGCCGTCAAGCGGCGCCTGCAGCCTGGGGACAAGATGGCCGGCCGTCACGGCAACAAGGGCGTCATCTCCAAAATCGTGCCGGTCGAAGACATGCCTTACATGGAAGACGGCACCCCGGTCGACGTGGTGCTGAATCCGCTGGGCGTGCCTTCGCGCATGAACGTGGGCCAGATTCTCGAAACTCACCTGGGCTGGGCGGCAAAGGGTCTGGGCGTAAAAATCGGCGAGATGCTCAAAGCGCAGGCAAAAATCGGCGAAATGCGCAAATTCCTCAATCTGATCTACAACAGCAGCGGCAAGGCTGAAGACCTGAACGAGTTGAGCGACGATGAAATCATTCGCCTGGCTTACAACCTGAAGGCGGGTGTGCCTTTTGCCACGCCGGTATTCGACGGTGCCAACGAGGCCGAGATCAAGACCATGCTGGAGCTTGCGGGGTTGCCGCGCGACGGACAGGTCAGGCTGAAGAACGGCCATACCGGCGAGCCCTTCGACCGTCCGGTGACCGTGGGATTCATGCATGTGCTCAAGCTGCACCATCTGGTCGACGACAAGATGCACGCGCGCTCGACGGGTCCGTACAGCCTGGTGACGCAGCAACCCCTGGGCGGCAAGGCGCAATTCGGCGGCCAGCGCTTTGGCGAGATGGAGGTGTGGGCGCTGGAGGCCTACGGCGCCGCGTACACCCTGCAGGAAATGCTGACGGTGAAATCCGACGACATCTCCGGTCGCACCAAGGTCTACGAGAACATCGTCAAGGGCGACCACAAGATCGACGCCGGCATGCCCGAGTCGTTCAATGTGCTGGTCAAGGAGATCAGGTCGCTGGGCATAGACATCGATCTGGAACGGTACTAAGGCCCGGGATCGGCGTGGCGGGATGCGGAAACCCCGCATACCGGGCCGCGCCGAGCCGAAGCAAATTTGTAAATTTGTTTTTAGGTGCATCACGCCACCTTGGAGTGAAAGATGAAAGCGCTACTCGATTTGTTCAAGCAGGTTACGCAGGACGAAGAGTTCGATTCGATCAAGATCGGGCTGGCTTCGCCTGAGAAGATTCGCTCCTGGTCTTATGGCGAAGTGAAAAAGCCGGAGACCATCAACTACCGGACCTTCAAGCCCGAGCGGGACGGCTTGTTTTGCGCCAAGATATTCGGTCCGATCAAGGACTACGAATGCCTGTGCGGCAAGTACAAGCGCCTAAAGCACCGCGGCGTGATCTGCGAGAAATGCGGCGTCGAAGTGACGCTGGCCAAGGTCCGGCGCGAGCGCATGGGCCACATCGAACTCGCATCGCCGGTGGCGCATATCTGGTTCCTCAAATCGCTGCCTTCGCGCCTGGGGCTCGTGCTCGACATGACGCTGCGCGACATAGAGCGCGTGCTCTATTTCGAGGCCTATGTCGTGACCGATGCCGGCATGGTGAGCGATCCTGACATCCAGCGCTGCAAATTGCTGACTGAAGATCAGTATCTGACCAAGGTCGAGGAGCATGGGGACGAGTTTTCCGCCGCGATGGGCGCCGAGGGCGTACGCGAATTGCTGCGCAACCTCGACGTCGGGCACGAAATCGAGCACCTGAGGAAGGAACTCGAGAGCACCACTTCGGATACCAAGATCAAGAAATTCGCCAAGCGCCTCAAAGTGCTGGAGGGTTTCCAGAAATCGGGCATCAAGCCCTACTGGATGATCATGGAAGTGTTGCCGGTGCTACCGCCTGACCTGCGGCCGCTGGTGCCCCTGGACGGCGGGCGTTTTGCCACATCGGATCTGAATGATCTGTACCGGCGCGTGATCAACCGCAATAACCGTCTGAAGCGCCTGCTCGAACTGAAGGCGCCCGAGATCATCGTCAAGAACGAGAAGCGCATGTTGCAGGAAGCGGTGGACTCGCTGCTGGACAACGGCCGCCGCGGCAAGGCGATGACCGGCGCCAACAAGCGGCCGCTCAAGTCGCTTGCCGACATGATCAAGGGCAAGGGCGGACGCTTCCGCCAGAACCTGCTCGGCAAGCGCGTCGACTACTCCGGCCGTTCGGTGATCGTGGTCGGCCCGCAGCTGAAGCTGCACCAGTGCGGCCTGCCGAAGAAAATGGCGCTCGAGTTGTTCAAGCCGTTCATTTTCAACAAGCTGGAATTGCAGGGAATCGCCACCACCATCAAGGCGGCGAAGCGCGAAGTCGAGGCCGAAACGCCGGTCGTCTGGGACATTCTTGAGGAAGTGATCCGCGAACATCCGGTGATGCTCAACCGCGCCCCCACGCTGCACCGTCTCGGCATCCAGGCGTTTGAGCCGGTGCTGATCGAGGGCAAGGCGATCCAGCTGCATCCGCTGGTGTGCGCGGCGTTCAACGCCGACTTCGACGGCGACCAGATGGCGGTTCACGTTCCGTTGTCGCTTGAGGCGCAGATGGAGGCGCGCACGCTGATGCTCGCTTCCAATAACATACTCTCGCCCGCCAACGGCGATCCGGTGATCGTGCCTTCCCAAGACATCGTGCTGGGCCTGTACTACGCGACGCGCGAGCGCATCAATGCGCCCGGCGAGGGTATGGTCTTCGCTGACATGGGAGAACTCCTGCGAGCCTACGAGTCCCACAAGGTCGAACTGCATGCCATGATTACGGCGCGCATTCGCGAATACGACCTGACCGAGTCCGGCGAGAAAATAGAAAAGACGACGCGTTACCAGACCACGGTCGGGCGTGCGCTCCTCTCGGAAATTCTGCCGCCGGGACTGCCGTTCGCGCTGATCAACAAGGCGCTGAAGAAAAAGGAGATCTCCAAGCTGATCAACGCCTCGTTCCGGCGCTGCGGTCTGCGCGAGACAGTCATATTCGCGGACAAGCTAATGCGCTCCGGTTTTGCTTTCGCCACCCGCGGCGGCATCTCGATCTGCGTGGACGACATGCTCGTTCCGAAGCAAAAGCACACCCTGATTTCGGCCGCCGGAGCGGAAGTGAAGGAGATCGAACAACAGTACACCTCGGGTCTGGTGACCGTGGGCGAACGCTACAACAAGGTGGTTGACATCTGGGGCCGCGCAGGCGATCAGGTGGCCAAGGCCATGATGGAGCAGCTTTCGCACGAGGAAGTCGTCGACCGCAAGGGCAAGACCGTGCGGCAGGAGTCGTTCAACTCGATTTACATGATGGCCGACTCCGGTGCCCGGGGTTCGGCGGCCCAGATTCGCCAGCTGGCCGGCATGCGCGGCCTGATGGCCAAGCCTGACGGCTCGATCATCGAAACGCCGATTACCGCGAACTTCCGCGAAGGCTTGAACGTGCTGCAGTACTTCATTTCCACCCACGGCGCGCGCAAGGGCCTGGCCGACACGGCACTGAAGACAGCCAATTCCGGTTACCTGACCCGCCGCCTGGTGGACGTGACCCAGGATCTGGTGGTGAGGGAAGACGACTGCGGCACGGCCAATGGCGTCGTGGTGAAGGCGCTGGTCGAGGGCGGTGAAGTCGTCGAAGCCCTGCGCGAGCGCATTCTGGGCCGCGTCAGTGCTGCAGAATTGATGCATCCTGAGACGCAGGATCCGCTCTATCCGGCTGGAACCCTGTTGAACGAAGAAGAAGTCGACATGATCGAGTCGCTCGGCATCGATGAGATCAAGGTGAGGACCCCGCTAACCTGCGATACCCGCCACGGTTTGTGCGCCAAGTGCTATGGCCGCGATTTGGGTCGCGGCCCGATCGTGAACATCGGCGAGGCGGTCGGCGTTATCGCCGCGCAGTCGATCGGCGAACCGGGCACGCAGCTCACCATGCGCACCTTCCACATCGGCGGCGCCGCTTCGCGTACCGCGGTGGCGAGCCAGGTGGACGCCAAATCCAATGGCACGGTGCGCTTCACCGCGCAGATGCGTTATGTCAGCAATGTGAAGGGCGAGAAGATCGCAATATCGCGTTCCGGCGAGATCATGATCACCGACGACAACGGTCGCGAGCGCGAGCGCCACAAGGTACCCTACGGCGCAACGCTGGTCTCGGCCGATGGCAAGTCGGTCAAGGCCGGGCAGATACTTGCCACCTGGGACCCGCACACCCGACCGATCATTACCGAGTATGCGGGCACGGTGAAATTCGAAAACGTCGAGGAAGGCACCACGGTAGCCAAGCAGATCGACGACATCACCGGGCTATCCACACTGGTGGTCATCGATCCGAAACGCCGCGGCAGCGCCAGCAAGGGCCTGCGGCCGCAGGTGAAACTCATCAACGATGGCGGCGAAGAGGTCAAGATCGCCGGTACCGATCACTCGGTCAACATCACCTTCCAGGTCGGTTCACTGATCACGGTGAAGAACGGCCAGCAGGTCGGCATCGGTGAAGTGCTTGCGCGCATACCGCAGGAAACGTCGAAGACGCGCGACATCACCGGCGGTTTGCCGCGAGTGGCGGAGCTGTTCGAGGCGCGCTCGCCCAAGGACGCCGGCATGCTCGCCGAAGTTACCGGCACCGTGTCCTTCGGCAAAGATACAAAGGGCAAGCAACGCCTGGTGATAACGGATCCGGACGGGATCGCGCACGAGTTTCTGATCACCAAGGACAAGCACGTCATGGTTCACGACGGACAGGTGGTCAACAAGGGCGAGTTCATCGTCGACGGTCCGGCCGATCCGCACGACATTCTGCGGCTGCAGGGCGTCGAAGCGCTGGCGCGCTACATCACCGACGAAGTGCAGGACGTGTACCGTCTGCAGGGCGTGAAAATCAACGACAAGCACATCGAAGTGATTGTGCGGCAGATGCTGCGCCGCGTGCAGGTCGACGACGCGGGTGAAACGCGCTTCATCCAGGGCGAACAGGTGGAGCGTGCCGACGTACTCAAGGAGAACGAGATCGTCGAGGCCGAGGGCAAGAAGCCGGCGACCTTCAGCTATATGCTGCTGGGCATCACCAAGGCGTCACTGTCGACGGATTCCTTTATTTCGGCGGCTTCGTTCCAGGAAACCACGCGCGTGCTCACAGAGGCCGCGATCATGGGCAAGAAGGACGATCTGCGCGGTTTGAAGGAGAACGTCATCGTAGGCCGCTTGATCCCGGCGGGAACGGGTATGGCCTACCACAAGGTGCGCAAGACCCCGGCACCGGTGGCCGATGTGTTTCTGCCCGAAGGCGAAAGCGCGGGAGAAGCGCCGGTGATAGAGGAAAGCGTCTAGCTTTCCGGTCAATCGAGCAAACAACAAGGCCGGCATATGCCGGCCTTGTTGTTTGCGACCCTGTTGAAGCCCCGCGATTCGCGGCGCGAATCAGCGCTGGCCGACTTTCGCATCGCCGAAAATGGCTTCCGCGCCGCGTGGCGCGGATCGCCAGTATTGCTTGGGCGCGCGCACCTCGCCTCCGAGTTCGGCGGCGGCGCGCCAGGCCCAGTGCGGTTCGTAGAGCATTCCCCGTGCGAGCGCAACCATGTCGGCGCGGCCTGCAGCGACAATGTCCTCGGCCTGTCGTGGCTCCGTGATCAGTCCGACCGCTATCGTCGGCATGTCGACTTCCCTGCGGATCGCCTCGGCGAACTGCACCTGATATCCGGGTCCGAGCGTTATTTTCTGCTCGGGCGCCAGTCCGCCGCTGGACGCGTCGATCCAGTCGCAGCCCAGTGCCTTCAACTGTCTAGCGAATTCGATCGACTGTTCCAGATCCCACCCGCCCTCGATCCAGTCGCTGGCGGAGATGCGCACGCCCAGCGGTTTCGAATCAGGCCACGCTTTGCGCACAGCGGAGAACACTTCCAGTGGATAACGCATGCGGTTTTCCAGCGATCCGCCGTAGTCGTCGTTGCGCCGGTTGGAGAGTGGAGAAAGAAATTCGTGCAGCAGATAGCCATGTGCGGCATGCAGTTCCAAGGCATCGATGCCCAGCCGGACGCAGCGCTTTGCCGAAAGCACGAAAGCTTCGCGCACGCGCTTGAGGTCGGCGACGCTCATTTCCCGCGGTGGCGGCTCGGAGGGAGAAAACGACAGCGCAGAGGGGGCGATCGGCACCCAGCCGCCTGATTCAGCCACGATCAGTTTGCCGCCTTCCCACGGTGAGAAACTCGACGCTTTGCGTCCGGCATGGGCGAGTTGGAGCGCCAGCGGTGTGTCGGCGTAGTGGCGCAGCGCTTCGAGTACCCGACGCAAGGCCGATTCGTTTTCGTCCGAGTAGAGTCCCAGGCAGTTCGGCGTGATACGGCCGGGTGCCTCGACTGCCGTTGCTTCGATGCACAGCAGCCCGGCGCCTCCCAGAGCGAGTTGGCCCAGATGGATCATATGCCAGTCGCTGGCATTGCCGTCGATCGCCGAATACTGGCACATCGGAGACACCATGATCCGGTTTGGGACCACGAGCTTGCGCAGTGTGAGCGGCTTAAACAGGGCACTGGTCATGGGGGATCCTTTTGTTGATTCAAGTCAAATGGGGGGAGTGAAATTCGAGGCGCATTATGCAAAAGCGATGACATCGCTGCGCCGGAAGTTCGCATAATCCTGCCGTCAGAGTCAAGCGCAATTGCCCGCAAGCGAACCAGGATGGCTGCCCGCTTTGCATACCCGGGCAGTGTCTCGAAATGTGATAGATGAACCAGGGCATACCGGAGCGGATTGAACGACGAGCTAGCTCACGGCCAAGGCGGCGAGAGACCCCTGCGGCCGCCACCGCCGGATGCCGTCGCTTTCCTGGCGCTTGGCGCAAGCGGCAAAGGTGTTCAGCAGTTGACTCGCTATTGATTTTCTTTGTATAATCCTGCCTCTTTGCGATACCCGGGGCGGCCAGGCGTAGATTGGTCGTCCCTATTTCATTTCGGAACATCAAAAATGCCAACAATTAATCAGTTAGTGCACACGCCGCGCGTGCGTACCAAGACCAAGAGCAAGGTTCCAGCGCTTGGTAATTCGCCGCAAAAACGGGGTGTATGCACCCGCGTGTACACGACGACTCCGAAAAAGCCGAATTCGGCGCTGCGCAAGGTGGCGAAAGTCCGCCTTACCAACGGATTCGAGGTTATCAGCTACATCGGCGGCGAAGGCCACAACCTGCAGGAGCACTCGGTAGTGCTGATCCGCGGCGGCCGGGTAAAGGATTTGCCGGGCGTGCGCTACCACATGGTGCGGGGCAGCTTGGATACGCAGGGCGTGAAGGATCGCAAGCAAAGCCGTTCGAAGTACGGCGCCAAGAAGCCCAAGGCGGCGTAGCAGTCCGGATGAATGCTCGGTGTCGCATTTGATGCGAGCGCGGACAAGAAAATCGTCACATTCGATATTAGTAATCAAACGTTCGATATTGAGGTCATAAAGTGCCACGACGCAGAGAGGTTCCCAAGCGCGACATTCTTCCGGATCCGAAATTCGGCAATCAGGACGTCGCCAAATTCATCAACGTGTTGATGACGCGGGGCAAGAAGTCGGTTGCCGAGAGCATCATCTATCGCGCGTTTACCGCGATCAAGACCAAGTCCGGCAAGGACCCGATCGAGGTGTTCGGCCTGGCGGTGTCCAATGTCAAGCCGATGGTGGAAGTGAAGAGCCGCCGTGTGGGCGGTGCCAATTACCAGGTCCCGGTCGAAGTGCGTCCGGTGCGGCGTGTGGCCCTGGCGATGCGCTGGCTGCGCGAGGCGGCGCAAAAGCGCAGCGAAAAGTCAATGGACCTGCGCCTGGCGAACGAACTGCTGGAAGCGGCTGAAGGCCGCGGCAGCGCAATGAAGAAGCGCGATGAGGTGCATCGCATGGCCGAAGCGAACAAGGCGTTCGCGCACTATCGCTTCTAGGCGCTGGGAATTCCAGAGAAACCAAACCGAATTTTCGACTTAACTCGCTGCCGCACGTAGCGGGGCCGGCCAGATAGGACTCTGGTTTCCCCAGCAGCTTTGGCAGTCAAAGGCTTTTAAGGTTCTTACAGTGGCACGCAAAACCCCTATCGATCGCTACCGCAATATCGGCATCAGTGCGCACATTGACGCAGGCAAGACCACGACCACTGAACGCATCCTGTTCTACACCGGTGTGAATCACAAGATCGGAGAAGTGCATGACGGCGCGGCTACCATGGACTGGATGGAGCAGGAGCAGGAGCGCGGCATCACCATCACATCGGCGGCGACCACCTGTTTCTGGAAAGGCATGGATCTGTCCTTTCCGGAGCATCGCATCAATATCATCGATACGCCCGGCCACGTCGATTTCACCATCGAAGTGGAACGTTCCATGCGCGTGATCGACGGCGCGTGCATGGTGTATTGCGCCGTGGGCGGCGTGCAGCCGCAGTCGGAAACCGTGTGGCGGCAGGCCAACAAGTACAAAGTACCCAGGCTCGCCTTCGTCAACAAGATGGACCGCCAGGGCGCGGACTTCCTCAAAGTCTACGAACAGATGAAGAGCCGCCTCAAGGCGAATCCCGTGCCGCTGCAGCTGCCGATCGGCGCGGAGGAGAAGTTCGAAGGCGTGATCGACCTGGTACGCATGAAGGCGATTTACTGGGATGAAGCTTCGCAGGGCATGAAATTCGACATGCGCGAAATCCCCGCGGACCTGATCGCCGATGCCAAGGAATGGCGCGAGAAGATGGTCGAGGCCGCGGCTGAAGGCGACGACGAGCTGATGAACAAGTATCTTGAAGGCCACGACCTGTCGATCGAGGACGTCAAGAAAGGCCTGCGCCTGCGCACAGTCAAGAGCGAGATAACGCCGATGTTGTGCGGGTCCGCGTTCAAGAACAAGGGCGTGCAGGCGATGCTGGATGCCGTGATCGAATATATGCCGGCGCCGGTCGACGTCCTGCCGGTGCAGGGCGAAGACGACGCAGGAAAGATGGGTTCGCGCAAACCCGACGACGCAGAGCCGTTTTCCGCGCTCGCGTTCAAGATCATGACCGATCCGTTTGTAGGGCAACTGACGTTCTTTCGCGTTTATTCAGGCGTACTCAACTCCGGTGATACGGTCTACACGACGGTGCGCGGCAAGAAAGAGCGCATCGGCCGCCTGCTGCAGATGCACGCCAATGAGCGCGCCGAGATCAAGGAAGTGCGCGCCGGCGACATCGCCGCAGCAGTAGGCTTGAAGGATGTGACCACCGGTGAAACCCTTTGCGATCCGAAGCAGATCATCGTTCTCGAGCGCATGGTGTTCCCGGACCCGGTGATCCACGTTGCGGTGGAGCCCAAGACCAAGAGCGACCAGGAAAAAATGGGCATTGCCCTCAACCGCCTGGCGCAGGAAGATCCGTCCTTCCGTATGCGCACTGACGAGGAAACCGGTCAGACCATCATCTCCGGGATGGGCGAATTGCATCTGGAAATCATCGTTGACCGGATGAAGCGCGAATTCAGCGTGGAAGCCAACGTCGGCGCGCCCCAGGTGGCGTACCGCGAGACCATCCGGCGCGTATGCGAAGAAATCGAAGGCAAGTTCATCAAACAGTCCGGCGGTCGCGGACAGTATGGACACGTCTGGCTCAAGGTCGAACCCCAGCCGCCGGGCAAAGGATTCGAATTTGTCGACGCGATCAAAGGCGGGTCGGTGCCGCGCGAGTACATTCCCGCCGTACAGCGCGGTCTGGTCGAAACGCTGCCGGCCGGCGTGCTCGCCGGCTATCCCGTGGTGGACGTGAAGGTTACGCTGTTCGACGGGTCGTATCACGAGGTGGACTCGAACGAGAATGCCTTCCGCATGGCGGCCTCGATGGCGTTCAAGGACGGCATGCGCAAGGCTTCGCCTGTGCTGCTCGAACCGATCATGGCGGTCGAGGTGGAAACTGCAGAGGAAAAGATGGGCGACGTCATGGGCGATCTGTCCTCGCGCAGGGGCGTGATCCAGGGCATGGATGATCTGGCCGGAGGCAAGATCATCCGCGCCGAAGTGCCGCTGGCAGAGATGTTCGGCTACTCGACAACGCTGCGTTCGCTCACGCAAGGGCGCGCCACGTATACCATGGAATTCAAGCACTACGCCGAAGCGCCGAAGACCGTGGCCGAAGCGATTATCAACAAAAAATAGACGGGAACCATCATGTCAAAAGCTAAATTTGAGCGTACGAAGCCGCACGTGAACGTAGGGACGATCGGACACGTGGACCATGGGAAGACGACGCTGACGGCGGCGATCACGCTGGTGTTGAGCAAGAAGTATGGTGGTGAGGCGAAGGGC
>JACZJT010000036.1 GCA_014860445.1 Burkholderiales bacterium
TGGCTCGAAGTGCTGCTCGATTTCCCGTGCCTGGAGCAAGGCTCGCTCGATCTCGTGTACCTCACCGAAGTCGATCCGCTTTGGTCGGACGACGAGCTGACCGCGATCCTCAACCCGGAGGCCGTGCTCTTCGCCAATGCGCCAGCGAAAGCCGCCTGCGCCGCCGACTGTGTCGCATCCACCGCCGGGCTCGGAATCGCGAGTCTTTTCTGGTGCGCCGGCTGCCAGGGCTCGATCTACCCGATGACTGGCCACGTCGCCGCCCACATCGGCGGCGTGCAGGCCTCCGCGCTGCTCACCCAGCGCATGACGGCCAAGATGCACCGGCAGCTTGCCACCTTCGATGGTGCGGGGCCGGCGGGTCTGTGCGGTTACTACATGCAGCCGATCATGGACAAGACTCACTACAAGCTGCAGATGGTCTACCCGGTCCCCAACACCCAGAAGGACGCCGGCGCGTGCTGCCAGCCGTACGGGCGCACAACGATGATCTGGGGTGCCGGCAAGGAATTCCCAGTGTCGGGCGAGGACTTCTCATATCAAATTTTTCGCAAAAGGAACTGCTGTGCCGGTGCGTATTGATCGCGTCGCCCTCTGGGCGCTTGCCTGCCTCCTACCCTGCATCGCTATGGCACAGGCTCCGCAGTGGCCGACCCCGCAGGATATGGACCGCGCACTGAAGGCGAATCCGTTCCCCGGCGCGGACCGGATCGGCTCGCAGCCGATTCCCCAGCCGCCGCGCGTGAATCCGCAGCGCAGCGCGATTGACATCGAGGCGATTGCAAGGAACAAGTTCCAACTCCCGAACGCCGGTGCCACATCCGGCACTTCCCCCGTACCCCTGCGAATCTTCATCACGCTGGACATGCCGCGGGCGAGCCTGCAACTGCTCAACGACCAGGCGTCCCGGGCGGGCGCCGTGCTGGTGCTTCGTGGCCTGAAGTCGCAGTCGATGCGGGAAACCGTTGCCATCGTGGGCGAGCTGATCGGCGAGCGGAAGGTCGCATGGGTCATCGATCCGGAAGCGTTCACGCGCTTCGCCGTGCGCCAGGCGCCGACGTTCGTGCTCACGCTGAACGACGCCACCGGTAGCGACGCGGAAGGCAGTTGCGGCTCCGGATGCGTAACGCCCGCCGGCTTCGCAAGCGTCGCCGGCGATGTCAGCCTCGATTACGCGCTGGAGGCCATCATGCGCCGCAGACCGGAAGCGGCACCTCGAGCTGAGCCCATCCTCAAACGGCTGCGGGGATCGTGATGGCCCTTCGATTCCTCCTTTGCGGTTTCGCGGCGCTCGCCATGCACACTTGGCCCGCCCACGCCCAGTCGCTGTCGGACGCCTTCAATCAGGGCGCCACCCTCGGCAGAAGCGGCAACGCCGCAGCACGAGGCCAGATCAGCGGGAATACCGCGCAATCGACGGTGCCGAACTTCACCGCCACGCCACCGGAAGCGTTCTATTTCGGCAGCCCCGGTCTGGGCACCCCCGCTTCGGCCAGGGCCGGGGCCTGCGCGGGCGGCCCCGGTGCGGCCGGCGGGTTTTCCGAGCAAGGCTGCAATGCGGTCGATTTCTCGCAGACCAATCCGTCCCGGCGCCCGAACTACAGCATCACCGCGAGCGATCCGCTGCTCACGCGCGCCCGGACCATCACCGCCGACCCGCAGGCCATTGCCGGGAACCTCGCCGGCACCTACAGCGGCTGCACCGTGCAGACGGTGACGAGCCCGGACATCTTCGAGAAGCTGATCTGCCACCAGTACCGGACCATCGAGAACACGACCTGCGACAAGGTCCTGATCGTCACACCGATCCAGACGCCCGGCTGCTCGCCGGGGCAGTTCCTGACGCGGGTGACAGCAGACCCTTGCCCGGCCTGCATCGACTACCTTGCCTTCGACTTCACCTGTGGCGCGAACAACTACCTGATGCACGTGTTCACCATCGCCAAGGCCAGCGGCGGCCTCTACATGGAATTGGGCTCGCAGTATGTCGCCGGCACGCTGAACACCCAGATCGGCCAGACTCCGGGACCATCGCAGATTGACGGCTTCTTTTGTTACCAGACCTACTACAGCCAGTCCTGCTCGGGGGCGAACTGCTCCATCGGGGCATGGTTCTACAACCCCTGCCAGGGCACGAGCTACTTCGGCGTGAGCACCTTCGCCATGCCCACCACCGTGAGCTTCACCGACACCTGGGATAACCAGTGCGCGGCGTTGGAGGCGCGCTCGCAATGAAGCTGCGGTTCGTCTGTGCGTTCTTGCTGGCACTGCTCATCCAGGCGGCGTCATCCGTGCGCGCCGCCGATTGCCAGAAGGCCTCGGAATCCTGCGTTGAGGGTCCCGCGACCCGCAACATCGGCGGCTATCCGGTGTACCGGGACTGCTGGCGCTACCGCGCGCAATACAGCTGCGTGTCGCAAACCATGACCGATGACTGCCAGCCGCTGCGCGATCGTGGTTGTAGCCAAATCGGATCGAGCTGCGTCGACACGAACGCGCAAGGCGCCTGCATGCTCTACGAGCAGACCTGGCAATGCCGGGTGTCGAGCGGATCGACCTCGACGATCACGAATTGCGGCGGCCAGCAGTTCTGTCTCGACGGCCACTGCTTCGACACAGGCAACGCACCGGACGCCGATTTCGCCAAGATGGTCACCGCGATGGAAGTGCAGCGGGAAGCCGGCAAGTACGTGGACCCGAATAACCTGGTGGTGTTTCAAGGCTACGACAACCGCTGTCGCAAGAAGCTCTTCGGCCTCGTCAACTGCTGCAAGGGCGCGGGTTCAAGCGGTTCGCTCTTCAGTAATCTGAATCTGATTCTCAGCGCGGGTGGTCAAGTGATGGGAGCGGTGGGATCGAGCTACACCTACGATGCGCTCTTCACGTCTGACGCGCCGGACATGGTCATCGCAGGTTTTCAGGCGCTCTTCGGGGCGGGTGGCGGCTCCTCCGCGCTTGCCGGGCTGTTCGCCGGAGACCTCTCGGTAGCGTCGTTCGTCGAGACCCTGGTACCCGGCCCCTGGACCATCGCCATTCTGGCGATCCAGCTTTCGGGCATCCTCGATTGCGAGCAGGCCGAGCAGGTCCTCGCCATGAAGCGCGACAACCGGCTCTGTCACGGCGTGGGTAGTTACTGCTCGTCGCGCCTGCCGATCATTCGCCTGTGTGTCGAGACGACTGAGTCCTACTGCTGCTTCAACTCCCGCCTTGCGCGCATCCTGAACGAGCAGGGCCGCGGCCAGTTGGGTCGAGGCTGGGGAGGTCCTGAAAGCCCGGAATGCAGCGGCTTCACCGTCGGGCAACTGCAGGCGCTTGACTTCTCCCGAATGAACCTGGCGGAGTTCTACGCCGAGATCGCGCCGACGCTCCCGGACGTGGGCGCCATGCGCTCGCGCGCGCAACAAAAGATCAACAGCTACTACAGCCCATGAATTATTCGACACAATTCCTCACTGTCACGCTCGCATCCCTCGTCCTCGCGCACGGCGTAGCGGCTCAGCCCCTCGCCCGCACGCAGGTCACCGAGATAAAACCGCTCCTCATCCGGGCGATCGAGCTGGGTTCAGCGCACGGCGTACTGGTGGGCGAAGCCGCCACCTACGTCCGGCAGAAATTCGATGCCAGCACCCCGATAGAGATCGACGTGCGCTCGCTGTACGCCCTACCCGAGGCAGGCTGCAGCCGACTCGAGGTGACGACACGCCAGAAGGCCGTGCTGGAGAAGACGAAGCGCGATGACAAGGAACTCATCTATCAGGTGAGCTACTGCCGTGATGGCCGTTTTCCCGAAAAAAGGTGACCACCATGCGAACGCTTGTCGCCCTTGCCGCACTGTCGCTCGCCGCGATGCCGGTTACCGTCCTTCCCGCCGACGAAACTCCGTCCACCACAAGCGGCGTCGCAGTCGAGACCTCGCCGGATCCGACCGGGACCTACTGGCTGCGAAACCGCGAAGGATGGTTCTGGTACCGGGACCCCCCCACGCCTGTGAATCCGCCCAAAGCCGCACCACCGCCGCCGAACCGCCCAGCGGAGCTGGTTGAGTTCGAGGCAATGCAACAACGCCTCGACGAGTTAAAGCGCGTCGCCGTTATGAATCCGACCGATGCGAATCTGGTCTCCTACATGCGCTACCAGCGGTTCGTCATGAACAAGTCCGAGGTGTTCGCAGAGCGCTGGCAGCGCCTTGTCTGGACAGTGCCCGAGCTTGACTACGGCCTGACCGGCAGGCCTACCAACTCGATGGCCATTGGCGCCTTCGATGAACAGCAACAGAGTCGCCAAGCACAGGTGGTCCGGAATCTTGCCTCGACGCATGGACTGCTTTTTATTTTCAGGAGCGACTGCCCCTACTGTCACCGCTTCGCACCCATCCTGAAGCGCTTCGAGCAGGAGTTCGGAATGACGGTCTTTCCCGTGAGCCTCGACGGCCGTGGTCTGCCGGAATACCCGAATCCTCAAATGGACAATGGCATCGCGACGCGCCTCAACGCTTCGGTCGTGCCGGCGCTTTACCTCACGGCACCGTCCAAGCGGCAGATACGACCCGTCGGCTTTGGCGTAATGGCGATGACGGATCTGGTCGAGCGAATTGCGGCGCTCGCGCAAGACCCGCGCGAGGACCCCCTCTAGCGATTGAAAGGACTATCGATGACCACTCGACCAAAACGCTTCATGGCCTGCCTGCTCACGGCAGCCTTGGTTACTGCTCCGACCGCGAGCCGGCCGGCCGATCTCAATGGCGAGATGCAGGCGATGTTCAACGATCTGGGTGCGCTGGGCAATGTCACATCGCCAGGGGCCTTCCGTGGCCAGGCGATGAACCTCTACACGGGTGGCAGTTTGATGATGCGCGCGCCGGGACGAAACTACCCGCTCGTCAATGCACAACTCCCGAGCCTGCGAGCCGGCTGCGGTGGCATCGATCTTTTCGGCGGGGCGTTCTCCTTCATCAACAAGCAGCAGTTCGTGGCGCTCTTGCAGAACATCGGATCAAACGCGGTGGGTTACGCCTTCAAACTCGCGCTGCAGTCGATTTCCCCGGACATCGACAAGTTGCTCACCGAGCTGCAGGACCAGATCAACAAGATCAACACAATGAACATCAATTCCTGCGAGGCCTCGCAGGCGCTGGTCAATGGCGTCGTTGGCGAATACGACAACTCGGTGCAAAGCGGCTGCGCGAACATCTCGCAGTACCTGGGCAGCGTCACCGACCGCGCCGATGCGCGCTTCACCTGTGCCACCAACGCTCCGGCGGTGGTCAAGAGCGCCGCCAATTCCGGCGATCCGAACCTCCGCAACGCAACGTTCGTTAAGGGCAACGTGATCTGGCTGGCGCTGAACCAGGTGGGCGGCACCATCAGCCGGCAGGAGAAGGAACTGATCATGAGCGTGATCGGCACTGTGATCCTCTATCCCCCCGCGGACGACGGCAGCGGCGCGATGCCGCGTTACATCGAGCCAAGCGTCGTGGGCCTGCGCGATCTGCTGCTCGGGCGCGGCGCATCCGCTACCGAGGGCAATATCGACATCGAGGTCTACGTCTGCGACGAGCCGGCCGAGTGCCTCAATCCTGCCCGCACCACCGTCTCTGCCAAACCTTACACGCGCATGGTTTCCGAGCGGCTGCGCCGCATGTCCGACAACATCGTGAACCGCACCCCGCAGACGAGCGCCGACATCGGCTTCATCAACAACACGACGGAACCGGTTTACAAGATGCTGGCGGTCGCCAACGCCGTTCCCGCCTCCAACACCGCCGAGACGCTGATCGATACCTACAAGGACGTGATTGCGCTCGACTACGCGGAGACTTTCCTCAATCGCGTGATTCGGCAGGCCATGACGGCGCTCTCGCAGACTTTGAAGCGCACCGCGATCGAGCAGCAGTACGTGGAGACATTGAGGGGCAACGCCCAAGAAGCCCAGCGGCAACTTCTGACCGAGAAACAGACCGCGTACGCCAAGGTGCGTTCGGTCTCGTCCATGACGCAGGACCTGCAGACCCTGGAGCGGCAGCTCTGGAGTTCGATGCCGCCGGCGGTGAAGTCGATGCTTGATTTCAGCGCCAACTCGGGCGCACGCGGCTCCTAGCGACTCCGGCCTGGCGAGCGCCGCATCACGGACTAACCGCGCGGACGACCTTCACGCATTTATGTTCGAGATCTACGCTTACGGCAACGTCGATACCCTGACCGGGGTCTTCAACGCCATCGCCGCCATCATGGGCGGCGACGACTATTTCGGCCTCATCAAGACCGTCGCGGTGACCGGCGTGCTGGTGGCGGCCTTCACCGGACTGTTCACGCCCGGACGTTTTCACGGCTGGGGCTGGTTGATCGGATTCATGTTCCTGTACTACGCCCTCTTCGTCCCCAAGACCGATGTGGTTATCGTGGACAAACTGGGCAGCCAAACGCCGGTCGTGGTCGGCAATGTCCCGATCGGCGTCGCGTTCTTCGGTCACTACACGAGCAAGGTGGGCGACGTGATGACGCGGTTCTTCGAGACCGCGTTCCAGGTAATCCCGGCAACCAACGCGCAGCTTCCCAGCGAACTCGCCTATCAGAAGAACGGCGTCATGTTTGGCAACCGGCTGATCCAGGCCTCCCGCAGCGCCAACATAGCCGATCCCCAGTTGCGAACCGACCTGATCGCATTCGTTTACAACTGCACCCTCTACGACCTGCAGGACGGCACCATCGACCCGGCGGGTTTCTCCCAGAGCATCGACATTTGGTCGCTGATGGGGACCCCCAATCCGGCGCGCTTCTCCACTTACGGCAACCCGGTTCAGGTTGATACCTGCCCCAATGTGTACACCTATCTCGCCAACCGTCTGCCGGCTGAGGTGGCCCGTGCCCGCGCGATGCTCGCGTTCCAGTTGAATCCGTCCCTCGATACAACCGCCGCGCAAGGCGTGATCGACAGCCAGATCGAGCAGGCCTATTACAAGACCAAGATCGCGACCGCGGCGCAAGGCGCCTCCGACCTCCTGCGGCAGAACATCATGATCAATCTGGTTCAGGACACGAGCAGCATCGTCGGCCAGAAGATCAATGACCCCGCTTCGGTCATGATCGCAACCGCCCGCGCTAATGCCACGGCTTCGATCAACTCGTCGTTCCTGACCATGGGAAAGGTCGCCGAACAGGCGCTGCCGCTGATCCGCAACGTCATCGAGGCGATCATCTATGCCGTATTCCCGTTCGTTTTCCTGCTGTTCCTGCTGGCGCAGGGACGCGGCCTGGGGCTGGCGATCAAGAGCTTTGTCCTGAGTCTGGTCTGGATCCAGCTTTGGCCGCCGCTCTACGCAATCCTCAATTACGTGGCCACGCTGGCAAGCGCCAAAAACCTCGAGGCCGCGGCGCGCATGGGCGCGACAACCCAGGGCCTGGCTCTCGAAACTGCGTCCAGCATCTATCACGGCGCAATCTCCGATCAGGCCGTGGCGGGGTATATGGTGGTCTCGATCCCAATCATCGCCACAGCGATCATCAAGGGTGGCGAAGTCGCCTTTCAAGCGGTCACAGGTGTCGGCCCGATGCAATCGGCCGTGTCGGGAGAGGCCAGCAGCACCAGCAAAGGCAACGTTACCCAGGACTCAATCTCCATCGACCAGCAGCAGCTCGCCCCGACGCGGTCGTCTGCTTTCATGTCCACGGCATCCGACGCCCATGGCACGACCATTCAAGGCTCCGGCCCCGATGCGGGTGTTTTCCGCTACCAGGCAACCTTGAGCCGGCTTGCCACGACATTCACGTTCACGGAACGGCAGGCGACAACGCTCTCGGACAATGCGCGGGAAGCAGAAACCCTGGCCCACTCCGAGCGCGATTCGATGCAGCGGAGCCAGTCCGCCGCCCTCACCAATGCACTTGGCATCCAGGAGTCGTTCGACCGCACACAGCAACGCTCCGGAGCAAGCGCCACCTCCGACGGCGGATCTACTTCGACGCAGCTCCAGACACTGAACTCGGTAGCCCGTGAGGTCAACCGCCGATTGGGACTGGGCGATGACTCGATCGTCGGCAAGAGTGTCGTCGCATCCGCTTCAGCCGGCGCCAGGATTCCGCTCACTGAAATTGGCGGCCAAATGACACGGGAGGGCCGACACATGGACCAAGAGCGTCTTCAAAGCGCCTACGACTACGCCCGCAAGGCGGTCGAGACCTCACAGCTTTCGGAAGCGACCGCATTGGTCAAGGAGTTCCGAACGTCGGATGCGTACCAGTGGGCTCGCGGCAGCCGAACGACGGGAACTTCCGGCTTCGACTCGTCGTATCGTGAGGCGGTCGATCATCAATCCGCGAGCGAGAACGCCTACGGACGGTCCAAGGAACTGACACGGGCCGCCCAGTTCATGCGCGAGTGGAGCAGCGGCGCGCAGACCGACTTCACCAACTATGCCGCGCGCCGGCTTTCCGAACGCGGATTACTTCGCGAAGACGATCCAATCAAGTTGCAGCGCGCCGTCTCGGAGATCGCGTTCGGTTACGCGAAAGGCGGTGAAGTCGGCAGCCAATTCGTCCCCGGCGACAGCCCGTTGACGCCGAGTCGCCCGCTTCCGCAACTTCTCGGCTGGACCTCATCGACGTTACGCGAGGATTTCGACCACGCCGATGAATCCAGAAACGTCGATACGGTGCGGGGTCAGGCGGCCACGAACGACGGGGCCATTCGCTACGGCCAGTCCAGTCAGCGTGTCGCACCAGGTCAACCCGTTGGCGATGACGTCGCGGCCCGAATTCATGCGACCTCAGACAGGGCATCCGCAACAATCGAGACGCAACGGCGCACAGTCTCACAGGGGCAAGGTGCCCTGAGCGAGGACTACAACGCGACTGTTCAAGCCGGCAAGGTGAGTCCGTACCACGAGGGAAATCGAGCCGTGTGGGAGAGCGTTGGCACGCAAACTGACAACCGCGCCAATCTGGGCACGCCCTCGGAAAAGCCCAGCATCGGCGAGTGGCACCTCGACAAAGACGGTGTCCCAGTTGCCGGGCCAAAGCCAGTATCACGCGAATCAGCGGCATCAGCCGCAAAGCCTGAACAGCCTCCGGCATCGCAAGAAGCCGGTCGTCCCACCGACCAAAAGGGAACCACCGGGAACCGGTAGGAACGGCCGAACTTCAGTCGTCGGCCGCGCCAATCTCCATGCTACCGAGACCATTGCCAGTGATATAGCCGGGCGTCCGATCGCCGTATCGGCTGGACGGATTCTTCGTCACTGACGGATCGCCATGAAGCCAGCCCTCGAAATCACGGTGAATACCGCGGCTCGTTTCCGCGCTCGCATCATCCGGGTCTGCGGCTGTTGGAAGCGCGGCGCGAAGCATAGCCCAAAGATTCGCGAGCGAATCTACCAGAAGTTCGTATCGAGTTTTCCGATCAGCAATCATATGAACAGCAGATATGGCAACCGATCTAATGATACACCAATGATTTTACGGGTCAACGCAGCAGATGTTCGCTTAACATTGGGCCAAGGCACGAGCGTATCTGGCGTTTCGAACTCAAGGGTCACGCTTTCATATGAGCGGTACCCCAGCGGGTACATTATTTGAACCACCACAACTTGGTTCGCGACCGCTCTTGCTCCTCATCCAGTCCGTGATTCAGAACATATGTGTCGTCAGAATTCAAATTAAGAGCTGCAGCTGCGTCACCGGATGGAAAATGCTGTCTCAGGGTAGCCAGCGAAAGTAGAATTCGCTTGTTCAAATCCCAATAGTGAGCCGTGGAGAAACGAGGTAGCTCATTATTCAAATAGCCGTAAGCAATTTCAGGCAGACTACTTTTCATCACCGCCTCGTGAATTGCAGGCAGCGAACGCGCGACTAACTTCCAGCTCGCATCACTTTCCTGAACCAATGCTACGGTTAGCAAAAATGCGTAGAATGAAATTCGCGCATCGCCGGCAACGTTGTCCTCGCTCCGTTCCAACAGGTTAGACCATTCCGTGCTTCCAGGCCTAGATCGTGGCGATATTCGAATAAGACTGACGGCGGTTGCAAAATCCGCCGTCGTCTGAAGTCTGCTCAGTATATTTTGGACCGGCAACCGGGAGGCATTGCGCGAAATGACCTGAGCCCACGAACGCTCCAAATCTCCTTGCCGGGCGACGGCAATCGCGGAACAGGTGAGATCAAGCGGCGCCGCAAAAAGTAGTTTCTCTGCTTCGTACCCGTAGTCCCGCGTAACCACCGTTGTGGCTACTCTTCGGGTCATTTCGTCATCACCATGTAGGACAACAAGCTCGCGAAGCGCTCCGTTGCTCAGTCCGACTGCGACTTCATTGTCCAGAAGGTCCGGTCTGGCTCGCAATATTGTGCTCCTGACCGTTGCGGGAAGTCGATCGTCAAGAACAGTGGATCGATCTGCGACGTCGGCAAACCGAGCGTATAGAACTCCCGACCATTGGAGCATCAGGTCTTTGTTAGCCTCGATCAGTTGCGATATGGGTACTATGTCCGTAGCATTGACATGGTTTATCCGTGCCTCAACGTCGGACGCTGTGATTTCGGCGCCATCGTCCCTCGCCACAATTTCAAAGAATTCGGGCAGCGAGAGTTGGGGAATAAGTGGAAATGTAGTTCCACCAATTCCCAACGCATCACGCTTTAACGCCGCCGCATCCTGAGGATCGGGAAATGCTGCAAAGATGTTTCGAACCGTCGTGATCGAAAGTTTTGACTCAATCTCGGCTTCCAAAAATGTTTCGACCAGCCGGGGAAAACTTTTCCTTGGTGCGGACAAATCCCGACCATAGCGCCAAAGAAAGCGTCTCAGCGGCGTGACAGTGTTTGCCATTGCGTCTTCGACGGCCACCCTCAACCAATTGTGGGACAACGACTCCGGTTCTTCCAACGGAAGTGGGTCCGGAGAACTGCTAACTTGAACATCAAAGGCGGTCGTTTCGCTCCGACGTCTGTCCCCACCAATTGCAGATCTAAACGTGAAGCCTATCCGAAGTTTCGGCCACTGCTGCGACCAAATTGCCAATATACTTGATTCCAGCCGGCCGGCCTGCTTCAGCGGCGCCAGAACGACAGGCTTCATACTATAATAGAAGCTTAGAGCCGTCCGTACCGTGTCCTCGTCGGGAGTGGCTTGCAAACTCTGGTTAGAGGGTGGTGTCTCAAGCGGTTTCGAGTACAGCCGCCCATCGTCTGGTGACGGCTGTCTAAACAGAGCAAGGAAATCCGAGAGGTCCGTTCGTGCGGATAAGGCACGAAAATCAATTATTAGCGCGTGGCTCCACACGCATCCGGGCCTGGGCATCTCTGTTGCGGGCCAAGTGCGGATCAGCGCATAGCGTTTCGATTCCCCCAGAGGAAGACCGGTAAGATAGCTGTCTCCGACCTTCAGCGTAACACCGCTCGCCAGATCGGAGGCCGCTGATAGCTGATAGTGGTCTCGACTCGGAAGCTTAGTCGACCCGGCGATCAATCGATGTCCGTCTGCGTATCCAAAAAGCGCTTGGTCGATACGATCTGTCTCTTGAGCACTCAAGCGCCAACTTCCATTCCGCTGAGCCAATAGAGCGGTCGAGTAATGTCGTGCTCAGCAACGTTCGGACCGGCAATTATGATTCGATTACTTGCAGGTACGATCGAAATCAACCGATCCCTGTCGGGGGCCGCAGGGCTACCCTTTTGAGACAACTCCCCTCCTTGGGCGGATATTCCATACACGCGAAGTTCGAGTGCCCCTTGCGGATTTCGCAAATACTGATCCAACAATGGAAATCGCCTTGCAAACCAAATGTCTGGCGCCGCGCCGTCTGATAGGTCCCACGCCGAGATGACTACAGCAATCTTAAGTTGACGTGCCTCAAAGGGGGGTTGTTGCAAAGCTTGCAAAAGGTCCACCAGCTGCACTTGATGGGGGGTTGTCGTCAGGTCCCACTCTTCATCATCGTCACCTGGCACTACTTCGCCCGCCGCTTGGTTTTCCGGTATCTCCACCGCGGGACGGGGCATATCAGTGGCCAATCCGGCATTAACTGCCTCACCGTCCGCTGCACCACAGTTCCCGGGCTCTGATGCTGGCCCATCCTCTCCGTCACGACCGTCGCCGAACGCCTCCAGAATGGTGACATCATCAACCATCCTCTGCGCACTTACGAAAAGAAGCATACCTTCTGCCTCATCTACGATCTTCACAAGCGCTTCGTCACAAAGCCTTGTGGCGAATGCTTTTTCAAAACTTTCGCCAGCGAGATCGGTGAATTCAAGCGCCAGTTCTGTGCCCTCGGTAGGGTGTTTTAAATTTATGCGGACGTCCTCAACCTCTTCCGATTTGGTGCGCTCGACCTGCCACCCTTCACACCATAACTGCGCGATTGCCTCAAGGTAACGATAGTTACCCGTGTGAGACCCCTTAGCCAAAGCTGTCGGAACTTCTCGGCTGTCCAACAGATGCCAGAGAGCGGCAGCGAAGGTAGTCTTTCCAGAGCCTTGCAATCCAAACACCACAAAGCGCCGAATGCTCATGTCGCAGCCTTTTCAACACGATCAAGATATCTATCGAGCTGCCTCTCTGCCGCGGCAATGCCAGATGGCTCTACAGACGGCAAAACTGGACGCGTCGTCCAGCGCTCTAGCAATTCTTCCAGCCCCTTGAATCCCACTGACACATCCTTCTTAGGGAGCGCGCAAATCCTATAGCACGATATGGCCAATCCGCGCTCAGCGAATTCGCGAACGAGTTGCGCCTCATATGCGCCTAGAAACTCTGTCTGCGCAACAGCGTCGTCCCGCGAATGCGTCACATCAAATTTTGTGGCCAATACTTCGACGTGCGTCATGTGTCTAAGCGCACCGTTGTCGTTCAGTGCATGCATCATTTGCTTGAACTGGCGCGCGTAGGCGGGTCGGCTCTCTTTTGAGGCCAACTTCGCCCCGTCGAGCAAAACACATGCGCGCGTCGCTATCGACAGCTCTGTCAAACGAGAAATTAAGTCGGTGTCTGTCCTGGCATCGCCATATGTTTCGCCGGAGCGATCGGATATTACGAGATTTAGAAGGTCTTGTTGCCGATTTTTTAGGCATAAATGAAAGAAGGCCGCCGGATCGTCTCGACTAGTGCGCGTCACCTCGGACTCCGATCCACCCGAACTGAGCAGCGCCTTATGATGTCGCCTGGCGAATCCTACCAATGTGCGACTGCCGGCAAATGACATTCCGGCGAAAGGTCCCTTGCAGTAACGCTCGTAAATTGACGCAAGCAACGTGGTTTTACCTGCTTTCTGTTCGCTGATCAGCGCAACGGACATAACCTTTCTTTGCCGCATGAAGGCGACGATTTCATCGACATGCATGGCTTCACTCGAAACAATTGGGATCGGCCGAGATTTAGATCCTGGCAGCGGACCAAGGTCACTGTCCTCGAGTGTCGTGTCCGCGCCATACTGAGGGCAACTTTCAATAGGATCGTTCCCGAGCTTGCACGTGCCAGATGTGGCTACGTCACAGCCTGGATTGCGGCAAACTTCCGCCGGAGAGGACATGTTTAAAGTCCGCCGTTACTAATTAGGACGCGTTCGCGGTAGGATTGCACTGCAAGCTCGAAGTAACTCACTTCGACCGTTAAAGCGTCTCCGATAATCTGCTTCAGAACGGGCCATTTGGAAGCGCCATTCGCCGCAACGTGAGATATCGCCGCTGAAACCGGCAATAACGGCATCGCACCCGTCGTCACATTGAGGCGCAGTTTCGCTGCGTCATCGGCAATGGTAGTAATCGCTTTCTTAAGGGTTGTCTTGGTGCTGAACTGCTCACCTAACGCATGCCGAAGAATGCCATACACGCCGTAAGGGCCCGGCGGAGACTGAACAAAGGCGCCGAGTTCGATTGCGGCGCAAAAAGCCGACGCCGCGGGGCTGAGTTGATCGCGCCGCTTTTCTAACAGATCACTCCAGTTGGCCATATTCCACCAGAGCATATCTAATTCCTCAGCAAGCCCAACATTATCGGAGCGCACAGCCTGAAATGCTGCCGTCGCAGATTCAGCCAGTTCCTCTTGAGTGGCTTTAATCTCTCCCAAAATGCCTTCGGCCACGGCACGAACATTGGCACCATTGAATGTTGCTGCCGCCGTGTCGAGCTGGGTCTTCAGATCTTCCGGCGCCGAGGGCGAAATTGTTTTTCCAGCGCTTATAATCTGTCGCGCTCGGCCGTTTCGCTCCAGTGCGTCTTTCGCCACCGTCAAAACCAAACCGTCATCGCCCGGTTCTCTGCGGCCGCAGTAGGATACAGAGAGCACGGCGAGTGCGACACTAGCGATGCCTTGTGTAACCATGTCTTCCAGGATCAGTGACGCGATTCTGGCTGCCTCGGCTTTGTCGAGGCCGATCATAAATTGACCGTCGAGCTCCTTGACGCCTTTTTCGAACCAGTCTGTAATTAGGGGAGTATCTCGCTGCAGGCCGAACGCTATGCCGCAGAGGGTGTGTACCTTCTGCATAGACTGTTTAGCGTCGTCATACAATTTGGTGTGTGCCTTGTGCCGTGCCTCGATAACCTCTCGCCCCGCTCCGGGCGCGAGCGTGCGATAACGTTCGATAAACTTAAACTCGGGTTTCGTCATTTTTGTGTTGCCTCCCCAGCAAGCTTCTTATCAAGCAGATCGTTCAATTCTTCCAAGCGCCCTTCGACTTTGCTTCTGCGAACCGCGTTGATGACCTGTTCATAGTCTTTCAGATCGCGATCACCCGTCCGATCAAGCGCGAGTTTCGCAATCACCCACCGTTGCTCGTGCTCCTTTAATTTGAAGAACTTCACGGTGACGCTCCGTGTCGTTGGAGGTGGTGATTTCCAGACCATCGTTGTCACGGCGGCTTGCGCCGGCGCCTCCTCTTTCGGCTGGGTTTCGCTGGATACTGAGGGCTTCCATGCTGGCAGACCGTACCGGTTTTCCCAAATCTCTTTGCCATCGGGGTCGGGCACTGCCAGGAATTTTGATGTTTCGTGCATGCGAACCCAAGTATTTACGACCAGATTTCTTTTGTCTTCGACAGTCTCGACATCGATCTCGATCCAGTTATAGCCGGGCTTCCAATCTGGCTCGTCGCGAGCGGGCTGGAGCGCGCCAGCGCGAACACGGAGATAGCGCTTGTCTTCATCCATGCGTTGGGTGTGTTCGTGGCCAAACAGCTGGATCTTTGCCACTTTATTGATTCGATCCGCGAACGGCCGGCCATTTCGTAACCAGTTAAAGGGATGGTGGCACGTCACTAGATGGGTGACGCCATCCTCCACTTCGATCTGCGCGGCAGCAGGATCGATCAACATGCGATCTTTGGCATCGTTTTCGTCGGAGACGATTACAGTACTGAATCCCCACAACCGCAAACAGGAGCCATCGCTTAGAAATACATTGCGCTTTGCAAAAGGCAATGCCGCGGGCGGCTCAGCATCTTCGCCAGCTTCCGCATCCTTGGACTCATCCTCGGCGGTATATGGCTTTAAAGCGCAGATGAATTTCGCAGCGAACCGGTTATAGCTCTCAAGCGGTCCGAAAATTACGGCAGCGGACCCTTTGTATCGCAGCCATTTGCTAACTTCGGCGTCGACCTTCTTGACATCAACATTGCGCAAACCGTCCCGCGCGAGGGCATGCGCGGGATCTAGACCTTTTGACCGCTCCACGTCGTGATTACCTGGAACAACGAATATGTCTTGAATATTGCATCCCGCTGCTGGGCAAAGCGCGGTTTCGAGCCAAGCGTATGCGAAGTCATATTCCTCTTCGGCACCGTGATATGCAATGTCACCGGATATAAGTATGCCGTCGGCTGCGCGACCGATCTTCTGCCGCGTGGCTTTTACGTCTTGAATCATATCGTTACGCAGTGCCAGGTTGGGATCGTCCGGCTGTCCGACTTCTTTGCGCTTGAAGTGAATGTCCGAGATGTGAAGAAAGAGCATCGGCGGCGACCTGTAATATTGGCCCGACGGCATCGGGCGGTGCCAGACGATGGGGGCTTGGCCGATGGACCGTGAATAGTTCATTTTATAGCATTTTCTGGCTGCCTTTCAACGCGACGCACTGGGTCACGCCGCTTGACAATGCCGGATGCGTCTTTCGCTAGGATGTCCGCCCAATAAGGGCCGACGGGAACCTCAATTTTCCCAAGCTGTAGGTCCATGCCTATCGCGTTTGATAAGGCGGCCAGGTGGTCTTCTTCTGCCAATCATGGCGTGAAGTCATGTTCCTCATGGTCCCAGACCGATTTCAGTTTGAGGTTTTTCAGTTGCCCGAGCTTCAATGCCATTGTTGCCCTCCACTCTTACGTTGTGCGACGCTGAGCAACAGCTCATCCGTGAAACGCATCGGAAATATCATCCAGCGCCTTACGCAGTTCCGCTGCCGCCTCTGGCTTCAGGCCACCGTCAGCCGTCGCTTCGACGGCGAGGTTGAACCGCAACTTGATTCCGTGTTTTGCCTGCAGTTCCAAAATGCTGCTAAGCCCGTCGGCCAAATCCTGAAGCTCGTTCGGCTGGAGATAGGCGCGAATGGCAACCAAGTTGTAATTCGCATTGTCACTGGCTGCGCCCCCACCCTGGCCCGCTGCGGCTCCTGCTACCGCCTTCAACAGAACCTTGGCGGCAGCGGACGAGTCACATGGCCACGACGCAGAGTTCGCGTCCAACTCGACCAGCCGCGCTCGCAGCGCTCCATCCACGGCCTGCTGGAGCTGGTACCAAGGAACAGGTTTGCCGCGCTGTGACGACAGTTGCGACAACATGCCCGCGACCGTTGCTTTGTTATCTTTCCACGCCGCCGGAATGTTGCCTTCCAGGATCGCGGCAGCCACGATCGGTTCGGGCGGAGGCAGCAACAAGCTCGCATCCGTGAGTACGCCCGCTGGGATGGACTCTTTGAACAAGGATGTCGGCCCTGAAACTAGCCACAAGTCCCCATCGACTACAGCTTTTTCAACCGCGACGCTCACCACCTCGATGCTCGCCTTCGGCACTTGCTGCCCCTCGAAGTATCCGCCGCGATCCACCTGGACCACCTTGCCACCAGCAAAGTAAGCATTGAATTCAGATAGCGGAAGTTCGGTCTTGGCCTCCCATAGGCCCGGGGCCACCCCTTTGCGCAAGAGGGCGCCAGGAATCTCCGCCAATTCCGCCGATGTACTCAACACCACTTCCAGGTCGGTGTCTTTCAGAGCATCGTCATCAGGGCGTGAACGCCACCAAGTACGCACGGTCTGATCAGGGCGCTTCAGCCGAAGTACGAAATCGCCGGCCACGCACCCGTCCACCAGCGTGTCCACGATGGCAGTCGCGTTCAGCATTTTCGGCAAATGCGGATGCTGCGCGAAGGCGCTAGCCAGATCCTTCACCCGACGCAGTGTCTCGCCTTCCTTCCATAAGTCGTACGGGCCACCGGGTAATAGCGACTCCGCAGTGATCTTGGTCTCTTGCAAGCGGGAACGTGGATCACCCTTCAGCGTCACGAACAGCGACTCGTCTGTGACGCCCAACTTAAACGCTTGGATGTCGTTCGCTTCGGAAACGGTCACCATCATGCACCATGCCTGCCGGATGGCATCCGGCACGAGCTTCTTCGCCTTCTCCAATTCAACGGTCAGCCGTTGCATCCGTTGCGCGTCCACGCTGCCTCTTTTTGCTTGGTCCTTCAGTTCCGACTCCACCTGTTCCCACGCCAGCAAGTCGGCAATTCGACCACGCACCATCTCCACTCCGTCCTTGGAGGGCACCGACAGAATGACCGCGTTACGGTAAACCCGCGGTTTTGCCGCGCTGGTTGTTTCGTCAATGAATCTCTTTGCCGCCGCCGACGGCTTACCAGACTCTGATGCGGCATCCGTATCAAGTACGGCGAAGTGGAATTTCCCATCGTCCTCTACGTCCGCCGGTTTCTCCGGCAGCGCGTGAATTCGCACGCCGAATGTCTGTGCGCCCTCTGTGAGCTTCTTCACGTCCCGGATCGCCTTGTCCAGGCGCACGGCAATCACTCCCTTATCGCTCTCCACCTGGCGCCTCTTTTCACGGTGAATCTGCGTCAGATTCGGTTTGTTCCCCAACCGCCAGTCTTCGGGCAAAGTTCCACCTTCGGTCGCCGTGTACTTGTCGTCGAGCCAGTAGCTATCTTGTGCCCAGCGCGAAAGTCCTTTTTCAATTTCAATGCGGTCTGGATTCGTCGACGCAATGGTAATTCGCAACTCGCGTAGCGAGGCCTTTTGCCCAATCGGCTGCGAGTGAAGAAAAGTCGTCACCACCGCCTGTTCAATTTCGCGATGCTCGATTGCGGAAAGATCACGTTGGATGTCAAAGGCGAAGGTCAGCTCGCGATCGAGAATGCCTTCCCACGAGATCGCCTGCCCATCTGTTGCTTGCGCATTGGCAATGCCCGCGAGTTCACGAAGACTGTCCGACAGTCCGCGCTCACCCTTTTTTCGAAGAAATACATTCGTTGCCACCAGCGGTGAAGTGTCCCATTGGGCCGCGTCGCGCAATGCGATGGCGAAAAGACGCAAGACTCCGCGAGTCCGCTGGAATCGCGGCAGCCCCGTCCAGTTGGAATAGAGAATGTTGGTGAGGTATGGATGGAAAGGATAACTTTCCACAAACGTTTTCTCCGCAGCTGCCCCTTCGCGCTTCAAGGCCTCGTCATGCGCACAAACTCCCTTGAAGGCCGTAATCGCGTTCGTGCGCATTTCTGCTGGATCGCAAGGCTTGAAAAGCCGCCGTCGCAATATTTCGGCCACGTCCTCCTTCATGACCGGCTCCACCATTTCCTCTTCCTGCCGCTTTAAGATTTCCTTCAGCGCAGTAACAATGTCCAGCCCGAGCGAATCGTTTGCCGAAATGTCTGAGGCGAGCAACGACGCCACCACTGCACAACGGTCGGTCTTAACCGCCGCTTGAGTCAGCGCTTGAAAGAAAGACTGCAGCTTGATCAACCAACCCTTGTCTCCCGCGACCTTCTGCCGGGCGTACATCAGCACTTCATCAAGCAGAATTAGAATCGCGACGCCTTCTGCATTCGGCACAGCCAGCAAGTCCGACATCACGTTCTCTGCGGGCGCGGAATCGCGCTCCGCCATACCCTTACCGCCATTCAGGATCTCCAGGCCTTTCTTTCCGGCCAGTTGCCACGCCAGGATGCTCCAGGGGTGAAACAATCGTGCCATTTTTCCCGTCGGGTCGGCCACCTCCATGCCAGTCTCAAGGTCCAGCTTGTCAAACGAGATGGCCGCCACCCGCGCCTTCGGCAGGCTGTCGCCCAAATCAATGTGCGTGCGAAATTCCTCCACCGCCGGCAGGTCCGGTAGCGATGCCGGGTCGTTCACGAGATGGAAAAGCGTGATGAGGGTGTGCGTCTTCCCGCCACCATAGGTCAGGTTCAACTGGCGTACCGCTTTGTCGGACTTGCCTGCAAGCCGCCGCACCACGTCCCGCGCGAGATTGCGCAAATTGTAGGTTGGGTACGTAAGGGCAAAGAATTTCGCAGGGTCTTCGTAAATCGGGCGCTTGCCCTTCTTGAGAATGACCTCATCCAAATCCGCGGCAAACATGCTCAACGACAGTTCGCCCGTCTTCAATTCGTCACGAAGCTGGACCACTTCGTGCCACGGTTTCCATTTGGATGCGGTCGCCATAATCAATTCTCCGTTTCGTCAGGCTTCAGAACTCAAACTTCGTCATCGAACGCAAGGGGGCGAGTTGTGTCGGCCTTGGCGGCTTTTGCACCAAGATGATTACTCAGACTCTCCAGCAGCGCGCGCTCCTCGCTGCCTTGTTCGGACAACTCAATAAGGGATTGGATCAAGCGCACGAACAACTCGTGGCGGCGCAGGGCATTCTGATCGACGTAATCGTCCACCTTCCTAACATCCCCATCGCGCCAAAGGTGCATAAGGCGATGGACGCGGTCAATTAATGGCACTTCCCGTCCGCCGATCGATTCAAAACCCATTCGCCTTTCGTTTCGCTCCTTCCACGTCCGCAAAACGAACTCTCCACCGCTTATCTCCTCTGGAGCGTCATCCACTTCGTCGATTGCTTCTTCACCCTCATCAGGCTGGGGCGTCTTGCTGCCTTTAACCTTCACCAAGTTCCAAGTTCGTTCGAGTTCCGCATCAGAAATCCCACAACTCACCGCATATAGGATGCACGCGCCGGCTGGCGCTTTCTCGAAACCGAAATCGTTTCGATGAAGCAAGTAGTAAGAGGTGACCGAGTCAAGCCGGTCCGTGCCAGACTCAATGTGCAGTACGCGTCCGACAACAAATTCGATGACGATACGCCTTACTGCATCGAGAAACTCTTTCACGGAAAGAAACTCGTTCGTCGGACTATTTGCCTTCTTCACTGCGGGATGCTTGCTGTACGCCTCCATAGCCGGGCCAGTCGCCGCCCACACGAAGTCAGGTCCGCGAATCCCCGCATCCCAAAACTCACGTAACTGGGCAGGTATGTTCTCGCGCATTTCGGCCATTACGCGATTGTCCCAACCGACCTTCGCCAAGGGATCGCGCTTCCGGCAGACCAGCCAGACGGACGATGCAAGCGCAGCTGAAGACTGGGCCCTCATTCGAGCAGCTTGTTCAGTTTGAATGGGCCACGATCCATCAACGACGAAGCCCGCACGGATTATTGCCGTAACAAGTGTTGCCCATGCATCAGGATGTTTGTGAGCAAAGACAATTACGAACCGTCCACTATCAACGAGCCCCGAATGGCAAACTGCAAAAGCCTTTGCCATCCCATCTTCGTATGCCTTTTTTGATGCTTCTTTGTCACCTTGATGCCGGCCGGAATCGTCAATTAGTTCACCATCTTCTCGCTCGTGGCTCCATTTTGGAGCTAGCGGGTTGCTAAAAGCTTGATCGACTGTAGATTCCAGACCGTAGAGAAGGCGGCGCATCCAAACGTAGAAGAAGTCCATCAAATCAGAGTATGGAATGGCGTCATAGTAGGGTGGGTCCGTAATAATCAAGTCATAGACCTTTTGTCCTATGTCGCCTAAGACGCTCTTATTGACAATTTGGCGATCCGGCATTCCCTGAAATGCTGCGGCAGATGCGGTATCCGATGCCTCGAGCACCGCACCTAGACACATCTCCCAACCGCCGCGACCAGAACTGATCTGGCATCCTTCACTGAAGTCCCAAGTGAACGGTAGGGCGTATCGTACAAATGTGTGACCAATAGCTTCCACACTAGTAATCCAAGATATCTGGTTGGATGCAAAATCTAACAATCGGTCAAAACCGCACACTAGCAAGGCAGATATGGCAGTCATCCAATCGCCACTCTCGTATGTACTTAAAAGCGGCGATCTAAGATTGCGGACTTCAATGCCTAATGTTCCCAAAGCAACAAGTTGTCGATCGGTGAACAACTTCTTCCATTGATCCAAACTGTAAAGGACCACCGTGAACGCGGACCCGCCGCCGTGCCGACTCGACCCGGCGGGAATGGATTCTTCTGGTAAGCCAAAGGGCAATTGATCAAATATGTTCTTTACGTCTTCTGGGCCAATCTCAGCGACGGCAAGCTCCTGCGGCGTTGGCAATCGGTATTCCTTTCCATCTGGCCCGTCCACAACTACGGCGGTCATTATTTGACCAAGCCTTCCATTCTTGCCTTCGTAGCGAATGTCCTCCGACTTCATTATTGCCGGGCAGCAGGGGCATTGGGCCCCTGCCCGTGACATCGTGCCGACGCCAAGTTTCTTGTCATGCTCACGTTTCTGCGCCGCATTTCCGCCGCGCTCTGCCACATGGTGTTCAATCGAGAACAACGCGCCGGTGCCGTCGGCCTTCGGCTCCATCATCAGTCGAATCCGTTTGTTGTCCTTCTTGCACAACCAACGAGTCTTTAACAGGGGGATTGTTGCCCTGCAGTTCTTGCAGGGCACCATCCGTGCCCAAAGGTATGCCACGGTCGGTTTCGCAACCCAGCGCGGGTTGAACTTGTTGTCTAAGTACTCTGTTGTCAGGTCCGCGTTCAATTCGCCCACATCGGCCAATCCATCTTTGTTGGGTTCGATCAAGCGCATTGTCTGCGGCTCGAACGGCTGGCCTGGTGCCAGCGGTTGCCAGTCGGCATAAGTCGGGTAGAAATGCGCCAGGTTCTTACGCGTTTCCACCAGAACCTTTCGCCCCCAGGCTCGGACATGCCAAGCAAGATCTGCTTCAAGCGAGACGCCGGCATTCGCTGCTGCGCCCTCGAAATCCATTTCGTCCTGCTGCTGCTCCCCAGCCCGTGCGCCATGCCCCAGCGCGTCCAGCGTGTTGCTCAGCTTGGCCCCCTTAAGTCCCTTTACCTTCTTCAGGAACTCCTCCATGAACTCCCGATCGCGCAGAATGAATTCGGGGAGTGTGCGGGTCTGCCCAGCCAGCTTCTGTGGGTATTCCAGGGTGCATTTCAAAATGAACCAAGCCACCGGATTCAAATCGGCGGCGGTTACCTCGCATCCGAGCCGCATTGCCTCCAGCGGGATCGCGCCGCCACCGGCAAACGGATCGAGCACCTTTGGTGGCTTGCCGCCATTCGCTTTCCGGATTTCTTCGCGAAACCAGTCGAGCGTCGCCTTGTTCTCTATCTCCCGTTTCCAGCGCAGGACGCCTCCCTCTGTGATCTCTTTGATCCGGCCTTCCTTGTCGGCCTCCATCTTCAGCGTGCCACCAATTTTTTCGCACAGATCCTTGCGTGCCTCAGGCGTGCCGGGATCAGGCAGCAGGGTGGCAAGCAACGCCGCGCGCGACGCAGCCAAAGGCCGCCGCGCGGGCCAGATGTGCAATGTAGAAATATGTCCATGTCGCACGTTCTTTTCGTGGACGGAATCAATGGAGGCCTGCCGCAGAGGGAAGGCATGTTCAATCAAGCGCGAGTAATCGCTCATGGATGAGGTTCTTTATTTAAGCCAAAGCCAATTGTTCGCCGGCGGCCAATATGTCCGCTGCGTTGAGTTCAAAGCCGGCAGCCTTCTCGACAAGCTTCCGGAACGGGTCTTGCACCGCCACCAGTCGGGGCGAAGCGGATGCACAGTCGAAAACCACGTAGAGCCAGTATTCCTCCCGGCGATTAGCTGCTGCGGCCCATTCATTGGTGCTGATATGAATGTTCCCCTGCCGGGCACGGCCTTTTATCTCAATGCACCGGCGCACGCTTTCGGATCTATGGCTCAGGACATCAAACCCTGGATGCGGGGTGTTCAGTCCCGCCTGCAGTGATAATTCCGGCGTGTGCACATCGTGCACACGGGCGCCCAGCGCCCGCTCGTGCGCCATCACCAGTTCCATCGCCACGCGCTCGACTTCGGCGTCATAACGCATGCTCTCTTCGTCACTTGCCGCTGGCCGCACCAGCACATGCGCCAGAAACTCCACTGGCCCAACGCCAATTAACGCTGGTTCCCGCAACACGGTTTGCTCCGCATCCTGAGAGCGCATTTCCCAAGCCCGTTGCAAATCCCGAATGCGCGCAATCTCGCGTTCAGCCAAAGGATGTCCGTCCCGCCGCCGTTTGCTCCACACCGAGCGTGCTTCGACGAGTTCCTTCTGTTCGTAGAAGAACCCCTGTCGCAAAAACTCAATACGAGACGCCAGGTCTGCGTTCAAACGGTCGCGGTGTTTCTGTGCGAAGTCCTTGGCGACGGAGGCCACCATGAATGCTCGCGCCTCCTCGATACGCCCTTGTGCCGATATCGCGAGACGCTGTGCGTCCAGAGGCATTCCTCCCTTGCGTGGCTCAAGCAAGAGGAACTCCTCGATAGGACGCACCGTCATTGTCCCGTCCTCCTGTTGCCGTACGGCAATGAGCGATTGCTCAAGGATTTCGTCCGTTGCCAGTGCCGCCAGCGAGGGATCTGCTCGGCGGACAATCGCCACGGACGCCAAGTGCAGCAGGTAAGAACTCGACGACGATGGGTCAACCACGACCGCGCCGCGCATGGCTTGTGGCGACGCCGCCATATTTACCAACTCGCGCAGATGATCGAACACCGGTTCACCGGGGTGAACCCACACCGGGCCATTCTCTCCCCGAGGTGGCCTGGAAAAAGTGATGTCGAAATGGTTGCGGCCCTTTGCTTCGAGCAGCGGCAGGAACGGGTCAAGTGCTCGCGGCCGTGTCGGCGCAAGGCGGAAGCGATTCTCCTCAAGCGGTGTCAGCCGCAAATGCAACAGTGGCGAGGCGTCCTGGGCGAACTGCCGCACGTAACCCGGTAGCAGCTGCGAATAAACCTCGGACGCCATCTGCTCCCTTAATGCTGGTAGCCGTTTCGCCACATCCCCGCCGCCGCCGTAAAGCTGACGTTCCCGCTCTGCAATCGCCGCAACCTGTTCCTTAGTTAGTTGGCCTCCCAGGTCCAGCGCCAACTGCTCCATGTCCTCGCCTTCCAGCGAGCGGCGCATGTAGTCGCTGATGCTCTTGCCTTCGAAGACACGACCGATGACGTCATACACTTTCTCGGATTTCAGCTCCTTGCGGATCAGCTCCAGCTTGTCCAGGAGGATCTTCACCACCTTGCCTTCGCGTGTCTTGCCCGCGATCAGATTCACAATGAAAACTTCTGAATGTTTCTGTCCGTAGCGGTGAATGCGCCCCATGCGCTGCTCTAGCCGGGCCGGATTCCACGGCACGTCATAATTTGCCATCACCCAGCAGAACTGGAGGTTGATACCCTCACCGGCGGCATCCGTGCACACCATGATGCGTGCGCCACCTTCTTCAATTGGCTTTTTGAAGAACGCGACCTGGTCGCCCCGCTCGAGGTAATTCATACCGCCGTGAATGCTCGCTACCTGACCGGTAAACCCAAGACCGTCCAGCCGGCTCTTCAAGTAGGTCAAGGTGTCCCGGTGCTCAGTGAAGACAAGCAGCTTCTCGTTGCGAAACCGCTTGTCTTCGATAATTCCGCGCAGCCGCTCGAATTTCGACTCGTGGCCAAGCTCCTGAACCTTGCGCGCGAGCGATAGCAGGTTCGACACGTACTCCTTCTCGATCTCCAAATCTGCGATCGTCGTAGCCACGAAGCTTCCGAGAATCTCTTCTTCTGAACGCTCGTTCTCCTCAACACCTTCGCCTCCGCCTTCTTCATCGGCGGTGTGCGCGTCGAAAGGATCATTATCGTCACGCAGCTGCGCTGCCTGCTTGGCGAGTTTTACCAAATCTATTTTGCCGGACACCACGTCCTCAATTACTGTGTCCAATCTCTGAACGCGACGTTCCAGCGAACGGAGTAACGCATACGTGGAACTCGCCATTCGGCGCTGGAAAACACCAAGTACAAGCCGCGCGGCGGTCTTATTCAGCAGCTTGGCACGGTTGTAAATGTGTCGCAGATACTCCGTTGTCTGGTCGTAAAGCGCCTGTTCACTGACCGGACCTTGCGTCAAATCGTAGGAGAAGGTGTCCGCGTTGCGTTTCGGGTAGAGGGGCTTCCCGTCAAACGTCACCATTTCTTCCTTGGTGCGACGGATAAAGAACCGTTCACGGTTCGCACGCGGCATCGCTTGAAACGCGTCAATCGTGCTGAAGGTTTGAGGGTCGAGCAGCTTCCACAGTGCGAAGAACGGATAATCCTTCCCCATGTGTGGCGTTGCGGTCAGTAGCAACAAATGCCTCGCGTTCCATCCGAGATTCCATTCCGATTTGCGGTTTGGCACACCAGCGAGGGCCTCTGCCAACTCATACCGCGCCGAACGCCTGACTGTGAGGTCTGCGTCCTGTCGTGCCGATAGCTTGTGCGCCTCGTCGAACACGACCAGGTCGTATGGCAGTACGCCGGCTTCAGTCAACCGGAGAAAAGCCCGCTCGCCGCGAAGCGTGTCAACCGAGCAGATAACCCGATCGGCATTCGGGCCGATGGAGAATGGGTTGGTGTTTCGAGTGGAAAGGTCAATCCCCGTTACGACGGCGAACTCCATTCCGAACAACTCGCGCAGCTCGTTTTGCCAGTTTCCGACCAGCCCGGCCGGCGGAACAATGAGGATTCGCTGAATCAGGCGCCGGGCGAGCATCTCGCGGATGTATAGCCCCGTCATGATTGTCTTGCCCGCGCCGGCGTCGTCAGCCAAAAGGAAGCGAAGCCGCGGCTGCTTGAGCATGTGCTCGTAAACCGCAATTCGCTGGTGCGGCAGGGGATCAATCTTGGAAACCTCGGTCGCGAAAGCGGGGTTAGCCAAGTGCCCATACGCTAGGCGCTCGCCTTCGACCATCGCTCGGACTGCCAGACCGTCCCCAAGGAAATCGACGGCACTGGGTATGTCCGGCTTGCTTAACCCTCCGGTCGACCTGGATTGCTTTTCCGCGATCTCAAGGAATTTTTCCCACAGCGTCGCTGAGGGCTCAACTCGGCCTTTTTCCCAGCGGGAAATCGTGACGTTTGTTACGGCAAGCTGTTTTGCCAGCTCGGCCTGCGTCCAACCACGTGCGAGGCGCGCGGCCCGAACGACATTTGCGTAATTATTTGGAACGGATTTGTTCATGGCGCTCAACTTTAACACGTGTTAAAATTGATTGTCAATGAGCACAGGGCATTCAATGAATGCACCGAATCTCTTGATCCGGTAAGCGTGAAATCCCTAGTCGCGACACGCAGTTACATTGGCGCCAATTCGAGGCTACGACTTGATTCTCTGGAGCACAACATGACCGGAAGCCGTTGGGATGATCCAGGGGTACCGCACAAGGGGTGGCAGTGCGTGGACGTCGTCGACTTGCGCCCGGATGGTGGGCCGGCTGAGGAAACTGATTACGCCACATGTGAGATGTGCGGGCACGAAAGGATCCGCTACGTCCACATCATGGAGCACCCCGACCAAGACGATCAGCTCAGGGTCGGATGTGTCTGCGCGGAAAAGATGAGTGACGATTACGAGGGGCCTAAGCGGCGCGAGGCACGACTGCGCAACCGCGCAGCCCGACGCTCCCGCTGGCTGCATCGCAAATGGCGGGTTTCCGCTAAGGGAAACAGCTTCCTGAACCTCGATGGCTACAACCTAGTGGTGTACCCGACGAAGAGCATCCGCTGGGGCTACAAGATTGGCGATCGGTTCGGGCCGAAAACATACGCGACCTCCAACGAAGCCAAGCTGGCGCTGTTCGATGACTTCTGGGCGCAGACGCAGGACAACGAGACTTTGTGGACCACCGACTGAAAAATTGGACGCCGAGAGCCATGCCTAGCCAACACTAGCGATAGGCTCAATCTCCTTTAGCCCCCTTCGACGAAAGATGAGCTCCTTGCATGTCCGCCCCCGACGAAAAATGGAGGTTGCGCTTTGACGCGTACCCGTTGGCGCTTTCGGCGCGTCGTTTGTGGGAGCACGTCGAGCTAGGCCAGATAAATCCATTCCCATCCATTACGCCGGCCAGTGCGGATGAACCGCAGTGTTATGTGGACATTGTCGACGGTTCCGGTCCCGTCGAGACGCTGACTGGTCACACATTGGCTGACCTGTTGGGTGGAAATCGTGCAAACGTACCCGAAGTGTCTGTGCGCGAGTTGCTCGTCAATGTCGAGCGCGCGCCTGCGCGCAGGTGGCTGACAGGTGTCGGCGAACTACTGCGGCAATTCACGCGACAGCGCGCTCGGCGAAATGTCCCAGAACCATTCTTGCCGACGGATTCTGCCGGCCCGCTTCGTGTGACCGGGCTGCGCAGCGCCCTTCTTGACTGGCTCAAGGATCACGGCAAGGAGAAGGCGTCTGTGGTGCAGTGGTCCGGGCGTCTTACGAACCTGACAAGCAAAGGGCTGCGGGATGAGGAGATGGTATTCAGCGGCCTGTCAAAGAGGCTGGAGAACGGAACAGGACCGGCAGTCACTGGCGACGCCATATTGGCATGTCTGAATTACGACGCCCTGCGCTTGAGCGTCCTCCCAATGATTCGCCCGGCGGGCAATCAGATCGAGTTCATCAAAGTTCCGGCCAATGCAACGGTGAAACGGATCAAACCGAAACTCAAATCGGGGCTGGTGACGCACCCGCAATGGCGCGACCGGGTGCTGGGCTACTGGGTTGACGTTGTGGAGTGGCGCGATCTGCTGGGTCCACAACAAGGCTGGATGGCTTTTACATATCGGGGTCAGCCGATCGTTTCTCGCCGCAGGCCTTCGGGACTATGTCCGACTCACGCCGAAGCATGGGCGCTGGCAAGCAGCCACGCCGAACAGGTGTTCCCCAAGCTGACGGCAAAGGGCCGATGGTCGCGGCTTCGCCTAACAGGGGGCGAGCATTACCGAGAATGGCTGGTGACTTTGCCACACTACGCGCCAAGCTTCTTCTCGAGCCACTTCGAGCATCGCAATGTGCTCTTGCATGTGCGTTGCGACACGCGCGAAGGATCCAACGGCAGCCGCGTGCTGGTGCTGCAAGAGGTGCAGAGCGATTGGGCACAGAAGGCGCGGCGTGCCTTGAAGCCAGGGGTGGTTTCGGCGGATCCAATACCCGCGCCGCCGTGGCTGCAAGAGTGGCCTGCGTTCGCGCTCAAGTTGATGCTGCTTCATGCAGCACACCGGGGTGCCACTGCACTGGCGTGGACGCCAGGCAAGGTCCAAGTTGAGCGCTATCGCGGGCTGGGAGAAGCGGGTTTGCGAGAATTGTATGACCACACCCTGCCCGCCGAGGCGAATCGACTATTTCGACCTTATGGAAGGAAATGTGAAACCGTAGAGGTGTTCCAGCCGACCAACTTTTACATCGAACCGGCGGACATCGGTTATGAAGTTTTCGACGACGAGAAGCAACTCGTAGGCGAAGCGGCAACCTGGGAAGAGGCACAGGCCCTGCTCCCCGATGGCGCCCATGAGGTACTGAAGCCGATGCACGGTCTCCAGCTCGATGCGGACTTGCGCGATAGGCTGCTTGCCACCGGCTTTTACGCTTGGGGTGGAGGGATTCGATAGAGTAGCGACGTTGGCTTCTTTCTGGATCAAAGTGGAATTCCGGGATTGAAAAAACCTTATCCACGGTCGCCCGTGGAGGCGCCTCTCACGCACGCAACGCGCGGCGGTGGGTAAGCCCGCACACGGCGGGCTGTGGTGATGACTACGGATTCATTCGCTGAGTAAACTTCCCGCTCGCTAGCGCGGCCTCAGCGAGATTCTTGGTCACATAATATTCGGCGGACTCGCGCGATAATGGAACGCTGCCCTCTTCCGTGCCCAGGTAAAAGCCGGCCTGTGATTCGAGGACTGTCACGGGTAATTCGACCCCACAGATTTCCTTGGCCAATTTGCCGATCATGGTTTGGCTCCCAACAGATTAAGGCTTGTGAAATGGTCGTGCCACCTCGCGCGGGCAGGATCTCCGCTCAGGCGGCTACCTGCTTTCCCGACGCAGCCGACACCTTTGACATGCAGGTCGAAAAACGCAGGTTGAACTTGTTTCAACATGATGGTCTCCTTTTGAATAAAAAATGGGGAGACCACGCCCCTCGCCGGGGATGGGACTCCCCGACAGGGGTGAAGCTACTGACAACTACCTCCCGACCTTGCGGTCACCGGCTCCCAGGAGATCAGACCGGTTTCAGTTGATCATTGGCGCTCGGGCGTATTTCCTTGGCGCGAGCAATACAGATCGCATCTATATGCAGGTGACAGCGCTTGCCGGATTTTAGTTCCAGGCCATCGCGTCGATCCTGACTGGATAACCACGATCACGAGCGGAAAAAGCCTTATCCACGGTCGCGCGTGGAGGCGCCTCTCACGCACGTAACGCGCGGCGGTGGGTAAGCTGTCCGCGTCAACCGTTGTCTTGCGAGATCGTTAGCACTGCTGACACGCCCGTTTCCATGTCTGCGGAACTTGCGCGATGGTTTGATTGTCACACCGCTAGATCCGCGATTGATGCAGTCCGCACAATATGTTTTTGCCGTTGTGCGCAGATCGCAGGACGCTGAACTTCGATTTACGCTGGCTGAGTCAGCCCGCTTGATGCCCGTAAACGCATCGCCCTATGCTCGCCAGATCGAGCGCAAACGCCGGCCCCATCTCCTGAAAACCGGCAGCCGCAAGGCTCGGAGATACACGTAAGCTCGTAGTCAAAGTCCGCACAGCATCCAGCCAATTTGCACCGGCTGCCGTTCTGCCGCGATTCCGCTCAACGGGTACGCGGTCGCAATCGGGTTTCACCCGCATGCGCGTGTGACAGCCCTACTCCACTGCCCCAGCGGCAACATCTGTTTCAGGCTGCAATGGTCTGCCCCAGTCGCGCCTGCGCGTGACATGCACGTGGCGACCTTCAGGCCGGCGGATCGTAGCGGCACCAGCCAATACGGTTACTGCTGCAATCCTGGCCGCGTAACTGCGGCAGCATCTCTGCGCCAACCGCATCGTCACTACCACGGCGCCAGCCGGTAGTGACGATGCGCACGATGCCCCAGCCTTCGAGGACTTATCGGTGGCTGGCGCAAGTGACGACCCCCAGTGACGGGCTCCCTGACCCTTCGTCAACCTGGACCGTGCAACGCGGTCCGTCCTCCTGCCCGCTCCCCGCGGGTTCACTGTAAAGCCGCGCCGAAGAAGCGCCCCTCCGAGCCCTGGGTCAACGGCTCAGATCGATGAATCGGCTTCCCACAGGAAGCGCCATCGACGCCAATGCCGCGTGCCGCGGCGGCAAGCAACAAACGAAACGGCACGAAACGGGAGTGGTGTCCCGAGTCCCTTGTAGATCCCGACCGCTTAGCGTTCGGGACGGACAGAAACACTAACCGGACAGGTTTCACACACCAGCAGCAGCGTAAAGGGCAGGAAGAAAGGGGCAACAAAGGGAGAAAGGGATTGAACCTGGAGAGGAACGAATGCGGGACCTGAACTACGAGCTGAAACAACTCTGCCATCGCAATCGCGACGGCAGCTATTCCACGCAGCGCGACCGCGAGCGCGTGCTCGACCAGATCGCCAACCAGCTGCACGACTGGGGCTATCAGCACATGGGAGCAGACAGCCTGAAGTCAAAACACGTTGAGCGATTGGTCGAGAGCTGGAAGGAGACGGGTCTGGCCGTGGGGACTATCAAGAATCGCATGGCCGAGCTTCGCTGGTGGGCGGAGAAGATCGGCCGACAAAAAGTCGTCGCCAACGACAACGCGCACTATGGGATCGGCCAGCGGCAGTACGTCACCAACGTCAGCAAGGCCCGCGAACTGACGGCCGGTGACCTGTCGAAGATCACCGACCCGTACACGCGGATGTCGGTGCAGCTGCAGGCGGCATTCGGATTGCGGCGCGGGGAGTCGATCAAAATCCGGCCCGAGTGGGCCGATCGCGGCGACAAACTCGTTTTGAAGGACACCTGGACCAAGGGTGGCCGTGCGCGGGAAATACCCATCCGCAACGAGGAGCAGCGCCGGATACTCGACGAGGCCAAGCGCTTCGCCGGCAGGGGCAGTCTCATTCCGGCCGATCAGCGCTACGTGGAGCAGCTCCGGCGCTTCGAGTACCAGTGCGCCAGGGCGGGCAGCCATCGGGTGCACGGACACCGCCACCAGTACGCGCAGACGCGCTACCGGGAAATCACCGGCTGGGCGGCGCCGGCCGCCGGCGGGCCGTGCTCCAGGGAATTGACCGTAGCGCAAAAGGCGCTCGACCAAGAAGCACGTCTCACGATCAGCGGGGAACTGGGGCATGAGCGCGAGCAGATTACTGCGATTTACTTAGGCCGCTGAGATGGTCGATAGAAAGCTCTGCAGATGTCCCTGACATGGCTGTTAGCATTGCTAACGATGCGGGTGCCAGTGCTTTTTCGAACGCCCGGCGCGCCCATTCTATTTTACCGAAGCATCTCCTTGGACGTGACCGTTGCGGTTGTGCTCCGCGGTCAATGTCTGCATTCCCCTAAATTAACCGTCTGGGTTTGACCCGCCGTAGGCTATCAGCCACATCGTCATGAAGGCCCGCTCCTCGGCCAATGCCGACGTTGCCTCTGTGTGACGTAGGCGGCCGATCTAGATCTGTCACCGGCCATTGAACACGAATTTAGGTCGAATCCCAGCTTTCTACAACGACCAATGCGTACTTCCGGCCCACAGAAGACACTTACGTATCGGCGCTATGAAGGGTGGCTATCTGATGCAAACCAGACGCGCGCCGGTGGATAGGCAAGTCCAAGCGAATGCAGCAGGCTAGGCTTCGGCATTCACCTAGCGGAGTTCAAAGGCATGTTATATGCTGCGAGCAACCCGACATCCAAGCATTTTCGTGAGCGACGAGCGACTCAATACACTGCTAGAACGAACTGCGCAGTTTCACAAAGCTGTTCACGCGCATATAGGAAACCTGGTACCTGCAGAAGGGACGCGCTACTTTGTGGCCTTCCAGGCGGCTCTACTATCGCTGGAGCATTCCACGGGCGCGTGGGTACTTATTGGACAGGGGTTTTTTCCCTCGGCCTACGTACTCATGAGGCCGCAGTATGAGTGCTTAGTGCGCGGAATTTGGCTCCTGCATGCTGCAACCGATGCATGGGTCGAAAAGCTTTCCGAGCCACTTACATTGGAAAGTGCAAAACGGGCGAATGAAGGCCCCATGCTTGCTGAGATGCTGAAGGAATTGGAAAGCTCCCCCAATTCGCCAGGGCCGCTTGTTGCGCAACTCAAACAGTACCGCGATGCGACCTGGAAGGCAATGAACAGCTACGCGCATGGAGGACTTCATCCTCTATCCAGGACGCTCACGGGATATCCAGCACAACTCACCTACGATGTCGTCCGGAATTCGAATGCGGTAATGGCACTGACGACACAACTTGCCTCCATTCTATCCGGCGATCCTGCAAACATGGCACCTGTCCGCCGATTCCACATCGACTTCGCCGATTGCCTGCCGATTCTAAGCAACAGGTAGGCCCAGAAGTATAAGAAGCCGCCGCTGATGTCAAATGCCCGGTGTAGCGGCAATCTTTAGGCGACTGCTTTCTAGCGACCGCTGCAGCTCAATGTTTCAATTTCAACGGGTAGTTCCTGACCGAAAGCCGAAAGCGGCGGTAGGCAATAACCTAGTTCATGATTTAAACGCTTCCCCAGGGCAATTCGCCGCTCAAGAGCGGCTTTTAGAGATCAATTTAAGATTTGAAACCAGGGATCGCCTCGTCCGTGTCACAATATACAGATTAGGGGCATAAGAAGATCAAAGCTAGGCGTGGGCGTGTGCGAATTCATGTCAACGCTCGGCACGTACCGCTTTGAACCAGAATATGACATCGATCCACGACGTTCCTCCGCGCGAAGTCGTAGGCAGGGACACGACACTGCGATTCAGCATGCAGCACCAAGCCGCTGCGTTTGCTGCTTTGGAGGTGCTCGAGGGGCGGGATGTTGACCGAGTTTACTGCGATTATCACGACGATTTCGTCGTGCGCCACAAAACTGCCGCCGCGTGCAAATACCATTTTTTCCAAGTAAAGACGAAGAACAAAAAGAATCACCAGTGGACACTGGGGGAAGTCTTTGCGCTTAGGAAGGGGAAGCAGAAGTCAGATAAGGACAGCCTTCTTGCGATAAAAAAGAGCTTTGCAGGTAAGCTCTTAATTCATTCGTTGACCTTTAGGGACGCGTGTCATCAGGTGACGCTGCTGACGAACGTGAATTTTACTGACGAGGTCGAAAACGCAGTCAAAGAGTTGCAGGCTGGTAAGCCTTCTGCAAACGCGATGTGTTTTTTGATCGATAAGCTCGGGGAAATATTTGAGGTAGACATTGGCAAAGATGAAGCCGTCGAGATAGTTAAGAAACTCTCGTTATTGTCCAATGTTACGTACATCGGCGAAGAGCAGACAGAGTTCGCAGTTGCCGCAAGAGAAGCTATTCATCGATACAGCGAGATCGATCTGGAGCATCACGAAGCGAGCGAAATCGCAGCTGGTCTGGTTTCGCTCGTAAAACACAAGTCTATTGCCTCGCTATGCGAACTTGCCGCTGACAAGCTGGACGGCGCTGTTAGTATAGGGCTGGATGACCTTTTAGCCATTTTAAGCATTTCTCCAGAAGCGTATCGTGCTCTTGTAGCTGGCGGCGACGACAAAGCTCTTAAAACAGCATCCTTTATTCAACGCAAACTAAAAGTGTGTGGCGCCACTGACGAAATGATTGAGTTTGCGTCCCAACAGAAAGTTCAATGGGACATTTGGCTGCGCACAGCTCGGCATACTTACGCCGAATTCGATCTCACATTTCTTCTTCAAAGAGTCGATGAGTTGCGCGCAGTGTGGCTCAAGCACGGCGGTGAATTGGCCTATTTGCACGAACAGATAGAGGCGGTATGCACTGAGCCGCGCGTAATGAAATTTTCGACTCTTTCTAAGGAAGTTATAGCCGGCGGCGTCATCGCCGCCTGGGTCAGGCGAGAATGCGCATGAATTACGATGAGTTTTTCACAGAAGGAGCCAAGCTGCAACTGCGCGTGACAGCGGAGCGCGCAGATATTGGGGACGCCGTTACGCTAAGCAACGAAGCGCTTTTTCAACTTCCTTTCCTTGCCATGACAGTATTGATGTTAGCGAAGGGAAAGAGAAAACCATTGATGTCGGAAATAGGTCAGCTCGTAGGGGAATGCCTTGAGAGGGCTATCGCCGGATTTAAAGGCTCTTCGCAAGACATTGGATGGTCTGCGAACCTTCGCATTCGGACGGTTAAAGCGTTAACGTTTCTGGAGACTGCAAATCTGGTTTCCCTGCATCGCGCTACCAAGGCGATTAGCACCACTGAGACTGGTCGAAACGTTATAGAGCGCGCCATTAACACGGATGGCCGACTGGCGAACGCATTGATCACAGTGGAGCGAAGCTATCAGAACATAACCGCAGAAAAACAAATGCGATTGCGACTCCAATGAAACTTATCTCATTAAAGTTCGTGCCGAGGGGCGTAAACGGGTGGGAGAGTCCCACCCTCCTGTTCGGGGATAGAACGACATCGATATTTGCTGCGAATGGGAGCGGAAAGACTCCAGTGGTTCAGGCTATTGCGTTCGGCCTCGGTTACTCCGTAACGTTTCGTGAAGACATTAACGAAAAATGTTCGGCCGCAGAATTAGTCATCGAGGAGACCGGCAAGCGCATTATGATTCGCCGCGATCTCGGCAAGGAATTTCACGTTACCGTGATCGCCGAAGATAAATCTGTTAAAGAGTTTTATTCTGAACTGGACTATTCGAAAGCGCTCTTTGAGACACTTCGTTTGAACTGCCCGATGTTGGTGTCGACCAGTAGAGAGGCCACACAACCGTATATATCCACGCTTTTGCCTTTATTCTATTTGAATCAGGATAACGGTTATACCGAAGCTTACCGTGCACCAAGGCCGTTCATTACCGATCAATTTGTCGAAATGGTACGATTCGTCTTTGGGTTGGCCCCCAAACACTCATTTCAGATCAAAAAGGATCTCATAGCTGCGAAGGATGCCTTAGACGCGATAACCAAGCGCATTGTCTACCAACAAAAGGTGGTTGCAGATCTGGCGGCAACCACTGATGACAATATCGACACCATCGCGGCTCTCGATCGCCAAACAAGTGAGTTTAAGAAGCAACTCACGCAGCTTAGCGAAACAATAACTTCTCACGGAAGCGCCAATTCCGCGCTGGCAGACTTACTTGCCACCAAAGACCAGGCGATTAGATCAACAAAACGAAGCATGGATGAACTCCGCGAACGAGTGCGCGGCATAGCTGGTATTCGTTCCGAAATCGATGGTGAAATTCAAACACTCGCATTGAATGAAGAATCCAAGAGAGTATTTGAATCGTTTTCGGAAATCTGCAGAAACCCTCAGTGCGGTATGTTTATCGGAAGTTCTGAATCGTATGCGAAGAACTTACTTTATCTGAAGGATCAACTCAAGGATCTTGAGCGTAATTCGGAACGCGCAGATATCCGATTGGGTTTACTTCAAGAGCAACTGAATCTCCAGGAAGCCGAGCGTAAGGAAGTGTCATCTAAAATGACCGCACCTGGCGCTAATAACGGCGTTGATCAATTGATGTCCGCGATCCAAGAAATTACCGTCGCCCTTTTCAATACTGAGCAGCGGCGCACCGTCATCGGTATTCTTGCTACAGCGAAATCGACGTATTTCCGCCTTGAGGGCGAGCGTGACCAGGTGCTTAATCGAGTCGCAAATCTAAACAATGCAGGTCGGACGGATCTTGATTTCAATAAGCTCCGGATTGCGTTGCGGGAGCTGGTTGTAAAGTGGTTGGACATCCTCGAAACCCGCAACGTAAAACGGGACGTGGAGATTGATTTAGAGTTCCGTTTCAAATTCGGTGGTGAATCCCTTGAGGCGATTGCGGGCAGCACTAAAATTCGCGTTGTTCTAGCAATTCACGCGGCCCTGTTTGAACTATATCTAGAAGACGTTACTCGTCCATTCAGGTTCATGATCCTTGATACTCCAAAGCAACATGAAATGCACACCGGAGATCTTGCCGAATACTTGGGCAAGCTAAGCGAACTGTGTGAGCGCTCGAACGCTCAGTTGATCTTCTCATCCACCGAATATCGGTTTCCTACCCAAACGCTGGATGCCGAATGGGCGCCAACGTATCCAGGACCAAAGCAACCGATGTATCTTGGTCCAGCCGGTTAATTGGGAAACCTTTGACGTCACTATGCTACGCGCGCGTAACTATTGGATATTCAGCAACAATGTGACTGGCAACGGCCGGTTACCGATGTAAACCCGCCACCTACATTGCACTGAGCCAACGACGCCTTTGGCCGACGTGCCGACCGCCGCACAACTTTCTTGACTGCTCACTCCTCGGCCGCAGCGGCCGTCCAACTTCTAGCCTGGCGAGGACCGTTTAAGACTGAGAGCCGTCACTGGAGTAGGTTGCACAGCCGACGCGCGGTGACGGCATGACAAACCAAGTGGTGCCTATTTCATATGAGTGTGCTGGTGTCTATCTCGGTCGCCCCGGTTGAAGAATCAAGGAGTTGAGCGTAGTCTGACTGTGCTAGACCCCGCTATTGGGATCTTATAAAGCCCCATTTAGGGGGTCGACTTCTAGGTGGCGTGTAGATCAAGCTCGGGAGGGCACTATGACAATAGCTCGTTTTCCTAAATCACAGCTTTATGACTCCTCACGCGAGATCGTCAATTTTGCGGCAATAGTGGGTGATAGGACCATTGCCTGCGCAATCTCAATCGAGGCGCTACATGACCATTTCGATGGTGATATTCAGAAACCCACTGAGACCTTTGTAGGGAATCGCGGTGCAATCGAACGCATCGCGGAAAGACTTATTTCTCGTCAGCGATTCGAAGCAGATGGGTCAATCAAGATTCGCACCGCAGACTGCTAGGTATGCCACCGCGAGGAACGCTATGGGGAATGAGCGAGATGTCTTTGAGTGGCGGCGATTCGGGCATTGGAACTCAAGTGCCGAAAAGGCATGGTTCGCGGCTTACCTACTTTGGCAAATGCGAGATCAAGCGAAACTCAACGAAGTCATTCGCGAATGCGACTACAGAAATGGCGACGGCGACCTCGCAGTCATCGAGGCGTTTCGACGCGAAAGTGGCGTGGCTCTTGAGCTCATCATCAAGGCCGTTATCGCTCAGAGCATGGAAGCCAGACGAGCCGATCGGGCAACCGAAGGGGTTCCTGCCAATCACGACATACCAAGTCTCTGGGGCCAAGCGAACCTTCCAGATTTGCCGCGAGAAGACAAATATCGACTGCTGCTTGTGAAGCAGACGCTCATGTGGTCCGGTCGATACGCTACTCCGCGGACAGTCAAAGCATGGGAGGAAGAGAACAAGATGTTTGACACTTTGGAAGACCCGCCCGCTGAGCCTGGAGAGTTTGTATTTAGAACGCCAATTGCTATCGGGTGGGCCGATTTTGATCGCCTTTATCAAATGGCAAAGGCGAATCTTTCCTACCATTCAAATGCCACCTAACTCGTCATCGGTGCAGACGCCTGTCGGCGCCACACAATTCTGACGTTATGAGTACTGAAGATCCAACAGCAAGCGAACTCGAGAAGGCCGGAGAGTTGAACCGCGCCCGCGACTGGCTTGAAAAGGACTTCGATCGAGCGCGAAATGCGGAGACAGCAGCAATCAATGACTTCGACAAGGCGGTCTGGTTGGCTAACGCCGGCGCTGCGACGGTTTCTATAGGTTTTATCACCTCAAAAGGGGTCCTTGCCCCTATACAGTTTTATGGTGCATCCGCATTCGTATTGGCGCTTGTGCTCTTGCTTGTGGCAAGGTTCACAGCGGAACTAAATGCGTCTCGTGATCGCTTTCGTCGGCAGGATGCTTCGGATCGTTTCTTCACGAATGGGCTCTCTATTTCATCGCTACACGCAATCCGCGATACGAAATTCAAGACGTTTAAGTGGTTGACCCTCCTTCTGCGCTACACCGCAGGAATCCTGTTTGTCGCTGGTTGCATAATGACGCTGGCTGCTTTTCGGCCTGGAGTTTGATGGCTCATAACATGGTGCTTAACGTCGCTCCCTTTGGTCGCTGGACGCTTCGCCGGCAATCCGGCTCGCGCGCGTTAGGTCTACGTTATGCCCCAGGTAACTAGCCACTTCGTCAGCCCCAGCTTCACTCACAAGAAGCTAGAGCCGCCGTTCTACAAGGACGTCGTCGACGTATTTGAAGATCGAATGGTCAATTGGCTGCTGGAACCCGCGAAGAAGCTACTCGATGTCCCGCATGGCTCTGTGGCCGCCGTCGCATTGGCCACGAGCTACATAGAAGGGATCGAAATCTATATCTCAGGCAAGGACAGTGAGGGTAAATCCAAGAAATTTTTCCGTCGAGGCTTCAAACGGATATTTCCAATTGTCACTGTGCCCATCTTACAGGAAGCTATCGCTGACGCGCTCTACAACCTGCTGCGTTGTGGCTTCGCGCACGACGCCATGTTCCGGAATGGAATCTATTTCAGTGACGTTCGGAAGGAAGTCTTCACAGTCACCTGGCCGAAGAAGAATGGTGAATTTGATCCAGCTGGTCGGTTGGAGTCCGCTGTCATCAACCCTCGTCGGTTCATCGAAGGCATCGAGTTCCATTTCAAAGGCTATTTGAAGGAGCTGCGCGCCACAAAACCCACCGCGGCAAAAGGTACCTTCCTAGCCGCCGTCAACCTCAAGTGGAAGCTTGGTGAGCCGGGTCCAGTTATAGGTATGACGGAGGAGGAATTCCTAAATGGGGCATAACAACGCCGCCCACCCGGACGCGCGGCTGGCATCGCGGCGCATCAAATGTCGGTGCTTGCGCGCCGGTGGCGGCGGACGTTGTGCCCCGAGATAGGAGTGGTTAAATGGCATCCGGTGACCGACAGCGTACCTGGTTTCCCGAAATGGTCGAGGTTCTTCGGGCTGACTGGCGGCCGGAGATGTCCTGGGCGGAGATCATCGGTCTTCGTGATCAACTGGACGCCATGCTGAAGGGGATTCAGAAATCGCGGAACCTCCAACCCGTGACGACCTCGACGCTGTGCCCGTGCTGTAACGAACCCATGGTCCAAGGCGCGGGAGGCGTCTCTGTGCGAGCGACCATCCTTGCCCTGAATCGCTTCGGCATCGCGCCGGCGAACAAGGTCAAGTGCTTGGAGAAGACCTGGAACAAGCACCGCCGGGAGACCGGGGTCGATCTCAATGGGAAGCCCCCGCATAACAGAGCCGTGCACGCGGCCGCCAAGGGCGGCGCGTGATGGCTGGCGTTGAGCGTCCGGCGGCAGTCTTAAACGGTCCTCGCCAGGCTGGAAGTTGGACGGCCGCTGTGGCCGATCCACGGACTTCTGTTCGGCCAAAGCCGGCATTGGCAACGCAGCGTTTTAACGACCGCTGTGCTGCAGTAACCGGCCACCAGCGGCTAAGTCATTCTGGGCGACAGATTTCACGCATCACCATCGGCAATATCGTCGAAGATGCTTCTGGAGCCATGCTTTTTCTCAACGGGTTCCACGGTTCCGAGGGTTCGAGGAGTTACTTTCGGCTCCGGGGGCTCTGTCTCGGCAATCCACTCATTCGCGAGATCTGTTTCTCGTTCAATGATCTTGACTGCATCTTCGTCCTCGCTGAATCGTTTCTTGAGCGTGCTGAACGATTCGAGAATAGTCTGCATGTGTTCGTCCGGAGGGTCAGAGGAATCATGTTTTTTCTGCACATTCCTCCGCACATCCGCCAGCTTCGGCAGCAGGTCCGTGCGCACTGTCTCCACAAGTTCATCAAACTCACTGTCGGTGAAAACACTATGCACGCCGGCATCGTCCAATGCATGTACGTCCTCACCCTCAATGGCATACTTGCTGACCGCTTCAACGAACTTCTGCCGATTCCCCTCCGGAAGGAGACCAAACCCATGCAGGCGTACAGCGAGATCGACCTCGGGAACAGCGCTGAGGCTCAGGCCCGGTTCGGATACACGCTTCAGGATGTCCGGATCCTGTTCAAGGTACAGCGCCAGGAATTCTTTCGAACAGCGACTGGCAAGAAACCGGTAGAGCGTCCACTTGGCTCCCCAGGAAGATATCCATTGCACCTTGTACTTGTCGCTGGCTGAGAACTCGCGCAGCCGCGCAACCATCATCGGGAAGAGTGACTTGGGAACAATGACCGCCTTTTCGACGCCGACGTTGCCGCATGTGACCTGCGATGTCAGATTTTCTGTGGAACTGCCACTTAAGAAGATCCCGAGCAAGTCCGGGCTGAGGGCCAAGGTCACCGCGTAGGCGTCGCCGATAGTCGGGTGCTTAAAGCGCCACACCGGCTGGTCGTCAATCTGTATATTCGTCACAAGACTGCCGTTGAGCGCGTCGAGTGCCGTGATGCATTCTCCCAACGTGCTGCCAAGCCGCTCCAGCGCCTGCGGCTCAGCACCCTGGAGTGTTACGGGGCTTTCTAGGTGGTCTTTCCTCATGTAAATCAAACCGAGCGCAGCCTTGCTGTTCGCATCCAGTCCCTGTATCACTTCAAGCAGAAGTTGCTCGCGCTTTTCCACGAACTGCCCAAGATGGTATTCACCCAGGTAAAGGTCTTTGGTGAACAGCGGGTCCGCGATACGCCGCGCTGTCTCAGGAATGAAGCGCGGATGTGCCGCCATATATTCCAGGTGGGGTTCGATATCGGTGCGAAATGCGGCGGGCTGCTTGCCGAGCTTCAAATGGTTGTACAGAATCTGCTGCTTTTCGAGGTCGGACAGATCGTGAACGTCGATCACAACCTGGCTTTCGCTGAGGAGCGGAAGGGCGCTTTCCTTGAGATCATGACGAGCCCGGTTGTAGATGTAGTCCCGTGATGTCATGACGATCTTGCATCCTTGGCGCAACATCGTTTTCACTTGCGCCAGAGAATGGTTCCAGCCATGCACCAATGGCGATTCGTACTGCGTCACGCCGAATGCGTCGTCGATCCAGAAGAACTGTGAGGGCTCATCTACGTTCCAGCGCTCGACAACCTTTTCCGGGTCGGCCAGTTTGAGCACCGATGACTTCCACTTGTCGGCGGCGGCCATTGCCAACATTGAGGCGATGGTTGTTTTTCCTGCTGCTGGTTCACCGATGAGCAGCACGAAGCCGTGCTCATCAAGAGCATTGACCGCCTTGCGATAGGAGTCCGTGATGACAACCTTGGCCAAGTCTTCCCGTAACGACTCGAGAACGGCACGCGCCTGCGCGTAGGCCCGCTCATCCAGAATCTGACTCAAGTCTCCCAGACCATACAATCGGGGCACGAGCATCCGAAGTCGCGTGCTTACTTTGATCTGATCCTCGATCCAGGTGGGCCCGTATATCAGCACATGCTTGGCCCCAGCACCGATTAGCTCCGAGCTGATCCGAGCTTCCTGTTTGCCGGAGACACCGGCATTCGTCATCAAGACATAGACATCGCAAAGCCCGTCGGCCACAAGCTTGCGCACCTTGGGTACTTCATCGGCTATATCGGACTTCGCGAGGAGACAACCGGCCTTGTTTGAAAACTTGCACTGAATGACAAACCTCCCGCTGAGGTGCTGGCCTGCGGCTGGCGACCAACTGCCAGCGAAAGCACCATCTCGGCCGGCGTCATTCGAATCCAGAAAAGACTGCACGGTCTGACCAAGCACTTCCCGGACTATGGTGAGGCAAAGCTGCTGGAAACTGTTCCATCCAAGGCGGTGCAAGTCGTACATATCTAAGCCTGTTTGAACAAATAGATCAACTGAAGACGCTCGCAGCGTTGGGCGTGGCCTTTTCCCATTGCTTATGAGCCTTGCTGTAGTCCGACTTGATGCTGCCGAACTGAGCCAGTTCGCTAATTAGCACTTCGAGCGTGTTCGCCAGTCGTCGACACATATGTCGCGAATCACCGCTCGTCTTAAGTCTTTCAGGCCGCGGGGCCTCAAGCGGTAGTCGAGGCACTCCCGCTTTGCCAGGAACAGCGGGGATCTCATAATCCGACAGAGTGAATCTCTGACCGGGAGCGCAGAACGCCCGTGGGCATGGGTGGTATCTCCATGTCGGAAACAATGGTTGTGGCACCGTCCTGACCGATGTCAATTTCGTAGCGCTTGCCAATCGCATCCGAGGTACTTAGCAGCCTCCTGCACAACAACTCGGCAAGTGCCGGGTCTTCGATCGCACAGACGATTTGCCTCCCATCGAGGCGGAACGCCGCGAGGACCTCTATGAGGTGAAGGGCCCGAAAATCATCGATATGCTGCACGGGGTCGTCCAGGACCAACGTGCGCCAAGGGGTCCATGCGCGCGCCAAGTGCACCGACAAAAGAAACGCGAGACCGGCCGCTCTCCGCTGGCCGCTACTGAAGATAAACTGCGGATTCAGGCCGTCACCCACCTTCAGACTTAGAAAACGCCGAACATCGCCGCGAATGCTGTATTCGATCGAACGCCAGTCGTAGTGAGGACGCAAGCGCTGATAGAGCTCGTTCAGGAGAGGGCTGATTTGGGCGAGCCGCTCGTCGATGATCTCACCCGAAATGCTGCGTACGCCACGATCTATTGCTTTGGCGGTAGCCAAGGCCTCTTCGGAGTTCTCAACCTGCGCGGCCGCGGCATCAGCTTCCTTACGAAATGCGGCGATCCGGTCTTCGAGGGATGCCAGCTTCGATATGGACTGGGACACTTCGAGGGTCAGCAGCGCTCTCTCAAGATTGATGAGCCGATCGCGCTCTGCGGCGAGATGATGTTCCAGCCCGTCAGGATCGCGAACAAAGCGGAACTCTAAGCCGTGGCGCTCGAAGGTCTCGATATGCGCCTGTTCACGACCCGTGAGGCGTGATTGTTCTGACTCAAAAGCCGTATACACACCCTGCGCCTGCTCAAGCTCAGCGGTTGCCCGTCTGAGCGATTCGCGCGCGGCGATCGCTCGCTGCCGTGCCGCGGCAACGCCCGACGCCAGAGCTTCCATGCGCCTACGCGCCAGCGCGAGGCCGGCCGCGAATTCCTCGTTTGTCCTAGAGGCCGCACAAAGCGGACAGTGTTCATGGTGCCGGCCCAGCTTTTCGCCGTGTTCAATGATAGCGGCGAGCGATGCGGCGATGGCGTTGCCACGTTCCTCGAGTTGAAGACCGCGCTCTGCGTCCGCAGCGACGCGCTCGGCCTCAAGCTTCGACTTGGTGGCAGCTTCCAAGTGCACCCGTGCCGCTTCCCGCTTCTGAACGGCATCCGGCGCATCATAGGCACGTCGAAGTGCAAGCACCTCACGACCCTGAGCAATAGCCTCGCCCATCGCGCCGATGCGCGCGCGGCCCTCGGTCAACGCCGCGCGCCCCGCAGCCAGGCGCGCGACGAGTTCTTCCGGTCCGTCTGGTATCGCGGCGGCCAACATCTGCATGGCGGCGGAGACATCGCCTGCGCGAGTGATAGCCTCCTTGGCTTCGGACAGCTGCGTTAACGCAGTCGTCAGTTGTGTGCGGGCATTAATGTAGGCGTTCTGCCTCACGGTGTGGGCCGTCTCAATGGCTTTGAGCAAGGCTTTGGCCTTGACGCTGAAGTCGATTCCTTGGACGGGACCGAGCGCAGACCGAACCAGTTCGAACCGCTCGGTCTCGCTTAGATCAAGGCTGAGTGCAGCAATCCACTCGTCGCGGATGATCGAGGTTCTGCAGAGTTGGCGAATTGCGTCGTCCGGCCTCATGCTGTGGCAAAGGGCTGTTTCGATCTGCGCGGTTGTCTTGTCCGCACCCGATTTCCTTGTTCGCGTTATGGCGAAAGTCTCGCCGTCGTCCCGCTTGAACGATGCCGTTACATAGTGGTTGCTCGGCTTCCCTTTGCCCCTCCACCAGAGATAGTCATTGAGACTTTCCTGCGCTGCCTTCTCGACCGCGTACTTATCAATAGACCCAGTCAAGGCGAACTCCACGGCGTCGCAGAGCGTGCTCTTGCCAACGCCATTGCGACCAGTAATGACCGTAAACCCGGAACCGAAATTGACGCGAACTTTCTCGCGAAAGCCGCGAAAACCACAGACCTCCACAAAGTCGAGCTTCACGGCTTCTCCGCAAGTATCTTGGCCACTTCTTCGGCGCTGGTGGCGGCGAGAAACGCCGTCAGCACGTCTGCTGAAACATCCTTCAAACGGGCGCGCAGCCGGTCCTGAAAATCCGTGTCCGAAAGTATCGGTTGCGCCTTGACAGCTATCAGGGGAAGCAAGGCGCGCTCTACATCATCCTGAGTGCGCACGCCAGCGCGAGCGATCTTTCGAGTAAGGACAAAATTCTCCTCAATACGCTCAACTGCACGCTGCTGGGTCGGAGCCTGCTCCACGGTGAGGAACACCGAATAAACATTCCACGCCTTGGCGCCCGCTGCGCGCAGCGCCGCGCTATGCCGAGAGAGCACGGTCTGCTGAGCCGCCTCCCAGCGCGCAAGCAGCTCGTCGGCAGATGAGAACACATGGACAAAACCGATGAGCGCCGCGTTCTCGAAGCAGATCACCGCAGGCGTAACACCCGTCCACGGCCACGTCTCGTACCCAGCCCCTCGAAGAATAATTTCCGTCTGCGTTGCAATATCCATTAGATACCAAGCTCCACTTTTGCCCGTTCGAAAGTAAGCCAAGTGCCACCCGCCGCAGGGCGCACAACGCTCCCCGGTATCCCCGCTCGAACGACGTGCGCCGGCAGGCCAAGATCGGTGGCGCCCACCGCAACGAAGACATCTGCCGACGAAACCGCCGGCGCTTCTACAAAGCACGCCTCCAAGGTACTCAGAATAGACTCGGCGCCATTAACGACCCGAATGCGCCGCTCACCCAAGGTGTAGCCCTGAGGTTGTTGCACGGCGCCTGCGCGCCGAAGCAAGAGGTGGAAACATCCAAGCGCCTCACCGTTCCTGGGCCGATTAGTCATGGCGGGGCGGCCGATCGGCACACCCTCGGCATCCCTGCGCCAGCCGTATAACGATTCGTTGTCCAGGCCGGCCACATTGAGCCACGCCGGATCGCACGCTGCGCCGGTCACTGCCTCAAACGCCGCGCGACCGGCAGCCAGCACCTGCCGCAAGTAATTCTCAGAAAATGCCAGGCGTAGCTCGTCAAGCGCATTGGCTCCCGACTCCTGCACGTGCGTAAACGTAACCTGCGGCTGATGCGCGAGCGCCCAGAGTTCGGGCGCTTTCTGTTCTAAATCGGCGGCACCGGACAGATCAATCACGGTCACCGACAGTGGATCAATTCCCTGGAGCACGTCGCCGATGACCCGATTCAGGTAGTCCCAGTCTGACCAGAAACCTACTACGAGCAAATCCTTCTGGCGCAAATTCGCTGCCATCCAGACCTTGCTCTTGTTGATGCGATCGGCAACAGCCGGATCATGCAGTTGCGAGGGCGCCCATACGGTAGAAAGAGGGTCGCGGTGCGAGCAACCATGGAACTTGAGCAATGGGCTTTGGAGGTGGCTGCGTGCCGTGGCTTCGTCTCCATCCAACGATCCACGAAAGTTAGCACCGTAGTCCCACGCCCGTCGCTCAATCAATATGTCGTAATTGCTGGAAAGCCCGGCCGCCGCAGCCTTCGTTATCAGGAAGTCAGCGATCGCGGCGTGGCCAGGATTTGGGGGGCGCACAAATTCATTCCATGGCACGAGATTCTCAATGAATTGCGGCTTGAGCGTATTGAGACCGGCGAAATGCTCTGCCAGCGCTTCAAGGTTCTGTCGAAGCGCGGGATTGATGTGCGGGTCCACTCTGAGCTGGTACGCATCAAAGCACATCTCGGCAACTCGGCGTGCTGACGGCAGATTGCTCGGCGGCGCCATGGACAGACCGGCGCCGCAGATCACCACGAGACGACCGGCGTCCATGGACGCCAACAGGCGCGCTATGGCTTCGGGGGTCAACGCACCTCCGTTGTCAGTGTGTACCGGGAGTACGACTTACGTAAGCCAACAGCGGTGTATTCCGATATCATTTTTTTAGTTTCTAAGTGTTCGTATGGCTTTGGCGCACCACCGTGCAACATCTTTGGAGTCCGCACGCGTTACCACTATAGGCGCCGTGCGACATCTAACAAGAAGTCGGCCCCTTCAGTGGGGCCTTATAAGACCCCCAAAGCGGGGTCGAGCACGGTCAGGTTACGCTCATGTCATTGATTCCTCAATCTCGTCAATCGGGATAGGCACTTACATGCTCGCTCGAAATAGGCCCGACCGGCGGATGTTGTGCGGTCACCGTGCTTGCTCGACTTGGTATCCGAATCAACGTCAGGTCTCGACAGCATTGCGGGCATCGGCGGACCAACCTACGAGCGGCGCCTTCGGCCGAGGAACAGACGGCCGCGGCAGTTCTCTCGTGCGGGGGCATTTGGCCGAAGGCGGTCGACCCGCATGTTCCTCCAAGTCAAGAGCAGGAGATGGCGCTGTAAATCGGTCAGCAATTACCAAAGCGTGTAGCCAACATGAGCGCAACACGAAGGCGGCATAAGGCGAGCCCCTCGCAACCCATAGTTCAGTCCCTCTTCAGCGTAGATATCCCATCCGAAAGGCGAACACGACGCGCCACAAAAAAATCGGCGCGGCTTTCGGCCGCACCGATTAAGCAACCGCCCCGACAGGCGGTCAATGAACACCGAAACCGGATCAACGAACCCGGCCGAAGTGATCAGGCTGCTTCCGCAAGTTCTTCCCATTCGTTGGAAGACAGCTCGATCAACTTTCCACCCAGCGCTTCGAACTCCGTTGCCCGGTCGTAGTCCTCGACGTCATGCGAGAAGTGCGTGACGGCGTTGACCAGCCCATAGGCAGACAGATCGCCTTCGACAATGAGGTGACGCAGCACCCCGGCACGTTCAGACTCGTTGAGCGTGTAGCGGTTAGCGAGCACCTCGACGGCCTTGACAGGATCGCCGGTGAGCTTGATGTCGAGCGTCTTCTGCATCTTCTGCGCGACCTGACGAAACGTCGCCTCGGAAACCGCAGCCTCGACCACATCCCGCACCTTCAGGAAGAAGGCCTTGTCGTCCGCGGCCAGGGTATCGTCCCTGAATACGGTGATCGCCTCCTCTTCCGATTGCAGGATGCGTCCGACGTGCGTCTTGCGCAATGCGCGGTCCGACGCAATCAGCCCGTTTCGGCAGACCAGCCGGTAGACCATAGGCTGCACCGACAGCGTACCGTGACCGACTTCCGAGTTTGTGATTACGATACCGGCCTGCACCACGTCCCCAGGAGCGATCTCGTACTCGACACGCGGCGTAACGACCTTGAGGTACATCTTCGTCTCGGTCAGCTCGACCGACTCAAAGCGCGCATCGGCAAGCCGCTGCAGGATCGGCAGCACATTCTCCGCCAGATCGTAGTTGTCCAGGCGGCGGTAGCGGTCGGACAGCACCGCGCGCACCTGCCCGTCCAGCGTACGAATCATCCTTCGCTCACTATCGGTCTGAAGCCAAGTGTTGACGTTGCGATCCAGGAGGGCCGGTTGCTCTGCCCGCATGCGTTCAAAGTACGTGAACGGAATCTTCAACTTCTCGGCCAGTTGACGGCGCGCGAGGTTGGTGATGCCGTACTCGCCGTCACCGTCTCTTGCGTCGACAATCATCTTCAAATCGCCACCCTCATCGGTGCGGCACTGCAAGAGCGACGAGGGTACGACCAGGTCGCGCTTGGTTGCGAGCTGGCGCTGCAGTTCCTGCGCCAGATTTACGAGACTACGTCCGCTTTTCATATCGAATACTCCAAAAAAAGCGGGAACGGCAGACCCCAGTTCGGGACTGCAACATCCCCGCTGGGATCACTGAACCGGCTCAGAGGATTCCGAACCGGACTGTCGGCGCGACTCACATCGCGCCAGCTACATGGGCTGCCTGAAGGGAATGCTTCCCCCTCAGGCAGTACTGCACCGAGCTACAACAAGCCGCGTTCTGCAAAAAATGTTGAGCTCACCATTTTTTGCCGAATCGGGACTTCTTTGATATGTGGAGTACCGGCGTGCATTTCCTCATGGAATGTGCGCCGGCTTTGCATTAACTCCACATAGATTTCGGCCTCCGGCATAGTGTTGCGCCCCCCAACCACGTTTACGGAGGGCGCCATGAACGTTGATCTACGTCCCAGCACACGCCGGATGATCGAAGGGTCCCCGGCAGCGAACGAGGCCTGCGCTTTCATCGAATGGCTTCGCACCGAACGCTACACTGACTACACCATTGACTGCCATATTCGACGGCTCCTATTGGTGATGCCGCGGCTGTGGCCCGGCTCTTCGCCACCGATTCTCCGGGAAGCCGCGCTCGTAGCCGTCATGGACAGGGAACGCCATCCACGCTCACGGTTTTTTGGATTCGCTGGCACCCGGCGAGTCTACACGCGATACCTGCGCGCACAAGGGCGCCTGGTGGCCGAGCCACGACCAGCCTCCGAGGATCTTATTGACCGATACGACCAGTATCTCATCGAAGTTCGCGGTCTATCTGTCTCTGCCCGCACTCACCACCGCATTACTTTGCGCGCGCTGTTGGCACGCGTCGTGAGCCCCCGACGATCCCTGCAGAAGCTCTCACGCGACGATCTCGAACGTTTCATCCTCGATCGCAGCCAGGAGGTGTCCCGTCACACCCTGCAACACGAGGTCGCACATCTGCGAGCGTTCTTGCGCTATGCGCATGATGAGGGTCTCGTACGTGAGCGCCTCGATGGGCTCGACACGCCGCGCACCTATCGCGGCGAGCTACCGCCGCGAGCGTTGCCATGGCCAAGCGTGCTGCGGCTGCTACGATCGATCGACCGCACCAGCCGCGCCGGCTGGCGCGACCTGTGCATCCTGCATCTGATCGCCTACTACGGGCTGCGTCCGAGCGAGGTGGTCGCGCTGCGCCTTGACTCGATCGACTGGGAGCAAGAACTCCTTCACGTCTATCAGTCCAAGACGCGCTCGCCGCTGACGCTTCCGCTCGACGCGCGCACGCTGCGGCTGCTGCGTGGTTACTTGCAGCACGGTCGTGCAGACAGCACCAGTGCCTCGTCGATGATCTTCCTGCGGGCCCGCTGTCCATATATACCCCTCGAACGCACTGCCGTTTCAGACATCTTTCGTAAGCGCATGCGCGAGGCACGACTGCCGGACTGCGGCAAGCACGTATACCGGCTGCGGCACACGTTCGCGATGCGCTTGCTCAGCCGCGGGGTGGGTATGAAGGCGATCGGAGACGTTCTCGGGCATCACAGCTTCTACGGCACAAGTGCCTACTTGCGACTCGATATGGCCATGCTGCGTGGTGTCGCTCTCGCTGTTCCGCGCCCGCTTGGAGGCAACCATGCGTAAACCATCGCCGCTGCATCGCTTTGACGCTGCTGTGCAGGCGTTCATCGCGAGTCGGCGCGCGCTCGGGCGTGCCATCCGGCTCGACGAGTACGTGCTGCGCCGCCTGCGGGCTTATCTCGCACGGGCTGGCTACTCCGACCTCGACGCAGAGAGCTTCGAGCGCTGGCGCCGCCGGCTCCGCCACTGCGCGCACAATACCCAGGTCGACTGGGCGATGATGGTTTATCGGTTCTGCCGGTACCGCCGGCGTCGCGAGAGCCGGTGCTTTCTGCCTCAGCGCTGGACGCTCGGGCGCCATCGGCCGTATCCGCTACCCACGCCGATCGAGGCGGACCAGGTCCGGCGACTGCTCGACTTTATCGGCCGCCGTCCGTCAAGTGCCGGTCGCGCCCTGTTATACGCGGCCCGGCGTCTCGCCATCGTGCTCATGTATACGGCCGGCCTTCGTCGCGGCGAGGTGGCCCGACTACGTATGGAGGACGTAGACGCCGAGACGGGCGTCTTGCGCATCGTGAGTTCGAAGTTCCACAAGTCCCGGTCGGTACCGCTCTCCCCGAGTGCCACCCGAGAGCTGCACGCATACCTGCGCGTCAGGGCAGCGTTCGTTCCCCGCACTGCGCACAACACGATGCTGTTCTGCAACTGCGCCGCGCGCGGCTACACCGTTGAAGGACTGGGCAGCGCGGTGCGCGATGTAATGCACCGCTCGGGTATCTGGGCGAATGCCGCGCGCGTGCCACGTGTACACGACTTTCGCCACGCTTTCGCCGTGGCGGCGCTGCGCCGCTGGTACGAGGACGGTCGCGACGTGCAGGCCGAACTGCCCAAGCTCTCGATGTACATGGGGCACGTATCGATCGCTTCGACCACTTATTACCTACGCCTCATGCCGGCGGTAGTCGCCCTTGCGAGCCAGCGTTTCGCCAGTTCGTGCGCAGAGCTGATCGAGGGAGGTGCCGCATGAGCCGCGCGATCCCTACGGCCTTGGGCCGCGATCTGGTCACGTTCTTCGAGGATTTCCTCCCCGCCCAGCGGGGCCTAAGCCCGCACACGATCCGCAGCTATCGCGACGCGTTGCTGCTCCTTCTGCGCTTCACGGCGCGGGAGCTGCGCCGCACGGTGGACCGTCTAGACGTGCCGGATCTCACCGTCGAGCGCATCACACGCTTCCTTGCCGCGCTCGAAGCCGAGCGGCACAACAGCATCGTCACCCGTAATGCGCGGCTCGGGGCGATCCACGTCTTTGCACGCTACCTCGCCGGACAGCGCCCAGAGCATCTGGGCAACCTGCAGCGAATCATCGGCATGCCGTTCAAGCGCGGGGCGGTAGAGGCGCCGATCGAGTATCTTGATCGTGCCGAGCTCGACGCGCTGCTCAAGAGCATCGATCGTTCAACGGATCTCGGCCGGCGCGACTACGCGCTTTTCGCTTTCATGTTCAACACCGGCGCCCGAGTCCAGGAAGCGCTCAATGTACGCGTTGCCGACGTGCGCCTCGAGGCTCCGCCGCAGGTACGGCTGCTCGGCAAAGGTCGCAAGGCACGGACCTGTCCTCTGTGGCCGGCGACGGCACGCCTTCTGCGCGACCTGATCGCCGAACGAGGAGGCTTTCGCGACGAGTCGGTCTCGCCACTCGTCTTCACAAACGCCCGCGGGGCGCCCCTGACGCGCTACGGCGTGCGCTACCTTCTACGCCGCTACGTGCAGAAGGCGTCGCCAGTAGCACCATCCCTCAAGAGCAAGAAGCTTCACCCGCACTCGATCCGGCACAGCACCGCGGTGGCGCTGCTCAAGTCCGGCGTCGACTTCGTAACCATCAGTCAGTGGCTCGGCCACGCAGGGCTGAACACTACAATGCGTTACGCCCGCGCCGATCTCGATCTTAAGCGCCGGGCTCTCGCTCAGGTGTTCCCGCACGCCGTGTCGCCACCGCCTGGCGGGAGACTGCTGCTGGACGGCTCAGACCTCGCCGGCTGGCTGCGCAAGCTCTGAAATATGTGGAGCCCTCCCGCGCGAAAACGCGGGAGGGCCTGTGCACGATGACGCGCCACTCCACATATCAAAGAAGTCCCGATTCGGCGAACGACATCACACCGCCTCCCGCGACGACGAAATGATCCAGAACCCTGACGTCAACCAGTGCCAGGGCCTGCTTCAACGACTGCGTCAGCAACTCGTCCGCATGACTGGGTTCGGCAACGCCGGACGGATGGTTATGCGCGAAGATGACCGCGGCAGCGTTGTTGACGAGGCTCCTCTTGACGACTTCCCGCGGATACACGCTGGTTTGCGTCAGCGTGCCGCGAAACATTTCCTCCGGTTCGATTACCCGATGCTGAGCATCCAGGAACAAGACCATGAATACTTCATAGTCCCGCCCGGCCAGCGTCATGCGCAGGAAATCGCGCACGCTAGCCGGCGACGACAGCACATCCCGGTGGCGCAGCGCTTCGACGAGCGAACGGCGTACCAGTTCCTTCGCGACCTTCAGCTTCGTTGTCACCTTCGGCTGCGGGTCGTACATTGCCGGGCACTCGTTCAGCAGCTTCGACAGGCTTCCGCCGGCATCCTGCAGTATCCGCACAGCGGTCTTGCTCCCGACGAGCATGCCAAGCAAATCCACGTCGGACATCGCTTCAACGATTTGACTCACGGTGTTCTCCTTTACAAAAGAAAGGGGAACACCTCCCCCTCGGGGAAGAGATATCCCCCGAGGGTTGAAAGACTTCAAAAAATGCTCAATCGCGACGATCTCGCCGGACGTGAGCCCAAGCGTAAAGTCGGTCCAGCGGACCACGGATACAACCTGATGCATGACAGCTACCTCCAGGCCTTTCGGCCACCGGCTTTCAGGAGATGAGGCCGGTTTCAAGGGCACTGCCTGATGGCAGTGGGCACACAGAAAGCGATATTGATGGCGCACCGGGCGAGGCCGGACGAACCGGAATGCTCCCTACCGAAGCCGTAGTAACCCACGGCTTCGGTAGAGCCCCCGCCGTAAAACACCAGTGGCGAGGGGCTCCGGACACAGGTTCACCAGTTCCGACATGCAAGCACGCGGGGCAGACTGTGCCTCATGCCAGGATCCGGACGATGACGATGACTTGTGAGACCACGATGCACAGCACCATGATCTTTAGGTTGGTAACTACGTTCCACAGCGCTTGCTTCATGGGCCTCTCCTTCAAGTGGTTGGCGGGGTTTTCACCTCTGGGTTGGCCCACAGGTGAAAACCCCGCCCGAAGGAGAGGTTTTCGGAAAAAGATCAGGCGATCGCTTTGGCGAGCGCGATGAGCTGAGAGAGAACGATGATCAGGACCATGAGCTTCAGGTCCGTGACCACGTTCCACAGGGCTTCTTTCATGACAGTCTCCTCGGAAAAAACACGGGGAGACCACTCCCCGGGGAGAGAGATCTCCCCAGGGGGTGAAAGAACTACTGCCTGATACGAGCGCCTATGCTTCGACGCTCTCGGACTCGCTCGAACCCGCGGGCTGCGGCAGGTCGATGGATTCGCCGTTGACCTTGGCAAACTTGACCCGCAGCAGACGACCCTTGATGCTCACGCCGGGTTGTCCCTTCTTTTCACCTTTTTCGAAGGTGAACAGTTCGGGATAGATGTCGGCGATCTTGAAGCCGATGAGCACGGTCTTTTCGGCCGTTACATCGGACTCCAGCTGCTTGACGATCTTCTTGGCATCGGCGCCGCTCACCCTGCAGTCGAACCTGGTGTAGCCGATGTCATCGGTGCTGCCTCGCATCGCGGACACGGTGCAGGCCAGAAACTCCTGGCCCTTCTTCGGCGTGACCGTGCGAACGCGATTGAGATAGCCGACGCCTTCGACGTGCAGGTTGAAATACGACGACTGACTTGTTGCCTGGGATTGCTCGGACATGATGGTCTCCTTTTCACATGAAAAATAAAGGGGAGACCATGCCCCGACCGGGGATAGGAATCCCCGACTGGGATGAAGCAACTGACAACTACCTCCGAGCCTTGCGGCCACCGGTTCTCAGGAGATCTGACCGGTTTCGGCGCTCTTGCGAGCGAAGGGCGATGCGTAACGAGCATCAAGCGGGCTGGCACAGCCAACATAAAACCCTGACAGCTTCAGCTCGACGCCCGCCATGCGGCAGGGAGTCGAACGGTATGTATTCAAATTAGATGACCGTCACTCACGGTTTTGGTTCCATTGCGTCGTCATCGGTCGTGGCTACGAGGCCGCGTTCGACAACAGTCTTCCCCAGGCTCACGCAGAGGTTCACTTCGACAAAGGCTTCGGCGCCGGGTGCCGAACATTTCCTCAGGGCCTGAACACGAAATCCGTGAAAGGTTGCGCGATACTCGCCGTGGCGCGCCGCCTCCTGCAGCGCGAGCAGTGCAATCGCCCGGACCATCCGGAGTTCCTCTGCGCTCGGAAAGCGCACCGACTCACAGGTAGCGCGTGCCGCAATGTCTTGGTCATTCAAGCCGATGCCCTGCCCTCGGATGCCTCTCGCCGCGGCTTGAACCTGGCCTCAGCGAGCCGTGCGAGACTCAGATAAAGACGGTCCGCGTTCAGATACGGTGCGCGGCGCTCCTCGCCTGTAGCCGTCACAGTCCATTTGCTCTCGGCGAGCCGCCCGATGACATGCACGCGCGCGCCCTTCTTCACGAGCTGCGCAACCTCCGCCGCATGTCGCTCGCCCCAGACATTGACGTCGAGCCAGAATCCACCGGCCTGCTCCAGCCCGCCGCTGCCGTCCTGACGGTACTCGTCGAAGAACACGCGAAGCTCGGCGACCTGCCGTTCTTCCTTGCCGACCAGGACTGTCTTCAAGACCGGCTGATCACCCACATTTCCAGTTCCACGAAACTCGTTTGACATACCATCTCCGTTTGGTTGATTGACTCGTTGATATACGGCTCAGCCGCGCAGCTTCAGTCCCATACGATCCGCGCTGACGGCAGCAGCACTGGCGCTGAAGCGCGGCGTTTCACGAGAAACCTTTGAAGTACCGTCGTCATGGTGCCCGCCCGACCTGGATGCCCCGACTATCAGTTGCGATCTCACAGCAATTCCGTGTCAGGTTGCTGCAGCACTTCGGTCGCGGTGAGCGATGCCTGTTCCAGCAGGCGCAGCTCGGCATCGGTCAGCTTCACGCGGCGCCGTGTATGCCGCGGTGCCTCTGCTGCGGTAAACACCTTGCGCGGCACTTCGCCGAAAAGAGCGATCGCAGCACGCACACGCAGGCGCGCCATCTGGTCCGCTGCCGGCAGGAAATCACTACGGCTCAATAGGCGCAGTTCCTCGCGCAGCAGATGCCGCTCCCAGCGGATCGGCTCGAGAAACAGGGCGCGCATCTCCCGGCCGACCACGCGAATCGCGACCCTGCCCTCCTCGTCGCTCATCCGGTCCTTGTGGATAAGTGTCTTGATCATCCGCACGTAGTAGTCGAACTCGACGATTGCCTCTGCTGTGGCGTAGCCATAGGGACTGCGAAACCCGAGCTCCACGGTCTTGGGGCTTCGCGAACCCATGACGGAGAGCGACAGCCCTTTGCGTTTGAGGAGATCGATCGCTTCCTCGCGTGCCGTGATCACGCGGCCCAGATGAGCACGAATCGCGGCCAACCCCTCGTACATCCGGATCAAGATCCAGTCGGCATACGGGTTGTCGTTCGCGGACAAGTGCCAGATGGATTTGAGGACGGCCGCAAAGCGCTTTGCCCCGGGAATAGGCGGCAACTTGGCTTCGGCATCTGCAGGACGGCCGGTGAACATGCGATAGGCGTCTTTGGTGTGCAGCGTCATCGTGTCGGGCGTGGCATCCGCGAGTTGGCCCAGCTTCGCGGCGCGGCTTGCTGTCGGGGCCTCCACGGCGGCGACAGACGCTGGGCGCCGTGTCTCGCCCTTCGGACTCTGGCGCAACTCGTTTTCCCGCTCGCGCAATTCGAGGAACCTGGCCCAGCGCGGATCAGCCGGATCAGGATTCTCGGCTGCCACGAGATCTGCCAATGCGTCGCGCTCGGATGCGATGTCGTAACCATCGGCGAAGGGAGAGTCCGGGCTTACCGGGCAAGGCACGGGGCGGGCTGGCGTGCCATCAAGCTCGCTGCGGTCGTGTCGCGCAGCCGCGTCAGTTTTTGTCATGGGTGACTCCGTTTCGGCAGACCGCTTTCGGGGAGGCGTGGTCGGAGCGGCGATGTACCAGCAGTGCCATGCGCCTCACGCCGCTCTGAACCTGGTCGCGCCGGACATTCAGTGCAACCTGAGATCGAATTGAGGGGGGCGTGGTTGGCCGCGCACCGCAGTGGTGGACTGTTCGCTCAGCTGCTCGTCTGATTGCGTGCCAGGCCGTCATGAAAGCTTCCCCGGCTGGCGCCCCGCTTGCATCGCGTCGAGCATTTTCCGGATCTCCGCCCGGCGTGCTGCGACCTTGGCATGGTATTCCGGCGTCGCGCGCTCGGCGGCGAGGCGCTGCTCCTCAGCCTCGCGCTGTTGGCGCAGGATCAACTGCTGTTGATGCTTGCGCCTTGCTACCGCAATCGGTAGTCCCAGTTCGGGAACAAAGGCCCCCACCTCGGCGCGCTTGACCATGCCCCGCAGATAGGCGATTGGACTCGTTCGTACCGCGTTCGACCTCATGCGTGCTGTCAGCTCGTCAAGCAGTTCCTGCGCAAGCGTCGGGCAACGCAGGACGAGTGCACTGGCGGCGCTTTGCTCTTCCGGCCCTAATCCTTCCGGAAAAATAAAATCACTACCACCAGGCACGAACGCCTGGCTGGAATCAAGGCGCCGGTCGCCCTGTCGTAGTGGTTGTACTAAATCTTTTGTACTACTTGTTATATGTAATGTGGCGCTTTCGTCGAAACTGTGATGGCGGTTTTGGCGAATCTCATTTGGCGCTTTCGGAGAATCAAGTATGTCGGGTTGCCGCAAACCAGCATCGCCGTTTTGTGCAAATCTGCTTGTGGGAACACCGCATACTGGCGCAGGCGACCCGATTGACCTGTGCGCGAACCCTGGATTGCTGGATGTACGCTCGGCCAGCTTGGCAAGGAGACACGCCAGCCTGATTCTGGCAAACACGCGAGGGGGAATCCCAGAGATCGCCTCCTCCCATATGCCAAGGCGCTCAAGGCAGCGCCGAGCCGCCTCCTGCTCCCGTCGGGAAAGACCAATGTCTTGTGTCCAGTGCGTGGCCGACCCGCAAAACCAGCCGTCCCACTGTGCCCTGGATTGCCTGCGTGTCAGGTACAAGGCGCGCGAGAGCATCAGCCCTGCGTTGACACCCCCTGCGGCCACCGCGAGAGTGCGGTGAAACGACAAGCCGGGGCCTAAGAGTTCGGAGACCATCGCGCCGTCATCCCAGTCCACGCGGAATGTGCGCATCCCTATCACCTCGGATAGCGACGCACCCAGTTGGTCCAGGGCCAGCCGAAAGTGGAGTTTGGCGGGCAGGCCGACCCGCTGCTCGTTCAGAATCGCGAGCCTTCGGAGGATTTGCCTCGCACTGACCTGTTCTTTCGTAGAAAGCCCCGTTTCCATCTCCCACTGTCCGCTTGTCTTGTAGAACCATCCACCGCTACGCGCGATATCTCTGCCGTGTCTCGTCCAGTAAATTGCCTGCGAGAGGAGTAGCGCCGCCTTCACGCTTTCTGTCAGATCCACAAGCCTGCGGTGAAACGCAATTTGCCTTCCCAAAAGCGGCCAAACGAGCGCCAATTCTTCAGTGGTTCGAGTCCGCCATGATTCAGTGGTGCCTGCAATGCTGGCTTCTCCCTTATCCCTCACATCGACATCTGTGCGCCAGGCTCAGCGGGCGACGGCCGCTGACGCGCGGCCCTGCAGTGCCCGCCATATACGCTCGGGACACACCCTGTACCAGAGCTTGGCCGGCATACCGAGGCGTCTCTCCTGCAGAAAGCCCGCTTCCCGCAGTAGCCGTCTCGCCGTCTCCTGCTCCCAGCGTGACAGGCCGGTCTCTTCCCCCCATTCATCCTGCGATTTGTTGAACCATTCATTCAATTGAGGGTCGATTTCCTGTGCAGCGCAAATTGCTTGCGAGAGCAGTAATGCTGCCGTGACGCTTCCGGTGATTGGGACCAGACATCGATGAAAGCTCACCGGAAGGTCTAGCATTTGCAGCAGCAGTTCCGGGTTCAACCTTGGAGCGGTCGTGGAGAGCGTGTTCATAGATCTTTCTCGAATTCCGAGATCACGGCTGCCAGCACGTCCAGCGACAAGCCGCAAAACGTCTGATGTAATTGGTAGTAACGCGCCCGCGGATCGGATTCATTGATCGCCGCCCAGACCCGCCAGACGCGCTCGCGGGTGGCGATATCGGGAAGCGGAGTTCGCCCAGGAGGTCTGCGAATACCGTATTCACGCCGACGGCTGAGGGTCAGCTTGTGCCGAACCTTGAAAAGCCTCCGCATCATGGTCCAGGAGGCGCCATGCCGAATGAAGTAGGTTTCCAGCACCTTAGCCTCGTTGGCGAGCGCGAGCGCACGCAGACCGGCGTTGAGCCTTTGGCTGTCAACGGTGACTGCAATTATTGGCTCGCGCATCGTGGCCAAGCGATGTAGATCGGCTGCGGAAAGCCCCCGCAGGTGCTCGAGCTGCTCGGTCTCGATTCCCGCGGCGCGTAGCTCCGTAGCATCGCTGCCATTGAGCCGCACAGCGATGTGATTGAGCAACATGAAGCGAACGTGCGTATCGACCAGGGGCAACATCACCCATTACCTTCCGATGTATAAGACTGCTCGGAGGTAGCGATAGGATGCGGCGTGACGCTTCGCAAGCTTCGTACCAAAGTCGCAATCTCCCAGAACATCGTAACGACCTCGTCCTGACCATCGAGTAGCCAGTCGAAGAAATCAGCATCGCGCGTCGCGACTGCTGGGAAGTGTTTCTCGATTAGACGCTGCAAACCCTTGTCGCTGCCGAGTTCAGTGGAGCAGAGCTGACGCCAGTGCGAGGTATCCGGTAACAGCACTCGCACGCTCTCGTGGAATTGCCCCGAAACCAGGGCGAGTAGCCACCAGACTCGTTGCTCGTAGTGCTGTTGTCCATCTCCACTCAAGGGAGTCGGCGGGAGCTCCATGTAGTACCCGAAAGGTGCGGAGTCCCAGAATTGCAGATAACTGTCTATGCTCGCGAGTTGTGCAATCCGGCCGACCGATGCCTTCAGCCGGTCCACCATGGCCGGGTCGGGCGGATGCGCGGGCTTCAGAGATTGCACGCCTGCGCGGGGCGACTTGCGCCGATCGACGCTTGCGCGCGGCGCCTTTCGCCGATCGGCTATCTGCGTCGCGCTGTTAGCACTGCTAACATCCGAGGCATTGTCTGGCACATGGTCAGTAGCCTGTGTTCCAGGTGGACGCGCTTCCGAGCGCGCCGATGCGACCGTTGCTAGCAGGGCTTCGAGCGAAGCTTGCGGTGACTGCGCCAGAGCATCGAGCACCATATGCAGCTGCGCACCGCGTTCGCCGAGATGCTTAGCGAGTGCGTCCTCGCAGGCTTGGCATAGCTCCAAGGCATTGAACGATTGATGTTCTCGGTAGTGGTCAGCATGGTGCCGAAATACCGGTTCGAAAATCGAACCATAAAGTAACGCCTCCCCAGTCCCGCCACGCATCTGCGCGTAGCGTTTCATAAGATTGAGGCGCGGCTGGATGGTCTTCACGTCCAATCCAGAAAGTAGTGGCACCGCTTCGCCCAACGTACGCAGCCGTGTCGTCGCGTACAGATAGTGGGCAAGCGTCGCCGTGTTGACCGAGAAACCGATGGCCTTGAGCTCTTCTTCGAGTTGCCGCAAAGAAAGTGCGCGTCCCTTCTCCTCTTCGAGCTTCGCTTTCAGGACAGCAACGCCATTCGCCTTGTCCCAGAATGTCATTTCCCCGCGCTGCTCGTTCTCGATCAAATGCGCAGTGAGAACATGGACCTCGGACTTCCACGGGCGAAAGATCGCTTTGACAATCGCGAAACGGTGATCTCGGGTCTCTGTCCAAAGCTGCTGAAGTGCAAGCAAACGCGTATTGCCGCCGGCTTCGACGATGAAGTGCTTGTCTCCGGGTCGGCGCGTTACCGTGAGGGGATTGCGGATTCCGGTCGATCGAATCGATTCCTTGATCTCTTCAAATTTCGCGTTGTTGTTCCGTCGAGGGTTGTGCTCATAGACTCGAATATCCTCGACCTTGAGTTCGATCTGGCAATCGTGTCTGGGATCGGCCTGGTCTGGCAGATTTACTGCGCGATTGCCAGGATTTCCGACTTGCAGTGATTCAGCTACAACCCTGCGTCGCTCCTCGATGGAACCTTGACGCCCGCGCACACCTGTGGACACAGCGGTAACTGAGTCGCCCGAACCATCGAGCGCTTTGGACGGCTCGTCGATCACGCGAGAACCCCTCGTCTCGGGACCGCATCTACGAGCGCTCCCTCAAGACTTGGAATCAACTCCCACGCGAGCGCATGCATCACGGTGTAAGCGCTCGGCGTAGGACCATCACGTTTGCGCTCGTGGCTATGCACGGGAATTCGAAGCGTCGCCGCCTCTTTGTATGCCTTGGCGTGAGGAACGATGGTGTCAAGCACCGACACGCGCCCCTTCAACTTGATGAAATCTTCCCGAATGCCTGCAGCAATGATTCGAGCATCGGTCGTGCGGTCCTGGCGGTAGATCACCGCTTTCATTGGCCCTAGCGTCGCACCAAGAGCACTGCTCGGCTCCAGTCGTTCAAGGAGTTCCATCGTTCCATCCTTGAACTCGCGCGCCGAAAGAATTTCCGGCGTGATCGGTGAGACCAGGATGTCGGCTGCGAGCGCCGCCGCATCCTGAAGTGGTCCAACCGCACCTTGTGTATCGATGAGAACGCAGTCGTAGGAATCGATGACAGCGGGCGAATTGAGCGCCATGCGAAGCCGAAAGCCCCGGTCGATTCGGTTCAACAGCCAGTGCGGGAGATTGCCTTCCGGGTCGTCTGAAACAATGATGTCCAGGTTCTGATACAACGTCGCGCTAATGCATTCGGCACTGACTTCACCGCGAACGATGACCTCGGTGAGACCAGCGGCAGGCTTCGAACCGCTGAGCGGGTAATACTTCGAAAGCGAGGGCTGTACGTCGGCGTCAATCAGCAAGACGCGCAGACCGATGTCCGCGAGCAGTCCACCTAGATTGGCGGTGAGCGTGGTCTTGCCCACTCCGCCTTTCGTGCTGATTACCGTGAATTTGATCATCGCATCCGACGCTATTGGTCTGAAATTCCATATACGGGTGATGTTGCAGAACTGTCGGGTTCAGTGATTGATGTAGTCTCGAAGTCCCAAGTCGAAAAATATCTTCCGAATGCGTTTGAGTTCGTCGTAGAGCGTGGTGCGCACAACGCCAAGTTCTCGGCTTACTTCCTGCACGCTGAGCCCTTCCCAGAGCAGAGCGCATACCTGCTTTTGGAACGGCGTGAGTAGCTTGATCGCTCTTTGGATATCCGCGTCGGCGTCATCGCGAAGGGTCCTGGCGAGTTGTTCGCCTTGCTGCACTTGTGATTCGTTGACCAGGTCGAGCAACGTAGGAGAATCCTCCTGATTGCCTACAGGCTGATCGAGTGAAATCGAGATAAAACTGGCTTTTCGCTTCTCGGCTTCGCGCTCGCGCACGAGATCGGTCAGCTTGTTACGCACCACTCTTGCGATGAATGCCGAGCGGTTCGTGTCCAGCGCCGGGTCAAACTGGCTGCGAACAGATAGCCAATGGACGAGGCATTCCTGCATGAGTTCGTCGAACTCATCGCGCCCCAGGGATGCCCATCGTGAACGAAACTGTCGGACGAGTTTTCGGGAGACTGCAAGTTCCCAATTTTCAAATAGCCCCTTGTAATTCGCACTCATATAAATCCTGCGCAAGAAGTGCTAGGGCTACTTAGAGAAACGCTAGCGTGAATTATCGAAACGAAAGCTTTATGAAATCAAGTACTCAAAGCACGCCGCGTAAGATGAAGTCCCCGGTGCGCCCCGAGTTGCCCACCGCGTCGGCCGCTTCGTCGCAAGCGCCGACCACCGCCGTGGACACCTCTGTACCTTCCGCAATTCACCCGGAGTCCACTTATAGATCGGGGAATATTGTTCAAACAAGTAAAGTCGCCTCTCAATTCCCATTGGACACAAGAATGCGACATAGAATGCGACATAAGTCACAAATCAGACGCCGTTTTTATTTCGTCCGACAATTGCAGGCGAATCTCCGTATTAATGACCGTCGTGCATATGCGCAGTCGCATACGTCTTGCGAATTTGAACGACTGACCGGGAGCGGCTCGCCGACTTGCGTGGCCTGATCGGTTTCTGCGGCCTCCGGGATCTCAATAGGAGGGGCGCATTGACGCAATATTTGATGGCAGCGAGCGCTCAACGTGAAAGGAGGCAATTCATGGCACGTTCCAAAACGACGGAGTGCGGCGAAGCACCGGTGTTGCTCGCCATGAACCTGGTAAAACTATGAAGAGCACAGATCAATTGATTCGCGCCGTTCACCCAGATGCCCTGCAGGACGCAACTGGGGCATCGCCACGCACTTATTTCGGCTCAATGAAAGCGAGACCGGAAGCAGACCGATCGCAATGGGCACCGACAAACACTCTGCCATTCCGACGGTCCATCCGCCGCGCTGATCTGCACAAAATCGTGCCGTTGGCGGATACGACGATCTACGAAATGGAGCGTCGCGGTGAGTTTCCGCAACGGTTCTTCCTTACGTCGCGTTGCGTGGTCTGGGATTTGGCTGAGGTCGAGGCCTGGGTTGCAACTCGCCGACAGGCATCGAATTCCGCGCAGTTCAAGCGCGCACCCGCGCCCGATGTCAGGCGGCGCAAGCGCCGCCCCGTCAGAGCGGCGCCTGCGTTGTAACGAGGTTCATCGACGGCGGCAACAAGGTCGGCGTGTGAGACGCGCCGGCAACCCACGCGTCGATCATATCGGCCCATTCCTGCAGCATGTGGCGGCGTTGCTCGCCGTATTCCGCCTTGTTGTAGACGCCACGCGAAGAGCGGCCGTCCTCATGGGCCAGGCATTTCTCGATCCAGTCGCCGTTGAAGCCAAGCTCGTTCAGGATGGTCGAGCCCGTGCGCCGAAGGTCATGCACTGTGAAGCTCTCAATTGGCAGTCCTGCGGTTTTCGCACGTTCCACGATGAGGTGGGTGACCCGGTTCAACGTGGCCTTGGACATGCAATGGTCCGCATCGTAGCGCGATGGCAGAAGGTATTTCGAACCGCCCGCGCAGGTGCGTAGCGCAATCATGATGTCCAGTGCCTGTTGCGACAGATAGACGTTGTGCGGCTTCGAGCCTTTCATGCGTTGCTTTGGAATGGTCCACAGCGCGTTCTCGAAGTCGACTTCGTTCCACGTAGCTTCGATAAGCTCGCTCTTTCGCACCAGCGTCAGGAGGATCATTCGCAACGCGAGGCGGATGGTCGGATAGGTCGCGACGGTCTCCATCATCTTGTGCATGACGCGGATTTCGGTCGGCGAGAGCGCGCGGTCTTTGGGGACGAACGTCGCGATCGACGACGGCCCCACTTCGTCGCCTGGATTGGCGACCTTCTCGCCGTGCAGGATCGCGAAGCCGAAGATCTGCTTCACAATGTCGCGGATGTGAACCGCTGTGGCAGGCGCCCCCCTGACCTTGGCCTTGTTGCAGAGGTCACGGAGGTCGTCGGCGCGGATCTCTGTCATGAGCCTGTTCTTGATCAGCGGCAGGATATCCCGATCGATGATGCTTTTGCGCATTGACCGGGTGCTGTCGGCCATCCTCGCTTCCGCCAGCCACTTGACGGTATATTCCTCGAAGGTTTTCGCATCTGCCGCGCGCCGCTTGTCGCGCTGCTTTTCCTGGCTCGGCGACCGACCTTCCGTGACCGCGCGCTTGGCGTCCATGCATCTCTCTCTCGCCCGCGCGAGCGACAGGCCACGCGCTCCATAGCGTCCAAGGGAGAGGGTCTCCCTACGACCGTTGAGCCGGTAGTCGTAACGGAAGGTGATCGTGCCCCTGGGCGAGACCGTGACGTACATGCCATCCCGGTCCGTCATCTTGTAGGTAGATGCCTGGGGCTTGAGGTTCTTAAGCATGGTATCGGACAGCATCAACAATCCTCCGTGGGGAGAATTTTACCGTCAGAAGCATACCGATGGCAAGACAGTTATATCGTATTGATATTAAACATATTTATGTTTTATTTTTACCGTCACGCTAGAAATTATGCTGACGGTAAAAGTTTTTGCGCTGATCGTCAGAATATTTTTACCGTCAGATTTACCGTCAAAAATTGGCGCTTGCCCTCGATAGATGCCGATAGACGCTGAATTGTATTTTCTAATGTAAACAGGTCATTAAGGCGTAATTTCGATAGTAACCGATAGTCACAGAAAGACCTTAAATCATTCCCACTCGATCGTCGCCGGCGGCTTGCCGCAAATGTCGTAGACCACACGATTGATACCGCGAACTTCGTTGATGATGCGGTTCGACACCTTGCCCAATAGTTCGTGCGGCAGATGCGCCCAGTGCGCGGTCATAAAGTCCTGCGTCTGCACCGCGCGCAGCGCCACCACGTATTCGTAAGTGCGGCCGTCGCCCATCACGCCCACTGCTTTCACCGGCAGGAATACGGCGAAAGCCTGCGAGGTGGCGTCGTACCAGCTGCGCCCTTCGCCATCGCGCGCCGAGCGCAGTTCTTCGATAAATATCGCATCGGCGCGGCGCAGCAAGTCGGCATATTCCTGTTTGACTTCACCGAGGATGCGCACGCCCAGCCCCGGGCCCGGAAACGGATGACGGTAGACCATGTCCTGCGGCAGGCCCAGCGCCACGCCAAGCTCGCGCACCTCGTCCTTGAACAGTTCGCGCAAAGGCTCGAGCAGCTTCAAGTGCAGCGTGTCCGGCAGTCCGCCAACGTTGTGGTGCGATTTTATATTTGTTGCTTTCTTGGTCTTGGCGCCGGCAGACTCGATCACATCGGGATAGATGGTGCCCTGTGCCAGCCATTTGGCATTCTTGATCTTGGCGGCCTCGCGCTGAAACACCTCGACGAACTCGCGGCCGATGATTTTGCGCTTTTGCTCCGGATCGGCGACACCCGCGAGCTTGCCCATGAACTGCGCGCTGTCGTCAATATGGATCACCTTGACGCCCAGGCTGCGCGCAAAGGTCGCCATCACCTGCTCGGCCTCGTTCAGACGCAGCAGACCATGGTCGACGAACACGCAGGTAAGCTGCTTGCCGATGGCTCGGTGGATCAGCGCTGCGGCAACGGACGAATCGACACCGCCAGAAAGCCCGAGGATCACCTCGTCCGACCCCACCTGCTCGCGGATGCGCGCGATCGCCTCGGAAACGTAATCGGGCATGTTCCAGTCGCCGGTGCAATCGCAGATGTCGTTGACAAAGCGCTTCAGGATTGCGGTCCCCTGCAGCGTGTGGGTGACCTCAGGGTGGAATTGCACCGCATAGAATCCGCGTGCCTCGTCGGCCATCGCCGCGATCGGACAGGATTCCGTGGAAGCCATGAGCTTGAAGCCGGCGGGCATTTCGGTGACCTTGTCGCCATGGCTCATCCATACCTTGAGCATGCCGTGCCCCTCGGGCGTTCTAAAATCCTCGATGCCATCGATCAGGCGGGTGTGGCCCCGCGCGCGCACCTCCGCGTAGCCGAACTCGCGCACCTTGCCTGCCTCGACCTTGCCGCCCAACTGTCCCGCCATCGTCTGCATGCCGTAACAGATGCCCAGTACCGGTACGCCCAGTTCGAATACGGACTGGGGCGCGCGCGCGCTCGCATCCTCGTTTACCGACAGGTGGCTGCCGGACAGGATCACACCCTTGGCGCCAAACTCGCGCACGAACTGCTCGCTGACGTCGTAAGGATGAATTTCGCAGTAGACGCGCGCTTCGCGCACGCGCCGCGCAATCAGTTGCGTGTACTGGGCGCCGAAATCGAGGATCAGGATTTTCTGATGCATGCTTTGACTTTCAATAGTGGAAGGGCCGATCGTACCGGATGAGGCACGATCGGCCCTTGATCATGGGGTCGGATGCAGCAGGCTCACTCGACTTGGTAATTGGGAGCTTCTTTGACGATCTGCACGTCGTGCACATGCGATTCACGCATGCCCGCTGAAGTGATCTCGACAAACTCCGTCTTGGTGCGCATGTCCGCAATGGTGGCGCAGCCGCAATAACCCATACTTGAGCGCAGGCCGCCGACCATCTGGAAGATGATGTTGACCACGTTTCCCTTATAGGGCACGCGGCCCTCGATGCCCTCGGCGACGAGTTTGTCGATATTGTTCGCAGGGTCCTGAAAATACCGATCGGCCGCGCCATCCTGCATCGCACTGAGAGAGCCCATGCCGCGATATAGCTTGTACGAACGCCCCTGGTACAGGATGGTTTCGCCCGGTGCTTCTTCCGTGCCGGCGAAGATGCTGCCCATCATCACTGCGTCCGCGCCGGCCGCGATCGCCTTGGCGACATCGCCGGAATATCGAACGCCGCCGTCCGCGATGAATGGAACGTCGGTGCCCTTGAGCGCCGCATACACATTTTGCACCGCCGTGATCTGGGGCATGCCGACGCCGGCAATCACACGCGTGGTACAGATCGACCCGGGGCCGATGCCCACCTTGATGCCGTCCGCGCCATGATCGACCAGGGATTTGGCCCCCGAGGCCGTCGCGATGTTGCCTCCGATGACTTCTACGTTCGGGTAATTCTTCTTGACCCATTGCACCCGGTCGAGCACACCCTGCGCATGACCGTGTGCGGTGTCGACCACAATGACATCGACCCCTGCTTCGACCAGATGTTCGATGCGCTCTTCCGTGCCCTCGCCCACGCCCACGGCCGCCCCGACGCGCAGCTTGCCCTGCTCGTCCTTGCATGCGAGCGGATGCTCGGTTGCTTTGAGAATGTCCTTCACCGTCACCAGGCCTCGCAGCGCGAAGCTTTTATTGACTACCAGCACCCGCTCCAGGCGGTGCTTGTGCAGCAGGGCCCGCGCTTCCTCCGCGCTGGCGCCTTCCTTCACGTAAATCAGGCGATCGCGGGGCGTCATGATGGCGCTGACCGGCGCTTCCAGATTGGTCTCGAAGCGGTAGTCGCGGTTGGTGACCATACCGACGACCTTGCCTTTGTCTACCACGGGAAAGCCCGAAACCCGGTACTGCTGGGTCAGTTCGAGCAATTCACGCACCGTGATATCCGGCGATACCGTCATCGGATCGCGCAGCACGCCGGACTCAAAACGCTTGACCTTGAGCACTTCTGCCGCCTGTGCTTTGGGGCTGAGGTTCTTGTGTACGATGCCGATGCCACCCTCTTGTGCGATGGCAATGGCCAGCCGCGATTCAGTCACCGTATCCATTGCCGCCGATACCAGCGGCATATTGAGTTTGATCTTGCGCGTCAGGCGGGTCTTGAGGGATACGTCGCGCGGAAGTACGACCGAATGGGCGGGAACGAGCAGGACATCGTCGAAGGTCAGCGCTTTCTGAATGACGCGCATAAGCAAAACTCCTAGCCGCAAAGCCGCATTATACGCGCCTGCCTGAGGCGGGCAAATATGCAAGGCCTGAAACCCCTTACCCACCTGCTGCGTTAAGGGTATTTGACGCGGCAGCGGAAAGCCGCTACTTTTTGCCTGGTTTGGCTAAATGGGAGGTTTGAGCGAATGAATCGACTTTCGGTGGCGATAGGGCTCGCGCTGTGCGTGGCACTGCCGGCGTCCGCACAGTATAAGTGGGTGGATTCGGGCGGCAAGGTTCATTATTCGGACAAACCCCCGCCCAGCAACGTCAAAACCGAAAAGCTACGTGCGCCCCCTCCAGGCCCGGTTCGACCGGTGGAGAACGAAGCCAAGAAGGACGCGAATAAGGAAACGGCCAAAACCGGGCCCAAGACGGCGGCTGAACAGGAACAGGCTTTCCGCAAACGCCAGGCAGATGCCGCCAAGGGCGAGAAGGAGCAGTCGCAGAAGGAAGCGGCAGCCCGTCAGCGCGAGGAGAACTGCAAGCGCGCAAAAGCGGCAGTGGCCAATCTGGAACTGGGCGGGCGCCAGGCCAGGATTAACGAAAAGGGCGAACGGGTATTCCTTGATGAGGGACAAATTACGCAGGAAACCGCCAAGGCGCGGCAGGAAGCTGCTTCCGCCTGCAACTGAAGTTTATTTGCGAACTTTCGCGGCCCGCGCGCGCCGGATTTTCTTGGGGTCGGCGACCAAAGACCGGTAGATTTCCACCCGATCGAGATCCCGCAAGGCGGTTCCAGGGCCGACCGGCCTTCCCCAGATTCCCGTGCGGCAAAATTCTATTTTCGGCAAGCGCCTCAGCAAGCCACTGGCCTCAACAGCGTCCAATACGGTGCTGCCGGGCGCAAGTTCTAGCGCGACCCGTTCCAGCCGTTGCGGCAATGCGTAGACCACTTCGATTCGCATGGCTAGCCCGGGCCGTACAGAATCGCGGCGCGTTTGACGAAAACTTCGACCAATGTGTCGGCGATGTGACTGAATACCGGCCCGGCGATCTTCTCAACGAGCTTTCCCGAAAGTTCGTAACGCAGCTGAAACTCGATTTTGCACGCCTGCTCGGATAGCGAAACGAAGCGCCAGTAGCCGTCCAGGTGTTTAAATGGGCCGTTCATGAGTTTCATATCGATCAGCGCGCCCGGCTCCATCTGATTCTCAGTGGTGAAGTGCAGGCGCAAACCGTGATAGTTGACGTGCAATGTGGCAGCCGCCCGGTTGGGCTCGAGTTTCTTTACCTCGGTACCGCTGCACCAGGGCAGAAACTGCGGATACGCGTCGACATCCGCCACCAACGCGTACATCTTGGACGCGCTGTGGCCGATCAGAACGGATTTTTCCACTGTGGCCATGAAGGCGCGGCGCAACTGTTAAAATAAACTGATTGTACCAATACTGCTCCCATGAAGATCGCACAAAACAAAAAAGCCTTCCACGATTACTTCATCGAGGAGCGTTATGAAGCCGGTCTGGTGCTCCAGGGGTGGGAGGCGAAAGCCATCCGCGCGGGACGGGTTCAGTTAAAGGACGCGTATGTGCTTATCCGCAGCGCGGAAATTTACATGGTCGGCGGCCACATCAGCGCGCTGCCCACCGCATCCACGCATATCAATCCCGATCCCGTGCGAACGCGCAAACTGCTGCTTCACGGCGAGGAAATCCAGCATCTGATCGGCAAGGTGGAGCGAGCCGGCTACACATTGGTGCCGCTCGATATGCACTACACGAACGGCAGAATCAAGATCGACATCGGCCTGGCCCGCGGCAAGAAACAGCACGACAAGCGCGAGACCGAGAAAAAGCGCGACTGGGATCGAGAGAAACAACGTCTGATGCGCTCACACAGCAAGGCTTGAGAAAACCGGCGCTTGCTAATTCCGCTGGCGCACCTGCTCGAACAGGCAGATCGCCGCTGCTGCGGCGACATTCAGTGATTCGGCGCCACCCGGCATCGGAATGCGCACCTGGGCGGTCGCAGCGGCGCTCAGCGCCGCGCTCAGGCCCGATCCTTCGTTGCCGAACGCCCAAGCCAGCGGATTGCGCAAATCGGTCTGGTACAAGGATGATTCGGCGTGGCTGTTGGCGCAGATCAGCCCTCCAGACAGCCTGCTCACCGCTTCCTGAAGATCGGCATTGTCGTGTATGTCCAGGCTGAAGTGCGCGCCCATTCCGGCGCGCAACACCTTGGGGGACCAGGCGAAGGCGCAGCCCCGGGAGAGCAGCACGGTGGAAATGCCCGCAGCCGCGGTGCTGCGCAGGATGGAGCCGAGATTGCCGGCGTCCTGGACGTTTTCCAGCATCACGCAGTCCCCGAGCTTCTCGGGGAGCGGATCTGCTTTCGGTGTGCGTATCAGCGCTACGATACCGGTCGGCGTCGCGACCTGGGCAATCTCGTTGAACAGCGAATCGGCCAGAACCAGAACTGACTCTCCGGCCACGCCTCCCGCCAATCGAGCCGCTTCTACGTTGGCGGCACCGCTTTCGCTCAACATCAATTGCTCAGGTACGCCGCCGCTTGCGCGATAGGCGGAAATCAGGTGCATGCCATCGAGCAAGGCCAAGCCTGCCTTGCGCCGCTCGCGCGTGGAGGTGGCGAGTTGGCGCAGGACTTTGAAGCGCGGATTCTCGCGTGACCGTATCAGTTTCATACTTGTATCCGGCATGCGCAAAACACCGTGTATAAATTTCTCAGGGCGCGAGCAGTCTTCGTATCGGCGCGTAGCTGCGCCGGTGAATATCGCATGCACCATGAATCTGCAGCGCTGCCAGATGCGCCGCCGTCGGGTAGCCCTTGTGTCGATCCAGTCCGTAATGCGGGTAGAGTAAATGCAGGCGCAGCATTTCGGCGTCGCGCGCCGTCTTTGCCAGTATCGATGCGGCGGAAATCGCCGGGATGCTGCAATCGCCTCGAACAATAGCCCTGACCGGATACGCAACAACGGGGCATCGGTTGCCGTCGACCAGCACTTCTCCCGGCGCAACGTGCAATTGCTCAACGGCGCGGCGCATTGCCAGCAGACTCGCTTGCAGAATATTGATGCTGTCTATTTCGGCCACCGTCGCAAAGGCGATCGCCCAGGAAAGCGCGCGCTCGCGTATTTGTCCCGCGAGTTCTTCCCTGTGGGATGCGGACAAGGCTTTGGAATCGGCAAGACCGGCTATGTGCGCGCCGGGATCGAGGATCACCGCGGCCGCGTAGACCGGACCTGCGAGCGGCCCACGCCCCGCTTCGTCCACGCCGCATACGAGCTTCATGCAGCCGGGGTGCTCGCCGGTCCGAGCAAAGGCAGCACGGCCTTGGCCGCCTGCTCAGCCGTATTGCACTTGAGCTCGCGGTGCAGGGCCGCAAAACGTCTCGGCAGCCGCTCGCGCACCACGCTGTCGTTCAGTGCATTGAGCAAGGCTTGTGCGAGATTTTCCGCAGTTGCGTCGTTTTGCAGCAATTCGGGTACGACAAACTCTCCGGAGAGGATGTTGGGCAGGCCGATATAGGGTTGGTAACCCATGCGCCGCATGAGCAGCCAACTGCTCCCGGCCATCTTGTAGGTGATCACCATGGGTTTCTTGAGCAAGGCCGCCTCCAGAGTCGCCGTGCCGCTGGCTATCAGCGCTACATCGGCAGCGGCAAGCGCGTCGCGTGCATGTCCGAACAACACAGTCAGAGGCAGTTCACCGGCGTCGGCCCGGTACATGGCCGCCTCGAATATCTCTCGCGTTTCGCGACTGACCAGGGGTACCAAAAACAGCGGTCGCTCTATCTTTTGCGCCAGCAGCTTGGCAGTCGCGATGAACGTGTCTGCCATATAGCGCAATTCCGACTGGCGGCTGCCCGGCAGCAAGGCGAACACCTTGCGCTCCGGCGCGATCTTGAGCCGCTCGCGTGTGGCGGCAGTCTGATCATCCTCTGGAATCAGATCGGCCAGCGGATGGCCGACGTAGGTGGCATTGACGCCGGACTTGCGATATATCTCGGGTTCGAACGGAAACAAGGTCAGCACATGGTCGACCGATCGCGCGATTCCGCCGATGCGGCCACCGCGCCAGGCCCAGATCGAAGGGCTGACGTAATGCACGATTGGGATGCCGGCGCGCTTAAGACCCGCTTCCAGACCCAGATTGAAATCGGGCGCATCGACACCGATGAACAACCGCGGCTGCGCTTCGAGCAGCGCCAGTCTTAACTTGCGCCGCATCCACACCAAGCCGGGATAATGCCGCAGCACTTCGGCATAACCCCGCACCGCGAGGCGTTCCATCGGAAACAGGCTAGTCAATCCCTGGGCCTGCATTTTAGGACCGCCTATGCCCATGAATCTGACGTCCGGTAGATGCGTACGCAGGGCCGCGATCAAATGCGCACCCAGCAAATCGCCGGATGCCTCTCCGGCGACGATGCCGATGGTGAATTGCCCCTCCTTCACGTCAGCGCACGATCCCGCGGGTCGAGACCTGAAGAAAATCGCGGAGCACACCGATTTCAGCGCAGTTCCCGGCTTGTTCGGCAAGCTGCGCCCTGGCCTGATCCAGTGTCAGCCCGGATTTGTAAAGCGTCTTGTATGCGCGTTTGATCTCCGCCAGCGCGGCCGCGGTGAAGCCGCGCCGGCGCAGCCCCTCGGTATTGAGGCCGTAAGCCTTGGCCGTGTCGCCCGCCGCCATCACATACGGGGGCAAATCGTGCACCAGCACCGTCGCGATGGCGGTGAAACTGTGGGCTCCGATGCGAACGAACTGGTGCACACCCGTAAAGCCGCCGAGTATGGCGTAATCGCCGACATGAACGTGTCCGGCGAGTTGCGCGTTGTTTGCAAAAACGGCATGGCTGCCTATCTGACAGTCGTGCGCGATATGCACGTATGCCATGATCCAGTTGTCGTTCCCGATCCGGGTCGTGCCCGCGTCCTGCGCGGTACCGCAATTGACGGTGCAGAATTCACGTATGGTGTTGTGGTCGCCGATTTCGAGCCGCGTCGGCTCGCCTGCGTATTTTTTGTCCTGCGGCACGGCGCCGAGCGAGGAAAACTGAAAGATGCGGTTGCCCTTGCCGATGCGGGTATGTCCTTCGATTACCGTGTGCGGGCCGATCCAGGTATCACTGCCGATCTCCACGTGCTCGCCAACCATGCTGTAGGCGCCAACGCTGACGTTTTCTCCCAGTCTGGCGCGGGGATCTACGATGGCGCTCGGGTGGATCATTATATTGGTCGCAGGGTGCAAAGCAGCTCGGCTTCGGCTACCAGCGTCTCCCCCACATAGGCCTTTCCAGCGTATTTGACCACGTTGCGCACGGTGCGCACGATGCTAACTTCCAGTTCCAGCTGGTCTCCGGGCATGACCGGTTTCTTGAAGCGCGCCCTGTCGATTCCGGCAAAGTAGTACACGGATTTGTCGTCCGGCTTGATGCCCATGGTGCGGAACGACAGAATCGCAGCCGCCTGCGCCATGGCTTCGACAATGAGCACCCCGGGCATGACTTTGTAATACGGAAAATGGCCGTTGAAGTACGGTTCATTGACGCTCACGTTCTTCAGCGCCCGGATGCGTTTTCCCAGCTCGCACTCGACTACGCGGTCAATGAGCAGAAAGGGGTAACGGTGCGGAAGGTACTCTAGAATTTCCTGGATGTTCAAATTTTCTTCTCCTGCGTTGACAGGCGTTGCTCAATCGCGCGTAACCGTTCAAGCAGCGAATCCAAATTTCGCACCTTGGCGGTATGTTGCGCCCAGCTGCGGCTGTCTTCAGCCGGATGGCCGCCGTAGGCTCCGGCTTTTCGAATCGACTTTGTCACCACCGCGGCTGCGTGGATGATGACGCGATCGGCAATATCCAAGTGTCCCACGATATTGGCGGCGCCGCCTATCATGCAGTACTTTCCTATGCGGGTGCTTCCGGCGATGCCGGTGCAGCCCGCAATGGCCGTATGCGCACCGACATGCACGTTGTGCCCGATCTGGATCAAATTGTCCAGCTTGACCCCGTCTTCGATCACCGTGTCTTCCAGCGTCCCCCGGTCAATGCAGGTGTTGGCGCCGATCTCGACGTCGTCGCCGATCGACACGCCGCCAATCTGCGGAATTTTCAGCCAATTGCCGTCTTCCATGGCGATACCAAACCCATCCGCACCAATCACGGCGCCCGAATGCACCACTACCCGCCGCCCGAGGCGGCAACCCGCGTAGACCGTGACGCGCGCATCTAGGGTGCTGGCCGCGCCGATTTCGACGCCATCGCCTATGCAGCAAGCGGCTCCGATTGCCACGCCTTTGCCAAGTTTCACTCGCCTTCCGATATACGCCCCGGCGCCCACGCTCGCGCTGTCCGGTACCAGAGCGCCGCGTTCGACCACCGCGGTCCGGTGCACTCCGGGTACGGCTACCTGAGGTGGATTGAACAGTGATGACACTTTGGCGAAATACAGATAGGGATTGTCGCAAATGATCCGCGGCAATTGCGTGAGCTGGCTGTCTGCTTTTCCCAGGATTACCGCACCGGCTTGCGTGCCTGCAAGCTGCCTGCGGTACTTTCCGTGGCTGAGAAACGAAATGTGCTGCGCCCTGGCGTGTTCAAGCGCTGCGACCTGGCTTACGGGCGTCTGCGGGTTACCGATGACCTCGCCACCGAAGCGTTCGACGATCTGGGCCAGGCGGTATTTCTTGGCCGTAGCCATCGGTGCCGACTATTTCCCCGCCGGCTTGTCTTCCAGTGCCTTGATCACCTTGTCCGTGAGGTCGATGCGCGGGCTGGCGTAGACTGCTTCCTGAAAGATGATGTCGTATTTTTCCGACTCGGCAATGGCCTTGATGGTTCGATTGGCTCGTTCCAGCACCGCTGCGAGTTCCTCGTTGCGCCGCTGATTCAGGTCCTCCCGGAATTCGCGCTGTTTGCGCTGGAAGTCCTTGCTCAAATCCGCGAATTCGCGCTCCTTGTTGCGACGCTCGCTATCGCTCATCGTGACCGAATTTTTCTCAAGCGCCTCCTGAAGCTTGCGGATCTGCTCGGCCATTTTCTGCATTTCCTGATCCCGCTTGGCGAATTCCTGTTCGATCTTTTTCTGCGCACGAACCGCGGGCGCAGCATCGCGGAACACCCTCTCGGTATTGACGAACCCGATTTTCGAATCGGCGGCGACGGCGGAAGTGCCGATCAATACGCCGAGCGCGACAAATGCTAGTTTCTTCAACCTGATCTCCTCAATCCCTAAAACACCTGTCCCAACTGGAACTGCACGTGCTGGATACTATCCGTATCCTTGGCATTCAGCGGCTTGCCGTAGCTGAGGCTCAGCGGCCCCATGGGCGAGTTCCAGATAAATGCCAGTCCCGTCGAATAGCGCAATTCGGACAATTGGATCTTCGAGTCCACGCCGTACACCTGACCGGCGTCCAGAAATACACTTAAACGCATCGAGCGATCGGTTCCCGTCCCCGGCATGGGGAACAACACCTCGGCGTTGCCTACGATGCGTTTGTTGCCGCCCAGAATCGAGCCCAGCGTATCGCGCGGTCCGAGGGAGTACGAATCGTAGCCTCGCACCGACGTAGCGCCACCCGCGTACAGATTCTTGTAAAAAGGCAGCGGCTTGCCCCCAAAGCCGTCGGCCGCGCCGATTTCGCCATTCAGTTTCAAGGTATAGGTGCGCGACAAGGGGTGGTACCACTGCACTTGTTCTGTGAGCTTGTAGTATTTCAGCGTCCCACCGGGCAGCCCGGCTTCGAGATTGGCGCGCACAAGCGTGCCCTTCGTCGGCAGAAGCGCACTGTCACGCTGGTCCCGTATCCAGCTCAGGGTTCCCGGTATCGACGTGTTTCTGGTTCCAAACAAGCCGACGAATTCCTGATAGCGGAGCGGACTGGTTGAATCCACTCCAAGTTTGGTGACCTCCGCGCCCAGGCCAAAGCCGATTTTGTCCACTTCGGTCATCGGAATACCGAAGCGCACGCCGCCGCCTATTGTGTCGGTGGTGTAATAGCCCAGACCCAGCAAGGACGCGTCCGTGCGCCGGTCGTACAGATCGAAACCGCGGCTGACGCCGTCCACCGTGTAATACGGATTGGTGTAACTCAAGCCGATATTTCGGTTGATCCTGCTCGTGCTCACCTGCGCGGTGATGTGCTTGCCGCTGCCAAATATATTCTCCTGCGTAATCGAACCGCTGAGAATTAGTTTCTCCGTGGACGAAAAGCCTGCGCCTACGGTGATCGCGCCGGTCGGCCGTTCCTTGACCTTGAAGTTCACGTCAACCTGGTCCGAAGTACCCGGAACCGCCGGCGTCTCGACTTCCACCTCCGTAAAATAGCCCAGGCGGTCCAGACGCGCTTTCGATTTCTGGATCTTGTCACCGTCGTAGTATGCACCTTCAAGCTGGCGCATCTCGCGACGCACGACCTCGTCACGGGTGCGTGTATTGCCAGAGACGTTGATGCGGCGGACGTAAACGCGCCGGCCCGGATCGATCATGATGGTCAATCCGACACGCTTCGCGGTCTTGTCCAGTTCGGGGACCGAATTCGCGTTGGCGAACGCGTAACCCTCGTTGCCCAGCCGATCGGTGATCCTCTTGGTGCTCTCGTTGAGCATTTGGCGCGAGAAAGTCTCTCCGGGCTTCAGCTGGATCATCCCGCGCAGTTCCGCCTCCGGCAACAGAAGATCGCCGCCCAGCTTGATATCGGAAACCGTGTACTTTTCACCCTCGGTGATATTGACCGTGATGTAGATGTCCTTCTTGTCCGGTGTGATCGATACCTGCGTTGAATCGATATTGAACTCGAGGTACCCGTTGTTCAGATAATGCGACCGCAGGTTTTCCAGATCGCCGGATAATTTCTGTTTCGAATACTGGTCGTTTTTCGTATACCAGGTCAGCCATCCGGGCGTTTGCAGCACAAAAAGGTCCAGAAGATCTTTTTCCTTGTATGCCTTGTTTCCAATGATATTAATCTGGTGGATCTTGGTGACGTCGCCCTCATTGATGGAAAAGCTGACCCCGACGCGGTTGCGTTCGAGCGGCGTAACCGTGGTGACGACACTGGCGCCATAGCGCCCGCGCGAGAGGTAGAGCCTCTTTATTTCCTGTTCGGCCTGATCAAGCAAGGCCTTGTCGAACGAGCGCCCCTCCGCGAGTCCGATTTCGCGCAGCCCTTTGATCAACGCTTCCTTTTCGAATTCCTTGTTGCCGATAAAGTCGATCTGCGAAACCGCCGGTCGTTCCGCGATCATCACGATCAGCACATCGCGCTGCACTTCCAGGCGCACGTCTTTGAAAAATCCGGTCGCAAAAAGCGCCTTGATCGCGGCGGCGGCTTTTTCGTCCGTCATGGTCTCGCCGACCTTGACCGGGAGATAACTGAACACGGTACCGGCCTCGATGCGCTGTATGCCCTCGACACGGATATCGCGCACTACGAAAGGGTCGAACGCCTGCGCGAACCCTGCCCACAGGCAGAGAAATGCGGTGAGAAGATATCTGGTCATGAGCAGGTTCAGCCGGAGATCAAGCGGTTAATATCGTTATAAAAGGCAAACGCCATCAGAACCAGCAACAGGGTCAGACCCAACTTCTGGCCGAATTCCATTATCCGATCCGACACCGGGCTGCCTTTGAAAATTTCGATCGTATAATACATCAAATGCCCTCCATCCAATAATGGAATCGGCAGCAGATTGAGCACCCCTAGGCTGATGCTGATCAGCGCGAGAAAGCTCAGGTATGAAACCAAACCCAGCTGCGCCGATTGCCCCGCATAATCCGCTATGGTTACCGGCCCGCTGAGATTTCTCCATGACACCTGCCCGATCAGCATGCGTCCGAGCATTTTTAGACTGAACACTGACGTGTCCCAGGTCTTTTGTGAGGCCTTGACCAGCGCGCTTACCGCGCCATAGCGTACCACGGTAACAAGTTCGTCCAAAGCACGCCGGTCCAATTGTGCCGCCGCGCCGATACGGCCTATGCTGGCGCCGCTCTGTTCGACTGTTTCCGGAACCAGGGTCAACTCGCGCCGTTCGCTTCCGCGCCGATACGCCAGCCTGAGTTCGGTCCCCGGCTGGCTGCGGACAATCTGCACCAATTCATTCCAGGAAGAAACCGGTCTGCCGTTGGCCGCAAGGATCTGATCACCCGCTTTCAGGCCCGCACGTTCAGCCACTCCGGCCGCCACTACCTGTCCGATTACGGGCTTGATTTCCGGCCGGTAGAGTTTCAAGCCTATCAATGTCAACGTATCGCCCTGAAGTTGCTCCGCGTCGAACGGCGACAGATCGAGCGTCCGCCAGTTGATCTGATTGGCACGGTTGAGTACCTCGATCCTTACCCGCTGACGCTCCAGCGCGAGTTGCAGAACATGCCAGCGCACCTCCTGCCAAGAGGCCACCGGTTCCCCGTTTATGGCACGAATGGTTTCGCCGGACTCAAATCCCGCGCTCGCAGCTGCCGTCCCGGCCGGCGGCAAATCGACTATGGGGCGCGCCTCCTGCACGCCATGCATAAACAGCAGCCAGTACAGCAGTATGGCAAACAGAAAATTCGCGAGCGGCCCGGCAATGACCACGGCATAGCGCCTCCACACGCTCTGCCGGTTGAATGCGCGGTCGAGTTCCTGCGGCTCGACTTCGCCCTCGCGTTCGTCGAGCATCTTTACATAGCCGCCCAGGGGCACTGCGGCCACCACCCATTCGGTCTGATCGCGGCCGAGGCGCTTTTTCCAAAGCGGCATGCCGAAACCGATGGAAAAGCGCAAAACCTTGACATTGCACAAGCGTGCCACAAGATAGTGGCCGTACTCGTGAACGACGACAAGGGCGCCCAGCGCCAGCACGAACGCGGCGACCGTATGCAGCAGGTTCATCGTTGGAGCGACATCTTCCCGACCAGGATCTCGGCGTGGCGGCGCGCGTCGAGATCCGCGTCGATTACATCGTCGAGGCCGGCAAGTGCGCGCGCGGGCGATTCGTTCATCACCGCCTCGATCAACGCGGTAATCGCGAGAAACGGAAGGCGCCGGTCGAGAAACGCCTTCACCGCAATCTCATTCGCCGCGTTCAGCGTCGCCGGGCTCGTCCCGCCTTCCTTCAGGGCCCGATAGCCCAGCTTTAGCGCTGGAAATCGCGCGAAATCCGGCGCGATGAAATCCAGCCTCCCTATACGGAACAGGTCGAGCGAGCCCACGCCGGCTTCGATCCGTTCCGGGTAAGCGAGCGCGTGTGCGATCGGTGTTCGCATGTCCGGATTGCCGAGTTGTGCGATGACCGAGCCGTCCGCATATTCCACCATCGAATGCACCACACTCTGCGGATGAACGACGACTTCGATCTGTTCGTGCGTCGCGCCGAAAAGCCAGTGTGCTTCGATGATTTCGAGCGCCTTGTTCATCATGGTCGCCGAATCCACCGATATCTTCCGCCCCATGACCCAGTTGGGATGGGCGCAGGCTTCGTCCGGCGTCACACTGTGCAAGCGCTCCAGTGGAACGTCGCGGAAGGGTCCGCCGGAAGCGGTCAGCAGTACGCGCCGCACGCCGTGGCCGCGCAACTCTCCCGAGAACGAATCCGGCAGGCATTGAAATACTGCGTTGTGTTCGCTGTCTATCGGCAGCAGGGTTGCGCCATGCGCCCGCACCGCTTCCATGAATATGGGCCCCGCCATCACCAGGGCTTCCTTGTTCGCGAGCAGCACTTTCTTTCCCGCACGCGCCGCCGCGATGGTGGGCTCCAATCCTGCTGCGCCGACGATCGCCGCCATCACGCAATCGGTTTCCGCATGCGTTGCAATGCGCTCCAATCCCTGCGAGCCTGTGAGTATTTCCGTGAAACCCGATTCCAGACGCTTGCGTAGTGCGTCGGCCTGTGCCGATCGGGCAACCACGGCGTATCGCGGTCTGTGCCGCAGACACAGGTCGGCAAGTTCGTCCATGCGTTCGTTCGCGCTCAGCGCGAATATGCGAAAGCGCTGCGGATGGCGTTCAGCCACATCGAGCGTGTTCCGCCCTATTGAACCGGTTGCGCCGAGAATGGCCAGATTCTGCGGTCGGCTCATAGCAGGTACGCCAGTGCCGCCACCGGCAATACGGCTGTGATGGCATCGATGCGATCAAGCACCCCGCCATGTCCGGGCAACAAAACACCGCTGTCTTTGACGCCGGCCTGTCGCTTCAGCGCGGATTCAAACAAATCGCCATAGATGCCGATTGCGGTGAGCAACCAAAGGAGCAACAGCATGCCGGCTGACCCAAAGCGAATCGAAGCAAGCGCCGGTGGAAAATATTGCTGCCAGGCGTAACTCCAGAGAACGGCGTATGCGCTCACCGCGAGCACCGCCCCGGCCGCCCCTTCCCAGGTCTTGCCAGGACTGATGGACGGCGCGAGTTTCCGCCGACCGAAACGGCGCCCTGCAAAATAGGCAGCGCTGTCCGAGATCCACGCGACCGACATCAGCATCAATAGAAGCCATGGGCCGAGATTGCGCAATTCCACCAGCGCGAGCCATGTCGGTACCAATACGACGAGTCCGGTGACGGCGCCCAGCCAGCGGGACCGCGGCAACCAGGAACGCCACAGCCACAGGGGCACGACGAGCAGCCAAAACAGGCTGGCACAAATATAGACTGCGATTTGCACCTCATCCCTGAGGGTTTGATTTCCCCCCTGCTCCCATGCGGCCAACGACGCGCAAACGGCACCGACCAGAACGACGTACAGTCCGCAGGTAGCGGGCCGAAGCTTGATCAGTTTGCCCCACTCCCATGCGGCTGGAATCACCAATACGCCGGCAAAGACGGCCCAGGCCCGGGACGGGAGCCAGAACAGCGCCCCAAGAAACACGACCAACATTACGAACGCCGTGATTAGCCGCGTCTTGAGCATTGCTCAACGCACCCGGCCGGCGTTCAGGCGAGCTCCGTCTTTACAAGAGGCGCTTGCCCCGCGAGCTCGAGCTGCTCGCTGGTGCGGCCGAATCGGCGCTCACGCTGCTGATACGACTCGATCGCCTTATCCAGTGCCGCTGAATTGAAGTCCGGCCACAGGGTATCGGTGAAATAGAACTCGCTGTAGGCAAGCTGCCAAAGCAGGAAATTGCTGATGCGCTGCTCTCCGCCGGTGCGAATGAACAGATCGGGTTCCGGCGCATAGGCCATGGAAAGAAAGCCGGCAAGCTGCTCCTCCGTAAACCCGCCACGCTGCTCCGGATTGGCTTCGATCAGGCGATGCATGGCCTGCATCAGATCCCAGCGCCCCCCGTAGTTGGCCGCGATCGTGAGAGTCATGCTCTCGTTGGCCCGGGTCAGTTTCTCCGCACGCGCCACCAACTCGACGATTTTCTTTCCGAACGGTGCGATGTCACCCACCACACGCAGCCGTATCCCGTTGCGGTGGAGTTTCTCCGCTTCCCGTTCCAGCGCCATGATGAACAGCTGCTTCAGCATGGACACTTCTTCGGCCGGCCGGCGCCAGTTTTCCGAACTGAACGCGAACAGGGTCAGATACTCGACGTTGCGCGCGACGCAGGCTTTGACAACCTCGCGAACGATCTCGACCCCGCGCTTGTGTCCGGCCGCACGCGGCAGCATGCGCTGTTTGGCCCAGCGCCCGTTGCCGTCCATGATGATGGCAATATGCCGCGGAATTTCCTTCACTTGCGGAATATCGCGTGTCGAGCTCGAAAATGAAGGCATGAATGTCTCGGTCCGGGTGTGTGCGGCTCAAACAGCCATCAAGTCGGTTTCTTTGGCGGCGAGCAGTTTGTCGATTTCGGCGATGAACCTGTCGGTGAGTTTCTGCACCTCGTCCTGGGCGCGCCGCTCATCGTCCTCGGAGACGGCTTTTTGCTTGAGCAGGTCCTTGAGGTGGTGGTTGGCGTCGCGCCTCAGGTTTCTGACGGCCACCTTGGCGTTCTCGCCTTCGCCCTTGACCACTTTGATCAGTTCGCGCCTGCGCTCCTCGGTCAGCGCCGGCATCGGCACACGTATCAGTTCGCCCTGCGAAGAAGGGTTGAGCCCGAGGTCAGAATCGCGGATCGCCTTTTCGATCACCGCGCCCATCTTTTTCTCCCAAGGCGATATGCCGATCGTCCGCGCGTCGATCAGCGTCAGGTTGGCAACCTGGTTTATCGGCATCAGCGTGCCGTAGTAATCGACCGTGATATGGTCGAGGATGCCGGTGTGTGCACGCCCGGTGCGAACCTTGCCTAGGTCGGTTTTCAGCGCCTCGAGCGACTTTTGCATCTTCTGCTCGGCGGTCTTCTTGACATCAGCGATCATGGTCGGCCCCCTTCATTCAACTGTGCACCAATGTTCCTTCATTTTCGCCCATCACGACACGTTTCAGCGCCCCCGCCTTGAATATGCTGAACACGTTGATCGGCAGCTTTTGGTCGCGGCACAGGGTCAGTGCGGTGGCATCCATCACCTTGAGGTTCTGGTTGATGGCGTCGTCAAAGCTGACCCTGGTATAGCGTTGAGCCTTCGGATCGGTATTTGGGTCGGAACTGTAGACCCCGTCCACTTTGGTTGCCTTGAGCACGATATCACAGCCCATCTCGGTACCGCGCAATGCCGCCGCGGTGTCCGTGGTGAAAAACGGATTGCCGGTGCCGGCCGCAAAAATGACGATCTTTCCTTCTTCGAGGTAGCGCATGGCTTTGCCGCGGATATAGGGTTCCACGACCTGCTCGATATTGAGCGCCGATTGCACCCGGCCGTTCAGGCCGCCGCGGCGCATCGCATCCTGCAAGGCGAGCGCATTCATTACGGTCGCCAGCATGCCCATGTAGTCGGCCGTAGCGCGATCCATACCGGCCGCCGCCGGCGCGACCCCCCTGAAGATATTGCCGCCGCCGATCACCACCGCTATCTCCAGACCCATTGCCGCCACCACGGCAATTTCGGCGACGATACGGTCTATGGTCGTCCGGTTGATGCCGTATGCATCATCGCCCATCAGGGCCTCGCCCGACAGCTTGAGCAGAATCCGCTTATAGGCTGGCACTGCAGACACGGCGCTCAACCTACGGCTGCTTTGGCCTGGGCCGCCACTTCGGCCGCGAAATCATTCGATTTCTTTTCGATGCCTTCTCCCACCACGAAAAACCTGTAGCTGAGCAGCTTGGCGCGCTTCGCCGCAAGCATCTTTTCGACTGTAAGCTTGTCGTCCTTGATGAACGCCTGACCCAGCAGCGCGATTTCGCCGAGAAACTTGCTCAAACCGCCTTCGACCATCTTCTCGACGATATTGGCCGGCTTGCCGGATTCGCGGGCACGCGCCTCGAGAACATCACGCTCGCGCGCGACAATCTCCGGCGCGACTTGGTCGCGCGACAGGAACTGCGGCTTGGCGAAGGCGATGTGCATGGCAAGGTCCTTGCCGACCTCGTCTTCGCCCTCGAACTCGACCAGCACGCCGATTTTCACGCCGTGCAGATACTGCACCAGCTTCGCGCCTGTATGGATCTTGTGGAATCTTCGTATGCTCAGGTTTTCGCCGATCTTCTGCACCAGAGCCTGGCGCTTGGCCTCAACCGTGGCGCCGTCCAGTTCGAGCGCAGACAGCGCGGCCACGTCGGCGGGGCTGTGCGCGGCCACGAGTTGCGCGAGCGCCGACGCGAATTCGAGAAAATCCGCGTTCTTTGCAACGAAGTCCGTTTCGCAATTGACTTCCACCAAGGCCGCCGTCTTTCCATCCGCGGCGAGATAAGCGCCGATCACACCTTCGGCCGCAATGCGCCCCGCCGCCTTGTTCGCTTTGGCCCCGCTTTTGACGCGCAGCAAATCTTCAGCGGATTTCAGGTCGCCGCTGGTTTCCACCAGGGCCTTCTTGCACTCCATCATGCCAAGGCCGGTGATTTCGCGCAGCTCTTTGACCATGGCTGCGGTAACTTCTGCCATTTTTTGCTCCTCGTAGTTCAAAAAAAGGGGCTTGCGCCCCTTTTGCACGGCACTGCATCGCCGTCTATTCTTCGGACGCTTCCTGCGCTTCCAGTTCCACAAATTCGTCCGCACCGACTCCGGCAACGATCTCCTGAACCGACAAATCCCGGCCTTCGAGAATCGCATCCGCCACGCCGCGGGCATACAGGCGGATCGCACGGCTCGAATCGTCGTTGCCGGGAATCACATGGGCAATGCCCTCGGGCGAATGGTTGGTGTCAACCACGCCGATGATCGGAATGCCCAGCTTGTTGGCCTCGACCACTGCGCCCTTCTGATAGCCGACATCAATGATGAACAGGGCATCGGGCACGCCGGTAAGTTCCTTGATGCCGCCCAGGCTGCGCTCGAATTTGACCAGTTCGCGCTGGATGCCCAAGGCCTCTTTCTTCGGCATCTTCTCCAGACTGCCGTCGGCAAGCATCGTTTCCATTTCCTTCAAGCGCTTGATCGACTGCTTGACGGTCTTGAAGTTGGTCAACATGCCGCCCAACCAGCGATGGTCGACATAAGGGGCTCCGCAGCGCAGCGCCTCTTCCTTGATAATCTCGCGCGCCTGGCGTTTGGTGCCCACGAACAGGATGGTGCCTTTGTTCGAGGACAGCTTTTTCACGTATTTCATCGCCTCCTGGTACATGACCAGGGTTTTTTCCAAATTGACGATGTGAATTTTATTGCGATGGCCGAAAATGAAAGGGGCCATTTTCGGGTTCCAGAAGCGGGTCTGGTGGCCGAAATGCACCCCCGCTTCCAGCATTTGACGCATGGTAGTAGACATTCAAACTTCTCCGTTTAGGGTTTGTCATAACCGCCCGGCTCGTTATAACCCCGCGAGGGGCACCCTAAAGAGGGGCGGATTAAATTTAGCCAAGAAAGCTGACTAGCGGAATAGTATATCATGAAGCACGAGTCCTACTCAATAAATCCAAGGCTAAACAGCAGATTAAGCCACGGAGGCGCGCTTAGGCGGAATCGCATGCGCTGCAGTGAATAGCCATTGTCGGGACACCGGTCCGGGCCACAGGCGGTCTAAATTCGATCGATCCGGCGCGGAGTTGATGCTGAAATCGGAGCTTCCCTTCGCCAGGGCTATCCTTTATCCTTCCCACCCTTTGAGCATAGCCCGCCGATGAGCATCCACATAAAGACCCCGGAAGAAATCGAAAAAATGCATGTTGCCGGGCGACTTGCTGGTGAAGTGCTTGATTTCATTGCGCCCTACGTCAAATCCGGAATAAGTACGGGCGAACTCGACAGCCTTTGCCACGACTATATGGTCAAGGTCCAGAAAACGATACCCGCTCCACTGCATTACGCGCCACCCGGCTACCAGCCCTATCCCAAGTCGATCTGCACCTCGATCAACCACCAGGTGTGTCACGGCATTCCCGGCGAAAAGCAGTTGAAGCACGGCGATATTGTCAACATCGACATTACCGTGATCAAGGACGGCTACCACGGCGACACCAGCCGCATGTTTTACGTAGGTGAACCGGCCATACAAGCGCGCCGGCTGTGCGAAACGACCTACGAATGCATGTGGATGGGCATACAGGCGGTCAAACCGGGTGCGCATCTGGGCGATATCGGCGCCGCAATTCAGAGTCACGCCGAGAGGCACGGTTACAGCGTGGTGCGCGAATTCTGCGGACACGGCATCGGACGAAAGTTTCACGAAGAGCCGCAGGTGCTGCATTACGGCCGCGCAGGCGCAGGCATTCCCCTGCAACCGGGGATGATCTTCACCATCGAGCCGATGATCAATGCGGGCAAGCCGGCAATACGCGAACTCTCCGACGGTTGGACCATTGTTACCAAGGACCACAGTTTGTCCGCTCAATGGGAGCACACCGTGCTCGTGACCCAAACAGGACATGAAGTATTGACGCTGTCGGCCGGTGCGCCGAGCAAGCCCGGACCGAAAACCCTCCACCCGGATGCCTGAAACGCAATTGCCAGCCGCCGCTCGGCACTCCGCGGTCGGCCTGCGGGAACAACTGCAGAAAGACCGGCGGGCATTGTGCGAGCACTTTTCAACCGAGGGCGAGCCGCGGCGCCTGTTGAGCCAGCACCGATTGCTGGTGGACCGTGCGCTCAGAAGTCTGTGGAAGGAAGCGGCCCTGCCCGGCTCGCTGGCCCTCGTCGCGGTGGGCGGATACGGCCGCGGCGAGTTGTTCCCCCATTCCGACGTCGATCTGCTGGTGCTTCTTCCCTGCGAACCGGACGCCGGGCTGAAGGCCAAACTGGAGGCACTGATCGGCGTGCTTTGGGATACCGGGCTCGAGCCCGGACACGGCGTACGCACAATCGACGAATGCCTGGTCGAATCGGCCAAGGACATTACCGTCCAGACCAGTCTCCTGGAAGCAAGATGGCTCGCCGGCAGCCGCAGCCTCTATGCCGCCTTCACCGGCGCCATGCGCGAGCATCTTCATCCCCTCGCCTTTTTTCAGTCCAAGCGACTGGAGCAGGAGCAGCGCCATGGCAAGTACCAGGAGAGCCCGTACAACCTTGAACCCAACTTGAAAGAAGCACCGGGGGGCTTGCGCGATTTGCAGGCGATACTTTGGATCAGCCGCTCCGCCGGATTGGGCGAGAACTGGATGCAACTTGCCGAGCGCGGGCTGATCACCGCGACCGAAGCGCGCCAACTCGCGCGATACCAGAAGTTCCTGAGCGAACTGCGCATCCGGCTGCATTACATCGCAGGCCGCCGCGAAGACAGGCTGCTGTTCGACTACCAGAGCGGCCTGGCGGCGCAGTTCGGCTTTGTGGATACGCCGAGCAAACGCGCCAGCGAGCAGTTGATGCAACGCTATTACCGCACGGCAAAGGCGATCACGCAGCTCAACACCCTGCTACTGCAGAACATCGGCGTGCAGTTGCTCTCCGGCGCAGAGAGTCCGCCGGAAATTCTCAACGAGCGCTTCCAGGCCACGCACGAACTGCTGGAGGCGCGGGACCCGGAGCTCTTCGAGCGGCAGCCCGGCGCAATTCTGGAGGGCGTCCTGCTGCTGCAGCAGCACGCAGAACTGAAAGGCATGAGCGCAACCACGCTGCGCGCACTATGGCGCGCACGCGCCGGAATCGATGCGGGCTTCCGGCGCGACAAGGCGAATTGCGCGCTGTTCCTGCAGATTTTGCAGCAACCCCGCGGACTGGTGCACGCGCTGCGGCGCATGAATCAGTATTCCATTCTCGGACGCTATCTGCCCGCGTTCGGCAAGATTGTCGGGCAGATGCAATACGATCTGTTCCACGCCTATACCGTTGACCAGCACATTCTCAATGTGATTCGGAATCTGCGACGCTTCACCATGGTCGAATTTGCCCACGAGTATCCGCAGTGCAGCCGTCTGATGGCGGGATTCGACCGCCATTGGCTGCTCTATGTCGCGGCGCTGTTCCACGACATCGCCAAGGGTCGCGGCGGCGATCATTCGAAGCTCGGCATGCGCGATGCACGCAGCTTCTGCCGCACTCACGGCCTCACGCGCGAGGATACGGAACTGGTGATATTCCTGGTCGAACACCATTTGACGATGTCGTCGGTCGCGCAAAAGCATGACCTTTCCGATCCCGACGTCATCGAGGGGTTTGCGCGCACGGCAAAGACCGAGCGCCGGCTTACCGCCCTGTATCTGCTCACGGTGGCCGATGTGCGCGGTACCAGCCCAAAAGTGTGGAATGCCTGGAAAGGCAAGTTGCTGGAGGATTTGTTCCTGCTCGCGCGGCGCCTGCTGCGCGGCGACGGCATCGGCTTCGAACAGGACATCCAGGCCAAGCAGGAAGAAGCGCTACGCCTGCTGCGCCTTTACGCACTGTCGGACGAGGTCAAGGACAAGCTTTGGAGCGAGCTCGACGTAGCCTATTTTCTGCGCCACGACGCGCAGGACATCGCGTGGCAGACCCGCACACTGCATTATCGCGTGGACACCGACCGGCCGGTGGTAAAAGCGCGCCTGTCGCCCATCGGTGAAGGGCTGCAGGTGATGATCTATTCTCGCGATCAGCGCGATCTGTTCGCGCGCATCTGCGGCTATTTCGAGGAAATCAATTACAGCATCGCCGACGCACGCATACACACCACCGGCCGCGGCTATGCACTGGACACATTCCTGCTGCTCGGACCGGGCAATAATCCGCATTACCGCGACATGATCAATCTGATCGAGACCGAACTGAGCGAACGTCTGCAGCGTCAGACCCCGCTGCATCCGCCCACCCGCGGCCGCGTGTCGCGCCAGCTACGGCATTTTCCGATCACGCCGGAAATACAGATCCGGCCGGACGAAAAAGGTGCGAGTTTTGCGCTCTCCATTATCGCAGGCGACCGCCCCGGGCTGCTCTATTCCATCGCGCTGGTGCTGGGAAAGTACAACGTCAACTTGATTACGGCCAAGATCGTGACGCTGGGCGAGCGTGCAGAAGACGTTTTCCTGATCGCGGGCGAGGCACTCTTCAAACCGAGGACCGTACTGCAGTTGGAGAGCGAGTTGCTCGACGCGCTGCAGCTCAAATAGGCGTCACTCGTCCAGGATTTCCTCGCCCGGAAACAGGGCATCGACAAAACCGAAATTGCTGAAATCGCGAATACGCATCGGGTACAGAATACCGGCAAGATGATCGCATTCGTGCTGTACCACGCGGGCGTGAAAGCCGCTGACACTGCGATCGATGGGATTGCCCATTTCGTCAAAGCCCTGGTAGCGCAATCGCACATGCCGCGGCACCATGCCGCGCAAACCCGGCACCGACAGACAGCCTTCCCAATCTTCTTCGAGTTCGTCCGAGAGCGGCGTCAGCACCGGGTTGATGAGCACGGTATCCGGCACTTCTTCGGCCTGCGGGTAGCGCGCGTTCTGCGCCACGCCGAAAATGACGACCTGCAATCCCACGCCTATCTGCGGCGCCGCAAGCCCTGCGCCGCTCAAATGGGCCATGGTCTCGCGCATGTCGGCCAGAAGGGCATGCAGGTCGGGCGTATCGAAGGTTTCCAGCGGCCGCGCCTGTTCCAGCAGCCGCGGATCGCCCATCTTGAGCACTTCGCGGATCATGCGTCTGCCGCCAGTCGCTCGATGACCCGGCGTACGCGCGCGAGCGACTGCTGCAGCACCTGTTCGATGTCTTCCAGCCGTATGCCGCGAAGGCTGTCACCGCGGCCGGCTGCGAAATTCGCAACCACCGCGATGGTGGCGTAGTCGAGGTTCGCTTCGCGCGCGAGGGCCGCCTCGGGCATGCCGGTCATACCGACGAAGTCGGCGCCATCGCGTTCCAAGCGGTCGATCTCCGCGGCGGTCTCTAGCCGTGGGCCCTGGGTCGATGCGTAGACCCCGTCCTCCACTGCCGGCTCGCCGCAAGCGCGGGCTGCATCCAGGATGCGGGTGCGCAATGACGCCGAATAGGGTTCGGTAAAATCGATGTGGGTCACCGGCTGTTCACCGCCCTCGAAATAGGTGTTCTTCCGCCCCCAGGTATAGTCGAGTATCTGGTGCGGCACGACGATGACGCCCGGTCGCATATCGGCGCGTATGCCACCCACCGAAGCGACGGAAACCACTCCCTCCACCGCCTGTTGTTCCAAGGCCCAGATATTCGCCCGGTAATTCACCTCGTGCGGTGGAATGGAATGCCCGTAGCCGTGCCGAGCCAGAAACACCACGTCCTTGCCCGCAATCTGTCCGAAAGTGAGCGCGCCCGAGGGTTCTCCATAGGGGGTGCGCACCGCCAGGCGACGGGTGATATCGAGATTCGACAGCTGGGACAGGCCGCTGCCGCCTATGATGGCTAGCATTGCATGGGGTGGAGAAAAGTAACGCGTAACTTCGACATCGGGACGGCCGCGATATTATCACGGCGAGGTGGATGCGAGATCAGGCAAAGACGGCGGCGCACTATCACGCCGCGGGTTTTTGCCGCAGCGCGTAGATCGCCGGCAGATTGCGCCAGGCACCGTCCACGTCCATGCCGCAGCCGAACACGAAGCGATCAGGCAGGGACAGGCCGACGAAATCGGCGCGGATCGCTTTGGCCTTGGCCTTTTTCTTGTCCGTGAGCACGGCGCTGTAAAACGCCTTCGCGCCCAGGCCGAGGACGCGCTCTCGAATCGCCAGCATGGTGTCGCCGATGTCGAGGATATCGTCCAGCACCAGCACCACTCTGCCGGCTACATTGCCTTTGGGCTCGATTTTCCAGGCTATTTTTCCACCGACGGTTGCACTGCCATAGCGCGATGCGTGGATGTAGTCCAAGTCCATCGGGAAATTCAGCAAGGGCAGGATCCGGCCGGTAAACACGACCGCCCCGTCCATGACCGAAAGCACGAGCGGATATTGGTCCTTCAGCGCCGCGGTAATTTCCGCTGCTACGCGCACGATGGCGGCATCCACGTCGGCCGCGCCGTGGATCAGCTCGGCAGATTCGAGCATCTTCCAGGCGCGCGCCGTTCGGTCCATGCGCAGTGCGAATCCGGTACCTAGAGCGACTTCAGGTAGTCGGTGAAAGCGGCGCCGGTTTCGGGGTGCTTTTTCCCATAGGCGACCGTCGCCTGAAGATAGCCGAGCTTGGAGCCGCAGTCATAGCGCACGCCCTCGAAGCGGTAGGCCAGCACCTTGTCTTCGCGCATCAAGGCCGCAATGCCGTCGGTCAGTTGAATTTCGCCCCCCGCCCCCGCCTGCACGCCTGTCAGATGGTGGAATATTCGCGGGCTGAGGATATAGCGGCCGACCACCGCCAACGTAGATGGCGCGTCTTTGGGCTCGGGTTTTTCCACCATGGCGCTGACCTCGCCGGGTTCTTTTCCGTCGGTCTTGACGATGCCGTATTGCCGCGTATTCTCGCGCGGCACCTCCTCCACGCCGAGCACCGAGCACTGATACTCGGCATAGACTTGCGCCATCTGCTTCAGCACCGGAGGCTCGGCGTCGATCAGGTCATCGGCCAGGATTACCGCGAACGGTTCGTCGTTGACCACCGGTTCTGCACACAGCACGGCATGTCCCAGGCCCAGCGCCTCAGGCTGGCGGATATAGATGCAATTGACGTTTCCGGGGACGATGCCCTGTACCAGTTCGAGCAGATCCAGTTTGCCGCGCGCCGCCAGTTCGGCCTCAACCTCGTACGCCTTGTCGAAATGGTCCTCGATCGTGCGCTTGTTCCGGCCGGTGATGAAAATCATGTCGGTCATGCCCGCCGCAACCGCTTCTTCCACCGCGTACTGAATCAGAGGCTTGTCCACCACCGGCATCATTTCTTTCGGACTGGCCTTGGTCGCGGGCAGGAAGCGGCTGCCCATGCCAGCCACCGGAAAAACACATTTGCGCACGCGTTTCATCAGTTTCCTTTCAGCAATTGCAGCAATTCAATCTCATTGAGTACTGCAATTCCAAGTTCTTCCGCTTTGACCAGCTTGCTGCCGGCTTCGCTTCCCGCCACCACATAATCGGTCTTTCCCGATACCGATCCTACCACCTTGCCATCCTGGGCCTCGATCAGCGCCTTGGCCTCTTCACGGCTCAGATTGGGCAAGGTGCCGGTTAGAACGAAATTCTTGCCGGCCAACATCCCCCGCGGCCTGTCCTCCGGAATGGCTTCGTCCTCGCTCACGGCGCCGCTTGTGCGCAGCTGCTCAATCACTTCACGGTTGTGCGGCTGCTCCAGGAAATTGGCTACGCTTTGGATGATCTCCGGGCCGACGCCGGGCAGGATCGGAGCAAGCAGCGTTTCCTCCTTGTGGCGCCGGCGCGTGTTTTCCTTCTGCACGCGCTCCTTCTCTGCTATCAGCGCCTCCCAGTCCGCAGCGAGCAGCTTGGCCAGCGAGCCGAAATGGCGTGCGAGGATTTTTGCGACCTCTTCGCCGACGTGATAAATGCCGAGGGCAAAAATAAAGCGCGCAAGCGCGGCGCGCTTGCTCTTTTCGATCGCGGCCACCACGTTGCTTGCCGACTTGTCGGCCATGCGCTCCAGTCCGGCAAGATCGGCGATGTCCAGGCGGTACAGGTCGGACGGCGTATGCACCATGCCGGCCTCTACCAGTTGATCAACCAGTTTTTCGCCCAATCCCTCGATATCCATGGCACGGCGCGAAGCAAAGTGCAGCAGCGCCTGCTTACGCTGCGCGGGGCAGAACAATCCCCCGGTACAGCGATACACGGCTTCGCTCTCGAGGCGCTCGACCTTGGCTCCGCAATCAGGGCAGGCGCCGGGCATCTGAAACTCCGCTGCCCCGGAAGGGCGTTGCTCCAGCAGCACACGTGCGACTTCCGGGATGACGTCGCCGGCACGACGCACGACGACGGTGTCGCCGACGCGCACATCCTTGGCGCGCACCTGGTCCAGATTGTGCAGGGTCGCATTGGTCACAGTAACTCCGCCGACGAAGACGGGCTTCAGCCTCGCGACCGGTGTCAATGCCCCTGTACGGCCGACCTGCACCTCGATCGCCTGCACCTCGGTGTTTGCTTCCTCTGCTGGAAACTTATGCGCTATCGCAAAGCGCGGCGCGCGTGCGACGTAGCCCAATCGCGCCTGCGCGGCAATGCTGTTGACCTTGTACACCACGCCGTCGATATCATATGGCAGCTCCGGCCGGCGCGCCCCAAGCGCTCCGTAGTACTGCATCAACCCCTGCATGCCCGTGACCACCCGCCGCTCCGGACAGACGGGCAGGCCCAGTTTCTCCAGCCAGTCTTCAAGTTCAGCGTGCGTTTTCGGCACCACCGCGCCGTCTACGGTCCCGACTGCGTAGGCGAAAAATCGCAAGGGCCGGCGGGCGGTAATGCGCGAATCGAGCTGGCGCAGACTGCCTGCAGCTGCATTGCGCGGGTTGACGAATTCCTTCTCTCCATTGGTTCGCTGGCGTTCGTTCAAACGATCGAAGTCGCGCCGGTACATGAGCACTTCGCCGCGAATTTCGAGCAAGCCGGGTATGGCCGTGCCGATCAAGCGCAGCGGTATGCTTTTGACGGTGCGCAGATTGGGGGTCACGTCCTCGCCGGAGTACCCGTCACCACGGGTGGCGCCCTGCGCAAATTCCCCCCGGGTGTAGGTCAGGCTGATGGCCAGGCCGTCGAACTTGGGTTCCGCCAGATATTCGATATCGGAGGCCTTCAGGCCTTCGCACACGCGCTTGTCGAATGCCATCACCTCTTCGGCGGAAAAAGCGTTGTTGAGCGAGAGCATGGGGCTGCGGTGCTTGAACTGCTCGAACTCCGGTAGCGGCGCCCCGCCTACGCGCTGCGTGGGCGAATCCGCACTGACGAGTTCCGGATGCTCGCTTTCGAGGGACTGCAGTTCCCGAAACAGCCTGTCGTACTCGGCGTCGCTCACCAGCGGCTGGTCGAGGACATAATACTGATGGTTGTGACGTTCCAGCTCCGCGCGGAGCTTTTGCGCAAGCGCCTGCGCCGCGTTCCCTGCAACCATTACGAAAACAGGCGCAGTGCCAGCGGGCTGCCTGCCGGGATTCCCTGTTGCTCCATGCCGGCGTAAAGCGCCTGCAGCTGGTCACGGATCTTGCGCAGCCCGGCGTCATCCAGCGGCTGGCGATTGTCATCGACGATCCCGGCAGACAAGGCATCGGCGATGGTACGCACGAATTCGACGAAACGATCAAAGGTGAGGATGCCGCCGGGCACCCTGGCGACGTCGAACAGCAAAGTCAGCCCCTTGGTAGCCAGTGTTTTCATGCCCTCCGCGGAGAACGCCTGCGGTTCAGAATTGCACAGGCTGTAGAGCTCGAGACCGTTCTCATCGCGCCGGCAAAACCTGCCGTCCTCTTCCAGCCTGAGCCCGTGGGCTTCAGCCTGGGCGCGTATCCGGGTGCCGGCAATCGTGCCGCTCCGTGCAATCAAATTCAGCCCGATCTGCACGTCGACATCGGCGCAAAGCGCGTCGAGTTGCTGCGCACGCTTCAAAGCCTCAGCCTGGTCCGCTGCAGACACAGTGGCGCCTATCGCCTCCGCGACCGCCTGCACCATGGCGCTGAAGTCCGCAAGATCCTGCTGGCTCGCGGCGCCCTTGCGATCGGCAAGCTGCATCCCGACACGCAGCCGCCCGTATTCTCCGGCCGATGCCAGGGGCTCCCAGTTCTTCGTCTGCGGGTTGAAACCTTCCCAGCCGACCGCTTTCGCGGCGCTGCCAAGACCGTCCACGATCGCCGTGGAAATCGCGTCTCCCGCGACGGCAGCTGGCGTGTCCAGTGTAAGGATAAAATCGATACCCGGATCCAGCGTGCTGCCGGACGCAGCATACTCGCTGGCCGAGGCTGACAAGGTGGGTTCGATACGATCCATCGACTCCCCCGGCCGCCGGGATGGTTCCTTGCCTCCGAGGAGCACGTCGTCGTGGCGCGAGCCGAATGCTTCTTCGGACTGGCGTTTGAGTCGCGCCTCCTGCAGTTTGTTGTATGCAAATACACCGACGACCACCAGGACGCCGATGCCCAGCAGCCCGATTTGCAATTCGCTCATGGGCGCCGGCTGACGCGCGACGCGTCCCCGCTACACTGGGTCCCTGCTCCCAGGCTCATTTGCTCCGCCTCCTCACTCCCAACGCCGCGCGAAGACCGAACTTTCGGCGTCCGGCCGCATTCGCCCTTCCCGCATCCCCGCTACGCGGGGCCCCTGCTCCTAGGCTCATGCGGCCAGCTCCTCTTTCATGCGCAGCGCTTCCTCGATATCGACGGCGACGACGCGCGACACGCCCGATTCCTGCATGGTCACACCTACCAGCTGCGCCGCCATTTCCATGGTGATCTTATTGTGGCTGATGTAAAGGAACTGTGTGTCGGCCGACATGCGCTTTACCAGATCGCAGAAACGCTCCGTATTGGGGTCGTCCAGCGGGGCGTCGACCTCGTCCAGCAGGCAGAATGGCGCGGGATTGAGCTGAAACATGGAGAACACCAGCGCCAGCGCGGTGAGCGCTTTCTCGCCGCCGGAAAGCAGATGGATCGTGGACGTCTTCTTTCCGGGCGGCTGTGCGATGACCTGGACGCCGGCATCGAGAATTTCTTCTCCGGTCATGACCAGGCGTGCCTCACCCCCGCCGAACAGGCTCGGGAACATCTCACCGAAATGCCCGTTCACGGTGTCAAAGGTCTGCTGAAGCATTTCGCGGGTTTCCCTGTCAATGCGACGAATTGCAGCCTCCAGGGTTTCCAGCGCCATGTTCAGATCCGCAGCCTGCGCATCGAGGAATCCTTTGCGCTCCCGGCTGGTCTGCAACTCCTCCAGCGCCGCCATATTTACCGCCCCCAGGTCGCTGATTGCCTGAAGCAAGCGATTGATTTCACTTTGCAAGGCATTGGGACGCATGCCTTTTTCCAGAGTCGCCGCGATTTCTTCTTCGTCAGCGCCGGCCTCGAACAGCTGGTTTGCGTACTGTTCCTTGTTGAGGCGTGCCGCCTGCTCTTTCAGGCGCAACTCGTTTATTCGGTTTCTGAGCGGTTCGAGCTTCTGTTCGCACAGCATGCGCTCTTCTTCGGATCCGCGCAGGGACTGCGCCAACTCCTCCTGGCGCGTACGGGCTGCGTTCAGCGCCTCCTCGCGCCGCACTCTTTGCTCGAGTTGGACCTGCAAGCGTTGCCGCAAGTCTTCGTCCTGTTGCGCAGCGAGCTCGGTTCTTAGCTCCCCCAATTGCCTTGCCGCAGCCTCCAATTGATCAAGTATAACTTTAACTGATGTTTCTATTTCATTGATTTTAGAAGAACATTCTTTTTCATAAAATATCGATTCCTGCTCTTCATGCTCAGCCTGCTGCAGTGTCTGCCGCGCCGCATTCAGGGCATCCTCCGCGTGCTTGTAGCCCTGCTCGGCCGTCCGGACCTGTGCCGACGCGGCATCCATGACCTGCTGGTGTCGCGCCAGACTGGCCTCGGCCGCACCCAGGGCGGCGCGTTCGGCCTCCTGCTGGCGTGAGATTTCCTCCAGTTCCCGTTGAATCTGCCGGCTGCGCTCCTGAAAGCGCTCCAGCCCCTGGGAAAGCCTGAGGCTTTCCATCTGCTGTTCATGCACCTGCTGCTTCAGAGCCGCCGCCTCCTGCCGCAGCGTCGCCAGGCGTTGGTTGTGCCCCCCCAGCGCCGCTTCCACCACGTGCTGTTCGGTCCGCGACTGGCGCAGCGCCGCCTCGCACTCGCGCAGCTGTGCGCTGAGATCTTCGATTTCCCGCTGGCGCGCAAGAATCCCTGTATCTCCGGGGTCCCGTGCATGGAAACTGACTGCGCTGCGCGAAAACTGATGCCCGTCGCGGCTGACCAGTATCACCCCGGCCGGCAGTGCTTGCCTGTCCCCGGCGCTGGGCGGGCCTTCCACTGCGTACACCCCGTGCAGCCAATCCTGCATCACCCCGCGCACGGACTCGTCGTGGATTCCGAGCAGCGCGGCCAGGGGCCGCATGCCTTCCGGCGCCGGCGTCGGAACCGCTTCAGTTGCCGTGTAGACGCTTAGTTTCGCCGGCGGCGCATCCTCGAACATGCCTTGCAGCGCTTCCGGCTGAGCCACCTCGACGGCATGCAATTTTTCGCGCAGCACCGCCTCGAACGCGGTCTCCCATCCGGCTTCCACGCGCACCTGCTGCCACAGGCGCGGCAGCGACTCCAGCCGGTGTTTGATCAGCCATTCGTGGATCTGGGCATTGCTTTCCACCTGGTCCTGCACTTGCTTAAGCGTTGCCAGGCGAGATTCGAGCCCGGCCTGCTCGCGTTGCTGCGCATCGAGCTTGTCCTGAGCGCTTCGTCGCGCATTTTCCAGGCCCGGCAACTGTTCCAACTGGGTGGCAAGCTGCACATCCTTGCGCGCGAGTTCTTCGGCCAGTTCAGCGATCTGGCGCTGCTGCGCGTCGATCGCAGCGGCATCCGGTTTGGCCAATCCTTCGTGCTCGGCAATCAGGCGCTCGTGTCGCAGCCCCAGGCCCTGCAAGGTTCTGTCGGCGTGATTGATATGCGTTTGTTCGATTTTCAGTGCTTGCTCGGCCTGCGCCAGCGATGTTCGTTCCTGGGCAAGCCTGGACTGCGCCGATCTGAATGCGCCGTCGGCTTCCGGTAGCTTGGCTGATTCCGCCGCCACGCGCTCGCGCGCCTGCTGCAATCGCTCTCCTGCGCCGCCCTGGCGTCCCTGCCACATCGCGAGCGCGCCATTGAGTTCACCTGCCTGCTGCTGCCATTGCCCGCTTTGCGCATTGAGTTGCGCAATCTGCTGTTCGATACGGGTTCGGCTCTCGCCTATGTAGCGAATCTCGGTTTCCAGCCGCTGTACTTCCGTATTGGCGGCATACAGTTCGCCTTGCGCGCTGCTGAGCGTGTCGCCGGCTTCATAGTGCGCTGCACGCACTTCTTCCAGGCGTTTCTCGATCTCGCGCAGACGCGCGGTCTCGGCTTCCAGTTCGTTCGCCGCCTTTTCAATCTCGCGCGCATGGCGCTGAGTCTCGTTGTCGGCCTCGATCTTTCGCAACAGCCACATGATGTTCTGCTTGCGCTGCATGTCGCCCTGCAGTTCTTTGTACTGCATGGCCACCTTGGCCTGCGCATCGAGCTTGTCTATCTGCAGCGACAATTCCTCGCATATATCGGCGACCCTCGACAGGTTTTCACGCGTGTCATGCAGCCGGTGCTCGGTCTCGCGGCGCCGCTCCTTGTACTTGGAGATACCCGCCGCCTCCTCAAGAAACACGCGCAGTTCTTCCGGCTTGGCCTCGATGATGCGCGAGATCATCCCCTGTTCGATGATCGCGTAGGCGCGCGGCCCCAGACCGGTGCCCATGAAGATATCCTGGATATCGCGCCGGCGCACATGGCTGTTGTTAATGTAATAAAGCGACTCGCCTTCGCGAGTCAGTACGCGTTTTACGGCGATTTCGGCATATTGGGACCATTGGCCGGCCGCCTTGCCCAGGCTGTTGTCGAACGTCAGCTCCACGCTGGCGCGCCCGACCGGTTTTCTTTGCGCGGAGCCGTTAAAAATGACATCCTGCATGGAATCGCCGCGCAGTGCCGACGCGCGCGACTCGCCGAGCACCCAACGCACCGCGTCGATTACGTTCGATTTGCCGCAACCGTTCGGCCCGACGATGCCGACCAGCTGACCAGGTACGGCGATGGAGGTCGGATCGACGAAAGACTTGAATCCGACTAGTTTGATTTGAGTAAGACGCACTGGATTTTCTTCTGAAAACCGGTTTTCGACCGGATTTATTCGGAGTTATAGTCAATCGATATAATACCATCTTAACTTTGTTTTCCGAGTCTCGCATGCCCGCAAAACCCATCAGCAAACCGAGCACCTTCGCCAATCCGAGTCCGGAACGGGACTATCTGATCCATATGGAAATTCCGGAATTCACCTGCCTTTGTCCGCTTACCGGACAGCCGGATTTCGCGCGCCTGGTGCTGGATTACATTCCCGAGCGCAAATGTCTGGAACTGAAAAGCCTCAAGCTTTACATCTGGTCGTTCCGCAATGAGGGGGCGTTCCATGAAGCGGTCACCAATCGTATCCTCGAGGATCTGGCACGTGCCACGCGACCGCGGTTCATGCGCCTGACTGCGAAATTCTTCGTGCGCGGTGGAATCTTCACCACCGTGGTAGCCGAACATCGCAAAAAAGGATGGAAGCCCGGGCCCGCGGTGGATCTGCAGCGATTCGAAAACCCGTCGAATACCAATTGACAAAAAACCGGGGCCGCGGAACAACAGGCACTTCTCCGCGGCGCTCTGGCGCGAATATAATGTCAGCGCAATACTCGAAGCCTAGCACTGAGGTGAATAGCGGGATACCCGGTGCAAACTTCCAGTGCAATCTGCTTTAAAGGAGACCGAATATGTCAGCGATGAAACGCCTGTTCCAATTGATGGCGGAGAAAAAAGCCTCCGACATTTTCATATCGGTCGGCTCGCCCATCAACATCAAGATCAATGGCACCGCGATGCCGATCAATCAACAGTTGATGGAACCGGAAAGTATTATCGGATTGCTGTACGAGGTTCTCACCGACAGGCAAAAAAAGGAATTCGAAGACACGCTGGAGCTCAACACGGCATTCGCGATGCCACCGACAGGCAGCTTTCGCATCAGCGCGTTTCGCCAGAAGAATACACCCGCCGTCGTCGTGCGTTACATCCCGGGCGACGTGCCCAACATCGATACTTTGGCCGTGCCCGAGGTGCTGAAGGAAATCGTCATGGAAAAGCGCGGTCTGGTGCTGATGGTCGGCGCCACGGGATCGGGCAAATCGACCACCCTCGCCGCCATGCTCGATCTGAGAAACGGCGCCAAGTCCGGACATATCCTGACCCTGGAAGACCCGGTCGAGTTCCTCTTCACCAACAAGAAATGCATCGTCAACCAGCGTGAAGTCGGTACCGATACCCTGGACTTCAAGGTCGCGCTGAAAAACGCTCTGCGCCAAGCGCCGGATTGTATTCTGATCGGAGAAATCCGCGACAAGGACACCATGGCCGCCGGTATCGCCTACGCACAATCCGGACATTTGTGCCTTGCGACGCTGCACGCCAACAACAGCTATCACGCGTTGAATCGCATCATCAGCTTCTATCCCCTCGAAAACCGGCCGGCCCTGCTGCAGGATCTTTCGGCCGCAATGAAAGCGATCATTTCGCAGCGCCTGATCAAAAACCTCAAGGGCGGGCGCTCGGCGGCCGTTGAAGTACTGCTCAACACCCGCTACACGGCGGAGTTGATCGAAAAGGGCGAAATCAACGAAATCAAGGAAGCCATGGAAAAAAGCATGACACCTGGCTCCGTCACCTTTGAGCAGGCCTTGTACAACATGTACACGAAAGGTTTGATCAGCAAGGAGGAAGCGCTGGGCAACGCGGATTCCGCAACCAATCTGATGTGGCTGATGAACCAGTCAGAAGGCGATGGAGGGGCGGCCAGGGCCGCCTCTGCCGGGCAGAAGCCGGCCGAAGCGGCGCCCGACATGGAGAAGACCGGTTCGTTTGCCGACTTCAAGATCATCGCCGACGAAGCGGCGCAATAGCGTTGCCGGTCTGAGCACGACCCGCGACCGGACGCTGCCGCTGCGCACAGTGTTGCGCGAGGCGGTCACATTGTTCAAGCGGGCCGGGCTTGCCTTCGGACATGGCACGCAGAACGCGCGCGACGAAGCGGCGTATCTCATCCTGCATACCCTGAAGCTGCCTCCGGGCGAGCTCGATTCGGTGCTCGACCGGCGTTTGAAACCGGATGAACTCGAATCGGTGCGCGCCGTCCTGCAACGGCGCGTGCGCGAACGCAAACCGGCGGCCTATCTCACGCGCGAAGCGTGGCTGGGGACGTTCAGCTTCTACGTCGATGAGCGCGCAATCGTGCCGCGCTCGTTCATCGCCGAGCTGCTACGCGAGGGCCTCGCTCCATGGGTCGTAAATCCGCGGAAGGTGCGCAGCGTGCTCGACCTGTGCACCGGCTCGGGCTGCCTTGCGGTCCTTGCTGCGCACGCCTTTCCCCGCGCGCAGGTAGACGCAGCCGATCTGTCTGCCGAAGCGCTGCAGGTCGCTCGCAGGAATGTGAAGGACTATGCATTGGGCAAACGCGTGCGGCTCGTCCAAACCGACCTGTTCGATCGCCTGAGTGAGCGCCGCTATGACCTGATTCTGTCCAATCCACCCTATGTCGACGCAGCGGCGATGCGGGCCCTGCCGAGCGAATACCGGCATGAACCGCGCCTGGCCCTCGCAGGCGGGCGTGACGGTCTGGCGCTGGTGCGCCGCATCCTGACACAGGCCGCCGTGCAACTGCAGCCCGAGGGTATGCTCATCGTCGAAATCGGGCATAACCGCGCTGCGCTGGAAGCGGCCTATCCGCGCCTGCCCTTCACCTGGCTCGAAACCAGCGCGGGTGAAGACTATGTATTCATGCTCCGTAGGGAAGAATTGCCGTGAAAGCGCTCAAGGACCTGCTTACGCTCGACATCCTGCCCGCCGACTGGCGTGCGGCCACCCTGGTCGGCCGCGCTTGGCTGCCCGGCGATCACGCCGGTCCCTCTCCCATCGCGCTGCGTCCCAATGGTGACGTCGTCGACCTCGCCGCCACCGAGCCGACCATGAGCCAGCTGCTTGCGCGTGACGATCGCGTCGAACTCGCGCGCGCAGCGCGGGGAACTGTCATCTGCCCGGTAGAAGCCTTGATTGCAAACAGCGGGGACGACAGGAACCCGGAAAAACCATCGTTGCTCGCGCCCAACGACCTGCAGGCAATCAAGGCCAGCGGCGTCACCTTCGTGGAAAGCCTGCTGGAGCGGGTCATCGAGGAACAGGCGCGCGGCGATACTGCCAAAGCCGAAACGATACGCGTGCAGGTGATGCGCATCATCGGCGACAACCTCGCCTCGGTGAAGCCGGGCTCGCCCGAGGCCGCGGAGATCAAGCGCGTACTGGTCGAACAGGGCGCCTGGTCACAGTATCTGGAAGTGGGGATAGGCCCGGACGCGGAAATCTTTACCAAGTCGCCGGTCATGTCCGCAATCGGACTGGGTGCGGAGGTCGGCCTGCATCCGGGTTCCACCTGGAACAACCCGGAACCCGAAATCGTGCTCGCCGTCACCCCATCGGGCGGGACCGTCGGCGCGACGCTGGGCAACGATGTCAATCTGCGCGACTTCGAAGGCCGCAGCGCGCTGCTATTGGGCAAATCCAAGGACAACAACGCCTCATGCGCAATCGGCCCCTTCATTCGCCTGTTCGACGACGGCTTTGGCATCGACGACGTGCGCGGCGCCGAACTTGCGCTCGAGATCGCCGGGACCGACGGCTTCGTGCTCGAGGGGCTGAGTTCCATGAGCAAGATCAGTCGCGATCCGCTGGATATCGTCACCCACGCCTGGGGCCCCAATCACCAGTATCCGGACGGCTTCATGCTGTTCCTCGGGACGATGTTCGCGCCGGTCAAGGACAGGGGCGCGCCCGGCATGGGATTCACCCACAAGATGGGCGACCTGGTGAGCATTTCGACGCCTCGACTCGGTCGTCTGGTGAATCGCGTGACCACTTCGGATCGCGCGCCGCCCTGGATCTTTGGCATCGGCGCCTTGATGCGCAATCTCGCCGCACGCGGCCTGTTGCGCTAGCAGGTTGTTGAAATTCGCTTCCCGGGCGCAGTAAGGTGCGTAAGGTCGACGCCATCGCAGAGGGAAGCGAATTTCGACAGCCACTGAATTGGGGGATATAAAAGGGGGCGTGCCCCCTTTTTCAACACCCTGCTAGGAAGAGATCGTTTCCCCTGCCGCGGATTTAAAGCTCTGAAAAATCCAGCGTTGCAAAGTAATCATCCAGGGTTTCCGCACGTCGGATCTGCTTGACGGAACCGTCTTCCCGCAGCAGCAGTTCGGCGGAACGCAGCTTGCCGTTGTATTGAAAGCCCATTGCATACCCGTGGGCGCCCGCGTCGTGGATGACAAGCAAATCGCTGGCTTCGATCGCGGGGAGTTGCCTGTCAATCGCGAACTTGTCGTTGTTCTCGCACAGCGAGCCAACCACGTCATAAGTGTGGTCCAGGGGCGCGTCTTCCTTTCCGAGAACCGTGATGTGATGATAAGCACCATACATGCCGGGCCGCATCAGATTGGACATGCATGCGTCGACGCCGATGTATTGCTTGTAGGTGTTCTTGTGATGAATCGCCTCGGTGACGAGGTAGCCGTACGGACCGGTGATGCAGCGGCCGTTTTCCATGAAAATCTTGAGCGGATGCAAACCGGCCGGGACGACAATCTCCTGATACGCCTGCTCGATGTGGCTTCCGACAAAATCGAGATCGACCGCTTTCTCGCCGGGGCGGTAGGGAATACCGATGCCGCCCCCGAGGTTGACGAATTCAATTCGCACGCCGGGATCGCGGGCGAGTTCCACGGCCAGTTCGAAGAGCATCTTCGCCGTCTCGACGAAGAAATCCGGATTGAGTTCATTTGACGCTACCATCGTGTGCAGGCCAAAGCGGCGCACCCCTTTCGCCTTCAACTGGCGATAGCCTTCCACCAGCTGCTCGCGAGTGAAACCGTACTTTGCTTCCTCCGGCTTGCCGATGATGACGTTTCCCTCGCGCAACGGGCCCGGGTTGTAGCGCAGGCAAATCACCTCCGGCAAGCCGGCGTGCTTTTCCAGATAAGGGATGTGGGTAATGTCATCGAGGTTGATGATCGCGCCGAGTTCCCTGGCCCGGAGATATTCTTTCGCTTGAGTCTCGTTCGACGTGAACATGATGTTCTCGCCGGTGATCCCGACATGCCCGCAGAGCGTCAGTTCCGCGAGGCTCGAGCAATCGCCGCCCAAATTCTCCTGCTTCAGGATTTTCAGCAAGTGCGGATTCGGGGTCGCTTTGACCGCGAAATACTCCTTGAACGCGCACCATGCGAAAGCGCTGGTCAGCCTGCGGGCACTGGCGCGGATCGCGGATTCGTTATAAATGTAAAACGGCGTCGGGTATTTGGCGGCGATCTCGCGGATCGACCGCTCGTCAAAAGGGAGTGGCTTTTCGTTCATGATAGCTCGTCGTTTCGGGAAACTTTGCGCTTGAAAACCAGCTGCGGGGCGCTGAGTGTACCTCGCCACGCCAACGGGTGGCAATCCACCTTCGTCGTGTAAAATGCGACCGAAATGAGATTAGCGGATCTTTGGGCGAAGCACGGCGAAAGCACGCTGCAGCCGGAATCGCCAGAGAAGGACGATCTGTTCATCTTCGGTGTCACTGACGATTCCAGAGACGTGCGTCGCGGCTACCTGTTCTGCGCCCTGCCGGGAATCACAGAGGATGGACTTGCATTCTGCTCGCAAGCCGCCGCAAAAGGCGCGCAGGCCATCGCCGTTCCGGAGGGCACGCGCGACGAAGCGCTGGGTCTCAGCGAATACGAGCGCGAAAAAATCGTCGTCCTGCGCGTCCGGGACATCCGCGGATTTTATGCCCGCCTTGCGGCCGAGTTCCATTGCGGCCGTCCGGCCACAATTGCGTCGGTCACCGGCACGAACGGCAAGACGTCCACGGTCTGCTTTCTTCGCGACCTGTGGAGTGAAAGCAGCCACAATGCCCTGAGCCTGGGCACACTCGGCCTCCAGGCCCGCGACAAAAGCCATTCCAGCCTTGAAGCGGGACTGACCACATACGACGCGAAAACCCTGCATATCATGCTCGGCGAACTGGAACGTGCGCACGGCGTTACCCACCTTGCGATGGAGGCTTCGAGCCACGCACTCGATCAGCAACGTCTGGCAGGGCTCACATTCGACGCAGCGGGCTTTACCAATCTCACGCAGGACCACCTCGACTACCACCCGTCGATGCAGGCCTACTTCCATGCCAAGCTGAGACTGTTCAATGAGCGGCTCAAATCGGACGGTGTGGCCGTCATCAATACGCGCGATACCTTTGGCAGCCGGATCGCGGCGGAAATGCGTTCGAGAGGCACCCGCGTCATTGCCTACGGCGAAGCAGGCGGCGATGCCGACCTGCTGGTGCTCGAGCGCATACCGCATGTGCAGGGGCAGACGCTGAAACTATCCGCCTTTGGCACCTCGTATGAAGTGGACGCGCCGGTGGCAGGCGCATTTCAGGCCGAGAATATTCTATGCGCAATCGGCCTGGCCGCCGGCACCGGCGTGCCGGTCGGACGCGCGATTGCCGGCATCGCCCGCCTGGCGCCCGTCCCCGGGCGCCTGGAACTCGCCGCCGTTCTTGGCAATGGCGCAGCGGTCTATGTGGACTACGCGCATACGCCCGATGCCCTGGATAACGTACTGCGCAGCGTGCGCCCGCACGTCGGCCCGCGAACCAGATTGCATGTGCTTTTCGGATGCGGAGGCGACCGCGATCCGGGCAAACGCCCCATCATGGGGCGCATTGCGGGGGAGCTCGGCGATTGCGTATGGGTGACGGATGACAATCCACGCACCGAGGACCCGGACAGTATCCGAAGACAAATTCTCTCAGGTGCGACATCCGCGACGGACGCCGGCCCGCGCCGGGAGGCCTTGGAACGCGCGCTCTCCGCTTTAAATCCGGGAGACGTCCTCGTTGTCGCCGGCAAGGGGCATGAAGACTATCAGGTCGTGCTTGAACGAGACGCCGAGGGCCTGCCCTTGCACGACTCCCGCTGTCGCCCCGTAACGAAGAAGATTCCGTTCTCCGACGCCGGGGTCATTCGTGAGATCATCGCGTCGATGTAGCGCAGGTCCAACAGGAAGATGAACATGCCCGCGTTCTATGACGCCCGTGGTAATACCTATTTTGTCGCCTCGCCTGCGGAAATTGGCGATTTTGCCGACATTCCGCGTACCGCTCCTGAAGCTGCAGCGGCGCGCGGGCGCTGGGCAGGGCGCGCCATCGAACGCATTTGCGCCCGCGTGAACGCCGCCACGAACATCGAAACAGGCAGCGCCAAGCACTACCGCTCGGACGGCTTGCTGGTGGGACCCTTCCCCGAGGGAAATGCTTACGCCTTGTTGATCGTCAACACCGACGGAACGCTCGCGGAGCGCAGCGGGAACGGACTGACGATTTTCTCGCAGTATCTCGTCGACAGCGGCCAGGCCAATCGCTCGGATGCGTTCTTGTTACGCGTTTATCACGACACGCCTGGATCCCCCATCGTCGAGGCGCGAATCGAAGCGGACGAACGAGAGGGGCGTGCAGGATTCTGGATCGACATGGGCGTCCCGACCTACGGGCTTGCAGCGGTCGGTGCGGCGCCGGAACACGTGGGTGTTTCCACGTTCGACTGCCGCATCGTCGCGCGTGTTTTCGACCTCGAGAAGATCGACCCATTGTGGACATGCAGCCAGTTCGTCAACGTCGGAAATCCGCATTGCGTGACTTTCCTCAAAAGCCCGGACCTGCTGCCGACGATGGAGCAACTCGGATCCGACACGTGGATGCCCGGACTGAGCGCAGTCGCGAACAGCACCGGCAGCGGCGGCGTACGCGGCACGGGACGTCCGTGCAAGAACGGGATCAATCTGCAGTGGGCCTGCGTCACCGGTCCGGACTGTATAGCCGCGCGTGTTTTCGAGCGCGGCGAAGGGCCGACCATGTCTTCCGGTACCAGCGCAACGGCCGTCGCGAGCGCTGCACGGGAACTCGGACTGGTCGATGCAAAGACCGTAGATGTTAAAATGCCGGGCGGCGTAGCACCGGTGCGATTCGATGAACGCAGTGGGAGCCTCGCGCGAGTGATGCTGTTCGGCGAAGCGCAGCAAGCGAATCCACCAGTTTAGGGGTTTTGACAATCGATTATGACCTACATCAACGAGCACTATCTCAAATTAACCGCCGGTTACCTGTTTCCTGAAATCGGCCGGCGCGTCAAGGCATTCACGGACGCAAATCCTGCGGCGAACGTCATTCGCCTGGGCATAGGCGACGTCACCGAACCGCTCGCCCCTGCGGTGCTTCAGGCAATGCATGCGGCCATCGACGAGTTGGCTGATCGATCGAAGTTCCGCGGCTATGGCCCGGAACAGGGCTATGACTTCCTGCGCGAAGCCATAGCCAAAAACGACTATCAAGCACGCGGCGCCAAGGTCGACGCAGATGAGATTTTCGTCTCGGACGGCTCGAAGTGCGATTCGGGGAATATTCTCGATATCTTCGGAGAAGACAATGTCATCGCGGTGCTCGATCCCGTGTACCCGGTGTATGTGGATACCAATGTCATGGCCGGACACACAGGTCCCGCAGATGCGACCGGCCGTTACGGCGGCTTGGTGTACCTCCCGGTGACAGCCGAAAACAATTTCGTCCCCGAGCTACCAAAGCAGCGGGTCGACCTGATTTACCTGTGCTATCCGAATAACCCGACCGGCGTGGTTGCCACCAAGGAAATGCTGAAACGCTGGGTCGACTACGCGCACAAGAACAGCTCGATTATCTTGTATGACGCCGCCTATGAAGCGTATATCACCGACCCGGACATCCCGCACTCCATCTATGAAATCGACGGTGCCAGGGACGTCGCGATCGAGTTCCGCAGTTTCAGCAAGACGGCGGGCTTCACCGGCGTGCGCTGCGCCTTCACGGTGATTCCGAAGGACCTCAAGGGAAAGAAGCGGGATGGCGGGGAAGCATCGATTCATTCGCTCTGGAACCGGCGGCACTGCACCAAATTCAATGGCGTCTCCTACCCGGTGCAACGCGGTGCGGCGGCGATCTACTCGCCGGAAGGCAAGAAACAGGTGCAGGAAACCATCGCGTTCTACCTTGCCAACGCCAGTCTGATGCGCGGCGCGCTGACCAAGCTGGGAATCCAGGTTTACGGCGGGGAAAACGCCCCTTACGTCTGGCTGAAAACGCCGGGCAAGTTGAGCAGCTGGGATTTTTTCGACAGGCTGCTGCAGAAAGGCCATCTGGTAGGAACACCCGGAAGCGGTTTCGGCGCCTGCGGCGAGGGCTATTTCCGGCTGAGTGCCTTCAACAGCCGTGCCAACGTCGAAGAAGCGGTTCAGCGCTTCGCGAAAGCCCTGTAGCAGACTTGCCCTGACTAGCGTTTCGCTTCCAGCTGCTCCCAACGCGCCAGGGCCTTCGCCAGAGCCTTCTCGATAGCGGCAAATCGCAGGTTCAATTGCTTCACTTGATCCGGCTGATCCCGGTACAGTGACCCATTCGTCAGCGCCGCAGTGATGTGCTTTTGCTCCTTTTCAAGAGCATCTATTTTTTCTTGTAATTCAGCTAGTTCACGAACTTCTTTAAAGCTGAGTCTAGTCTTTGCCGGCGCTGTTGCGACCGCCGCCTTCCTCGGTCGCCCGTCGACCTGCTGTCCGCGCCGGGCGGGCGCTGTCTCCGAACTGGTGGAGGTCTTTACGCGCTGCCAGTCGCTATAGCCGCCGGCATATTCCTTCCAAACTCCCGCGCCCTCACTGGCGATGGTCTGGGTGACCACGTTATCCAGGAACGCGCGGTCGTGACTCACCAGAAACAAGGTACCGCTGTAGTCCTGCAGCAATTCTTCCAGCAGCTCCAGGGTTTCGATATCCAGATCGTTGGTCGGCTCGTCCAGCACCAGCACATTGGCCGGTCGGCTGAACAGGCGCGCCAGCAGCAGGCGATTGCGCTCCCCGCCGGATAGCGACTTGACCGGTGCGCGCGCGCGTTCCGGCGGAAACAGGAAATCCCCGAGATAACTGATTACGTGCTTGCGCGCGCCGTTGATTTCGACAAAATCCCCCCCGGTACTTATGGTGTCGGCTAGCGTCGCCTCCTCGTCCAGCACCGCCCGGAACTGGTCGAAGTAGGCGAAATCGAGCTTGGTGCCCAGCCGTACCTGCCCCTCGTCGGGCTGAAGTTCGCCCAGGACCAATTTGAGCAAGGTGGTCTTGCCGCTACCGTTCGGTCCCATCAAGCCGACCTTGTCTCCGCGCAGGATGCGGCAGGAAAAATCCTCTACCACCGGCGTGCTGCCGTAATGCTTGCCGACTTTGCGCAGTTCCACCACCAGCTTTCCTGAGCGCTCGCCCTCGTCCACCGCCAAAGCCACCTTGCCCACGCGCTCGCGACGCGCGCTGCGTTCCAGGCGCAGCGCTTCGAGGCGCCGCACCCGGCCTTCGTTGCGCGTGCGCCGCGCCTGGATCCCTTGTCGTATCCACACTTCTTCCTGCGCGAGGAATTTGTCGAATTTGCGGCTGTGCACGGCTTCGGTTTCCAGCGCCGCGGCCTTCTCCTGCTGATAGGCGCTGAAATTCCCCGCATAGCTGCTCAGATGGCCGCGATCGAGTTCGATGATGCGGGTGGCGACGTTGTCCAGAAAACGCCGGTCATGGGTGACCAGCAGCACGCTGCCGGAAAACGACAGCAGCGTCTGCTCCAGCCACTCAATGGCGGCAACGTCCAGATGATTGGTTGGCTCGTCCAGCAGCAGCAGATCGGGTGCAAGCACCAGTGCACGCGCCAGCGCGACGCGCTTCTTCAATCCGCCGGACAGGTCGGATACCAGCCGATCGGCATCCAGTTGCAGGCGCGACAGCGTGCCTGCGACCCTGTGCTCCAGGCTCCAGCCGTCGCTGGCGTCGAGTTCCTCCTGCAGCAGGTGCAGCTTCTCCATGAGCGCCGGATCTTCCCGCGCGCCGGTATCGTGCGCCACCGTCAGCGCATGGGCAACGGCGTGATAATCGATCAGCAGCTGGGTGCCTTTGCCCAGGCCTTCGGCCACCGCTTCGAACACGCTCAAACCCGGCTGAAAGACGGGCTCCTGCGCCACGCTGGCCAGTTTCAATTCCGGTGCGCGCCAGGCCTTGCCGTCGTCGGCGGCTGCGACACCTTCGATGAGTTTCAACAGGCTGGATTTGCCGGTGCCGTTGCGGCCGATCAAGCCGATGCGCTCGCCCGGCTCGATCACCAGTTCGACATGGTCGAGCAAAGGCACATGGCCGTAGGCCAGGGAAACCTGGGAAAGCTGGATGAGGGGCATTGAGGGACGCAGACGCAAGCAGGAGACTGCGCCTAGGATAACTCATTGCGGGGCAATTCCCGCAATTCTCCCGCACGATGCGGCGTTAGCAGGCTGTTGAAATTCGCTTCCCGAAGGGATTGCACGCAAATTTGGCAAGACCGTCTCAGAGGGAAGCGAATTTCGACAGCCTCCGAATTGGGGGATATAAAAGGGGCATGCCCCCTTTTTCAACACCCTCTTAGGCGCTAGCCGGCGTGTTTAACCGAGCGTATCTCCGTAATCGGCAGCATGGCGATATCGCGCAGCTTTTCGTAGCGCTCGCAACTCAGGTCGACCATGGCCTGCACCTGGGCGTAAGACGACGCGATGAAATGCTCTTGGCCGTCTTCGCCCTTGCGGCTGATGCCGAAGTCCACAGTCGCGCGTTTCTGATGCGCCAGTTTGCTCAAGAGGTTCTTGGTCGCCCAGATCTTGCCGAAGCGCGCGAATTCGCTCAAACGCGAAGCATGGTTGATGGTATCGCCGAGCACCGCGAATTCGACGCTGGTCGCGGTTTGGAAGGTGCCCAGCCACTCCTGCCCCTCATGCAGCCCGGTATTCAGATAAAGCTCGTTGAGCCAGTTCTTGCGCAGCTGCCATTTCTTGCTGATTTTCCGGATTTCGGATTTCAGTTCCTGGGCACAGGCGAGCGCATTGAATATGTAGTCGCTGTCGGGCTGCGGGAAAAAGTAATAGACCATGCCGTCGCCCACGTGTTTGCCGTAGGTCCCGTAATACTTCCTGAATATCGGGCCCATGGTGGTCCAGATCTCGTTGATCAGTTCGAAGTATTCCTCCGGCGGCAGTTCGGAGCAGATTTTGACCGAGTTCTGCAGATCCGCGACCATCACTGCAAGCGGCGTGAGCACCGGCAGGCGCTTGCGCATCAGATCGCGAATGACTGCGTCGCGCTGACTCAGGAAATCGAGCAGCGACGAGTTGTATTGCTGCGCCGGGACGTAAACCACGAAAATCCCTTCGCGGAAGAACGAGGCGAATACGCGCCAGCTTTTTTCTGGGCCGGCAAGGTCGCTCAGTTCGACGGCAAAGTCGAGAATGGGCTTTCGCTCCGGCGTGACCACCGATTCGTCGTACAAGCGCTCTGCCAGGTTGAATTGCGCCCGATCCAGACCGCGCAACAGCCCAAGAACGCTGCTCTTCGTCAGGCGGTTCTTGGCCAGGGCGAGGTGGATGCGCAATAGCTCGGAACCGGAGGAAGCTGATTTTTCAGAAGCAGCCTGGAACAACAGCAGGAACAGGTTACGGGCTTCGCTGTTTGCGGGCAGTGTATTCAGCCCAGAAAGAATGCGCTCGCGCGCGATGTCGTTGTACCAGGTCAGCTCGAAGTTGTAGTTCACCATGTAAGCCGGATGCGGGACGTCCTCCAGCGTGAGCCGCAGGCTGCGGCGATTATCCGCCGGCGCGACAGGTATTCGCGGACCAGCCAGGCCTGGCGATGCGGGGAGCGGTAGATCGACCACAACCTGCTCTGGCGCCGATTCCGGCTCCGACTGCCCCGCTTCAACCTGGGCAATTCCTATGCGTGCGACGACCTCGGCCATGGTCAACCCTTCCCTTTTCAATCGTTGAACTTCTTCAATTTGGCTTATCGCTTCCTCAGGAAAATACCCCATCATTTTTGCATCGCCTTCTTCTGGCTGGGGTTGTTTGAGGATAGGCTTGGACAGTATCCCTATCTTAATGTAATTGTTTAGGGTCGCCCTAGAAATTCCTGTTTGTTCTAATATTTCTTTGCTTGATTTCATTCTTATAAAGCGCACGCCCGGTCTCTGGCTGTGTGTTTTCCTTGGTCATTTATACTGTCTAATTCATAATTTAGACAACTGTATAATATTTGTCAAGCACTATTTAGACAGTTAAATTCAACCTCGATTTACCGTCTATGCGGGGGCGTTCTGCCGCTGCCATGCTCTGGTCTGACCTGCCCGATAGCACCGCTTATTCTCGTGTAGACAAACCGGTTAAATTTTCAGATACTGTACGAATATACAGTTTTCTGGAAACGCATGCCCGGCCTCCCTCTCGAACTCGATCAGCATCCCGGCATCTGGCGCGGCGGCGAACTCGCGCGCAGCGCTTGCCCGGGCATAGCCAGCGGCTTTGCGGCGCTCGATGCCGAACTGCCGGGCGGTGGCTGGCCTTGCGGCGCGCTTACCGAAATCCTGCCGCAGCACGAAGGCATAGGCGAACTGCGCATCCTCGGCCCGGCGCTGGCGCGGCTTGCCTCTCGGGGAAAATTCATAGCCTGGATCGCCCCGCCCTACCTGCCCTATGCGCCGGCGCTTGCCGCCGCCGGCATCGCCCTCGAACGCATAGTTATCGTCAAAACCGCCAGGGACGGCGACAGCCTGTGGGCGGCGGAACAGGCCCTGCGCTCGGCCGCATGCGGCGGTGTGCTCGCCTGGCCACGCGACATCCGCTACCCCCAATTGCGGCGTCTGCAGCTTGCCGCCGAGGATGGCCGCTGCCTCGCCGTACTGTTCCGCCCCACCGGGGCCGTGCACGAGCCCTCGCCCGCGGTGCTGCGTATCGCGCTCGCCACCTCCGCCGGCGGGCTTGCGCTGTCCATTCTGAAACGCCGGGGAGCGCCGCTCTCCCGGCCGATTTTGCTGCCTGCGGTGCCGCCGGCAGCCGCAAACAGCAACACTTCTCCAGGACCAGATCTTCATGCTGTGGATAGCCTTGCATCTGTCGCAACTGCCGCTGGAAGCGTTCCAGCGCGGTTTGCCCTCGCCTGAGCCGCGCGCGGTCGCCGAGCGGCAACGCATCCTCGCCTGCGACGGCAAAGCCGCTGCGCGCGGCCTGCGCACCGGCATGCCGGTCACGGCGGCGCTCGCGCTCGCACCGGGCTTGCGCCTGCGCGAGCGCGATGCGGCAGCCGAAACCGAGGCCCTGCTCGGCATCGCCGCCTGGGCGATGCAATGCACGCCCAATGTCGCACTCGACTTTCCCGATCTGGTGCTGCTGGAGGTGTCGGGCAGTCTGAAACTGTTCGGCGGCCTGGGCGAAATCGCGGCGAGGCTGCGGCAGGGCTTGGACGCCATGGGTTACAGCGCGCGCCTCGCCGCGGCGCCCACGCCGCGTGCCGCAGCCTGGTTCGCGCGCGCAGGCAAACCCCGCCTGATCGCCGATGCCGGCTTGCTCGAGAGCGAACTATCGACTCTGCCCCTGTCGGTACTGCAAAACGCGGATGAAGAAGCGCTTGCCTCCGTCGGCGCCGGCAGCATCGGCGATCTGCTGGCACTGCCGCGCGACGGGCTGGCGCGCCGCTTTGGCCAGGGTCTGCTCGATAGCTTGGACCAGGCCCTGGGCCGCCTGCCCGACCCGCGCGGCTTTTGCGTGCTGCCGGAGAAATTTTGCGCCGCCATCGAACTGCCGGCCGAGGCCACGCAGGCCGAAGCCCTGCTGTTTGCGGCGAGGCGGCTGCTCGTGCAGCTCGAAGGCTTTCTCGCAGCACGCGCCGCCGGAGCGCGGCGTTTGTCCTTGAGCCTCACGCATCGCGCTGCACCGGCCACGCGCATCGAACTGGGCATGGTCGCCGCCTGCCGCGAAGCCGCGCACTTCGCGCTGCTGCTGCGCGAGCAGCTGCAGCAGACAGTCTTGCCGGAGGCGGTACGGGCCCTCTCGCTGGAAGTACAGGCGATCGAGCCCCTGGAGCATTCGAACCAGAATCTCTTTTCCGATGCCCTGCACGAGGAGGGCAACTGGCCGCGCCTGATCGAGCGCCTGCGCTCGCGCCTGGGCGCCGCAGCGGTGCATGGCCTGGCCCTGTGCGCCGACCATCGTCCGGAACGCGCCTGCACAGCGACAGAACCCGGGGCAAAGCAGCTCGCGCTCGACTTCGATCTGCGCCCGTTCTGGCTGCTCGAGCGGCCGCAGGCGCTGGAGGAAACGGAGGCCGTGCCCTGCCATCACGGCCCGCTGAAACTTCTGGCCGGCCCGGAGCGCATCGAGTCGGGGTGGTGGGACGGCACCGACGTTGCGCGCGATTATTTCATCGCCCGCACCACCGAAGCAGCCCTGCTATGGGTCTACCGCGAGCGCAGCCCGGCGGGCGCCTGGTATCTGCACGGCATTTTTTCCTGAGCGTCAATTGCAGCACAACTCAGACAGCAACTGTCATTCCGAGCGTAGCGAGGAATCTGCTTTTTTTTGGCACTAACAGCAGATTCCTCGTCGCTCACGCTCCTCGGAATGACAAAACAAGACGCCCTGCCCGCCTACGCGGAGCTGCACTGCCTGTCGAATTTCAGTTTTCTGCGCGGCGCATCCCATCCGGAGGAACTCGTCGCCCGCGCGCATCAACTCGGCTACAACGCACTCGCCATTACCGACGAATGTTCGTTTGCGGGCGTGGTACGCGCGCATGGCGCCGCCGCGGAATGCGGCCTGCCGCTGATCATCGGCAGCGAGATCCAACTCGCCGACGGCCCCAAACTGGTGCTGCTCGCCACCGAGCGCGAAGGCTACGGCAATTTGTCAGAACTCATCACCAAAGGGCGGCGGCGCGGTCTGAAGGGCCGCTACATTCTGGAGACGGCTGACCTTGAACAAGGCCTGCCCGGCTGCCTGGCCCTGCTCGTGCCAGCAACGGTACCCGATGTTTTGCAGGCCCGCTGGCTTGCCGAGCGCTTCTGCGGGCGCGCCTGGATCGCAGCCGAGTTGCTGTGCGGCGCAAACGACAAGTCGCGACTCGCCGCGCTGCGCGAACTCGGCCATGCTTGCGGCCTGCCGCTCGTCGCTGCAGGCGACGTGCACATGCATGTACGCTCGCGGCGCAGGCTGCAGGACACGCTCACCGCCATACGGCTGGTCAAACCGGTTGCGCAGTGCGGGCTGGCGCTGTACCCGAACGCCGAGCGCCATTTGCGCCTGCGCCTGCGCCTGGCAAGCCTCTATCCGCGCGAACTGCTGGAAGAAACCGTGCGCATCGCCGCGCGCTGTTCCTTTTCGCTGGCCTGCCTGCGCTACGAATACCCGGAAGAAATCGTGCCACCGGGGGCCACGCCTTCCGGCCATTTGCGTGCACTCACCGAAGCGGGCCTCGCGCGGCGCTTTCCCGAAGGCGTGCCGGAAAAAGTCCGGGCCCTCATCGAACACGAACTCGCGCTGATCGCAGAACTTGGCTATGAACCCTACTTTCTCACCGTGCACGACATCGTCCGTTTCGCACGCGAGAGAGACATCCTCTGCCAGGGCCGGGGTTCGGCCGCGAATTCCGCCGTGTGCTATGCGCTGGGCATCACCGAGGTCGACCCGGCGCGCATGAGCATGCTGTTCGAGCGCTTCGTTTCGCGCGAAAGGAACGAACCACCAGACATCGACGTCGATTTCGAGCACCAGCGGCGCGAAGAAGTGATCCAGTACATTTACGCCAAGTACGGCCGCGAGCGCGCGGCGCTTGCGGCCACGGTGATCCGCTACCGGCCCAAGAGCGCGATCCGCGACTGCGGCAAGGCCCTCGGCCTGGAAATCGGCCAGGTCGAACGGCTCGCAAAATCGCTGTCCTGGTGGGACAGGCGCCAGTACCTGCCCGAGCGCCTGCGTGAAGCCGGTTTTGATCCGGCCAACCCAACCATGGTCCGCCTGCTCGCGCTGGTGGACGCGCTGATCGGTTTTCCGCGCCACCTGTCGCAGCATGTCGGCGGTTTCGTCATTGCGCGCGGACTCCTGTCGCGCCTGGTGCCGATCGAGAATGCCGCGATGATCGAGCGCAGCGTGATCCAGTGGGACAAGGACGACCTCGACGCGCTCGGCCTGCTGAAAGTGGACGTGCTCGCGCTGGGCATGCTCTCGGCGATCAAGCGCGCGCTGGCGCTGATCGGTCAACAGCGGAATTCAGTTTTCAAAATGAGCGACGTGCCCGCGGAAGACCCCGCCGTCTACGCCATGATCCAGCAGGCCGACACCGTGGGCGTGTTCCAGATCGAATCGCGCGCACAGATGACCATGCTGCCGCGCTTGAAACCCGAAAATTTCTACGACCTGGTAATCGAGGTCGCGATCATGCGCCCCGGCCCGATCCAGGGCGGCATGGTGCATCCCTATCTGCGCCGCCGGCAGGGACTGGAGCCGGTAGTCTATCCGAGCGAGGCGGTGAAAGAGGTCTTGGCGCGCACCCTCGGGATACCGATATTCCAGGAGCAGGTGATGCAGCTCGCCGTGGTCGCAGCCGGCTTCACCCCGGGGGAGGCGGATCGATTGCGTCGCTCGATGGCGGCATGGCGAAAGAAAGGCGACATGGGGCATTTCGAGCAACGCCTGATCGGCGGCATGCGCGCACGCGGCTATGCACGCGAATTCGCCGAGCGCATTTACCAGCAGATCCTCGGCTTCGGCGAGTACGGTTTTCCAGAATCGCATTCGGCGAGCTTCGCCCTGCTGGTCTACGTGTCCGCCTGGTTGAAGCGCCACCATCCCGCCGCCTTCCTCGTCGCGCTGCTCAACAGCCAGCCCATGGGTTTCTACGCCCCCTCGCAGTTGGTGCAGGACGCGCGCCGCCACGGCGTAGAAGTGCGGCCGGTGGATGTGCTCGCGAGCAACCGGGAATGCACGCTGGAGCCGTGCACGGACGCAGCGCCCGCCGTGCGCCTGGGGCTCGCCATGGTGAAAGGCCTGCCTGAAGCCGCTGCCATGCGGATCGTGCAGGCGCGCGCACGGGGTGATTTTGTCTCGGTCGAGGAGCTCATGCGCCGCGCCCAACTCGACCGGCGCGAGCTCAAATGCCTCGCGGCGAGCGGCGCACTGGCACGCATCGCGGGCCACCGGCGGCTCGCCTACTGGCAGGTCGCAGGCGTGGACACTGCGCAACACCTGCTGTCCGAAGCGGCCATCCATGAAACCGCTCCGCAACTGCGCGCGCCCAGCGAAGGCGATGGGCTCATCGCCGATTACCGCAGTCTGGGACTCACGCTGGGCCGGCATCCGCTCGCGCTGCTGCGCTCGCGCCTGAAGCGCATGCGGCTCGCCGCCGCCGAAGACATCCGCGGCCTGCCGCATGGCAGCAGCGTGCGCACCGCAGGCATCGTCATCGGCAGGCAGCGCCCCGAAACCGCTTCGGGCGTGGTGTTCGTCACGCTGGAGGACGAAACCGGCTGCATCAATGTCATTGTCTGGCGCGACCTGGGCGAGCGCCAGCGACGCGAACTGCTCGGTGCGCAGCTGATGGCGGTGTACGGTTCGGTCGAGCGCGAAGGCGAAGTGGTACACGTGATCGCGAGGCGGCTCGCGGATCACAGCGAGCTATTGGGCCGGCTGGGCACAAAGTCGCGGGATTTTCATTAGAGCTCGCTTGCGCGGGCAAAGCACTGCCCGGAACTCCGCGCTGCTATTGACTTTCAGCCGGATTGCCACGTGATAAAAAACATCGCAATGTCAACTTGCCGTCCATCCGGATCGTTGTTTCCTGCATGAAAAACCGCGGCATCACAAAGCAGACCGAAGCGGCGGGACTCGCCGCCTCCACACAGATCGCCCGGCAGATTCTCATAGTCCGCGGTCATAGGGTCATGATCGACGCCGACCTCGCTGCGCTGTACGGGGTGACGACGAAGCGTTTCAACGAGCAGGTAAAACGCAATCTTGCACGCTTTCCCGCCGATTTCGTGTTCCGGTTGAGCGACACGGAGCATGCGGCTTTGAGGTCGCAAATTGCGACCTCAATCAGGGGACGCGGTGGCCGCCGCTACTTGCCTTATGTGTTCACCGAGCATGGTGCCATCATGGCCGCGACCATCCTCAACTCGCCTCGAGCGATAGAAATGAGCGTGTTCATCGTGCGCGCATTCGTCGAATTGCGCGAGACGCTCGCAACGCACAAGGAACTCGCCAAACGGCTCGATGAACTGGAATCACGTCTGGAGCGCAAGCTCGCCACCCACGACCAGGCGATCACCGGCATCCTTGAGGTCATACGCCAGCTCATGGATCCGCCCCTTGCCACAAGGAAGCGCCGCATCGGGTTTGTGCAAGACGACTGAAAATTCTGGCCTGCCGTGTGGCGCGCCCTCAACCGCCGCTCAAGGCCTGCACAATCACCACTTCGTCGCTCTGCCGTAAGGACAAGGCCAAATCGCGCGCCTGCGCGCCGTTGACGAAGATGCGGATGTGCCGGCGTATCCGGTCCTGCTCGTCGATGATGCGAAAGCGTATCCCGGGATAGAGGCGATCAAGTTCGGCCAGCGCCGCGCCCAGCGTGGCCCCTTGAACTTCGACCGAACTGCGCTCGGTGTAGGAGCGCAGTCCGCCGGGTATCAGCACTTTCATGTCGACGCAGGCCTGCTACGCGAATTCCGCCGTTTCGACCGCGTAGATCTCGGGCAGGTGGCGCGCGATGCAGCTCCAGCGCCGGCCTTCATCGCGCCCCATCCACAGTTCCCCGCTGGTGGTGCCGAAATACAGCCCAACCGGATCGCGCGCGTCCGCCGTCATCGCCTGGCGCTTCACCGTCCACCACGCCTGCTTCGCGGGCAGACCGGCATCCAGCCGCCGCCAGGTCTTGCCGCCGTTGCGCGTGCCGTAGACGGCGGGCTTGCCCTCGGGGCTGGTGCGCGGCCAAACCGTGGTGCCGTCCATCGGGAATACCCAGGCGGTGTTGTCGTCGCGCGGATGCACCACCAGCGGAAAACCAATATCGCCCACGCGCTTGGGCATGCTCTTGCCGATGCGCACCCACTCGCGCGCGGGCAGATCCATCCGGTAAATGCCGCAATGGTTTTGCTGGTACAGCCTGTCCGGATTGCTCGGGCACAGGCGTACGCAATGCGGATCGTGAAAGCTCGGGTCGGCACGATCGAAGCCCTCGACCACGTCCAGCCCCTGCAGGATAGGTCTGAAACTGCGGCCTCCATCCATGGATTCGTGCACGCCGCCGCCCGACATGGCGAAATACAGGTGCGCTGAATCGCGCGGATCGAAAATGATGGAGTGCAGCTTGGGACCGTCCGGCGTGCCGTCCTGTGCCGTGCCCATCCATTTGCGGTAGTTCGCGTCGTCGTTGACGGGCGAGAACGGATCCCAGCTGACGCCGCCGTCGCCCGAGCGGAACAGTCCCTGCGGCGAAGTGCCTGCGTACCAGACGCCCGGTTCGTCGCGATGGCCGGGCGTCAGCCAGAACGTGTGATCGACCGCGCGCCCCGGCTCGCCTGCCGCAGCCTTCGCGAATGCAGGTGGCCGTACGGCTTCCTTCCAACTGCGCCCCTTGTCGGTTGAACGAAACACTGTCGGGCCCAGGTGGCCGGTTTTGGCCGCCGCGAGCAGGGTGCGTCCGTCGCGCGGATCGAGCACCAGATGGCTGACGACATGTCCGAGAAAATGCGGCCCGTCGGCCCGCCAGGTCCTGCGCGCCGCATCGCCGGAGAACAACCATGCGCCCTTGCGGGTTGCCGCCAGCAGCACGACATTGCGCGCAGATTTCGCGCGCGGCACAGCCTGCGTCTTGCGACTTGCAGTTTTCGATTTTTTGCCTGCCATGGCCCTCTCCTTTAGCGCTGTTGCAGACGCGCGGCAACGGTTTCACGAATCGGGCGTATCGGCCGCACTTCGATACAGCCCACGCGTGCCGGCGGGATCTTTGCGGCGATCTGGATCGCTTCATTCAAGTCCCTGGCTTCGATCATGTAAAAGCCGGCAAGCTGCTCCTTGGTTTCGGCGAATGGGCCGTCGGTGACGGACAGCTTGCCGTTGCGCATGCGCACTGTTGTGGCCGTTTGCACCGACTGCAGCGCCTCCGAGGCAAGGCAATAGCCGCTTCCGCGGATTTCGGTGTCGTAGGCCACGCAGTCTTCGTCGGGCAGTTCATCCAATCGCTTTTCATCCAGGTATACCAGGCATAGATATTTCATATTTTGCTCCGGATAGTGATTGATGAATCTGAATGCCTATTCTTTGCCCGTGGCACGCGCTCAGCCGCCCATCTTCTGCATCGCCTGCATCATATCTTCGCGGCTGACGTCGCGCAGATGCGTAGCGACCGACCATGAATGGCCGAACGGGTCTTCCAACTTGCCATAGCGATCGCCCCAGAACATATCTGCCACCGGCATGGTGATTTTCGCGCCGGCGGCGACCGCGCGCGCGACGACGGCGTCGACGTCCGCGACGTACAGATGGATCGTAACCGGCGTTCCCTTGAGCGACTTCGGTCCGAATGCACCCCACTCGGGCATCTCGTCGACCAGCATCACCGCGGATCCTTCGATACGGATCATGGCATGCATCAGTCTTCCATTCGGGCCGGGCAGCCGGCCCGCTTCGACTGCGTTGAACGCTTTCTTGTAGAACTCGATTGCCTCCGCCGCGCCGGCGCAGACCAGGTGCGGCGTGACGGTATGCATGTCGTCTGGGATGGGCTTCACTGCTGTCATGATCATGTTCTCCTGTAGTTGACTTCCCGCACCGGTGTGCGCTATTTGCCCTTAGCCAGGCCCATTTCGCGAAACCGCTCGATGGCTACGCTGGGTCCGAAATCCTCAAGTTCAAAAAACTCGCGCACCTCGATTTCGCCCGCCTTGCCATCGTCTGCAGGATTGGGAAAGCGCGAGGTCAATTCGAGCGCTTCTTCCCGCGACTTCACATTGATGATGGTGTAGCCGGCGATCATTTCCTTGGTCTCGGCAAACGGCCCGTCGACGACCGTGCGCTGGTCGCCGGAATACTTGACGCGCCAACCCTGCGAACTCGGCTTGAGTCCGGAGGCATCGACCAGCACGCCGGATTTCAGCAGTTCCTCGTGGTATTTTTGCATGGTCGAAAGCAAGGCTTCATCCGGCATGACGCCGGCCTCCGAGTCCCTGGTCGCCTTAACAATTATCATGAACTTCATTTCACATCTCCTTGTTCTTATACAACATATGTTTAAAACGCAACCGACCAATTCAGGCCGATCAACGCGCTGCCCGGCGCCGTGAATCAGCTGTATGCGTCCTCTAGTCGAACGGCAAAGCCCGATTTCGACAAAGCCTGAATTAATTTTTGAGTTGGGCCAAGCGGCGCTCGAGGAAGCGCCGCTCCGGCCCCTGCCGGGTAAGCGCCAGCGCGCGCTGGTAGGACGCGCGCGCTTCCGCCGTTTTCTCCAGCCGCCGGCACAGGTCCGCGCGCGCAGCGTGCGCGAGACGGTAGTCCGACAGCTCGCCGCGCTCGAGGATGGCGTCGATCAGGGCCAATCCGGCGGCGGGGCCGTCGCGCATCGCTACCGCCACCGCGCGGTTCAGTTCGACCACGGGCGACGGCTCTGCCTGTGCAAGCAGTTCATACAGGCCGACGATCTCCGTCCAATCGGTCGCGTTCATGCCTGGCGCATCTGCATGTACCGCTGCGATCGCCGCCTGCAGGCAATACGCGCCGGGCCGGCGCATGGGCAGCGCGCGTTCGACCAGCGCAATGCCCTCTTCGATATGCCCGCGATTCCAGAGCGCGCGGTCCTGTTCGTCGAGCAGGATCAGATCGCCCGTGGGCGAGCTGCGCGCCGCGCGCCGCGATTCATGCAGCAGCATCAGCGCAAGCAGGCCCATCGCCTCGGGTTCGGGCAGGAGTTCGACCAGCAGCCGCGCCAGGCGGATCGCCTCGCCGGAGAGGTCGTGCCGCGTGAGCGTCTCGCCCGACGAAGCGGAATAGCCCTCGTTGAACACCAGGTAGATTACCCGCAGCACGCTTTCGAGCCGCTGCGGCAGTTCCTCCGGCGCAGGCACCTGATAGGGAATCCCGGCGTCTCGTATCTTCGACTTCGCGCGCACGATGCGCTGCGCCACGGTCGGCGCAGCCGTTAGAAAAGCGTGCGCAATCTCCTCGGTGCTGAGGCCGCACACCTCGCGCAGCGTGAGCGCCACCTGTGCGTCGGGCGACAGGGCCGGATGGCAGCAGATGAACACCAGGCGCAGGCGGTCGTCCTCGATGCCCTCGCTCTCAGGTGCGGCGCTGTCGTCGGCAATGTTTTCTGCGTGTTCGGCGTAATCATCCAGTGCGTCGAAGCGCGCGCGCCGGCGCAGGCCGTCGATCGCCTTGAAGCGGCCGGCCGATACCAGCCAGGCGCGCGCATTCGCCGGCACGCCGTCGCGCGGCCATTGTTCCAATGCCGCCCGGAACGCTTCGTGCAGCGCTTCCTCGGCAATGTCGAAATCACCGAGGAGCCGGATCAGCGTGGCGAATACGCGGCGCGACTCGGAACGGTAGATGCCGTCCACGATTTCGCGCATGTCCCTGAAACCATCTTCGCTCATCGGCGCCCACCTCCGTGTCGCCCCTGTGTCGCGTTAGTTTAATCGAGGTGGAAACCTCCGCAGCGCCAACGCGCGACAGGAAAGCCCCTGCCGGGTGTGATAAATTAGCCTGCAAATCAATCGAGGTTTCCGCGTGCCCACCTACCTGCGACCCACCCGCCAGTCCGAGGCCCTCGCCGCACTTGCGCAGGGCAAGTTCACCGTCCTCGCGGGCGGCACCGACTACTATCCCGCTCGCGTCGGAAAGCCGCTCTCGGACGATATTCTCGACATCAGCGCGATCGAGGCCTTGCGCGGCGTGCGGGAAGAAGCAGATCACTGGCGCATAGGCGCGACCACCACTTGGAGCGACCTGATCGCGGCCGCGCTGCCGCCACTGTTCGACGGCTTGAAACTCGCTGCGCGCGAAATCGGCGGCGTGCAGATTCAGAACGCGGGCAGCATCGCCGGCAATCTGTGCAACGCCTCGCCCGCCGCAGACGGCGTGCCGCCCCTGCTCACGCTGGACGCGCGCGTCGAAATCGCCGACGCCAAGGGGAGTTCCACTGTGGCGCTCGCTGATTTCATACTCGGCAACCGCAAGACGCTGCTGCGTCAGGACCAGCTGCTCACCGCCATCCTGGTTCCCAAGTCCGCGCATCCGGAGCGCAGCCACTTCGCAAAGCTGGGCGCGCGCGAATACCTGGTCGTCTCCATCGCCATGGTCGCCGCGACGCTGCAAATCGAAGCCGGACAGGTGCGCGCCGCGCGCATCGCCGTAGGATCCTGCTCACCCGTGGCGCGACGCCTGCCGCTCGCTGAAGCGGCGCTGGCGGGCAAGCCCTGTACCGGCAGCTTGGGTGAATTTCTACGTGAAGACCATTTTGCCGCACTCTCACCCATCGACGACGTGCGCGCCAGTGCCGAATACCGGCTGGATGCCGCGCTTACGCTCGCAAAGCGCGTGCTCAACCAGCTCGGAGCGCAGACATGAGTCAGGGACGGGAAGATCGCATGCAGCTTCGCGTCAATGGCCGCAGCTATGACTATGCGGGAAGTCCGGCAAAGCGCCTGTCCGACGTGCTGCGCGACGATCTCGGGCTCACCGGGACCAAGGTCGGCTGCAACGCCGGCGACTGCGGCGCCTGCACCGTTCTGCTAGACGGAAAACAAGTCTGCTCCTGCCTTACTGCCGTCGCGCAAGCCAGCGGACGCGAAGTGACCACGGTGGAAGGTCTGGCAGTGAACAACACGCTTTCCGGACTTCAGCGCGCATTTCACAGGCACGGCGCGGCGCAATGCGGCATCTGCACGCCGGGCATGCTGGTCGCCGCAGCCGATCTATTGTCGAAGAACAAGCAGCCCAGTGCAGATCAAGTGAAAGACGCGTTGGGCGGGGTGCTGTGCCGCTGCACGGGCTACCAGAAAATAATCGAGGCGATCCTGGATGCCGCGCAGGCGGAGTTACCGCCCTCACCCGCGGTGGGATCGGCCATCGGCGCGCGCGCGCCGAAGGTGGACGGGCTGCCCAAGCTCACGGGCGAAGAGCGCTATGGCGCAGACTCCATCCCCGCGCATGCATTGTGGCTGCGCGTGCTGCGCTCGCCCTATCATCACGCCTCCTTCGAAGTCGGCGATCTCGCCGCATTCGCCGCCGCGCATCCGGGCATCGCGCGCGTGCTGAGCGCGCGCGACGTGCCCAGCAACGGTTTCGGCATTTATCCGCACATCAAGGACCAGCCGGTGCTCGCAGCTGGCAAGGTGAATTTTCGCGGCGAAGCGGTGCTCGCACTGGTCGGCACGCGCGCCGCAGTCGAGGCGGTGAGCGACGCCGAGGTGCCGATCGCGTTCAAGGAATTGCCTGCGGTGATGGGTATCGCCGCGGCCGCTGCGCCCGGCGCAGCACTGGTGCAGGCGGACAAGCCGGGCAACGTGCTGCTCGATGGCTGGGTCAGAAAAGGCAAGGCTGCGGCCGCATTCGCCGCCTGCGCCGCGGTCGCCGAAGCGGAATTCGAGACCGGCTTCGTCGAACACGCCTATATCGAACCCGAGGCCGGATGGGCGGAGCGCATCGGCGATCGCCTCGAAATCCATGTGACCACCCAGACACCCTATATGGACCGCGACGAAATGGCGGTGGTGATGAAACTCAAGCGCGAGCAGATCCGCATCGTCCCCACGGCCTGCGGCGGGGGCTTCGGCGGCAAGCTCGATCTGTCGGTGCAGCCGTTGATCGGCGTGGCCGCCTGGCTCCTGGGCAAACCCGTGGCCTGCATCTACACGCGGCCCGAGAGCATGGCGTCCAGCACCAAGCGCCACCCCTCGCGCATCTCGATCAAGTCGGGCTGCGATGCGTCCGGCAAGCTGATCGCCATCGAAACCGCAGCCGATTTCGACACCGGCGCCTACGCGAGCTGGGGTCCGACCGTGGCGACGCGCGTGCCCATACACGCGAGCGGCCCCTACTTCGTGCCGCATGTGACGGCGCGCGGCCGCGCATTTTTCACCCACTGTCATCCCTCCGGCGCCTTCCGCGGCTTCGGCGTTCCGCAGGGCGCGATCGCGCACGAAGCCATGATGGACGAATTGGCCGACAAAATCGGCATGGACCGGCTCGCGTTCCGCAGCGTGAATGCGCTCAAGGCGGGCGACGCGACGGCGACGGGGCAGGTGCTGACGCATTCGGCCGGACTGCCGCAATGCCTGGATGCGCTCAAGCCGCATTGGGACGCAGCGCTCGCCGCCTGCGCCGCTTACAACAAGACCGCAAAAACAAAACGGCGCGGCACCGGCATCGGCTGCATGTGGTACGGGATCGGCAACACCGCGCTCTCCAATCCCTCGACCATGCGCATCGGCCTTTCCGCAAAAGGCGAACTCACGCTGTACAACGGCGCGGTCGACATCGGTCAGGGTTCGAACACCATTCTCACCCAGATCGCCGCCGACGCGCTCGGCCTGCCCATGGATCAGTTCCGTATCGTCATGGGCGACACCGATCTCACCGCCGACGCCGGCAAGACTTCGGCGTCGCGCCAGACTTTCGTATCGGGAAAAGCGGTAGAAATCGCAGGTCGGGACCTGCGCGCAAAACTGCTCGGCCTGCTTGAGGCCGGCGCGGACGCGGCACTTACGCTGGAGGGCAGTTTGATCAAGGCGCGCGATGCGCAGGGCGAACATCAATACGATCTCGCCTGGCTGCCATCGCGGCACGGCCATGACGCGCTGCTGGGAGAGGGCAGCTTCGATCCGCCCACCAGCCCGCAGGATGCGGACGGCCAGGGCGTGCCGTATGCAACCTATGCCTTCGCCGCGCAAATGGCCGTGGTCGAAGTGGATTGCGAGCTGGGCACGGTCAAAGTGCTCGAAATCGTCGCAGCGCACGACGTGGGCAAGGCCATCAATCCCATCCAGGTCGAGGGCCAGATCCACGGCGGCACCATACAGGGGCTGGGCCTGGCCTTGATGGAGGAATACCTGCCGGGACGCACCGAAAATCTGCACGACTATCTGATTCCGACGATAGGCGACATGCCGAACATGAAATGCATCCTGATCGAGGATGCCGAACCCCTGGGTCCCTCAGGCGCAAAAGGTGTGGGCGAGCCTGGCCTGATTCCGACAGCACCGGCGATACTCGGCGCGATCCAGCACGCCACCGGCGTGCGCATGCGCCAGGTGCCGGTACTGCCGCACCGCTTGCGCGCGGCAATTAAGCAGGCACAAGAATGACTCCCTCAATTTCTGTCATTCCGAGGCCAATGGCCGAGGAATCTGCTGTTGCGCTCACCATGAAAAGCAGATTCCTCGCGTTGCTCGGAATGACAGCCGCCACGCAAATAAGGCCCAACTGATGCGCGAAGACACCTATGACGGCGAAGTGATCCCCGAGCCCAAGGCGAAAGATCCAAAAGGCATACGCTGCGACGCATGCCCGGTGCTCTGCCTGGTGAAGCCGAACGACTTCGGCGCCTGCGACCGCTATACCAACGTCGAGGGCAAACTCACCCGCGTCGATCCGCTGGTGATCACGCAAAAGCCCGACGTCAAGCTCGTGAAGTTTCTGGACAAGGAATGGGATGGCAGCATCCTGCCGGATTCACAGGTGTTCGTTACCGGCGTCGGCGCCACCACCACCTACCCCGACTACAAACCCGCGCCCTTCATCGTGTCTTCCAAGATAGACGGCGTGGACATGGTGACCGTGGTCACCGAAGGCATATTCAGCTATTGCGGCACCAAGCTGAAAATAGACACCGACCGCTATCTCGGGCCGGAGCAGGCGCCGGTGCGCGTGGACGGCGAACAGATCGGCCACGTGACCACCGCCGAATACGGCTCGCAGATGCTGTCCGTCGGCGGCGTGCACCATCTCACGGGGGGCGGAAAGAAACAAGGCCGCGTCACCTGCGATTCCCTGCTGAAGCTGTGCAACAAGGAGGCCGTGGAACTCACAATAGACGGCGGCTCCAGCGTCGTGGTTCAGGCAGGCAAGGCGCCTATCGTCAACGGCGTGGCCGAGGTGCGCATGCGCGTGGGCTGCGGCTCGGCCACCATCGGCATATTCGCGCCGCAGTGGATCGGGCATGCGGATGAAGTCATCGTCGTCGACGATCACATCACCGGCGTACTGTCCGAACATCAGGCGGGAAAATTTCTGGACATGCGCCCTGCCGGCATCAAGATACGCGGCAAGCGCTCCACGCCGGGACGTTACTTCCAGGTATCCGAACCCGGCATGGGCTGGGGCGGCACCAAACTCACCGATCCGCTTTCGATCATCGAAAAGATCGACCCCAAGACCGCCTGGCCCGGCATGCGCCTGCTGATGGTTTCGACCACGGGCGAACATGCTGCGTGGTTCGTGCTGGATCAGGATCTGAAACCGCAGCCGGCCGAAATGCCAGAGGCGATCACCAAAGTGGTGGAACGCATCGCCGAAAACTGCGAACCGGCTTTGTGCACCGTATTGTTCATGGCCGGCGCAGGCGGCAGCCTGCGCGCGGGCATCACCGAAAACCCCGTCCGGCTGACGCAATCGGTGAAAGCGGCGCTGACACGCGTTACCAGCGGCGGCGCGCCCGTGTATGTCTGGCCGGGCGGCGGCATTACTTTCATGGTCGACGTGACGCGCATGCCGGAGAAGTCTTTCGGCTATGTGCCCACCCCCGCCATCGTCGCCCCGATTGAATTCACCCTGCGTCTGGACCGCTATGGCGCGCTGGGCGGCTACGCCGGCCGCGTTGTCAGCGTCGAAGAGGTGCTCAAGCAATCTGCCTACGTCAATCAACGCTGGCGCGACGAGAATCCCTGGCCGCTGACCAAGGATCTGACTTGAACGGTCCAAGTGCGGCTCTGTTCGCCGACGGGCGGCTGCACCTGCAGCACGGACCGATCGATCTGCTCATCGAAGCCTGGGGCGCGCGCGCAGAGGTCGACGCCGCCTATCGACAGGCGGTCCTGCGCTTCGACGACATTCTCGAAGTGCTGGTGCAGGAACTGGCGCTGTTGCGCACACCTCTGGGCGAAGCCACCCCGCTGCTGCGCGGGCCCGTGGCGAAACGCATGCTCGCCGCCTGTTGGCCCTATCGCGCGAGCTATATCACGCCCATGGCGGCGGTCGCGGGCAGCGTCGCCGACGAAATTCTCCAGGCCATGTGCGCGGGGCGCAGTCTTGAGCGCGCGTACGTCAACAACGGCGGCGACATCGCACTGCATCTCGCGCAAGGCAGCGCGCTGACGCTGGGCGTGGTCAACAACGTGGCCAATCCGGCGATCGATGCCACCGTCGCACTGGACGCCTCGATGCCGGTACGCGGCCTGGCAACCTCGGGCTGGCGCGGACGCTCGCAATCGCTGGGCATCGCCGACGCGGTGACCGTATTCGCAGCGGACGCTGCAGCCGCGGACGCCGCAGCCACCATGATCGCCAATGCGATCGATGTCGAGCACCCCGCCATCGTCAGGGCACCGGCGCGCGGGCTGCGCACCGACAGCGATCTCGGTGATCTACTGGTCACGGTGGCGGTCGGCGCCCTGCCCGCCTCCGCACGCGCCGACGCGCTCGCGCGCGGCTGCGCGCAGGCGAAAGCCTTGCAGCAGCAGGGTTTGATTTACGCAGCCTATCTCGCGCTTCAGGACGAAGTGCGCGCGATACTGCCTGCGGCAGGCTTCACCCAGCAGGCCGCCCGCCGTACCTCGGGCTGATTGCATTGCTTGCCACGGCCTATCGCTGGATCGACCGCAACATACTCGAACTCGGGCGCGAAATGCGCCTGTCCTATCTGCCGCCGCTGATGGTCTATGTGGCGGCCGGCATCTCCGGCCTGACCGGCATCGTCGGCACGTTTTTCGTCAAGGACCACATCGGTCTTTCCGCTGAGTTCCTTGCCGCACTGGGTTTCTGGGCCGGTATACCCTGGGCGCTGAAAATGCCGCTGGGCCATCTCGTCGACCTCATCTGGCGCTGGAAGTCCGGCCTGGTGTTCCTGGGCGCAGGGCTGATCGCCGTGAGTCTCGCAATCATGATCGGCCTGCTCGCCTCGCCGGATGTGATGCGCCAGACCATGAGCGCCGAAGCCTGGTTCGTATTGAGCGCGCTGCTCGCGCCCGTCGGCTATGTGGTGCAGGACGTGGTCGCCGATGCGATGACCGTCGAGGCGGTCCCGCGCGTCGACGCCACGGGGCGGCCGCTGGACGCCGCCGTGCTCAAGCTCATGCACACCACCATGCAGACGCTGGGGCGGGTGGCCATCATCGGCGGGTCGGTCGGCGTCGCGCTGGCAAACGTCACGCTGTTCAGCGGCGTCGAGCAGATGTCCGACGCAATCAAGATCGCCGTCTATGTCCGCATTTACGAATACGCGCTCGCGATTCCCGTCATATCGGTTCTGGGCGTGATGCTCGGCGGCTGGCTGAAAATGCGCCATGCGAATTCGCTGCGCGCGCAAGGCTTCGACTGGCGGCAGGCGCTCGAGATGGCGGGTGGCCCGCACGAACGGCCGCAGCCGAACTGGTGGATCCTCGGCGGCAGCCTGCTGTTCGTCGCCTTCACGCTGAGCATGGGTTTGGCGGAGGTGCCCTACAACCAGGAGATCATTTTCGCGGGGTCTTTCGGGATCATCGCGTTTCTGATGCTGAAGCTCATGCGCGAGCTGGAGCCCGATGCGCGCCGCCTGTTGCTCGGCACCGCGATCATCATCTTCGTTTTTCGCGCCATGCCCGGCCCGGGACCCGGCGCCACCTGGTGGATGATCGACGTGCTCGGCTTCGACCAGCAGTTCCTCGCGAAGCTGTCCCTGATCTCCAGCGTACTGACGCTTTTCGGGATGTTCATCTTCCGCCGCTTCATGGCCGATCACTCGATCGCCTACATCGTGGTGTTCCTGACCGTGGTGGGCACGGTGCTCAGTCTGCCGACCCTGGGCATGTACTACGGGCTGCACCAGTGGACGGCGGCGCATACCGGTGGCGTGGTCAACGCGCACTTCATCGCGGTGATCGACACGGCACTCGAATCCCCGCTCGGCCAGATCGCGATGATTCCGATGCTCGCCTGGATTGCCAATTCCGCCCCCGGCAAGCTCAAGGCGACCTTCTTTGCCGTGATGGCATCGTTCACAAACCTCGCATTGTCGTTGTCGCAACTCGGCACGAAATACCTGAACCAGATGTTCTCGGTCACGCGGGAGGTGAAAGACCACGCCACCGGGATCGTGAAAGTGCCCCAGGACTACGGCGAACTCGGTTGGCTGTTCATCGCCGCGACCGTCATCGGACTGTGCGTGCCCCTGGTCGCGATAGTCATCGTCAGGCGGGCACGGCTGGGGAGTGCTTGAACCGAAGTGCAGGCAAGCCTGGCTTGAGCCCCTGTGCTTTTCCGTCCCTGCGTTAGCCAGCGAACATACAAGCCCCCGGGAGAAGACGAGAATGGCCCGGGTGAGGCAGCGCCTGCGACCGGACCATGACATTTCTCCCTATCATTTCCCATTCGGCACGCGCATGAAAATGTGGCGCGCGTCGAGCACCGCAATACGCGTCGCAATGCTGCTCGTGTGCGCGGCTGCATTTGCGGACGAACCGGCGAGAGCACCCGCCGCTGCGCCGGATCCGCGCGAATACATCCTGGTCAATCGGACGCGCGACCCGGTCAACAAGTCCTACCGCAGGATGCTGAACGGGATGGCGCTGTTCGAGAAAATGCACGGCATGGCGCCGGACGGGTCGCTGCGCTTCAAACTCCTGCCGCGACAGCGCGACACGAAAATGGACGGCATCGTGCTGGAAATCATCGGCGACACGGTCACGGTTCCGGTGACGCTGGCTGCGGATCGCACCTTCACCCTGGTATATGACCAGGAGGCGCTGGATGAAAATGCCTCGGTGATACCGAATCGAAAAGCAAGCAGCATGACCTGGCGCGCCGAAATCCGCACGCCCGGTCTGCCTGCGAATACCCGGCGGCTAGGGGACCTGCGTCTGGAATGCCGGGTCGGCATTGAATCGGGCCTGGTCTCGAACACCCGGCCGGTCATTGGCCTGATTGCCGATCTGATCCAGGGAATGCTGGACTTCTGCGACGGAAGCGACGCCCCCTATCTGTTCTTTTCAGAACGTCCCTTGTTCAGCGTCACCATGACTGCGGGCGCCCGCAGGGAGATCCTGTCGGTTGACGATCTTTACGCCGGGATCAGCTATGGCCGCATATCGAAGGCCGACCTCGCCTACTGCGACTGCCAGGTTCTGCTCGACCGCACCTACTTTCTGCCGTTGGGCGACAAGAGCTGGCCGGATGACACCTTGATCAAGTTCGAATATATGGACGCGGCAAATGATTCCCGGGGCATAACAGCACTCCCGCTTGCGCCTACCGTGCAGGCGCCCCGATGAAGCTGCGATTGCAAACCGGCCTTGCGTTTGCACTGTGCGTCTGGCTTGCGGCGTGCGCGACGCCGGGGACATCGCCGGTCAGGGCCGGCGCGGACGCAGCCAACACCGTTGCGGCGCGCAAGGCCACGGACGCGGTCGTCGTCGGCAGGAGCACGAAAGCCGACCTCATCGCTACGCTTGGGAAAACCACGGTGGTCAGCTTCGACAGCGGTTACGAAGTATGGGTCTACCAAATCATCGGCGACCGTATTACGGAAGAGACAGCGACCCGGGCAAGCTGGGTGGAGCGCATCCTGCACAGTGGTTCGGAGCAGGAAACAAGCCGCGGTAGATCCGAGTTCGTGATTCTGTTCGACCCGTCCGGGACCGTCACGAAAACCCGGATTCGCCCCGCGCCGGCTGCCGGCAGGAAACAGCCGTAGCGCCATACGCGCCGCACCCTTCCGGCCGCTGGCGCTCAGCTGCAGGGCCGCTCGATCGCGACTGTTCCGACTACCGTCACATTCAGGTTCTTGATGCCCCGGTTTTCAGGTTCCCTGCTCCGCACCGCGCTGCCGTCTGAAGTTTCCGCCAGTTGAGCCTTGCAATGCGCGCGGATGTTCACCTTCCCCAGTATGCTTACCGTCGTCCGCAGGCAATACCAGCCATTGGGGTTCAGCAAATCAATCGTGGTTTCGCCCATCACATTGAAGATCGGATTGACCAGCACCAGGGATGGGGTGGCGGTGCCCTGGGAATCGGCGGCACCGCTTCCGATTCCAAACACCTTTGCGGACGTCCCCAGAGTCTTGAACTGCGGATTCTTTCCGAAGGGATGATCGCCCCAGACTTTTAGACAGGCGGCGATCGAGCTATCGACTTCCTGGGCCGAGACCGCGCTGGACACGGACAGCGCCATGCAAAACGCCAAGAGGGCTGCGACAGTGACGGTGGTTTTCAATAATCTCATGGTGGAGTATCTCCGCGCTTGGTTGAAGGCTTATCGACTAAGTTAGCCGTTCGGCAGCGCCCGCATTTTGAGTTTGGTCAACAGAAGGCCATCCGGCACCAGGAGCGGATTGTTCATGCGTGCGCGCAACTGACTTGGCGCGAAGCATTGCTCTTTTGCTACTCGACCGGTGCAATTCTGAATACAAGGCGAATAGGCGGAGAATCAATACTGGAGCCATTCTTCCAGACTTTTCCAAGGGGATGCATTCGTCGCCCACAGGACCTCAGGCATGAACGCACTGGCACGCAGCACCACCGTCAAAATACTGCAACGGTCCGAAATTGTGTATATTCTTGCGCTGACAGACCGAGCACGGGATGGCGGGCATCAGCCGCCGGGAACAAGGTCTGAATCATCTGTCGACGATGTGAATCTCAGGGAGAAGGACATGACGCTACGCAGAACTTTCTTGTTAGGCACGGCCGCGCTGGCGATGAGCGCGGTTTTCAGCGGCCCCGCCGCCGCGCAAAGCACGATCAAAATCGGCGAGATAAACAGTTACAAGACGTTTCCCGCCTTCCTCGAGCCGTACAAAAAAGGCTGGGAACTGGCGCTGGAGGAAATCAACAAATCCGGCGGCCTGCTCGGAAAGAAGGTCGAGGTGATTTCGCGTGACGATAGCGGGAAACCCGGCGATGCGGTGCGCGTTGCTGAAGAACTGGTGTCGCGCGAGAACGTATCGCTGCTGATGGGCGCATTCGCCTCGCACGTGGGTCTTGCCATCAGCGATTTCGCGAAACAACGCAAAACGCTCTACATCGCGGCAGAGCCCCTGACCGACCAGATCGTGTGGAACAAGGGTAATCATTACACCTTCCGCCTGCGTCCCTCGACCTATATGCAGGTCGCGATGCTGGTTCCCGACGCGGCGAAGCTGAACAAGAAGCGCTGGGCGATCGTCTATCCCAACTACGAGTACGGCCAATCCGCCACCGCCGGCTTCAAGAAGCTGCTTTCCGCCAAACAACCCGGCGTGGAGTTCGTTTCCGAACAGGCACCAGCCTTGGGCAAAATCGAGGCCGGCGCGGTGGTGCAGGCTTTGATCGATGCCAAACCGGACGCCATTTTCTCTTCGCTATTCGGCGCCGACCTGCAAAAATTCGTGCGTGAAGGCACACAGCGCGGCCTGTTCAAGGGCCGGCCGACATTCAATCTGCTCGCGGGCGAACCGGAATATCTCGATACGCTCAAGGACGAAACGCCTGCGGGCTGGTACGTGACCGGCTACCCCTGGGAGCAGATCAACACACCCGAGCACAAGAAGTTTCTCGCGGCCTACCAGGCGAAATGGAAGGACTATCCGCGTCTGGGCTCCATCGTCGGGTATTCCACCCTGATGAGCGCCGCCGAAGCGATCAAGAAAGCCGGTTCGACCGACACCGAAAAAATGATCGCGGCGATGAAAGGCATGCAGATGGATTCTCCGCTCGGGAAATTCAGCTATCGCGCCCTGGATCATCAGTCCACCATGGGCGCGTATGTCGGGCGCCTCGCGCTCAAAGACGGCAAAGGCGTGATGGTCGACTGGAAATATTCGAACGGCGCCGACTTCCTGCCGAGCGACGCCGACGTGAAAGCCATGCGCCCCGCGGAGTAATCAAGAGCTTCGCACCCACCCTCCTCCCTCTCCCGTTTCGGGGGAGGGAGTTTCATTTGGATCTTCCGCAAGCCAGACAGCCGAGCCTGATTTGAGTTTCAGCGCCATATTTGTCCAGTTGCTCAACGGACTCGCCTCGGCCTCGTCGCTGTTTCTGGTCGCTGCCGGCTTGTCGCTCATTTTCGGCGTCACACGCATCGTCAATTTCGCCCACGGCTCGCTCTACATGTTGGGCACCTACACCGCCTACAGCCTGGTGCAGTGGTTCGGCGGGGGTATCCCCGGCTTCTGGAGCGGCGTGTTGCTCTCCGGCGTGATCGTCGGCCTATTCGGCGCTCTGGTCGAACGCCTGCTGCTGCGGCGCCTGTACCACGCGCCGGAACTGCTGCAGCTGCTCGCCACTTTTGCGCTGGTGCTGATCATCAGCGACTTTACCCTCTGGGCCTGGGGCCCGGAGGACCTGCTGGGGCCGCGCGCGCCCGGCCTGGCGGGCGCGATATCCATCGCCGGCCGCCGCTTTCCCGAATACGATCTATTCCTGATCCTGCTCGGCCCGCTTGTGCTGGGCCTGTTGTGGCTGCTGCTCACGCGCACGCGCTGGGGCACGCTGGTGCGCGCGGCGACGGAAGATCGGGAGATGGCCGGTGCACTGGGCGTCAATCAGGCATGGCTGTTTACCAGCGTATTCGCGCTCGGCTCATTCCTCGCCGGCCTCGGCGGCGCGATCCAGATTCCGCGCGAACCCGCGGTACTCACCATGGACCTCTCCATCCTGTCCGATGTATTCGTCGTGGTGGTCGTCGGCGGCATGGGCAGCATTCCGGGCGCATTTCTCGCCGCGGTGATCATCGGCGTGCTCAAAGCCATGTGCATAGGCATCGGCAACGTCCATGCCTTCGGCATCGATTTTTCGTTTTCCAAATTGACGTTGGTGGTGGAATTCATCGTCATGGCGGTGGTGCTGGTGATCCGTCCCTGGGGTTTGTTCGGGAGATCGCAGGGCGCACCGCGCGCCGCCTCGACTGAACCGCCGCTGAACCTGCCCTCGCCTGCCCTGCAAAAACTGTTGCTTGCGGGCCTGATCATGCTTGCGCTGCTGCCGCTGGCCTCCGATCGCTACACCTTGGTGCTGATGACCGACATCCTGGTATTTGCCTTGTTCGCGGTCAGCCTGCATTTCATCATGGGCCCGGCCGGGATGCACTCCTTCGGTCATGCAGCCTATTTCGGCCTGGGCGCCTACGCGGCGGCGCTCCTGTTCAAACACGTACTGCCGATGGAACTCGCGCTCGCACTTGCGCCCTTTGCGGCCGGCCTGGGCGCGCTGCTGTTCGGCTGGTTCTGCGTGCGCCTCTCGGGCGTGTATCTCGCCATGCTGACGCTCGCCTTTGCACAGATCGCGTGGTCGGTGGTCTATCAATGGGACAGCTTCACCGGCGGCTCCAACGGCATGGTCGGCGTCTGGCCGGCGCAGTGGCTCGCATCGAAAACCACTTTCTACTATCTTGCGCTGGTGCTTTGCGCCGGCGGCACGATGGTGCTCTGGCGCATTCTGTATTCGCCCTTCGGCTATGGCCTGCGTGCAGGACGCGATTCGCCATTGCGCGCCGATGCCATCGGCATCGATGTGCGCCGTCAGCAATGGCTGGGCTTCGCACTGGCGGGCACCTTCGCCGGTTTGGCGGGGGCCGTCTACGCATTTTCCAAGGGCAGCATTTCTCCGGACGCACTGTCCATTCCGCGCTCTGTGGACGGGCTGGTCATGGTGCTGATGGGCGGCATCCAGACGCTGACCGGCGCCGTCGCCGGCGCGGCCGTGTTTACCTGGCTGCAGGACAGCATTTCGCGCCAGACTGAATTCTGGCGCGCCCTGCTCGGCGGCATTATTCTTTTCCTGGTGCTCGTTTTCCCGCAGGGCATCGCCGGCTTCATCCGCGAGCGCTGGGAAGCTCGCAGCGGCAGGAGCGAGGCATGACGGTATTGCGCGTCAGCGATCTGTGCAAATCCTACGGCGGCGTGCAGGCGGTTTGCAATGTGAGCTTCAGCCTCGACGCAGGCGAAATTCTCGCTCTGATCGGCCCGAACGGCGCGGGCAAGACGACCTGTTTCAATCTGCTCAACGGCCAGATTGCCGCCGACAGCGGCAGCGCCGAATTCGAGGGCCGCAGCCTGATCGGCATGCAGCCGCGCGAAATCTGGCGCCTGGGCGTAGGCCGGACTTTCCAGATCACCGCCACCTTCGGCTCCATGAGCGTGCGCGAAAACGTGCAGACCGCCCTGCTCAATTTTCATGGCAAACTCACTTCCATCGTCACGCTCGCCGGCCGGCTCTATGTGGACGAGGCAATGGCCCTCCTCGAGCGCGTGGGCATCGCCGCCCAGGCCGAGCGTCCCTGCGGCGTACTTGCCTACGGGGACCTGAAGCGGGTCGAACTCGCCATCGCGCTCGCCAATCACCCGCATCTGCTGCTGATGGACGAGCCCACCGCGGGAATGGCGCCGACCGAGCGCGTGGCGCTGATGCAACTCACAGCGGAACTTGCGCGCGCGTCAAGCATTGCGGTGCTGTTTACCGAGCATGACATGGACGTGGTGTTTGCGCATGCGGACCGCATACTCGTCTTGAACCACGGCACGCTCATCGCCGAAGGCAAACCGGCCGAAGTGCGCGCCAACCGCCAGGTGCAGGAAGTCTATCTCGGCTCGGGCAGTGTCTACGGCGCCGCACACGGAGCCGAGCATGCTTGAGCTAAAAGGCGTGAACAGCGCCTATGGCCGCGCGCATATCCTGTTCGACCTCAGCCTGTCGGCGAATCGCGGTGAAGTCGTGGTGCTGCTGGGCCGCAACGGCGCTGGCAAGTCCACCACCCTGAAAACGCTGATCGGACTGGTGCGCCCGCTCTCCGGGGAAATCAGCTTCGGCGGCCGGCGCATCGAGCAGCTCGAAGCCTATCAGATCGCCCGCCTCGGACTGGGCTACGTGCCGGAAGAACGGCGCATATTTACCGATCTGAGCGTAATGGAAAATCTCGAGGTGGGCAGGCAGTCCCCTCGCACCGGCGCGCCGCAGTGGACGCCGGAGAAGCTGTTCGGCCTGTTCCCCAATCTGGCCGCCATGCGCACCCGGCGCGGTGCGCACATGTCCGGTGGCGAGCAGCAGATGCTCACCATCGCGCGCACGCTGATGGGAAACCCCAGCGCCATTCTGCTGGATGAACCGTCGGAGGGCCTGGCCCCGGTGATCGTTGAGCAGATGGCGAACACCATTCTGGAGCTGAAGCAGGAAGGACTGTGCGTCCTGCTTTCGGAGCAGAATCTGCATTTCGCGAATCTGGTCGCCGATCGCGCCTATATCATCGAAAAAGGCCACATCCGCTATCAGGGCACGATGACAGAACTCGCGGCCAACGAGCAGATACGCGCCACCTACCTGTCCATTTAAAGAATGAGCATGAGCACGAACAAATCCAACTGGGTAGTGGGCATCGATGTCGGCGGCACCTTCACCGACCTCATCATGCTCAACGTCGCAGACGCGACAGTAAGTTTGGCGAAGGTGCCGACAACAACGGACAACCAGGCCTACGGCGTGGTCGCTGCGCTCGCCGCGGCGGGCGCGAAACTGCCGGACTTGCAGGTCATCGTGCATGGCACCACGACCACGACCAACGCCATCCTCGAACGCAAGGTCGCGAAAGTCGGGCTGATCACGACGCGGGGATTTCGCGATTCGCTGGAGCTCGGCCGGCGCACCCGGCCCAAGCCCTACGGGCTCACCGGCTCGTTCATTCCCCTGGTCCCGCGCGAGCTGCGTTTGGAGGTGCCCGAGCGCATGGACGCAGAAGGCGAAGTGGTGACGCCCCTGGACGATGCCGCGGTAACAAGCGCCGTCAAGGATCTGGTTGCGAAAGGCTGTGAAGCGCTGGTGATACATTTTCTGCACAGCTACATCAATCCGGCGCACGAGCTACGTGCGCTCGAAATCGCGCGCGGCCTGTGGCCGAACGACTACATCACCGCGGGTCATCAGATCCTGTCCGAATATCGCGAGTACGAGCGCGGCACCACCGCATGCGTCAACGCCGCGGTGCAGCCCATACTCGCGCGCTATATCGAACGGCTGCGCAGCGAACTGCGCGAGAAAGGATTCACCAACGACCTGCTGGTGATGCAGGGCAACGGCGGCACCGTTTCTTCGGGCATCGTGGCCGAACATGCGGTCAACACCGTCATGTCCGGACCGGCCTCGGGCGTGATGGCCGCCGCCTATACCGCTTCCGCCGCCGGGTACCGCGAGGTCGTCACCTACGACATGGGCGGCACCTCGACCGATGTCGCCCTGATTCAGGCGGGCGTGCCCACGGTGTCATCGGAACTGGAATTGGAATACGCCATGCCCATCCATGTCCCCATGGTGGATGTGCACACCATCGGTGCAGGCGGTGGCTCCATCGCCTTCATCAATCAGGCCGGCATGTTGCAGGTCGGGCCGGAGTCGGCCGGTGCCACACCGGGGCCGATCTGTTACGGTCGTGGCGGACAGGAACCGACCATCACCGACGCCAACCTGATACTCGGGCGGCTCAACCCGGACAAATTGCTGGCCGTCGACCGGCCGGTTTCCCTGTCCGAGGTGGAAGCCATCATTCTCGAAAAAGTGGGCAAGCCTCTGGGTCTGGATGCAATCGCGGCAGCGGCCGCGATACTGCGCGTCGCCAACGACAGGATGGCGGGCGCAATCCGCATGGTCTCGCTTGCGCGCGGGCATGACCCGCGCGATTTCGTGCTGTTTCCGTTCGGTGGTGCGGGCCCGCTGCACGCCGCGGCGCTGGCGCGCGAGCTAGCGATTCCAAAACTCCTGATCCCGGTGCGTCCCGGCATCACCAACGCCTTGGGTTGCGTAGTCGCCGACGCACGCCACGACTACGTCAATACCGTCAACAAACCGCTGCCCGCGCTGGACATCGAGCTCGTCTGGACCATCCTGGAGGCGCAGATCGCCGAAGGCCGCGCGACGCTTGCACGCGAAGGTGTGGCCATCGAAGGCATGCGCATCCTGCACTTTGCCGACATGCAATTCCAGGGTCAGAGCCATATTCTTTCGCTCGGCCTGCCGCAACTCAAAGTGAGCAAGGAGGAACTGCAGCGGCTGTTCGAAGCCGCCTACTGGGAGCGCTTCGGCGTCGAGCTGCCGGAAATCCGCGCCGTGCTGGTCAATCTACATACGGCGGTGATCGGCCTGCGACCGCGTCTGGATTTGGCCGTGCTCGCGCGCACGGACGCGCGCGCCAAAAATCTGCAGGGCGCCTTGAACGGCACGCGCCAGGTCTGGTTCGAAGGCGGCGTTCGCGAGACGCCCATCTATCAGCGCGAAAAGCTCCCGCAGGATGCGGCGTTCACCGGTCCCGCCGTGATCGAGCAGCTGGACTGCACCACGGTGATCGATCCGGACAACCGCGTCGAACTGGACGCGCTGGGCAATCTGCTGGTCACGGTGTGAACGCATGAAAGGCCTGCTGCTCACCATGACCGAACCTCCGCTGGCAATGGAGGAAGAATTCAACGCCTGGTACGACACCGAGCACCTGCCCGAGCGTCTGTCCATTCCCGGTTTCATCTCTGCGCGGCGCTGGGTCGACCCAAAGGCGCCCGCGGGGACCGGCAAATACCTCGCAACTTATGAGCTTGAGAACCGGGACGTGCTGAAAACGGCCGCCTACCTCGCCCACGTCGGCGAGCATTTCACGCCGTGGTCGAAGCGCTGTCTTTCACGGTGCGTGATGTTTCGCCGCTGGGCCTGTGCGCAGATTTTTCCCGGAGACGCGGCACCCAGCCACGATGCCGCCGCATTATTCATCGCCTGCGGTGACGTACCTTCGGAGCACGAGACCGAATTCAACCGTTGGTACGACACGGAACACCTCGCGCTCCTATCGGCGGTGCCGGGCGTGCTGCGCGCGCGACGGTTCCTAGCCGCCGAAGGCAAGCCGCGTTATATCGCCCTGTACGATCTCGTCGAGCCGGAGGTCTCCAGTTCGGCGCCATGGGCCGCGGCGCTGAACACCCCCTGGGCAAAACGCATGGACGAACTCACCCGCGATTGCGAGTGGATAGTCAAGACTTACGCGGCCTATGAGCCCGCGCACACCAAAGCGGAGATGGGAAAAGCATGAGCACCACCACTGTCGACCCGATTACCCTGGTCGTGATCCAGAATGGATTGAACCAGGTCTGCAATGAAATGGACCTGGCGTTTTGTCGCGCAGCGTTTTCGCCCGTGATCTCCGAGGCGATGGATCGATCCGACGGCATTTACCACCGCGACGACGGCGCGCTCATTGCACAAGGCGAGCTGGGCCTGCCGGTCTTTGTCGGCACCATGCAGTTTTCCACCCAGGCGGTGATCGCGCGCGCGAAGAATGTCGAGCCCGGCGATGTGTTCATCGTCAACGATCCCTATCTCGGCGGCACGCATTTGATGGACGTGCGTTTCGTCAAGCCGCTCTTCTACCAGGGCAAGCTGTTCGCCTGGCTCGCCAACACCGGCCACTGGCCGGACATCGGCGGCATGGTGCCCGGCGGCTTCTCCGCACACGCCACCGAATCCGAGCAGGAAGGCCTGCGCCTGCCGCCGGTGAAATTGTTCAAGCGCGGCGTGATCGACGAGGAAATCCTCGCGATCATCCTGTCCAATATACGCATCGCCGACCAACGCATCGGCGACATTAAGGCACAAGCTGCGGCGCTCGCGATTGGCGAGAAACGCCTGGCCGCCCTGATCGACCGCTACGGCGCCGGCACAGTGGACGCAGCCATCGCCGAATTGCGTGCGCGCGCCGCACAGCAGATGCGCGCGAAAATCGAAACGATTCCGGACGGGACCTACGAAGGCCATTCCATCGTCGATTCCGACGGCGTGGTCGATGAACCCCTCTTGATCCGGATGAAAATCACCAAGCAGGGTACGGGGCTGACCTTCGACATGAGCGGCTCGTCCCCGCCCTGCCGCGGACCGATGAATTCAGTCATCGCCACGACAAAATCTTCGATCTATCTGGCGATGAAGCACATCTTTCCGGATGTACCGATCAACGCCGGCACCTTCGAGCCGCTCACCATCATCGAGCCCGAGGGAACCTTCCTATACGCGCATTATCCGCGGCCGGTTTCGGGTTGCGCCGCCGAAGTGAGTCAGCGCATCGCCGAGGCGGTGTTCTGCGCGCTCACCCGCGCGATTCCGGACCAGTTGTTTGCCGCGCCGGCGGGCTCTTCGGGCAATCTCGCGCTCGGAGGAAACGATCCGAAACGCAATCGTTCCTATGTCATGTACGTGATTTCCGGTGGTGGATACGGCGGCAATCCGCGCGGTGACGGCTTGTCGAACGGCTGCTCCACCATCGGCATTTCCAAGACGACGCCGATCGAGGTGATGGAGCAGTACTACCCGGTACTGTTCGAGGAGTATTCGCTGCACGAGGGTTCGGGCGGTGCGGGCGAATACCGCGGCGGTTTCGGCGTGAACTACACCATCCGGCTGCGCCGCGGCGACGCGCGCGCGTCGATGGTGATGGACCATGGCCGAACCGGCCCCCTCGGGGCCCTGGGCGGCGCCGACGGCGGCGTGAATAAAGTGCGCATCGAACGGGGTGGCGAGACCTATGTGCCCCCGCATTTATCCAAGGACCAGGACATCGTGCTGCATCCGGGGGACCGCATCTGCGTTTCCACGCCGGGCGGCGGCGGTTTTGGCGATCCGCTCAAACGCGCGCCGCAGCGCGTGGCGCAGGACGTTGCACGCGGCTATTACACGCGCGATCAAGCCGAAACCGCGTTTGGCGTGATCCTCGGCACCGACGGCAGCGTGGATGCGCAGCGTACCGGCGCGCGGCGCCGGGAAAGCTGAAAACCGCCGTTCTGCACGCACCCTAGCTAGGTCGAGGCCTGTCCGAGTTGATTACCGATCCGCTGTTCTACGCCGCCGCAATTCCGGCGCTGCTCATATTCGGCATTTCCAAAGGGGGTTTCGGCACCGGTCTGGGCATAGTCGCCGTGCCGCTGATCGCGCTTACCATACCCGCAAGCCGGGCCGCCGCCATCATGCTGCCCATATTGTGCGTCATGGACCTAGCGGCCATGTGGGCTTACCGCGGCCAGTGGAGTCGGGAGAATATGAAAATCATGCTGCCCGGCGGCCTTGCCGGCATCGTTCTGGGCGCGCTCACCTTCCGTTACGTGAACGAAGCCGGACTGAAGCTCATGCTCGGCGCGATCTCGATCGGCTTCCTGCTGCAGCGCTGGTTGAGCCAGGCATCGCTGGCGGAAACGACCAGGCCAACTTCAGGCAAAGGCTATTTCTGGTCCACCGTGTCCGGCTACACCAGCACCCTCGCCCACGCCGGCGGTCCGCCTATGTCGATCTATCTTCTGCCGCAGAAAATGGACAAGGCGCTGCTCGTAGGCACGACCGTGGTTTTCTTTGCCATCGTGAATTTCGTCAAACTCATTCCCTACACCCTGCTCGGCCTGTTCGACGGCAGCAATCTGGCCACCTCCGCCGGCCTCGCGCCGGTGGGCTTGCTGGGCATTTTCTGCGGCGTATGGTTGAGAAAAATCATCCCCGAGGGTCCTTTTTACCGCCTCTGTTATGCCTTCCTCTTGGTCGCAGGAATAAAGCTGTTGTACGACGGCGCAATCAAGCTAATCTAGGGCGCCGCGCCACGCGCGAGCGCGCGAATTTACCCGTCGGATTTCACCGCAGTATTCGCCATGGCCTCGATGACGGTGATGACGCTGCAGGAATCCATCTCTCCCTTGCCCTGATTTTTTACCGCCCTGAGCATTTCCAGCGCAATGCCGGTCGCAGGCAGAAACGCTCCGACCTCCCCCGCCAACTGCATCACCTGGGAAAGATCCTTGTACATATTGTTCGCGGAAAAATGCGGAGAGAAATCATGCCCGATCATCCGCGCCCCGCGGGTTTCCATCGCCCCGGTGCGTGCGCCGCCCACGGCGGTAATCTCCAGCACCTTGAGCGGATCGATGCCGGCCTTGCCGGCGAGCACCAGGGCTTCGGCCACGGCCTCGATCGCGACCCCGAGGATCAGATTATTGATCAGCTTGAGTGTCGTCCCCTTTCCATTTTCCCCCACGTGGATGATTTTCACTCCCATGGCCTGAAACACGGGAAGACAGGCCTCATAGGTATCCTTCGGACCACCGACCATGATCCCCAGTTTTCCGTCAGCCGCAACCTTGGGGTTCCCCGTCACCGGCGCGTCCAGCATCGGCACCCCCTTGCTAGCAGCCTTGGCTGCAAGCGAGCGGGACATTTCCGGCGCGATGCTCGCCATGTCGATGAGTATCAGTCCGGGATGCGCGCCCGCCAGCACGCCGTCGCGCCCGCAGATCACCGCTTCGGACGCCGTCGAATCGGTAACCATGGTGATGAGCACGTCGGCCGCGCGCGCACAGTCCGCAGGGGAATCGCCCCAGGTCGCTCCGGCCTCCAGGAGTTCTCCGGCTTTATCTTTGCTCCGGTTCCATACCTGCAGAGGAAATCCCGCCAGCAACAAGCGCCGCCCCATTTGCCGGCCCATCAGGCCGGTGCCGACAAAACCGATTCGCTGCATGATTGCTCTCTCAATGAAAACGATGCCCGAATGATATCAGGATGAATTTGTCCAGCGCGCAAATGCATAACAGGGTAAGAGCTCTATTAAAAATGAGGGATAATCTGGTGTAATGGAAGCATCCTGCGATAAGACAATTGAAGGACGAGCATGAACCAGCAAGCCATATGTGAACTCGCGGAACTGGCCGCCGCCGTGCCAGACGGGGCCAAACTCGCTGTCGCACAGGATAATTGCGGGGTTTCCATGGCCGCCACGCGCGAGTTGGTCCGCCGCGGCGTGCGCGGCCTGCACCTGGTATGCGTGCCGGTCAGCGGACTGCAGGCCGAAATCCTGGTCGGTGCCGGCGCGGTCGCGACGCTGGAAACATCGGCGATAACCCTGGGCGAATTCGGGCCGGCCCACCGCTTCATCGATGCGCTACGCAAGAAGCGCATTCGCATCCTCGACTCGACTTGCCCCGCAGTGCATGCCGCATTGCAGGCGGGTCAGAAGGGTTTGCCCTTCATTCCCCTGCGCGGACTGATCGGCAGCGATGTGCTCGCGAATCGCAAGGACTGGAAAGTCATCGACAACCCGTTTTCCCCGGGCGACCCGATCGCCTTGCTACCCGCGATCAACCCGGACATCGCCCTGTTTCACGCGCCGCTGGCGGACCGTTCGGGCAATGTCTACATCGGCCGCAGACGCGAACTGCTCACCATGGCGCATGCAGCCAAGCAGACCTTCGTCACCGTCGAGGCGATCAGTGAGCAAGACCTGTTCGACGATCCGAAGATGGCGCCGGGCGCCGTGCCGGCGATCTATATCAACCGGATTGCTATTGCCAAACAGGGCGCCTGGCCGGTGGGCCTGCCCGAGCACTACGGCTGCGACGATGCCGCGCTCAGTCGATACGTCAACAGCGCCAAGACCGAGGACGGCTTCCGCCGCTTTCTCGATGAATGGCTGGGCGAAGCGGCCGTGACCGTATGAGCATTCCGTATAGCCGCACCGAACTGCTGGTCGCAGTGATCGCGCGACTGCTCGAAGGCTGCCGCCACGTCACCGTCGGCGCGTCCTCGCCCATACCCGGAGCGGCGGCGCTGTTGCAGAAGGATCTGAGCGGGGGCGCGATGCGCGTCACCATACTCGGCTCCAACCGCTACAACGCCTATACCAACGGCGGCGTCGAAACCTTCGACATGGCGGCGCAGGGCCGCATCGACGCATTCTTTCTCGGCGGCGGACAAATTGACGGTCAGGGCAACATCAATCTGGTCGGCACGGGAAGCTACCCGGAGAGCGAGGTGCGCTGGCCCGGTTCGTTCGGCTCGGCCTACGTGTACTACCTGGTGCCCAAAGTGATCCTGTTTCGCGAAGAGCATACGCGACGGGTACTGGTACCCAAGGTGGACTTCATCAGTTCCCCCGGCGTAAGCGCGCCCGGGGTCTACCGGCCCGGCGGTCCCTATGGCCTGCTGACCGGACTCGCCTGGTTTTCATTCGACAAGCAGAAGCGTCATTTTCGCCTGGAAACCGTGCATCCCGGACACACGGTAGAAGAAATCCGCGACCAGACCGGCTTCGAGTTCGATTGTCCGGCGCAAGTGCCGCTTACACCCGCACCCGAGCCGGAAATACTGGCCTTGATACGGGGCCGGATACGCAAGCAGATCGCGGAAACCTATCCGCGCTTCGCTTCCACCTTTGCCAACTGAGCTGAAACTGTGAACAGCAACGCGCAACGGGAACCTCATGCTGCCTGAACAGGACGCGTCCGCCATTACCCGCCGCGTCATTCTGACGCTGCTGCTGGGCGTTCTGTTCGTTCTCGGCTATCTGGTGCTGAGCTGGTTTATCGCGCCGGCAGTTTGGGCGGCAATCCTGGCCTATGTCACCTGGCCCGCCTACAAGAGGCTGCGCCACCTGATGCGCGGTTATGCCATGAGCAGCGCGCTGGTGATGACCTTGTTGCTGACGACCGCATTCGTGCTGCCGCTATTGTGGTTGATCATCCTGATGCAACGCGAATTCGTCATCGCCTACCAGGCCGCCTCGGCCTATATGGCCGATGGTCCGCACCGCTTGCCAGATTTTGTCGCGGGCCTGCCCTGGATAGGAGAACGCTTGCAGGATTTCCTCAATCAGATCACCACCGACCCCGTCGCGCTGCGCGAACAGCTGACGAGTTGGGCGAGACAGTGGCAGGGCCAGCTCGGCGACCTGATCGGCGGCGTGGGTCGCAACGCGGTCAAACTCGGTTTTGCGCTGCTCACCGTGCTGTTCGTCTATCGCGACGGGGAAAGCCTGCTCGACCAGGTGCAGCGCGTGTTGCGCCGCTTTCTGGGCGGACGCGTCGACGGCTATGTCGTCGCCATCGGCCACACAACGACGGCCGTACTCTACGGACTGGTTCTCACCGCCTTGGCGCAGGGCTTGCTCGCCGGCGTGGGCTACTGGTTCGCCGGCGTGCGTGCACCGGTGCTGTTCGGCGCCTTTACCGCGCTGATTGCTTTGATGCCTTTCGGCACGCCGTTTGTCTGGGGCTCTCTGGGCGCATGGCTGCTGTTTTCGGGGAACACCCTGGAAGGCATAGGCCTGCTGCTCTGGGGCACGCTGGTCGTAAGTTCGGTCGACAATCTGATCCGCCCCCTGGTCATCAGCAGCGCCACGCAGATTCCGTTTCTGCTGGTGATGTTCGGCGTAATCGGCGGCCTCGCGGCCTTCGGCCTGATCGGCATGTTCATCGGGCCGGTAATCGTTGCGGTGCTGCTGGCCGTCTGGCGTGAGTGGCTGGAAAACAAGCTTCCAGACCCCACCGACCCGCCGCCCGCGGCCTAAACCGACAATAGCGCTCCGGCACAGGCCGGAGATGTCCATCTCAGCTGTCGCGGCCCTTCATCATGCGCAGCGGGTTATACGCGAGCACGGTTTCGTCTTTTTGATTGACCACCCGGTTCTCGGTGCGCACCAGCCCGCGCCTGCCTTTGGAAGTCGCACGGACCTCGCTTACCTTGCATTCCACATGAATGGTGTCGCCGACGAAGGTCGGCCCCTTGACGTCCAGCGTTGCGTTCAGAAACGCAAGTCCGGTGCCCTGTATCATCGGCAGCAGCAGGCCCTCGGCGCAGGAATAGACCAGGGCCGCGGGAACGACACGGCCCGAAATCGCCATGTGTTCCCTGTCCTCGGTATTGGTGAACAATTCCTCGGTGAGCCAGGAAAGGTTGACGAAGTTGACCAGATCGGTTTCGGTGAGCGTGCGTCCTGCCGTGCGGAAGCGGTCGCCGACGGAAAGATCGTCCCAGAACGGGCCCATGCCCAGCAATTTCATCTCATTTTCCATATTGCGCCTTCCAAGTCTTCCAATTTTCAACCTGCCGATGTTACCCTCCGATGCGCTGCCTGTGTATCGGGCAACCAACTTTTCCATGAACTAGACACGCCTTGGCCAAAGTACTCGAACTGAACGCGCTTGACTTCGGCGCTCTCGTCCGCCCCGGAGACAATGTCATGTGGGGCCAGGCAAATGCGGAGCCCCTGCCCCTGACGCAGGCGCTGATGGCGCAGCGCCATGCCATCGGCAATTTCGGCGTTTTTCTCGGTGTCACCTATTCCGATACGCTGAAGACTGAATATGCCGACTGCATCAGCTTTTCTGCCTACTGCGGCAGCGGCGGCAACCGCGCGCTCGCCAAGGCCGGCAAACTCGATATCCTTCCCAGCCACTACTCGCAACTGGGCGAATTGATCACCGGCGGGCGCTTGAAGGCAGATGTGCTGCTGTTGCAACTCGCCCCGGCGAACGAGCGCGGCGAATACAGCCTGTCGATCGCGCACGAATACCTGATTCCGGCCCTGAAGACCGCACGCGTCGTCATCGCGGAGGTGAACGAGCGCGCCCCCTGGACCTACGGTGAGCGCGCGCTCATCGATGCGGATCTCGATTTCATCGTACACAGCGCGCGTGCGCCGCTCGAACTCCACCATCCGCAAGCGGGCGAAGTCGAACAGGCCATCGCGCGCAATGTCGCAACATTGATCGAGGATGGCGCGACGCTGCAATTCGGCCTGGGGTCCATGCCGGAAGCCATACTCGCCCAACTTGCCGACCGACGCGACCTGGGCGTGCACTCCGGCGCCATCGGCGATCAGGTTGCGGCTCTGATGCAGGCCGGGGTGATCACCAACGCCAGAAAGAGCATAGATCCAGGGGTCAGCACCGCCGGGATCATGTTCGGCAGCCGGCGCCTGCATGATTTTGCCCACCGCAATCCGCAAATCCAGTTTCGCTCGTCCGACTATACCCACGGTGCGCGGGTTTTGGCGCAAATCGATCGTTTTGCCGCAATCAACTCCGCCGTCGAAGTCGATCTGTCCGGTCAGATCAATGCCGAAGTTGCCGCCGGCGTCTATGTCGGCGCGGTTGGCGGCGCGGTCGACTTCTTGCGCGCCGCGCAGAATGTCAAAGGCGGTCTGCCCATCGTCGCCCTGCCCTCCAAGGCCGGCAGGCACAGCCGCATTGTCTCAGCGCTGAACGGGCCGGTGAGCACGCCCAGGAGCGACGCAGGCATCATCGTGACCGAATACGGCGTGGCAGATCTGCGCGGCGCGGGTCTGGCCGAGCGCGCGCGCAGAATGATCGCCATTGCACACCCGGACCAGCGCGAACGATTGGAGCACGAAAGCCACATCAAAAAGGGATGACGAAATGCTCAAGTTCTTTCTTCTTCGCTTGTTGCCCTTGCTGTTCGTTTCGGCATCCGCTTTTGCGAACCCGGACTACGCACGTGAGAAACGATGGGAAAACGAAGTTACGCCGGGCATCGTGGTCGGCGACCCGGTGTATCTCGCACAAGGCAACGGCCACAAGTTTCTGGGTATTTACACCGAGGCAGCCAATGCCAAAATGGGCGTGGTGGTGGTGCACGGCATCGGCATCCATCCCGACTGGGGCATGATCGGCACCCTGCGCCAGCGCCTGCCTGACTACGGCTATACCACCCTGTCGATACAAATGCCGGTGCTCGCGGCCGATGCCAAGCCCTCGGCCTACGCGGCGACCTTCCCCGAGGCGGTCGAGCGCCTGCAGCTTGCGGTCGCCTATCTGACGAACAAAGGCTATAAGCGAATTGCGCTCGTCTCGCACAGCATGGGTTCACGCATGGCGCAGGCGTACATGGCCGGCAATTCCTCGGAGATCAGCGCCTGGGCCGCGCTAGGCATGACGGCCCCGGCTGTTGCCGCCAAACCCTACGAAGGCATCACGATACCGGTGCTTGACCTCTACGGCGCAAGGGATCTGCCGCAGGTGCTCGCCAGCGCAGCGGGACGCTATCTATCACTCGCGGGAAACGCGCAATCGAAGCAGATACAGATCGCCGATGCCGATCACTTTTTTGGCGGCCACGAAGATGAAATGGTCAAGGCGGTCAAGAATTTTCTGGATGACATCAAGTAGCATGTGATCGGAAAAACGCAATATCCCATATCCGGAAAACGCGCCAGCACATTGGTCTTTCAGACTCAATTGCGTTAAAATATTGACCGTAGAAAACGTCGCAATCGCGCAAACAAAGTGCGCGCTTGGGGACGTGCCCACACGATCCGCCTAGACCAGACGAGCCAAGAACTACGCGCACGTCAAGAGCGGATTCACCCATCGCTGACGTACGTAAAACTTACGTAAAAGTCTAAGAATTTGCCGTTCAATTTAAGGGGACAAGATGAATCAGCCTCGCTACAACATCAGTTTGAATCAGGCTCGCTACAACATCAGTTTTCCAGCACCGGAACCTCAGCCGCTCGGGCAGGACGAAGCCTATTTTTTTTTGAAAGAGAACGGCAAGGACATAAAGCTGCGCTTTCATGACTATGGGGATCTCTACAATCGGCCGGGTTTGTATGAGCAGCTCTTCTATGATCGCCTGAAATGTGTTTCCCCGCAGAAAGTGGCTGGCATTCTCGACAAAGTGCTGAGTGCGAACCGCGCAGAAATGAGCGAGCTTCGGGTGCTTGATCTAGGAGCAGGAAACGGCATGGTTGGCGAAATCCTGCATGTCGCCAGGGTAATAGGTGTCGACATCAGCAAGGAAGCGTTTCTGGCCTGCGAACGCGACAGGCCTGGCGCTTACGATGCCTATTATGTGGCCGATTTCTGCAACATGGACCCGGCCATCGAGCAGGAGCTGCGCGACTGGCAGATCGACTGCCTGACATGCGTGGCAGCGCTCGGGTTCGGGGATATACCCACCAAGGCCTTCGCTACCGCCTTCAACCTCGTTAAACCCGGTGGCTGGGTGGCATTCAACATCAAGGACACTTTTTTGCAGGAAAGCGACGACTCGGGATTCTCCAGCTTGACCAAATTTCTCTTGACGAGCGACACACTGGAAATTCATCACCTGGAGCGATACAGACATCGCATTTCCATCGAAGGCCAGCCGCTGTTTTACTATGCCCTAGTCGGCAAAAAGGAGACGGACATTTCGCCGGAAACCATACTTAAATTCGGCGGCTCCTGATTCGCGCTACACTTCGATCGGGTTGCACCCCAAAAAGAACAGACTTCCGGATACACAGTTGGCCCCCGATACCTCCGAGGCAAACGACTCCCCGGCTGAACGCTTGCTTCCCCTCTACCGCACGATGGCGCGCATCCGCGCTTTCGAAAATGCGGCGGAAGAAGCGAGCCGCGGCAGTGTTGCCGCGTTCGGCGCCTCCAGCGACGCGGCGTCGATGATACGCGGACCCCTGCACCTTTCCACCGGGCAGGAGGCGGTCGCAGCCGGCATATGCGCAAACCTGACGCGCGACGACTACCTGACTTCGACCCACCGAGGCCACGGACACACGCTCGCCAAAGGCGCCAATATCACGGCAATGATGTGCGAGTTGTTCGGCCGCGGCGCAGGAACCAACAAGGGCAAGGGCGGATCGATGCACATCGCCGACTTCGCCGTCGGCATGCTCGGCGCGAACGGTGTGGTGGCGGCCGGCATCCCGATTGCCGTGGGCGCAGCACATTCGGCGAAGATACGCGGCAGCAAGGCCATCGTCGCCTGTTTTTTCGGTGATGGTGCGATCAATCGCGGGCCGTTTCTCGAAGGACTCAACTGGGCGAAGATATTCGAACTGCCGGTGCTCTTCGTGTGCGAAGACAACCGCTATTCCGCAACCACTGCGACCGATGCCATGACTGCGGGCGATGGCGCGGCCGCACGCGCCCGGGGCATCGGCATTCCCGCTGAATCCGTGGACGGGAACGACGTGCTCGCAGTGGACGCCATGGCACGCGAACTCGTCGCGCGCATCCGCGCCGGCGCCGGGCCCCAACTGTTGCACGCCCTCACCTATCGTGTAAAGGGTCATGTTTCTGTAGACGCAGCGGCTTATCGCGACCCGCGTGAACTCGAAAGCGCGCTCGAGGGCGATCCGCTCAAACTCGCGGGCCTGCGACTCGCGGCGCTGGGTGTCGCGGCCGCGACCGTCGCGAAAATCGATACGGAAGTACGGAATGAGATCGACGCGGCACTGGCAGCAGCGCATTCGGCGCCCGCAACCGAACCAGACGAGGCCTATGCCGACGTGCAGGACCTGGGAGCGGGCCAATGGCGCTGATGAGCTATGCACAGGCGGCCTGCAGTGCGCTGGCCGGGGCCATGCGCGCCGATGCGGGCGTGGTGGCGCTGGGCGAGGACGTCGGGAACGGCGGCGTCTTTGGGCAGTATCGCGGCTTGCGGGAGGAATTCGGCGCATCGCGTGTAATCGACACGCCTATCTCCGAAGCCACCATCATGGGTGCCGCCGTGGGCATGGCGCTGACCGGTCTGCGACCGGTGGTCGAAATGCGGGTGGTCGATTTTGCGCTTTGCGCAATCGATGAAATCGTCAATCAGGCGGCGAAAAACCGTTATATGTTCGGCGGTCAGGGCCGGGTGCCGCTGGTGGCGCGCCTGCCGATCGGCATCTGGAGCGGATCCGCCGCGCAGCATTCACAATCGCTGGAAGCCTGGTTCGCCCATATTCCTGGCCTGGTGGTCGTGACGCCGGCGACGCCGGCAGACAATTACGCCCTGCTCGCTGCCGCGATCGAATGCGGCGATCCTGTCATCTATATGGAGCACAAGGAGTTGTGGGGACTGGAAGGAGAGGTGCCGCCTGAACCCACGGCCGTCCTGGGGAAGGCGCGTATCGCGCGCGGCGGAACCGACCTGACGCTGCTAAGCTGGTCCGGCATGCTTCATACCGCGCTCGCGGCCGCCGAACAAGCGGCGCTGCAGGGCGTATCCGTGGAGGTGATAGACCTGCGCACCATCTGGCCCTGGGATCGGGAGACGGTGCTAGAATCCGCGTCGCGCACCGGGTGTCTGCTGGTTGCGCACGAAGCGGTGCAGGCGGCCGGTTTTGGAGCGGAGATTGCGGCCACCGTCGCGGAGGCACTCGGTATCCCCGTGAAGCGTGTCGGGGCTGCGCGTATCCCGGTGGGGTATGCGCGCACATTGGAAAACGTGGCGCGCATTTCGACGCAACAGTTGCTGCAGGAGCTAAAGGAATTTTTGAACAACCGAGGACGCAAGCGATCCATGAGATGAATCAGGACCGTAGTTGCAATTCGCCAAACAAACTCAGCATCGATACGATTTAAGCAAAAGCCTAAATTCCAAAGGAGAAAACCATGAAAGTAGTTACCGCCGCTGTTGCAGGTCTCGCGCTTTGCGCATTCGCCAGCGTCCAAGCCGCCTATCCCGATCGTCCGATAAAAGTGATCGTGCCCTGGGCCGCAGGTGGCGACACCGACAATATTTTCCGCCCCTTTGGGCCGGCACTGCAAAAGGCGATGGGAGGAACAACCGTGGTTATCGCGAATATCGGCGGCGCCTCGGGCACCGTCGGCGCGCGCGAGGCCAAGGGCTCTCCTCCCGACGGCTATACCCTGTATGCAGTGCACGACTATATTCACTCTACGTATTACATCGGCATCTCGGACGTCAATTACACCGATTTCGAGCCGGTCTGCCTCATCGCATCAACACCGTCGATCGTGACGGCGAGCCCGAAGACCAAGTGGAATACGATGAAAGAAATGGTCGCCGATGCCAAAGCGCATCCCGGCCAGATTTCAGTAGGCGCGACCCTCGGTTCGACCAGTCACTTCTTTCCTGCGCTGATCGAAAAAGCCGCGGGCATCAAGTTCAAGTATATTTCCTATGACGGCCTGGCCCAGCGCATGAACGCCATTCTTGGCGGCCATATCGATCTGACCGATGGCAACCTTACGCAGAAAGGCAAGGTCGACGCCGGCCAGCTCAAGTTCCTCGCGACCGCCACCGAGAAGCGCAGTCCCGAACTGCCCAATGTACCGACGCTGAAGGAACTGGGCATCAACGTCGAATATGCGGTATCGCGCGGTCTTCTGGCCCCGAAAGGCACACCCAACGACATCCTGACCAAGCTGGAAGGCGCCTGCAGTCAGGCGGCCAAGGACCCGGGCTTTGCCGAGTCAATGAGGAAGCAAGGGACCGACGTGCACTACCTGGATCGCAAGGGGTACGCGAGCTTCCTGAAGGATAACGACACGCTCAACAAGAATCTGGCGCGTGAACTCGGCCTCCTAAAGCGCTAGGTAGCGGCGATTTTTTTCCTGCGAGCGTTTTGAATGACACGTGACGGAATCGCCGGGCTCATCTGCCTGGCGCTTTCCCTCTGCCTGCTGGTACTGACGCGCGGGCTGCCGAAGTCGTCCTTCGTTCCCATCGGCCCGGATTTCTATCCGCGCATTGTCCTGGCCATTATGGCGCTGCTGTCCGTTATCTTGATCGCCACCGACCTATGGAAGAAGCGCGCACGTTCCGCGAAACCATCCGCTGAAGCAGTGGCCGATTCGGAAAAGCGCAACTACCGGCTGGTAGGCATCACCTTTGCCGTGTTCGCGGCCTATGTGGTATTGCTGCCGTTCGCTGGGTATCGGATCGCAACCTTCATATTCATGGCGGCCCTGCAGGCTGTGTTCGAAATGCCGCGCAGCGCACGGCGCTGGATCATTGTGCTGACTTCGGCGCTCGTTACTGCGGCAATTACTTATCTCGTGTTCCAGCACTATCTCTCGGTGCTGCTGCCGCGTGGAAGTTGGACGAACTGGTAAGCCATGATTGACCTTCTGCTTGCCGGGATCGACAACATTGTGCACCTGAAATATCTGGTGCCTCTGTTTCTAGGCACCCTGGTGGGCTTGATCGGCGGCGCGCTGCCCGGCGTCACCATCACCATGACCATCATCATCGTGCTGCCCTTCACTTTCGGGCTCGATCCGCTGCAGGGCCTCGCGACGATGACCGGCGTGTATGTCGGCGGCTCTGCCGGCGGTGCGATTACCGCCGCCTTGATCGGCATACCCGGGTCGCCTTCTGCGATCACCACGACCTTCGACGGCTTTCCCATGACCCAGAAAGGGCAGCCAGGACGAGCGATCTGGCTGGGTATCTGGTCATCCTGCTTCGGCGGACTGCTCGCCGGCTTGTTCCTCATCGGCGCAACCGGTCCTCTGGCTGCGATCGCGCTTGAGTTCGGGCCCTGGGAATACTTCTCGCTGTTCGTATTTGCGCTGTCCATGGTCGCCGGGCTTACAGAAGGCTCCTTGGTCAAGGGACTGCTCTCCGGCACAATAGGTCTCGCGATCACCATTGTCGGTTTCGATCCGATCATGAGCGTGCCGCGTTTCACCCTGGGCACTGAATTCTTGCGCAGCGGCTTTCCGTTCCTGCCGGTGCTGATCGGCATTTTCGCGTTTGCGCAGTTGATGACCGATATTGAAAAAATGGACGGATCGGAGCAGACAAGCGCGCCGATCAAGGCGCCTCCGCTTACTGTGTCGCACCTCAAGGTCTTGTGGGAAATTATTTCCCGGCCCTTCCTGTTCATTTGGTCGACACTGGTCGGCATTCTCATCGGCGTGCTGCCCGCGATCGGCGGCAGCGCCGCAACCGTAATGGCCTATGACCAGGCGAAGAAATTCTCCAAGCATCCGGAGCGCTTCGGCAAGGGCAATCCCGAGGGCATCATTGCGTCAGAAGCCTCGTGCAACGCCAATGTCGGCGGTTCGCTGGTCACCATCATGGCCTTCGGCATACCGGGCGACGCCGTGACCGCGGTAATGCTAGGCGCGATGACCATACACGGCATCCAGTCCGGGCCGCTGTTCGTGAGCCAGCATCCGACTATCGCCTATGGCATCTATGCCGCCTACCTGTTGGCGCATCCGATTATGGTTCTGATCTGCGCTTTCGGCGCGCGCCTGTTCCTGCGCGTGGTAACGGTACCGAAATCCATGCTCATCCCCAATGTGCTGGTTCTGTGCGTGATCGGCGCCTTTGCGCTCAACAACATCATGGAGGATGTGGTGGTGTTGCTGTTGTTCGGACTGGTCGGATACGCACTGGTAAAGGCGCGCTTCCCGCTTGCACCGCTCATACTCGGGCTGATACTGGGCGACCAGATCGAGGTCAACCTGCTGCGCGCGATCATGAGCGACCCCGATCCCTGGCTATTCTTCACGCGTCCGATTTCAGGATCCTTGCTAGGGCTATCCGTCGCCTCGGTGATCTTCGCAATCTGGCAGCACCAGCGGCACAAAGGCCGCGCAGAGAAGATCGAAACGGAGCCTGACTTCTAGGTCAAAAAATCGCCGGCGCTGCCGCTATCCGGGGTCGCGATCAGCGCCGTCCACTTCAGGGTTCGCCCCGCGCGGTAACGGAGTCGGCGGCGCCTTGTCATCGTCAAGCACGACGTCGAGCCCGGGACTTTCCAGGTCGTCGAACTGGCCGCTTCTCAAAGCCAGCCAGAACACCGCGCCGATGATGAATACCAGCACTACGCTCAATGGAATCAGCAGAAACAGAATGTCCATGCGCTCATCCCGTTGAAGCAAGACTGCCATGCGCGACTGCTGCGGCCGCCGGTTTGGACTGTCGCCGCAGTCGCAGTGAATTGAGGATGACCAATAGCGAGCTTGTCGACATGCCTATCCCGGCCATCCAGGGCGTGACCATGCCCGATGCGGCCAGAGGCACTGCGATCAGGTTGTAACCCAGCGCCCAAATCAGATTTTCGCGAATGATCGCCAGCGTGCGCGCGGAAGTATCGAAAGCCGCGCGCAGATCACTCAAGCGGCCCGAAAGCAATACCGCATCGGCCTGGCGCTGCGAAATCCAGGCGCCATCGCTCATCGCGATCGATACTCCGGCCTGTGCGAGCACGGGTGCATCATTGATCCCATCGCCTATCATTGCAACCACCCCACCGCCGCGCTGCAGTGCTTGAACGTATCGCAATTTGTCCTGCGGTGAAGCGTTTGCAGTGATCGATTCAATCCCCAGTGCCGTCGCGATGCGTTCGACCGTCTCGGCGCGATCGCCGCTCAGCAGATGCACGCGCTTTCCGGCGCGGTGCAACGCGCGGACAAAGTCGCCGGCGTCCGGGCGCAAAGCGTCACCGAGCACAAACAGAGCGAGGCAATTGGATTCATCGCCGAGCATGGCAACGGAACAGCCCGCCGGAATTTCTGGAGGCCGCCACGGCGCTGCATGCTGATGCGCCGCCAGGACAAAGTCCGGCCGGCCGAGACGATAGAGATGGCCGTTCACTTCGGCTTCCACCCCCAAACCCGCATGATTCCTAGACTCGCGCACTGCCGATTCCGGGGTGCCCGCCGCAAGCAGTGCCTTCGCAATCGGATGCATGGATCCCTGTTCCATGGCGGCGGCGATCCGCAGACACTCCGCTTCCGACAGGTCCGCGAGCACATGGGTGTGCTCCAGACGCAGGCGGCCAAAAGTCAGCGTACCGGTTTTGTCCAGCACCACATCCGTCGCCCGCGCAAGTGTCTCTACGACATGCCCGTGACAAACGACGAGCCCTTGCCGTGCGAGCCGGCCCGTAGCCACCGTCAATGCTACCGGTGTCGCCAAGGACAGCGCACAAGGACAGGTGACGACCAGAACGGACACCGCCACCCACAGTGCGCGCCCGGGCTCGATCATCCACCATGCGGCAGCCGAGGCCGCGGCGAGCGCCAGGGTCACAGCCACGAACCAGCCGGTTACCCGCTCGGCATTTGCAACCAGCCTCGGGCGCTCGCTTGCCGCTTGCTGCATCAAGCGAACGATGGAAGAGAGCACCGTATCAGCGCCGATGCGCTCCACCTGCATCAGCATCGGGTCTTCGATATTGGTCGAACCGCCCGTCACGCGGTCGCCGGCTTGGCGTGTGACCGGACTGCTCTCGCCGGTAAGCAGGGATTCATCGACAAGACTCCTCCCCTCTTTGACCACGCCATCCGCGGGGATGCGCTCCCCCGAGCGTACCAGCACCAGATCTCCGGGACGCAGGACGGAAACCGCCACTTGTTCGGGCTTGCCGGCGGAATCCAGGCGCAGCGCGACTTCGGGCGTCGCGCGGGACAGAAAATCCAGGCTGCGCGCCACTGCGTGCCTCGCCCGGATCTCCAGATACCTGCCGCACAGCAGCAGGAACACGAACATGGAGACCGAATCGAAATAGACTTCGCCATGCCGGCTGAAGGTGGACCAGGTACTGGCCGCAAAGGCGACCCCGATGCCCAGCGCCACCGGCAGGTCCATGCCCATACGGCCCAAGCGCAGATCACGCCAGGCGGATTGAAAGAATGGTCCCGCGGAATACGTTACCACCGGCAGCGTGAGCATCAGACCCGCCCAGCGCATCAGCTGCTCGATATCCGGCGTCATGCTGCCGGGCTCCGCCAGGTACACAGGCAGCGCGTACATCGTCACCTGCATCATGCCGAACCCCGCCACGAACAAGCGCCACAGGCTCTGCTTTTGCTCGGAGCGCTGGGCCGCTTCCTGCTGGCGCACATCGTAGGGATGGGCGCGATAGCCGATTTTTTGAACGGCGGCGAGAATCTCGCTCAGCTTTATTTTCTGCGGGTCCCAGCGCAATTGCGCGCGATGCGTAGTGGCATTGATGCCGACCCCGAGCACGCCTGGCAAGTGCCCAAGCACGTTCTGATTGAGCCATACGCACGCGGTGCAGCGTATGCCTTCTATCATCAACGCCGCGTCGCAGCTGCCGCCCGCTTCCGTATGGACAAAGCCGCGCTGCACCTCCGGGTCATCGTAGATGCGGAAATCTTCGTTTTCGCCGTCGGCAACGGCGGTAGGTGCCGGGCTGGTGCGGTGTTCGTAATAACCTAGCATCCCATAGCCGAGGATAGCTTCGGCCACGGCCTGGCAACCCGGGCAGCAGACCGCCTGCCAATTGCCATCGACCTTTACGCGATAGCGATTCGGGTCTGCCACAGGCAGTGCGCAGTGAAAGCAGGGCGGCGCACCTGGATCCTGCAGCGGCCCGGTGAACGGGCGCGGAACCGTGTCGACGGTTGGGATTTCGCGGCTTGACAGGCTCATAGATGTGCGATTCTAGGCGCTCGCATCAAGGTGCGCCATGCCGGTTCAGTGCGGATTCGATTTGTCGTTTGTTCGTTTGACGCCACAAAGCAAAAAGCCCCGACCTGATGGTCGGGGCTTTTTGTTTTAGGGACCTGACGATGACCTACTTTCGCATGGGTAATCCATACTATCATCGGCGCGGCACCGTTTCACGGCCCTGTTCGGGATGGGAAGGGGTGGGAC
>JACZJT010000037.1 GCA_014860445.1 Burkholderiales bacterium
ATCATGTTCGTAGCGTTCATGCTCGCGCTGATGACCACCACCACCGCGAACACCCTGATCGTCAACAGCATCTCTCCGCTGTTCACCGCACTGCTCGCGCGCGCGGTTCTGCGCGAGCCGATCGCGCCGCGCACCTGGATAGCGATCGCACTCGCCATGGCCGGCATGCTGTGGATGTTCGGTTCGCGTTTCGCCGCCGGCGAGACGCGCCACGTCGCCGGAATGCTGATCGCCCTGGCCGTGCCCATGGCTGCTGCGGTCAACCTGGTCACGCTGAAGCACGCCGGCCGCACGGTCGATCTCGTCCCGGCAGTGCTCCTCGGCGCCGTGTTCTCCGCTGCTGTTACCCTGCCCTACGCGCTTCCTTTCAGCGCGAACGCGCACGACCTGGCACTGCTCGCCGTGCTCGGCTGCCTGCAACTCGGCCTGCCGTGCATGCTGATGGTGCGCGCCAGCCCGCATCTGTCGGCGCCAGAGATCGCACTGCTCGCCCTGCTTGAAGTGGTGCTTGGCCCGCTGTGGGCCTGGCTGGGCGCAGGCGAAGCCCCGGCGCTGGCCACGCTGGCGGGCGGCGCGCTGGTGATCACAGCGCTACTGTTGAACGAACTCGCCGCGCTGCGCGCGCGCGCGCGGCACAAGGCCGCCACCTAGCACAGTCCTGCACCAGGGCAACAGGTCGACAGGTCAGCAGGTATACTGCGCGGTGTTTCGACACCATCGCCGCCATGCAGTACAGGGCGCAAAATACGGGAAAAGGATGAAACTCATCAACGCGGGGGCGCTGGCGCTGACGGCTCTGCTTGCGGCAGGCTGCGGCAAGGCGCCGCCTCCCAAAGCCGAGGAAATGCGCCTGGTGCGGGTATTCAAGGTCGGGCCCGTAGCGCGCACGCACACGGTCGAATTTCCCGGCGACGTCCGCGCACGCTTTGAAACGCGCCTGGGCTTTCGCGTTCCCGGCAAGATCCTCGAGCGGCTGGTCGAGGTCGGCACCAGGGTGCATGCCGGCCAAGCGATCGCTCGCCTCGACGCCCGCGACTTCGAACTTGCGGCCGCGAGCGCGAAAGCGCAGGTGGCGCAGTTCGAGGCCGACAGGATCCTGGCCGCGGCGGATCTTGCGCGCTTTCGCGAGCTGCGCTCGAAAAACTTCATCAGCCAGGCCGAACTGGAGCGGCGGCAGAGCCTGCTCGACACCACGTCTGCGCGCCTCGACGCTGCGCGGGCGCAGGCAAGCCAGGCGGCGAACCTGGCCGGCTACGCACTACTCGCTGCGGACACCGCCGGCGTGATCACCGCGATTGAAGCTGAAGCCGGCCAGGTGGTCAGCGCCGGGCAGACGGTGGCGCGGCTCGCGCGCCCGGGCGACCGGGAAATAGCGATAGCCGTGCCCGAATCCCAGCGCGAACAGCTCGCGCAGGCAGGCGAATTCGCCATCACGCTGAACGCCTTGAGCGGACGCCGCTGGGCCGGCCGTTTGCGCGAAGTTGCCCCTGCCGCCGATCCGGCCACGCGCACCTATGGCGCGCGCATCACCATCCTCCAGCCGGGCGACGAGGTCGAACTGGGCATGAGCGCACGCGTCGAGGTACGCTTTGCAGCACGCGATACACGCATAGAGCTGCCGGTGGCGGCGATCTACTCCAAGGGCGATACGCCCAACGTTTGGCTGGTCGACGGCAGCGGCAGCGTGCGTTTGCAGCCGGTCAAGGTAGGCGGGCTCGCCGGCGAGCATGTGCTCATCGACTCGGGCCTGAATCCCGGCGACACGGTGGTGATCGCCGGCGCGCAGATGCTGCACGCCGGCGAGCGCGTGCGCACGATCGGCGGCAAGTAAGCAGCAGGCGTGGAACAAAACAGCTTCAACCTGTCGGCCGCCGCACTCAAGTATCGGGAACTCACGCTGTTCTTCCTGATCGCCATCGCCATCGGCGGGGTCGGTGCGTACTTTCAGCTCGGCCAGCGCGAAGACCCGGACTTCACTTTTCGCGCAATGGTGATCCGCACGCTGTGGCCGGGCGCCTCCGCCGAGCAGGTCGACCTGCAGGTTACCGACCGCATCGAGAAGAAGCTGCAGGAGACGCCCTATTACAAGTTCACGCGCAGCTACTCCAAGCCGGGCGAGTCGCTCATCATCCTCGAGCTCAAGGACACTGCGGCACCCAAGGACGTGCCCGGCATCTGGTACCAGGTGCGCAAGAAAGTCGGCGACATCCGCGTAAGCCTGCCGGCAGAGGTCATAGGACCGTTCTTCAACGACGAGTTCGGTGACGTGTTCGGATCGATCTATGCCTTCACCGGCGACGGCTACAACCATTCCGAGTTGCGCGACTACGTCGAGCGCGTGCGCCAGGAATTGCTGCGCCTGCCCAATGTGTCGAAGATCGAGCTGATAGGCGTGCAGGACGACAAGATCTACATCGAACTCTCGACGATGAAGCTGGCCAGCCTGGGCGTAGACCCGGCGCTCATCGCGCAGGCGCTCGCCACGCAGAACGCGATCGTCAGCCCTGGCAGCGTGGAGACGAAGAACAGCTCGGTCGCGCTGCGCGTCAGCGGGCAGCTGGATTCGGAAGCGGCCGTCGCCGGACTGCTGCTGCGCGTGCCGGGCTCAAGCGGCGCGCAGACGCTGCGCCTGGGCGACATCGCCACGGTGAAGCGGGGCTACGCCGATCCCCCGGTATCGAGGATGCGCTATGGCGGCAAAGAGGCGATCGCGCTGGCCGTGTCCATGGTCCCCAACGGTGACGTACTCCAGCTCGGCCGCGACCTGAAGAACGCCATGGCGCGCATCAAGGCCAGCCTGCCGGTGGGCATCGCGTTCGGCCAGGTGTCCGACCAGCCCGCGGTGGTAAAGAATGCGGTGGGCGAGTTCATGGCTTCCCTCCTTGAAGCCGTGGCGATCGTGCTGGTCGTGTCTTTCCTGTCGCTAGGCGCGCGCACCGGCCTGGTGGTCGCGCTGACCATCCCGCTGGTGCTGGCGGCCACCTTTCTCGCCATGCGCTTCTTCGGCATCGACCTGCACCGCATATCGACGGGCGCGCTGATCATTTCGCTCGGCCTGCTGGTGGACGATGCGATGATCGCGGTCGAGATGATGGCGCGCAAGCTGGAAGAAGGTTTCGACATGCTGCGCGCGGCGACCTTCGCGTATACCTCGACCGCCTTCCCCATGCTGTCGGGCACCATCGTCACCGCGGCGGGCTTCCTGCCGATCGCCACCGCCAAGTCGACCACCGGCGAATACACATTCGGCATTTTCGCCGTGACCACCATGGCGCTGCTGATTTCCTGGTTCGCCGCGGTCATTGCCACGCCCTTCATCGGTTCCTACCTGCTGAAGGAACACAAAGCCGAGGAAGGCCTGCGCGACGTGTTCGATAAACCGTTCTACGCGCGGCTGCGCGCTGTGATCGACTGGTGCATCGCACAGCGCAAGACGGTAATCGCCGCTACCGTACTGACCTTCGTGCTGGGCGTACTCGGCATGGGGCTCACCGAGAAGCAGTTTTTCCCCTCTTCCAACCGCATCGAGGTCATGGTCGAGCTGTGGCTGCCCGAGGGCAGCTCGATCGAGGCGACCGAGCGCGAGGCGGCGCGGCTCGAAGCGAAACTCGCCAACGATCCCGACGTGGCGACCTACGTCACTTACGTAGGCAACGGCTCGCCGCGCTTCTTCCTGTCGCTCGACCAGCAGCTGTTCCGCACCAACTTCGCCCAGCTGGTCGTGCTCACCAGGAGCCTGGCGGGTCGCGAGCGCGTGGTCGAGCGCCTGCGCAAGGCCATGGACGAAAAGTTCCCCGGCATCCGCGGCCGCGTCAACCGCGTTCCCCTCGGCCCGCCGGTCAACTACCCGGTGCAGTTCCGCGTCACCGGCGCGGACACCGCACAGCTGAAGACGATAGCCGAGCGCGTGGCCGAACGCGTGCGCGCCAATGCGCACACCCACGACGTCAATTTCGACTGGGGCGAGCGCGTGCTCGCGCTGCACGTCGAGGTCGACCAGGAAAAAGCGCGCGCACTGGGCGTGAATTCGCAGAGCGTAGCGCGCGCTACGGCGTTGGTAACCAGCGGCGTGCCGATCGGCGTGTACCGCGACAACGACCGATTGATCGATGTACTGCTGCGCGCCCCGGCGGCCGAACGGGGAACGCTCGAAGCGCTCGCCCAAACCAGCGTGCTCACCGCCAGCGGGCGCGCCGTGCCACTCGAACAGGTGGCGGCGACAAGCACGGCAATGGAGGAGCCGATCATCTGGCGCCGCGCGCGCGAACTGACGCTTACCGTGCGTGCGGATATCGACGACGGCGTGCAGGCACCGGACGTGAGCACGGCGATCGACCACACGCTGAACGGGATTCGGACTGCGCTGCCGGCGGGCTATCGCGTCGAGATCGGCGGCGCCTGGGAAGAGAACCTCAAGGCCGAGAGTTCGATCGCCGCCGGCATGCCGCTGCTGGCAGTGGTGGTGCTGGGCATGCTGATGCTGCAGCTGAAGAGTTTTTCGCGCACCTTCATGGTGGTGCTGACCGCGCCCCTGGGCGTGGTCGGCGTGGCGATCGCGCTGCTGGTGTTCCGCCAGCCCTTCGGCTTCGTCGCGCTGCTCGGGGTCATTGCGCTGGCCGGCATGATCATGCGCAACGCGGTCATCCTGGTCGATCAGATCGAACAGGATGTCGCAGCCGGCCAACCGGAGTGGATCGCCATCCGCGAAGCCGCCGTGCGCCGCTTCCGGCCCATCGTGTTGACCGCGGCCGCGGCCGTGCTGGCGATGATTCCACTCGCGCGCAGCGTGCTGTGGGGGCCGATGGCATTTGCCATCATGGGAGGGCTGATCGTCGCGACGGTGCTGACCCTGGTCTTCGTGCCCGCGCTGTACGCGGCCTGGTTTCGCGTGCAGCGTCCGGCCTGACACCGGTCCCGCCCCGGGCTGTGCAGTTCCGCGTCCGCCAACGGCGGTTGGACGCGACGCGCCATTGTTGTTAGTCTAGCGAACGAAAATTTGAGGCCCCGGGGAAAACGTGTCGCGCAGACTGATCAGCTCAGGTTCAACATTCGAAGCGCAGATCGGGTACTCTCGCGCCGTGGTCGACGGCGCATGGGTCTTCGTCTCCGGAACCACCGGCTTCGATTACCGGACCATGACCATCGCCGAGGACGTCGTCACCCAGGCCGATCAATGCATGCAGAACATCGCCGGCGCGCTGCAGCAAGCCGGGTCGTGTCTGGAGGACGTCGTCCGCGTGACCTACATACTGCCGGCTGCCGCGGAGTTCGAGCAATGCTGGCCGGTGCTGCGCAAGTACTTCGGCGACATCCGGCCGGCGGCGACCATGATTTCTGCGGGCCTGGCCGATCCGCGAATCCGCATCGAAATCGAGGTCACCGCAAGAAAGCGTTCTGTCGATCAGGGGGAAATGGCGTGATGGCAACAGGCGGAACACTCGAAACCTCGCGCGGCACGCAGCATTGAACCTGTCGGTTCTCCACACCTTCCGGCCTGCAATCGCGCCGGCCGCAGTCCTCTTGCTCACGGCGCTCGCGCTCGTGGCCGGCCCCGCATTGCCGCCGTCTCTCTCCGGCCTGAAGACACTGGGACCCTATGTGGTGCTGCTCTTGGGTACCGTCATGGGCTGGTGGTTCAATCGCGGCCGCACCTTTATCGCGCTAGCGTCACTGCTCGCGGCGTTCGCCGGCCACGACCTCGCGCTTGATATCGGCGCCACCAGTTTCGCCGCACATGCCGTATTCACCGCGGCAGCGATACTCGTCCCGCTCAACTTTCTGCTGGCACTTGTTTTCCCCGAGCGCGGCGTGTCCCACCACTTCAACTACCGCTGGCTCATGCTGGCCGTGGTGGAAATCGTGTTCGTCGCCTGGGTCGCCAGCGCCGGCCGCAGCGATCTGTCGGGCATGGTGTGGCAGGATCTGCTCACGAACTGGCTGTTCCGATCCCCGCCGACACCGCCCCTGGGAAGGCTGCTGTTCACCGCGGCTTTCGTCGCCGCCGTGGTCCGAACCTGGCCGAAAGATGCGGCGGCGGAAACACGCCCGCTCGACATCGGCCTGGCCGGCGCGCTGGCTGCGTTTTTCATCGCCTGCGAATGGGTGAATACGCCGGGCGCCTTCGAGGCTTTCATGATGGCATCGGGCGTCATTCTGCTGGTGTCGCTGCTGCAGGAATCCCACCGCCTCGCGTTCCGCGACGAACTGACCGGCCTGCCCAGCCGGCGCGCGCTGGAGGAGCGGCTGCACGGCCTGGGTCCGACGCACGCGATTGCGATGCTGGACGTAGACCATTTCAAGAATTTCAACGACACGCATGGCCACGACATCGGCGATCAGGTGCTCCGGCTGGTGGCCGCGCGCCTGGCGCAGGCGCAGGGCGGGGGCACGGCCTACCGTTACGGCGGCGAGGAGTTCTGCATTCTGTTTCCCGAGCTGGGCCTGGCCGAGGCTTTGCCGCACGTCGAAAAGATCCGCGCCGGGATCGCCGCATACAAGATGGCGGTGCGCCGCTCAGACCGCCCGACGGACCCAGAGGCCGGAACCAGGCTGCGCCAGCTGCGCTCGCCCGAGAAGACGCTGTCGGTGACGGTGAGCATCGGCATCGCCGAGCCCGACGACCAGCGCGCGACCCCCGCCGAGGTACTGGTGGCCGCCGACCGCGCGCTGTACCGGGCGAAACAGGCTGGAAGAAACCGGGTCAGCAGTTGATCAGCGCCGGCGCGGTCCCCGGCCAGCGGCCGGATCCGCTGGGCGTATAGGCGCATGCATAGGCGGAGGCAGGGCGGAGAAAAGCCCAATTCACTTGACCAGGGTCGGCATGAGCGTGCGCGGCAGCCACAGCATTGCGTCGGGAACCAGGATCACGAACACCAGCACGAGTATCATCGGAATGAACAGGATCAGCGTGTCCCTGACCGCCTGCTTGATCTTGATTCCGCCGATGGTGCACGAAATCATCAGGCATAGCCCGTAGGGCGGGGTCACCAGCCCGTAGGCGATCGAGATGACGCCGATGATGGCGAAATGGATCGGGTGCATGCCGACGCTCTCGGCCAGCGGCGACAGTATGGTGCCGACGATGATGATCGCCGGAATGGCATCGATGAAACAGCCGATCACCAGGAAGCAGAGCGCGGTGATGAAGGCCACGCTGGTGATGCCCCCGCCCCAGCCCGACACCATGTCCACGAACAGCTGCGGGATGTGAAAGTACGCGAGCAGCCAGCCGAACGCCGAGGCCGTGCCGATGCAAAACAGCGAAATGGCGGCAAAGCGTCCGGAGTCGTACATGGCTGCGCGCAATTGACTCGGCCCCAGGCGGCGATAGACGAATACGCCCAGCGCCATGGCATAGAGCACGGCTACCACCGACGCCTCGGTCGGGGTGAACAAGCCGCCTACGATGCCGCCGACTATGATCCCCGGGGTGAGTATCGGCAGGATTGCCTGCCCGGCTGCAGAAAACAGTTCGCGCCGGGTGGGCTTGGCGTAGACCGGGTAGTTGCGCCGCTTGGCGTAAATATAGACCACCGCCATGAAGGAGAGCCCCATCATCGCCCCGGGCAGCACCCCGGCGAGAAACAGGCCGCCGATCGACACCGATATGACCCCGCCCCATACCACCATCAGTATGCTGGGCGGTATGATCACGCCCATCACCGCCGCGCAGGCGACCAGCGACACCGCGAATTCGATATCGTAGCCCTGCTTTTTCATCGCCGGGATAAGCACGCCGCCGACGCCCGCGGCCTCCGCGGTGCTCGAGCCGGAGATGCCGGCGAAGAGCATGCTCACCAGCACGCTCACATGGCCCAGTCCGCCCGGCAGCCAGCCGACCAGGACGCGCGACAAATTGATCAGCTTGTCGGTAATGCCCGCAGCGTTCATCAGGTTGGCGGCCAGCATGAAAAACGGGATCGACAGCAGCAGGAACGAGTTGTAGGACTTCAGCATCTCGTTCAACAGCAGGAACGGCGTGAGCCGCTCGTCGATGAAGAACACCGGAACGCAGGCGAGCCCCAGCGCGAACGCGACCGGCACGCGCACGACCACCAGCAGCGTGAACAACCCGAACAGTATCAATGCAACTTCAGTCGGACCCATGTTCGCTCGCTTGGCCTTGTTTCATCAGCTGGAAGTCGTCGTAGAACTTCTCCAGGGTGAACACAACCCAGGTAAGGCCTGCGACCGGCCAGGCGATGTGGATGGTGACCATGTTGATTCCGGTCAATTCAGAACTCTGGTCGTAGCCGAATTCGGCAAACCTCCAGCCGAAGGCGAGAAAAATAATCGCGACCAGAAATACCGCGCCGTGCACCACCATGCGGCTCAAGGCCAGGCCGACCGCGGTTTTCGGATGCGGCAGCACATCGACGTCGAAGTGCGTGCCGTCGCGCACGGCGATGCTGGCGCCCAGCATGATGATCCAGATCAGGCAGAATCGCGCCATCTCTTCGGTCCAGATATAGTTCGGAACGCTGTCGCTGTAGCGGGCGAGGACCTGCATGGTCACCGGCAGGATCAATATGGCGATCAGCAGGGTCAGCAGAATTTGCAGGCCGCGGTAGATCCAGTCTATGAGTTTTCGCATCGCATTCCAGACGAATGGCTGAACGCGGGGGGGCGCCGCCGCTACGGCGCAACGCCCCCCCGCCGAACCGGGCGGGACTTCTATTTGATCGCGTTGATGCGGGTGTAGATCGCGTCGGCGCCGATTTCCTTGGCGTAGGCGGCAAGCACCGGCTCCATCGACGCGCGCAGCTTGTCGCGTTCGTCGAATTTCACCTGCTTGAGCTTGCCCGCCTTCTCCAGCGCCTGCAGTATCGCCGTGTCGGAACTCGACTCGAGCTCGCGTTCCCAGTTTCCCGCCTCTGCGGCCGCCTTGCGGATGGCCGTCTGAAGATCGGCCGGCAGCCGGCGCAGGGTCTTGCCGGAGAAACAGATCGGCCGGATGCTGATCGAGTGCCTGGTCAGCATCAGGTTGGGGGCCACCTCGAAGAATTTCATCTGCTCCACCCCTGCCGCCTCGTTGTCCCCGGCCTGAATCACCCCGGTCTGAATGCCGTTGTATATCTCGCTGTAGGCGATGACGGTAGGCGACATGCCGGCGGCAGCGAAGGTGCGGGTCCAGATCGGCGCGCCCTGCACCCGGATCTTGAGGTTCTTCAGCTCGGCCATGTTGTGTATCGGCTTGTTGGCGAAAATATTGCGCACGCCGCCGCCGCCGTAGCCGAGCAGCAGCACGTCGGCCTTCTTGGCGATCTCGTCGGCGATGGGCTTGAGCACGTCCCGGGCGATCACCTTGTTCATCTGATCATGGTCGCGAAACACGAAGGGCGCGTCGATGAACGGCGCCGCCTTGGCGAAGGTCGCCATGTGCGCCGGGGAAACGATTGCGTAATCGACCGATATGCCCTGATTCATGTAGGCGAAATAGTCCTTCTCCAGCCCGAGCTCACTGTTCTTGTGCAGTACGAAATTGATCGGCTTGCCGTAATATTTTTTCACCAGTTCCTCGAACTTCGTCAACCCCTTGGTGAAAGGATGCTCATCGCTGAACTGCGACGCGCCGTGCAGCGTGATCACCTGGGCGCCTGCTGGCAGCGCGAATGCGGCCGCGATCACGGCGCCGGCCATGCCGGACAAAAAGCCTCTGCGTTTCATGGTATCTCCTTTGGTTGGTCACTCGGGTGTACTGCGCTTCCTGCCTGCGGAAGTTCGTTCATGCCCTGCTCGCCTGCGCCTTCAACCAGCGCGCGGACTCATTTCTTCTTCGTTTTCTTCACGCTCTTCCTGGCCGGCTTCGGCGCCGGCTTCTTCGCGGCCCTCTTTTTCGCCTGATTCGCGGCAGCAGCCGTCTTCGGCAATGGTGCCGGGTTGGGCACGGCCTCGACATGGGTGAAAGTCCCGCCCTGGTACAGGTCGCCGGTCGCATGGCCCGGCCCTTCCTTCGCCAGGATTTGCGCAGCGTAGAGTTCGGAATCGTCCAGCGGCTTGTAGCCCAGACGGTAGGCGTTCGAGTTGTCATACCAGCTGCGCGTGTTTCCCGATACGCCGTAGACGATCTCGAAGCGGATGTCCGGGTGCTCGATGCCTATGGTCACGAGCTGCGCCAGGTCACGCGGCGAAAACCATATGGACAGCCGCCGCTTGTCGATCGGCGCCGGATTGACGTTGCCGATGCGCATATTGAATACCTGCATGCCGTACTTGTCGGCATAAAGGCTGCCCACGGCCTCGCCGAAAACCTTGGACACGCCATAGCGCCCGTCCGGCTTGATGTACACACGGTGATCTATGGTCTGCTTGCGCGGATAGAAACCCACGGCATGATTTGAAGTCGCGAACAATATGCGCTTCACCCCGTTCCTGCGCGCCGCCTCGAACACATTGTAGCAACCGATGATGTTGGCGCTGAGTATGCCTTCCCAGGGGCCTTCGACCGAATAGCCGCCGAGGTGCACAATCGCATCGACGCCCCGCGTAATGCGCAGCGCGTCGGCCATGTTCGAAATGTCGGCGCGCGCGAATCTTTCCCCTTTGGCGGGTGTCAGCGGCCGCAGGTCGGACAGGCGCAACGCATACTTGCCCGCCAGTTCGCGCCGCAGATGGCTGCCGACGTCGCCCGCCGCCCCCGTGATCAGGATGGTTTTCATGTTTGCAGCCTCTCCCTTCTGCTCCAGCTAAGCGCGTTCACCGCTCCCCTGGGGACGCGGCCCTCGAGTATTTCGGCAGCCTGCGCCACCGTCTCCAGCGACTGATGCTCTATGGATTCCGGGGTCAGTCCCGCGACATGCGGCGTCGCGATTATCCTGGGATGGCGCCCGAGGGCAGGCGTAGGCATTTGATCGGGCGCGCGGCCCACGTCGAGCGCGCAGCCTGGGATCCGGCCCGAGTCGAGCGCCCGCAGCAGCGCCTGTTCATCCACCAGATTGCCGCGCGAGGCGTTGATGAAGAAAGCACCCGGTTTCATCATTGCGAACGCTTTCGCGTTCATCAGGTTCTCGGTAGCCTCTGTCGCGACCGCAAGACAGACGACGAAATCGGACTGCGCGAGCAGCTCGGGAAGTCCGAGCCGGACCAGCGCCGCATGGTCGATGCTGGCGTACGGGTCGCAAACCAGCACACGCATGCCCATGGCGAGGCCCAGTTCGCACTGATAGCGCCCGATCTGGCCGTAGCCGATCACGCCCAGCGTGGCGCCGCGCAACTGGCGCCCCATCGGTGCAGCCGGCAGCGTGCCCGCATGGAAAACGGCGTTCGAGTCGCAGATGCTGCGGCCCAGGGCTATCATCGCGCCGATGTTCCACTCGGCGACCGAGGCGACGAAGCCCGCGCTCGCCTGGGTGACGAGGATGCCCATCTCGCTAGCCGCCGCCACATCGACGTTGCGGATATCGATGGCACAGCGCGAGAACGCGACCAGGTCGGGCGAGTTGCGAAACAGCTCCGCCTCGCCCGGGGTCTGGCGGTAGGAAACGATGAGCTGGCAGCCCTGCGCGGCCGCTATCAGCTCTTGCGTGGACAGTTCGCGCCCGGCGTCGTTGAAGCGCACATCGCCCAGCGCCTTGATGCCCGCGATCGCCTTGTCGCCGTAGAAATTCTTCAGCGCCTCGGGCGGATGCGTGAGAAAAATCCTGGCCATTTGCCTGTTCGGTTTGTTTGAATGGAAAAGGACTGCCGGAAAATCAGGCCTGGTCCAGCCCCGGCATGGAGAACTGCAGCGCTTTGAGCTCTGCGATGATGGCTGCCGCCTGTTCGGCGTCCACTTCGATGAGCGGCGGGCGCACCCTCGCCCAGCCCGCATGGCCGCTCCAGTGCGCGATGGCCTGCTTCATCGCCGGAATCATCGGATATTTCTGAAATACGCCGCGCACTTTGTCCAGGCCTGCCTGCATCGCGTCGGCTTCGGCCGATTGCCAGTTCGCATACAGCTTGTGGATCGCCGCCGGATTGACGTTGGCGGTGGCGCTGATGCAGCCCTTGGCGCCCGAACGCATGCCGGCGAGCAGGAAGGTTTCGCTGCCGGGAAACACATCGAAGCCGTCCTTGGCGTAGGCGTCCAGCGTCGCCTTGGTATTGTTCCAGTCGCCGGATGAGTCCTTGGTGCCGGCGATGTTCTTCGGATAGGCCTTGAGCAGGCGCTCGATCAGCTTCAGGCTGATGGGCACCTGGCTCACCTGCGGAATGTGATACAGGTAGATCTGCAGGCGCGCATCGCCGACGCGCTCGACGATCTCGGCGTAATTGCGGTAGAGCCCCTCGTCGGACACGCCCTTGTAATAGAACGGCGGCAGCATCAGCACGCCGGCGCAACCGAGCTTCACCGCATGTGCCGTGAGGCGCACCGAGTCGGTGAGCGCGCAGCAGCCGGTGCCGGGCATCATGCGCGCCGGATCGACGCCTGCCTCGACCAGCTTGTCCAGCAACTGCATGCGCTCGTCCGCGCAGAGCGAGTTGGCCTCGGAATTGGTGCCGAACACCGCCAGCCCGACCTTGTTCGCGATGAGCCACTGGCACTGGCGCACGAAGCGCTCGGCGTCGGGGCTGTAATCCGACTTGAACGGCGTCACGACGGGGGACAGTACTCCGCTGATGCGTTTGCTCATGTTGCTTGCTCCGGTTTGAATATAGTTTGTAATTGAGAGCTGTAGGAGCGAGCTTGCTCGCGAATTGGCGAGTTCGCGAGTCCCCCAAAGGGGATTTACTTAGGGGCGCAAGCTCGCTCCTACGACGCTATTCTGAGAAAGTCGAAATCGCAGCCGTCCTCGGCCTGCAGCACGCTCTGCATGTACAGCTTGGCGTAGCCGCGCTGGGCCGCGACTTCGCGCGGTCTATGCGCGCTGCGGCGCCGCGCGAGTTCCGCCTCGTCCACCAGCAGCTCCAGCTTGCGCTCGGACACCGACAGGCGGATGCGGTCGCCGTTCTTCACCAGCGCCAGCGGTCCGCCTATGGCAGCTTCGGGCGAGACATGCAGCACGATGGCGCCGAACGCGGTGCCGCTCATGCGTGCATCGGAAATGCGCACCATGTCCTTCACGCCCGCGCGCGAGAGCTTGGTCGGGATCGGCAGATAGCCGGCCTCGGGCATGGCGTAGCCGCTCTTGGGCCCCGCGTTCTGCAGCACCAGGAAATCGTCCGCGGTGACGTCGAGATCCGGCGCGTCGATGCGCGCGGCAAGATCGTCCAGCGATTCGAACACCACCGCCCGGCCCTCGCGCTCGAACAGCTTCGGATCGGCGGCCGACTGCTTGATCAGCGCCCCGGCAGGCGCGAGATTGCCGCGCAGCACGGCGATGCCGCCCTGCGGATAGATCGGATGCTCCAGCGTTCGAATCACTTCCTGGGGGAAGCCGGCGACGGCGCCGTCGAGTTCCTCGCCCAGGGTGCGCCCGGTGACGGTGAGCGCGTCCAGGTGCAGCAGCGGCCGCAGTTCGCGCAGCAGCGCAGGCATTCCGCCCGCCTTGTGGAAATCCTCCATGTAGTACAGCCCCGAGGGCTTCAGGTCGACCAGCACCGGCGTATCGCGCCCCAGGGCGTCGAGGCGCTCCAGGTCGAGCTTGATACCCAGGCGGCCGGCGATGGCGGTGAGATGGATGATGCCGTTGGTGGAGCCGCCGATGGCGAGCAGCACGCGCAGCGCGTTTTCGAACGCGTCTGCGCTCATGATGCGCGCAGGAGTAAGCTGCGAATTCGCCATCGCCACGGCGGTGGCGCCGCTGCGTTCGGCGATGCGGATGCGGTCGGCGCTCACCGCGGGCGGCGATGCCCCGCCGGGGAGCATCATGCCCAGGGCTTCGACGACGCAGGCCATGGTACTGGCTGTGCCCATCACCGAACAGGTGCCCACGCTTGCGACCAGCTGGTTGTTCACTCGCGCCACTTCGTGCTCGTCGATCTCCTGCGCGCGAAAGCGCGCCCAATAGCGGCGGCAGTCGGTGCAGGCGCCGACGCGCTCGCCGTCGTGCGAACCGGTCAGCATGGCGCCGGTCACGAGCTGGATCGCCGGCAGGCCCGCCGAAGCCGCGCCCATCAGCTGCGCCGGCACGGTCTTGTCGCAGCCGCCGATCAGCACCACCGCGTCCATCGGCTGGGCGCGGATCATTTCCTCCACGTCCATCGACATCAGGTTGCGCAGGAACATCGATGTGGGCGAAGCGAAGCTCTCGTGTATCGAGATCACCGGAAAATCCATGGGCAGGCCGCCGGCGAGCATGACGCCGCGCTTGACCGCCTCGATCAACTGCGCGCTGTTGCCGTGGCAAGGGTTATAGGCGCTGCCGGTATCGGCGATGCCGACGATGCGCCGGTCGAGCGCGTCGTCGGTGTAGCCCGCACCCTTGATGAATGCCTTGCGCAGGAACAGCGAGAAGCCGCTGTCGCCGTAGCTGGTGAGGCCCTTGCGCAGGCCCTTGTTGTCGCCGCTCATCGCCTGTTCTCCAACTCGATTCGATTCTGCCGGCCGTCACTTGCCCCGGTTACCGTGACGACACTGAAGTTGCGCAGTTTACTCCAGGAACGCCTCGGGCATCGTTTGACGCAAGCTGCGGGTAGAATATCCGATCGTCCGATACCGCGTGCCGCAAATGAGTCTTCGCTACGACCTGCTCATCCGCAACGCCCTCGTCATCGACGGCACGCGGCGGCCGCGTTTTGCCGGCGACATCGGCGTGCGCGACGCTCGCATCGCCGACATCGGGCTGCTGGCACACGCGCGTGGCGCAGTAGAAATCGACGCGCACGGCAAGATCGCCGCGCCGGGCTTCATCGACGCGCATACCCACGACGACCGCCTGCTCGGGTCCGACCCCGCGATGACGCCCAAGGTGAGCCAGGGCGTGACCAGTGTCATCATCGGCAATTGCGGCATCAGCCTTGCGCCCCTGGTCAGCGCGTCGCCGCCTGCGCCGCTCGATCTCATCGACGACGGCGGCGCTTTCCGTTTTGCGGATTTCGCGTCGTTTCTCGAGGAACTCGAGAGCCGGCCGGCGGCGACCAACGTCGCCGCCCTCGTGGGCCACACCACCCTGCGCGTCGCCAGCATGAGCCGGCTCGAGCGCGCCGCCACCCCCGCGGAAACCAAGCGCATGCAGGCGCTGGCGCGCGCAGCGCTCGCCGCCGGCGCGATCGGGCTCTCGACCGGCACCTATTATCCGCCCGCGGCACATGCGACTACCGAAGAGATCATCGCCGTCGCGCGGCCGCTCAAGGACTACGGCGGGCGCTACGTCACGCATATGCGCCATGAGGACGATCGCATTGCCGAGGCGATGGAGGAGACGTTTCGCATCGGGCGCGAAGTCGGCGTGCCGGTGGTCATTTCGCACCACAAGGTCGTGGGAGCGCGCAACCACGGTCGCTCCGTCGAAACGCTGGCGCTGCTGGCCAGGGCCGGCAAGCGCCAGAGCGTGTGCCTGGATTGTTATCCCTATACCGCCTCTTCCACCGTGCTGCGCGCGGACCGTATCGCACTCTCCAGCCGCATCCTCATCACCTGGTCCAGGCCGCATCCGGAATGCGCCGGCATGGAGCTTGCGCAGGCGGCCGAGCGCCTCGGCCTGAGCCAGGAGGACGCCGTATCCAGGCTGAGCCCCGCCGGCGCGATTTACTTCTCCATGGACGAAGCCGACGTGCAGCGCATATTGCAGTTCGACGAAACCATGATCGGCTCCGACGGCCTGCCGCACGACCAGAAGCCGCACCCGCGGCTATGGGGTACGTTTGCACGCGTGCTCGGCCACTACTGCCGCGACCTCGGGTTGTTCCCGCTCGAGACTGCAATATACAAAATGACCGGCCTCACCGCGCGCAATTTCGGACTCAAGGAGCGCGGCCTGCTGCTTCCGGGCTGCTGGGCCGACATCACCATTTTCGATGCCGGTGAAATCGGCGACGCGGCAAGCTTCGATAAGCCCGCGAAGCTTGCGCGCGGCATCGACAGCGTAATCGTCAACGGCATCGTGGTGTGGCGCGAAGGATGCAGCACAGGTACGCGCCCCGGCCGGCTGCTGCGCGCCGGCGCGCAACGAGGAAAGGAAAACTGACAGGTGCCGGCCGCGCCCCGGCCCGGCTATCGAAGCCGCGGATTTCGACCCGCGGCATTCCCGGGCATTGCAGGGCAAACCGCGCCGGTTTTTGCAGTCGTTCGTCCAGCCCGCCAAAGACCAGGACGCCCGGGCGACATATTTCGTACAATTGCGCAAAGTAGGCGCCAGACGAAGCCGGCTTCCAGGACGAACTGACAGAGAGGCACCATGGCAGGCAGGACCCCGGTACGGATCCCCCCCCCGCACAGCCGCGCGCCGGAGAACCCCGCGCCTGCTTGCGCGCCGGGGAAGGTCGCGCTGCTCAGATCCGCATGCTCGACCTGCAACCTGCGCGAGCTTTGCCTGCCCTGCTGCAACCTCACGCGCGCCGAACTGGAACTCGCCAACCGCCTGGCGTTCAATCGTACGCACATACGACGCGGCGAAAGCCTGTTCCGTACCGACGATCGCTTCACCTCCCTGTATGCGGTGCGCAAGGGCTTTTTCAAGTCCGCAGTCCTGCTCAGGGACGGCCGCCGCGACCAGGTGACCGGATTCTCGATGGCGGGCGAAGTCCTGGGCATGGACGGCATCGACACCGCGCGGCACACCTGCAATGCCATCGCACTGGAGGACAGCGACGTCTGCGCGATTCCCTTTGCCGGGCTGCAGAAACTCGCGCGCGACATTCCCAGCCTGCAGCGCCAGTTCCAGAGGATGATGAGCCGTGAAATAGTGCGCGAGCAGGGCGTGCTGCTGCTGCTGAGCCAGATGACGGCCGACGAACGCCTGGCGGTATTCCTGCTCAATCTGTCGCAGCGATTCGCCGCGCACGGCGGCTCGCCGTCAAAATTCAACCTACGCATGACGCGCGAGGAGATAGGCAGCTACCTCGGCTTGAGCCTGGAGACCGTCAGCCGCACCTTGTCCAAGCTGCGCGAGGAAGAACTGATAGGCGTGCAGCAGAAATTCATACGCATCCTGGACCACGCCGGCCTTAAACGGCTGATAGGCCGCTGACCGGGCGCAAACGCGCACCGGCCGGGTCGCGGGCATCGGCCTCGATATAGCGCGGTATCCGTGCTGCCCGGGCGGTCCAGGTCGCGCAAACCCTTGCGCCCCAGTCCGGGGTTCTAGGCCTGCTCGGCGTACAACTCGGCCATGACCAGGCGCAGCCAGCGGTTCGCCGGATCCTGGTGATAGCGCTGGTGCCAGTGCAGCCGGACCTCGAAGCTCGGCATGCGCAGCGGCAGGGCCAGCACCTTGAAGTTGCCCCCCTGCGCAAACACGGCGGCGACCCGCGAGGGCACGGTGACGACGAGATCGGTGCGCGCGAGGATCATCGGCACCACCAGGAAATGCGGCACGCGCACGGCGATGTGCGCGCTCAAGCCCTCGGCAACGAAGGTTTCCTCGATCACCTGGTGGCCGGTGCCGGCGTAGGACACCAGCACGTGCGCGGCGTCGCGGAACTGCCTGGCGCTGATCTTCGCGCCCGCGAGCGGGTGATCGGCACGAAGCATGCACACATAGTGCTCGCGGAACAGCGGCTGCTGGCGCATGCCGGTGGTCAGGCCGGGCAGGAAGCCGACCGCCAGGTCGAGTTCGCCCGACTCCAGCGCCGTATGCACGTCCTTGACCGGAATCCGCATCACTTCTATTTTCACGCCCGGCGCATCGCGCTTGACGCGCTCGAGCAGGCCGGGCAGGAAGACCATCTCGCCGATATCCGACATGTGAAAGCGAAAAGTGTTGCCCGAACTGCGCGGATCGAAGCCTGCGTGCTGCTGCAGCGCGCCCTGGATCAGCCGCAGGCCTTCGCGCACCGGCTGCGCCAGCTGTTGCGCGAACGGCGTCGGGCGCATGCCGCGCGGCGTGCGCACGAACAGCGGGTCGTCGAACAACTGGCGCAGGCGCGCGAGCGCGTTGCTCATGGCCGGCTGCGACAGCCCGATGCGCTCGCCGGCGACGGTGACGCTGCCCTCGGTGGCGATCGCGTCGAACGCCCGCAGCAGATTCAGGTCAAGATCCGTCATATTCATATTCGGTATGTATAACATATACTTCATCAATTTGACAAATGAGCGTAGCGCGCCTAAGCTCGTCGCATAGGAGACCTGCCCGGCGCATGCCGCGGCCAGCGCAACGAGGAGAAACCATGTACGAGATCCGCATCCACGGCCGCGGCGGGCAGGGCGCAGTGCTGGCGGGCGGCATCCTCGCCACCGCCCTGGTGCTCGAGGGCAAGTACGTCGTTGCCGTGCCCTCTTTCGGTTTCGAGCGCCGCGGCGCCCCGGTGGCGAGCTACCTGCGCTTCGACGAGCGCGAAATCCGCCAGATGACCAATATCTATCACCCCGATTGCGTGCTGTGCATCGATCCGACAGTGGCGCGCGCGGTGAACGTGTTCGAAGGCGTCAAGGACGGCGCGGTTCTGGTGCAGACCACGGCGAAGCCGCTGGGCGATTTTCAGTTGGCGCCGCAGATCGCGACGGTCGGGCTGTGCGACGCGGTTTCAATCGCGCTCGACATCTTCAAGCGCTCGATCACCAACACCATCATGCTCGGAGCGTTCGCGCGTACCACCGGCCTGGTATCGCTGGCGTCGCTGCAGGCGGCGATCGAGAAATCGGATTTTCGCGACGCCGGGCTGAAACAAAACATGGACGCGCTGGCGCGGGGCTACGAAGCGACCGAGGTGCATCAAATCGTAAGACGGGCGGCAGCATGAAACAGCAAGCCTACAAGATGTTCGACGCCTCCACCATCCCGGACGACCTGTGCCCGATCGCGACCAGACCCACGCCCATGCTGCCGGGGGACTGGCGCAGCATGCGGCCGGTGGTGAACCGCGCCAAATGCGTCAAATGCGCGGTGTGCTGGCTCTACTGCCCGGTGCAGTGCGTGGTGGAAAAGGCAGCCTGGTTCGACTTCAACCTGAAGACCTGCAAAGGTTGCGGCATCTGCGCCACCGAATGTCCGCAGCGTGCGATTGCAATGATCGAGGAGGCGTCGGCATGAGCAGGAAGCAGGGGCCCCGCGCAGCGGGGATGCGAGCAGCCGCGATTGCCGCGGCCCGCCGACACTGGCCAAGCGCGCACCACGGCAACACAACGGGGGCGGGGAAATGAGCGCGATCCTCAAACCGAAATCGAAACTCATCGTCTGCGACGGCAACGAGGCCGCCGCCTGGGCGGTGTCGCTCGCCGACGTCGACATGGTGGCGGTGTATCCGATCACGCCGCAGTCCTCGCTGGTCGAGTATCTCGCGAAATTCATCGCCGACGGAAGGTTGGGCGCGGAGATCGTCGACGTGGAAGGCGAGCATTCGGTGCTGTCGGTGCTGCAGGGCGCCTGCCTCGCCGGTGCGCGCACCTATACCGCGAGCTGCGGCCCTGGCCTGGCATTCATGTTCGAGCCCTATCTGCGTACGCCGGGCCTGCGCCTGCCGCTGGTGATGACCATCGTCACGCGCGACACGCTCACGCCGCAGAGCGTCTGGGGCGGGCACCAGGACGCGATGTCGGTACGCGAAGTCGGCTGGGTGCAAATGTACTGCGAGTCGGTGCAGGAGGTGCTCGACACCACCATCATGGCCTACAGAATCGCCGAGCACCGCGACGTGATGCTGCCGGTGAACATCTGCCACGACGGCAACTACCTGTCCTTCGGCGCCGCACGCTGCGAGTTGCCGGATCAGGGCGAGGTCAGGGATTTCCTCGGCGCGAAGGACGTCAACTGGCACGTTGCGCTCGATCCGCAGCGGCCGATGGCGGTCGACCCGCTCACCGGCGGCGCCGGCGGCCCCGGTCCCTCGACCTTCGTGCGCTATCGCAAGGGCCAGTGCAGCGGCATGCAGAACTCGCTCGAAGTCATCAGCGAAGTGCACGAGGACTGGGGGCGGCGCTTCGGCCGCTACCACGCACCGCTGATCGAGTCCTACCGCATGGAAGGCGCCGATTACGCCATGATCACCATCGGCAGCATGACCGGCGCAGCCAAGGACGCCGTGGACGAGGCGCGCGCGCGCGGCGAAAAAGTGGGCCTGCTCAAGGTGAAGACCTATCGCCCGTTCCCGGCGCAGGCGCTGGCCGACGCCCTGGCGCAGGTCAAGGCAGCGGGTGTGGTCGACCGTTCGGTGTCCTTCGGCTGGAACTGCGGACCCTTGTTCCAGGACGTGATTGCGGCGATGTACTACGCGCCAAGGCGCATCCCGGCGATGAGCTTCATCGGCGGACTCGCCGGCGCCGACCTTACCATATCGCACTTCGAGCGCGTGATCGGCCGCATCAAGGAACTCGCACGCGACGGCCATGCGGCCGAGACCGTGTGGCTCAACGAGAAGGACTAGTGACGGGCTCTTTCCCCTCAATTTGCAGGACCAAAATCATGCCACACGCCCATTATCTGATAGTCGGTGCCAGCCATGCGGCGCTATCCGCCCTGCATGCAATCCGGCTGCACGACGCCGAAGGTGAAGTTACGCTGCTCACGCGCGACGACAGCCTGCCCTATTCGCCCACGGTCCTGCCCTACGTCGTTTCGGGCCGCTCCGACCCGGGACGCGTGTTCCTGCGCGACGAAAGCTATTTCGCCCAGCACAAGGTGAATTACCTGCGTGGTGCGAAAGTGCACAAGGTCAACGCTGGCGCGAGCGCGGTGGAACTCGCCGATGGCAGCAGCATCGGCTTCGACAAGCTGCTGCTCGCGACCGGCGCGGCGCCCGTGCTGCCGCCGGTTCCCGGCCTTGCCGGACTCAGGTTCCATGTGTTGCGCACGCTCGCCGACGCCCTCGCGCTGCGCGAGGCGCTGCCGCGGGTCAAGCGGGCCGTGGTGCTGGGCGGCGGTCTGATAGGCATGCACGCGGCGGAGAACCTCGCCAAGGGCGGTGTGCAGGTAAGCGTGGTGGAAATGCAAGCCCACGTGCTCGCGGGTTATTTCGACGCGCAAGCCTCCGGCATGATCGAAAAGGTTTTCACCGCCAACGGCGTGCGCCTGCTCCTGGGTGCGAGCGTGGCCGGGTTCACGCCCCGGGGCGAAGGCTGCCGCGCGACGCTGGAGGACGGCGCCGAAATCGACGCGGACCTGCTGCTCGTCGCCACCGGCGTCGCGCCGGTGACTGATTTTCTCTGCGGCAGCGGCATCGAAACCGAGCGCGGCGTGCTGGTCGATGAGCACATGCGCACCAACATCGCCAATATCTGGGCCGCGGGCGACGTGGCGCAGGCGCGCGGCTTCTTTACCCGCGAACGGGTCATCAACGGCATCCTGCCCGATGCCGTGGACCAGGGACGTATCGCCGGCATGGCCATGGCCGAAGACCCCGGAACGAAGGATTACGCAGGCGGAGTGCCGCTCAACACCTACAGCTTCTTCGGCCAGCACGCGGTTTCAGTCGGTGTGCATGAGAGCGCCCTGGAACAATCCGGGGTCGAAGTGAAAAAGCACTCGGATGAGGCGCAGAACCGCTATCTCAAGATCGTGCTCAAGGACAGGCGGCTCGCCGGTATTTTCGGCGTCAATGCCGCTTTCGACCCGGGCATCATGTGGGAACTGATACTGCGCGCAATCGATCTGGGCGAAGAAAAGCTGGCGTTCCTGCGTTCACCCCAGGACACCGCGCGGGCCCTGATGTCGAAAAACTGGAGATAGGCATGGGCGCGGCATACGAGACCATTCATTTCAAAGCCGAAGCCTGCGACGGCTGCAACGATTGCATGAGCGCCTGCGCGCAGGCGAAGACGCAGACCGACGAGCATCTGCACTCGCGCATCCAGATCGTGCCTTCGGGCGAGGGCTTCGAACTCGCGATCTGCCGCCAGTGCGGCGATCCGCAATGCGTACTCACCTGCCCGGCGGCGGCGTTGTCGAAAAACGCCGGCAGCGGCGTCGTCGACTGGGACCGGACGAAGTGCGTGAATTGCCTCTTGTGCACCGTGGGCTGCGCCTACGGCGGCATCGCCTACGACAGCGTTTCGTCCCGGGTGATCAAGTGCGATATGTGCGACGGCGCTCCGGCCTGCGTCAAGGCCTGCACGACGGGCGCGCTGAAACACGTCACCACGGCGCGCATCTACAACGAGGCAGGCAATCTGGAAGACCTGTTTGCGCCCGGATTGTCCGGCTGCCAGGGCTGCAATACCGAGCTGATCATGCGCCACGCGCTGCGGCGGATCGGTCCGGATGTGGTGGTGGCGACCCCGCCGGGCTGCATCCCGGGCATGGGCTCGGTCGGCTACAACGGCCTCACCGGCACCAAGGTGCCGGTGTTCCATCCGCTGCTGACCAACACCGCGTCAATGCTCGCCGGCGTGCGCCGCCAATACAAGCGCAGCGGCCGCGACGTGCTCGCTGTGGCGCTGGCCGGCGACGGCGGCACCGCCGACGTGGGCTTTCAGTCGCTCTCCGGGGCGGCGGAGCGCGGCGAGGAAATGCTGTACATCTGCGTCGACAACGAAGGCTATATGAATACCGGCATGCAGCGCTCGGGCTGCACGCCTTACGGCGCCTGGACTTCGACCACGCCGGTGGGCGAGCGCGCCCATGGCAAGACCCAGGACGCGAAGAACCTGCCGCTGTTGATGGTGATGCACAACTGCGCCTATGTGGCGACCGCTTCCACCGCGTTCATGGAAGACCTGTACGACAAACTCGATCGCGCCATCCAGGCAGCGAAGACCGGCTTCGCCTATCTGCACATCTACTCGCCCTGCACCACCGGCTGGCGCTTTGCGTCCGACCAGAACATCGAGGTGGCGCGCAAGGCGGTAGAAACCAATTTCGTGCTGCTGTGGGAGTTCAATCCGGAGGACGGCCTGCAGTTCACGCACCCGGTCGAGAATGCGCGTCCTATCGACGAGTATCTCGAAGTTCTCGGCAAGTACCGCCACCTGGACCGCGATCAGGTCGCGCATATCGAACGCAGCCTGGCGCACAACCTCGCGCGCATCCGTGGTTTTGTCGCAGCCAGGGGCGCGGCGAGCGCAGCGGCCGGCCGCAGCTGAGCGCGCGCTCGCCTTCACTATTCACTATACTTGGCGCTCTTGGCGTTGCAGAGTGCGCTTTTTGCGCGGACGAGAAGCCGTCCGCGCGGATCGCTGATTTCGCACGGATGATGAACCCATCCGTGCGAAATCAGCGATCTTGTAGAAAGCCAACCCCCAGGCTGTTTTTGCTTTTTTCAATAACCGTGTTTTCCATACGGATGCGCCTTTCATCCGTATGGAAAACACGGTTGGCGCGCGGAGCGCGCAATCTTTGCAATGCACAATATCCGATGAAATTGAAATAGAACTGATGCAAAAATGGAATTGAATCCAATGGCTGCAACCTCGCGACCGATAACCATCCTGATCGCCGCGCTCGGCGGCGAAGGCGGCGGCGTGCTCGCCGACTGGATCATCGCCGCAGCGACGGCCGAGGGCTACCCGGTGCAGAGCACCTCCATCCCCGGGGTGGCGCAGCGTACCGGCGCGACCACCTACTACATCGAACTGTACCCGGCGCGCGCGACCGAGCTTCACGGCCGGCGGCCGGTAATGACGCTCGCGCCCGCGCCGGCCGACATCGACGTGATGCTCGCCTCGGAATTGCTCGAGGCCGGGCGCGCCCTGCAAAACGGCTATGTCACACCCGATCGAACCACGCTCATCGCATCGACTCATCGCATCTACACCGTGGAGGAAAAGATCGCGCTGGGCGACGGCCGCTTTGACGGCGAGCGCATCCTCGCTGCGGCCAGGGCGCTCGCGAGGCGCGCCATACTTGTCGATTTCCATAGACTCGCGGCGAACACCGGCGCCATGATCAACGCCTCCTTGTTTGGCGCACTCGCCGGCTCGGGCACGCTGCCATTGCCGCGCGCGGCCTGCGAGCAGGCCATACGCAGCGCCGGCAAAGGCGCCGAGGCCAGCCTGCGCGGCTTTGCGCTGGGCTACGCCGCCGCCGAAGGCAAGGCGCCGGCCCCGGCCGGCGCATCTGTATCGCCCAGTGACGTTACCCCGGCGCATGCGCACACGCTGATGCAGCGCGTGCGCGCCACCTTCCCCGCGGAGGTCCACGAGACCATAGAGCGCGGCCTGACACGCCTCAGCGATTTCCAGGACGAGGACTACGCCGCCCTCTACCTGGACCGGCTGGAGCCGATCGCCAGACTGGAGCGCGAGCATGGCGCGGCAGCAAAGCACGAGCTCACCGGCGAAACTGCGCGCTTTCTCGCGCTGTGGATGAGCTACGAAGACGTGATCCGCGTCGCCGACCTGAAATCGCGCCGCAGCCGCTTCGAGCGCGTGCGCGCCGAGGTGCAGGCGAAGCCGGGCGAGCCGGTGCATATCATCGAGTACCTGAAACCGGGCGTGGAGGAAGCTGCGGCGCTCTTGCCCCCGGGCCTGTCCAGGCGTCTCGTCTCCTGGGCGCAAAAGCGCGGCCTGATGCACAAGCTGAATGTCGGCCTGCACCTCAACAGCAGCAGCGTGACCGGGTTCTTGACGCTGCGCCTGCTCGCCTGGCTGCGGCCGCTGCGGCGCAGGAGCGCGCGCTATGCCGAGGAACAGGCGCTGATCGAGCGCTGGCTCTGCGCCATCGCCGCCGCGCCCGATGCCGGACTCGCTCTCGAAATCGCGCTCTGCGGCCGGCTGATCAAGGGCTATGGCGATACCAACCGGCGCGCCAAGGCGAATTTCCTGCGCATATTCGATACCCTGGTGGAGGGCGGTGCCGTAGGCGATGCCGGCGCACGGGCGCAGGCCATACGCGCCGCGCGCGCCGGCGCGCTGGCCGACCCAGAGGGGCGCGGCCTCGAGGCTACACTCGCGGCGCAAGGCGTCGCGCCGCTGCCACCGCAAGCGAAAATCATCCAGTTCATGCGCCGGCCGGCCGCCGCGCCAAAGACGGCATAGCCGGGCGGCAGAGGGGCACCGCCCCCCCGGGTCGCGGAAGCAGGTTTTCAGAAGGAAGATTTTGATGGAACGACAGTTCAACGCGGAAATCGAATCGCTCAAGCTCGGCGAAGGCGAGATGTTCCACGGCGAAGGCATACTCGCGGTGACCAAGGCGCTGCTGCAGTCGGGCGTGTCCTATGTCGGCGGTTATCAGGGCGCGCCGGTATCGCACCTGCTAGACGTCATGGTGCAGGCGCGCGACTACATGGACGAACTCGGCGTGCACGTCGAAGCCTGCACCAACGAGGCTTCGGCGGCGGCCATGCTCGGCGCTTCCATCAACTATCCGGCGCGCGGCGCCGTTACCTGGAAGTCCATCGTCGGCACCAATGTCGCTTCCGACGCCTTGACCCATGTGGCTTCCGCCGGTGTGCTCGGCGGCGCACTGATCGTGGTGGGCGAGGATTATGGCGAAGGCGCGAGCGTCGCCCAGGAACGCACCCACGCAATCGCGCTGAAATCCTCGATGTGGATGCTGGACCCGCGCCCCAACCTCGCCACGATCGCCAGGCTGGTGCAACACGCTTTCGAACTTTCGGAAGCCTCGAACACGCCGGTGTTCATGGATCTGCGCATCCGCGCCTGTCACGTTCATGGCAGCTTCGTCGCCGGCGCCAACCGCGCACCGGCGCTGTCCACGCGCAAGCTGCAGGCCGAGGCCGCCACATTCGACTACGAGCACATCCCGCATCCACCGGCCACCTACCGGCAGGAAAAGCTGAAAATGAACGTGCGCATGCCCGCGGCGCGCAAGTACATCCGCGAGCATGGGCTGAACGAATTGTTCGCGGGCAGCGAAACCAGTGTGGGCATCATCTGCCAGGGCGGGCTGTACAACAATCTGCTGCGCGCGCTGCAGTTGATCGGGTTGGCCGACGATTTCGGTGTGAGCCGCATCCCGATTCTTGCCCTCAACGTGGTCTATCCGCTGGTGCCCGAGGAAATCAGCGCGTTCTGTTCGGACAAGACCGCCGTGCTGGTGGTCGAGGAAGGCCAGCCCGAATTCATCGAGCAGGACATCGCCACCCTGCTGCGCCGCGCGGACATCCAGACCCGGCTGCATGGCAAGGATGTGCTGATCATGGCGGGCGAGTACACGGCCGAAGTGATCGTGCACGGGCTCATGGGCTTTTTCGGCGCGCATGCCGCGCACCTGGACATTTCGGCCGGCACGCGCTGGCACGAAACGGCCGATGCCGCGCGCGCGCGCGAAGCCGAGCTGCTCGGTGCACCTTTGCCGCCGCGGCCGCCAAATTTTTGCGTCGGCTGCCCCGAGCGGCCGGTGTTCGCCGCCATCAAACTGGTCGAGCGCGACATCGGCAAGCGCCACATCTCGGCCGACATCGGCTGCCATTCGTTTGCGACGTTCGCGCCGTTTTCACTGGGCAATTCCATCCTCGGCTACGGCATGAGCCTCGCGAGCAGCGCCGGCGTCGCGCCGATGCTGGCCGGGCGTTCGATGGCGATCATGGGCGATGGCGGTTTCTGGCACAACGGCTTTCTTTCCGGCGTCGCCTCGAACCAGCTGAACGGCGGTGACAAGGTGCTGCTGATCATGAAGAACGGCTTTACCTCGGCCACCGGGACGCAGGAGTTGGTGTCCTCGCCGCAGGACGAAAGCGCGGAACTGGCGCAGGACAAAAGCAGTGTGCGCAGCGACCGCACGATAGAGAACACGCTGCGCGGTGCCGGCGTGAAATGGCTGCGCAATGTCTACACCTATCGCGTCGCCGACATGAGCAAAACGCTGCGCGAAGCCTTCACCACCGAGGAACCCGGGCTCAAGGTGATCATCGCCGAGGGGGAATGCCAGCTCGAGCGCCAGCGCCGCATTCGTCCGGTACTCGCGCGGCTGCTAGGCTCGGGTGCGCGCGTTCTGCGCACGCGCTTCGGCGTGGACGACGAAACCTGTTCGGGCGACCACTCCTGCATCCGGCTCTCCGGCTGCCCCTCGCTCACTTTGAAAGCGTCGGCCGACACGCTCAAGGTGGACCCTGTTGCGCACGTCAACCACAGCTGCGTGGGCTGCGGCCTGTGCGGCGAAGTCGCGCATGCCGCGATCCTGTGTCCGTCCTTTTACCGCGCCGAAGTGGTGCAAAACCCCTCTGCCTGGGACCGCCTGCTCGCGCGCGTGCGCACAACCGTCATCGGCTGGCTGCAGCCGGCGTAAGCCGAAGCCGGCGCAGTCGCGCCACATTACACGTCCGCTTTATCGGTAAAGGAGCGCACTTTCCTTTATCATTGAGTCCACCAGCTTTTCAAGAAGTGCGACATGTCCTTCACCGTCATGTACCTTGAAAGGATCCCGGCGTTGAGGAAATCCCGCGTTCGATGAATCGCGCACGGCACCCGGACGTGATCACGCGCGAGCGCTACGATGCGGTCCTGTTCGATCTGGACGGCGTGCTGACCGACACCGCGCAAATCCATGCCGCGAGCTGGAAGCGCATGTTCGACGAATTCCTGCGCAGCCGCGCGCAACGAACGGGCGAACCATTCCTCCAGTTCGACATTGCAAACGACTACACATCCCTTGTAGACGGCAAACCGCGCTACGACGGCGTGCGCGATTTTTTGCGCGCGCGTGGCATCGATCTGCCCGAAGGCTCGTCCGGGGATGCGCCGGGCACGGAGTCCGTCTGCGGTCTGGGTAATCGCAAGAACGACTTCGTCAACGCGGCGATCGCATCGGGCGAGGTGGTCACCTATCCTGCATCCGTGGCGCTGGTGCGCAGACTCCGCGCAGAGGGCTTCAAGTGCGCGGTCGTCACATCCAGCCAGAACCGCGCCGCGGTGCTTGAGGCGGCGCAGATCGCCGACCTGTTCGATACGGCGGTGGACGGCAATACCATCGTCGAAATGCATCTCGCCGGCAAGCCCGCCCCCGACTGTTTTCTGCAGGCGGCCAAGGCGCTCGGCGTCCCGCCAGCGCGCGCGGTGGTCGTCGAGGACGCCATATCGGGTGTAGAGGCAGGTGCGAAGGGCCGATTCGGACTGGTTATCGGCGTCGCCCGCCACGGCAACGCCGAAGCGCTGAAGCGGCACGGCGCCCATGTAGTGGTTGCCGATCTTGGCGAACTGAATAACGGGAGCTAAAGCGCAATGCGTCACCACGAACGTCTCAAACCACCGCGGCACGACTATGTTGCAGACGAGTGGAACTGGATCGAGCGCCGCTTTCACCCGGAATTCATGGCGCAGACCGAGACCATACTCGCGCTGGGCAATGGCTACCTGGGAATGCGCGGCTCGCCCGAAGAGGGCGGTCCGCTGGTGCAGTACGGCACTTACATCAACGGTTTCCACGAGTCCTGGCCCATCGTCTACGGCGAGGACGCCTACGGATTTGCCCGGACCGGGCAGACGATGCTGAGCATTACCGATGCGAAGATTATCAAGCTGTTCGTGGACGACGAGCCGTTCTGGCTGGGCACCGCCAATATGTTGCGCTTCGAACGACGCCTGAACATGCGCGCCGGCACGCTGGACCGCGAGATCCTGTGGGAAACACCCGCAGGCAAACAAGTGCTGATCAAATCGCGGCGCCTGATCTCCTTCGAGCACCGGCACGCCGCGGCTATCTCCTACGAGTTGACCGTGCTCAACGCACGAGCGCCGGTCGTGATCGCCTCCGAGGTACTTGCCGAGCGCCGCAACGTGACGCGCGGAAACATCGATCCGCGCAAGGGAAAAATCTTCTCCGCAAGAGTCCTGCTGCCCCGCATCAGCCACGCCAGCGAGCAACGCATCGTCCTGTGCCACGGCACAGAACGCACGCAGATGTTGCTTGCCTGCGGCATAGACCATCACCTGGAGACGGAATGCCGGCATTCGTGGAAAGCCACCCACAACGAAGACTTCGGCCAGGTGGCGTATACGATCGACGCCGAACCCGGCAGGCCGATCCGGCTCGCGAAATTCATGGCGCATCACACCACGTTGAGCGCTTCGCCGGAGCAGGTTTGCGGGCGCGTCGACTGGACCCTGAACCGACTCCTGACGGAAGGCTTCGATGTGCTCGCCGCCGGACAGCACAAGTACATGGACGACTTCTGGCACCGCAGCGACGTACAGCTGCAAAACATCTGGACCGGCAATTCCCAGCGCACGACGATCGAAGTGCAGCAGGCGATCCGCTTCAACCTGTTCCATATCATTCAGGCCTCCGCGCGCGCGGAGAACGTAGGCGTTCCCGCCAAAGGCCTCACCGGAAGCGCCTACGAAGGGCAGTATTTCTGGGACTCGGAGATCTACGTACTGCCTTTTCTGTGCTACACAACGCCGCGTATCGCGCGCAACCTGCTGCTCTATCGCTATCGAATCCTCGACACCGCGCGCGCGCGCGCGAAGGACCTCAACCACAGGGGTGCGCTGTTTCCGTGGAGAACGATCAACGGCGAGGATGCGTCCGCGAACTACGCATCCGGCACCGCCCAGTACCACATCAACGCGGACATCATGTACGCGCTGCGCAAGTACGTGCACGCAACCGGCGATGATGAATTTCTCAAGCATTATGGCGTGGAGATGCTGGTCGAGACCGCGCGCTTCTGGTACGACATCGGATTCTTTTCGGAGCGCAAGGGCGGCCAATTCTGCATCAACGGCGTGACCGGGCCCGACGAATACACCACGGTGGTCAACAACAACACCTATACCAATCTGATGGCGCGGGAGAATCTGCGCTATGCCGCGCAGACGGTCGAGGCGCTGGACGCGTCGGATGCGGAGGCGTTTGCGGCGCTTGTGCAAAAGACGGCGCTCGATCTCGCCGAGGTGCAGGACTGGAAGCAGGCCGCGGAACGCATGTACGTGCCCTATGAATCGGAAACGGGGATCTATCCGCAGGACGACAGTTTTCTCAGCCTGGAGCCATGGGACTTCGAGAATACGCCTGACGACAAGTATCCGCTGTTGCTCTACTACCATCCGCTCGACATTTACCGCCGCCAGGTGATCAAACAGGCGGACGTCATCCTGGCGATGTTCCTGCTCGGACACGAGTTCACGCTGGAAGAGAAGAGGCGCAATTTTCAGTTCTACGATCCGCTTACGACCGGCGATTCCTCGCTGTCGTCCTGCGTCCAGTCGATCGTTGCCGCAGAAATCGGCGAGTTCGAAAAGGCGTCGGAATATTTCATCGCCGCGCTGCTCATGGATCTTGCCGACGTCAGCGGCAACGTGAATGACGGCTGCCATATCGCCTCGATGGGTGGAACGTGGATGGCAACGGTCTACGGTTTTGCCGGCATGCGCGATTACGACGGCATGCTTTCGTTCCGGCCGAATCACCCGCCGGATCCACGCTCGACGATCCGGTTCCCGATCACCTACCGCGGACAGTTGATGGAAATCGAGATCGGGGTAACCGAGACCCGATATGTTCTGCGCGAAGGCGAACGCATCAGCTTCCGCCACGCAGACGAGGTGATCGAGCTGACGAGCGATCATCCCACCGCAGCACGGCCCAACGTCAAATAGGCCTCCGTCGCCATCTCGGGCGCCGGGGCGATCGAATACCGTAGGGATCGAACAGATGGGAAACGAAGAATTTCTGAGTTGGCAGGTCGGTGACGTCAGGATCACGCGCGTCGCCGAGCTGGGCGGGGCCCCGTTTCCGAGCACCTTCATGTTCCCGGCGGCGACGCCGCAACTGGTGCAGCGCCACGCCTGGCTTCGGCCGCATTTCGCGCATGACGACGGCCGCCTCTACGGTTCGATCCACAGCTTCGTCATCGAATCGGGCGTGCGACGCATCATCGTCGATACCTGCGTGGGTAACGACAAGACGCGCTCCGTCCAGGCATGGAATCAGCTGCAGGGCCCGTTTCTTGAACGGCTGAATGAAGCCGGCTTCCCGCCGGAATCGATCGACACCGTGATGTGCACCCATCTGCACGTCGACCATGTCGGCTGGAACACGCGCCTGGTCGAAGGCGAATGGGTGCCGACTTTTCCGAACGCGCGCTATCTGTTCGGGCGCAGGGAATGGGAACACTGGTCCTCGGAACAAGCCGAGCACCGCGACGGCGATGTCATGGGAGACTCGGTCGGACCCATCATGGCTGCCGGGCTCGCCGAACTCGTCGACATGGATCAGCGCTTGACCCCCGAAGTGCGCCTGGAGCCGACGCCCGGACATACGCCGGGGCATGTCAGCGTACGCATTTCCTCGCAAGGCGAAGAAGCCGTCATTACCGGCGACCTGATGCACCATCCGCTGCAATGCGCGGAACCGGATCTTGCCAACAACTTCGATGTGGATGCGGACGCGGCGCGGCGCACGCGGCGCGATTTCCTCGGACGCTATTCGAACCGGCCGGTGCTGATTCTGGGCACGCACTTCGCGCCGCCAACGGGCGGCTGGGTGGTCGATGCCGAGCCCAATTGGCGCTTCGAAATCGCGCAGCGCGCTGCAACCACAAAGGACTGAACGGCCGGAGGGTCAATAAGGACGGGCGTTTCCGGCTTATCGCATGATTTTCAACACTAGAGGGAACCATGAGCCCCGAGACTACGCACACGCCCTCCGCAGCGTTCGAACAGTTGCTGCGGGAACGTTATAGTTGCCGCGCCTACCTGCCGCGGCAGGTCGGCACGGCCACGATCATGCGCATGCTGGAGATCGCGCAGCGCACGCCCTCCTGGTGCAATTCGCAGCCATGGCAGGTGGTGATCACCCGCGGCGCGGCGACCGATCGCTTTCGCGCCGCGCTGTGCGAATATGCGGTCGCGCACGAGCGCGAGCCCGATTACACCTTCCCGCGGGAATACCGCGGCGTGTATCTGGAACGCCGGCGTGAGTGCGGCTTTCAGCTCTACGAGAGCGTGGGCGTTGCGCGCGGCGATCGTGTAGCCTCGGCGAAGCAGGCGATGGAGAACTACCGCCTGTTCGGTGCGCCGCACGCGATGGTCGTCACCACGGACGAGGCGCTGGGCGTATCCGGCATCCTCGATTGCGGCGCCTGGGTGAACAATTTCATGCTCGCCGCGCGCAGCCTCGGCGTCGCCAGCATTGCACAGGCCGCGCTGGGGGCGCATCCGAAGTTTTTGCGCGCGCATTTCGGCTTGCCGCCCGAGCGCCTGGTCGTATGCGGCATGTCCTTCGGCTACGAGGATGCGGAGCATCCGGTAAATCGATTTCGCACCAGCCGCGCCGCGGTGGAGGGTGTGGTCAGCTGGGTGGACGTGTAACGCCTCGCAGCCAGGCGGCCGCACTTGCGCCGGCTGCGCGGCCGCTGGCGAAGCACGCAGTCAGCAGATAACCGCCGGTCGGCGCCTCCCAGTCGAGCATCTCTCCGGCGCAGAACACGCCCGGCAGGGCGCGGATCATCAGGCGCTCATCCAATTCTTCGAATGCGACACCGCCCGCGCTGCTGATCGCTTCGTCCAGCGGACGCGTCGCGATCAGGCGCAGCGGCAGCGCCTTGATTGCGGCGGCGAGCCGCACAGGGTCGGCGAAGTCTGCGGCCGGAAGCAGTTCGCGCAGCAAGCCCGCCTTTACGCCTTCGATGCCGGCACGGCGGCGCAGATGGTTCGCCATCGAACTCGAGCCACGCGGACGCGATAATTCCGCCTCAAGCCGCGCGGACTCGCGGCCCGGCGCGAGATCGAGATGGAGCAGCGCCGAGCCCGTCGCCTCGATTTCGTCGCGCAACTGCGCGGACAGCGCATAAATCAGCCCGCCTTCGACTCCGGTGGATGTAATCATCAATTCGCCTTGCTGGCGATGCTTCGCGCCTTCTGGGTCCTTGTGGACGACAAGCACCGGTTTCACCGGTTCGCCGGCGTGGCGCACCCGAAAATGTTCGCTCCAACCGACATCGAATCCGCAGTTCGCGGGACGCAGCGCTTCGACGCGCACCCCGCGCGCAGCGAGCAGCGGCACCCAGGCGCCGGTGGAGCCCAGGCGCGCCCAACTGCCGCCGCCCAAGGCCAGCACCACGGCGCCGGCGCGCACGGATCGTTCGCCCTGGGGTGTAGCAAAGCGCAGCGCGCCCCTGTCCTCGATGTCCCAGCCGGTCCAGCGATGACGCATGTGAAAGCGCACGCCCCCCTCGCGCAGTCGATGCAGCCAGGCGCGCAGCAGCGGCGCGGCTTTCATGGCCGAAGGAAACACGCGTCCGGAGCTGCCGACAAAGGTCTCGACACCGAGTCCGCGCGCCCACGCTCGCAGCGCTTCGGGTCCGAAGCCGGCGAGCAGCGGCTCGAGCCAGGCGCGGCGCGCGCCGTAGCGCAACAGGAAAGGCTCGGTCGGTTCGGCGTGCGTGAGGTTGAGACCGCCCTTGCCCGCCATGAGGAATTTGCGCCCGGTCGAGGGCATGGCGTCGTAGACATCGACCCGCGCGCCGGCGCTGCTCGCGGCCTCCGCCGCCATGAGCCCGGCCGGGCCGCCGCCCAGGATCGCGACCCTTGCCTGAGGATCCGGCCGCACGCTCAGTGCAAATCTAGCGCGTGGCGCTTGAGCGCGCGCAAGGGCACCAGTTTCAGCACCTCTTCGTGGGTCGCCTCAAGCACCACCTTCGGTGCCCTGCCCGCCTCCCAGGCCTCGACCCAGCGCAATACGTGCAGGCACCAGCGATCCCCCGGCTTGAGGCCGTGGAAGCGCATTTCGGGACGCGGCGTGGAGAGGTCGTTACCCTGAGCGCGCGAGTATTCCAGAAACTCCGCGGTCACTTTCACGCAGACCAGGTGCGCCACGCCCTGGGTGCCGCGCGTGGCGCAACAGCCGTCTCGAAAAAACCCTGTCAGCGGGTCATATCCGCAGGCTAGCAGCGGCCCGCCGAGTACGTTTTTTTCCGGTGGCAACTCGGTGCTCATGGCAGCGATTTTAACGCGGGCCGCGGGTTCGCGGGGTCCGTGATCAGCAGTTCGCGCGTGCAGGTCGGCACATTGGCGATAAACACATTTCCATGCAGTCCATCGGCGACATCTTCGCGCCCCGTTTTTATCAAAGCGGCCCAATCCAGGCGGTACGCATCCCGAAAACCTTGAGCAAGATCGCGCCCGGGCCGGTCGCCGCGGGCTTGCTTCCCGGTCGGGCTTGAGTAGAAACACCGCACGTGATAACGTGCATACCCATGATTAGTAAGGATTTAACAATTTTTTACAAATCGGCCTTCCGATACCGGAATAGCGCAGATGCGCACCCGCATGCACGTACCGCCAGGCCAGTTCAATCCAGATTCTCAGGGAGAAAAAACTGTGTCCAATAAAGCAGACATCACCGTTTCCTACGACGTTTCCAACGACTTCTTTCGCCTCTGGCTTGATGAGCGAATGAACTACACCAGCGCGAATTTCGACGACGGTCCGAACGGACCTACGGAGTCGCTCGAAATCGCGCAAATGAACAAACTCGCGATTCTTTACGACTATGCGCACTTACGTCCTGATATGCGCGTACTCGACATTGGCTGCGGCTGGGGAGCGAATCTGCAATACCTGTCTGCGGACCGCGGCGTGCGTGATGTACATGGGATTACGCTTTCCGATGCGCAACATCAGGAAATTTTGCGGCGCCGCCTTCCGAACGTGGTGGCAAGCGTATGTGACTATCGTACCTACGAACCATCCGTGAAATTCGACGCACTCATATCGATCTGCATGCTGGAGCATACCGCGACGCCCGCACAGGTACGCGCAGGCGAACATATCGGGGTGTATCGCGACTACTTTCGCCGCGCGCACCGGTGGACGCAGCCCGGCGCCTACTTTGCGTTGCAGACCATCCTGCGCAATTCAATACCGCGCAACCGCAAGGATATTGAAGACATGGCGCACATCACCTACACGATGTTCCCCGGCGGATTCGCGGTACGGCTTTCCGAGGTGATGGAATCCGCCAGCCGGTACTGGGAAGTGGTTGAAGTCAAGACGCGCCGCCTTGACTACTTGAGAACCTGCGCGCAGTGGCTGGAGCGGTTGCGCGGACACGAACAGCGTATCCGCGATCGTTTCGGCGAACGAATCTTCGAGGAATACGATCGCTACCTTTCGGCCTGCGTAACCGCTTTCGAGAAGAATTATGTTTCCCTCGCCCAGTACAGCCTCAAGCGCATCTAACGATGCCAGCGGCATGCACCGCGAGCAGCTGGAGTAAAGCGAGTTTCTACGAATCAGAATGCCAGATTCGGCGTTGCGCCGGTCTGGCAATTTGCTGATCCCGGTGTTTGGATGGCGGTTGGCGCGCCCAGCGCCCGCCGCCAGACCTGCCCGGGCCACCGCCGTTTCCGTTGGGGACGGCACCTAGTTGGCTGTCTGAAGGAAGGAGACTTGAAATGAAACCGATCGAGCATGCCATGTTGGTGGATCCGGCCGTCACAATAGGTCCGTTAGCGCACCAGCTGGCGGAACCGCGGATGACGACGGAACGCTTGCCATTCACGGTGCGGATCGTTCGCAGCGAGGAAGCGTTGTACAAGGCAGTAGCGATACGCCAGGCGGCATACGCCCGCCACGTGCCCATATTTGCCGAAGGGCTGAAATCACCGGAACCCAATGACTACGACAAAGGCTCGATGATTCTGCTGGCAGAATCCAAGATGGACGGGTCTCCGGTAGGCACAATACGCGTTCAGGCCAATCGCTTCCGGAAACTCACCATCGAGCAATCGGCCGAACTACCGATTCACATGCACGGCCAGAACGCTGTCGAGGCGACGCGCCTTGCCGTCGCCGAAGGCCGGATCGGCCGCGTTACCAAGGTGGTACTCATCAAGGCGCTGTACCTATACTGCATGGAAGCGAAGGTCGACTGGGTTATCGCCGGCGCCAGACCGCCCTTGGACAGGCAATACGATGCGTTCCTGATGGACGACCTCTACCATGGGAAGCTGATTCCTTTGCGCCATGCCGGCAATATCCCGCATCGAATTCTCGCTCTCGATGTGCCTGGCGCCAGGACGCGATGGGAGCAAGCGGGCCACTCCCTGTTTGACTTTATGTGCAACACCTATCATCCGGATATCGACCTGAGCAACGCGGACTTCGCCATATGGCATCGACCGGCACAGCATATCGACCAGGGCGACATGGCAGCGGTCTGTGCGTGACGGGAGCGGCGGCATGCGGCGTTCGCATGCCGCCGCCGATTTCCGCGCGGCCAGGAGGTCGTAGCACGACCCCCTCTCCGGCATATCCATGCCGATTAAAGCAGGTATCATGAACAACTGCTCTAGCGTGACAATGGTCGGATATGCCTGCTATACCCATTTTCAGGCCGGGATGGACGAATCGCGCTAACGCCGCGCTTGATTCACTGCTATATCGGCTTTCCATATACGGCGTGCCTGCCGCGATAGGCGTGGTTTCGCTCATCTTGCTTTCCGGCTATGAAGGTCAGTACACGGCCGACGGCGCGGTACCGCTGCAAGTTCGTGTCGCCGAACAGCGGTATGAAGCCCTGCTTCCGGCAGATGCTCTGTCAATATTGGCGGACCAGCGCAGCGTAGCCGAATTCCACACCAACTTGTCTGAGTCCCCGTTCTGGTTCAACTTTACGGTGGAACCGGAAAAAAGCGACGAGCGGACGACGGTGGAATTTCCATCCAGGCACGCCGTTGAAACTTCGTGCTGGGATGCAAAAAATCTGCAAGTCTTGGGCCGGGCTAGCCGCGACGCCGCGGTCGGCCAGATGCACCCGGCCAAAGCCGGATTCGTGCTCGATCTAGGCAGGCGCCAATCACTGTCTACTTTGGCGGTATTGTGCAAGGCCACATTCGCGGGGCCGGGAAACATAAGCGTCGTGCAATGGCCAGCTTCGGCATTCGAAAAGACCGTGCAAAAATTTCATCGAAACGCCGGCCTGCTCGAAGGCGGACTAATCGTCCTTTCCGTCTTCGTGTTGGTGACCGCGATTATTAATCGGGAGTGGATCTACGTTCTCTTCGCGGTTTGGTTGATTACCAACCTTCGCCTTGCCGCCCTCTCGGCGGGATGGGATACGCAGTGGCTGGAACGTGACATACCGCCCCAGTTCCTCCTGCTCACGAGGAAACTGAGCATAGCTGCCTACTACCTCATGACCTATACCCTGTTCGTCGCGCTCTTCCACGAAAATCTGAAGCAGGTAGGCTACTCGGCGCTGCTGCGTTTGGCAGCATGGTCATGTCCGCCACTGCTGTTGTTCGCCGTATTCCTGCCGTTTGCAACGTTCCTACCATATATGTGGATAACCACGGCGCTTGGAGCATTGGTGCTGGTATTCTTTCTCGCGCGAATAGTCATTTTGACCGGATCCAAAGTTGCGATCTGGTATGCCGCGTCATTTGGTATAGGGTTGATTGCGGGCCTATATGAAGTGCTCGCCGCCGCCATGGGTACAAAGGTGCTGATCGGCACAGTAAATAGTGTAACCGCGGCGCTCGCTTCCAGCCTGATGGCGGCACTCGCGATCGCTGAGCAGATGCGGCAGGAACGGCTTGGACGGGTTAGGGCGGAAACCGAATTGCGCAGTACCTACAGGGCGATCCCGATCGGGCTGTTCACCCTGGATACCAGTGGTGCGCTCCTGCGCGGCAACCCGGCGCTGCGTGCGATGCTGGGCGTGGACCTCTCCGGTGCCGCACGAGAGACCTGGGCGGAACTCTTCGAGCCGGGCGCATGGACCAAACTGGAGGACATGCTCAGGCGCAAGACGGGCGAGGAGCTTGAAATACGCGACTCCTCCGCCGACGAATCGAAGTCCCGGCGATTCCTGGTCAAGGCGACATTGGCCGGGGACACGATCGAAGGATCGCTGCAGGACATTACCCAGCGCGCGAGGGCCACCGCCAGGCTGCGCTTCCTGGCCGAGAACGATCCGCTTACCGGCGTCATGAACCGCCATGGAATCGAGGAGGCGTTTGACAAGGCCATGCGCGGTCTCGGGCAAGGGCAGCCGCTTGCACTCGCCTACCTCGACCTGGACCGCTTTAAGCTGATCAACGACTTGTTCGGCCACCTCGCGGGTGACGAAGTCCTGAAGCAGGTGTGCGGCCGCGTGCGCGAACTGCTGGCCGAGGGACACAACATCGGTCGGGTCGGCGGCGACGAATTCGTCATTGTGTTTCGCAACACACCGATCCGCACTGCGACCGCGATCTGCCGCGGCGTCGTCGACTGGATCGGAAGCAGCCCCTATCAGATCGGCGACAAGGCGTTTCAGGTCAGGGGCTCGATCGGATTGATCGAGGTCGCAGCCGGCACCAACGTGAAGGATGCAATGTCGGCGGCGGACCGCGCCTGCAGCGAGGCCAAGAAGGGGCTACATGCCAATCTCGTGGTGTATGAAAAGAACGAGGCCGTGTTCAGGGAGCGCGAGGAGGAGTTGCAGCTGATCGAGCGCCTGGGAACAGGGTTGGTGCCCGAGGGGCTGTTCCTGGTGATGCAGCCCATCATGTCGATGCGCGAACCCTATGCATCGTTGAACTTTGAAATCCTGCTTCGGATGCGCCAGGCCGACGGCACGATCACCTCCGCCGGAAAGATCATCTCCGCGGGAGAGAACAACGGGCGCAGCGCGGTCATCGATCGATGGGTCATGTCCAATGCGCTGGATTGGCTCGACCAGCACTACGACGAACTCGACCGGACGCGGTTCGCATGCCTGAACCTGAGCGGAGCGTCCTTGAACGACGAGCGCTTCATTCAGGACGCGTTCTCCATGCTGGCGCAGCACGGCCGGGCCGTGAGCAAGGTGTGCATCGAGATTACCGAAAGCGTCGCGCTGCACGACCTGGCCAATACGCGGCGTTTCATCGACAAGGTGCGCGACTTCGGCGCGAAGGTCGCGCTGGACGATTTCGGCGCCGGATACACCTCGTTTTCCTATCTGAAGGAACTACGCGCCGATACGCTCAAGATCGACGGCAGCTTCGTCCTGGGCGTGAACACACATCCCGCCAACCTCGCGATCGTCGAGGCAATCGTCGAACTTGCCCACAATCTGGGCATGAAAAGCGTGGCGGAATGGGCCGAGGACCTGGCCACCGTCGAAGCGCTGGCGGAAGTGGGTGTCGACTACGTGCAGGGCTTTGTGATTGCCAAACCCCTGTTGCCCGACAACATCCTGTCCGGGCGGTCCGCGGCGAGTTTTATCGAAGACGAACGCGTTGCCGCGTATGTGCGCAACCACCTGGCAAGAGGCCAGGCGGTCGAATTGTGGGAGCAACTCAGGGAATTGCGGCCGAAAGGTCTGGATATCTGAAAGAAACAATCACGCCGGGGCCTCGGTGCCCGAGAACCCGGATTCTGGCCGAAGCACTTGTTCCGGAGCAAACCATGACAGACCCCCTTAGCGCGTATCACGACAGGCAGTACAACGCCCGCGCAATGATCCCCGATCATGAGCAGATTTTCGAACGCGGCAGAAAACGCTCGGCGGAGGCGCGCAAGAGCCTGGCGTGCCGCCTCGATATTCCCTATGGCGCGAGCCCGGCGGAAAAACTCGATATCTTCCCCGCTGACGGAAAAAGCGAGGCGCTGCTGGTCTTCATCCACGGCGGATACTGGAGGTCGCGCGACAAGAGCGACTTTTCCTATCTTGCCCCGGCCTTCGTACGCCAGGGCGTGACCGTCGCGATTCCCAACTACGGACTGTGCCCCGAAATCGGCATCGAGGATATCGTGAAGCAAAACCTGCTCGCGATCGCATGGCTGTGGTACTACGGCGCACGCTACGGCGTCAATCCCGGCAGGCTGTATGTGGCAGGACACTCGGCCGGCGGCCACCTCACGGCAATGATGCTCGCGGCGCGCTGGAACGTCTACATGCCGGAACTTCCCTATAACCTTGTGAAAGGCGGCCTCACGATCAGCGGCATCTACGACCTGGAGCCCCTGGTGCATGCGCCCTTTGTAAACCAGGACCTGGGACTGGATCAGGCGATGGCGCGCAGGCTGAGCCCCGTGAACATTCCGCCCGCCACCACGGCGCCGCTGTACACAGCGGTCGGGGGCGAGGAAAGCGAGGAGTTCAAGCGCCAGAACGCGCTCCTTGCGAGGACCTGGCGTTACGCCTTTGCCGGCGACATCCCGATGCCGGGATACAACCACCTGACGGTGCTCGAACAACTTGCGCGCACGGACAGCGCTTTGTTCAAGGGTGCGATGGACATGATGAGTCGCTAGTGTCCCGAATCGCTAATTCGCCGAAGAAAAGACGCCGAGAAACGACGCCATACGGCGTTGCAAATGCTCGCAAGGTGTCCAACCTTGCTGCGCTTTGCGCCTTGTCTGGCGCCGTTTTCGCCGCTTTTCTGTCTCAGCCATCGTCTTCACCCCAGGCATTTTTTCAACGAACTAACGATTCGGGACACTAATGGATACGCGCGCCCTGCTCACGGAAAGTTTTCACGCCGCGGTCGGCGCCGCCGATGCAATGAAGATACTGCCGCCGCACCTGCCGCAGCCGCCGCAGGGCAAGACGCTGGTGGTCGGTGCGGGCAAGGCCGCGGCCGCGATGGCGCTCGCCGTCGAACAGCAGTGGCCGTCCGCTTCCCCGCTGGCCGGGCTTGCGATCACGCGCTACCGGCATGGACTGCTCACGAACCGGATCAATGTCATCGAGGCAGGCCATCCGGTCCCCGACGAAAGCGGCGAAAAGGCGGCGCAGGAGATCCTGCGCCGAGCGAAGGCTCTTGGCGCAAACGACCTGCTGCTCGCGCTGATTTCGGGCGGCGGCTCCAGCCTCCTTAGCCTGCCGGTCGAAGGCATCAGCATGGAAGAGTTGAAGGCCACGACGAAAGAACTGCTGCGTTGCGGCGCGCCGATCCAGAACATGAACACCGTGCGCAAGCACCTGTCCGCCATCCAGGGCGGCCGCCTCGCCGCCGCGTGCAAAGCCCCGGTGCTGGCGCTGATCATTTCCGACGTGACCGGCGACGACCCCACCCATATCGGGTCCGGCCCCTGCGCGCCGGACCCGAGCACCTATCAGGACGCGGTTGACATCATCATGCGCTACGGCGTCAAGGCGCCGGAGTCCGTGGCAGCGCATCTGCGACGCGGCGTGCTGGGCGAAATCGCCGAGACGCCAAAGCCCGGAGACAAGCTGTTCCAGCGGGTCGAGAACCGCGTTATCGCCACCGCACAGAGGTCACTGCAGGCTGCCGCCGCCTATTTCCGCGGCAAGGGCATCATGCCGGTGGTGCTGGGCGACAGCGTCACCGGGGAAGCGATCGAAGTCGCCAAGGTCTACGCTGCGCTGGTGCGCCAGATCCGCGACCACGGCGAACCGTTCAAACCGCCGCTGGCTTTGATTTCCGGCGGCGAATGCACGGTCACCGTGCGCGGCAACGGCCGTGGCGGGCGCTGCGCGGAATTCCTGCTGTCGCTCGCGCTGGAACTGGACGGCATGCCCGACGTCCATGCGCTTGCCTGCGACACCGACGGCATCGACGGCTCCGAGGACAACGCCGGCGCGGTGCTCGCGCCGGATTCCATCGCACGCGCGGCAACGGCGGGCGTTTCGGGCAAGAAACTCCTGGAAAACAACGACGCGTACAGCTTTTTTGAAGCGCTGAATGATCTGGTCGTCACCGGTCCGACGCGGACCAACATCAATGATTTCCGGGTAATACTCGTACTCTAGAAAGGCGCGCGCTGACCTTGATCGCCATCAGCGCAGATCAGGACCAGCGTAGCCTGTCGCCGATATTTAATCCCAGCAACCGTGCCGCGCTGCCGCGGTTGACTGCAATTTCGACCAGGCCCTGACTGTTCTCGTACCAGAACGCCACACCTTCGGCCGCATCCAAAAAAACGCGTGCGTAGGCGAGACGATGCGAGCCCAGCATGAGCGAGGTCCTGCGGTCGACCCCCTTCGCGCGCAGGCCGGTATGGGCGTTGCCGTAGTGATCGATGTAGATGACCTCGGGTAGATCGTCGCCGCCAAAATCGACCTCGAGGCCGGCGCTCGTTTCGAACCAGGTATCGGGCAAGCCGCCTCGCGCTGCCAGAGTGGCGGCCACGGGCGCAAACAGGTCGCGTCCGTGGAACGAAGCCGACAGTTGCTCCGGCTGCCAGAGGATGCGCCTGCTCGCGCGCCGGACGGCGCGCGCACAGACTACCGATAGCAGACCGTTGTCCGGCCCCACGTACCAGCAGCCGTCCGCTTGCATCGCGACGGCTTTTCGCGCCCCGCCGACCCCCGGATCGACGACCGCCAGAAAAACGCTGTCTTCTGAAAAACGGCCCGTCAGGGAAGCGAGCAGATGCGCGCTGGCACGCACGTCGAACGCCGGCGCATCGTGCATCAGGTCGATCAGCGGGACGCCCGGTGCAAGACGCTGCAGCACGGCCTTGACCTGCCCGACATAGATGTCGGCGGAACCAAAATCAGTGAACAGCACGATAGCCATGGGTGCATTCTAGCGTCCTTCCACGGCCAATAAAAAAGCCGGCCCGCGGGCCGGCTTTTTCTACTTAACAGACCGCTTCAGGATTTGTCTTCGACCGCAACGCCTTCCGCGGGCTCGGGCCGATCCATGAGTTCGATCAGCGCCATCGGCGCGTTGTCGCCCTGACGGAAGCCGTACTTGAGAATGCGCAGGTAGCCGCCGTTTCTTTTCGCGTAACGCGGGCCGAGTTCATTGAACAGCTTGGTGACCATGTCGCGATCGCGCAAGCGGTTGAATGCAAGACGCCGATTGGCGACGGTGGCGACCTTGCCCAGGGTGATCATCGGTTCGACCACTCGGCGCAGCTCCTTCGCCTTGGGCAGCGTAGTCTTGATGACTTCGTGCTTCAGCAGCGAATTGGTCATGTTGCGCAGCATGGCCAGACGGTGGCTGCTGGTGCGATTGAGCTTTCTCAGTCCTAAGCGGTGACGCATGTTCTTGCCTCTTCTGTTCTGCCTTCGTCCCGAAGGCGAAAAATCCCGGGAAGCGCGCTCTCAAATCTCAGACGCGGGCGACTTCCAGGCCCGCGGGCGGCCAGTTCTCAAGCTTCATCCCCAAGGTCAACCCGCGCGATGCGAGCACTTCCTTGATTTCGTTGAGCGATTTGCGCCCGAGGTTCGGCGTTTTCAGCAGCTCGGTCTCGGTGCGCTGGATCAGGTCGCCGATGTAATAGATGTTCTCTGCCTTCAGGCAGTTGGCCGAACGCACCGTCAGTTCCAGATCGTCCACCGGACGCAGCAGGATCGGATCGACCTGTGGCGCCTTGACCGGCTCGCTGGCGATCGGCGTGCCCTCGAGCGCAGCGAACACCGACAACTGATCCACCAGGACGCGCGCCGCGTAGCGGATTGCCTCCTCGGGCTCGACCACGCCGTTGGTCTCGATGTCCATGATCAGCTTGTCGAGGTCGGTGCGCTGCTCGACCCGCGCCGACTCTACGGCGTAGCTGACCCGCCGCACCGGCGAGAACGAAGCGTCGAGGATGATCTTGCCTATGCCCTTGGTTTCTTCCGGCGCGATGCGCAGGTTGCCGGGCTCGTATCCGCGACCGCGCTCGACTTTGATCTGCATCTCCAGCTTGCCGCCGGGCGAGAGGTGGGCGATGACGTGCTCGGGATTGATGATTTCGACGTCGTGTGACGGCTCGATGTCAGCCGCGGTCACCGCGCCTTCGCCTTTTTTCTTGAGCGTCAGCAGGGCCTCGGTGCGGTTGTGCATTTTCAGCACCACGCCCTTGAGGTTGAGCAGGATGTCGACAACGTCCTCCTGCACACCGTCGATGGTCGAATACTCGTGCAACACGCCCGAGATCTGCACCTCGGTCGGCGCAAATCCAGGCATAGAGGAAAGGAGCACGCGCCGTAGCGCGTTGCCCAGCGTGTGGCCGTAGCCCCGCTCGAACGGCTCCATCACCACTTTGGCATGATTCGGAGCGATGCTCTGCACGTCTATGATGCGCGGTTTCAGAAATCCACTGCTTTGCATGGAGGTTCCTCTGGGAAACTTTTACGATTACTTGGAATACAGCTCGACTACCAGGCTTTCATTGATGGTCGAGGGCAGCTCGCTGCGCTGCGGGTTGGCTTTGAACAATCCCTTCAACGCGGCCGTATCGACTTCCAGCCACTCGGGTATGCCCCGCGAAGCCGCTGCCGTGGATGCGCCTTTGATGCGCAGTTGGGCCTTTGCCTTTTCGGCGACCTCGATGGTGTCGCCGGTGCGCACATGGTAGGACGGGATGTTGACGCGTCTGCCATTTACCATGATGCCGTTATGGCGCACGACCTGGCGCGCCTCGTTGCGCGAAGCACCGAAGCCCATGCGGAAGACCACCGTATCCAGGCGCGACTCGAGCAATTGCAGCAGGGTCTCGCCGGTGATGCCCTTGCGGCGCGCAGCCAGGGCGTAGACACCACGGAACTGGCGCTCCAGAACACCGTAGATGCGGCGGATCTTCTGCTTCTCGCGCAGCTGCTTGCCGTAGTCAGACAGGCGCTGGCCGCTTTTCTGGCCGTGCTGGCCAGGTGCATAGGCGCGCCGCTCTACGGCACACTTGTCGGTGAAGCATTTTTCGCCTTTGAGGAACAGCTTTTCGCCTTCACGGCGGCACTGGCGGCATTTTGGGTCTAGGTTGCGGGCCACGTTCCAGTCTCCTTAGATGCGCCGACGCTTGGGCGGGCGGCAGCCGTTGTGCGGCACCGGCGTCACGTCGCTGATGCTGGTGATTTTCAATCCGATCGCGTTCAGCGCGCGCACGGCCGACTCCCGGCCGGGCCCCGGGCCTTTGATGCGAACTTCCACGTTCTTCACACCGCACTCCTGCGCGGCCTTGCCCGCCTGCTCGGCGGCGATCTGCGCCGCGAACGGCGTGGATTTGCGCGAACCCTTGAAGCCGGCCGCACCGGAAGTCGCCCAGGAGAGCGCATTGCCCTGGCGGTCGGTGATGGTGATGATGGTGTTGTTGAACGACGCATGAATGTGCGCAATGCCTTCGGCAACGTTCTTCTTCACCTTCTTGCGCGCGCGTGCCGCAGTGGCGCTGGCGCTCGGGGGTTTGGCCATTTATGCTTTCCTCTAGGTATCCGTTGATCCGGGGCTTAGGTCTTGGTCGCCGCGGATTTCATTTTGATCGCTGCCTTACGCGGACCTTTTCGCGTGCGCGCGTTTGTGCGCGTACGCTGCCCGCGCACGGGCAAGCCTTTGCGATGGCGCGAACCGCGATAGCAACCCAGGTCCATCAGGCGCTTGACCGACATCGACACTTCGCGCCGCAGGTCGCCTTCGACCGTAAATTTGGCCACCTCTTCACGCAAGCGCTCCACGTCGGAATCCGACAGGTCCTTGATCTTGGCCGATGTTACGACCTTCGCGGCGACGCAAATCGCCTGCGCCCGCGCCCGCCCGATTCCGAATATCGCGGTCAACGCGATAGCGGCGTGTTGGTGGTTTGGAATGTTGACACCTGCAATACGGGCCATTAGCTCACTCCAAGAATGCGAAACCGATAATTATAGCTTGATATCATGCTCTCTACCAGTCAATTAACCTTGACGCTGTTTATGCCGCGGGTTGGTGCAAATCACGCGCACGACCCTCTTCCTGCGTATCACTTTGCAGTTGCGGCACATCTTTTTTACTGATGCCTGTACTTTCATCGTGCTCTCCTGCTCCACCCTGAGACGGGCTGTTACGCCCGTATCCGGACTACTTTGCGCGGAAAACGATCCGCGCCCTGGATAAATCATACGGCGTCAACTCCACCGTCACCTTGTCACCGGGCAGGATGCGTATGTAATGCATGCGCATCTTGCCTGAGATGTGGCCCAACACTATGTGGCCGTTTTCCAACTTCACCCTGAAGGTCGCGTTCGGGAGGTTTTCCACGATCTCCCCCTGCATCTCGATAACGTCTTCTTTCGCCATCAGCGTGTGGGAAAGCCCGCGCCCTTGAAGTTCGCTTTCTTCAACAAGCTTTCATACTGGTGCGACATGATGTATGCCTGGACCTGGGACATAAAGTCCATGGTCACCACCACGATAATCAGCAGCGAAGTTCCGCCGAAGTAAAAAGGCACGTTCCATTTCAAAATCATGAATTCGGGCAGCAGGCAAACCAGGGTCACATAAATCGCACCGGCCATGGTGAGGCGCGTCAGAATCTTCTCAAGATAGCGCGCGGTCTGATCGCCAGGCCGGATGCCGGGCACGAATGCGCCACTTTTCTTCAGGTTGTCGGCGGTGTCCTTCGGGTTGTACTGCAAGGCGGTGTAAAAAAAGCAGAAGAAAATAATCGCGCTTGCGTACAGCATCACGTATATCGGCTGGCCCGGTGACAGCGTGCCGGAGATATCGCGCAACCAGTTCATTCCTTCGGTCTGTCCGAACCAGCCGGCCAGCGTCGCCGGGAACAGGATGATGCTCGAGGCAAAAATCGGCGGGATGACGCCTGCCATATTCAGTTTGAACGGCAAGTGCGAGGCCTGGCCGCCATAGACCTTGTTGCCCACCTGGCGCTTGGCATAGTTCACCAGGATCTTGCGCTGGCCGCGTTCCACGAAACACACCGCCCAGGTCACCAGCACCACGGCCGTCGCGATCAACAGCGCTGTGAGCGGATGCATCGCGCCGGTGCGCACCAGTTCCAGCGTGCCGCCGACGGCGTTGGGCAAGCCCGCGGCAATGCCGGCGAAAATGATGATGGAAATGCCGTTGCCGAGACCGCGCTCGGTGATCTGTTCGCCCAGCCACATCAGGAACATGGTGCCGGTCACCAGCGTGCTCACGGTGACGAACCGGAACATGAGACCCGGCTCAAGCACCAGACCGGGCTGTGATTCCAATGCGATCGAAATGCCGGTCGCCTGAAACAGGGCCAGGAGCACCGTCCCATAGCGCGTGTACTGGGTGATCTTGCGCTGTCCGGACTGGCCCTCTTTCTTCAGCTGCTCGAGGTGCGGCGACACGGTCGTCATCAGCTGCATGATGATCGAGGACGAAATGTAGGGCATGATGCCCAGGGCGAAGATGGTGAAGCGCGACAAGGCTCCACCGGAGAACATGTTGAACATGCCCAAGATCCCGCCTTGCTGCGACTTGAACAGATCGGCAAGCACGTTCGGATCGATTCCAGGCACCGGAATATGCGCACCGGTGCGGAACACGACCAAAGCGCCAAGCAGGAACAGCAGACGCTTTTTCAGGTCGCCGAACTTGCCGGATTTGCCGATGTTTTGAGCTGGAGTAGCCATCTAGCTGAGCGGCAATTAAGCCTTCTCGCCCTTTCCCTTGGATTTTGCCTTGTCTTTGGCGGCAGGCTCGCCCGCGCCCTTGGCGGCCTTCGGCGCTTTCGGCTTGGCCTTCGCCTTGTCCGCCGGCGCAGCCTTTACAGCCTTCGGCGCCTCGGCCCGTGCTTTCGCCTTCGCAATGGCTTCGAGCCTTGCCTTGGCCTTCTTGCCCTTACCCACCGGTGCTTTCACTTCCAGCGCGGCGATGCTGCCACCGGCTGCTTCGATCGCCACCCTGGCGCCTTTGGTCACGCGCAACCCGCTCAAGCTCACCTTGCGCTCGAGTTTGCCGGAGAGAATGACTTTGACCATTTCGGTCGCGGCCGGAACCACGCCGGCATCCTTTAGCGCTTTCAGATCAATGTCTGCAAGCGTCAGCTTCTGCAGATCGGACAAGCGCACCTCGGCGGTCAGCCCGCGAGATAGCGAATTGAAGCCGCGTTTGGGCAGTCGCCGCTGCAGCGGCATTTGTCCGCCCTCGAAACCGACTTTATGGAAGCCGCCGGAACGCGACGACTGGCCCTTGTGGCCCCGTCCCGCAGTCTTTCCCAGGCCTGAGCCGATGCCGCGTCCGACGCGGCGCCGCGCTTTCTTGGAGCCTGCCGCAGGCTTGATTGTATTGAGCTGCATTTATGCCTCGCACTTCACCAGGTAGTACACCTTGTTGATCATGCCGCGGATGGCAGGCGTGTCCTGCAACTCCACGGTGTGGTTGATGCGCTTCAAGCCCAGCCCGCGCACCGTCGCACGATGTGCCGCCTTGCAGCCGATCACGCTCTTCACCAAAGTAACTTTGAGTTTCTTGTCCGCCATGATTGCCCTCAACCGGTGATTTCTTCGACCGATTTGCCGCGTTTGGCGGCGATTTCGGACGGCGTGTTCATGGACTTCAAACCCTGCAGGGTGGCGCGCACCACGTTGTAGGGGCTGCCCGAACCGATGCACTTGGCAAGTACGTTGGTGATGCCCATTACCTCGAACACCGCGCGCATGGCACCGCCGGCAATGATTCCGGTACCTTCGGACGCCGGTTGCATGTAGACCTTGGCCGCGCCATGGCGCCCCATCACCGCGTGATGCAGCGTGCCGTTCTTCAGGCTGACGCGAAACATCTTCTTCCGCGCCTCTTCCATTGCCTTCTGCACCGCCACGGGAACTTCGCGCGACTTGCCCTTGCCCATGCCTACGCCGCCGTCGCCGTCGCCGACCACCGTGAGCGCGGCAAAGCTGAGGATCCGGCCGCCCTTCACCACCTTGGTGACGCGGTTGATCGCAACCATTTTTTCGCGCATGCCGTCGCCGCGGTCATCCTGGCCCATCTTGCCCTGCATCCTGCCCTGCATCTTTGCCATATCCGTCCCCGATTAAAACTTCAGGCCGCCCTCGCGCGCAGCTTCTGCGAGCGCCTTGACGCGGCCGTGGTACTGCAGGCCGCCGCGGTCAAATGCCACTTTTTCGATGCCGAGTTCCTTCGCCTTGGCAGCGATGCGCTTGCCCACGGCCTCGGCCGCCTTTACGTTGCCGCCGTTCGCTACGGTCGCGCGCACTTCCTTCTCCAGCGTGGAGGCAGCCGTCAATACCTTGGTGCCGCATGCGGAAATCACCTGGGCGTAGATGTGGCTGTTGGTGCGATGCACCGCGAGGCGCACGGCCTTGAGTTCCGCGATCTTGGCGCGGGATCTACGTGCTCGGCGCAGTCGCGCCTGCTTTTTATCTATCATGGCTTTTAGCTCCGCTTACTTCTTCTTGGTCTCTTTCAAGACCACTTTCTCGCCGGTGTAGCGCACGCCCTTGCCTTTGTACGGTTCCGGACTGCGATAAGCGCGCACCTCGGCGGCCACCTGGCCGACCTGCTGTTTGTCGTTGCCGCGCAGAATGATCTCGGTCTGGCTCGGGGTCTCGACTTTTACGCCCTTGGGCATCTGATGCACCACCGGATGCGAAAAGCCGAGCGCAAGATTGAGCTTGTCGCCCTGCGCCTGCGCGCGATAACCGACACCGACGAGGGTCAGTTTCCGTTCGAAACCCTTGGTTACGCCCTCGACCATGTTGGCCACAAGAGCCCGAACGGTGCCGGACATCGCGTTGGCCCGTATCGAGTCGTTGTTGACCACGCACAGCAAATTGTCGCCATCGCGCTCGATCTTGACGTCGCCGTTCAAACGCTGCGTCAAGATCCCCAATGGTCCTTTCACCGCGACTTGCTCAGCCGACAGGGTGACTTCGACGCCCTTGGGCACGGCAATGGGGTATTTTCCGATTCGTGACATGTTCTTGCCCCCTTAAGCCACGATGCACAGCACTTCGCCGCCGATCCCGGTGGCGCGTGCCTTTCTGTCCGTCATCACACCCCGCGAGGTGGAGACGATCGCGATGCCAAGGCCGTTCATGATCTTGGGAATATCGTCGCGGCCTTTGTAAATGCGCAGCCCGGGGCGGCTGACACGCTCGATCTTTTCGATCACCGGCGCGCCCGCGTAGTACTTCAATGCGATTTCGAGGGTAGGTTTGCCGTCCTCGTCGCGGACCTTGAATTCTTCAATGTAGCCTTCGTCTTTCAGCACCTGGGCGATGGACGCCTTGACGCGCGACGAGGGCATCGCCACCGACAGCTTTTCCGCAAGTTGCGCATTGCGGATGCGGGTCAGCATATCGGCGATCGGATCACTCATGCTCATTCTATGTCTCCTCTCACCAGCTGGCTTTGGTCATGCCGGGGACCTCGCCGCGCATGGCGATTTCGCGCAGCTTGTTGCGTCCCAGGCCGAACTTGCGGTAAACCCCGCGCGGCCGGCCGGTCAGTTTGCAGCGGTTGCGAACCCGGCTGGGGCTCGCGTTGCGCGGCAGCTTCTGCAGTTGCATGCGCGCCGCCATGCGTTCGTCTTCGGGCTGCTTGAAGTCGTTGATGATGGCGAGCAGCGCCGCGCGTTTGACCTCGAATTTCTTCACGGTCTTGCGGCGCTTTTCGTTGCGGTTGATGACTGCGGTTTTTGCCATGGCGCAATCCTTCAGGTCTTGAACGGAAATTTGAAGGCGGCGAGCAGCGCTTTTGCTTCATCGTCGGTCTTCGCAGTGGTGGTAATGCTGATGTTCATGCCACGCAGGGCATCGATCTTGTCGTACTCGACTTCCGGAAAAATGATCTGCTCCTTTACGCCGAGGTTGTAGTTGCCGCGGCCGTCGAAGGCGCGCTGCGACAGACCGCGAAAATCGCGAATCCGCGGTATCGCAATGCTGACCAGGCGGTCGAGAAACTCGTACATGCGCACACCGCGCAGGGTCACCATGCATCCGATCGGAAGGTCCTTCCGGATTTTGAAACCGGCGATCGGCTTCTTCGACAAGGTAACCACCGGCTTTTGACCGGCGATCTTGGTCATGTCGCCAACGGCGTTATCCATGATCTTCTTGTCGTTGACTGCCTCGCCCACGCCCATATTGAGCGTGATCTTTTCAATGCGAGGGACCTGCATTGTCGTTTTGTACCCGAATTTCTTTACCAGATCGGGTACCACCGTCTCTTTGTAATAGCTGTACAGGCGTGCCATAGCGTTTTCTCTCTCAGGCGTCCACGACTTCGCCGTTGGACTTGAATATACGCACCTTGCGTCCGTCCTCCAGCGTCTTGAAGCCGACGCGGTCGCCTTTCTGTGTCTGCGGGTTGAACAGCGCAACGTTGGAAATATCGATCGGCATGTCCATGTCGACGATGCCGCCCGTCTGATTCTTCATCGGGTTCGGTTTTTGGTGCTTCTTCGCCCGGTTGATGCCCTCGACCAACAGGTGTCTGTCATCGACGCGGCGCAGCACGGTGCCGCGCTTGCCCTTGTCCTTGCCGGTGGTGACAATTACGTCATCACCTTTGCGAATCTTTTGCATGGCCTTCGATTCCTATGTTCCTGAATGGAGACGTTGCTCGGAGCCAGTGCCCCTTGCTGCGCCGCCCTGCCTCTTACAATACTTCGGGTGCGAGTGAGACGATCTTCATGAAGCGTTCGTTGCGCAATTCGCGCGTCACCGGCCCGAATATGCGCGTGCCGATCGGCTCCAGTTTGGCGTTCAGCAGCACCGCGGCATTGGTGTCGAACTTGATCAGCGACCCGTCGGAGCGCCGAACGCCCTTGGCGGTGCGCACCACTACGGCACTGTAGATCTCGCCCTTTTTCACCCGGCCGCGGGGAGCGCAATCCTTGATGCTGACCTTGATCACGTCGCCGATGCCCGCATAGCGCCGCTTAGAGCCGCCCAATACCTTGATGCACATCACCGCGCGTGCGCCGGTATTGTCGGCAACATCCAATACACTTTGCATCTGAATCATGATTTGTTTCCTTTCCAACTTGAACCGCCCGTTTCCGCACCCTTGAGTGCGCATGACGCGTTGCGGTCAGTCTTGGAACCCGTTTGGGTTGAACGCTTCAGCCAATGGCGAAGCGCTGATACGAAGAACGAAAGATTATATCCGGTCCCGGCTATCGGAGCAAGATTTTTATGCGGTTTTTAGATGCCCTTGGCCTTCTCGACCAGCTTGGTAACCTTCCACGCCTTGGACTTCGATATCGGCCTCGTCTCTTCGATCATCACGAGGTCGCCTACCTTGTACTCGTTGTTTTCCGAGTGCGCATGATACTTTCTCGACCGGGTCACGATCTTGCCGACCAGGGGATGGCGCACGCGGCGTTCGATCAGCACCGTTACGGTCTTGTTCATTTTGTCACTGACGACGCGGCCGGTGAGGGCGCGCACGACCTTGGCTGCCTTGACTGTCTGGGTATCGCTCATTTGCTCGCCGCCTTCTGTGCCATGATGGTACGCACCCGCGCGATATCGCGCCGGGTCTTCTTCAACTGGCTGTTGTTGGTCAGTTGCTGGGTTGCGATCTGCATGCGAAGGCTGAATTGCGCCTTCAGCAGGTCTGTCAGCTCCTGGTTCAGTTGCGCCATGTCCTTGGCGCGCAGTTCACTCGGTTTCATCAGTCTACCCCACTAAACGGTGGACAAAGGCGGTGGCGATAGGCAGCTTGGCGGCAGCAAGGCGAAAAGCCTGCCGTGCCAGAACCTCGTCCACGCCGTCCATTTCATACAGCACTTTTCCAGGAACGATCTCGGCAACGAAATACTCCGGATTGCCCTTGCCGTTGCCCATGCGTACTTCAGCCGGTTTGTGCGAAATCGGCTTGTCCGGAAAAATCCGGATCCAGATGCGGCCGCCACGCTTGATGTGGCGGGTCATGGCGCGACGCGCGGCCTCGATTTGCCGCGCCGTCAGCCGGCCCCGGCCGATGGCCTTGAGGCCGTACTCGCCGAAAGATACCTTGTTGCCGCGCGTAGCAATGCCTTTGTTGCGGCCTTTTTGCTGTTTGCGGTATTTTGTTCTCGCTGGTTGAAGCATCTTACGCTCCTGTCTTCTTCGTCACGCGCCGAACCGTCTTGGTTTTGGCTGCGGGTTTGGCGGGTTCGCCTGCGGATCCTTCGGCCTTGGCTTCGGTCTTGGGCGATTCACCGTCTTGGGCGGCCGCCTTGGCTGCGGGCTTCTTGCGTGCCCGCGTAGTCGTCTTCGGCTTGGCCTCGCCGTCCGGTTTTGCGGTCGCTGCGTCGGCTCTCGGGGCGGGCGCCGGCGCTTTTCTCGCTTTCCTCGGCGACGGCACTTCTTCGGGCGCGGAGCCGGGTACGGCAATCGGCTGCTCGTTCTTGCCAACGGTTTCACCCTTGTACACCCACACTTTGATACCGATGATGCCGTAGGTGGTCTTGGCCTCGCCAAAACCGTAGTCAATGTCGGCGCGCAGTGTATGCAGGGGTACGCGACCCTCGCGGTACCACTCGTTGCGCGCGATCTCGATGCCGTTCAGCCTGCCCGAACTCGCGATCTTGATGCCCTGCGCACCCAGGCGCATTGCGTTCTGCATCGCGCGTTTCATCGCACGCCGGAACATGATGCGCTTCTCCAGCTGCTGCGCGATCGAATCGGCTATGAGCTGTGCGTCGATCTCGGGCTTCCGGATTTCCTCGATGTTGACGTGCACCATCTGCACACCGAGCATTTTGCGCAGTTCGGCCTTCAGCACCTCGATATCTTCGCCTTTCTTGCCGATGACCACACCGGGACGGGCGCTGTGTATGGTGATGCGCGCGTCCTTTGCCGGTCGCTCTATCATCACGCGACCCACGGAGGCGTGTGCAAGTTTTTTCTTCAGGTATTCACGCACCTTGAGGTCTTCGTTGAGCATACCGCCGAAGTTCTTGCTGTTGGCATACCAGCGCGATCCCCAGTTCTTGTTGACTGCGAGGCGGAACCCGATCGGGTGGATTTTCTGTCCCATGACTGTCCCTTAGTTTTTGGCCGCGGCGGCCGCCGCGCGTGCTTTGGGTGCGGGTTTGGCCGCGCTGCGTTTTGCTTTGATTTCGTCGCCAACCGTAATGAATATATGGCAGGAGTGCTTGACCACGCGATTTCCGCGGCCTTTGGCGCGGGCATGAAAGCGCTTGAGCATGGAGCCCTGCTCAACGTGGATGGTCTGCACCTTCAGCTCGTCGATATCGGCGCCGTCGTTGTGTTCGGCGTTCGCGATGGCCGATTCCAGCACCTTCTTGATGATCTTGGCGCCTTTTTTCGGGCTGAACGCAAGTACGTTCAGCGCCTTGTCCACCGCCAGGCCGCGGATCTGGTCGGCTACGAGCCGGCCTTTCTGCGCCGACAGGCGGACACCGCGCAAAGTTGCTCTGGTTTGCATGGCTGTCACTCCTATTTCTTCGCCGCAGTGGGAGTCCCACCGCCGGGCGCTGCGACTTTTCTATCGGCCGAATGGCTCTTGAATGTGCGGGTGAGCGCGAACTCACCCAGTTTGTGCCCGACCATGTTCTCGGAAATATAGACCGGGATATGTTGTTTGCCGTTGTGCACGGCAATGGTCAGGCCGACAAAATCCGGCAGGATGGTCGAGCGACGCGACCAGGTCTTGATCGGGCGCTTGTCGCCGCTGCCGCGCACCTTGTCGACTTTGCCCACCAGATGGTGGTCAACGAACGGGCCTTTCTTGACTGAACGTCCCATGTCCTATCCTCTATTTCTTGTTACGGCGATTAATGATCATGCCGTTGGTGCGTTTATTCTTGCGCGTGCGGTAACCCTTGGTAAGCGTGCCCCAGGGGCTGACCGGATGGCGCCCGGCTGCAGTCTTGCCTTCGCCGCCGCCATGCGGGTGATCGACCGGATTCATGGCCACACCGCGCACGGTCGGGCGCACGCCGCGCCAGCGCATGCGGCCGGCCTTGCCCACCGATTCGAGCGAGTGTTCTTCATTGCCGACTTCACCGATGGTCGCACGACACTCGATGTGCACTTTGCGCACTTCGCCCGAACGCAGGCGCAACTGGGCGTAGCTGCCTTCGCGCGCGAGAAGCTGTACCGAAGTGCCGGCGGCTCGCGCAATCTGCGCTCCCTTGCCCGGCATCATCTCGACGCAATGCACGGTTGTGCCGACCGGAATATTGCGCAGCGGCAGGGCATTGCCCGGCTTGATCGGCGCTTCCGCTCCGGACACGAGTTGGGTGCCGACTGCCACGCCCTTGGGCGCAATGATGTAGCGGCGCTCACCATCCGTATAGCACAGCAGGGCCAGGTTGGCGCTGCGGTTGGGATCATATTCCAGTCGCTCGACCTTGGCCGTGACGCCGTCTTTGGCGCGCTTGAAATCGACGATACGATAGTGCTGCTTGTGGCCGCCGCCGTGGTGGCGCATGGTGATATGGCCGCTGTTGTTGCGACCGGCGCGCTTCGACTGCGGCTCGAGCAAGGGTGCATGGGGCTTGCCCTTGTGCAGATCCGGATTGACGACTTTGACCAGCGAACGGCGGCCGGGTGAAGTGGGTTTTACCTTTACGAGTGCCATGATCTACTCCGCCGCGTGAAAGTTGATTTCCTGGCCGGGCTTCAGGCACACATAGGCCTTCTTCCAGTCCTTGCGCCTGCCGGTCAGCTTGCCAAAGCGCTTTTCCTTCCCCTTGACGTTGGCGACCTGGACGCTTTCGACTTCGACCTTGAACAGCAGTTCGACCGCCGCCTTGATCTCAGGCTTCGTCGCATTTCCGACGACACGAAATACCACCTGCTCGTTCTTCTCGGCAACGAATGTGCTTTTCTCGGACACCTGCGGAGCCAGCAGCACTTGCATGAGCCGCTGCGGATTTATTGCCGCAGCCTTTGCCGGGGTCTTGCTTGTCGATGTCGTGCTCATCCCAGCATCTCCTCGAATTTGCCGACCGCCTTGCGGGTCAGTATCACATTCTGGTAACGAATCAGCGACACGGGATCGGCTTCGGCCACTTCCAGCACCAGTACATTGGGCAGATTTCTGGAAGCCAGCAGCAAGTTGTCGTCAAGCTCATCGGTGATGAGCAACAGCGAATCGGAAACGCCCATGTCCTTTACTTTCTGCAGAAACAGCTTGGTCTTGGGCGCTTCCATGACAAAGCTCTCAACGACCTTTAGCCGGTCTTCGCGAGCGAGCTGCGACAAAATCGACGCGAGGCCTGCACGGTACATCTTCTTGTTCAGCTTCTGCGTGAAGTTCTCATCCGGGCTGGACGGGAAGATTCTGCCGCCTCCGCGCCACAGCGGGCTGGAGGCCATACCGGCGCGCGCGCGGCCGGTTCCCTTCTGGCGCCACGGCTTGCGTGTGGATTTGGCGATCTGGGCACGCCCTTTTTGCGCGCGCGTGCCCTGGCGTGCGTTCGCCTGATACGCGATCACGACCTGATGGATCAGCGGCTCATTGTAGTCGCGCGCGAATAGCGCGTCCGATGCGGCCACGGTCGATTCGGCCTGGCCTTTGGCGTCAATCAATTTCAAATCCATTATTTCTTACCTCCCTTGGCCGGCTCTGCGGCGACCTTCTTTGCGCTTCCCTTGGTAGCGGGATGCACCAGCAAATCACCGCCCTTGCTGCCCGGGACCGAGCCCTTGATCAGCAGCAGTTGGCGTTCGGCATCGATACGCACGATCTCCAGGCTCTGGGTGGTGCGCTTGACGTTGCCAAGCTGGCCGGCCATGCGTTTGCCCGGAAAGACTCGCCCGGGATCCTGCGCCATCCCGGTTGAACCCGGGGCGTTATGCGACCGGGAATTGCCGTGACTCGCCCGTTGGGAGGAGAAATGGTGGCGCTTGATGGCGCCGGAGAAACCCTTGCCTTGCGAGGTTCCGGTCACGTCCACCATCTGGCCCACCTGGAACATATCCACGCCCACCTTGCCACCGACCTTGAGGCTGGCAAGCTGCTCTTCGGTGACCCGGAATTCCTTCAGCGTGTGCCCGGCTTCGACAGCCGCTTTGGCAAAATGGCCGGCAGCCGATTTATTCACTCGTGAGGGGCGGCGCTTTCCGAAGGTAACCTGGACGGCTGCGTAGCCGTCGGTCTGGGCGGTTTTTATCTGCGTCACGCGATTGTCGGACACGTCCACCACGGTCACCGGAACGGAGTCGCCTTCGTCCGTGAAAACGCGGGTCATGCCGACCTTGCGACCGACTAATCCTAAGCTCATCTTCTTTCCCTTTGTCAAAAGGCGCCGACTACAATTGGCCGGCAAATATCCATTCGCGCCCGGAGTTTCGCCTTCGGTGCGCGCCTTACGAAACGACTTCTACAGCTTGATCTCCACATCCACGCCTGCCGGCAGGTCCAGCTTCATCAGTGCGTCCACGGTCTTGTCCGTGGGATCGATAATGTCCATCAGCCGCAGGTGCGTGCGAATTTCGAATTGATCGCGCGAGGTCTTGTTCACATGCGGGGAGCGCAGCACATCGAAGCGTTCGATGCGCGTCGGCAGGGGCACCGGGCCCTTGACCACTGCGCCCGTGCGCTTGGCGGTGTCAACGATCTCGAGTGCCGACTGATCGATCAGCCGGTAGTCGAAGGCTTTGAGACGAATTCTGATTTTAGTGCTTTGCATAATTTTCCTTTGAGAAGCCCGGGGCCGGATCAAAAGGGCTGGTCCTGCCACCCTCTGCGCCAGTCTCTGACCTCCAGTCTCTAGTCCTTACTCCATCACCTTGGCGACGACGCCCGCACCCACCGTGCGCCCGCCCTCGCGGATCGCAAAGCGCAAGCCCTGCTCCATCGCGATCGGCGCAATCAGCGTCACCAC
>JACZJT010000038.1 GCA_014860445.1 Burkholderiales bacterium
ACAGAAAAGCGGCGAAATCGGCGCCAGACAAGGCGCAAAGCGCAGCAAGGTTGGACACCTTGCGAGCATTTGCAACGCCGTATGGCGTCGATTCTCGGCGTCTTTTCTTCAGCGAATTAGCAATTCGGGACACTATCTGCCTCGCGGCTCCTGATGCATGTCCTTGAAGTGGACCAGACCCGGCGCCCACATGTGTTTCACCGGATCCACGTCGACGTGGATCACCGCGCAGCGGCCGCTGGCGCGGCAGCGCTCCAGCGCCGGCTTGAGTTCCCTCGGGTCGGACACGCGTTCGCCGTGCGCTCCCATGGAGATCGCCAGTTTGTCGAATTCGATTTCGCCCAGTTCCGTGCCGATGTTCTCGTCGGGATCGAGATGCTTTTTCAGCATCGTCTTTACCGGGCGCAGGGTGAACGACTGGTTTATTTTGACCATGCCCCAGGCCTTGTCGCACAGCACCAGGTAGATGACCGCGAGCTTGTTTCTCACGGCGGTTTCGATCTCCTGCGGATGAAAGCCCATTGCACCGTCGCCGATGATGCACACCACTTGCCGCCCGGGCAGCGCGACGGCTGCGCCGAGCGCCTGCGCCACACCCGCTCCCAGCATGCCGAACTTGAACGTCGACAAAAGCGTGTTCGGCACACGCACCTGGTGATAGAAACTCGCCCAGATGGTGGTATTGCCGCCGTCGGCCACGAGGATGGCGTCGTCGGGAAAGAACTCACGGCACGCGCTCGCCACATGCGCCGGATTCATCGGCGCCGATTGATCCGCAAGCGCCCGGTTCCAGGTTTTGCGATCGCTCTGCTTGGTCTCGTTGTAGCGCGCGATATTTTTCCGCCGCGCGTCGATGCGGATTTCCGCCTTCCTCGCCTCCAGCGCGCCGGCAAGGGCGGCGAGGAACAGTTTGGCGTCGCCGAGTATGGCGAGGTCGGCCGGCTTGTTCATGCCGAGCATCTCGCCGTCCGCGTCAACCTGAATCATTTTCTGCTTCGAGGGATGGCGCCAATAGGGCGCTTTGCCCCACCAGTCCGTCTCGCCAAAGCGCGTGCCCACGGCCAGCACCAGATCGGCATCGTTGCGCGCCGCATGATTCAGCTTGACGTGGATCATCGGCAGCGACAATTCGGAGGTTTCGGGCAGCACGCCGCGCGCCGACCAGCTCGTCGTCACCGGCGCGCAGAGAAGTTCCGCGACCTGGCGCAGTTCTGCATACGCCGCTGCGTGGATGATGCCGCTGCCCGCGTGGATCAAAGGCTGTTCGGCCGCGATCAGCATGTCTGCCGCCCTGTCGACGCGCTCGGGAGAAGGCACGACGGGCGTCGTGCTGCGGTACTGATGGGGGGCCCAGAACGCGGGCTCCGCCTTGACCTTGGTGTTCATGATGTTCTCTGGCACGTCGATGTGCACCACGCCCGGGCGCCCTTCCCAGGACTTCCTCAACGCCATGCGCACCAGCTCTGGAATGCGCTCGAACGAGGAGATGACGCAGCTCCATTTCGCCATCTTGCCGATCACGCCGGACTGGTCGAAGCACTGATAGCTGCCGCCGCGATCGGGATAGGAAATGCCGGGGCGGCGACAGGCGGTGACCACGAGCACGCGGTTTCCCTCGGCCTGCTCCACCGCGATGCCGGGCAGCGCGTTGGCCACGCCGGGCCCGTTCGAGGCCATGCATACGCCGAGCTTGCCGGTGAGTCGCGCGTATGCGCCGGCCATGTGCACCGCGCTGGTCTCGTGCCGCGGCGTGACCAGCTCGATGCCGTGTGCACGCAGGCTGGCATAAAAGCCGAAGTAAGTGCCGTCTATGATGCCGAATACCTTCTCCACGCCTTCGGCCTGCAGCATTCTGGCGATGAATTCACCACCGCTTATTTCTGACATGCGTTTTCCCCTTGTCCCGCGTTTGCCTAGCGGCAATGCTACCGTGATCCGGGCGACCCTGCCGGCGCCGTGTGCGCCGCGACCACACGGTTCCTGCCACCCCGCTTGGCTCGGTACAGCGCCGCATCAGCGCTGCGCAACAGCGTTTCCTGATCTGATCCGTCGATACCGAAGACCGCAACACCCGCGCTGAGCATGACCGGGATCGAAAGCCTTCCCACCTCGATCGGCCGTTCGCCCACCGCGAGGCGCACGCGTTCCGTGCCCGCCTGGGCGGCCGCGGCATCGGCGCCCGGCATCAGCAACACGAATTCCTCGCCACCATAGCGTCCGAGTACGTCGTGCCCGCGCAGGCTCGCTCGCAGCACATCGGCCACCCGGCGCAAAACCTCGTCGCCCACCAAGTGGCCGTGGGTGTCGTTCACGTCCTTGAAATGATCGAGATCGAATATCGCCAACGCGAGTCCGGTTTTTTCGCGCGCGCACCGCGACAGCTCGCGCTCGTATTCCAGCATGAAGGCGCGCCGGTTCAGCGTCGCCGTAAGCGGATCGATCATCGCCAGCCGCGCAAGTTCGGCGCGCAGCTTCTCAATTTCGATCCAGATCACGCCCAACGTCGACAACACAATAAAGATGCCGAACAGCAAAAGGCTGCCAAATTGAACGGCATTCGAAGCGAGAAAATTTTGATTCGCGCCCCAGACGACGGTTAATGCCGCCCGCACCAGCATGGCCAGACCAATGCCTCCCATGCAAGCGGCGGTGAAGCGCCTTGCCCTGCCGCTCTCCTTGGCTGCCGCCAACAGGGCGATCACCGGATACACGACGAGTATCGCAAGCGCCAGGGAGACAATCACAATGCGGATGCGCGTAGTCGGCTGCAAAAAAGTGAAATATGCGATTGCCAGCACCGCTGCGCCAATCACGAGCCATCCGAACGCGAATACGGCGGGCGCCGTTTCCGGGCGGACGCTGCGCATAACGAACGGGAAGGCCGCGAGGATCAGCCCGTTGGCCAGCACGATGCTGAGCACATCGGGAACGGCGCCGCGCAGCGCGATCCCCGCCATGCCTGCCGCGAACAAAAGCATGCCGATGCCCCAGTCTGTCACTGCGCGTGATCCGGGAATCCGATAGGGAAGAAGCAGGCAGACGAATCCCAGGCAGGCGTACATGCTCACCAGTACGATGAATAAGGTGCGCAGATCGAATTGCATGCGGTCCCTGCAGGAGCGAGAACGTCGCTGTCGCAACCGGGAACTTGGCGCCCCGGTCGAAAATCTGCCTTCAGTGTACGCCGGGCGCAGCGATCAGCCAATTGCGTATCGTCAAACGTGCGGCCGAATGGTCATGATCGGCACTAGCGCCGCGCTGAGTATTCAAGACCGCAAGACTGGCTGTTGCATTCAGTATAATCGCGCAAATCCAATCATCCACGCGCCGCGGCGGCTTCGGTCCGCACGGACTTAATTTGGGAAAATCCTCCATGTCCACCAGCCGCAAGAACGTAGTCCGCTTCGACCTGCCCGTGAATCCGGCATTTGACCAGAGGCTGGCGCGCGAATCCGATATTGATCTCACGGTTTGCCGACAGGCGGATGCCGAGGAGGTGTCCTGGGCGGCGCTGGCGCGCGCGCATGTCTACCACGTGTCCACGGCGAAAGACGAGCTTGCGCGCCGCTGGTTCGTCAACGACGAACTGATCGCGCGCTGCCCCGCGCTGCTGTGCGTTTCTTCTTCCGGCGCAGGCTACGACACGGTGGATGTCGCCGCCTGCACGCGGGCCGGCGTCGTCGTGATGAACCAGGCGGGCGGCAACGCCAACTCGGTCGCCGAACATGCGTTCGGCATGATCATCGCGCTGTCGCGGCGCATCATCGAATGCGACCGTCGCCTCAGACACGAAACGGGTTTTACGCGCGAAGAAATGATGGGCCACGAAATCGGCGGCAAGATCCTGGGCATCGTCGGCATAGGGCATGTCGGCACCCGCGTCGCCGCTCTGGCCCATGCGTTTGGCATGAGCGTACTGGCCACGGACCCCTACCTGACCGAGGAGGAAATCGGCAGGCGCGGTGCCACGTCGGTCACACTCGACGATCTGCTGGCGCAGTCGGACATTGTCTCCCTGCACTGCCCGCGTGCGAAAGACACCATCGGCATGATTGATGCGCGCGCCCTGCAGCGCATGAAGAGCGGCGCAATGTTCATTACCACCGCGCGCGGCGGCATCCACGATGAGGCGGCTTTGCTGGCAGCGCTTGAATCCGGCCATATCAGCGGCGCGGGACTCGACGTCTGGGACCAGGAACCGCCGCCGCTGACGCATCCGCTGCTCAAACTCGGCAACGTGATCGCAAGTTTCCACACTGCCGGGGTGACCCATGAAGCGCGCCGGAACATGGCGGCGATCGCAGCCGAGCAAATTGCGGGCGCGATCAAGGGCGGGCGGCCGCCGCGCTTGATCAACCCGGAAGTATGGCCGGCGTATGCCGCGCGCTTTGAGTCATTGCTGGGCGTGCAGGTGCAGGTCCTGGATTCGGAATAGCGATCGGCTGGAGAACGAGGAAGGACGCGGGTTTCCGGGCGATCGTGCACCAGCTGGAGCAAGCGAGCGCAAGGCCTGCTGGCAAACAACGCTAGAATACGGACATGAGAAAAACCGCTTCCGCTTCCGCTTCGCTCCGCCGCGCCGCTCTCCTACTTGCGACGATTGCTTTCGCACTGGCACCGCTCGCCGCATCAGCATTCGATTTGCAAGGCCATCGCGGCGCGCGGGGCCTCGCGCCGGAGAACACCCTGCCCGCATTCGCAGCGGCGCTGACGGTCGGCGTGAGCACGCTGGAGCTGGACACGGCGATCACCAAGGACGGCGTGGTGGTGGTGAGTCACGACGCACGAATGAACCCGGACATCACCCGCGGCGCCGATGGCCGCTGGCTCAATGCGCCCACGCGCGCCGTACACCATGTGACCTTCGAGGACCTGGAGCATTACGATGTCGGCCGCATCAAACCCGGCAGCAAATACAGTTACCATTTCCCGGACCAGAAGCGCATGGACGGTGTGTATATGCCGACGCTGGCCCAGGTATTCCAGCTCGTGCGCCGCGCCGGCAACAACGACGTGCGCTTCAACATCGAGATCAAGACTTCGCCGCTGAAACCAGGTGACACGCTTGCGCCTGAAGATTTTGCCAAAGCGCTGCTGGAACTGATCGAGCATCAGGGCATGAGTTCGCGCGTAATCATTCAATCATTCGACTGGCGTGCACTGAAGGCGGTGCAGGCGCTGGCGCCGAAAATTCCGACCAGCTATCTAAGCGCGCAGCAGCGTTTTCTCGACAACATCGCCGCGGGCAGGCCGGGAGGATCGAACTGGACCGCCGGCATTCAATTCAGCGATCAGGGCTCGATTCCGAAAATGGTGAAAACCGCCGGCGGCGCAATCTGGTCGCCAAACGCGCCCGAGCTAAGCGCGGACCAGGTCAAGGAGGCGCACGCGCTCAATCTGCAGGTGATCCCGTGGACGGTAAACGACAAAGCGGACATGGCCCGCCTGATCGACTGGGGCGTGGACGGCCTCATCACCGACCGGCCGGATTTCCTGCGGGATGTGATGGCTGAGAAGAAACTGCCGCTGCCCAAGCCGACGCCGGTTTCGCCCTGACCGGCGCGCGCGCCCGAGGATTGCTGTTCTAGTCTGCCTTGCCGGCTGCGTCGCGTTCGAGCATACGATAGATCTCGGTGTGGTCCGCCGCGCCGCTTAGTTTTCTCTCAGCGTCAGCCCAGGATTTGAGCAGCACTTCGCCCAGCAGCGTTTCCGCGCCCAGGCTTTGCGCCAGATCGGTGGCGATGTTGATGTCCTTCTTCATCAGCCCCAGGGTGAATCCGGAATTGAACTTTTCCGAAACGATGAACTGCATCAGCTTGTTCTCGGTGCTGTTGTTCTTGCCGCTGGAGGCATTGAGCACCGCGACGATCTTGTCCGGGGCGATGCCGAAATCCTCGCCGACCTTCAGCGCCTCGCAGGCCGCGAGCAGGCCGGCCGCCGAGACATAGTTGTTGAGCGCCTTCATCGCGTGTCCGGAGCCCAGCATGCCGGTCTCGATGATCGACTTCCCCATGCTCAGGAACAGCGGCATCAGCCTGGCGATGACAGCGGCGTCTCCGCCGGCCATGATCGCGAGCGAACCGTCGACGGCGCGCTTGACGCCCCCGGAAACCGGCGCATCGATCAGGTCCACGCCCGCTTGCTTGAGCCGTGGCCCGAGTTCGCGCGTCGCCGGCGGGCTGGACGAGCTCATGTCGATGACGACCGCGCCCTTTTTCAGATGCGCTGCGAGTCCGCCGTCCTCGCCGTAGAGCACCTTCTTCACCACCTTGCTGTCCGGAAGCATCAGGATCACGATCTCGCAGGCGCGCCCGATGTCGGCGAGACTGGCCGCCGCCTGCACGCCGCTCACCGCGCTGACCGCCTTCACTGCTGCGGCATCGGCATCAAAGGCGTGCACGGGATAACCGTGCGTGGCGATGCGCGTCGCCATCGGCAGGCCCATCTTGCCGATGCCGATGAAGCCGACGGCGGGTTGCTTGTCGCCGGCGCTCATTTCTTGCTATCCACCTCGGCGAACACTTCCTTGGCGACGCGCATTGCATCGAGCGCCGCGGGTACGCCGCAATAGATCGCCGATTGCAGAAACACTTCGCGGATTTCGATCCGGGTCAGCCCATTGTTGAGTGCGCCCAGCACATGCAGCTTGATCTCGTGCGGACGGTTCAGGGCCGTGAGCATCGCTAGGTTCAGAAAACTGCGGGTCTTGCGGTCCAGTTCCGGCCGCGTCCAGACTTCGCCCCAGCAGTATTCGGTGACCAGATCCTGCATCGGCTTGCTGAACTCGTCGGGCGCCTTCACCGATTTGTCGACATACTCCGCCCCGAGTACCGCCCTTCTGACCGCCAGTCCTTCGTCGTAGCGTTTCTTGTCCATGCTTTACTCCTTTGATGGTTGGATGATTAAAGATGTTGCATGCTATTGGTGTGCGGCATCCGCGCCCAGCAGTGCGGCGCGGAAGCGGTTTTTCAGCAGCGCGCCGTCCCGCGGCGGCAGCACCAGCGGTAGTTTTTCCGGGTCGACCTTGACCTGCGCGAACAAGCTGCCCTGGCCCGAATAGATGCGCTTCTTCAGCCGCGACACGTCGGCCTCGGAGCGCACCATGAACGTCTGTGCGATGCCGGCGGCCCTGGCCATTTTGGCGAGATCCACGCCATGAGCGGTATGCGTCTCCTGCATTCCGGTTTCGCCGTAGCGCTCATTGTCCAGAACCACGATGGAAAGATTGCGCGGCGCCTGCACCGCGATGGTGGCCAGTGCGCCCAGGCCCATCAGCATCTCGCCGTCGCCGGTGACGACCAGTACTTTTTTCTTCGGCTGCGCCAGCGCAAGCCCCAGGCCTATCATCGCCGCGCCGCCCATCGCCCCCCACAGCGGAAAATTGCGTTCGTGGTCACCACAGCTGGTGATGTCCCAGGCGGGCGCGCCCAGCCCTCCGATCACCAGGGCGTCGCCGCGCCCGGCCAGCAGGGTTTGCACGACTTCGCGGCGCAATAGCCTGCCCGTCTTTTTTACCATCGGTTTGCTCATTGCGGCACGCTCTCGGTGAGTTTTCTGAAATCCTTGGCGCCCTGCACCCGCTGGCCGATCAGCAGCGCGACCGGGCGATAGGTGTTGAACGCAAGGCGCAGCGTGGCCGACACCATTTCCGGAACCTCGGCACCGCTGTCGGCGCGTTTGACGATCACGCCCATCGCCTCCAGCACGGCCTGCGTCGCATTGCCCATGGGGATCTGCGCGGGATTGAATTCGCCGTGGTCACCGCGCATGGTGATCAGCATCAGCAGCGGAAACTGGCAGGCGATCGACAGAGTGAGCATATTGATGCAATTGCCCACGCCGCTGCTTTGCATCAGCAGCACGCCCTTCTCGCCGCCCAGCCACGCTCCGGCAAGCTGCGCCACACCCTCTTCCTCGGTGGTGAGCCTGACCACCCGCATGGCTTTGTCCTTTTCACACAGCTTGATCAGGCGCGCGTGTCCGGCATCGGGAACGATCGCTACCTGGCGCACACCTGCATCCTTCAGCAGCGCATGCACCTCGTCGGGCCAAGCGGGTTCGGCAATTTTCTTCATCTGGTTTCCGTGAATGGGGGGGGATGGCGGAGAATCTCGATAATACAATATTGCGGCGGCGCCCGGCTTTGCCGATTCGTCCGTCGCGATTGCCCGGTAGGGTAAAATCATGCATGCATACCGCAACGCACGATTAATACCATGACCAAGCCCGCCGTAGCGGCCGCCGCACACGCCACCAATTTCATCCGCAATGCCATTGACGCGGACATGGCCGGCGGCAAATACGCATCGCGCACCTGGGGCGGCGCGCCCGGCCTGGCGGCAACGCACGCCGGCGCAGCCGCTGATCCGGCGAAAATCCGCACGCGTTTTCCGCCCGAGCCCAACGGCTATCTGCACTTCGGACACGCCAAATCGATCTGCCTGAACTTCGGGCTGGCGCGCGACTACGGCGGCGTCTGCCACATGCGCTTCGACGACACCAATCCGGAAAAGGAAGAGCAGGCGTATGTCGACTCCATACTCGACGCGGTGCGTTGGCTGGGTTTTGACTGGAATGCGAACGGCACCGAGCACCTGTACCACGCAAGCGACTACTTCGACGCCATGTACCAGGCGGCCGAATACCTGGTCACTGCGGGCCACGCCTACGTCGACGAACAAAGTGCCGAAGAACTGCGTGCCACCCGGGGCACGCTGACCGAGCACGGCATCGACAGTCCCTGGCGCGAGCGCCCCGCCGCCGAGTCGCTCGCGCGCCTGCGCGAAATGCGCGACGGCAGGCACGCAGACGGCAGCATGGTGCTGCGCGCGAAAATCGATATGAGTTCGCCCAACATCAACCTGCGCGATCCGGCCATTTACCGCATCAAGCGCGCCACGCATCACCGCACCGGCGACAAATGGTGCATCTACCCGATGTACACCTACGCGCACCCGATCGAGGACGCGCTCGAGCAGATCACCCATTCGATCTGCACCCTGGAATTCGAGGATCAGCGGCCGTTCTACGACTGGCTGCTCGCGCGCCTGGCCGAAGGCGGGCTGCTGGCCCGACCGCTGCCGCAGCAGATCGAATTTGCGCGGCTCAACCTCACTCACGTCGTGCTGTCCAAGCGCAAGCTGATCCAGCTGGTCGAGGAGAAGCATGTCGACGGCTGGGACGATCCGCGACTGCCCACGCTGGTCGCCGCACGCCGGCGCGGCTACTCGCCGGAGGGCTTTCGACTGTTCGCCGAGCGCATCGGCGTATCGAAATCCGATTCCTGGATCGAATACGGCGTGCTCGAGGAATGCATGCGCGAGCACCTGAACCAGGTTGCGCCGCGGCGCACTGCCGTACTCGACCCGCTCAGGCTCGTCATCGACAACTATCCGCAAGGCGCCGAAGAGGAATGCCTCGCGCCCAACCATCCGCAGCAGCCCGAACTCGGCAAGCGCCCGCTGCCGTTTTCGCGCGAACTCTGGATCGAGCGCGAGGATTTCATGGAAATCCCGGCGAAAGGTTATTTCCGGTTGTATCCGGGAAACAAAGTGCGCCTGCGCTATGGCTTCGTGGTCGAATGCACCGGCTGCGACAAGGATGCAGCGGGGCAGATCAGCGCCGTGCACTGCAATTACTACGCCGACAGCAAGTCCGGCACGCCCGGTTCCGACACCTACAAGGTAAAGGGCAATATTCACTGGCTTTCGGCCGCTCACGCCTACGAGTGTGAAGTACGTCTGTTCGACCGCTTGTTTCGCGCGCAGCACCCGGGCGCCGGCGAGCGCGATTTCCTGCTGGATCTCAACCCGGATGCGAAAAAGCTCGTCAGCGCCCGACTCGAGCCCGCGCTGAAAGACGCCCTGCCCGAGGAGCGGTTCCAGTTCGAGCGGCACGGCTACTTCGTCGCCGATCGCATCGACTCGCGGCCGGGCGCCCCGGTTTTCAACCGCGCCGTGACGCTGAAGGACGCCTGGCAAAAGTAACAAGGCGGAAACCGCCGCATTTCAGGAGATGCAGATGAAAGCAGTCGGACTCTATCGCTATCTTCCCATCGACGATCCGGAATCCTTCCTCGACCTCGAACTCGACACGCCAAAGGCGAATGGACGCGACCTGCTGGTCGAAGTGAAGGCCATCTCGGTGAATCCCGTCGATACCAAGCGGCGCGCCCCCAAGGACCTGGTGGAAAAGACCCCACGGGTGCTCGGCTGGGACGTCGCCGGCGTGGTCAAATCGGTGGGGCCGGAGGTTGCACTGTTCAAGCCCGGCGATGCGGTGTACTACGCCGGCAGCATCGTGCGGCCCGGCGGCAACAGCGAATTCCATCTGGTCGACGAGCGCATCGTCGGCAGAAAGCCCGCGAATCTGGGCTACGCCGAAGCTGCCGCTTTGCCGCTCACCACGATCACGGCCTGGGAAGGCATGTTCGACCGCATGGGGATTTCCCGTTCGGGCGCGGACGCCGGCAAGACGCTGCTCATCATCGCCGGTGCCGGCGGGGTGGGCTCGATCGCGATCCAGCTGGCAAAAAAGCTCGCCGGCCTCACCGTCATCGCCACCGCCTCGCGGCCCGAATCCGTGGCCTGGGTGCGTGCCATGGGTGCGGACCAGGTCATCGACCACAACAAGGATCTGGCACCGCAGCTCGAAGTGCTGGGGATGAAGGAAGTCGATTACATTTTCTGCCTGAACAATACCGATCGCTGGATCCCCGCTTTCGCGCCGATTATCAAACCGCTGGGAAAAATGTGCGCCATCGTGTCGGCGCTGAAGCCCGTGGATCTGACGCCGCTCATGGGCAAGAGCGTGACGCTCGCCTGGGAATTCATGTTCACGCGCTCCACGTTTAAAACGCCGGACATGATCGAGCAGCACAATCTGCTCGACGAGACGGCCGCACTGCTCGAATCCGGCGCGCTGAAGACCACGCTCACGACCAATCTCGGAAAGATTAACGCCGCCAACCTGAAGCGCGCGCACAAGATGCTCGAAGGCGGCCACACCCTCGGCAAGATCGTGCTCGAGGGCTTTTGACCTCAAGCCCACACCTGCCTGAGTCGCGCTACGCATTTGCGCGATTGTTCACGGCGCTGGCCTTGATGACCATAGGCGGCTCCGGCATGTACGCGATCACGGTCGTGCTGCCGCGCGTGCAGGCGGACTTCGGCGTGGGGCGCTCGGACGCATCCCTGCCCTACACCTACACCATGATCGGCTTCGGACTGGGTGGCATTCTCATGGGGCGGCTGTCGGACCGCTTTGGCGTGATGGTCCCGGTCATGATCGGTGCGCTGGGACTCTCGACCGGATTCATTGCGGCCGGCAACGCGACCAGTCTGTGGCAATTCAATCTCGCCCAGGGACTCATGATCGGCCTGCTCGGTACCTCGGCCACGTTCGCGCCGCTCGTGGCGGACATTTCGCTCTGGTTCACGCGCCGCCGCGGCATCGCGGTCGCGATCTGCATCAGCGGAAATTATCTCGCGGGCACGCTTTGGCCGCCGGTGATGCAGCACTATATCGACAGCGCGGGCTGGCGGCAGACCTATATCGGCATCGGCGTGCTTTGCTTCCTGTCGATGATCCCGCTGGCCCTGCTATTGCGCCCGCGCCCGCCGCTGCCGGAACTGACCGCTTCGGGTCCGGCAACGGGATCAACGGCCCGCGCCGCCGGCCCCATGGCCACGCTCGGGCTCTCACCGGGCACGCTGATGGTCTTGCTATGCGTCGCTGGTGTCGCCTGCTGCGTGGCCATGTCGATGCCGCAAGTGCACATCGTCGCCTACTGCGGCGATCTGGGTTACGGACCGGCGCGTGGCGCGCAAATGCTATCGCTGATGCTCGGCTTCGGCATCGTCAGCCGGCTCAGCTTCGGCTGGATCTCCGACCATATCGGCGGATTGCGCACGCTGCTGCTCGGGTCCACGCTGCAATGCATCGCGCTGTTCATGTTCCTGCCGTTCACCGGGATGGTTTCGCTTTATCTTTTGTCCGCCATGTTCGGCTTGTTCCAGGGCGGCATCGTGCCCGCCTATGCGCTGATCGTGCGCGAGCATTTCACGCCCCGCGAGGCGGGCGCGCGCGTGGGCACGGTATTGATGGCGACTTTGTTCGGCATGGCCCTGGGCGGCTGGATGTCGGGCGCGATATTCGATCTCACCGGCTCCTATCGTGCCGCATTCGTCAACGGCATCGGCTGGAACCTCGTCAACATCGCGATAGTCGCGGCGCTGCTCTATCGGTCGCGGCTGCGTCCGGCATTTTCCGGCTAACGCAACGCCGGTGCCGCGCGGTTCAGCCTTGCAGGCTGATTTCCGGTACCACCGGCCCGGCCGCTAGTCCGGGCAGTTTCCAGATGTCGCGCAACACGCCGAGCAGTGCCCGTATCACCGGGTCGTCGCTGCGCTCGAGCAGGTAGATGAACCAGACGGTGGTTTCCAGCCGTACGTCCTTCCACAGGCAAACCTCGCCGGCAGCGACTTTTTCCAGCGCCAGTTCTTCGCGGATCAGTGACAATCCGACGCCGGACACGACCAGGCTCGAGATTACCGATTCCTGGTCGGCCTCGACCACCTTGACGGGCTCGATGCCGTGCTTGTCGAACAGCGTACGCATCAGCTTGTGATGGGTGCTGATCGACGGTGTGATGATCCACGGCAGCAGCGCGATATCGCTCCAGTCCGCATTGTCCACGCGTTCCGACCAGGCCGCCGGCGCGGCGAGGCGATACCTGGTTTGCCGCAGGCGCATCCTGGACACCTCCGGATGCTCGAGGTCACCATAGTAAAAACTCGCGTCGAGTTCTCTGCTGAGGACTTTGTCGAACGCGACGCCGGTGATCTCGTGATGCAGTTCGACCTGCAGCAGAGGATGGCGCTCGACCGTCGAATTCAGAAATTCACCGATGCGGATTACGCCCGGGTCCGTCATCGTACCCACGCGCACCTTGCCGGCCACCTGCCCCTTGAGCGCCTTCGCTTCATTGCGCAAAGCCTGGGCGGCGATCAGCACCTTCTGCGCGTCCGCCAGTAAGCGGCTACCGGCGGCCGTCAGCACCATGCCGCTGGATGTGCGCTCGAACAAAGCCAGATCCAGCTCGTCCTCCAGCGCCTTGATCTGCGCGCTGACCGCCGGCTGGCTGACGTGCAACCTCTCCGCGGCGCGGGTCAGGTGGCCCACTTCGGCTACGGCGACAAAGCTGCGCAGCTGATAAAGCTCCATGTTAATTCCGTTTTTTTAGTGGCACAGCGGTGAGACCCGGTCAATTTTGTTGCATTGCATCATAGATTTAGGCCAAGCATCAGCTAAAGCGATGGCGGCTATCCGATCATGCGATTGGATAATTCGGGTTTATGTCCCTAATATCCAATACATACGGCACAACAACGGTGCTGATTCAACCAGATTTTGAAGGAAATTGCCATGAGAATGTACGCTCCGCTTTACGAAGGTGACAGTATTCTACGTCCGGACGCCGCCTTAGGCGAGTCCGCAGTAAGAGTTTTCAGATCGCCCGCCCCCGCGCCTGATTTTGTGCGTAGCAATATCCAGGTCGAGGCCGCGAACGAGACCGCGCTTGATATTCACGCGATCGAGCAAATTGCGCGCAACCGGCGCAACGCCGAATTGGGTCGCTTGATAAGCGCGATGTTCAAAGCCGTGGGCAAATGGCTGGATCGCTACGAGTACTCCGAGCGCGACCGGTTTTTTGCACAGTCCGAGAATTTGTGCGAACTCGAGCAGCGCCAGCGCTATTTCGAGCGGACCGGCTTGACCCACTACTGAGTTCGAGACGCGCAATTCAACGATCTTTTTCGGATATCGAGCAACATAACATGATATACGCCCAAAAAATCAGCTCCGGCACGTTTTCCCGCCTGAATGACCTGCACATGAGCACCAGTGAGCGCCAGCGCGTGAACGCGTACATCCGCGACGGCGAACGCATTGCCGACGCCGCCCTGCACGCACTTGCGGCCCTCCACTCCGGTGCAGAAGCCATTGCGCATGGCGTCAAAGCGGTGTTTGCGAAACCGACCAGCCACTAAAGACTGGCCGCATTGCGGGTTGCAACGGCGCGTACCGCCAGGACGCGCCGTTTTGCTTTATGAACCGTTGCCCTTCGTATTCTAGGGAATACTGCCTGATACCGGCGTCCTAGAATATGCGCGGCAAGGTCACGCCGATGGCATCGGAGAGCACGGCATCGGCAATGTCGTCGAAGGGCGTCGGCTCCGCATTGACTATCACCACGCGTGCACCGGCCGATTTGGCGGTGGCGACAGCGCCAGCAATCGGATAGACCTGCAGACTGGTACCGACCGCGACAAAACAGTCGGCCTCCGCGGCGGAGCGCATCGCGCGCTCGATTACCTCGGGTACCAGGTTCTGACCGAAAGAGATGGTGTCGCTTTTCAGGATTCCGCCGCAAAATGTACACGGCGGATCGTCCTCGCCGGTCAGGAGACGCAGCAATGTCTCCTGCATCGGCCCTTTCCATCCGCAGCTCATGCACACCACTTTTTGCACCGTGCCGTGGACTTCGATCACGCGCTCAGGCGCGTTCCCGGCCTTCTGGTGCAGGCCGTCGATATTCTGCGTGATCAGCGCATGCAACTTGCCGCGCCGCTCCAGGCCGACGAGCGCCTCGTGCCCGGCGTTGGGTTGCGCCTCCCACGCCGGATGCACCAGCCTCGCCTGCCAGGCCTTCTTGCGTATCTCCGCGTCGGACATGTAATAGCGGATATCGGAAAGCTTTTCCGCCTCGGGGTCGCGCGTCCACACGCCCTGCGGCCCGCGGAAATCCGGTATGCCCGATTCGGTGGAAATGCCCGCGCCGGTAAGAACCACTACGCGCTCGGCCGCGGCTATCCAGCCGCGCACGGCGTCGATCAATGCGTCCGCATGCACAATCCCTGTCTCCCGCCAGTCATGGCCCGGCACCGCCGCCGGGTGCGGCGTTGCTTGCCAAGGCCTGCGTATACAGCAAGAATGAATATTCGAAGGCTACAACAATTTCCGTCACCGACAAAGGAGCGCCTCATGCCGAAATCCCGCATCTACAGTCCCGCTGTTGCCGAAGCCCCGCCCGGGCGCTGGTCGAATGCGATCCGCGCGGGCGAGTTTCTGTTTATGTCCGGACAGATCTCGCGCTCCAGCGACGGCGTCACCATCGAGGGCAAGGACGAATACGAACAGGCGAAGATTATCTTCACCAAGATCCGGAATTTGGTCGAGGCCGCAGGCGGCACGACGCAGGATGTGGTAAAAGTGACCATATACGTCGTAGACATCAAACAGAACAAAGAAGTCTGGCGTGCAAGGCAGGAGTTTTTCGAAGGCGATTTTCCGGCATCCACCCTGGTCGAGGTCAGCGCGCTCGGATCGCCAGAGGTCCTGGTGGAAATCGAGGCCATTGCGCATATCGGCGAAAATTAAGGCGTCAGGCGCGGCCAGCCGGCTGTTTGATCAATATCAAGAACGCCATGCGGCGAGGCGGCACAATTTTAATCAATAGCGACGCACCCGGAAGGGGACCATCATGTACAAGCTGCAAGTGCAGGAAGACGAAAAGGACCCCCAAGCCTGGCACGACGTCAAGGGGCCGGACGGAAAATTACTGACCTTCGAAACCGAGGTCGCTGCCCACGCCAAGCTGGAAGAGCTCTACCCCATCCTGGTCAAAATGGAGCGCTACGCCGCCGACTCCAAACGCACGCGCGCGATCAGGATGTACGCGGACGACAAGGAATAGGATTCCGCAGCCGACGCCCCGGAGAAAGTCTCCTCGGGGGATAGCCTCGGAATGACAACTCACTCTGAAATGGGTTTTTAGTCGTACGCCCGGAAACGGATGGCCGGGTCGCGCTTGATCTGCTCGACCAGCGCCACTTCCCAGCTCAGGTAGGCGCGCGCGTGCTTCTCATAGTCCTGCACGTGGTCGTAGGGCTTGTACCAGACATCGTCCAGTGCCGTGGTCGCGTTTTCCATGCCCGTTTCGATCGGCAGGTTCAGCGAAAACCAATTTGCGTTGCCGCCCTCGAGCACGCTGACCTCGGCTCCGGGCCATAGCGCCGCCGCTTCGGGCGCCGCCAGATGCGCGAGCGTAGCGTCCTCCGAAGTCAACACCAGCACCCGCACTGCGGCGAATTGCTCCCGCGCCTGCTCCAGCCGCGCGCGCACCGCCCACCATGCTCCCGGAATGTGGCGATCGCGAAATCTCAGGCTGGAGGAAAGGTCCAGCACGGCCACGCCGCCCTGCTGCTGTCGCTGCACCAACTCGTTCGCGCTCACAGTGCGCCAGGATTTGAAGCCCGCCGGAACCCTGTTGCGCGCACCACGCTCCAGCGCCCAACCGGAAAAACCGTTCCCGCCTTCCGGTTCGAGCACATACACTTCGTTCCAGCCCATCTGATTCAGCCAGGACGCCGTCATCACCGAGCGCACTCTCGCAGGATCGATACACACGATGCGCGCACCGCGAACGGCGACAAATTCGTCCGTCGCCTGGATCAGCTGCCCGCCCGGCGCGTGGCAGGATCCGGCGATGCGCTCCCGCTCGAATTCCTCTTTGGTGCGCACGTCCAGCAGGTACAGGCTGCGGCTCGCGTCGCGCTGCCAGTCCCGGACCTGGTCGCGCATCGCGAACTTCACTTCAAAGCGCCGCGCAACGCGTTCCGCCGCGGCGCGTGCCCGGGTTTCCCCGGAGGTGCCGGGCGCGGGCGCCACGACCGTCGAGCCGCGCTCGCACTGGTAACCCGCGAGTTCCCAACCCATGGTGCCGTCCTTCAGCGCAACAACCCGATTGGGAATGCCGGCGTTCCGTAGCGACTGGCAACCAATGATGCTGCGTGTGCGGCCGGCGCAATTGACCACCACGATCGTGTCGGGATCAGGCGCCAGGTCGTGCACCCGATACACCAGTTCGGCACCCGGCGCATCGATGCCACCGGGAATATTCATGCGGTGATATTCCTCGAAGGGCCGCGAATCGAGGATGACCAGCTTTTCGCCCTGATCGATCAGGCGCTTGATTTCCTGCGGCGGCACCCTGGGCGTATCGTAATGATGTTCGACAAACTCGCCGAATGCCTTGGAGGGAACGTTGACCCCGGAAAACAATTCGCCGCCGGCCGCCTTCCAGGCGGCTGCGCCGCCCTGCAGCGTCGAAATATCCGTGTAACCCAGATCCGCGAGCCTGGCCGCAGCGCGCTCGGCGAGCCCCTCGCCGCCGCCATCGAGCAACACCAGGGGGACACTGCGTCGCGGCAGCAAGTCGCCGACCAGCATCTCCAGCTTCGAGAGCGGCAGCGCGCAGGCGAAGAATGGATGCCCCTGACAATGCACCCCCTGCTCGCGCACGTCCAGCAGGGCGAATTCAGTGTTCGCGAGCAGCAGTTCGCGCACCGCGGCCGGCGACACTGCGCGGCTCGCAGAACTCATTGTCGGGCGGGTCGCGCTTCGCGTATGTCGGTATGCGGCGGGAATATATCCCAGGCGTGAAGCTCGGGCTTGTAAAATTCGCGCCGGGTCAATTGCTCCAGCGCGAGACCGTACATGTGAAAGTTCAGCAGTGGCGCATCGATATGGATCGAATGCAGGTCCTCGGGCATGAACGACACGCCCGAGCCCGCCCGCACCACGTGCTGGCCCTTTTCGCGCACGCCGTTCTCGGCAGTGCGATCGTAGAACCGGTTCAGCTCCTCGCCGGTCACGCCGACAATCACCGCCCAGGTGGTGTGATTGTGCGCAGGCGTCGCGTATCCGCCCAATGATGAATTGGCATACAACGCGTAGCGATGGTCCTCGTCCTCGGCAAGCCTGTAGAGGCAGGACTGGCGCTTGCCGCCGGGCTCGGGCGGCGGGAAATCCTCGACGGTGAACAGATCGGTGCGCGCCGCGAGCTGGATCAGCCGCTGCCTGATCTTCGCCAGGCTGGAGCGCGTAATGCCATCGCGCGCTTCGATCGCGCGAATATCCGCCACTGCGCCGTCGACGGCCTGCCTGCGTTCCTCAACCTTGTCGATGACCTTCTTGTCCATGAATGCTCCTCTGCCTACAGGCTAGCGAACTTTTTCGACGGTTCAATCTACCGCAAGCAGGCTATGGAGGCAATGTCGCCACTCCACGCGCAAAGCAGCGTCAGTGCCGCTGTATCGCGTGCTCGCGTGTTTCGTGGAAGCCAAGCTCCGGCCAGCGCTCCTGCGTGAGTTGAAGATTCACGCGATTGGGTGCGAGATAGGCCAGATTGTCCGCGGCATCGCGCGCGATGTGGTGCGCCAGCGATCTCTCGAAGTCGGCGAGCATGCGCGGGTCCCCGCCCGTGACCCAGCGCGCGCAGGTTACCGGGGTGCCCTCGAACACCGCGTCGACGCCGTATTCGTTCTTCAGCCGGCTCGCGACCACTTCGAACTGGAGCACGCCCACCGCGCCCAGGATCAGGTCGCCGCCCAGCGCGGGCTTGTACACCTGAACCGCGCCTTCCTCGCCGAGCTGCTGCAGGCCCTTGTAGAGCTGCTTCACCTTGATCGGATTGCGGATGCGCACCGAGCGGAAAAAATCCGGCGCGAAATAGGGTATGCCGGTGAACTGAAGGGCTTCACCCTCTGAAAAACTGTCGCCGATCTGCATCTGCCCGTGATTCGGCAGGCCGACGATGTCGCCGGCGTAGGCTTCCTCGACCTGTTCGCGGCTCGACGCCATGAAGGTGATGACGTTGTTCACCTTGATTTCGCGCTCCAGTCGCAGATGCCTGATCTTCATGCCGCGCTCGAAGCGCCCGGAACACACGCGCAGAAACGCGATGCGGTCGCGGTGAGCCGGGTCCATGTTGGCCTGGATCTTGAATACGAAACCGGAAAACCGCGCTTCGCCCGGCGCGACCGTGCGCAGCGTCGCGTCGCGCGCGCGCGGAGCCGGCGCCCAGTCGATCAGCGCGTTCAAAATCTCGCGCACACCGAAGTTGTTGACCGCCGAGCCGAAAAATACCGGCGTTTGCGTTCCTTCGAGGAAGGCGCCGAGGTCGAACGGGTGCATCGCGCTGCGCACCAGCGCCACTTCATTCTTCAGTTGTTCGATTTCGCGCGGAAACATTTCTGCGAGGCGCGGGTTGTCGATGCCCGCCATAGCTTCGAACTCCTGGTCGGCGCGATCCTCGCCCGCGGTGAACAAAAGGATTTCATCGCGCAGCAGGTGGTACACGCCGCGGAACGTCTTGCCCATGCCGATGGGCCAGGTCACGGGCGCGCACTGAATCTTGAGCACAGACTCCACTTCGTCCAGCAGTTCCAGCGGCTCACGCGTCTCACGATCCATTTTGTTCATGAACGTCAGGATCGGGGTATTGCGCATCCTGCACACATTCAGCAGCTTGATCGTCTGTTCTTCCACGCCCTTGGCTGCATCGATCACCATCAATGCCGAATCGACGGCCGTGAGCACGCGGTAGGTATCTTCCGAAAAATCCTGGTGCCCGGGTGTGTCGAGCAGATTGACCACACAGCTGCGGTAGTCGAACTGCATCACCGAGCTGGCGACGGAAATCCCGCGCTGCTTCTCGATCTCCATCCAGTCCGAGGTCGCATGCCGGCGGCTCTTGCGCGCCTTTACCGTGCCCGCGAGTTGAATCGCGCCGGAGAACAGCAGCAACTTCTCGGTCAGCGTTGTTTTGCCCGCGTCCGGGTGGGCGACGATGCCGAAAGTCCGGCGACGCGCCATTTCGCGCGCGATCCGCTCCACCGGCGCGCGCGCGCCGTCCGCACTATCGGACTGGGGCGTTTCGGGATCGGCGACGGTGGCCATAAACTCAGAGGGGCGAAAAGGCGGGCAGTCTACCGGCTAGCGACGCAGAAGTCTATCGCCGGATCGCCGGCGCTATATACTCTCGTCCAATTCCCGCCTGCGATTTGACGGAACATGGAAGCCGCCGCTATTCGACCCACCCCCTCGCGAGCGCTTGCGCTATGCTTCGCCGCATGCCGCCTGTAATCCGCAATACGCTCGTTTCCGCACGCGACCTGATCGCGGCTGCCGGACCCTTCGTCCTGATCACCCTGATATCGCTTGCGGGCGCCTATTACCTGCTTGATCCCAATCCGCCCAAGCGCGTGGTGCTCGCGACCGGACCCGAGCAAAGTGACTACGCCGAATTCGGAAAGCACTATGCGGCGGAACTCCGGTCCTACGGCATCGAGGTCGTACTCAAAACGACGCAGGGCTCGTCGGAAAACAGGCGCTTGCTGCGCGACACGAAACAGACGGTCGACCTGGCTTTCGTGCGCGGCGGATCGAGCAGCGCCACACGTGCCGCCGACGAGGAAGAAAGCGGCGTTCCGCTGGTCTCGCTCGGCAGCCTCTATCTAGAACCGGTTTGGCTTTTTTATCGCAGCGAATCGGCACGTAACCTGAATCGCGAAGCGAAGCTGAAACAGCTGGCCGAGCTGCGCGGCTGGCGCGTAAACGTGGGCGCGCGCGGCAGCGGCGTGACCGGCCTCTTCGGCAAAATGCTGCAGGCGAACGGCATCGAACGCGATACGCTCCGGACCAGCCGCCTGACCCAGACGCCCGCCGTCGTCGCCCTGCTCAAGGGCGATCTCGACGCGCTGGTGTTCGTTGCGGCGCCTGAATCGCTGATGGTGCAGATGCTGCTGCAAACGCCCGGGGTGAAGCTGTTCGAGTTTGCGCAGGCCACGGCCTATGAGCGCCGCATGCCGTTCCTCGATTCGGTGATGCTGCCACGCGGCGTGGTGGACCTGGCGCGCGACCTCCCGGCGCAGGATATGCCCTTGGTCGCGGCCACCACCGAACTCGCCGCACGCGCGGATACGCATCCGGCGCTGCTGCAGTTGTTCGTGCAGGCTGCGCACAACATCCACGGTGGTGGCGGTTGGCTGGCACAGTCGGACAAGTACCCGTCGGCGCAGAACACCGAGCTGCCCATCGCAAAGGAAGCCGAACGTTTCTACAAGAACGGCCCGCCGCTGCTGCAGCGCTACCTGCCATTCTGGCTGGCGAACCTGATTGACCGCATGTGGGTGGCGCTGGTGTCCATCATTGCGGTGCTGATCCCGCTGTCGCGCGTGGTGCCGCCGCTGTATGAATTCCGCATTCGCTCGCGCGTGTTCCGCTGGTACCGCCAGCTGCGCGAAATCGAGGACGCGCTGCGCGCGAAAAGCGCTTCTTCGGCGGAATTGCTGGAGCAGCTGAACCGGCTCGAAGCCAAGGCGCAGCATGTCACCGTGCCGCTGTCCTACGCCGACGAACTGTACGCCCTGCGCAGCCACATCGATCTGGTGCGGCAACGTCTGTCGTCCGGGGACTGATCCTGCCTTATCCGCCCAGTGTCCTGGGCAGCCACAGGGACAGCATCGGAAAAGCGCACAGCAGTATCAGGCGCACGAGATCCGCCGCGATGAACGGAAAGGTGCCGCGGTAGATGTGCGTCAGCGGAATGTCGGTCGCGATCGAATTGATCACGAACACGTTCATCCCCACCGGCGGACAGATCATGCCGAAGGTGACGGCCATCACGATGATGACGCCGAACCACACCGGATCGAAACCGAGCTGCATCATCGCCGGAAACACGATGGGCACGGTAAGCAGGATCATCGCCAGTTCGTCCATCACCGCCCCGAGTATCAGGTAGCCGACCATGACCAGCGCAAGCACGCCGTACGGCCCGATCGGCAGGTGCACCAGGAACTCGATCGACTTTTGCGTGAACTGGGTAATGGTAAGAAAATATCCGAACAGGTACGCACCGAGCACGATGGTCAGGATCGCCGCCGAAACGCGCAGCGAACTGACCAGCGTCTCCTTGATCTGGTGCACCTTGAGTTGCCCGCGCGCCAGACCGATCGCAAGCGCACCCATGGCGCCGACGCCTGCCGCCTCCGTGGCGGTGAACACGCCCAGATACATGCCTCCCAGCACCACCAGAAACAGCGCCAGCGTGGCCCAGAGATTGCGCAGCGTCGCGAAACGCTCGTTCCAGGTGTGGACCGGGCCGCGCGGCATGCTCGCCGGATTGCGCCAGCCGAGGAACACAATCACCAGTGTGTAGAACAGCATTGCGAGCAGCCCGGGAATTGCGCCGGCAAAGAACAGCTCCTTGATGTCGGTCTCGGTCATGATGCCGTACAACACAAAAATGACCGACGGCGGAATCATGATACCGAGCGTGCCGCCGGCCGCAATCAGTCCCGCCGACAGCCCCGGGTCGTAGCCGGCTTTGCGCATCTCCGGCAGCGCGACCTGCGACATGGTGGCCGCGGTCGCCACGGAGGAACCGTTGATCGCGGCAAAACCTCCGCACGCGGTGATCGTCGCGAGCGCGAGCCCGCCGCGCCTGTGGCCCAACCATGCGAGGCCGGCTGCGAACAGTTCACGGCTCATGCCGGCGCCGGCGGAGAACGCGCCCATCAGGATGAACATCGGAATAATGGACAGGTTGTAGTCGGAGAGCACCGACAGCGGCACCTGGCCGAGCAGCTTCAGTGCCGGCCCCATGCCTGAGAGCGCGGCGAAACCAAGTATGCCCGACAACCCCATGGCGACGCCGATCGGCACGCGCAGCGCCATCAGCACGAACATCAGCACGAAGCCGAGGAGCGCGACCAGGTCCCTATCCATCCGGCCGCTCCGTCGCGCCGACGCCGGGCGACCGGTCCGCGTAGAGCACCAGGATGCGTTTACCCGCAAGGACCGCTGCGACTACCGCGCCCACCGCGGCGATCGAGTAGAAATAGTGCAGCGGCAGACGCAGGTCGCTGGTCACCTCGCTGCCCATGTTGCCGACCATGATCCAGATCATCCACGCCATCGGCGCGAGCAGCAACAACGTCACGCAGGTGGCGAAGATGTCGATGCGCCGCCGCCATACCCTGCCGCAATGCTCCCACAGGATGTCGACGCAGATGTGGCTGCCGCGGTAGGTGGCCAGCGCGATACCCCACAGGATGGCGATCGCCTGGAGCTGCTTCGACAGATCGAACCAGTCCGGAATCTGCGTATCGAACAGATAACGTACGCACACGTTGAAAAACGTCAATGCCGCGACCAGCAACAGAAACAATGCCGCGACCGATTCCGTAAACGCGAGGGTCTTATCGAGCATGGCAGGGACTCCTGTGGGCAGGCAGTTGCCGGGACGCGCCAGCCTCGCCCCCCCCCGATTGAGCGCGCGAGGGAGGGCTAAGGCCGTGAACAGGACTAGTAAGCCGCGTTGTTGGCTTCGAGCGTTTTGCGGAAGGAGGCGAGCGCTTCCTTGGTATCAATTCCCGAACTGTTCGGCTTTGCCAGCCAGGTCGCGGTCAGCGGCTCGGCCGCCTTGCGCCAGGCGACGCGCTGGGCATCGGTGACCTTGACGATGGTATGGCCGGGCGTTTTCGCGAGGATGGCCTGCCCCGAATCCTCGTCATTGCCCCAGTCGGCGCCGACCTTGGCCGCCCACTCGTTGCTGCAGTGGTCGTCGATCACTTTTTTCTGCGACGCGGACAGCTTCTTGTAAAAATCCTTGTTCATGCTCCACACGAAGGTCGCCGCATACAGCCTCATGTCGGTGTGGTACTTGACCACCTTGTCGATGCCGAACGTGACGATCGAATGCCAGGGAAAAGTGATCGCGTCGGCGACGCCTTTTTCCAGCGCGTCGCGCGCTTCGGGCGCAGACACCTGCACGCTGGTACCGCCGAGCAGGGTGACGTATTGGGCCATGGTGCCGTGGGCGGGCCGTATCTTCATGCCCTTGATCTGCTCCGGCTCCGTAATCGGTTTCTTCGAGTGCAGGGCGCCAATATGAATATGCGCGAAGCAGAAATGCACGTCCTTCATCTCCTTGGCGGCATAGGCGCGGTACCAGGCATCCAGGGCCTTCGAGCCGGGGCCGGGACTGGAAAACTGGAACGGAAGTTCGCTCACGCCGAATATCGGGAAGCGGTCGGCCTGATAACCCGGATTGGCCCAGGTGAGGTCGGCGATGCCGTCGCGCGCCATATCGTAGTGATTGGGCGCCTTGCCCAACTGTTGCGCGGGGTAGATGGTGACCTTGATCGAGCCCTTGGATGCAGCTTCGACCGACTTCGCCCAGGGGATAAAGCCGAGCTTCGCCAGCGGATGCTGTGCCGGCAGCCAGTGGGCGAACTTGAGTTCGACCTGCTTGTCCTGGGCCAGCACCGGCGAACCGGCGAGCGCCAGCGCAATGGCCAGTACTCCTCCTACAAGAATCCCGCGCGTATGTCCGTTGTTCATCGATTTTTTCCCCTTTGATTCCGCTGATGGTGATTTGGATCCGGTCTTGGCGACGGATGATGCTTTGGCCTTGCCATTATAATGATTCATGGGAAAAACTGCGAACCTCAAGAGCGGACAAGCCGTGCAGCGCGCTACCGTCGCGCTGCACACGCCTCTGTTTCGCGGCGAGCGGCGCCTGCGCATCGCACTGGTGGGCATGCCCAATGCCGGCAAGAGCACCCTGTTCAAGGCCGTATCAAGCACCGCACCGCGTACCGGACGCCTCGCCGGCACCGGCCGCGCCTACGAAGAATGCACGGTGCAAATCGGTTTGGACGAGGCGAGCGTGATCGAATTGCCGAGCATAGCGGCCCTGCACCACTTGGGCGAGGAGGACCTGCCCGCGTTGAAGTACCTGCTGTGGGGGGACGAACGCCCTCCGATCAGCCTGCATGAACCCGGCGGCCCGCCCGCACCGTTTGCGCCGCCCGATCTGATCGTGCAGGTGGTCGACGCCACGCGCCTTGAGAGTCATCTGGAGCTCACGCTGGAACTCTCCCAGCTCGGCCGACCGATGGTCATCGCGCTGAATATGATGGACGAAGCCCGGGACAAGGGCCTGAACATCAACGTCAAGGCTTTATCCAAACTGTTGGGCATGCCGGTGGTACCCACCGTGGCGCTAATGGGGCACGGCATCGCGGACCTTTTTGCAGCCGCGGTGGCCGCGGTGCGCGCGGCCTCCTGTCCGCTGCCGCAGCCGGCGAGCAAACACATCTGCGACAGCCTCGCACCGCTCAGCCATGCCTTGAACCGTCCGGAGATACACGCGGCATTTCGCGTGCCCCACCCGCTGCTGCTGATGCAGGTCGCCGCAGGCGATCCCTATTTCCACGACGAGCTGGGCCAGCACTTCCCGCAAATACTCCCGCAACTGCAGCAGTTGCGCAGCGAGGCGTCGGCAACGCTGCCGCGGTCGCTGGAAGAGGAACTGCATGCAGACCGCCATCACCGCGCCGCCACGCTGTTCGAAGCGAGCACGCGCATGGGCGCACCCCACGAGGGCCGCGGCTGGCGTTACTGGCTGGACGAGTTGTTCCTGCACCCGCAATGGGGGCTGATCGGCAGCCTGGCGGTGTTTGCAGCGGTGCTGTTCATGGTGTTCGAAGTCAGCGCCTGGCTCGATTCGATGAGCGCGGCGCTCTTGATCAACGCCATCGCCGACTGGCAGCCCACTTCGACCGGCGGCGTCATCGGCCGCGCCGTGGCCGACGGATTGATCGGGCTGGTCGGCATCGTCGTGCCGTATATGCTGCCGCTGGTGCTGCTGCTCGTAGCGCTGGAAGAAGCCGGCGTCATGCAGCGCATCGCCTTCGTCGTCGATCGCGGCTTTCATCGCATCGGCCTGCACGGCGGCGTCGCCGTGCCGTTTCTCACCGGCCTGGGCTGCAATGTTCCGGCGATTTCGGCCGCGGCAAAAGTCACCAGCGGCCGCGAACGCGTGATCGCATCGGTGCTGATCACCTTCGTACCCTGTTCGGCGCGCTCGGCCATCATCCTGGCCCTGGCCGGCAAGTACCTGGGCGGAACCGGGGTGTTCGCGATTTTCGCACTGACCATCGTCGTGGTCGCGCTGATGGGTCGCCTCCTCGCGCGCAACCGGCGCGAATTCGGTCCGGGCCAGGTGCAGGAAATCCCGCCTTATGCGCTGCCGCACTGGCGCTCGATGCTCGTCGAGACCTGGACGCGGACGGAGGACATCGTCACCATCGTCACCCCGCTGCTGGTCGGCGGCAGTGTGTTGCTCGCCCTGCTCCATCATGTCGGCGCCGACACCTTGATCAACACCCTGCTCACGCCCGTGACAGGATGGTGGCTGGGCCTGCCGCTGGTGCTCGGCGTGCCCATCCTGTTCGGCGTGCTCAGAAAAGAGCTGTCGCTGCTGATGATCTATCAGGCACTAGGAACGTTTGAGGTCGGCACAATACTCGACTGGGTGCAGATCACGACCTTCCTGCTGTTCCTGACTTTCTACATCCCCTGCATCTCCACGTTCGCGGTCATGCTCAAGACGATCGGCCGCAAGGAGGCGCTGATATCGGTTTCGCTGTCGGTGGGCGTGGCGCTGGTGGTGAGCGGTACTGTGCGCATGCTGCTGGAGGGCGTGCGCCTGTTCTGGGTATGACTCCCCCCGATCCGAAACCGACTTTCTCGCTCGTCGGGCAGATGCTGCGCACGCCCGGGGAAATCACGCGCGTGCTCAATTCGCTGGTGATGCGCGGCGAGCCCATTTTCTCCAACCTGGGCACGGGACAACTGAAGTTCCGTTCGCGGCTGCGCTTCGTCGATCCGGCGTGCCGATACATGATTATTGAGCGCAGCGCGGACGACGAGGCCAACAAAATCCTGCTGGCACGGTCGCGGGCGACCTTCCATTGCGAGCCCGGCGGCTGGCGCCTCGAATTCGCCGCGGCCGACCCCAAACCGACCAGCGCCAACGAAGGCGCCCCGGGGATCAGACTGCGCCTGCCCGAGATCGTCGCCGGACACAGGCGAAGGGAGGACACACGCACCGAGGCGCCACCGCGACAGGAACTGCGCTGCATCATAGACGAGGGCGGCGTGATGCCCTTCGACGGCATCATGACAAACGTGAGCAAGGGCGGGATCGGTTTCCTCCAGTACGATCCGACCATCAGCCTGGAGCCGGGCACGATGCTCAAAGGCTGCCGGATTTACAGCCCCAGCGGGGATTCCATCGTCGTCGACATGGAGGTGCGCTATTCGCAGTTGATGCCCCTCGCCGACGGCAGGCAGGTGCAAAGCTCGGGATGCCGTTTTCTGAATATTTCGCCGGAAGAGACGGCGCGAATCGAAACGCTGTTCGGCCTCAAGTCCTAAGCAATCCTGAGCGGCGCTCGACCCGCGCTCGCCCGCTGCTGGGTTACCATAAGAACTTACGGCGCGCCTGATGCGGCCAACTAATTGAAAGGAGAATCAAGCATGGGTTCGCACAATAGAGTTGCCGTAGTCACCGGCGCAGGTACCGGCATCGGCAAAAGCGCCGCGCTGACATTGCTCGCGGACGGCTACAGAGTCGGCCTGGTCGGGCGGCGCAAGGAATTGCTCGACAAGACGGTTGCGGACGCCGGCGCGAACGGCGTAAACGCCTTGGTTCTGCAGGCTGACGTGTGCAAACCGGAATCGGTGAAGACGCTGTTCGCAACTGTGCTGAAGGCCTGGGGCAGGCTGGACGTGCTGTTCAACAATGCCGGGATGGGTGCACCGGCGATACCGATGGAGGATCTGAGTTTCGAGCAGTGGAAGGCGGTGGTGGACGTGAACCTCAGCGGCCTGTTCCTGTGCTCACAGGAGGCGATAAAAATCATGAAAAACCAGAACCCGCGTGGCGGGCGCATCATCAACAACGGTTCGATTTCAGCGCACGCCCCGCGGCCCAACTCTGCGCCCTACACCGCAACCAAGCACGCGGTCACCGGTCTCACCAGGTGCATTTCGCTCGATTGCCGCAAATACGATATCGCCTGCGGCCAGATCGACATCGGCAACGCCGCGACTGAGATGACCGAGCGCATGAAGAGCGGCGTCATGCAGGCGGATGGATCGACCGCGGTCGAGCCGCGCATGGACGTGAAACACGTAGGCAGCGCCGTGCTTTACATGGCAAACCTGCCGCTGGACGCAAACGTGCAATTCATGACCATCATGGCCACGAAAATGCCGTTCGTGGGCCGCGGATAGCGGCGGCGCAACCCGTCAGCGACCGCGCGAACGCCGCCCGGCACCGCGCGGCGACCGGTCGAGGTAGCGCCACAGCAAGGCGAGCGAGCCGCCGGACACGATGTGCCAGATGCCCCACAGACCTGCGACCGCAACCATCGCCAGGTCGGAGTTGAACTGCGCGGCAATAATGCCCAGGGCGAGCCCGGAGTTCTGCATTCCGCCCTCGATAACTACTGCGCGCCGGTCGGCGACTTTGAGGCGTGCGAGCACCGAGGCGCCATAGCCCAGCATCAGCCCCAGCGCGTTATGCCCGATCACGATGGGCAGGGTGCGCGTGATTTCAATCAGAAACAGCTTCCACTGCGCCGCGACCGCACCGATGATGAACAACATCAGCGCCGCAACCGCGAAGCGTCCCAGCGGCCTGCGCAACCGCCCCGCCAGCTGCGGCGCGTGATTCGAGGTGAGCAGCGCCGCGCTCATCGGCAGCGCGAGCAGCAGCACCAGACTGATGACGAGATCACTCGGATCTACCGCGATCGCGCGCGCCCAGGCCGCGGTGCGTGGATTGGCGGCGATCATCAGACTGAAATTGAGCGGCGTGAACACCAGCGCGAGCACGTTGGAGACCGCTGAAATGGAGAGCGACAGCGCCAGATTGCCGCGGCCGAAATAAGTCACCACGTTCGACAAGGCACCGCCCGGGCATGCGGCCACCAGCATCATCGCCGCCATGGTCGCCGCCGGCAGGTCCACCAGCAGCGTTATGGCGAGGGTCGCCGCCGGCAACAACACGAACTGCGCAATCAGGCCCGCCCCCACCGCCAGCGGATGGCGCGCGACGTAGCGAAAATCCTCGACGCGCAGGTCCAGCGACACCGCATAGACCATGGTCGCGAGCACGGTCATCAGAATGATCTGCTGCACATCCCCTCCTCCGCCCACGCTGCCATTGCAGCAGGCCCGCCCGTGTATGCGTACCGGGCTCGATCCTGATTACTTGAGCGGTTTGTAGCGTATGCGTTTCGGCTTCGCCGCTTCCTCGCCCAGTCGTTTCACCTTGTCTTCTTCGTATTCATGGTAGTTGCCGCTGAAGAAGCTTACTTTGGAATCGCCCTCGAATGCGAGGATATGGGTGGCGATACGATCGAGGAACCAGCGGTCGTGGGAGATGACCAGCACGCTGCCGGCGAATTCGAGTAGCGCGTCCTCGAGCGCCCGCAGCGTCTCCACGTCGAGATCGTTGGACGGCTCGTCCAGCAGCAGTACGTTGCCTCCGGCGATCAAGGTCTTTGCAAGATGCAGCCGCCCGCGTTCACCACCCGAGAGGTTGCCGACCTTTTTGCCCTGGTCGGTGCCCTTGAAATTGAAACGGCCGAGATAGGCGCGCGAAGGCATTTCGAACCTGCCCACATTGAGTACGTCGGCGCCTCCGGCGACATACTCGAACACCGTCTTGTCGCCATCCAGCGCCTCACGCGACTGATCCACGTAGGCCATTTTGACCGTCGGGCCGATTGCCACCTCGCCGTTTCCCGGCTGCTCGGCGCCGGTGATCATGCGAAACAAGGTGGATTTGCCCGCTCCATTGGGCCCGATGATGCCGACAATCGCACCGGCCGGGATCTGAAACGAAAGATCGTCGATCAGCAGGCGCTCGCCGTAGCCCTTGGATACGTTCTTGAATTCGATCACGGCATCGCCCAGACGATCGGCCACGGGGATGAAAATCTCCTGCGTCTCGTTGCGCTTCTGGTAATCATGCGAGCTCAGTTCATCGAAGCGCGCCAGGCGCGCCTTGCTCTTCGCCTGGCGCGCCTTGGGGTTCTGGCGCACCCATTCGAGTTCCCGCTTGATGGTCTTCTGGCGCGCCGATTCAGTCGATTCTTCCTGCGCGAGGCGCGCCTCTTTCTGCGCCAGCCAGGAACTGTAATTGCCTTCCCAGGGGATGCCGTAACCGCGGTCGAGTTCGAGTATCCACTGCGCCGCATTGTCCAGAAAATACCGGTCGTGGGTCACCGCCACCACGGTGCCTGGAAATTTCTGCAGGAACTGCTCCAGCCACTCGACGCTCTCGGCGTCCAGGTGGTTGGTGGGCTCATCGAGCAGCAACAGGTCCGGCTTGGACAAGAGCAGGCGGCACAGCGAGACGCGGCGTTTTTCACCGCCTGAAAGCGGGCCGATTTTCGCGTCCCAGGGCGGCAGGCGCAGCGCGTCGGCGGCGATCTCGAGCTGATGCTCCACATTGTCACCTGCTGATGCGGCGATCACCGCTTCGAGTTCGGCCTGTTCCGTGGCGAGCTTGTCGAAATCGGCGTCGGGCTCGGCGTAGGCGGCATAGACCTCATCGAGGCGCTTCTTTGCGCCGAACACCTCGCCCATGCCTTCTTCCACCGCCTCGCGCACGGTCTTCTCTGCGTCCAGCTGCGGCTCTTGCGGCAGGTAGCCGATACGCATATTCGGTTTGGCGACCACTTCGCCGTCGTAATCCTTGTCCACGCCCGCCATGATGTTGAGCAGTGTGGACTTGCCCGAACCGTTCAGACCGAGCACGCCTATCTTTGCGCCGGCGAAGAAATTCAGCGAAATGTTCTTGAGGATGTAGCGCTTGGGCGGCACGACTCTGCCGACCCGGCGCATGGTATAGACGTATTGGGCCATGGGCGTTTTCGATTCGAGACTGGGAACTCTTGTTCCGACTCCGGTATTCTACGTGCTTCATCCATACAAGTCCGAGGCGATCCTCCATGTCCCGATTCGCAGTAGCAGGTCGCATCCTGGTCGCGGTACAGTTCGCGCTGATCGGCTGGCTGATCTGGCCCCTGACGCCACAAGTATGGTCGCCGTCGGCGCTCGCGCTGCTTGCCTGCGCGGTGGCGCTCGGGCTCTGGACACTCGTCCACAACCGGCTCGGCAACTTCAACATCCGCCCCGAGCCCAAGGCAAACGGAAAACTGGTGACCGGCGGCCCCTACGCCCACATGCGCAATCCCATGTATTCCGCCGTACTGCTGTTCGCGGCCGCCGAGGTGGTCGCCTACAGCGATCCGTGGAAAATCCTCTGCTGGTTTGTCCTGGCCCTGGTGCTGCTGGCGAAGGCCTTATTGGAAGAACGCTATTTGCGTGCGCTCTTTCCCGACTATGCCGAGTATGCAAAGCGGGTACGTCGGTTCATTCCGGGCGTGTTCTGACTTGTTCGCGGTATCGAAGACGCGAACGGTTAAGCTCTGCCGGCGCAACAACCTCCGGGAGGATCCGCGCATCGGGTCCGCTGGTGCTCAGAGTCCGTTTCCAAATGAGGGGATACGCCCCGAAGGTCTCGATCCCGCTTGACGGGAAAGTCCCCTTGGGGGATCTCCCCTCATACCCCGTAAATTAGCAGTTGCAAAATCTAAAAATCTATTTCGCAACCGCTCTTAGACAAACTGGAATGAAATGGCGCCGAGCGTGCCGAAGTCTGCGCGCAAGGTGTCTCCCTTTGCCGCCCACACCGGACGGGTGAAAGAACCCGCGAGGACCACGTGCCCGGGCTCCAGCGTCGTGCCAAAGCTGCCGACCTTGTTGGCGAGCCAGGCAATGCCCATCGCGGGATGGCCGAGCACGCCCGCCGCAACGCCGGTTTCTTCGATCTCCGAATTCCGGCACAGCAGGCCGCTGACCCAGCGCAAATCGACATCCATGGGCCCGACCGGGCGACCGCCCATGATGATGCCTGCGGCAGCACCATTGTCGGATACCGTGTCGAAAATCTTGCGCGGGTTCTGCACCCGAGCGTCGATGATCTCGATCGCAGGCACCACGTATTCGGTGGCGCGCAATACGTCCACCAGTTCGACGCCCGGTCCTTTGAGCGGCTTGCCGAGCACGAAGGCGAGTTCGATTTCGACGCGCGGCACGATGAAGCGCTCGAACGGGATTTTCGCGCCGTCGGCGATGAACATGTAATCCATCAGATGGCCGTAGTCCGGCTCGTCGATCTGCGAGGACTGCTGCATCGCCTTGGAGGTCAACCCGACTTTGTGACCGCGGACCTTGTGGCCGGCTGCGACCTTGAGCCGGGTGACCTCGCTCTGGATCGCATACGCGTCCTCGATGGTGATGCCCGGAAAGGTCTTGGACAGCTGCAGCGCGGGTTTGCGCTCGGCTTCGGCCGTCAGCAGGATCTTTGCCGCTTTGCTGCGCTCGGCTTTGGATAGCATGGTTTGAGTTCCTTCAGTTGGGTGCTCGATTGCTTGAGTGATTGGGACCTGCAGACTTTCCACAATAATTCTATCTTGTTTGCGCAGATGCGCGCCTCCCGGGGCGAAACCCCGTGCCCTTGTTGGCTGGTATCATACCGGCGAGTCACAAATCCCCGGTTAATTCTCGCACGACGTCCGTACAAGTTGCGGCGGGACATCCGTCACACCCAACCAGGAGCCACGATGATTTTCGACCTGCGCATCTATACCTTCAAGCCCGGCATGCAGAATGCCTGGCTTGCTATGTACGAGAAGCACGCCTATCCGGTTCAGTTGCGCCACATCGGCAAACCGGTGGTATTCACAACCACGGAAGTGGGAACGCTCAACCAGGTGGTCCATCTCTGGGCCTACGCCGACCAGGCCGAGCGCGAGAAGAAGCGCGAAGCGATGCAGCAGGACCCGCAATGGCACGCGTATCTCAAGATGAACACCGAAGCGGGCTACATGCTGAGCATGGAGAACCGCATTTTGCGCTCGACATCGTTCTCGCCGCTATAGGCGGCCATAACGCGTGCGGCGCACGGTTTCAGGCGCCGGCTTTCCCTCAATCCTCAATCGGAGTGGTTTCATGCCCAACCTAGGTTTTCGCATCCTCCCCATGCCGGCGCGCCCGGCCAGGAAACTCGTCAAAGCGCTGGCCGCGATGGTCACCGCGCATCTGTCGGACAACATGAACCGCCTGGTCGCAGGCGGCTACGCGCTGCAACCCATGCACCGCGGCGGCAAGCTGTGCGGCCCGGCACTGACCGTCAAGGTCGCCCCCGGCGACAACTTGATGGTGCACAAGGCCATCGACATCGCCGCGCCCGGTGACGTCATCGTGGTCGATGCCGGCGGCGTCGTGACACAGGCCATCATCGGCGACATCATGACCAGCCTTGCCGAAAAGCGCGGTGTCGCCGGTTTCGTGATCTACGGTGCGATCCGTGATTCGGCCGAGATCGGCGCCAGGCGCTTTCCCGTTTATGCCTGCGGTGTCACACACCGCGGACCATACAAGAACGGGCCTGGCGAGATCAACGTGCCGATCGCGCTCGATGGCATGGTGGTCCAGCCGGGGGACATCATCGTCGGCGATGAGGACGGCGTGATCGCCGTCCCGCTCGCACACGCCGAGGAAATGCTGGCGCTGGCCAGGGCGCAGCTCGTCAAGGAAACCGCGCTCCTCAAGTCCATCGCCGCCGGCAAGGCCGATCGCCGCTGGGTGGACGAAACGCTGAAGCAGCGCGGCTGCGATTTCTAATTCATCTTTACCTTAGCGGAGTATTCATGGAACTGCCAATCAACCAATTCAAACGCGGCATGAAAGCGGGCACGCCGCAGATCGGGCTGTGGTCCAGCCTGTCGTCCCACTACAGCGTGGAAGTCATCGCGGGCTCCGGTTTCGACTGGCTGCTGCTCGATACCGAGCACTCGCCCAATGACCTGGAGAACGTGGTCACCCAGCTGCAGGCGGCGTCGGCTTACCCGACCACGGCCATCGTGCGACCGGCCTGGAACGACATGGTGCTGATCAAGCGCTTTCTCGATGCCGGCGTGCAGTCCCTGTTGATTCCCTACGTGCAGACCCCGGAGGAAGCCGCCAACGCCGTGGCCTACACGCGCTATCCGTTGCGCGGTGTGCGCGGCGTCGCCGGCACCACGCGAGCCACGCGTTTTGGCCGGGTGAAGGATTATTTCAAGCGCGCGGAGGAAGAAATCTGCGTGCTGGTGCAGGTGGAGACGCAACTTGGACTGGACAATCTGGATGCAATCGCAGCGACCGACGGTGTCGACGGCGTATTCATCGGACCCGCGGACCTGTCCGCGGGCCTGGGTCACCTGGGCAACATCCCGCACCCCGAAGTGCAAAAGGCGATCGACGACGCGATCGGCCGCATCCGCAAAGCGGGCAAGGCACCTGGAATTCTCGCCCCGGTCGAGGCGGACGCGCGCCGCTATCTCGAACTGGGCTGCCTGTTCGTCGCCGTAGGCGCCGACGTCGGCCTGCTCGCGCGCGAATCCGAAAAGCTCTGCGCCAAATTCAAATCATGAAAGACATCGAAATTCTTTCGTTGGGGCCGTTCTATACGCCTGCATTCGAATTGATGGAGCAGGAGTTCACCGTGCACAAGCTCTGGCAGGCAAAGGATCCCGCCGGGCTGATCGCCGAGGTCGGCCCCCGCATACGCGGCATCCAGGCGATGCACGCCAACAAGACGAAAGCCGAGTTGATCAATTCACTGCCCAAGCTCGAAATCATTTCCTGCTTTGGCGTCGGCGTGGACGGCGTCGATCTGGCTGCGGCAAAAAAACGGGGGCTGGTCGTCTCCAATACACCGGAGGTGCTGAACGAGTGTGTGGCCGACCTCGCGTTGGGGCTCACGATCGCGACCGTACGCCGCATCAGCCTGGGCGACCGCTATGTCCGCGCCAACAAATGGCTCAAAGGCCCGATGCCCTTCACGCACAGCCTAGGCGGAAAGGTCATGGGAATACTCGGCTACGGACGTATCGGCAAGGCCATTGCCAAGCGCGCGGAAGCCTTCGGCATGCACATCGTCTACAACGGTCGTAAGCCGCAGGCGGACGTGGCGCACAAATACTATGCAAGTCTGACCGAGATGGCACGCGACTGCGACGTACTGGTGGCGATTTGCCCGGGCGGTGCTGCAACGCGGCACATCGTCAACGCCGAAGTGATGCAAGCCTTGGGGCCGGAGGGCACGCTCATCAACGTCGCGCGCGGCTCGGTGGTGGATGAACAGGCGCTGGTCAAGGCGCTCTCCGAAGGCAGGCTGGGCGCGGCCGGCCTGGACGTATTCGAAGACGAGCCGCGCGTGCCCGAGGCGCTGTTCGCGATGGACCAGGTCGTATTGCAGCCGCACGTGGCCAGCGCGACGCACGAAACGCGCATGGCGATGGGCGTTCTCACCGCAGACAATCTGCGCGCGCATTTTTCCGGGAAGCCGGTGCTGACGCCGGTGATTTAAGCTCGAGGAGAAAACAATGAATCGATTTGAAATCCTTGTCATTGGTTCCGGCGTCATGGGCCGCGGCATCGCGAAGAGCTTCGCCGCTGCGGGAATCTCCTGCGCCATTTATTCGCGCAACGCGTCCAAAGTCAGCGGCATCGACGCGCGCGTTGCGCTGCTCGATAAGCTGCCGCCGGACGCGCCGACCCTGGTGATAGAGTCGGTGCCGGAGGAGAAGGCGCTCAAATTCGCCTGCTACGCCGCGATCGAATCGGCTTATGCCGGCGAGCCGGTGCTGGCGTCGAACACATCGGGCATCGACCTCGAGACCCTGGCACAGCCGCTCACGCACCCCGAGCGCTTCATCGGCATGCATTACTTCATGCCCGCGGACGTGAACACCATGGTCGAGGTCGCGCCGGTGCGGACTACCGATCCGGCGGCCGTGGACACGGCCGTGCGTCTGCTCGAAGCAGCAGGCAGGAACCTGGTACGCCTGAAGCGCGCACTGCCGGGGCTGCTGATCAACCGGCTGCAGCACGCCATTCTGCACGAAGCCTATTACCTGATCGACGAAGGCGTCGCAAGCGCGGCAGAGATCGACCGCTGCGCGCGCGAAATGCTCGCGCCGCGCATGTGCATCACCGGGCTGATAGAGCAGAAGGACATCAGCGGCCTCGACACCCATGCGCTGGCGCAGCGCGCCCTGGTGCCGGTGCTGCACCATGGCGACAGGCCGCGACGCGCGCTGCAGGACCTGTTTGAGGCCGGGCACTTGGGCATCAAGACCGGTAGGGGCTTCTACGACTGGAGCGGCAAGGATCCCGATAAAGTCAAAGCCGAGGCCGGGCGCAAGCTCAACGACCTGCTCGACTATCTAGAACAACAGCGCTAGGGTCTGTTTTCGTTCATCGTAGGCGCCGCATTTGGAGGCAACCGCGAAGGAATGAATATTTGTTTGAAGCAACAAACGCCTGTCGCGGCGCCCCTTTTTAAACGCTTGACTAAGCGCGCTGCCCGCCACACAATTTGGCCAGCATAAGCGATCTCTGCCATCTGGCAGCCGAAGTAACCCCGAAACAACCCCGAAGTAACCCTAAGGAGGATTTCATGATCCAAATCTCTCAAATCGGAAAAGTACTGGGATCGGCCGCCATAGCCTTGGCTTTCGCCGCGCCCGTTTCAGCGCAGCAACTGAAAATGATGACCGGCCCGCAGGGCGGCTCCTGGTATCCACTCGGTGGCGCGATCCAGGGGCTCATCGAGAAGGCCATTCCCGGCGCGAGCATGCAAGTGCTGCCGGGCGCCGGCATTTCCAACATCAAGGGCGTGCAAACCGGCAAGGCTGAGCTCGGGTTCGGCAACGCCGTTTCCTCCGTCGACGGGGTCAACGGCAAGGCCCCGTTCGACTCGAAGCAGGACAATGTCTGCCAGCTGGCAACGCTTTACTTCCAGTATTTCCACATGGTCGGCCTCGCTGACGCCGGCATCAAGACCGTTGCCGACGCCAATGGTAAGGCGCTCACCACCCAGCAGAAAGGCAACACCGGCGAGCAAATGACGCGCGACGTGCTCAAGGTCTACGGCCTCGATTACGGCAAGATGTCCAAGGTCAACCACAGTTCGTACACCGATTCGGTATCGCAGTTGAAGGACGGCCATGCCCAGGTGTTCACCCTGATCACCACCGTGCCGGCATCCTCCGTAATGGACCTCGCCTCGGCCCGGGACATCCAGGTGATGGAAGTGCCCGACGAAAAACTCAGGGAACTGCAGAAAATCAACAAGGGCTACGACAAGCGCATCATCAAGGCCGGCAGCTATCCCAAGCAGAGCAAGGACGTGCAGACCATAGGCACCTGGACGCACCTGGTGGCCAGCTGCAAGCTGCCCGAGGATACGGTCTACAAGATCACCAAGGCGCTCGCGACCAATGTCGAAAACCTCGGCAACGTGGTGTCCGCGGT
>JACZJT010000039.1 GCA_014860445.1 Burkholderiales bacterium
CGATGCACCCTGACCTTCTCGATCGTGACGAAGACATTTGCATACTCGGGCGAGGCCGGGGCATCGGTCAGCTTCACGCTCAGCGTACCGGTACCGGCGGAATCGCTGCCCCCGCCGCCCCCGCTGCACGCGCCCAGCACAGCTGTGGCCAGTACGAGAAACAGGCTTCGGAGTGATCGGGGCATCTGAATGGCCTCCAGTTCGCGGGTGCCGTCCTGCATCGGGACTCGACAAGCCCCGGCAAACCACCGCTTGGTGAGTGGTGCCAGGCATCTTGTCACCGAGTTGCTTCCAACCTCGCCGGAGTCGCCGCGGGACATAGACCGGCGGTCGCTATCCCGGGACGAACGGCAACTGCTCCCCGGCGTCGCCGGGAATGGGCCGAGCCGGTCAGGCCACGCTGCCCCCGCTATACTGAAAAATCTCTCAGGAAGCGCGGCCGAGTGGTTCGAGGCGCTGGAAGAGTGGCCGAGCGGCTTAAGGCACTGGTCTTGAAAACCAGCGAGGGCGCAAGTTCTCCGTGAGTTCGAATCTCACCGCTTCCGCCAGTGAATGCGTGACACAAACGCTAGCTAGGCAGCGACCGTACTCTGCAAATCCGGCGGTCGCGTCGCAATTCAGTCAATAATCCAGCCGCAAAAACATTGATTTTCCATGAGCCGCCTCGCCTCGTATGGGCTGGGCACGGATCGAGCTATTAGCTTGAATACCGGTGTCAGTATCCATTCAGGCGCGAGCGTGAAGCGATATTATTTTATTAAAAACAAATAGATACGGGTCTCTGGTGCGCTGACAAAAATAGTATTAGCCAAACTCATATCATCCAAATGGACTATTGACGCCCAAGCCTAGCCTAAGCAATCATTTTCATTAATAAAAATAAGAAATGCAGTCTTTCAATAACTTGGCTGTGTGTTGTTTCGACGGCTACCGGTCGTCTCGATGCTACCTAGCGAGGGAGGAATACCATGTCTGAGAACAGAAAAGCCGTTTTTTCGGCGCGCAAACGCCTGATTGCTATCGCAATCTCGGGTTGTTTTGTATCAGTCTCGGCATGGGCTAATCCCACAGGTCCACAGGTGACCAACGGCAATGCAAGCTTCAACCAATCAGGGAAGCTGCTGACGATCACCAACAGTAACGGCGCCATCATCAACTGGCAAGGTTTCTCCGTCGGCGCGGACGAAACAACGCGCTTCAATCAGACCTCAGCCTCGAGCAGCGTATTGAATCGCGTAATTGCCAACGACCCCTCAGTATTGCTCGGAACGCTTAGTTCCAACGGGCGGGTATGGTTGGTGAACCCGGCGGGCATTATGGTGGGCCAGGGGGCGCGCATTGACGTGGCCGGATTCATCGCGAGTACGCTCAATGTCAGGAACGAGGATTTCCTTGCGGGTCGGCTGAACTTTGGCGCGACGCCGAATGCGGGCAAGATCGAAAACCATGGCCAGATCAGTACTCCCAGTGGCGGCAGCGTCTACCTGATCGCGCCAGAGGTGGAGAACCACGGCATCATCAATGCGCCAAACGGGGAGGTGATCCTCGCGGCTGGGCAGACTGCACAGCTAGTGGATACAGGCACGCCCGGTGTGAAGGTGGAGATCACCGGCGCCGAGGGCAGCGCGACCAATCTGGGAGAGATCGTCGCCGAGGCAGGACGCATCGGCATGGCGGGGGTGCTGATCAAGAACAGCGGCGAACTCAATGCCAGCAGCGTGGTGAAGGAAGGGGGGCGCATCTTTCTCAGAGCGAGCCAGGACGCCTACGTTCATGGTTCCGGTCGGCTGGATGCCACCGGCACCAAAGGCGGAAATATCGAGGTGCTAGGTAACCGTGTCGCGGTTATGGATCAGGCGCGCCTTGACGCTTCGGGCGATGCAGGCGGTGGCTCGGTGCTCGTTGGCGGCGATTATCAGGGCAGGAATGCGGGCGTTCCTAACGCGAACATCAGCTATCTAGGAGCCGCGGCGACCGTGAAGGCGGACGCCACGCAAAGCGGCGACGGCGGCAAGGTCATCGTTTGGGCCGACGACACAACCCGGGCGTATGGAAATATTTCTGCCAAAGGTGGAACGCAATCTGGCGACGGTGGGTTCGTAGAGACCTCGGGTCATCGCGCCCTCGATGTCGCTGGAATTCGGGTGGATACGTCGGCGTCGCGGGGCAAGGCAGGAAATTGGCTGCTCGACCCGAACGATGTCAACATCGTGCATGACACCGCATCCGGTTCGGACTATCAGATCTCGGGCAGCAGTCCGTTCGAACCGATACAGTCCGACGCCAGCGCTTCTACCTTGTCCGACTACACGATCAACCAGGGACTTGCCTCGGGCGACGTTACGATTACGACCTCCAATGCCAACGGTAGCGGCTTCGGTGATATCACCGTAAACGGTACTTCGGATCCTGGGGGCGCGGTAAGTCTTTTCGCAGGCGTCGGCGGCAGCGCGCGCACATTGACGCTAAGCGCGGACGGGAACATAGCCCTACACGATGGCGCCGTGATTAGTGATGCATTCGGCGCGCCGCTCACGCTGAACCTTTACGCCGGCGGTGGCATCACCCACGCGGGGTCGATTTCCGTTGCCGGAAGCGCCAGCTTGCTGTCCAAAGGCGCGATTACATTCGGGGATTCCGGCTACACTGGGAATCTGTTTTCCGCCGGCTCGCCGATAACCCTGATGGCCAACTGGGACGGCGTCTCGACTTCGACGCCTACCGTGAGTTCCAGCGCGCAGTGCGCCGGTGGTGGCAGTTTCTGCGGTATCAGCGGAAGCGGTTCCATCGACAGCAATAATTTCCCCGGTTCCAGCGGCACCGCGGGCGCGCTGATCGTGAAGGCGGCAGGCGATATTGATCTGTCGGGCATCAGCGTGGCGGCCCGCGGTAACTGGGGATTTGGCCCTGGCAGCACCGGCGGTGCCGGTGGTGCGATCAGCATCACCTCGACGCAAGGCAACATCACGGCGGGTTCCGTCGACGCGAGTGGCGGCTCCGGTGGTTACGGGCCGATGGGCGCCGTTGGCGCGCCAGACGGAGGCGATGGCGGCGCGGGTGGTACGGGCGGCTCGATCAACTTGAGCGCAGCGGGCACACTCACGCTAGTGGGGGCGACCGGTACGCTGCCCCCGATGGGTGGTGGCATCAGCGTGTCTGGCGGCATGGGCGGTGGCGGCGGCTCTGGCTATAGCGACCCGGTTATTCCGCCTGCACAGCCTGTCTACACAGGTACCGGTGGCAACGGTGGAACGGGCGGCAACGCCGGAACGATGAGCCTGAGCGGGGCGTCACTGGTACTGTCCGGAGCGACGCTGAACGCGGGTGGCGGCGCGGGCGGATGGAGTGGATGGGGTACGACCGTCGGAAGCAACGGGACGGGCGGGACGGGCAACGCGATCGATCTAGCCACGAGCGGCGACATCAGTGTGACCGGAGATAACTATGTGGACGCCGGCGCGTTGAATGTACTTGCGGGCAAGAGCATTAGCTTCGGAACCCCGGGCGCGATTCCCGTGAGCGGGAATCTGTCCAGCCCCGCAATGCCGACGACGTTGATCGCGAACTGGAACGGCTTGACTGGGGCCTCGGCCGACGTTGCTGCCGGCGCTCAATGTAGTGGCAACTACTGCGGCATCAGCGGAAGCGGGTTGATCGGTAATTTGAACATGGCGCCGGGTTTCCCGGGAACGATTCCGGGCGATGCAGGGGCGCTGACGGTGAAGGCGGCAGGCGACATTGACCTGTCGGGCATCAGCGTGGCGGCCCGCGGCAACTGGGGATTCAACTCTGGTAGCGCTGGCGGGGCCGGTGGTGCGGTGAGCGTCACCTCGACGCAAGGCAACATCACGGCGGGTTACATCGACGCGAGTGGCGGCTTCGGTGGTTACGGGCCGACGGGTGCCGTTGGCGCGCCAAACGGAGGCGATGGCGGCGCGGGTGGTGCGGGCGGCTCGATCAACTTGAGCGCAGCGGGCACGCTCACGCTGGTTGGCGCGATGGGTAGCGGCATCAGCGTGTCTGGTGGCATGGGCGGTGGCGGTGGCTCTGGCTATAGCGACCCGGCTATTGTGCCGTCTGTCTACACTGGTACAGGCGGTAACGGTGGAGTGGGTGGCAACGCCGGAACGATGAGCCTGAGCGGTGCTTCGCTGGTACTGTCCGGAGCGACGCTGAACGCGGGTGGCGGCGCAGGCGGATGGAGTGGATGGGGGACGACTGTCGGAAGCAATGGGACGGGCGGGACGGGCAACGCAATCGATCTAACCACGAGCGGCGACATCAGCGTGACCGGGGATAACTATGCCAACAGTGCGCGATTGAGCCTACACGCCGACGGGAATTTGGATGTAAGCGGAGGACTCAGCCTGAATACCCTGCCTGACGGTAGCGCCAGCCAAGGGATGGACGTGTCGGCGCTGAACATTTCGCTTGCCGCAACCTCGGGCAGCAGCGCGTTCTTAAATATGTTCGGCCCAGGTACGCAGACGATAACTGCCGGCAATGCGCTCAGCCTCACCGGTGGTGCTAGCGGCCTGAATAGCATTGCCCAAATCGGGAACTTCGGCACCGGGCTGCAATCGGTCAGCGCTTCGGGTATCACGCTGACCGGCGGCGCGAACGGTGGAGGCCTGGGGGCCGGCAACTGGGCGCATATCTTTACCACGGGGAATCAGACCATTGACGTGGGTGGCGGCGGGCTGACCTTGGCGGGCGGAAGCGGGAATTTCACTGATAACAACGCCGCGCTTATTCAGAATGGAGGCGCCGGTACGGGCCAGATGATCACGGTAACTGGCGGGGCAGTTACGCTGCATGGCGGGTCGAGCTCGCAAACCGGTGTCGGTGGAGGTCATGGCAGTTACGCGCTGATCTATTCAACGGGCGATTCGCAGCAAATCGATTTCAGCGGAAGTGGCACGATCGATTTGGAGGGCGGGACGGCAGGCAGTCGCGCCTACGCCATGATCTACTCGCTGAGTGGCGCGCAAACGATTAGCGGCGCGCCGGACATCGCGTTGAAGGGCGGCGCGAGTGGCGGTATCGTCAATGAAGGAAATTACGCGCAGATTCTTAGCGGTGGCACCCAGAACGTGAACGCAGCTGGACTAAGCTTGACCGGCGGGCCAGGCGGCACCGAAAATTTCGCGGCAATCAGGGATAACGGAGTGGCGCAGACCATCATCGCGGGCAACACGGCCCTCAACGCGGGCAGTGGTGGAATCAGAAATTTCGCCGTAATTCAGGCACCGGATCAGAACATCGCGATCCACGGCGATTTGGCGCTGACTGGTGGTGGCTCGGCCCAGGGTGACTTCGGAGCAGGGGCGCGCATCGGCGGGATGGGCGGGGCAAGCCCGACGCCGACCAATCTCACGCTCACGGTTGATGGCAATGTCACATTGACCGGCGGCAGCGTATCCGGTGCGACGGGCAGCGCCATCGGCAGCAGCATTCTCTCCGACCCGGTGCCGACCTACATCAATTTGATTGCCGGCGGCGACATTACACTGACGCCCGGCAGTGCTTCGGGCAGCTTGATCGGCAATTACGGATTGGCATCTGCCGGCGGCGACATATCGCTGACTGCGGGCGGCAATATCACCCTGAATGGCTCAGCTGCTGCTGGTACGCGGATCGGTACGTTAGGCAACGTCACTCTTGACGCAAGCGCGGCCGGCAAGTCGATTTTCGGTGATACCTTTGGCACCATTCAGGCCAATCTGCTAACGACAAATTCGGACTTGGAAACAGTGTTGAACGGGGACAATTACGTCAGCAGCTTCAATGCGACCAATAGCGGTATTGGCAACATCAGCCTGATCAATATGAACCCGCTGACTATCACCGGCATAACGAATAACGGCGGCGATATTCTGGTCGACAATACCGGAGCGGTCACTACCACAGGCCTGGTGAGCGCACCTTCCGGCTCGGTCTCCATCCTTGCGCACAGCCCGCTCACCATCGGTGCCGGCGGCATTACTGCCGGCAGCAGCATCACATTGAGCGCCGGTCAAACTGCGGGTTCCGGCGATATACTTACGCTCAACGGAGATGTCAGCAGCACGGGCAGCGGCGCCTCGATCAGTCTCTCCTCCGGTGACGACCTGGTGCAAAACGCAAACATCAGCGCCAACGGGGGCGCCGTCACCGTGGTTTCCGACACGGGCAGTATCACCATGGCCTCGGGCACGACCACCAGCAGCGGCGGAGGTAGTGTTTCTTACGAGACAACTTCAGGCGACATCACCTTGGCGACCATTGACGCAGGCACCGGCTCGGTTGATCTCGCTGCAGGCGGAAGCATTCAACCCGTAGAGGGATCGACCGGAGCGAACGTGATCGGGGGAAGCGCGACTATAACCGCAGGAAGCGACGCCACTCTAAGTACCGAGGTCACGCAATTGACGGTAACGGCCCCGACATCGTCGGTGACCAATACCCCGCCGGTTACAACTCCGCCGGACGACGATGACGGATCGCATGGGGATCATGACGGCCATCACAACGGCCATCACAACGGCGAGCATCATGGTGATCATCACGGGCATGACGGCGGACACGATTCGGACCACCACGGTGACCACGACGCCAAGCATGCAAAGAAAGACGGCAAGCACGATGACAAAGACGGGCACGACAAAGGCAAGCGGGAAAAGAAGAAGTTCGCTTCACGCGATTGAGCGCTGACGCAACCCGGTCAAGGCCTGGGTTCCTGGGTGTGCTGCCGCTCGTAGCGGCCAGGAGGCAGTGATTCCAACGCGATCCGCCCTTACCGGCGGATCGCGTTTTATTTTTCGCTCGCCGACTCAGGAATCTGACGAGGATCAGAATGCCCAAACCAGGGGACTACTCGGGTAGTATTCGGGCTGACCATGTTTGTCTCCAACTGAGTTCCCTCCCGAATTGGCAGAAGAAAACTTATCAGCAGTGAAACGCAAGCCATGGTGGCAGGATCGCTGGATTACCGGGCTGGCGGCGGGGGCATTGGTGTTGGCCGGGATGTCGTTTGCGCTTTGGACGCTAGACAATACGATGTTGCCCAAGTCGCAGTTGACCACACTTGCGGGCAAGTCCACAGATCTGGCCACAGTTGCTGCAGGCAAGCCTATGGTGGTCAACCTGTGGGCCACCTGGTGTCCTCCGTGCCGTCTTGAACTGCCTTACCTCGCTGCCGCCCAGCGGCAGGAACCGGAGATAAATTTCGTGTTCGCTGATCAGGGCGAAGACGCGGTAACGGTTGCGCGCTATCTGGACGCCGCGCACCTGGAACTCGCAAATGTACTACTCGATATCAATCTCCGACTCGGCCGCGAAATCGGGGTGACGGTGCTGCCGGTCACCTTGTTTTACGACGCCGGCGGTCGGATGGTGGATACGCATCTGGGTGCGCTTTCGCCTTCCCTGCTTGCCGAAAAATTGAACAAACTGCGCCCGGCTGGAAAACCGTAGTTCCAGACCCGACGCTTCGGCAAGCGCAAGAATGCGCTACTGGTTCAATGCAGCGGATAGAGCAGGATCGCGAGCCCCGCGCCCGTCAGCAGCAGCCGCTTCAACACTGGTCCCGGCGCGATCACGCCGTAGGACACCATCGTGACTGCAAGACCGACCTTGATTGTGGCCAGCAGCGCCGCTCCCGGCGAATCCGCCAACGCGATCAGGCCGGGCGTCGAAATCATGCCGAGCGGAATCAGGTACAGGCCGAGCCCCAGCGCCATCGCCTTGCCCGCGACCTTGAGCCAGTTTTCTTCGACCATGCCCGCGGCGATAAATACCGCCCCGCATACCGGCGGCGTAATGGTCGACAGCAGCGCAAACCAGAACACGAACAGATGCGCCTGCAGCGTACCCAGACCGAGTTCGGTCAGTGCGGGGCCGGCGACCGAAACGCAGATCACGTAGGCGGCCGTGGTCGGAACTTCCATGCCCAGAAGCAGGCAGGTCAGCGCCGTCAGCAATACCGCAGGCCAGAGCATGCCGCCTGCGCCTGACAAAATGACCGAAGTGATTTTTACGCCAAGGCCGGTGATGCTGAGCACGCCGATGATGATCGATGCGCACAGGATGATCGAGGCGATCATCGCGATCTGCCGCCCGGAGGCATTCACGGCGTGATTCAAGCGAGCCGCGATCGCGCGCACCTCGAACCGGAAGGCTTCGTCGGTAAGCAACAGAAGGGCGGCTGCGACCACGGCGAGGCAGGCAGAGTATTGCGGCGTGTAGCCGGCCGCGAACATGCCCCACAACAGTACCGAGAACGGCACGAGGAAAAACCCAGTCGTGATAATCACCATGCGTGGCGACGGCCGTTCGCTTTCCGGCAGCTGCGGCAGGTCATAACGCCGCGCGAAGGCGTTGATGCCCATCCACACTGCGAAAAAATACAGCAGCGCAGAAGGCAGGGCGGCAAGCATGATGCCGTTGTATGGAACGCTGGTGAGCTCGACCATGACGAAGGCGCCTGCCCCCATCAGTGGAGGCATGATCTGCCCACCGGAGGAGGCGACCGCCTCGACCGCGGCTGCGAGAGAACGCGGATAGCCCAGGCGCAGCATTGCCGGCAGGGTGAAAGCGCCGGTCGAGGCGACGTTGGCCGAAGCCGATCCGGAAATCGAACCGAATAGCGCGGACGAAATGACCGATACCTTCGCCGCACCCCCGGTGAGTCGACCTGCAGCAGCGGCTGCAATGTTCATGAACCCGGCCCCGGCCTGCCCGGCATTGAGCATGGCGCCGAAGATCACGAATATCGCGACGATGCCGACCGAGACGCCGGTCAGGCTGCCCCACAGCCCGCCTTCGGTGATGGTCAGGGTGCCGAGAAAGCTTTCGAGCGGTGTTCCGGGGTGACCGAACTCTCCGGGTATGTACTGACCGAACAAACCGTAGAGCAGCGCAAGCACGGCGAGCGAGGGCAGCGGCCAGCCGACGGCGCGCCGCGCCATCGCGATCGCGGTGACGAGCAGCACGACGGCAACAGTGTTTTGCAGCGCTCCTGACAGGCTGCCGTACTGGTCTTCTAGCGAGGCATATTGCCAGGCGACCCACAGGCAGGCCGCAATGCCTGCGCCGCAGAGCGCCCAGTTGAACGCGCCGGGCCGCTTGCCATCATGCGACCAAAGCAAGGCCCAGGGCAGTGCCAGTGCCATGTGCAGGGGCCGGCTGACCAAGTTGGGCACGAGACCGGCAAAAATGAGCCACAGATGGAACGCGATGCTAAGCGCGCCGAGCGCGGTCCATACGAAGAAAGGCATGGGAGTCAGCAGTCTGACGGATTAGAAAACGCGGACCGCACCGCGCGGCATCCGGAATAAACGAAATGGGCGCGAGAACCCGCTCGCGCCCGACCCGGTTGGCTGCGACAGCGCGCTATTGGTTTGCGTCGGTCACCGCGTAGCCGACTTCCTTGTAGTAGCGCAGGGCGCCCGGATGAATCTTGCCGACTATGTTTGCAAGCATGCCCTTGGTGACGCCGCCCCACCAGGGCGCAGTCGCCGCCATTTTTGCGCGCTCGGTCCAGTAGGTGCGGGTTAGTTGATAGGCCGTCTCGTCGTCCATCTGCGTGGTGGTATAGGCGATCACCGGCAACGAAGTTGTGACCACGTCGTCTTTCTGGCCGGCATAGGTGCCGGCCGGAATCACGAAACGCGTCTGCTTGGTCTGTTTGATCTGTTCGTCGCTGAGCGACAGGATATGCACGCCGGTCGCGGCGGCCGCTTCGATCACATTGGGCGCCGGATAAGAGCCGGCGGTGGCGAAGCCGTCGATCTGGCCGTTTTTCAATGCGGGCACCGCATTGTTGAGTTCGACGTTGGCGAGTTTGACCTTGCCTTCGAGGCCGAACAGTTTGAAGTATTTCTCGGCTTCCTTGGCCCCGAAGCTGCCCTTGCCGATCAGCATGGTCTTGCCGGCGAGGTCGGCGAAGGTTTTGATGCCGGCGTCGGATCGCGTGACGAAGTGCATCGTCAGAGAAGGAATCGGAAACAGTGCGCGGATCTCGGCGAACTTCGGGTTTTCCTTGCCTTTGAACATGGCGCCGCCGGACTGAGCCAGCGCGATCAGCGACGGCGGGGTCGTGAATACGTAGTTGCCGGAGCGGTTCGCCGCTTCCATGACGTTTTGCACCGAGCCCTGGCTTTCCTCGACAGTCACGATGATCTTGCCGTTCGAGCCCAGTTTCATCGCCTGCGAGATCTCGACCGCCATCTGATAGTAGGACGACCCGGTCTTTGCTGATTTGTAGGTGACGCGCGTCTGCGCGCCGGCGACCAGGCCATGTGCGAACAGCGCAGAGGCCACGCCGGCCGACAGGAAAAATTTCAACAAGCCGCGGCGCTTCGTGTAGCTTGGGTACATTCTTGAACTCCTAAAGTGTTGGGCGTGATGGCGGCGCAAGGCCGGGTGCACCCAAGATCGACGATTGGACTTACTATACGGTCTATGCAAAAAGCACGTAATTGTACACTCTGCGGGCCGTACGCCGCGCACAACAACAGGGATGAGCACGCATGAGCACGCGCGCCGAACTTGAAGCTGTCCTCGCCAAGGCGGAGACAGCATGGCAAAAAGCAAACGATGCGCTGAGGGTGGCGCGGGCCGTCGAACTAAAGGCAAATGCGGAATGGGTGAGGGTTGCCGGCGATCGGCGAAAATCCGGCAACGACCGGCGCAAGTCAACTGCGGTCTGGCACAACGCGTTCCCGGATCGGCGCAAGGCGAACACCGAGCGGCGCATCTCTGAATCGGATATCGCGGTTTTGTCCAGGTTGGTGACCGAGCGGAACGTGGCCTATACCGACCGGGGCAAAGCGGTCGAGGAGAGGGTCCAGGCCGAGGCCCGGCTGAAGACGGCAAGCGCCGAACGCGACAGAGTTATCGCCGAGCTCGAAAAAATGAAACGCCTGTAGATCGACCCGTTCCGTTGTACGCGGAGCCGTGACCTGGGAAAAGATACGATGACGCAACCGCTGTTATTTACCTCGCTGCGCCTGCGCGAACTCACCCTGAAAAATCGCGTGGTGGTCGCGCCTATGCACCAATATTCGGGAATAAGCGGTTCTCCCACCGACTGGCACCTGATGAATGCGGGACGGTATGCTGCGGGCGGTGCCGGACTCGTTATCCTCGAGTCGACCAAAATCGAACGCCGCGGTTGCGGCACGATGGGGGATCTGGGTCTTTGGGACGACGCTTTCGTACCCCAATTCGCCCGCATTGTCGATTTCGTCCATCAATGCGGTGCCGCCGCTGGCATCCAACTCGGGCACTCGGGGCGCAAGGCGCGCATTCAGCGTCCATGGGAGGGTGGCCGGCCGCTGGAGCGCGCCGCAGCGTTAGCGGCAGGCGTGCAAGACTGGGATGCGTGGGAACTCGTTGCACCGAGCGCCGTCCCCGCGGACGAGGGCTCGCCCGTTCCGCGCGCGCTCGCACGCGAGGAGATCCGCGCGATTGCCGAGGCATGGGGCAAGGCCGCGGCACGCGCGCACGCCGCCGGATTCGATGTCGTGGAGATACATGGCGCACACGGCTTTCTGATACACGAGTTCCTGTCGCCGCTCGCGAACCAGCGCACTGATGAATACGGCGGCTCCGAGGAGAAGCGCATGCGCTTCGCGCTCGAGGTTTGCGAATGCGTGCGGTTGCACTGGCCGCCGGGCAAGCCGCTGTTCCTGCGCTTGTCGGCCGAGGACGATGCCGGCTGGGGGCCGGATCAAAGCGTTGCGCTGGCAAAACTGGTGAAACCGATGGGCGTGGATGTGATCGACTGCAGTTCCGGAGGCATCCTGGGCAAACCGCCGGCCGGTGCAGCCAAACCGGCCTATGGCTATCAGGTGCCCTATGCCGAAAAAATAAAAAAAGAAGGCGGGATCATGACCATGGCCGTGGGCCTGATCGTGCAAGCGGGGCAGGCCGAGCGCATCCTGCAGGAAGGCCGCGCCGATCTCATCGCGCTTGCGCGTGAAATGCTCTACAACCCGAACTGGGCCATGGACGCGGCGCAGAAGCTGGGCTGCGATGCAAAGTTCATGCTTGCGCCACCGCCTTACCGCTATTGGCTGGAGCGGCGCGCCCTGACGGTGCCGGAGGTGCGGCCGTCGACATTCGGCACGGGTTCATAGATTAGTTCTGTTCGACGCGCAGCAGCACGATGCGGTCGTTATAGGTATCGATGACCCACACGTGCGGCGCGCGCGCGAGCACCGCCTCCGGCTTGTAGTAGGCATTGGGGCCGCGGCCGCGCCGGCCGGTGCCGAGTACGCCGAGCAGGCGATGGTTCCGGTCCAGCAGCAGGATGCGATGATTGTCCTCGTCGGCCAGCCAGATTCGATCGCCATCGAAGCTAATGTACTTCGGCCCGTCCAGCTTGAGCGCTGCGCCGAAACTGCTGCGGTGTTTGAGCGCGGAATCGAATACCTGCACCCGGTCATTGCCCGAATCGACAACATACACGCTGCCGTCTGCACCCGCCTCGACATCGTGCGGATTCGAGAACTCGCCGTCCCTTGCACCATGTCTTCCAACGGTGCGCTCGAGCTTGCCGTCGCGGAATACGCTGAGTGTAGCGGCGCGCGTATTGGTGACGATGATCCGTCCGTCCGGCGCGACCGCGATGCCCTCAGGGCCGGGAAGCCCTTTCAACTCGCCGGCGAGTCTCGCCTTCGTGCCCTGTACCGCGTAGATGACGACGCGGTCGTTGCCGGTATCGGCGATGAGCAGACGTCCGCTCTTGTCGAATTCCGCATCGTGCGGGTATGACAATTCTCCTTCGCCGAACGTGCCGACCGGTTTCAGCGTCATCGCCTCGAGTACGCGGATGCGGCTGTTGCGCATGTCGGTGACAAAAATCAGCTTACCGTCGGGTGAAAACGCCGCATCGTGAGGCTGGGACAGGCCGTCGGCCAGTTCCGCGAGCTGCGTTACTTTCAGGAGCGGTTGCGCCCATGGTGCCGGGGCGAACAACAGAAATGCAGTCAAAATGACGGCGCGCATAGTCCCAGGCCTCCGCAGTGATGTACTCAATTTGCCTCGATTGTACCGAGCAAGCGCGGTGCGCCCGAGCCGTTTAACTGGAACAGGCTGCCGCCACCCGATGGTGTACCCGCATCGGTGAAGACATTGATCGTGAATTGGTGCGTCACCAGCACCACCGGCGCGCCGTCCGGCGGAAGTTCGGCCAGAAAACCACGCAGTGCGGCGACCTTGGTCTTGCGCTCCTGCGCACGTTCGTAGAACGAATTCAACGCGGGCAGGGGGCTGACGGTGCCGATGTCAAGCAGGCGCGCGGTTTCGAGGCAGCGGCACCATTGGCTTGAGAAAATACGGGCTTGTGCGATGCCTGCCTGTCTTAAGCGCTGACCCAGGGCGACTGCCTGAGCGCGGCCACTCGCGTCGAGATTGCGCTGCGCGGCGCAATCATCAAGCCTGAAGTTCGGCGGATCCCCCGTGCCCGGGGCGTAGGCATGGCGCAGCATCAGGATGCGTCCGGGCTTCGCGAGTTCCGAGAGTGGCAAGCTGTCTGCGGCCGCGCACGCTTCGCGCGCGAACAGCGTGACGAGGAAGGCGATGACCAGCCATGGCAGGAAAGGAAAGACGTGTGCGCGTGTCATCGTGTGCAATGGTCCCTGAGCAGTCTGGCGAAAAGCTGTCCTGCCTCACATACTCCTAAAGTATTCCCGCCATCCCGGCGAGTGCGCCGGCGAGAATCAGCCACATGGGATTGAGCCGGGTGCGCAACATCAGCACGACCGTCAGCAGCGTCAGCAGCGCACCGCGCCAGTCGTGATCGGCCGAGTGCGCGAGAATCCAGCCGCTGGAGAGCGTGAGCCCGATGGCAATCGGGCCCAGTCCGCCTCGAATTGCGCGGCCCAGCCTTGAATCGGGCTTGCTGGCGCTCAGTCGCGTGACCGCCAGCGTCAGCAATACCGGCGGAAGTATCACTGCAAGGGTTACCGTGATCGCGCCCGCCCAACCGGCGAGTTGCCAGCCCAGCAGGGTTACGAACATCATGTTCGGGCCGGGGGAAGCCTGGCCGAGTGCATAGGCGTCGGCAAATTGGGTGCCGCTCAGCCAGTGGTTCGCCTCCACCAGGTAACGCTGCATGTCGGGCAGCATGGAGCTGACGCCCCCGATCGCAATCAGCGAGAGCAGCGCAAAATGCAGGGCAAGCGCGGGTAGATCGACCGGGTCCATCATTCCTCGTCGCGCCACGCTGCGGCGATGGCGAACGGCGCCAATGCGCCGACGACGGCGAGCAAAGGCCAGCGTAGCGCGCCGACGCCGGCCAGGGACAGCGCGGTGAACAGCCATGGGCGCCAGTGTCGCCTCAGGCTGCCCGCCATTTTGAATCCTGTGGCGAGTACCAGTCCGGCCGCGACTGCGGACATCCCCGAGAGCGCTTGCTGCACCAGCGGCAGTGTGCCGTAGCTGCTGTAGAGCATGCCGACCGCGACCATGAGCACGAAAGGTCCGCCGATCATGCCGGAGATGGCCGCGATTGCCCCGGCGTATCCGGCGAATCGATAGCCGATCATCACGGCCATGTTGCCAATGTTTGGACCGGGCAGGAGTTGACCGAGTGCGAGCATATCCACGAATTCGCGCTGGGTGAGCCAGCCTTTGCGTTCAACCAAAGTGCGGTGCGCCCAGGGCAGCACGCCGCCGAAGCCGGACAGCGCGAGCTGCGAAAAGGCAAGGAAGATATCGAGCGGACCGATGCGGCGGGCGTCGGAATCGGAATTATTGTCCACGGGCGGCTAAGGCAGTGCTATCGCGCGTCTGCATCCGGGACGGTCGGTTTGAGTGATGGCGGCAGCGACCGGCACGCTCAGGCGCGGCGCAGGACGTGGCTTCCTATGGAATAGCCCGCGCCAAACGAGCACATGATCCCCGTGGCTCCGGACGGAAGGTCGGCCTGATTCTGGTGAAACGCGATGATGGAACCGGCCGACGCCGTGTTCGCGTACTTGTCGAGTATGACGGGCGCCTCTTCGGGCGTCGCATCGCGGCCGAGCAGGCGGCGGCTGATGAACTGATTCATGGACAGATTGGCCTGGTGCAGCCAGAAACGCTGCACATCGGTCGGCTTGAGACCGTGTTGCGCCAGATGGTCGGAAATATGCGTGGCCGCCATTGGACAGACTTCCTTGAACACCTTGCGACCTTCCTGCACGAACAACTTGTCGCGTGCGTCGCGACGGCCGCCTTCTTCGCAGCGGTCGAGAAATCCGCTGTTGTTGCGGATGTTGTTGGAAAAGGACGTCGCGGCGCGCGAGCCGAGAATTTCCCAGAGGTGCTTCTGCCTGCCGGACGGTTCGGCTTCGACAACGACCGCAGTGGCGACATCGCCGAAGATGAAGTGGCAGTCGCGGTCGCGCCATTCGAGATGGCCGGAGCAGATCTCGGGGCCGATGACCAGGGCGCAGCGCGCTTGTCCGGAGCGCACGGCGTTGGCGGCCTGTTCAATGCCGAAGGTACCCGCGGAGCAGGCGACGTTCATGTCGTAGCCGTAGCCTCCGCATCCCAGGGTGTCCTGAATTTCGATCGCAATCGCCGGATAGGGACGCTGGAAATTGGCGCAGGCCGCGATCACCAGATCCACTTCCGCCGCGTCACGGCCGGCGGCTTCCAGGGCTTGCTTGCCGGCCAGTGCTCCGATCTCGGCCATAATGGAAATCTGATCGTTCGACCTTTCCGGAATGTGCGGATACATGCGGTCCGGATCGAGAACGCCCGCTTTGTCGATGACGTAGCGCTGTTTGATTCCGGAGGCTTTTTCGATGAATTCCACGCTGGACGGCAGCAAGGCGACGACATCGCCAGCCTCGATGGCGGCGTGGTTGCGTTCGTTGTAGCGGCGCACATATTCATTGAACGAGGCCACCAATTCCTCGTTGGTGATGACATGCGGCGGCGTCCAGACACCGGTGCCCGTGATATAGGTCTTGTTCATGCGTGTCACTATCCGTAAAAGAGGAATCGGTACGGATTATAGGGCATAGCGCCCGGCGGCCGGCTGGGAGCGAAAAACACCGGAATCAACAATCACCTCAACTCGTGCCACAATAGGGCCGATCATGGTCTGGGATCATCCGAAACCTTTCGTATTGCCTGTAACGCCGCGTGCAAACGACATCGACGGCCTGAATCACACCAACAACGCGGTTTACGTCCAATGGTGCGAAAAGGTCGGCTGGGCGCATTCCGAATCGCTGGGCCTGAGTCTGGCCGACTATAAGCGGTTCGACCGCGCAATGGCGATCAGGCGGGGCGAATACGATTACTTGTTGCCGACGTTTATTGACGAGCCACTCGCCCTGGCGACATGGCTGGTCGCGCGCGAGGGCAAACTTCTCATGGAGCGCCGCTTTCAGCTGGTGAGGGACCGGGATCAGGCCACAGTCCTTCGCGGCAGATGGGAACTGGTGTGCATCGAACTGAGCAGCGGACGGCCGAGGCGCATGCCGCCCGAGTTCTCGGAAATCTACCTGCCGGCCGCGATCACTGCTGCAACCGCCTGAAGCCGTATTCTCCGGCGCGCGCCGCCGGGCCATCCACCCCGAAAACAGACAGCAGTCCGGCCCAGGTGCACGCCCGGCCCGACCGCGGTATCATTGCCAGCTAACGCAGACAACTATAGGTAGTACCTGGGAGCTTTATGGCAACAAAATCTAGGGCTTACAACGCCGAAGACATCGAAATCCTCGAGGATCTGTCGCCGATCCTGCACCGGCCCGGCATGTATACCGATCCCTCCAATCCCAACCATGCGCTGATTGAGGTTGTCGACAATTCCTCCGACGAAGGCCTGGCGGGCTTTGCAAAAAACATCTCCGTGGTGCTGTACGAAGACGGCTCGGCAGAAGTCACTGACGACGGCCGCGGCATTCCGGTCGATATCCATCCAAAGAAGAAGGTCCCGGCGGTGCAGGTGATTTTCACCACCCTGCATTCGGGCGGCAAGTTCCGCAAGACCGACAAGGACGCAGCGTATCGCATTGCCGGGGGTCTGCACGGCGTTGGCATCTGCGTCACCAATGCGCTCGCTACCCGGCTCGAAGTCGAGGTCAGGCGCGACGGCGCCTGCCACCGGCTGGTGTTTGCCGACAACGGCAAGGTCAAGGAACCGTTGAAAAAAATCGGACCCGCCGCGGCGCGCGAGAGCGGCACGCGCATCCGCTTCTGGCCCGATCCCAAGTATTTCGATTCGCCGAAGATCGTCACTGCCGATCTCGCCGCGCTTCTGCGCGCCAAGGCCATGCTGCTCCCGGGCGTCCGGTTTACGCTAGGCGTGGAGAAGAACGGCAAAATAGAGCAAAGCGAATGGCACTTTCCGGAAGGGATCAGGGGATATTTCGCCACGGCCGTGGCCGGACTCGAGCCGGTGGCGGAAACGTTCTTAGGCGAGCGTTATATCGCCGCGCAATCGGAATCGGACAGCTTCGCCGAGGGCGAAGGCGCGCTGTGGGCCATCGCCTGGACGCCCGAAGGCGAGGTGGTGGCCGAATCCTACGTCAACATGATTCCCACGCGCCACGGCGGCACGCACGTCGCCGGCTTGCGCGAGGGCGTGTACAACGCCATACGCAATTTCATCGACCTGCATGCGATGGGCCAGCGCGGCATCAAGATCGTGCCCGAAGACGTGTGGTCGCGCGCCTCCTATGTGCTCTCGGTCAAAATGCTCGACCCGCAATTCAAGGGGCAGGTCAAAAACGAGCTGATTTCGCGCGACGGAGTCAAGTTGCTGGCGCAGATGGTGCGCGATCCGTTCGAACTCTGGCTCAACCAGCACGTGGACGAAGGCAAGCGCATTGCCGAATTGGTGATGCGACAGGCGATGACACGCACGCGCGCGGCGCAGAAAGTGGAGCGGCGCAAGAGCTCCGGCGTAGCGGTGCTGCCGGGCAAACTCACCGACTGCGCATCCGACGACCCGGAGCGCAATGAACTGTTCATCGTCGAAGGCGATTCCGCCGGCGGTTCGGCCAAACAGGCGCGCGACAAGGAGTTCCAGGCGGTGCTGCCGCTCAAAGGCAAGCCCAAGAACACCTGGCAGGATTCGCCGGACACGCTTTACTCGAACAAGGAAATCGAGGCCATCGCCCTCGCGATCGGCATCGACCATCACCAGCGCGGCGCCGCGGTCGACATGACGCGGCTGCGTTACCGCAAGATCATCATTCTCGCCGACGCCGACGTCGATGGCTCGCATATCCAGGTACTGCTTCTGACGTTGTTCTTCCGCCATTTTCCGCGCTTGATCGAAACCGGCAGCGTGTACGTGGCGCAGCCGCCGCTGTTTCGCGTCGACGTGCCTTCCATGGGCAAGGGCAAGCCGGCGCGCAAGCTGTATGCACTGGACAAGCAGGAGCTCGCCGGGATCGAAGAAAAGCTCATCGACGAAGGCATGGACGAGGGCAAGTGGGCGGTGAGCCGCTTCAAGGGACTGGGCGAAATGAGCCCCGAGCAGCTGTGGGAGACCACGCTCAATCCGGACACGCGGCGCATGTTGCCGGTGCAGGTGGAGGACGTGTCACTCGAAGCGGACCGCTCGGTGTTCAATATGATGATGGGCAGGGAGAACGCTGCGCAGCGGCGCGAGTGGATGGAGACCTATGGCAATCTCGTCGACGCGGATATCTCGTGACAGTGGGTGAACCTGTCATTCCGAGCGGAGCGAGGAATCTGCTTTGTGGAGTAAAGCAGATTCCTCGGCCTTCGACCTCGGAATGACAATTGCTGACAAGTAGCTTCAGGAACTAGTGCAATGGGAAATCAGAATGATTTGTTTGAAGGTCTCGCGATGACCGCGGCCGAGAATGCATTGAAGCCTGTCGCAGCGGCCGGTGCCGGCACCGCGCCGGAGCCGGGCAGCGGCAACAGCGAGGGCGCAGGTGGCGCCACGCCCCCGGTCGCGAAGAGCGGCGGCGGGGGAGGCGGCGAACCGCCCGACTTTTCTCCGCTGTCGGGGGAGTTCGGCGATACCTTGCCGCTCGCCAAGTACGCGGCACTGCAATACCTGCAATATGCCGTGAGCACGGTCAAGGACCGCGCGCTGCCGCGGGTGGCGGACGGCCAGAAGCCGGTGCAGGCGCGCATCCTCTATGCCATGTGGGAGATGAACGGACGCGCCGGCACGCCGCGCAAGAAATCCGCGCGCGTGGTCGGCGATGTGCTGGGCAAGTTCCATCCGCACGGCGATGCCTCGGTCTACGACGCGATGGTGCGCATCGCGCAGAGCTTCACCCTGCGCTATCCGTTGGTGGACGGGGAGGGCAATTTCGGCTCGCGCGACGGTGACGAACCCGCGGCGATGCGTTACACCGAGGCGCGGCTGACCAAGTTCGCCGAGGTGCTGCTGGCCGAACTCGACAGCGGAACGGTGGACTTCGCACCGAACTACGACGGCAGCATGGTCGAACCGCAGCTGCTGCCGGCACGCTTGCCCGTGGTGCTGTTGAACGGCGCGTCGGGCATCGCGGTGGGCATGGCGACGGAAATTCCCAGTCACAATCTCACTGAAGTCGCCAATGCCGCGATCGCGCTCATCCGCGATCCCGAACTCACGCTCGCCGGGGTGATGAAGTACGTCAAAGGGCCGGATTTTCCCGGCGGCGGACAGATCATCACACCGCGCGCCGAAATGCGCGAAGCCTATGCCAACGGGCGCGGCTCGGTGCGCGTGCGCGCGCGTTGGGCCATCGAGCGCCTCGCGCGCGGGCAGTGGCAGGTGGTCGTGAACGAGTTGCCGCCGGGCGCATCGTCGCGAAAAGTTCTCGAAGAAATCGAGGCCATCACCAATCCGCAGCCGCGACCGGGCAAGAAATCGCTCACGCCGGAACAGCAGCGCGAAAAACAGCTGATGCTCGCGATGCTCGATCGCGCGCGCGACGAATCCGACCGCACCCACCCGGTGCGTCTGGTGTTCGAACCCAAATCCTCGCGCCTGGACGAGAACGAGTTCGTGAATCTGCTGCTGGCGAAAACCAGCATGGAGACCAATGCCTCGATCAACCTGGTCATGGTGGGTCTGGACGGCCGGCCGACCGGCAAGAACCTGAAGTCCATCCTCGCCGAGTGGCTGGAATTCCGCTTTTCCACGGTGACGCGGCGCTCGCGCTTCCGCCTGGACAAGGTGCTCGACCGCATCCACGTGCTCGAAGGGCGTTTGCTGGTGCTGCTGAACGTGGACAAGGTCATCAAGCTGATCCGCAACTCGGACGATCCGAGCCCGGACCTGATGCGGGTTTTCAAGCTTACCGAGCGCCAGGCCGAGGACATCCTGGAAATGCGCCTGCGCCAGCTGGCCAAACTCGAGCACATCAAACTCGAGAAAGAACTCGACGGACTCAGCAAAGAGCAGAAAGGTCTGGAAAAAGTGCTCGGCAGCCGTAAATCGCTGGAAGCGCTGGTAATCGAAGAAATCGAAGCGGACATCAAGGCATTCGGCGACAAGCGCCGCACGGTGATCGAGGAATCGGAGAAGGCGGTGCTCGAGACGCCGGTCCTGGACGAGCCGTTGACGGTGATTTTCTCCAAGAACGGCTGGGTGCGTGCACGCCAGGGAAATGGCGTCGATCCGGCCACGCTCTCGTTCAAGGAGGGCGACAGCCTGGCCGCGCTCATCCCCTGCCGTACCGTAGATCCGGTGATTTTTCTCGACTCTGCGGGCCGCGCCTACAGCGTGGATGCGGGCGGGCTGCCGAGTGCGCGGGGTGACGGGGCGCCGGCTTCGTCGCTGGTGGAGGTGCAGGGCGGGGCGAAGATCATGCATTGCATTGCCGGGAAGCCCGACACCAAGGTGCTGGTTGCATCCAGCGGCGGTTATGGATTCCTGTGCAGCATCGGCGACATGGTCTCCAATCGCCGCGCCGGGCGCGAATTCATGAGCGTGGAAGCAGAAGAGACGCCGCTCGCGCCTTTCGCCTATGACGAGGCTGCGGGCAATCACGTGGTCGCCCTGTCCGGCGACGGCCGGCTGCTCGCTTTCGATATCTCCGAAATGCGCGCCATGTCCAAAGGCCGCGGTGTGATCGTCATGGGCCTGGACAAGGGCGAGAAACTGCTCGCCGTTGCGGTCACCCGGCTGACTGCTGTCTCGGTCAGCGGGATCGGTCGTGGCGGAAAGGAAAAGACGCTTGAGATCAAGGGCGAGAAACTAAGGCATCACCTCGGGCATCGGGCGCGCATGGGCCGGGTGCTGCCCGAGAAACTCAAACCCGCGGGACTCGCCGTCGCTCCCAAGCCGCACTTGGACGGCAAATAGGCCATAAATTTCTGCTGCAATGCGGTAAAATCGGGCTCTTTTTAGACTGAGCTTTTTGCAGCACTATGGCACTGATCGTCCAGAAATTCGGCGGCACCTCCGTGGGGTCGACCGAGCGCATCAAAAACGTCGCAAAGCGCGTCGCCCGCTGGAAGGCCCAGGGGCATCAGGTGGTGGTGGTTCCCTCCGCCATGTCAGGCGAAACCAACCGGCTGATCGCGCTGGCCAAAGAAATCATGCCCGACCCCGATCCACGCGAACTCGATGTGGTTGCGTCCACGGGCGAGCAGGTGACGATCGGCCTGCTGTGCATGGCGCTGATGGAGCAGGGGGTGAAGGCGAAAAGCTACACCGGCGCCCAGGTCAAGGTCCAAACCGACAGCGCGTTTACCAAAGCGCGCATCGAACGCATCGACGAAAGCCGCATGCGCGCCGATCTGGATGCGGGGTTCGTCGTGGTCGTCGCAGGATTTCAGGGTGTGGATGTCGCAGGCAATATCACCACGCTGGGGCGCGGCGGATCGGACACGTCGGCCGTTGCGCTGGCGGCGGCGCTAAAAGCCGACGAATGCCAGATATACACCGACGTCGACGGCGTCTACACCACCGATCCGCGCATCGTGCCCGAGGCGCGGCGCCTCGATACCGTTACTTTCGAGGAAATGCTCGAAATGGCGAGCCTGGGCTCCAAAGTGCTGCAGATACGATCGGTTGAGTTTGCCGGCAAATACAAAGTGAAACTGCGCGTGCTGTCCTCCTTCGAAGACAAGGAAGGACCGGGCACATTGATTACGTATGAGGAAGACGACAAAATGGAAAAAGCCGTAATTTCCGGCATCGCGTTCAATCACGACGAAGCCAAGATCACCGTCATGGGCGTGCCCGACCGCCCGGGTATCGCCTACCAGATACTCGGACCCATAGGCGAAGCCAACATCGACGTCGACATGATCATCCAGAACGCCAGCGTCGATAACATGACCGATTTTTCCTTCACGGTGAATCGCAGCGAGTTCAACAAGGCGATGGACGTGCTGAACAAGCAGGTCAAGGACCACATCAAGGCGACCGACATTCGCGGCGACGCCAAGGTGTGCAAGGTATCCCTGGTCGGTGTCGGAATGCGCACCCATGCAGGTGTGGCGGGGAAGATGTTCCGCACGCTGGCCGAGGAAGGCATCAATATCCAGATGATCTCCACTTCGGAAATCAAGGTTGCCGTGGTGATCGACGAGAAATACATGGAACTCGCAGTGCGCGCGCTGCACAAGGCTTTCGACCTCGAACAACGCCCATGATATAGTTTCAGCGAGATCCGGAGAGGTGGCCGAGTGGTCGAAGGCGCGCCCCTGCTAAGGGCGTATATGGCTTAAACCGTATCGAGGGTTCGAATCCCTCCCTCTCCGCCAAATAAAAAACGGGCCAATGGCCCGTTTTTTATTTGGCCAAGGGGGTGGGTACTTCGAGAACCCTCCGGTTCGACCAGCGGCGTCCGGGGGACGCCGCGCAGGACGCCAGGTCGCGCCAGCGACTCGGCGGTCCCGAAACGCAATGCGTTTCGGGATGGCGGTATCGCCATAGGGCGAGACCGACACAATCCCTTCCTGGTCGGCGATAATCGCTATATTCCTCGATTGGTTCCGACGTCGAGATCCGATCGCGCAAAGCGCGCTTGAATTGAGCAAAACTCGAACTAAGGATATCTAGCAATGAGCAACCACAAAAAAATGAAACCCGACACCATCACCGTCCACGCCGGTCGTGATCCACAGCGTTTCGACGGCATGGTGAACACGCCGGTATTTCGCGGGTCGACGGTGCTGTTCCCCGACGTGAAAGCGTATCAGGGACGGAATCCCGATGATTACAAGATCATGCGCTACGGTATTTACGGCACGCCCACCACGTTTGCGCTGGAGGAAGCCGTCGCGCAACTGGAGGGCGGATACGCTGCGGTCGCGCTGCCCTCGGGACTCGCAGCGATCGTCGCCGCGCTGGCGGCCTTTGCGCAGTCGGGCGCGCATATCCTGATCGCCGACTCCGTCTATCAGCCGACGCGCAATTTCTGCGACAAGCGGCTGCGCACCCTGGGCGTGGAGATCGAGTACTACGATCCCTTGATCGGCGCGGCGATCGCCGGTCTGATTCGCCCGAATACCACGGCGGTATTTTGCGAGGCGCCCGGCTCACATACCTTCGAAATGCAGGACATCCCGGCGATAGTGGCGGCCGCGCACGCCAAAGGCGTCGCGGTGCTAGCAGACACCACCTGGGGCACGCCGTATTTCTTCCGCGCCTTCGAGCACGGCGTCGACATTTCGATCCATGCGGGAACCAAATACATTTCGGGACATTCCGACGTGATGATGGGCATCATCGTCACCAATGAACAGCACTGGCTGAATGTGCGGCGCGCCGTTGCCGACTACGGTTATTGCGTCAGTCCCGATGACTGCTATCTTGCGCTGCGCGGTTTGCGCACCATCGGTGTGCGCATGCGCCAGCAGCAGCAGAGCGCGATCAGAATAGCGCGCTGGCTTCAGGCGCGGCCGGAGGTACTGCGCGTGCTCTACCCTGCGCTCGAGGACGACCCCGGGTATGCGATCTGGAAGCGCGATTTCAGCGGCGCGGCTTCGCTGTTCGGCGTGGTACTGAAGCCTGCGAGCGACCCTGCGGTCGCCGCGCTGATCGACTCGCTCCAGCTGTTCGGCATCGGATCGAGCTGGGGCGGGTTCGAAAGCCTGGCGATACGCGCGTATCCGGAAAAATACCGCACTGCAACCAAATGGAATCCTGGTGGAGCATTGCTGCGTTTGCACATCGGACTGGAAGATCCGGAAGATCTGTTGGCGGATCTCGAACAGGGTTTCGCGCAAATGCGAAAAGCCGCTTGAACGATGCGAGGCTAAGCGTAATTTGACTGTGCCGACTCGATCCTGCTACCGTAGCCACAAGGATATTCGTTACAGTTCACGAAACGTTGCAGGCTTGGGAGGACCGTCGGATGCGGCACACCGTAACTCCTGAAACCATCGCCAGAACCCTCTGGTGCAAAAACAAATTTTCCTGCCTGGAGCAGGGAAGTTGCGAAAATTGCGCCCGGTGCGAAATCGTAGGCGAAAACGCAATCAATGCCTTGTTTCTCGGCAATCGAAAATCATCGGATTGCCCGTACTATTTCGATTTCGGTTCGGCTTATCTTTGTACCTGCCCGACGCGCTACGCGATCTACAAGCAATCGGGCCTCTGACTGGAGCCAGGCGGCGCGGCCGGTCGTCGCAAAAAATTATCCACAAATTCTGTGGATAAGCCTGTGGACAATGGCCCGGAACCTTGCAAATTTCGCTTGTGGACTTTGGCGCAATATTGGATGTGCCAAATGTTTGGGCATTCCAGGCCGCGCGTGCGCTAAACCGAGGGACGCGACCCTTTGCGAGCGTCGCGCTTGCGCAAGCCCTGACCGGCGTTCTCTTTTTTGCGCAGGAAATCGCGGTATTTCATGTCTTCCTGCAGCAGGTGATCGACCAGCAGTTGTTTGATGTGCAAACCCTTGAGCGCCCAGGTGAAGCTGACATCTGCCTGTTCGAACTCCTTCATTACGCGCTCGAATTGGACCGTGAGCTGGGCATGTTTGGCGGCGTGCGCTGCGCGCTGCGGGTATTTCCATTTTGCCAGGAGCTGCTGCTCATGCCAGAAATGATGCGTTGCTTCCATGAGCATCAAGTCGAGCAGGCGCTCAACCGTCGGTTTATCCCTGCAATCGACTATGGCCTGGTTCAATTCGTTGACACGTGCCACAAATTGCTGGTGGTCGTCGTCGATTTCGGGAACGTCGACACTGAGTGTGTCGCTCCAGTTTATTTTCCATTCGGACTCTTTCATGGCACTTTCCCTTGCGGTAGCCGCGGGTAGTTCGGCTAGAGGCAAATGGTGCCGCCTTTTTGGATTCCGGATTTGACAAGGATCAAGGCAGGTCCAGACGCGTTAATGAGTCGGGGTCGGCACCGGAATTGGCCCCATAATGCGAGCGTGACCGGAGGAAGACTATCGTTTTCGCCGCAGACCAACACAGATCACGGATATCGATGCTGAACGCAGCCATTGTCGGTATGGGCCGCTGGGGCCAGCGCCTGGTCGACGCGGTATGTGCGCCGGATAGCGCCAAGATTCGCTTTACCCGGTGCGTGACCAGATCGCCCGACAAGGCGCGAGCCTATTGCAGTGTGCGCGGTCTGGCCCTGGGCGCCGATCTGGCAGAGGTGCTCGCCGACCCCGCGATCGACGCCCTTGTTCTGGCCACACCGCACTCCGTGCACGCGGAGCAGGTCGTCGCGGCGGCCCGCGCCGGCAAGCACGTGTTTGTGGAAAAGCCGTTCACCCTGGATGCGAAAAGCGCGCGCGCGGCGGCGCAGGCCTGTCGCGCCGCCGGGGTTGTGCTTGCGCTCGGCCATAACCGCCGGTTTCTGCCCGCGTTCCTCGAAATGCGGCGCGCCATCGAGGCGGGGGAACTGGGCGAGATCCTACACCTCGAGGGCAACTTCTCGGGAAGCTTCGGCCTGGCTTACGATCCTGGCGCGTGGCGGGCGACGCAGGCGGAAAGCCCTGCGGGAGGCATGACGGCGATGGGCATACACATGATCGATGCCTTCATCGCGCTTGCCGGACCGATTGCGTTCGTGCGCTGCGAGAGCCAGCGCCGGGTGCTGACGGTGGATCTGGACGACACGACCTCGGCGTTCGTGCGCTTTGCGAACGGCGCCACCGGCTGCATCACCACGCTCACCGCGACCGGACGCATAGTGCGCCTGCAGGTGTTCGGCACGCGCGGCTGGCTGCATTTGCTCGATCACGGGATACTGGAAATCTGCGATATCGAAGGCCGAGTGCGGCGCGTCGAGTATCCGCAGGCGAACATGGAGCGTGCAGAGCTGGAAGCGTTTGCGGACGCGATCGCCGGCGCCGCGACCTATCCGGTGCCGGTGGAAGACGCCATACACGGCGTTGCGGTGATGGAGGCCGCCATCCGCTCGGCTGCGGACGACGGGAATCGCGTCAGCGTGGATACAGATCCTATTTGAATAGCGGCGCCTCCGCGCTAGCCTAATTCGGCAGCATCGAATCGAGCCGCGCGTTGCCGTCTTTGGTCGCACGCATTGAGGCTAGCGCGCGCGTCATGGACAATTACGGCTGAAGCCATCAGACTTGACGGCGATGCGCGATTCGTCCGCCAGCAGCAAAGTCACTCATCAAGTCATCGCACTTGGTATTACCCAAACGATTGCCTGGGCGTCCTCGACCTACTTGCCGGCGATCCTTGCCGCGCCGATCGCCGCCGAGCTCGGCGTTGGAAGATCGACGGTGTTCGGTGCATTCTCGCTGTCCCTGGTGCTGATGGCCCTGGCCGGGCCGGCCGCGGGCCGGGCAATTGATAATCTGGGTGGCCGGCGCATCCTGGTCATTTCGAATCTGGTGCTCGCCGCCGGATTGATCCTGCTCAGCCTGACGGAAAACGTGGCGCTGTTGATGATCGCCTGGTGCGTACTGGGCGCCGGCATGGCCCTGGGGCTCTACGATGCGGCGTTCGCCACGCTGGTGCGCTTGCACGGAATGCGCGCCCGCGCGCCGATTACGGGAATTACGCTGATCGCCGGATTTGCCAGCACGGTCGGGTGGCCTTTGAGCGCCTATCTCTCTACGCACTTTGGCTGGCGTGTCTGTTGCCAGACCTGGGCGGCCATCCATCTGGTGCTGGCCCTGCCCATGAATCTTATGTTCATCCCCAAATCGCAAAATTTGCCGGCAGAGCATAAGGGCGAGGAGGACAAGGCGGCCGGCGGCGCAACTGCGCCTTCCGCTCCGGCAGCGACGCAATCGCTCAGCACCTCGATATGGTTGGCGATCTTTTTTGCAACCACAGCTTTTGTCACTTCGGCGATGGCAGCGCATCTGCCCGGGCTCCTGATCGCCACCGGCGTGACCGCCACCATCGCCGTGACTGCCGGTGCCTTGCTCGGTCCTGCGCAGGTGGCGGCGCGCGTTGCCGAATTCGGCATTGCCCAACGTCTCAACATCCATCCGCTGATCACGGCGCGCGTGGCCACCGCCCTGCATCCGGTGGGCGCGGCCTTGATCGCACTGCTTTTTGGCATGCCGATGGGCGCCTTCGGCTTTGCGATGCTGCACGGCGCCGGCAACGGCATGATCACCATTGCCAAGGGAACGCTGCCGCTCGCGCTGTTCGGCCCGGCAGGTTACGGCGAGCGCACCGGCATCCTGTCGGTAGTCGCGCGCGGCATGCAGGCGCTTGCGCCATTCGCGTTCGGCCTGGTTCTCGACAGTTGGGGGGCGAGAGGGGCGCTGGCAGTCTCGGCATCGCTCTCGCTGATCGCCTTGGGAGCGCTGTTCGCCTTGCGTAGTGGCGCCGATCGCACGCGGAATCGAGAGGAGGGGTGAGGTAGTGAGGAACGCAACGCTCTAGGGTCTGCGCGGCTGATGTCGGCCACTCGGCGTACACTTGAGTCGCGCTCAGAACCTAGATTCTTGACGATCCAGTATGAAATAATGTGCGTACTTAAGCACCCAACCTCAGTTTTACTTGTCCCCTTTGGAGTCGATATGTCACAACCAGTACGCCAATTTCCAAATTCACCCGAAGTCGCTGCCATGGTGCGCAAACTCGGCAGCGTGCAGCGCGGCGACGCTAAGATCATTTCTCCCGAAAAAGTGGCCGAAATTCTGAATCATTTCAATGTCCCCGGCCGCGCCAGTTTCCGTTCGTGCGCTCCCTATCTTGCCGCAGGTTACCAGGGCGGGGCCACGATGGAGTTTGTGCAAAACTACCTGGATACAATCCGCTACCCCTGCTATCCCGTCAACGATCCGCGCCGCGTACGAATCCCATCGCTGAAAGTACTGGCCGAGGTCTATACACCGGGTGTGGGCTTCATATGCAATGTCATCAAACACCTGCTGTCGGAATCGATCGACCTGCGCCTGTTTGCGGCCGACATCGCCGATGACAAGACCCGCCAGGCCATCCTGTATCGGGCCAACGCCCTGTACGGTCTTGCCAAGGCGCTGTCACACACCAATTTGATTATTCCCGTCAGCCGCGGGTCAAATCTGGATGCGATCAAGGACAAGATCGCCGCCATCGGCAAGGCGGTCTATATTATTACCGACGGAACAGCCATCCTGGGTCTGGGCGATATCGGACCCCAGTCCGGCGCACCGGTAATGACCGGGAAAGCCATTCTGATTACAGGCCTTGCGGATATTCCGGCCATCAGCTTGATCCTGGATGAAACCGATCCGGACAAGATCGTCAAAATACTCACGAAGATACTGCCCGAGCGCGGCGGGTCAATTAATCTGGAAGACCTGTCTTCCCCACACTCGTTTGAGGTTGAAAGAAAACTCCAGGACAAGATCGCCATCCCCGTATTCGACGACGATCAGTGGGGCACGGGTATCGTGGTCGCTGCTGCGCTCATCAACGGCGCAAAACTCATGGGCAAGCCGCTAGGCGATCTTGCCGTCCATTTCCAGGGGGCCGGCGCCGGTGCCATCGGCGTTGCACTCATCCTGACTGCAGCCGGCATCAATCCCGGCAAGATACAGATGGCAGATTCCAAGGGGCTTTTGTATGCCGGCCGAAAGGACGGAATGAACGAGGAAAAAAGCCATATTGCGGCCATCATCAACGCAGAGGGGCGAACCGGATCATGGGAGAACGGGCTGCGCGGCGCGGACATCTACATCGGCCTGTCGGCCTCGGAAGCCAACAAACGGACGCCGTTCACGCTGGATCACATGGGCATGATGAACAAGAATCCCGGCATCATCTCCCTGGCCAATCCCAGTCCGGAAATACTGACGACGACCAATGAAGACATCGGAACCGCGTATAAACGGCTGCGTGATGCCGGCGCGGCCTTCGTCGGCACCGGTCGCTCGGACGCTCCCAATGGGATCAACAACGTTCTCGGCTTCCCGGCGATTCACAAGGCTGGCGGTTTCCTGGCTGACGCCACCTCATACCAACGGACCGACTATGTGGTGGCCGCCAGCGCCATCGCAGAACTGCTGGGCGAGATCACGCCGGACCGCATTATCATCGACCCGCTTGACCCCCGCGTAGTGCCGGTCGTTTCCGAGGCAGTTGCAGCCGCAATTCGCGCACGTTAGCGCGGCCAAGCTAAGCCTGCTGAGATTTCAGTAAGCGTCCGCTATCCCAACGCGTAAATTGTCACTCCCGACCGCTGCAGACAGTCGACGCCGCGAGTAGCGGTCGCTCAACCGTTTGACCTGAAGCCGGGAGAAAGAACGCGTCGCCCTGCGCGATGGAACTGGTTACTTGCTACCGTCCAATATCCTGGATTGCGGCGACAACTAAGCCGGTTCCGATCGCAATCATCAGGACGTCGTTCGCCACGCGCACGTAGCGATAGCCATGCGGTGGCAGGCCGATCTGCGCCACCAGAGGCTGCGGTACGTTTGACGCTGCCGCAGGACCCGGCATGTGCTGTTGCTGGAAACTTCGGGTGCTTACGTTCGCGCTTCAATCTGGCGCTCAGATCACGCCTGCTTCGCACAAGCGCAGCATTTCAGTTTCCGACAGCTCCAGCCATTCCCCGTATACCTCCGAATTGTGAGCGCCCATGGCTGGACCGGCGGTGCGTACTTCGCCGGGCGTGCGCGACAGGCGCGGTACCACGCAAGGCACCGCAACCGCGCCGAAATCCTCGTCTTTCACTCTCGTCACCGCGTTGCGCGCGACAAAATGCGGATCTTCGGCGATCTGCTTGTTGGACAGCACCGGCGCCACCGAAACACCTGCATCGGCGAGTCTGGCGATCACCGCGTCCCGTGTATTGTCCGCAATCCAAGCCGCCACGATGAGATTGAGCTCGGCTACATGCAGCATGCGGACAGCGTTGGAGGCGAACCTGGGATCGCGCACGAGATCTTCGCGGCCGATCACGGAGCAAAAGCGCTCGAACACGTTTTGCACCGCCGCCGTGAAAGTCACCCATTGCCCATCCTTTGTCCGGAACATGTTCGCCGGCGCGACATAGGCATTATCGTTTCCGATGCGTTCATGGACAATTCCCAACTGATCGTATTCGATCGGCAGCACCTCGAGCAGGCGCATTGTGGCCTCGGTCAGGGAAAGATCGATCTCCTGTCCGGGTGCGTCCGGATTCTTCAGCCGTTCCACGAGCGCGGCGAGTACGCCGAAGGCACCAAAAATACCGCCGATCGGGTCGGCGATCGGATATCCGGCATGCATGGGCGGACCGTCTTTTTCGCCGGTGATATGGACCAAGCCCGAATAAGCTTCGAACAAACGTGCGAATCCTGCATATCTGCGATACGGTCCAGTCTGGCCGAAGCCCGTTGCGCGCAGAATGATGAGTCCGGGCGAGTGTGACCAGAGCACGGCTGAATCCAGGCCCCATCCGTCGAGGGTGCCGGGCCGGTAGTTCTCGACAAGGACGTCGAACCGCGGCAGCAGGCGCTTGAACAATACCTGGCCCTCTGGCTTACGCAGATCCAGCGTAATGGCGCGTTTGTTCCGGTTCACCGCTTTCCACAATAGCGATTTTCCGTCCTTGTGCGGTGCGAGCGTGCGCAGCGCGTCGCCAGTTCCCGGCATTTCAACTTTCACAACCTCCGCGCCGAAATCCCCGAGCATCGCCGCTGCGAACGGGCCCGCGATGATGTTGGAGATGTCTAGAACTTTGAGTCCTTGAAGCGGGCCGCGTTCGTTCAAATTGCCATGCATCGGTGTATTCCCAAGCAGTAATTTACAGTCTCAATAGCAACTCAAATCGAAAACGCGGTGCCCGCGCTCTCGGAACACTTGTGACGCGGAAAGCGCCAGCCCCATCATTCGCTTCGCGCAAGCTCGTGGAGGACGCGCGCCACGACGCGCGCCGCCTGCGAAAGCGGATGCGCGGAAGACAGCGCCATCCAGGTGATCTGATGCAGAACCGGGCGGACCAGGCGCGCCGCGGCGAACTCGCCGCTCGCCAGCTCCCGGGCAAAGGGCGGACAGGGTGATATCGTGCACAGCTCCGAGCCGGCGATCGCGTCGGCGATCAGCGAGGTCGAGCCCGCCTCGAGCACGATGTCCAGATTGAAGTGCTGCTGCGCGGCGAGGGTGGCGAGCAGGCTGGCCATGCTATTGGGGCTTGCCGGCAGCGCGAGCGGTACACCTTGGAGCGCGCGTAGCGATATCTGCTCCGCGCGCAGCGCCGGGTGGCCACGCGCGCCGATCAGGTACACGTCGGCATGCAGCAGCGGCTCGGCATCGCGTACGCTGCCGCGCCGGTAGCGGTTGAACAGGCCGATGTCGACGCGCCCGGCCGCAAGCCATTCCTCGACTGCGCCGCTGTAGCCCTCGAACGCGCGCAGGCGGATGCCGGGATAGTCCTGCCGCAGACGGCCGGCGAGCTTCGCCACCAGGCCGCGCGCCGCAACCGGCACGACGCCCAGCGAAACCTGGCCGCTGGGGCGGCCGCCTGCGCCGCGCGCCGCCTCGGCGAACGCCGCCATGTCGTCGAGCAA
>JACZJT010000040.1 GCA_014860445.1 Burkholderiales bacterium
TACAAGGTGGCACAAGACCTTCTCCTCAAGTAGGCGCTCACGGAAAGCGCGCCGAAACAGAACAGCCTGCTTCCTCCGAGATCGTGCTGCTCACTTCAATCCCAGCTGAACTTGCGCGGCGCGGGCGAGATTGTCACTCAATTCCTGGCTGTGTGTGGTGAGCGTTACCGGAACGACTAGCTCCCCGACCAGGTCCAATCTGAGAACTCCTGGTCGCCAATGGTACTGTTGCGCTAAGAGTTCATGCCGCCAATTGGTAGTGCTTCTCGCGGAATAGGCGCAGGCATGCATCGGAAACATCCACGTCGTATGCGCTGCCACGACCGCGCTCAATTTCGGCCAGTGCCATTTCAATGCCCAACCCTGCCCGGTATGGCCGGTGCGAGGACATCGCTTCGACCACATCCGCCACCGCCATGATCCGGGCGTCAAGCAGGATCGCCTCGCCCTTCAAACCCTGCGGATAACCGCTGCCGTCGATGCGCTCGTGGTGCTGCAAGACAACTTCGGCGACGGGCCAGGGGAACTCTACGTTTTTCAGGACATCGTAGCCGGCCTGCGGATGGCCCTGAATCATCATGAATTCGAGTGCGTTGAGCTTGCCGGGTTTGGAGAGAATCTCCGCGGGGATGGTGATTTTGCTGATATCGTGCAGATGGCCAGCCACTCGCAATCCCTCCAGCCGTTTCTTGTCGAACCCAAGCTCGGCCCCGAGCGCGACGGCGATTTCGGCGACCCGGCGCTCGTGGCCGGCGGTGTACGGATCGCGCATCTCGCTCAGGGTCGTGGCCACCTGCACCGTCCCCAATAGCGTTTTTTCGAGTTGCGTGATGTACTGGCTGATCAGTTCTTCGGCACGCTTCTTTTCGGATATGTCCTGCATCAGCCCGATTATCGCGAGCCTGCCGCGGTAGGTCGCAGCGGAGCCATGCACGCCGATCTCGACCGCCGACCCGTCTTTCTTCGGCGCGGCGTAGGAATAGCTGAGGGAGGGCATCTTGCCTTCGATTTGGGCTCGTTGATTTTCCAGGACCCTCGCGCGGTCTGCCTCCACAACGACTTCAGTCATGTCCCGGTCGATTAGCTCTTCCGCCGAGCCATAGCCGAGGATTTGCGCATAACGCGGGTTGACGTAGACGAGCTTGCCGTCTTGGACGATAGATATCCCGGCGATCGATTGCTCCACGAGGGCGCGGAATTGGGCTGTGGATTCGGTAAGCTCTAGTTCGACGCGCTTGCGCTCGGTGATGTCGCGAATGATGCAGGTGAAGCGCCGCAATCCACGAAAACGAAACTCGGTCAGGCTGGCGTCGACCGGGAACACAGTTCCATCCTTGCGAAGTGCTTCGAGTTCCTCGTGGCGCGCGATGGTTTGGTCATTTCTACCGCCGACGTGGCGGGCGAAGTAGCCGTCATCATCGCCTGCGCGCGATTGGGGCATCAGAATCTTTATGTTTTTTGAAAGGAGAACGCCGGGTTGGTAACCGAACATGCGTTCTGCAGCCGGATTGCAGGATTCAATGGTGCCGTCTTTAGCCAGGGTGATCACCGCGTCTATCGCATCGTTCAAAATGGCCGTAGCCTGGGCTGTCTCGCTAAGCATGGCAAACCTGAGCGGCGTGATAAACAGCCTCCAAGTAAATACGGCGACAAGAGTCGTCATGACGCTAGCGTCGATAGCCGCGTGAATCCATCGCGCGGTATTTTCTTGCATGAAGTAGTCGAGTGCCAACATCGTCATTGCCTCGACGCCGAAGACTAGCGCGGCGAGCAACAGGAAGTGACGAATCGGTGAATAGCGTTGTTGCATATTGCGTTGTCTTCCAATAGTACGCAGGTGTCGTCGGTTAGATTGCTTTTGCCACTAGTTGCTTGGGTCTCCGGTGGAATGTTGGCGCCCGCCTGAGTAACACGTGAGCCTACGGATACGTCGCCTAAGCCTGGACGTATAGCATCGCCGCGGTGGAGGTAGTGCCCAAGGTGGCGAGTACGACACCTTGGTTGCGCGCGCCGTGCACCGGCGCGCGCAGGTACAGAAACAAGCCGACCTGTACGCCGAAGCCCGCGGCGAGCTCGGCGGCGATAGCCGCCAGCAGCGGCTTGATGATGCTCGTTGTCATGATTGCTCCCTTTCTGGTTTTCAAAGTCGGCAAAGCAATCGTCACAAGCGTACGCGGTTCAAGCGTAGCGCATTCATTACCACCGATACCGAGCTGAAACTCATCGCCGCAGCGGCGATGATGGGC
>JACZJT010000003.1 GCA_014860445.1 Burkholderiales bacterium
AATCAGCTTCGCCTTGAATACGACTTCTTTCGGCAGGTCTTCATATTTGAGCTTGGCCGTGTGGTCGGCAAACTTCATCGTCAATCCCTCGAGATCTTCGCGGGTGTAGGTGTCGGTCATTTCTAAATCTCCTGATTAAAATTTTTCAAAACCACTCACTTAAGCCGCCATGTCTAGCCCTGTTGCTTCCTGAACGTGTCGAGAATGTCCGCGCCTGTGGCAGCCCAAACCCCGTCATGCGCGACAATGTATCGCAGCGCCTCCGCAAGATAGCGGATACGGTAGGGATGTCCGATTACCCAAGGATGCAACGCTATCGACAGGATGCGCCCGCCATACTGCTCGGATTCGCGGTAGAGCGTATCGAACTGGTCTTTAATCTGCTGAACATAGTCCGACTCCCGCTGCTTGAGTTCGAACAAAAGGTGACGATCGTCTATTTCTAGGGTGTGCGGCATCGACCACAGCGCTTTTTTGCTGGTGCGAAACTCGTAGGGCAAGTCGTCGTTAGCCCAATCGCAGAGGTACTCGACGCCTTGAGAGGCAACCAGATCAGGGGTTTTTGAGGATTCTGATTTGCCGATCGACAACCAGCCGCGGATAGGCTGACCGCTGATGCGACGCAACGTCGCGATCGATTCGCTCACAAACTCCTTTTCGAGGTTCTCGTCCATACCTTCGTAGTGCATGCGGCCCATGTGCACGCCGTGGCCGATGATCTCCCAGTCTCGCTTGTTTACTTCTTCAACCAGCACAGGGTAGCGCTCAGCTACTGCTGAGTTCATTGGCACGGAAGCCTTGATACCAAGGTCATCGAGCAACTTCATTACCCTAAATACACCAACACGTAGCCCGTAGTCGCGGTGCGAGTAGTTACGATAGTCAGGATAGGGGCGATTGAACATGCCTGGCGGAGCAACAGGCTTTCCTTCCAGGTCCATCGGATACCACTGCAGTGCTGGCGTAACCCACAGCGCCACGCGGGCCTTGTTCGGCCAAACCACGGGCGTGCGGCGAAAGGTGATAGACCAGTCATAGTAGTCCTGGTCCATCCCATATTTTCGAATGGGGTATTTCAGGTATTCATTGGGCAAGGCCATGGCGCTATTTCCTAGTGCTTTGCAGTTGGGCCGCCACGACGTCGTCGTAGTGGTACTTGTAGTAGTGCTGGGCGATTTCGCGCCCCGTGGTCACCCAAACGCCGTCATGGCTGGTGATGTACTCGAGCGCTTCGGCGAAGGGGCCGATACGGTGGGGCTGGCCGATCAGAAACGGGTGCAGCGGGATGCACATTACGGTTCCGTTCTCCGCTCCTTCCTCATAGAGTTGGTCAAACTGCGCTTTGATGGTTTCGGCATAATGACGCGGCGATCTTGCGGCAACCTGATGGAAAACCATGATGTCGTTCATCTCCACAGCGTAGGGCATGGAGATCAACTTTCCCTTTTTGACCTTGACAGGCTGCGGCTGGTCGTCGTGAAACAGGTCGCATGTGTACAGCACTTCATACTCCGCCAACAGGTCCAGCGTCATCTCGGTGTTACTGAGCGCCGGCGAAAGCCACCCCGCCACGCTCTGTCCAGAGTGCTTTTTGATTGTCGCGATGACGTCCTCAATAAACTCCCGGTGCTGCGCTTCGCTCATGCCGTACTGGAAACGGGTGTTATAGACGCCGTGCGAGAATAGCTCCCAGTTGCGCTTGAGGCATGCCTCGATTATTTCAGGATGGTGGTCGCAGACGGCGACGTTGAGCGAGACGCTTCCACGCACGCCGTACCGGTCCATCACCTCCATCAATCTCCACAATCCGGCGCGATTTCCGTAGTCGCGGGACGAATAGAACTGGATATCCGGGGCCGGTCGGGCCATATCCTTCCGGGTGGGATGAGGCGGCGGATATAATTCGTAGAATTCTATATTCGGGACGACCCAGAAGGCCACACGAGCCCCGTTTGGCCAGGTGATCTTGGGCCGATTGTTGTATGGGGAATAGACATAGACGTTTGGATCGCTAAGCATGATTTCGTTCCTGGTTGTTTGGCGGCGCGTACGATTTTAGGTATGCGATTACCTCCGCTACTGGTAAGACGTCGGCGTACTTCATTGCCATGTCGTAGAGACTGGCGAAGTGCGGGCTTTCATGGCGGTCGTCAACGCACTCCTCGGGAACAACGGTGCGGTAGCCGTATTGCAAACTATCAACGACGGTAGCCCGCACACATCCGGAAGTCGACCCTCCGGTGACGATGAGGGTATCGACGCGATGCCACACGAGTAGCGAGCCCAGGTTGGTCTGGAAGAAGGCCGACGCACCGCGCTTATCGATGACAATGTCACGTTCTCGATCCACGCTCAGGCGATCATCGAGCTCGGCGCGGCGCGAACCAAATTTAATATTCTGGAGCGAATCAGGATTATCGCTGCGGGTACCCCAAATTCCGCATTCGATGGGCTGCTTGTAGGCAATGTATGTCCAGACGATCGGAAGATTCTTGGCGCGCGCGAGAGCAGCTATCGCATTGACGTAATCCATCTGCTTCGGATCGGCGGAATACGCCGAGTTAAACTCGGCTTCCAAGGTAAATGCCTTTTGCAAATCGACATTGACGACCATCGCCTTGCTTCCAAAACCGTAGCGCCGACGCCTGGGATTGCCCTTCATCTCCTCGTACAATTGACGTGCGGTTTTATCAGATAATTCCATGTTGCTCCTGCTCGTTGTGCTTGGCCGCGTGGGGCAACTGCGGCGGTTCTTTTTGTTGTTCTGCCTCCCTTTGCTGCGTAGTAAGTAGCTAGGGGCTGTTGACATTCAAGTAAGCCAGACGAAGGTACAGACCAGATGCAAGAAAGCCATGTAGCTGCGAGCGAGCTTTTCGTATCGAGTGGCAATGCGCCGAAAATGTTTGATGCGTGCGAAGAAGCGCTCGATCAGATTGCGATCCTTGTACAGATGCGTATCGTAGGCCCTGTGTTCCTTTCGGTTGGAACGCGGCGGAATGACCGCTTGGGCACCGCTGGCCTGGATACTCTGAACCAAGGCATCGGCGTCGTAGCCCTTGTCGGCAATGACCGCATCGGTGCGGATGTCTGCGATCAAGTCGGTGGCGAAGTCGATATCGGCGATCTGACCCGGGCTCAGAATCAGCCGCAGCGGGTTGCCCAAAGCATCCACTGCGGTGTGGACTTTGGTGCTCAGTCCGCCGCGCGAGCGCCCGATCGCTTGCGCGCCTTTTTTTAGCAGCACCAGAGGAGTGCTGGTGTGCGCGCACGATGGTGCTGTCCAGAAACAGTTCTTCACAGTCCGCATCCTTGGCCAGTCCCGCAAATACCCTCTCCCAAACCCCGTTGTTCGACCAGCGCCCGAAGCGCTTGTACACGCTATTCCAAAGCCCGAATTGGGCAGGCAGATCGCGCCACGGACTGCCGGTGCGCGCGATCCACAGCACTGCCTCGACGAATAGTCGGTTGTCCTCGCCCGTGCGCCCCGGATCACCGGCTTTACCGGGCAACATCGACTCTAAGCGCTGCCACTGGTCATCACGCAACCATCGACGAACCATCCTGACCTCCCGCAAATATCAGGATGTAAACAGATTTCGGACAAAGTTAACAGCCCCCAACCGTAAAATATTGAATGTCAACAGGCCCTAGGAATAATAACTAGAAGGTATCTCAAAAATAGTGGTTAAAGTATCTGTTAACGTTCAATGAGTTCTGTTAACTTAGGCGCATCTGTCAGACACATGAGGGGGCGCCATGAGTCGAGCCGAGGAACTCACCGAGGAGCAATGGGCGGTCATCGAACATCTGTTTCCGGAGTTACAGCCACGCGAGGATGCGCGAGGCCGACCTCCAGCCGATACCCGAGCAGTGCTCAACGGAGTGCTTTGGGTAATGCGCACCGGTGCGCCGTGGGCCGCTCTTCCAGAACGGTGTCCGCCGTACCAGACTTGCCACCGGCGTTTCCAGACGTGGGTGCGAACGGGCACCCTACGAGTGGTCTTGGAAGCACTGGCCGAGGATCTGCGAAGTCGGGGCAAGCTCGACCTGTCGGAGTGCTTTATCGACGCGACCTTTGCAGCCGCGAAAAAGGGGGCTCTGGTGTTGGCAAGACCAAGCGTGGCAAGGGGACCAAGATCATGGCAGTGGCGGACCGCAATGGTCTTCCTATCGCCGTTCACACAGAAAGCGCTTCGCCGCATGAAGTCACCCTTGTCCAAGCCACCCTTGAGCGATCTCTTCTTGGAGAGCAGCCGGCTCGGTTGATCGGCGATAAAGCCTATGACAGCGACAAACTCGATGCGAAGCTTGACCAGCAGGGTATTGAACTGATCGATCCACATCGGAGCAATTGAATTGCTCCCTGGACTCAAGACGGGCGCGCTCTGCGTCGCTACGTGCGCCGCTGGAAGATCGAGCACCTGTTCGCTTGGCTGGGTAACTTCCGAAGATTGCTTCATCGCTGGGAGTTTCACCTTGAAAACTATACCGGATTCGTGTAGCTGGGCTGCATGATCATGCTATTACGAAATTATTCTTGAGATGCCTTCTAATTAATATCAAACAATAGTTGCCAATACTAATACTCCAAGAATCAATGTCAAGGAGATTAAGATCTTTGTATCAATCTGACGGGATGATGACGCTTCAACTTAAGGCATAATCTGCCCGCTATCGAGCATCCTTACACTACGGGCCTTTTGCGCCCCAATTGCATCGCAGACCGTTAGCACGGCATTCTCGAATACTTCCCCCGGTTAGACGGTAACCTGCGTGCCCATATTGCGGGCACGATATCCGCCGGGTTGCCTTGCTGTTGCGAAACTGTAAGCGCCGCGCCGCAACGACCGCAGGTTATCAGCCCCGCGAACGGATGCTTACCCGCTCCGCGCCGGGTGCGACTGACTTGTCCGGTGTTGCACAGTGTCCAGGTTTCATCGTTTCATCGTCGACGACGCGAAGATGCTCGCGTTTACCGATTTCCTCGCCTGCTGCATATTTCTCGCGCACGGAATCATAGCCAAATGGCGGATAACCCACCGCGCCGTTACGCAGCCGCAAACGCATTATTCCATTTCCATATCATTAGGACTATAATAATGGCTTCTCGACAACCCTGTGGGGTGTGCGATGGCCAGAACGGCGCGTGGAGCGGAAGTATTGGAGATGGCGCAGGAGATGATCGTGCGGGCGAAGACGATCGAGGAGTTGCGGCAGGCGCAGGCGGTAGTGCTACCGTTGGCGCACGGATTGAGCATCGAGCAGACCGCAAAGGCGATCGGGCGCTCAGTGGCGTGGACCTGCCGCTTGCGCAATCGGTTTCTGGCCGGCGAGACTGTCGGAGACGGGCAGCGCCAGCGTCCCGGCGGGCGACGGCGGCAGAACCTGAGTATCGAGGGGGAAACGCAAGTCCTGGCGCCATTCCTCGATCGCGCTCAGAACGGCGGCATCCTGGTGGTCCCCCAGATCAAGGCCGAACTGGAGGCCGCGCTGGGGCGCACCATAGCTCTGTCATCGGTCTACAATCTCTTGCATCGGCACGGCTGGCGCAAGCTGGCGCCGGACAAGCGGCATCCCCAGAGCGATCCTGTGGCGCAGGAGGCGTGGAAAAAAAACTCCCCGAGACGCTAGCCGAACTCATCGCCGACTGGCCGCAGACGGACCCGGTCAAGCTGATGTTTCAGGACGAGGCACGTTTCGGGCGCATCAACGACGTGCGTCGTTGCTGGGCGCCACGGCCGGTGCGACCGCTGTGCCGAGCCATGGTGACTCACGAATACACTTACGCCTACGGCGCGGTAGATGTGCTCAACGGCGAGCTCGATTCGCTCATCCTCCCGCACGTGAACACCGATTGCATGCAAATCTTCCTCGATGAAGTCGGGGCGCGCCATCCGATGCACCGCATCATCCTGGTGCTCGACGGGGCCGGCTGGCATGCCAGCACCGAACTCAAGCCGCCCGGGAATATGAGACTGCTCAGCCTGCCGCCCTACGCTCCGGAACTCAATCCGGTCGAGCATCTGTGGGACGAACTTCGCGAGAAGCACTTCCACAATAAGGCGTTCGATTCCATGGACGCGCTCGAAGACCAGCTTCAAACGGGCTTGCTGGCTCTGGAGAACGACATGCCGCAGGTCAAGTCCATCGTTGCCTGGGACTGGATCGTTAATGCCCTATTGAAGTAGAAATGGAATTACACGCAGGCTACGCTCACCCAAACGCACCCTGCCATGTTGCTTCCCGTGCCAGCGCACCAGCCCGCTACGGCCTCCGGGATCTACGGGCCAGTCAACTCCTCGGCTGAGGCGATGCAGCAACAACTTGATCAATGCGCGGCTGGTATGCCCAAGTACGGGTTCCAGCGTCGCCTTCGCGTCGATGATCAAATCGAACATCGGCAGCGCCAAGTGCTAGTCTCCGGCGAACAGATTGTGTACCGCCTCGGCGATCCCCTTGCGGTAATTGCGATGTATCATGCAAAGCGCTGTTTTCTTACCTGCTTTCGTGCTATTTTTCGATTGGCGTTTTCTCCTATTCGAGGTTCTTGCCTGGCAAGATCGACTCTCGCAGATTTACCGGCGAAACCGCTATCCCTCAACATTCAACTACGTCTGGGGCACTGCCAAAAAGGAGGATTCATCAATGGATCTACAAATGCTTTCTAAGAAACGCACTACGCTCGGCCTTGTGGTCTCAATGGTCGTTGGATGGGTGCTGTTGGCGCCCCCGGCGGTTGCGGCGACATATACCGTACGTTACGCCATGCAGAAGGTTCCCGAGGATTTCGTCTACCGAGCCAAGGACTGGGGCGCGAAGTTCGGCGTCGCAGTGAGCCATACGGTGTCGCCTTCGGCGGTTCGCTCGTTGGAGGCGCTGCTTTCAGGCCAAGCGGATATTGCCGACAGCGGCTCAGGGCCTGTCCTAAGTGCGATGAGCCGTGCACCCGACAAGCTCATCATCATCGCGGCCACTCATTCCGGCGGGCAGCGGCATGAACTTATGGTGCGACCGGACTCGCCCTACAAGTCCGTGGCAGACCTCAGGAGCAAGCGTATCGCAATCGCCGTGGGATCCGGCGCCTACATTATCTTCGAGAAATACATTGCACTGAAGGGCTGGGCGAACAGCGACTTCCAACTGGTCAATATGACGCCCGGCGACATGGGCGCTGCCCTTGCCTCCCGCCAAATCGACGCGGCGCTTACCTGGGAGCCGACGCCGTCGATCCTAGTGACGAAAGGGGTCGTCAAGGTGATCCAGAGCTTCGGCGAGGTGAGCTCGGATCCAGCGTTGCTCGTCACCACGCGCGCCTTCGCTGAAGCGCATCCGGAGGCGCTCACCCGAGTGCTCGCGTCGATGGTCGACATGTACAAGCTCATTACATCGGATCCTAAAGCGGCCGGCGAACTCGCCGCGAAGACGGAGGAGGAGAGCGGCGCTGCGGTCAATTCTGCGGTCTTCACCCGCGCCTTCCAACATATGAGCTTCGACATGCATGTTACGCCCGCGGCCATCGCCGCGCTGCAATCGGTCGGCGAGTTCATGGTGAAGGCACATCGGATTTCGAACGTGCCGGACTTTAACAAGCTTGTGGATATGCGCTACCTCAATGACGCCTTGAAGCTGGAAGGCGGCGTTGGAAAATAGAGGGGAAGCCACACCGGGAGAGCCTGAGTCGGCAACGACCTACACAAGTTCCTCAGCCACAGCGGTCGCCGGCTCACCTGACGGCCGCTCTCGCTTGTATCCGTCCCGCAGCACCTTAATCGGGACGACCTCCGTCTGCCTATTCGCGCTGGTCTGGCAAGGCCTGGCGAGCAGCGGCGTGATCCCCGCAGTCGTGCTGCCTGGACCGTTGGATCTGGTGGCGCGTGCGATCTATCTCGCTGGACCAAGTAGCAATCCACCGTTCCAGCTGGAGGGCGACATTCTGCTCACCCTCTCACGCTTGCTCGGCGGCTTCGCGGTCGCCGCGTTGTTTGCTGTTCCTGTTGGCATCGTTTCGGCGGTTTCGCGGCCGATCGCGCTCGTGCTGATGCCGTTCGTCGGGGTATTCATGGCGATCCCTGCGCTCGCTATCGTTCCGATCCTGATGCTGCTGACTGGAATCGGCAACGCCACTGATTTCACCGTCGTGGTCGTCACGGCCTTCATTCCGATCGTGGTCTATGTTTATGACGGCGTGCGAATGATTGATCGCAAATACTTGTGGACCTCCAGATCTTTCGGCGCCCGCAGCGGTGACGTCTTCTGGCACGTGATCGTGCCTGCAGCCATAGTGCCGCTGCTCGCCGGCTTCCGCATGGGTATGGGCTATGCGTGGCGTTCCCTGATCGCCACTGAAAGTCTGACGGCGCTCACTGGCGGGCTTGGCTATACAATCTTTCAGGCCTCCCAGTTCTTCGACACAAGAACAATCTACCTTTACATGGTTGTCACAGCGGTACTTGGTTTTGCGATCGAATCCGCGTTTCGCGCGGCTGAGATCCGGACAGCTGTGCGCTGGGGCACCCTCGCCTCTGGAAAGCGGTGAATAATGACGACGATTACTGCGCCGAATTCGCGCCATCGACTGCTGAAGTTGCTCGACCGCTACTCGAGCCTTTGGGTCCTGCTTGTGTTCGTCAGCCTTTTCCAGGTCGTCGTGGGTACGGGGCTGCTGCACAACCCGGCAATCCCGGCACCAACAGCGGTTTTCGCAAACCTTTACCACGGACTGTTCGAGGGACAGCACCTGCTGTTCCTGGCCACGCTCGATACGTTGGGCCGACTCCTGCTGGGCTACGGGGTGGCCGTTATCTGTGGGGCAATGCTTGGCATGTTTGCCGGACGCTATCCCGACTTCGCTTCGGCTCTCAATCCGATCGTCGCGCTGTGGATTCCACTCCCCGCCATTGTAACCATCCCGGTGCTGTCGCTTTGGCTCAGCGCTGACGAAGCCGTAATCGTGCTGACCGTCATTTTTTCCGGATGGATTCCAGTCTATCTTGGTGCGCTGCAGGGCGCGCGCTCTATCAGCGTGCACCAGCTCTGGGTTATGCGCGCCTACGGCGCTTCAGAATGGAGCCAAGTGTGTAAGGTAATCATCCCCGGCGCATTCGTGCACATGATACCCTCGCTACGTGTGGGAATGGGCTACGCTTGGCGTGCGGTAATCGCAGCTGAGATCATCGTCCAGCACGGGCGCGGGATCGGTATCACCATTTTCGCAGCACGGGAATTCTTCGATGTTCCAACGATGTATGCGGGGGTACTGATGATCGCGGTTCTCGGGCTGGCGCTCGACCACTTGGTCTTTCCGGCGGTCGAGCGGGCCACAATCAAGCGCTGGGGGCTTTTGGCATGACGGCGGGGACGATGGAGCAGGGAATGCAGAGGACGAGCGGCGATGTGTCTTCCGAGCGGCCCGACGCCGAACTCGGCGCCGCGGTACCCAAGGTTATCGAGGCTCGACATGTGCGGAAGATTTTTGCCGGCACTCATGGCGAGCCGGCAGTGGTCGCGATTGATGATATTTCCTTCGACATCCGGCGCCGCGAGTTCACGGTGTTTCTCGGTCCAAGCGGCTGCGGCAAATCCACGACGCTCCACATGATCGGTGGCTTCGAGCAACAGACCGAGGGCAGCCTGCTGCTGAATGGCCAGGCGATACGCGGGCCCGGCCCGGATCGGGGCATTGTTTTCCAGGATTTTGTTTTATTCCCGTGGCGCACGGTGCTCGGGAACATCGCCTTCGGCCTTGAGATGATGCGGTGCTTTACGCGCGCCGAGATCTCCGAGAGGGCGCGGCACTACGTTGAACACCTTGGGCTCGCTGGATTCGCGAACGCCTACCCCAGCACCCTATCGGGCGGCATGAAGCAGCGGGTCGCGATTGCCCGCACCCTCGCCGTCCAACCAGAATTCGTTCTGATGGACGAGCCCTTCGCTGCGCTCGATGCCCAGGCCCGAGATCGCCTGATCGTTGACGTTTCCCTAATCGCTAACGAGCAGAATACGACCTTCCTGTTCGTCACTCACGACATCCGAGAGGCGATCCGACTCGCTGACAGAATTCTGGTGTTCTCGCCTCGGCCGGCGCGGATCGTCGAGTCGATTGCGGTGACACTTCCACGGCCGCGCGACGCGTATAGCGCGGAATTACTAGATGTTGATCGCTATATGCGTTCGCTGATCGGTACGAGTCCAGAAGACTAGGCTCCCCAACGACGCTTCGCCGACATCCTCACGAATGCCTGCGAACGGCTCGGGGCCGATGCGGTTCGTTACTCCTTCGTCACAGTGGACTTTCACCACCCACCTACTCCTTGGCGGCCTCCCGGCGCACCTGTTGAAAAACACCGTTGATCATTAAACCTTCTTTTGCGCGAAGTGTCTGACTCACTTTCAGTGCATTGACGGAGCGCTTCGAGATGATGGGTCAACGGGGTGGCAATCAAGAACGTCTGTTTTATTCGTTTACCCGATTGGACAGGCTGCACGAGTCAATTCCAATTCAGGTATGAGCCTGAACGAGGGGGGTGAGGGATGGGTGTGCATGTGGTTATACCGCAGGGTTATCCACGGGGCCGCCGACCGCCCCTTTGAGGCGAGAGGCAGGCGGCCCGGTGAATAACCCGTCACCTCGAGGGTGATCGAGATGTTCATGCGGCACGCTTGGATCGATCGTGGATGGATTGGAATAGTTTGGTTCTGGCTTCGTTGAGTCTGCGGGCGGCCTCATTGTCGCTCATGGCGGTTGCGGTTGAGTCCAGTTGTGCGAAAGTGATGCCGGGTTGGAGGAAATCCTTGGCCTTGGGCAGCGATTTGAGCTTCTCGTAGGGCGTCATCATGTTCTTTTGCAGATAGCGCTTGCGTATCTTTCCCTTGGGGTCGGTAAGCGTTTCGGCGAAGAAACAAGGGCGATGGAAGTTCACGTAGGGGTTGAGGAAATCCTGGCAGAAGGTGTTGACCGGGGTGGCGAAGCGCTGCGGGATATGCTGGTAACCGAAATGTTTGCGCACGATGGCCCCGTTCTTGGTTTCGGCCAAACCGTTGTCGTTGCTGTGCCTGGGGCGCGACTTGGTGAACTCGATCCTGAGCTTATTGAGTAGCTTGGCCACGGTGTAGTTGATGTACTCCGAGCCGTTGTCGGCATGAAAGCCCAGGATCGCGAAGGGAAAGCCCGCCAGGATCTGTTCAAGCACTGGCAGCAGGAATGCCTCGGACAGGCGCTCGCGGGTGGCGACGATCTCGTACTGGGTGACACAGTCCACGGCGTTGATGTGATAGAGCCCCTTGACGCCGTCCTGATCGCCCTGATGCACGCTGTCGATGCGGATGAAGCCGGGGCGTCCGTCGGGTGTAGGCGCGCGCCGCTGCGCGATGGGGACGGCGTAGCCGCGGGTCTTGGTCCAGTGGGCTCGGGTGGCCTGGTAGCCGGCTTGGTGACGCAGGTTATACAGGTGAGCCACTGAGAGCGTGGCAAGCCGCGTATAGCGTGTATCGCCATAGACGCTGTAGGCACGCTGCATCAAACATTTGGTGGCTGGCCCGGAGAGGGTGTTATGCAACGCATCGGTTTGCGCGAGCAGCTTCACGTCAGCGGTGGTGAATTTGCGCGCAAAGCCGGCTGCCGGGGCGCGATAGCGCTTGGCCAGCGGCTCACCCTTCAGATGCCGACCCAGGAGCCGCCTGAGCTGGGCTCGCGAGTAGTCGGTGATGCGTGCCAGATAACGCATCAGGACACCTTTGTCGGCCCGGACAAGCCGGCGGTAAGCAAACCGTCCAAGCACTGCGGCGATGAAGCCGTAGCGCTCGACATCGTTGCGGATGGGCTGGAATTTGACTTCAAGAGTCCCCTCCAAAAAAGCGCGCAATTGCGCTACCGTCTTGAGCTGAGTTTCGTTCATATCGATCACCATGTCGTGGATGATCGACCCAAACCTCATGCTTCAGGCTCATACCTCGTTGGAAATACGCTCCCCCCTTCAGGCTCATACCATATTGGAAGAGACTGCACGTTGACATTTCCGCAGTGTTGTGCGACGCTGTAGCGGTTGCAACCACTACTACCAACTGAAATAGGTGCGCGCGCACGAGTGGGAAAGCGGTGAGCGCCCGCGTCTAGATTGACGTTGGCGCCACGCCGAGCCGGCGAACGTGTTTTGGGGAACGAGTAATGGCAGTAGGGTTTTGTCGCTGGCCAATAGGGCTGGTGGCACAACGCAAAAAAGCAGCGGGACCACGTGTATTTCCACGAAAACGGATGTACTCAACCTGTACCCAACCCCTCGAGTACCAAGTGGCGTACGGAGGGGCTGCCGCGGAGTCGCCGAATTATGATGCCGGACGTTGTTTATATGTTTACGTTTACGCGCGGTCGTGTCGAGTAGCAATATTGAAGGGCTTTAAGGTCTAAGACAAATACCGTGGAGGAGGTGCTATGAAGTTCGATAGAAAGACTGGGGTGCATGGCTGGAAATCATTGTTGGGTATTGCAGTCGCCGCCGTGCTTGGAGCAGGGCCGTACATGACGGCAAAGGCTGCGGACCCCGTTCCGATACGCATCGGGTGGCAACCGGATCCGAACGCCGCGCTCTACATCGCTAGGGACACGCATATCTTTAGCAAAATGGGACTGGACGCGGAGTCTATTAAGTTCTTGGCGGCTCCGGCAATGTTTGCAGCGCTGCAAAGCAAAAGCATCGACGTTGCAGATATGGGTACCGCCCCATTTATCATTGGTCGGACGCAGGGGATCGACATCCAGGCTGTGATGATTGCTGTGGACGTCTCAGGGACCAATGCACTAATTGTTCAGAAGACGCTGAAAGTTACTTCGGGAAATGATCTGAAGGGATTGCGTATCGGTGCGCAGCGCGGGACGACACCGGTCTATGGCTTATCGCAGTACCTAAGGGAAAGCGGCCTCAGGCTCGACGACGTTAACTTTGTAGACCTGACGGCCCCCAATGTAATCCCTGCGTTTAGAAAGGGCGAGATAGATGCAACGTGGGTCTGGTCTCCGTGGCAAAACATGCTGGTTAACTTTGGTGGAAAGCGCATTACAACCAACAAGAAAGTTGGGGCGCTTGCTCCACAAGTCTGGGCCGTCCGTACGGAATGGGCGCGCGAGCACCCGGAGGCCTTGCAGCACTTTATAGCGGCTATCGGAATGGCGTTACGCGAAGTTAAGTCCAATCATTCTCTTGCAGTTAAGGAACTCTCAACCACATTGAATCTTGATGAGAAGACTGCGAACGAGGTCTTGGCGGAAAACGATTACCCGACGCTGCAAGAACAAGCGTCTAAGACATACGCACTGTCTGTCTTGAATGGCTATCCGGGTTCCACCGCCGGTCTCAGCTTAGCTCTTAAGAATGCAGGCAATTTCTTGAGATCGATAGGGATTGTCAAGACCGCAGTGAATCCCGATGAGATGATCAACCCGGTGCCACTAAAAAAGTATTTCGAAGGCAAGTAACCAAATCAACTAGATCCAGTGGGCTCTTACTGCTGATCGCGTCGCTATATGCCGTTAAAGGACCATATGCGAGGGGACAGGCTTCATAGCCTGGCGACGTGATCGCCGGGGGGGTCGTCCATTTGGATATCTGCTATGCATCAGAAGCGCTCTTTGACTAGGATTAGCTGGTTGACCGGAATAGTCCTTGTCGCGATATGGACCTTGGTCACGAATCTTGGTTGGGTCGACCCAAACACGCTCCCATCGCCCAGGTCATGGGCGCAACACTGGTCAGCTTTATTGTGCATGGCTATGCAGGCAAGAGCGCGCTGCTGACCGTCATGACAAGCGTGTTTCGGACGTTCACTGGCTTGACGTCGGGGATTGTTCTCGGAATACCGATTGGATTGCTGATGGGCTATTGGACGTATCCGAATATTTGTGTGAAAGGGTCGGTGCAGACTTGTCCACGGCGGCGGGCGTCGCTTGCGACGAACGACCGACGCGGTGGGCAAGTCGTGTGCATGTTACACCTGCTGGGTGAAGCGTTGTCCAAACATGATCGCGAACTGATTGGCCGCCTCCTTCCAAGTGCGCGGCGGCATGTCCCATTTTTTGCTGATGTTGCGCAAGGCGAGGTAGAGCAGCTTGGTGGCCGCCTCGTCGCTAGGGAAATGCCCTCGGTTTTTCACGATCTTGCGCAGTTGCATGTGCAGGCTTTCGATGGCGTTGGTCGTGTAGATGATCCGGCGGACTTCCGGCGGATAAGCAAAGAACGGTGTCACCTGCGTCCACTGCCGACGCCAGGCTTGAGCGATCGGCGGGCATTTGGCGCCCCAGAACCCTTGCTCGAACGCCGTGAGCGCGGCTTCAGCCGCTTCGGCGTTGGCCGCCTGGTAGATCGGTTTGAGCTCGGCGACAATCGCTTTTCGGTCCTTCCAGGCCACATAGCTCAGAGAGTTACGAATCAGATGCACGATGCAGGTCTGAATCTGTGTCCGGGGAAAGGTAGCCTCGATGGCTTCGGGGAAGCCCTTGAGGCCATCGACCACGGCGATCAGCACGTCGGTGACGCCGCGGTTCTTCAGGTCATTGAACACCTTGAGCCAGAACTTGGCGCCCTCGGTCTGCTCGATCCACAGCCCCAGGACCTCCTTGCGACCGGTGGCGTCGATGCCCAGGGCCAGATACACGGCCTTGTTCCTAACTGCGCTCTCGTCCCGGATCTTCAGACGCAGCGCGTCGAAGTAGATGATCGGGTACATCGTATCGAGCGGGCGCGCTTACCACTCGGCGACCTCGGCGAGCACCTCGTCGGTGATGGTGGAAATGAGCTCGGGGGAAACCTCCAGCCCGTAGAGCTCCAGCAGGTGGCCGCGAATCTGGCGCATCGTCATGCCGCGCGCGTACATGCCGATGACATGATCATCGAACCCCGGCAGCCGCCTCTGATGCTTGGCCACCAGCACCGGGTCGAAACTGGCGAGCCGGTCACGCGGGATATCCAGCGGCAACGGACCGTTGGGGGTAAGCACGGTTTTGGCGCTGCTGCCGTTGCGGTGATAGCCAGGCTCATCGCCCGAAGCATGCTCGGTCACCCGGTGATGGTTCAGCTCCGCGCTCAGCATGCGTTCGGCCAGCTGCTTCTTGAGTTGCCCAACCAGCCCAGACTCCCCAAGCAGGCTCTCGGCGTCACGGCCTTTCACCTGATCGAGCAATTGGTCCAGCAGGTCATCGGAAAATGGGCCCTTAGATTTGCGCTGCCGAAGCTTGTAGGCTTTGGTGTTGTTGGTCATCTCGAAGCACTCCGGTGACCGGCAGCGAGAATTGGATTTGAGCATCTTTAGAAACGAGTTTCGGTTTGGACGACTTCGTGAGAGACTTCATCTCGGTGGCTCCTTTCTTGGTTTGGCGACCCCCTGCATACCACATACAGGGGAAAGGAGCCGCCACTCTTACCTTAACCGTTCAGCATTTCTCGGGACATTGCCGCGACGGCTGCTGCATTGGTTAGGCAAGTAGGCATGCCCATGCCGCTAAGAGTGGCGTCGACCAATGCAATGCGGAAGATTGGCAGAATGGGTGGCGCTGCGTCGGACACTTGTCCGTCTATCTCCATAGACTTCCAAGTAGGTGGGCAAAAACAAAGTGGCCCTTTTCACGTGGCCATACAGTTGCGGCAAAAGCACCATACTGATTAGAAATAAGGCAATTGTGCTCACCAGAACCACAACTTGCGATGTTGAGATTTTCGGAACGAAGTTGCCTCGAATAGGTGGCGTCGGTGCCTATGGGGCCTGAGCGGAATTGCGGTGCTAATACTAGCTATTTCTTGATGGAGGATGATGAGATGACGGTGCGATCCTATGAATTCGATGTCATCGTCGCCGGCTGTGGTATCGCAGGTCTGTCTGCCGCTGTATCTGCGCAGGAGCTAGGCGCGCGGGTGGCCATTCTTGAGCGCGCGCCTATAGATGAGCGTGGCGGTAACACGCGCTATACGGAAGCCTATCTGCGTATGAAGAGTGAGAGCGAGGTGACCGATGATTTCGAGTCGCACCTTGCGGACAATGCTGGAGGCCATCTTGACCCCTCGATGACGGCGGAAACGACGAGACCGTATGCGCAGTGGCCGTCTATCGTGAAGGCGCTTAGCTTTGCCGACCCTGAGCTTATCTCTATTCTAGCGAACGGCGCAGGGCCGACAATCGCCTGGCTCAAGCGCTTCGGGATACGGTTTGACTTCTTGCCGACCCATTTTCTCACTCAGTTTCAGCCGCTCCTGATGCCTGTTGGCGGTGGTTTGGCGATGATTGAAGCGCTTGCCGCGGACGCTCAGCGGAAGGGAACTAGCTTCTTCTATGAGACCACTGCTCTTAGCTTGTTTCAGGACGAGAGCGGTATCGTCACGGGTTTGCGTGCTGTCAACAAAGCTAACGAGCCAATCCGTTTTAACGCAAAGAGTGTGATCCTTGCGTCCGGAGGATTTGAAGGAAATGCGGAGATGCAAACACGTTATATCGGCCCGCGTGCGGTTTTTCTCAGGCCGAGCGCTCGGGGCGGTTACTACAATAAGGGCGAGGGTATCCAAATGGCGCTCGAGATCGGTGCCGCCCCGTGCGGTGATTTCGCTAGCTACCATCCTCAGCCAATCGATCCTCGGTCTGGACGGTCCGAACCTGTGGTGCTCATTTATCCATATGGCATCCTGGTAAATCTCGAAGGCCGTCGCTTCACTGATGAAGCATCCGGGACGATTGACTTAGTCCACGAGAGCGTCACACGCCAGATCATTAGGCAGACGAACGGCATCGCGTATGTCATTCTTGACAACAAAGTAAATGACATTCCCAATAAGCACATTGCAGTTCGTACGGATCAACCACCGATCACTGCGGCGAGCTTGCCCGAGCTAGCCGAGAAGCTGAAAATTTCCGCGGTTTCGCTATTAGAAACAGTAGGCAGCTATAACAAAGCCTGCAATGACGACGGGACCTTCAAGCCATCTGTTCTGGACGCGCTTGCCACTCAAGGCCTTACGCCGCCGAAGTCGAATTGGGCGCGCCCCATCGACCACCCACCCTATTTCGCATATCCCGTTATTTCATCCATCGTATTTACCTTCGGCGGCCTCAAGGTCAACGGCCGCGCGCAGGTCTTGAATAAGGACGGGGCGGCGATCTCCGGTCTCTACGCGGCAGGGGAGACGATCGGCTTTTACTACAGGAACTACACGGGTGCTACTTCTGTGTTGAAGGGAACGGTGTTCGGGCGAATTGCTGGGATAGACGCGGCGCAACGTGTGTTGGGAGGGAAAGCGGCGTAAGAGTCGTAGCGTCCATTGACTCACGCAAGCAATCCCCATGAACAACCATCACAACGAGGAAGCATATCGGGCGGCAAGATGTTCTCCGTGAAGGTCGGGAACCGCGCATGAAGCTGAACGCTCTTTTCGTGCCGAGTACGATAATTGCGGGCGAGAAGTGGTCGATGATGTACGTCCTTGCTCCGTCATTGCGGCACTTCAGGCCAAGTCCGAAACGAGCTAAGGAAACTTGCGAACGGTTGCTACGGAGCGGGCGTTGGATTGTACCAATTGTTAATCTCGGAGCGATCCATGGCTAGGCTAAGGCCCATTGCAGTATTCAACCAGAGCCTCTTGAAGACGCCTCACAATATATCTGTGAAAGCAGTGGCGACCTGGCGTCGCGTGAACCTCAGACCGAATGCAAAGAAGGTCGGGAACATACCTGGTTGCGTGTGCACGTTGCAAGAGTGTGAATGATGGATTCACAAATAGCGCTCCCGCTAGCGCATCGCGTCAAAAGGCTGTCACACCTAGATATGCCCGGTGGGGGCCAGGTTATCGTTCAGGGCGACTACGCGTACATTGGGCATTTGCGCCCCCCGCGTGGAACCACGATCCTTGACGTATCCGACCCGAGGAAACCCCGTGTGGTTTCCCAGATCGATGTTGTCGACCCATATATGCACAGCCATAAGGTTCGTGTGGTCGGCGACGTCATGATTACGAATTACGAACGCTATAACTATCTATTCATGCGGAAGGCGGAGAGATTACGCTCAATAAGACGCGAATGGAATAAAAAAGGCGGGAACCTGCCGACTGTAGCCGAACTCGCCAAAGAATTGTTCGTCGAGGAAGCGGACATCCCAAAACTGGAAGAAATGGCAGGCAGAGATTTTGAGCCTGGAGGATTCAAGATTTGGGACATTTCAGTAAAGGACAAACCTCGGCTCCTCGCTGATCAGCGTACATGGGGCCTAGGTGTCCATCGGTTCGACATGGACCGACACTACGCTTATATCTCAACAGAAATGGAGGGTTTTCACGGTAACATTCTTGTTATTTATGATATTCGAGAACCACGACGACCTACCGAAGTCTCGCGCTGGTGGATGCCAGGACAAAATGTGGCGGCCGGTGAATTACCAACGTGGCGCGGCTTCGACAACCGCTTGCATCACACTTTACGCTACGGCGACCACCTCTATGCGAGTTGTTGGCACGCTGGAATACGCGTGATAAACGTTGCGGACATTACACAGCCGAAGACTGTAGGTGAGTATAACTATCACCCGCCGTTTCCCGAGCCCACCCACACATTCATGCGCGTTCCATTCAAGATCTTTGATCGCGACGTCGCAGTGGTGGTGGATGAAGAACATCAGCACGTTGATATGCGCAATGGTGAACGGCAGGCTGGTCAGCCTCACGCGGCCCTATGGGTGTTCGATATAAGCGACTTTAAGAATATGAAGCCACTGTCGAGCTTTCAGCTGGAAGAGTTAGATTCACCTTGGAGCCGTTCACGGGGCGGACGCTTTGGCGCGCATCAGTTTCAGGAGCATATGGAGGGCACGTTGCTCTACTGCACGTGGTTCACCGGCGGCCTCAGAATTATCGATATTGTTGACCCATTTAGGCCTAAGGAAGTGGGCTATTTCATTCCTCAGCCCGTTTCGGGGCAGGTTTGCCCGATGACCAATGATATAGACACCGACAGCCGCGGGCTCATTTATTTGCTCGATCGTTTTGCTGGTTTTGACATTCTCGAACTAGAGCGGGGCTAAATGATACAGACTGGAGGTGCGAAGCGGCGTACACAGGTTGCGCACTTTTTCGGCAAATCGAGTTTCGGTGGCGGCTTGGCTGGACATCTGAAGCCCAAACAGATGAGAAGACACTGCCTCGGTCGGGAGGTTTGTAATGGTGAAAGAGAGATTCGAGGGAAACTCGAGACGTTGGTTCGCCAGTGTGGTGTAACGGTCGGCCGGTCGTCGACGGCGTGGGTCACCGCAGTATGGGCCCGCTTGGGCACTCGTTTAGGCGCGCGTCAAGGTTTCTGCTCGTCCTATATATCTACCGCGGCATCATTCTCATTGGGTCAATTGGATCGGTACGTGAGGCGTTAACCAACGTCCTGAAGCGACGTCCCATCTATTACTCGGACATATAGACATGCAACCGAAGGTGGTACTGATCAACGTGACGCAGGAGTTTGGTGCAAAGGGTCGTGCCACGCCCAAGACCTCTGCGCTTGAGTCCGTGAGTCTGCATATTAACGAGCACGAAATTGTTGCTCTTGTCGGCCCCAGCGGCTGTGGCAAGAGCACCATACTGAATCTAATCGCCGGATTTCTTCGGCCGACGACCGGAAAGGTCTTAATGGATGGAGCGCCCGTTAGGAGTATCAGTCCAGAGCGCTTAGTTGTTTTTCAGGCGCCGGCGCTATTCCCTTGGCTGAGCGTACTTACTCACCAGTCCGTAATATAGGCTACGGATGGAGCTTGAAAGAATGATCGTATTAGTTTCGGGTTGCGTTGCACGGCGGCCAGTTCGGCATCAATGCGCTCGTCCAAGTGCTCGCCTGCCTGCAGTGGTCGTCGTGACGTGCCGGTGCGCTTGACGTGGCTCCACACCAGCTCGTCTGGATTGAGGTCGGGTGCGTAGCCGGGCAAGAAATGCAGAGTCAGTCGACCATGGGTGGAGTTCACATACTCGCGCACGAGTGCCTTCTTGTGCGCGGGCAAACTGTCGATGACCAAATGTACGGGCTTCTTGCGATGACGCATCATTCGCTTGAGCAGTTCGACAAACAACTCACCACTGAGCGCACCCTTGTACGTTTGAAACCAAAAGCCACCTCGCGCATTAACCGCCGAGGCTGCCGAGATCGATTGGCGTTGACCGGGGCGATGCACCACCGGCGTCTGGCCGCGTACGCCCCAAGTCTTGCCGTGTACCGAGTCGGCCCGAAAGCCCGACTCGTCCCAGAAGAATATTTGCGCGCCCTGGCGCTTCGCCTTAGAGACAATGGCCGGAAAGCTCTCGCGCTGCCACCGTTCGATAGCCTGCGGGTCACGCTGATAGGCGCGCTGCAGCGGCTTTTGTGGCGTGAGTCCCATTTTGGCCAGCAATCTCCCAACCGCAGTGACTCCCATGTGCACACCGAACTTCTGTTTGATCAGGATAGAAACGATCTGACGCGTCCACAGCCCGAAGTCCAAGCCGTACTGAAGGGGATTGCGGCCGTTGATCCAGCGAAACACCTGGCGCTCTTGCGCCGGGGTGAGACTTCGTGGGCGCCCCGTGCCACGCGTGGAGCGCAACGCCTTGAGGCCGCGACCGCGTCCGGCAGACGCATTCATCCATTTGTAGATCGTTGTGCGACAGAAACCAAACGAGGCGATAACCTTCGCAGGTTTTTCACCCTCGCGAATACGCTGAAACGCCATGCGGCGTATTTGCTCGAGCGTCTTGTGATCAAGGGTACGACCGTCAACCTTCATATCACATATGACCGGCATCGCGTTCATTCGTTCACGGAATGTAGCTTAAATTACGGACTGGTGAGTAACAACGTTACGATTGGCCCGCGTATGCGAGGCATCCGATCCGGACAGTATTTACCCTTGGCGCGTCGCATCATAGAAGACGTTGTCAGCATTTCTTGGTCATTTTCCGTACCAACTTTCTGGAGGTATGCGGCAACGTGTTCAGATCGCGCGAGCGCTGGTGAATGATCCCGAGGTCCTCTTACTTGATGAGCCGTTTGGGGCGCTGGATGCGCAGACGCGACTGGAGATGCAGGAAATGCTGCTCAAAATCTGGAGTCACTACAACGCGACGATACTCTTCATTACGCACGACGTGGAAGAGGCGCTGTTTCTCTCTGATCGCACGTATGTCCTTTGCGCGAGACCAGGTCGCGTATATCGCGAGGTAAAAGTGCCATTTCGAAGACCACGCGAGTATTCGATATTCGGTGACGAACATTTTGCGCGACTAAAGTCTGAAATCTTAACAAGCTTGCATCAGCATGTATCGAACCGAGAGATATCTGACAGTGACTGAGGGGATCGCAGTGTCAGTCGAGATGCCGTTGAGACGGATTGTTGGATTGTGTAGCTGGGCGAGCGTCGCTGGAAATGCTGGGGTCCTAGCGTACACGCACGTCTGTCCGATGCCGGCATCGACGTTCTGTGATTTTGCGGAATACACGATCTCCACTCGCGGCCCTGTGAATCGGGGCGGTGGCCTGACATGTAGGGCCAATGGGCTGATGCCATCCTGGATTTGGGAGCAACAATGTCGCGTGGAGTGAAGAAAGAGGGGTCGAAATGACATCAAGTGAAGGCATGGGGCGACAAGAGGAAGTCGTTCGAGCTCTTGTGCTGAAGGCAAATGAACGTGCAGCTGCGAGTGGCCGCGAGAGGCTTAGGAATTTCCGTTTCTTATGGCGCCTCGGTGGTGTTTCCATTTGGTTCAACGTCGTGGAAGGGCAGATAGTCCAATTCGAGTTCTCCCCCGGAATAGGGTACTCCTGGGATTTTGCGATCGGCGCACCAGACAAAGTATGGATGGAATTCTTGCGCTCGGTGCCCAAGGCACCGTATCACCATCTATTTGGCATGTGGGCACGTGAACCAACCTTTGTAATTGACGGGAACCGCGAAATTCTTGTGCAGAACGCGGCATGGTTGAATGAGATGATGCGGATCGCAAGGGGAGTCTGGAACGAAGGTAACCCGCGGGGTGAAGGATATGAGCATCGGCTGAAGGTAGGGGATAGACCGAAAGAGCGCATTAGTGGAGGGTATTGGCGTATTCCGATTAATGGCGAGGTCTGCCGCATATATATAGAAGAGGCCGGCCAGGGACGCGATCTTCTGCTTCTTCATACAGCAGGGTCGGATACGCGTCAGTTTTACCATCTGCTCAATAGCGATCTATTGGCGTCGAATTGGAGAATGATCGCCTTTGATATGCCAGGTCATGGCAAGAGCCTTCCACCGCCTTCCTGGCGCAATAAGGAGTACCGCCTTACAGGAGCCGCATATCTCGACACTGTCTTAGCGGTGATGGAGTGCCTCGATCTCAGGCGGCCGGTCGTGTTTGGTTGCTCTATGGCTGGAGCACTGTGCCTTCAATTGGCATATCGTTACCCATCACGTTGCCGAGCCGTCATCGCATGTGAGGCTGCCGACCAGATTCCAGCGCGCTTGACTGATTGGTTAAGACATCCGCGTGTAGATAGCGCGGAATTTGCGCCAGAGTGGATAGATGGGCTGATATCACCATTGAGCCCCGACATGTTTCGCCGCGAGATTCTTTGGGAATACTCTCAAGCCGCTGCTGGTGTGTTCTACGGGGACGTCGCGTACTACAGCGGCGAATTCGCCATCTCTTCGGAATTAGGCCGGATCGACACGGATAAGTGCCCAATCTATCTTCTTACCGGCGAATATGACTATTCCTGCACGCCCGCAATGTCGCGCGCGACGGCGGAGAGGATCAAGGGCGCACATTTTACGGAGATGAAGGGACTAGGCCATTTCCCAATGGCAGAGAATCCGGAGGGCTTCATGTCATATATGTTGCCTATCTTGGCGGAGATCCGTACTCGTGACGCAGAATGATTTGCCGTGGATTCTTGTGGATCGAGGTCTAGTGACTTCGGAAATGCCTCATTTAAAGGGGGAATGACGCTATGCGGTTTTACGCGAACTATGTTGGTGGCCGCTGGGTTGGAGATGGGAACCTCCTATGAAAGCTCTCATGCGCCGCATCACAACAATCACGGGGTGCATCGTGCTTACCGCCTGCGCGAGCGGTTTTCAACAGTTCTACAAGCCATTTGTTGATGCGAGAACGATTCCAGGCGTTCAATTGCTTGGTAACGGGGAAACGCCAAAGGTCTATTCATCCAACGATCTGCAACGCGATATCAGGGTCGCGAAATCGAAGGGATATTGGCCGATAGGCGCTTCATCCTTCAATGGACAGCTGGAATCTGAACAAGCCGTGATCAATCAAGCCAAAGCGGTTGGAGCGGTTCTTGTCTTAGTCAACTCGAAGTTCGCTGAGTCCAGAACCATTACGACCCCGCTCTTTCTGCCAAACAACCAGACCACCTACAATTCGGGCTATATCAATGGAACATATGGCAGCGCGAACTACTATGGCACCAGCACGACATACGGCACAACTGTCGTGCCGCTCACCACGACGCAGCAACGATACGATCAAAGCGCCGTGTTCTTCGTGAAGATGACTAGGAAGCTGCGCGCCGGAATATACCTCGTCGATCTATCACCTGAGATCAGAGCCAAATTGGAACGAAACGTAGGCGCTATGATCGATGTTGTTGTGGAAGATACTCCAGCTTTTGTAGCCAACGTCCTACCCGGTGACATCCTTATCGAGATAAACGTAAGCGATCAATAGACTCCGTTCTTGCCGAGGCGTAATGATTGTGCTTGACAGAGGAAGACTACTTCGAGGCGAGGGCGATGCGCCAGGGCAGCAACGCCTCGTAGTCCTCGAGGCGCGTTGCCTTGGGCAGCGCCACGAACAGCGCGCACAGGTACTGGTAGGGTTCGATGCCGTTGGCCTTGGCAGTTTCGATCAAGGAGTACAGGTTGGCGCTGGCGGTCGCGCCGCCGACGGTGTCGGCGAACAGCCAGTTGCGCCGACCGACCACGAAGGGCCGGATCGCGTTCTCGCAGGCGTTGTTGTCTATCGGAAAGCTCCCATCATCGACGAAGCGCACCAGCTTGGGCCACTGCTCGGACAGGTAGTGCAGCGCCTGGCCGAGCAGACTGCCCGGCAACACGCTGTGCAGGTGCGTGAGCAACAACGCCTGGATGCAGGCGAGCGCCGGACGGCTGCGTTCGTGGCGCAAGTGCAGCCGCTCCTTGACGTCGAGATCGCGCGCTGCGGCCTCAATGGCATAGAGCGCGCCGATCGCGGCGATGAACTGGGCCGCCGGCTGCACGCTCGCGCGCGCCGCTTTGGGCAGCGCTGCTTCGGCCTCCACAAAGCGGCGTCGCGCGTGCGCCCAGCAGCCCAAGTGCACAAGCCCATAGGTCTTCGCCACGTTCGCATACACTTCATAGCCGTCGGTGACCAACGCCCCGTGCGCACCCTCATAGAGTCGCCGCGCAGTTTCGGCACTTCGGCTTGGCGCATAGGTAAAGAGCCGGATCGGTGGACCGCTGCCGCTCATTTGCGCCCACAGGTAGCTTTTTTGCTGTGCGGAACGGCCCGGTTCCTTGAGCACCTGCAGCTCGGTCTCGTCCCCGTGAATGATTTCGGCATCGAGCAATTGATCACGCAGCAAGTTGATGACCGGCTGCACCGCGGCGCCTACGCGCACGAGACTGCCGGCGAGCGTGTTGCGCGACAGATCGCCGCCGAAGCGCCCGAGCAGGGCCGCCTGCCGGTACAGTGGCAACGCATCCTGGTACTTGGCCGTGGCTACCCAGGCCAGCGCCGACTCGGTAAGCAGGCCCTTGGGGATCAGCCGCAGCGGCGCGGCCGCGATGCGCAGCGCCTGATCGCAGCACGGGCAGGCGTACTTCACGCGCTCGTGGCGGATGACGCGCACCTGGGCGGGAACGATGTCCAGTTGCTCGCTCGCCTCGACGCCGATTTCTTCGAGCCGCGCGCCGTCGTTCGGGCAGATGCGCTCGGCTTCAGACAACTCATGGCGGATCACTTCGCGTGGCAGCGCCGGATCGAGCGGCTTTCTGCCGCGCTTGGCGCGGCGGTGCGCCGGGACCTCTACGGTGTCCTCGGGTGCGGCCTCGGCCGGGACCGGCGTAGGGGCGAGTGCTTCGATTTCGTTGAAGAGCAAATCCTTCTGCTCGCTGCCGCGCGCCTCAGACTTGGCGGCAAAGAGCCTGCGCATGAATGCATTGAGCCGCTCTTTGAGCAGATAGCGCTCGGTGCGCACGATGCGCAACTTGCCGCGCAGCGCTTCACGTTCGCTTTCGCTGCGCGCAAGTTGATCGCGCAGTTGGTGCAGTTCTTCCTCGTTGTTCGTGAGCGCGTGCATTGTCTTCTTAGACTACAGCGTCTCATGCGCGTTCACACGAGGCGAACAATTTTTACTCGTGAATGCTTCGCTTCAACTTGCGCGTCGATACCTCAGAACTTGGTGAGCGCGCATCGCCTCAAGGTCGATGCCATCGAGCAGCCAATGCAACTGCTCGATCGTCAATTCGATCACCGCCTCGCCGGCGCGCGGCCACACAAACCGCTCGGACTCCAGGCGCTTCAACAGCAGCCAGAAGCCGTTTGTCTCCCAGCCCAGAATCTTCACTCGGTCGCGCCGACGGTTGCTGAACACGTACAGCGCCGCTGCAAATGGATCGAGTCCGAGGGCTTGTTCCACCAGCGCAGCAAGCCCGTTGATACTCTTTCGAAAGTCCACCGCTTCGCGGTGCACGTACACCGCGAGCCGTGCATCGAACCGGAACATCATCGCCTCGCCAGAGTTTCGATCGCCGCCACGAGCTGCCGCGCATCGGCCGACATCAACTCCAGCTTCACCCCGTTGGGCAACTGTGCCCGCAGTCGCGACGACGACCCGCCAGAGGGTATCTCCGGCGCCAAGAGTTTCACCGTTGCGAATCCTGATTGCGGCGCCCGCAGCCGCCGCTCCACACCCGGCTTGCTACCCACACTTCGCAGCATCTGCCGCGCCGCGTACAGTGTGTGCCGCGACAGACCGCGGCTACGCGCGTACTCGGTCAGTGACTTGCCCTCGCGCTTGGCCGCCTGCAAATGCGGCCCCCAGCGATCCAGATTGACTTTGCTGCTCATCTCGCGCTCCTTGGTCCAACGAAGAAGCGCGTATAGATACGCGAATTACTCCGCGTGCGGAAGAACGTGGTCTATTGATCGCTTACGAAGCAACAACGAAAACACGTGTAGACCGCCTGGTGCCGTCAGGTCGAGTCATGCGCGGCGACCTACATAGCTGGCGACAGGCGAGCGGACTCGCCTTGATCCTTCTGATCCGCACTACTTCGCCAAAGTCGGCGCGGCTGCCCATGATTTCCGCTTCCTTGCGCATCATGCGGTAGCGCTCCAGTGCCGGCGTCTTCTTACACAGACTGAATTCATGCTCGGCCGCACACAATGCACACTCCAGGTCGGAAATGTCCGCGCATGCCACGCGCCTGATCGGGTCGGGTGTCGCCCGCTTCAGAATCCGATCCGCTCTATCGGTGTCTCCATCGGTCGAGCGGCCATCGATGTAAAGCTGGCTTGAGATTCATATTCCCTCTTCGCTGGCTAGTCGCCGGAACGGTTACTTTCCTTTCTCCAGGGATATCCCGCGCAAATATTATTTCATGACCGTCCAGTTTTCTCTGGAATACGGACCTTCGGCGTATTTCGATAAGAGCCTAACGTATGGAACCTGCTGAGTACTCATGTTTTTGTTTTCGCCCGTGCGCGTCATTGCGCCGTTGGAATGCAATCAGCCGTTCTGCATAGAGGTGGTCCCACGAAATCGGACAGGGTTCTTATGTTTCGACAAGCAGCGTCTCCTCCACCCAGCGGGTAGTAATACGTCCTGCTGCGAAATCAGGATGACTAAGCACGCGCAGGTGGAACGGAATGGTGGTGGGAACTCCGATGACGCTGAAACTCTGAAGCGCAAGTTGCATTCGCTCAATTGCCAGCTCGCGATCCGCGCCATGCACGATGAGCTTACCCAGCAAGGAATCGTAAAAGGGTGGCACTAGATACCCGGCATAACAATGGCTGTCGAGCCTTACCCCCTCTCCGCTCGGGGCTGACCAAACAGTGAGCCTGCCGGGTGATGGCGCAAAATTTCGGGCAACATCTTCCGCGTTGATGCGACATTCAATGGCGTGCCCGCTAATACATACGTCTTCTTGACGGAACGAAATCGCGTCGCCGGCCGCGATGCGAATCTGTTCAACAACAAGATCCCGTCCGGTGATCATTTCAGTCACCGGATGTTCGACTTGTATGCGCGTGTTCATCTCGAGAAAGTAAAAGCGTCTCGTGCTCTCGTCGAGAATGAATTCCACTGTTCCCGCGTTCTGGTAATGGATCCGCCGAGCCAACTTAGTTGCGGCCTCTCCGAGTTGGTTTCGCAGTTCTTCATCGATAATCGGCGACGGCGCTTCCTCAATTAGCTTCTGCTGGCGGCGCTGAGTAGAACAATCCCTTTCCCCGAGATGGATCACATTTCCGTGTGCGTCACCTAGGATTTGAATCTCGATGTGGCGAGCACGCTCAATAAGTTTCTCAACATATAGGGTTGCGTCGCCAAAAGCTCCAAGGGCCTCGGCCGCTGCAGACTCCAGTGCCACAGCCATGTCTCCTTCACTTCTCGCGATCCGCATACCACGGCCCCCGCCGCCTGCAGCAGCCTTTAGCAGGACTGGATAGCCCAAGTCTGCGGCTATGCGGCATGCATCGCCTACTGTCGCGACGCGGTCCGATCCCGGCACGCGTGGGACGCCCGCTTCCTCTGCCAAACGCACCGCCGAAATCTTATCCCCCATTGATTGAATTGCATCTGCGGGAGGGCCTATGAAGATCAACCCAGCATCCGCACACATTCGCGCGAACGCGGCGCGCTCCGACAAGAATCCATACCCGGGATGAATTGCCTGGCACCCTGATCCTAGCGCGGCCATCACCAGGACCTCGGGTCGCAAATAGCTATCTGCTGAACGGGGCGGGCCCACGCAAATTGCACGGTTTGCGATGCGCGCCGCAAGGCTATCGCGATCGGCTTCGGACACTGCAACGACCGCTTCTATGCCTAACTGGTGGCAAGCGCGAATCACACGAACCGCGATCTCGCCTCGGTTTGCGACCAAAATTCGTTTGAAGGTCGCTTCCATAGGGTGTACTGGCTAAATTTCCATAGTGATATCCAGGCCTTTTGCCCGGATGGACACGTAACTAAAGTCTCGTCTTTTCAGGAGTTCCTCGATCAACACCCGCAACGGGGTCGCGGCTCCGACGTACTTGTCCCGCCTGATAGGCCCGGCCGCCCGCATTGCCTTGATATCGTCGTCGCTGCCGATCATGTAACGCAGTAGCAGATCATCGTCGGACAAACCGCCCCCACCATACTGCTCCCTTACCTCTTCCAGCGACGGTTCCGGGGGCTCCCAGTCCTTGAGCTCTTTTGACCGCTGCAGACTCATGATCCTGTCCATAACGTTGCAGTCGATCGCCGCGGCCGCCTCCTTGCCCCAGAACCCCAACGCGTAGTAAATCAGGTCGTCGGCGACCTGCTTGTATCTTTCCCCCAGCACGACATTGATAGCCGCCTGCGTCGCTATGAATTGGGAAAAAGGCGTCACCATGATCGGGTAGCCGAAGTCCTTTCTTACCTGGATGCATTCCGCGATCACTTGGGGAAGCTTGTCGATCAGCCTCAACTGCGACAGTTGTCTCTTCAGGTTGGAGATCACGCCTCCCGGTATCTGGTGGACGTATTGGTATTCGTCGTATTCGACGGGGGCCCCGATCGGCCGCCCTTCCCTTTTAGCGACGTAGTGCAGGTGATCCGACACCGCCAGGACCGCCGCCTCGTTGATGCGCGGCACATAGCCGAGGTGGCGCAGATTGTCCGCCACGGTCAGAACCGACGGCTGGGAGGAGGCGTTGGCGAGCGGCGGTATGGCGGTATGCAGTGTCCTGATTCCCTGCCTGACCGCTTCCAGATAGCACAACGGCGCTAGGCCCGTGGTGCAATGGGAGTGAAACTCCACCGGCGTCTTGCCCGCATTCCTGAGAATGGCCGGCACCAGCGTGCGGGTGCGTTCCGGCGTCAGCAGCCCTCCCGGATCCTTCAGGAATATTGCGGGGACTTTCAGCGCGACCGCATCACGCGTCTTTTGCGCGTAGTACTCGTCAGTGTGCTTCGGCGAAATCGAATACGTCAGGGCGAGTGCGACTTCCATTCCGGCCTCCGTCGCGAACCTCACGTAATCCGGGACCCGCAGACCGAAGTCGTTCGAGGCTTCCATCAGGTGCACCCGCCGGATGCCGTTGGCGGCGAGCCTCTGCATCCAGAGCTGCGCCAGGCACGTCGGAACTATTCTGAACCCGATAATGCTGCAATGCTGCATCACGGCCAACGGCGCACTCGTCACTTCCCGAGAAATTAGGCGGATCCTTTCCCAAGGATCCTCGCGCAACTCGCGGACGGTGGTCTTGAAATGGGCCGGAGCAGTCAGCTCAACCGCCGCGAATCCGGCTTCGTCGAACCGGGACGCGACCGGCAGCATCATGCTCGTGGACATGGCCAAGGCCCACAGGGACTGGTTTCCGTCGCGCAAAGTCGTATCCACGAACCTGACCTCGTTAGCGTTGCTCATTTGCCGTCTCCTCGAACTCATACCTGCTGGTGCAACCCCTTGGGTGAGGTTGCGAGCAGGTTCTCGATCCAGCGTACGTGCGTTTCCCCCCCAAGCGCTGTGCAGACATTTGCCTCATATATAAAGATACCTTGTAGAGGGTGTCGTCGCCGAACGCCGCGCGCGCCTCTCTCGCGGCGGCCTTCAGGACCAGCGGGAATCCGATCGCCCTGGAGATCTCCATCGCCTCCTGGACATTCGCGACCTTTTCTGATCCCGGCATCATGGGCTGTCCTTGCCGGCTTCGGACACCGCAAAAACCGTTTCCGGCCCGAGAGACTCGCACGTCCGGATCACGCGGACCGCAATCTCATCACGATTGGCGATCGGCACTCTTGAAATCTCTTTCATGCGATTCGCAGTCGTCCGCCATTACTCTGGCTTGACCAGGAACAGGACTTGGTTGTACTCGACAAGCTCGCCGTCTTCGATGCAGATCTTGTGTATGCGCCCCATGACCCCGGCCCTGACCGGGTTGAACAACTTCATCACTTCCATGAGAGCGACTGTCGTGTTCTCGTCGACGAGCGAACCCACTTCGACGTACGGCGGCAATCCCGGCTGCGGCCGCCTGTAGAAAATGCCCAGAAGCGGCGCCTTGATCACCAGCAGATCTTCGTCGGTGCCTGCCGTGGGCTCTGGTTCGACGCGGTCGGTCTTTTCCAGTGTTGCGGGTTGCGCTTCGACCGACTTCGTCTCGGCGACACTCGTCGCGGCTTGCTGCGACGCCCTTGCCGAGATCGCGGACGCAGAACCTGGACCGGTTCCTTTTGCCACCTCTAGCGTAAGATCGCCGACCTGCAGGCTGACCCTGCCCATGGGCGATTCGTCGATGAGCTTGAGGATCCGGATCACATCGTCCTGAGTCAGTTCCATAGTCCCTCTTGATGCTTCATGTGGCAAACGGTCATCGATGTGCATCGTTCAATGCGGAGCGAGCGCACCGATGATCTGCGCATTCGTCCAGGAGACGCCGAAGTGGCCCTCGACCGCCGCGACGGTAGACAGCATATCGTCGTCCGTCCATGCCGCAACGCATTCCCCGGCAAGCACCACGTCGAAATCGCGCACGTAGGCCGAGCGCAGGGTGGTCTCGACGCAGACGTCGGCCACGACGCCCGCGAATATGATTGTCTTGATGCCCCAGCATCGCAGCAGCAGCTCCAGATCGGTCCGATAAAACGCGTCAAAGCGCCTCTTGGAGATAGCCAGGTCCTGCGGGCGCGGCCGAAGCGTAGGCAAAATCTCCGCGCCCCAGCTTCCGCGAATAACCGGACCACCGCCGCCGGATCTCAGCAGTCGAGCCGGCCTGAGGCGATGGACCCGCTGCAGATCGTCGCTTCCGTCGGGCTCGAATACTTGAACGGTAAAAACGGCCCTCATCTTGCTCGGCAGCACCTCGAGCAAGGCCGCGATAGGCTCCACCGCTCGTCCAAGCCTCCCCACATCCATCCCCCGCTGGCCGAAATAGCCGCCGGGATCGAGGAAATCGTTCTGCATGTCGATGACCAGGAGCGCGGAAGTCTTCGCATCGAGTGGAAATTGGGCGGCGGACGAACTCATGACGATCCCTCTTCAATAAAAGATCTGGCCACCGTCCATATTGATCACCTGTCCTGCTATGAAGTCCCCCAGATTTAGAAGAGACTGCATGCCTCAACCACACAAAACTCTCGACGGGTTCCAATTCCCGCACAGCTTCCGATCTCAACCAGTAAATATCGCTCTTCGTCAATGCGCCAGCTCTTCAACATCTTGCCGCAAGACCTTAAAAATTGGGCCCTTGACGGGATCGGCCATGATCTCCTTCCAGACACCTTTTTCGTTGAGCTCTCGCATCTTCGCTAGATCCTCTTTCGTAAACTCCACCACCGTTACGCGAGAATCGCTTCTCAAGTTGCGGAACGCTGCGGTCTCCGTTTTGGCGTATTCCGCCGTACCGACCCGATCGAGTTCCTTTCCGGCTTCGTCGATCGATTTCTTTAAAGTGTTTGGGAGACTCTGGTACCAATTACGGGAGACGATTATGTATTCGATCAGAGTTGAATGCTTGGTCACTGCGACATATGGAGCGGCCTCATGCAACTTCAGATTCAGTGTGACGTCGGGTGGTAATTCAAATCCGTTAATCACGCCCTGCTGGACAGCAGTATAGACTTCAGGAAGGGACATGTCGGCGCTGGGCACTCCCCAGTCGTTCAAGGTCAGACTGTGCTCCTTGCCCGGTATAGGACGAAGCTTTTGCCCTTTCATCTGTTTCAGACTGTCAATCCGAGTCCGGGTGAAGATGAGCATGGGACTTAACCCGAATAAGGACACGACATGGAACCCTTTTTCCGCCGCCAGTTTCTTGATCTCGGTTGCCGCCCTTCCGTGCATCGCGCGCGTCGTGTTCGCGATCATATCCTCGAACGAATCGCCGGGGTAGAGCCACGGTACCTCGAAAACTCCTGCCTGTGGCACAAAGTTGCTGAGATTGCCTAGGGGATTTATAGTCGCTTGCACCGATCCCATTTGCACCGCACGCATCACCTCTATGTTCGATCCAAGGGCACCGGCGGAGTACAGCTTACCGTCGATTCTCCCATCTGACTTTTCCTTGACCAGCTCAATGAATTTCTTAGCCAAGCGCTCCTGGGTGTCGTTTGACGTGATGTTTGCCATCCTCATCGTGTACGTCTCCCCGGCCCCCGCCGCCTGCGCGGTTGGGAAGACCAGCGTGCCCAAGAAGACGGACACTAATAGCGCATTTACAGCAAATTTACTCTTACCCATGGTTTCTCCTCCTTTATTACAACCTACTTAGAACGTCTAGAAAATGGCTACGCCCGCAGGACGTGCCGGCAGATCAGGGCGCAACCGAGTTTGAGGAATGCCGCGTGAATCGAGGGTTGTCGCTGGTAACGGATGCGCAGCCGGCGGAATTGATGAAGCCAAACGATGCTTCGCTCGACCACCCAGCGCGTCTTGGCCAAGCTGCTGCCGTGCGCTGTGCCGCGTTTGGCCAACTCGGTCCGAATTCCGCGCTCGCGCCGCCACGTCGCCAGATGCGAGCTGTACAGCCTCTCGCGGCGAAGTAACGCCCCGATCGCCCCGGATTCGGTCAACTTGGCGGCTTGCGCGAGCATGGAAGGCTTGTACGCCGCACTGAACTGCCGACGCTTCGCGACCGCACGCACCTCCGGATCCGGCGCCGCGGGTCTCCCCGCGGCCACTTCGATATTCGACGTAACCATCTTCAGCTTCTTACTCGATGACATTGTTGGCCTACCTTTCGGTAGTAATCCTGTGAAGGTAGGTGTCTCGCATCACATTCGCACAAACGGGTGGAAGCCATCTCAAAAATAGGTCCGCAGGATGATGAGCATACAGGTCAAATGCCGCCTCAACTGTTGTTAACGCCAAACGTTCGGAAGCCAGAGCGATATCGCTGGAATATAGGTAACTAGCATAAGTGCCACCAAATAGACAGCGATGAATGGCACGCATCCTCGCATTACTTTTGCCACTGAGACGTTGAAAATACTGGCGCTCATGAACAAGTTTAGACCGAATGGAGGCGTAAACATTGCGATCGCGAGATTGACGGTCACAATAATACCAAAGTGAATTGCATTTACGCCGATTGCCTTAATGATCGGCAAAAAAAGCGGGACTAATATTATCATGGCCGGAATAGGTTCTACGACGATTCCCGCAACCAATAAGACAACATTGATCACCAGTAAAGTAGCCTGCGAACCAATATTTAGTGAGAGGGCAACTTCCGCTAAATGATTTGGTATATCTTCTAATACGAAAACAAGCGACAACGCCGAGGCCGCCGCTACAATTATAAGAATCTTACCGGTTAAAAACGCGGCCTCTAATATCACCTCCCACAGGCCCCGCAGATCGATGCTTTTGTAGATCAAAATAGCCACCACTACGGCATACATTGAAAGAACCATCGACGCCTCTGTTGGCGTAAAAAACCCACCGTAGATTCCACCAAAGATTATGAACGGCGCGAAAAGTGTCCAGGAGGCTTCCTTCGTGGCCTTCAAAATCGCTGTCACACTAAGGGGCTCATTGCCTGAGGCTACGTTATATCTTAGGGCATATCCCACTACATAGATCGCAACTAAAAGGCCGATTATGATGCCTGGCACTACCCCGCCTAGGAAAAGCTTCGCGACTGAGACGTGTGCGACCGCCCCATAGACGATCATAGTAATGCTCGGCGGGATGAGCAGGGCGATTGCTCCCATCGACGTAACTAGACCGAGCGAGAACGTCTCACTGTATCCGCTTTGCCGCAGGCCGGGATACAAGGCTTTTCCGATTGCGGCGACAGTCGCCATACTCGACCCAGATACCGCTCCGAACATTTCGCATGCAGCGATCGTCGTAACGGCCACCCCGCCTGGCACCCGACCTACAAGGCTTGCCACCCAACCAACGAGCCGCTTTGACATTCCGCTGCGAGTCATCACTTCGGCCGCGAAAATAAATCCTGGCACAGCCAGCAAAGCGTTCACGTTGAGACCACTGAATAGCCGGGACGAGACCATCTCTGGAGAAATCGCAGAAGGCGAGACGAAGAGGGCCACTACCGAAACCGCCAGGAAAACCAGCCATAGAGGGAACCCGAGAAACAACAGCAGAATTCCCCCAACCCCGGCAATCAGCATACCACTTCACTTTTGCTACGGAAGATATCTGCCAGAGCGAGGACGTATCCTAAAGCAGTCAAACCGAGTCCCACCGGGATCGCTAGGTAGCCGATCCAAATAGGCACGTACCCACTTTCGCTAGTCTGCCCTTGTTCGAACGCCACGGCCGTAAATCTGAGACCCAAGTAACCGAGATAAACGCACAGAGCAAAGCCGACGACCGCAATTGCTGAGTTGACCAGCCGTTGAATGGAAGGTGCCATGGTCTGGTGGAACGCGACAACGGAAATGTGCGCTGTTCGCCTGGACAGAACCGCTACACTGAGAAAGACGTACCAGATGACCAGGTAGAGTGCGATCTCGTCGATCCACGGTTCGAGTAGATCGAACGCCTCGCGGAGAATTACTGCGAAAAAAACCGTTAGCAGCATTCCGCTGAAAGCGAAACCGACCACTACCCTCAGGGATTGGAAAACAACGCGGTCGAAGCCATCTAGAATCGCCATAAACCCCCCTTCGACTCGGAATCGACCGCTGTGCCGGCTCACCGGGACTTCACCCTCTTTGGCCTGCGTGCCGTACAGGCTCTCCTCAGTTCCCATGCTCTGCCTTAGACAAAAGATTTAGGGCAAGTACGCGACATGCTGATCGCGATGGTCGACGGCTTGAAGAGCGGCTCTCAGAGGCCGGCGGCGCGAAAGCCGTCACCAGAGCGCTCAACGCGATCTACCGGGCCCCATATGCGCCCAACTGAAGAATCTGCCTTGCCTCCCCTGGCGAAGCGGGTTCTCGTCCCAGTTCCCGCGCGATGCGCGCCGTTCTTTCGACGAGTTGGGCGTTGCTCTTTGCCAGAATTCCCTTAGTGTAATAAATATTGTCCTCCAGACCCACACGACTATGTCCACCCAGCAGCATCGCCAGAGTCGTCAGGGGTAGCTGCGCCGGTCCGACGCCGGAGACATTGAATATCGCCCCCTCGGGCAAATACTCGATCAGCGACAACAGATGTTTGGGCTCGCCAGGCAGCGCGCCTTGGTTCGTCATGCCGAGAACGAAGTCAATATAATACGGCTCCTTGACTAGGTTCTTCTCTATCAGATTGTTTACGTCGACGATCATGCTGTGCGAGTACACCTCCATCTCGGGCTTGATACTCTTGTCCAACATCGCCTTTGCATAACTTTCGATCTGCGATCTCGTATTGAGACCTATGCTGCCCTCGCCCCAGCGGGTGCGCACCATAGTTCCCATGTTCAGGGAAGCCATATCTGCGTCAACCTCGATGGCCTTACTCCGTTCCTCGGGAGTCAAGCCGGGCCCGCCACCCGTCGACACCTGCGTGATGACGTCGCAACGCGCCCTGACCTTCGCCACGATCTCCGCGTAGATCTGCGGATCACAGGTCACCTTCCCGCTCTTGTCCCTCGCGTGCAGATGGACAATTGCGGCCCCGGCTTGCCAGCAATCGTACGCAGCCTGCGCAATTTCATCAGGTTGTTCCGGCAGATTGGGATTAGCGTCTCTACCGTGGAAACCACCAGTCAATGCAGCCGTAATGATTAACTTGCTCAACGTGCTCTCTCCTCTCTTGCCACGTCCATGGATTCGGGTTCCGACTACGTTCCCAGGGTATGCAGCTTAAGCTGGCGTACACAGACCTGTCTTCGCTCGACGCGCGGCCAAACTCGCTGTGCGCAGTGCCCGCACCGCCTATTGAAATATATGCGCTGGTGCATCCCCACCATACGCCCATGCTGTAGGCCGATCGCACCCTAAACGCGCCGGAGCATTTACTTGCGTTTTGCAATTTATAAGCTTATTTTGGCGCTGTGTCAAGTCCTATTATTACTTGTGCAGATGACGATTGCGAAGGTTTACGGGAGCGCAACCCATTATTCCACTAGACGCTGCACGATAAGGCCGTGCAGCGCCGTTGAATTTATTCGTCGCCCTGACTCATGACGACCGACCCCGTGCTTGATCTTTCATCAGAGAAACTTCGATGCGGTGAGGGTTACAATAAACCTTTTAACCCCAATTCACCAATTAAGGAGCGACACGCATGACCAAGCGAGTGATTGTCACGGGCGGAAGCGGGCTGGCCGGCAAATGGGTCGTCGAAGATCTGATTCAACATGGCTACGAGGTCCTCAACCTCGACCGCGTGCCGTTGGCCAAGGGCACCGCACGCACGTTGATCACGGACTTGACGGACGCGGGGCAAGTGTTCAACGCGCTGGCGTCGGACACCACGGCAAGAGAGTTCGATGACGACCTCGAACCCAAGCCGATCGACGCCATTGTCCATTTCGCCGCGATTCCGCGCATTTTCGTCACAACCGACAACGAAGTTTTCCGCATCAACGTGATGGCGACTTACAACGTGCTGGATGCAGCATCCAAGCTCGGCATCAAGAAGGTGATCGTCGGGTCTAGCGAAACAACTTACGGCGTGGCCTCCGCACAGCGGCATCGCGATCCGGAATACTTTCCGATTGACGAACAATACCCTGTCGACGGCATGGACAGCTACGCAATGTCGAAGGTCATCAATGAGGCGACCGCGAAAGCGTTCCATGAGTGCACCGGCGCGGACATCTATTGCCTCCGGATTGGCACCGTCATCGATCCCGTCGACTATGATGAATTCTCGGCGTACGTCAAGGATCCGGGGCTGCGCAAGCGCATTGCGTGGAGCTATATCGATGGGCGCGATCTAGCTGCCGCATGCCGGCTCGGCATCGAAAAGGACGGACTGGGCTGGGAAGTGATGAATGTGGCCGCCGACGACGTGTTATCCGATCTGCCCACCGCGGAACTGCTGCGGCGTTTCTACCCGAACGTGCCACTCAAGAAACAGTTGGGTGAGTTCGAGACGCTGTTGAGCAATGAAAAGCTCAAGCGCCTGCTTGGCTGGCAACAGCGCTACGGCTGGCGTGATCAGGTGAAAAAATAAGCAATAACTAAGGCGGCCTGAGGGTGTGGGTAGCGAATTCGCAATCAAGCGGAGGTGGGAGTCTAAAACAACCCGCGGCAATGCTGTTGCCATCCGTAAGAATCAAGCGCAGCATGGTTGGGAGGAGGCTTACCAGAGTGGTCCTCCGGGGTGCTCCCGCTAAGCGACTGGTGAACGCGACTGCGGTTGTATCACGTCGCGGAACCTCATGTTCGTGACCGGCATGATGGTACAGGTCGGTGCCTCAGTGTCCCCCACCAATCTGACGAATGGTGCGCCGATCCCGGACAGGGGCACCTGGGAGCCCGCAGTGTGGGCAGGCAGGCCGATTTACACGATGAGTCGCGAGTTCGAATTATTAGCTGGCCGCCCCTACGACTCGCCCGGCTGCGCTGCGAGCGCGAATCCGTAGTTATCGTGTTGCCCAGCCGCGGCCGCCCGCGGTGGCGTCGCGACCGGTTGATCATTGAGTTCCACTTTCATCCTCATGCCCTTCAGCGCGATGAAGCAACGACGAAAACGCAAAGAGCCCCCTTGGCACCGTCAGGCCGAATGGACTCGCGTGACATCGAATGCGGGTTCACTGTCTACTTACACCTCGGTTTCTAGCGATGTCTCGCAGACCTGGCAGGGGCAATTCGACGCCAAGCGTTCCTGTCGCCAATATGGCACTCGATCGCGCGCCCTTCCAATTTGCCAAGTACACGGCTCAGGGTGTCGCGCTCCTGTTTCGATACCCCTTTTTGCAACTCGAGCTCAACGCGCCGGGTGAGGCCCTCGATATCGGCGTAAACTTTCTGTCCCAAGAACGTAAGCGACAGCGCCACACGTCGTCCATCGGCTGCATCCTGTTTCCGTTCTACGTATGCAAGTTGGACCAGCCGGTCGACGGCTCGCGTGACCTTGTCTGGCTCTACCGTTGTGTGCGCGCATACCTCTTTAGCGGACACCGGCCCAAACCTTCCGATAGCGGCCATTGCTTTCCATCCGGAGGGTAACAGGCCGTATTTTGGGCCATACATTTCCGCGACGCAGCGGATTACTTTTGTCGCGAGTATTGAGAACCGAAACGATAAGCGCCGCTCGAGGTTAAGCGCCGTGCCGCCCGGGAGTGCTGATTTGTCCTTGGTCGTCATATTCCCTCTAGCGTACGAAACAGTCGCATTCGACCAACCTTTTAGTCACTTCGTGCTCCCGTTCGCTTGATCACGTCGCCCCAGTGAACCATTTCGTTTTCCATTTGCTGCCGCATTTCCTCTGGAGAGCTCGCCTGTGCTTCAAAACCAAGTGCGGCAAAGCGAGCTTGCACATCAGGCATCTTTACAATTCTCTGCAGTTCCTCGTGCCACTTACGCACAATTTCCACGGGCATACCAGCCGGACCCGCAAAGCTCATCCAGGTCGTCGATACAAAATGAGGGAATCCCGCCTCGATCAAGGTGGGCGTGTCGGGAAGCGCGAAAAAGCGCTTCTCGCTCGCGACCGCTAGGGCTCGGACGCGGCCTTCCTTCAGCCGCGGAAGCACATTGCTCGAGTCTAAAAACGCAAAGTCGAGCCGCGAGCCCATCAAGTCCGTCAAGATGGGCGGAAACCCCTTATACGGGACATGAACGATGTCGATACCCGCTGCGAGCGCAAGCATCGCACCAGTCAGGTGCGGGGTTGATCCGACGCCTTGCGACCCGTAGTTCAACTTCCCCGGATGAGCTTTGGCGTAGGCGATGAATTCCCCGGTATCCTTTGCCACTACCCGCGGCCCGACGATCAAAATGTTCGGCATCGCGCCGAGCACAGACACCGGCGTAAATGCAGTGCGCGGGTCAAAGGGCATTTGCTTGTACAGGAGCCAATTGATGCCGAGCGGAGAAGGCGGCGTGAACATCAGGGTATAACCATCCGGCGGCGCCTTCGCGACAAGGTCGGCGCCGAGGTTTCCAGCCGCACCAGCGCGGTTTTCGACAATAACGGGTTGTCCCCAGGCCTCAGCAAGCTTAGGGGCAACGATGCGCGCCAAAGTATCAGCCGAGCCGCCAGCAAGGTAAGTAACCACGACGTGGATTGGCTTCGATGGGTATTGAGCCCAAGCCGGCAATGCGGCCGCGGCCAGCGCCGCGATCGTCACTGATTTCAAGAAACGAACGCTACGACTGAAGTATCGGGATCTCATGTCATTCTCCTCCGTGGTGACGCCATTGTAGCTCCGCGGTCAAGCCGTTGTTCAATTATTTGCGAACAACAAATAAAAAGTGTATGCTCATCCGTAAGTTCTTGCATGTGCCAAACAAAAATTTGCTATGAGCACAATTAGCCGTTACACCCGGAACATGATAGTCGATTACGTTCAGGCGGGCCACTGGAGTCCGGATCTCACAGTGGATTTCTGGAGCCGGAATGCAAAATCGCGCCCCAAAGCGCCGGCGGTTGCCGATGATCGGGGCGCTTATACCTGGGCCGAAGGCGTTCGAGCGATTGATGCGATCGGCACCGGACTCATCGCAGCGGGAGTGCCGCGCGACGGTGTCCTTCTCGTTCAAGCACCCAATTCGGCGCTCTTTGTTTTGTTCCGCCTCGCTTGCGAGAAAGCCGGGATCATCCCGGCCTTTCTGCATCGCGGCTTTCGTCGATCGGAAATCGAAGCGGTTGCGGGAAAGGTCAATCCGGTCGGCGCTGTCTTTGCGCATGAGGGCAATCAAGACTTGCTTTCCTTATACGATGAATTAAAGCCTAAGCTGCGTCTGCGGCATCTTTTCTCCATCGAAAGCGTTTCCTCCGGAGTACCTTCCATCGCAGACCTCGCTCGAGGGCCGGCGACCGGGAAATTTTCCGCCCGCCGTGTCCGTCCGTATGACATGACTGGAATTGTCACATCGAGCGGGACTACCGGTTTGCCAAAATGCATCGAATACTCCTGCTGGCCCCGCCTTGCCAGCGGCCGCGTGTATATCGAGCGCCTCGGGATCACCGAACGTGACGTAATACTTACCTGCATTCCCTTCCATACCGGCGGCGGCGACATGCAGTTCCATGCGACGCCACAGGTCGGTGCAAGGTTTGTGGTGCAGTCGCACTTCGCGCCCGATGCGACTTGCAGCTTGATCGCGCGCGAAGGGGTGACGGGTGCAGTAATGGTCCCGACCATGATCGCCCGGATCGCGGGTCTCCCGAATCTGGATGCATATGATCTCTCGACCCTGCGTTGGGTCGTTTGCGGCGGGGGCATGCTGCCCTATGACGTTGGCGCCCGTTTTGAAGACACAACCGGCGCGAAGATTGTTCAGGGCTACGGCCTTATGGACTATGGGGCGCTTGCCAGCCACGGCGTGGACGATCCGCGGGAAATGCGCCTCCGGTCCAATGGCCGGCTGATGCCTGGCACCGAGTTTCTCGTACTGGATGAAGCCGGCCGTCCCCTTCCACAGGGTGCGATCGGTGAGATCTGCGCCCGCGGGCCGCACTGTAACGGCGACTATATCAGTGATCCGAAAGGTATGCGCATCGCTTGGCGAGACGGATTCTTTCACACGGGCGACCTCGGTCGTGTCACGGAAGACGGGTACCTCGTGCTTGAAGGGCGATCCAAGGACATCATCATTCGTGGTGGCCAAAATATTTCTGCTCACGAAGTTACTACGATCCTATGCCGGCATCCGGCGATACTGGACGCGGCATTGGTGCGCATGTCCGACCATGAGCTGGGCGAGCGCGCATGTGCGTTCGTCGTGTTGCACCCCGGCAGGGCGCTCGACTTTGCCGAAATGGTCGCTTTCATGAAATCGCAGGAAGTAGCGAATTACAAGATTCCAGAGCGACTTGAAATCGTTCCTCAGTTTCCAATGACCGCTGCTGGTAACAAGATCGATAAGCGTGCCCTGGAAACCAGGCTACGCGCAATTGGCAATACGATTACAACGTAATTAGAGACATTAAAGAAAGGAAACGACAATGCTAACGCCCATGCTTTTCGAACCGATCACGATTGGCGGCCTTCGCGTTAAGAACCGTCTCAATATGCCACCAATGCATACCAACCTTGGCAATCAGGAGGTGGGTATATCGGATTCGGGTATCGATTTCTACGTCGCTCGCGCGAGAGGTGGATTTGGACTTATTGGCGTCGGAATCATCGACGCGTATTTCGTAGAGGGTGCCGGCAGTCCGCTCGAATTTTTTCTTGAAAATGACCGCCATATTGCAAACTATGCGCGGTGCGTCAAGGAAATTCAAAAGTACGGCGCGGTACCCTACGCACAGGTTGGTGTACGTCGCCTCTTTCCCGTGGGCATGTTGCACCGCGAGAACCGTCCTACCCTGCATGACTTCCCGACAGAAACGATTGAAGAGATGATCCAGGCGGTCGTCGACTGCGCAGTGCGCGCTGCCAAGGCTGGTTTTCCGGCTGTAGATATTCTTGGCGTGGGTGGAAGTGCCCACAGCATCTTCCTATCGCAGGTATTCAACGACCGAATCGACAAGTGGGGAGGCACCCCAGAGAATCGCGTACGTTTCGCGGTCGAAACTGTTCGCGGTATAAAGAAGGCCTTGGGCGAAGATTTCCCTGTGTTTTATCGCCATCATGGTAGCGAATTTCTGAAAGGCGGTTACAGCGTTGAGCAGGCGGTGGGAAATGCAAAGGCGCTGGCTGCGGCAGGCGTCTGCTATTTCAATGTCACTGGAGGCGGTCATGCCACCTCAGTGCCGCAGTTGACGCCAAACGTCCCCCAGGGGGCCTACTCGTTCCTCGCAGCAGAGATCAAAAGATCGGTCAAAGTTCCTGTTGCAGCGTCCAATCGAAATAGCCGCCCACTGGACGCGGAGTCTATTTTGCGAAAAGGCTGGGCCGATATGATCAGTCTTGGGCGTCAGTCGCTTGCGGATCCGGATTGGCCGAACAAGGTAGCTCGCGGCGACTTTGGCGACCTACGATTATGCATCGCCTGCAACGAATGCCTTGACATCACGGTCATTCACAATCAGCCCGTGCACTGTTTGGTAAATCCGCGTCAAGGCGTTGTTTCGGAAGTTGACGATTTGCCAAAGGCCAAACAATCTAAGAAAGTGATTGTCATCGGCGGCGGCGTTACGGGACTACAGGCGGCACTGACCTGCGCCCAACGTGGACACAAGGTGGTGCTATTTGAAAGGAAATCATATTTGGGTGGCATGTGGCACCACGCGTCGTACCCGTCGGGTCGCGAGGAGTTATTTAGCTTCCTGGAGTGGCTGACGCACAGCGTCAAGGAAGCCGGGGTCGATATCCGTATTGGTATTGACGCGAATGAGGCACTGATTCGGGCTGAAAAACCAGATGCGATCATCGTGTCGGTCGGGAGCGAGCCTATTGGGCTTGATATTCCAGGTAGCGATGGCCCCAACGTCATCCCTGCGATTAGGGCGCTAGAGGGAGGTACAGAGATTGGGGAAAAAGTGGTGATAATTGGCGGTGGAGGTATTGGGGCCGAAATCGCCCCCTACCTCGCAAAGCGTTGGACGTTGCGGCCCGACGTTATAGAGTTTCTTGAGGAGTATGGGGCATTGGATCCAGCCAGCTCCTTCTACAAGCATCGTGGCCATCAGGTGACTCTTACTACTCGTCAGAATCGTCCTGGCGGATCAATTGGTGGGTCCACGCGCTGGGTAGTGTTAAGGGAACTTGAGAACGCTGGCGTGAGAACCGTTTGTGGGGCGATTCCAGAGCGGATCACTGCGGCGGGCGTGGTGGTATCGCGTCGAGGTAACGAAGAACTGCTCGAGGCCGACACAGTACTTCTCGCAACGGGGCTCAAGCCAAATGTTGAATTTTATAAGGCGTTGAAGAAAAAGAAACTTGCCCCTGAGACCTACTCCGTTGGCAACCCGGAGCTCGCGAGTCACGCTATTCATACCATAAGAGAAGCCTTCAAGCTGGCCTTATCGATTTAGGGTCGCGCGGCGAGGCCCCACAAGCCGCAGCGGAGCCCAGCGCAGCGCTATCCTATATGCTGGTGCTACGCCCTGCTCGGCCAGCATTTCGCCCAGATCCGTGGCAGATTAGCCGTGCCAATCTCTCAATGCATTTGGGGAGAGAAGGATGCCTAAAACGTCCTTTCTCTGTTATCATGGGCGCCTAAGGAGACCGCCCCCATGACGCCACCTGCCATCCGCAAAGACCCCGATAAACCCGAGCCCTCCCCGGGCTTCCTGAAACGGCTTGAAAACCTGACCACTGAAGCGGCTGCCAAGGCGCTCGATATGCCTCACAAGTCCAAAGCCGCCATTCGAGTGAATCGCACACCTGAGCAGGAGGCGCAGCTCCGAGAGATCGAGATGCACGCCGTAGCGGAATTCGAGGGCGATCTGACCCAGCTTGAAGCTGCGCTGGGCATGTTACGCATGGGACATCACTTTGGCTGGAGGGTGCTCTACCTCATCCATACAAAGCAGACGATTAGGAACTACGAGCAAATTCTCGGGGACGACGTGAAGATTCGAGACATCTTCGATCCAACCGGCCCGAGTTCCTACCGGTCCTTTGGCCTCAACCTCGCGCAGCGGTTCAGCAATTTCTGGAAAGTCGCTGGCGGGACCATCAAGATTCCCAAGCGCAGGGAAGCGGCCTAAAAGAAGAAGGTTGACAATTCCTCTTTTGAGGTTCATCATGCGAAGGACTTATGATACTTCCTTCTCATACCGATTCGCGCACAGCGTCCGCCCTATCCTCGCCTGAGACGGTGGCCGGGCCGGCGGCTGCCGCCCGCATGGCGCAGCCAGAGGACGGAGCCGCCGGCCCGGACTCCCCCACAATGGTAATACGTGGGACAAGTATAACGGAGGACAAGCAAGGCGACCCCAGCCACCCGAGAACAAGGGTCGATTATTTGACCATCTCTTGCGAGGAGCATGTCGGGGCCATCGGCGAATGCATATCCGAGGTGTTCAGTGGGGCGATCGCGGTGCCTAACCTTGAACAGGGCCCTCCCCTCCGCCATTTCACGAAATCGGTGCGGATTTCGGTTGCCGGTGTACCGTGCGGAACGATTATGTGGGGCGGAAAGTCTCAGCGAGGGCGGGCCTGTGTGGACCTTAACGGGCAGGGGTGCGCGTTCGTGTCGGACTGGAAGCGCGCAGAGCAGGCGCTGCTTGGCTTGCCGGAGCACTCTTGGAGTCGCGGTGATATTGCGGCGGATTTCTTTCGCGGAGAAGTTACCAATGAGCGGGTAAGGCGTGCGCATGCGGAAGGGAAATTCATGTACGGTGGGCGCGGTCCGGCGCTGCGTCAGATAATTTCGAGCGACGGTGATGACGGGGAAACGCTTTACGTCGGCAAGCGTGGCGGCGATAAGCTCGGGCGTTTCTACGAGAAAGGCAAGAAGGAGTTTGGGGAAAAGAAAAACAGATTAATGCGGAGGCTTGCCGATTCCCCCTCCGGAATGACTGTTACGGATAGCAGCATCAACGGAGGCGAGTCATTCGACCTGGGATCGTGGTATCGAGCGGAGCTTGAGCTGCGGGCCAAGAACCGGCCCATTCCAGAGGATTGGATTTCGCGGCGTGATGAGTACTTCGCGGGGGCGTATCCTTTCCTACAAGAAATATTGCCTGAGGCAGAGGGGCGCATCATAGTCCGGCCGCGGGACATGGGAATAATCTCGATTGAAGGCGCATTCGATAATATCAGGCGGCAGTGGGGCTCCGCGCTATATACGGGCCTTGCGTATTGCGGCGGTGACCACCTGGCGCTATTCGAGAAGATCATTGGCGTCAAGCATTCGCGCCGACTGATCGAAGCGGGCGCGCTGTTGGCAATAGCGGATGACCAGCTGTGAGCTTGACACTTACACAAGCGGAAATATTCGAACTGACAGGGAAAGTACAGCCTGCCGCGCAGCTGCGACGTTTGCGTAACATGGGGATTCGCGCGTATCGTATGGACAACCCGGAGCGCCCCGTGTGCGTTTGCCGAGAGTGGCTTTCGCCGAGGAACGCGCCCACCGTAGAGTCTTCCCCCCGCTTGAAATCGGATCATGTCCAGGCCGTGTAAACACAACAAGGGATTGCCGGCGTATGTCCGCATACGGCATGGCTCCTATGTTTACAAGGACAAGAAACTGTGTCGGGTCGAAGATGGCGAAGCTGCCATGTACGAGGCGTTGACAAAGGCGAAGGCTCTGCCACAGATTGACATGGTTCCGGCAGCCGTGGCCAAGTTCAAGCTGGAATATCTCGCAAGGCTTGCTCCGAGCACGCGAAAGGAGCATGCACGACTGCTGGATATTTTTGCAGCCGATTTTTCCGAATTCCGCGTAGACCAGGTGGAGGCACCGGCTATCAAGCGGTCAATCAAAAACCTATACCCGGGCAAGTTGACTGCGGCGAAGCACTATAAGGCGCGGATGTCCACTTTCTTCCGCTGGTGTATTGCCGATGTCGGGCTAATCAAGATCAATCCCTGCAATGCGGTCTGGCTGGAGAAACCTGTATCAAAAAAAACGCCGTGGACGCCGAAGCTGTTTTGGGATGTTCGGGAGAAACTCGAACCGATGCACCAGTGCTACCACGAGCTTTCATTTCTGCTTTACCAGCGGACGACCGATGTGCGGCTATTGCGGCGGGAACAGATACGCGAAGGCGTAATCCATTTCGCTCCGTCGAAGACGCTGAAATCAAGCGGTAAGGAAGTCGATATCCCTATCACTTCTGCTATTCAAGGCGTTCTGGATCGAGCAGCTGTGATGTCAAGGGAGATCGCCAAGAAGCGGGGCGTCATCGGTCCGTATGTAATCCAGACCCGTCAAGGAACGGCCTACACGCGGTCGGGCATCCATAGTGCATATCGCCGAGCCGATGAGGAGTTGCATGGCGCAGCAACGGGCCTTAATCCAAAGGCGCTGAGACCGTTTGCCGTGACGATGGCCAAAAAGTTCGGCTACCGGGTGGACCAGCTGCAAATTGGGCTCGCGCATACGAGCCAGAAAACAACTGAAGGTTACGTACAGCAGCATGAAGTTCCGGTTAGCGAAGTGATGCTAGAGCTTCCGGAGCGGCCGAAGAAACAGTAGGAGTTTTGGACACCCCACCCGTATTTTGGACACGACGCTAGGGATCGGCGTCGTAAATTCTTGAATTCTGGTCGGGGCGAGAGGATTTGAACCTCCGACCACCTGCAGGCGAAGGTGGCCGTTGCCGCATTGAAGGACGACAAGACCTTGGCCGAACTGGCCGAGAAATTCGATATCCACGCTAACCAGATCACCCAGTGGCGATCACAGCTGATTGAGGCAGCCACGGGCGTGTTCCTGACCCCGGCGGAGAAGCGCGAGAACACTGGCCCGAGTGTGAAAGACATGCAAGCAAAAATCGGCCAGTTAGCATTAGAAAATGATTTTTTGGCCGTCGCGCTCGGTCGCTTCGACGATGCGAGCGCAAAGAAATGATCGACGCTACCCACGATCTGTCGATTAACCGCCAGGCCGAGCTGCTGGCGATCTCGCACTCGAACGTGTACTACCTGCCCCGACCGACCTCCGAGGCCGACCTGGTGCTGATGCGGCGCATCGACGAGCTGCATCTGGAGTGCCCGTTCGCCGGCAGCCGTATGCTGCGCGACATGTTGAGGCTCGAAGGCTTCAAGATCTGCCGCCAGCACGTGCGTACGCTGATGGCCAAGATGGGCATCCATGCCCTGTATCGCGGTCGCAACACCAGTGCGCCACACCCGGCGCACACGATCTATCCGTACCTGCTCAGGGGGCTTACCATCGACCGACCCAATCAATGCTGGGCAACGGACATCACTTACATCCCCATGCGCCGGGGTTTCGTCTATCTGGTCGCCATCGTCGATTGGGCCACCCGCAAGGTGCTCTCGCATCGGGTCTCGACCAGCATGAGCGTGGATTTTTGCGTCGAGGCGCTCGAAGAGGCGATCGCCAAGTATGGCCGGCCGGAGATCTTCAATACCGACCAGGGCAGCCAATTCACCAGCGCCGAGTTCACTGGCGTCCTCAAGGCGAACGGCATCCGCATCAGCATGGACGGCAAGGGTCGCTGGGTCGACAACGCTTACGTTTCACACTGCACCTCCTTCGCTCGGTCAGAGACGACTTTGCGATCAGGGCGCCTGAGCGAGAGTTTTGTACCCTGTGCCTTGCGCGGTGAATCAGCACCAGGCGGCTCGAACAGGCACTCGTTCTTATCACTGTAGGCATGTCCGCGAATCAGCCCGTGACGGTTCCATATCTTCACATGGGTTGGCGAGATGTGCAACGCGTCGGCCATTTCCTGGAGTGTCAGCAGTCCGGCCTCGCGCAAGCGATCATAGCGCGGCTTGAGGCCGTAGCTGCGCACCAGACGCGCAACCAGATGCGGATGGAAGGGTTTGCCGGCGCCGGAGACGATGCCACGGTCATTGAGAATGGCGGCGATTTGCGGGCCAGTGTAGTTGTTTAGCAGTTGATCGATCTCATCGATCACCGCCGAAGGTGTGACCCACTTCTTCCAGGATTGTAATGGTAGCGGCAGATTGAGCGTCTTGTGGGCGCCGCCTTTGAAGCGAATCTGCAAGGTGAGCTGATGGTCTCGATTCAGGGTCACATCCTCCAGAAGAAGCCGAATTATGCGTTTGCGTTCGCGGTCGGGCGCGGTGGGGTCCTGCCACAGGCGGGGGAAGTCTGATGCCAATGCAAGGATGGTGGCGCGCTGCTCATCCGTAAGCACCCGTGCATCTTGCTCGCGGCGGCGCGCATATTCTTCGTGTGCTTCAGTCAGTGCGCGCAGCTTTTGATTCCAGTCGGCTTCAAGGGAGTCGGCAACCAACCGATTATCGGGATCGACGCGAAGGTAGCGCCGTTGTGCCAAGTCGCTTTCGTACTGGGCGCGTTCGACTTGCTTGTGGCGTAGTCGATCGGCCTCCTCCATGCGCGACTGGAGCTCGCGCTGGACCGCCAGCGTCACCTCAAGGGCGACCGGGTTGACCGCTTCGACGAGCAACTCGCCAATGGCCTGATCGATCCCGACCCCTGGGACCCGTTGGCAAACTGGTTCGGCGTGCTCGATACCCTCGCGCTGACAGACGTACTCCGGGCACAGGTGCCCATTACGACTATGGTAGCGAACCGTCATGCGGTTTCCGCAGCGCCCGCAGACTACCAATCCTTGTAGCAGTGCTGGGCCCTCGCGCGGCGGCCCGCGTCGCCGATCGGCGCCCATTGCTTGCGCGCTCTCGTGCAAACGCTTCTGGTTCTGTTCGTACTCTTCCCAAGAGAGATAGCCCACGTGGACGCCCGGGATCAGCGTGTCCCATTGGTCCCGCGGGACGTTGTGGATACGAGTACTACCATCCACCGTCTTGCGCGTGTGCGTGCGACCGTAGACGAATGCTCCAGCGTATCGCGGGTTGTGCAGGATGCGCAGCACCTGGCTGTGGTCAAGCCCGGTCCAGAGCAATTCTCCTTTGTGGGGCCCCTTGCCGCAGCGTCGCGGAAACGCCAAACCCTGATGGCGCGCGGCTCTTGCCGTGGCCATCGCCGATCCGGTCCGGCGGAAGGTTGCAAACAACCAGCGCAGGCAGTGCTGCACTTGCTGATCGGGGTCGAGGACCAAGGTGCCCTCAGAGTTGTAGACCAGACCCATTGGTGGACGCATCTCGAGTTCGCCGCGCCGGGCTTTGTTCAGAATTCCGCCCTGCAACCGTGCCCGCAGCACGTGTAATTCGGCCTCGCTCATCGTACCCTTGAGTCCGAGCAGCAGCCGGTCATTGAAGTGTGCGGGGTCGTAGATGCCGTCCTCATCGAGGATTAGCGTATCGGTGATGGCGCAGATCTCGAGCAGCCGATGCCAGTCCATGGAATTGCGTGCCAGGCGCGACACTTCGAGTCCGAGTACGATCCCGGCGTGCCCGACACCGACCTCGGACACCAGACGCTGGAAGCCCTCGCGGTCTGCCGACGAAGTGCCGGACTGGCCAAGATCGCTGTCGATCACGATGATCCGATCTTCGGGCCATCCCAAGGCGATCGCCCGCTGGCGCAGACCGTATTGCCGCTTGGTACTCTCGGTGTTCTCGAACACCTGGCGCAGCGTCGATTGGCGGACGTAGAGATAGGCGTTGCGCTTGAGGTGGCCGGCCTGGACCTTCTGGTGGGGATCGTTCGTCATGCTGTCGCCTCCTGACGGCCATTGAGGACCATCCCGGCCAAGATCATCGTCACTTCCCTGTGCATCTCGAAGGGGAAGATTTCGTCCTCACCAAGGTGTTGCTTTGGCGACGCTGGTACCTCCACCACGCACTGGGCCCATGCCTGCATCCACCCGCCGATGCCACTACGCAGCAACAGCGCAAGTCCCTGACCCCGAGGTATCCCACTCAGTCGCCCGAGCCCCTGCTGGCGCAACTCTTCGTACCGCGAGATTAGCCCGTCATTGCGAGGCGCACGGCGAAACGATGGTGGTGAGGGAATCACTGCGGTTTTTTTTGGCGCAGAAACTGCCGTTCGATACTGCGCGGGTGAACCTGGACGCCGAAGTTCTTCTTGACCAAGGTCGCCAATCGTTCGGGTCGCAGCGAGGGCTCGGCAACGCGTGCCTGGGTCAGGAATTCCATTACCGTCGGGGTCAGTTTGTGGCCGCTGCGGGGCCCAGGCTTCTGGGGAATCAGGCCGACTAACCCACTCTGCGCGAAGGCGGCTTGGGCTTGGTAGAACGATGGCCTGGAGAAGCCAAAGACCTTGGCCGATTCGCTCACCGGCCGATTCTCGACGCTGACCACGCGCAGCATTTCGTACTTCACCTGAACCAGGTCGTGGGGATCGAAGAACTCGCTGTCCCGAAACAGCGGGTGAGTGACGGCCTCGGGGCGCGGATTGAGGGTTGCCAGTTGTCGCAAACGACGTTGTTTCTCTTCCTTGCGTTGGTCTGCCGACATGCGCACCTCCAGGGAAGAATTGGTCAATGTGTGTCAATATAATTATGTACACACTCCAGCCAATGTCAAGGTATTTATTGAGAACATTACTCGCTACACAGAGGACAGCATACCATAGGTGCGCTAGTACAGGCCACTGGGATATCATGCACAATGGCGTAATCGCCTTAACAGTTCCGGCGTATTTGGCTTTACACCACCCCAGCCGGCTCATGGCTTGCATTCCCCGATCAGACGGACCAGTTCGAGCAGTTCCTCGACCCGGAACGCGGCTCGGCCCGCAGCTACAACGTTGAATGGATCCTCGGCCACGGTGCTCGTCCAACTGGCTGGTAGCGAGCGCAGGCGGTCCGCGCCGTCGTAAAACCAAACCCTGTCCTCACGCCAGTTCTGCGCGCGAAGTACCAATTCAAATTCCTGGCCGAATAGAGGATGATACGGATGGGTTACCCGAAAACGTCGGCTCTGATCATCGCCAACAGGCGCAATTGACTGCTTACTCCAAACAGCACGAAATTTTGATAACGTTTGAGGTAATCCTTGCCGCTGCGCATGTTCGTGCGCCGCAAGCGCTCGGCTTCCTCGGGATCGCCACGGCGCATGGCCGCGAGCACTGCCCGATGTTCCGAGAGTCCGTGTTCCGCACGCCCCGGCAGAATAATGATACGGCGGATAATGGCTTGGGTCTTTTCGTAAATGCTGTCCAGCATACCGGCGAGCACCGGATTGGCCGCTGCCTCGATCAGTCGCCGGCGAAATACTCCGTAACCCGCAAGAAACGACTCGTAATCGCCTCGCTTTACGTACTCTTCCATTGGTCCCTCGAACATGTCTACCATGTCTTGCCAGGATTCGGGCGAGGAATTCTGCGTGGCCAGCCGTGCGCATAGCCCCTCCAACACTTCGCGCAGGTCGTAAATTTCGAATACCTGGGACAAATCGAGACGGACAACAACTGCGCCGCGATTCGGTATTCGCTCGATCAAGCCGCGCTGTTCGAGGGCGCAAAAAACTTCGCGCACGAGGGCGCGCGGCACGCCAAATTCCGTGGAAAGCTCCTGTTCCCGCAATTTGCCTCCAGGAGCAATTTCTTGCTTCGCGATGCGCTCGCGCAACACCATTTGCAGATCGATCCCGCGTTTGCCGCGAGCACCGTCCTTTTTTTTGGAGCGCTGTTTAACCTTGATCGCATTTTTCAACTGCGTCGTCATGCGTCCTTCAGGAGAAAATAGATGGAAAAGCAGGCAAACCTGCTTGAGTCCGGAACTTCCGATGTGCGGAAATCTCAATAATACAGGTTGGCGCAACTATAAACACTAGAAGACAATGTTGTCAACAATAAAACGTTTTGAAATGCCATTATGGAAACATAATACCGCAGTTTACTGTAGATGTATCCGGTGCTACACAACGGTCACCCGGACAGGCTGTGTGTTGCATAAAATGTCATTAATTAATATAGGTTAACGTCATATATCCATTCTGACTCCTAGCATCCTATTCGACTGAGTAATATCGTAACTGGGTTGTTGACAATCTTGTTCTATTGTTATTAAATGAAAAATAGGTCTTTCAAACCTTATGAATTTGCAGCGACGCTTTTTTCCCCGCAGTAGACGCGTCGGCCCGGACTAAGACGAACGAATGCGGACCGCAGAATTGCCGCGGACTCGCGACAAGCAAAAGGACATTGATGAATCCCGCCGCAATTGCCGAGCACGATCAATCCTCCGACCTGAAAATAGGCGCCCGCGTTGGCAAGGCGCAGTCAGATAAGTGGACGGTATCAGAGGTGGAAGCCTTGTTTGATCTGCCTTTCAACGACCTGCTGCACCGCGCGCAGCAGGTGCACCGGCAACACCACGATCCCAACGCGGTGCAGCTTTCGACGTTGCTCTCGATCAAGACAGGCGGCTGTCCGGAGGACTGCGGCTACTGCCCGCAATCCGCGCGCCACCACGCAGGTATCGCGAACCAGGATCTGCTGTCGCTGGAAGAAGTAGTAAGCGCGGCCCGTGCAGCCAAAGAACAGGGCGCGAGCCGGTTCTGCATGGGCGCGGCCTGGCGCGGGCCGAAACAAAACGATCTGGACAAGGTTGCCGAAATGATCACCGCAGTGCGCGCGCTGGGGCTGGAGACCTGCGCCACCCTTGGCATGCTCAAGAGGGGACAGGCCGAGCAGCTGAAGCAGGCGGGACTCGATTATTACAACCACAACCTGGATACCGCGCCCGAGTTCTACGGCGACATCATCACCACCCGCGATTACCAAGACCGGTTGGACACGCTGGAAAAGGTGCGCGATGCGGGAATTCACGTCTGCTGCGGCGGCATTGTCGGCATGGGCGAATCGCGCCGGCTACGCGCGGGTCTGGTGGCGCAGCTTGCAAACCTCGACCCCTACCCCGAGTCGGTGCCCATCAACAATCTGGTACAAGTGGAAGGCACGCCGCTGCACGGCACCGAAGCACTCGATCCTCTCGAATTCGTGCGCACTATTGCTGTGGCGCGCATTAGCATGCCGAAGGCTATGGTAAGGCTCTCCGCCGGGCGCCAGGAGATGGCCGAAGCGGTGCAGGCACTGTGTTTTCTCGCCGGAGCAAACTCAATTTTTTATGGGGAAAAACTCCTTACCACCGGCAACCCCGAAACCGAGAAGGACCGCGCCCTGCTCGCGAAGCTGGGCATGCATCCGCTCTAGTTGCACTCGACACATTCTTGGCGATGCAGCGCTACGACCGCTTTGGCTTGGGGTGGCTGATGGTGATACGCCCACGCTTATTGGCGCTGACCATCGTCAGCACCGAATTCGGCTTGCCGGTATTGGCGCTCCGGAAAAAGCCCAGGTGAAAGGTCAGCCTTAGACGATGAACAACCAATCGCTACTGGAGCGCAGTCTCGCCGCCGTCTGGCATCCGTGCACGCAGATGAAGCTGCACGAAACTATGCCGCTGGTGCCCATCCGCCGCGGTGAGGGCCCTTGGCTGGAAGATTTCGAGGGCCGCCGCATCCTCGACGCGATCAGTTCCTGGTGGGTGAACCTCTTTGGCCACGCGAACCCGCGCATCAACGCCGCATTGCGCGACCAGCTCGAACAACTCGACCACGTCATGCTGGCCGGCTTCACCCACATGCCGGTTGTGGAACTGTCGGAAAAGCTCTCGGCGCTGACCGGCCATGAGCTCGGCCACTGCTTCTACGCATCGGACGGCGCTTCGGCGGTGGAAATCGCCCTGAAGATGAGCTTCCACTTCTGGCACAACAGCGGGCGACCGGAGAAGACCCGCTTCCTCAGCCTCACTGGCAGCTACCATGGCGAAACCCTCGGGGCGCTGGCGGTGACCGACGTTGCCCTCTTCCGCGACGTCTACGCCCCGTTGCTGCGCACCGCCGACAGGGTGCCCAGCCCCGACTGGCGTCACGCCGCGCCGGGGGAGTCGCCGCGTGATGCAGCGTTGGTCGCCGCAGTGGCGCTGGAGGCCCACCTCGCCGCGCACCACGCCGAGACGGCAGCATTCATCGTCGAGCCGCTGGTGCAATGCGCCACCGGCATGGCCATGTACGACGCGGAATACCTGCGTCGGGCGCACGCCCTGTGCGAGCACTACGGCGTACACCTCATCGCCGACGAGATCGCCGTCGGCTTCGGGCGCACCGGCAGCTTCTTCGCCTGCGAGCAGGCCGGCATCATGCCGAACTTCCTTTGCCTGTCCAAGGGCATCAGCGGTGGCACCTTGCCGCTCTCGGTGGTGCTGACGACCGACGCCGTCTATGCAGCCTTCTACGACGACAGCACCGCGCGCGGCTTCCTGCACTCGCATTCCTATACCGGCAACGCGCTCGCCTGCCGCGCCGCCCTGGCCACGCTGACTATCTTTGGGGAAGACGATGTGATCAATGCCAACCGCAGCACCGCCGCGCAACTGAACGAACGTGCGGCGGCGCTCGCCGCCGATCCGCGCGTACGCCACTTCCGCAACACCGGCATGATCTGGGCCTTCGATGTCTCCACCGACGACCCGCTCTTCGCCCGCCGCTTCCACCAAGCTGCGATGGAGCACAGCCTGCTGCTGCGCCCGATCGGCAACACCGTGTACTTTATGCCGCCCTACGTGATCGGCAGCGACGAGATCGAACTGCTCGTCGCCGGCACGCAGACCGCACTGGACGACGTGCTGCCATGAGTGAATTCGATGCCGGGTTCGCCGAGCTGGATGCGCTGGGACTGCGGCGCCGGCGGCGCGTCGTCGATTCGCCCTGCGCACCGGAACTCGTCGTCGACGGCCGCCCGGTGCTGGCCTTCTGCAGCAACGACTACCTCGGCCTGGCAAACGACCCCGCGCTGGTCGCGGCGGCGCAGGAAGGCGCCCGGCTCTACGGCGTCGGCTCGGGTGCCTCGCCGCTTATCAATGGCCATATGACGCCACACGCCGCGCTGGAGCGTCGCCTAGCCGAGTTCACGGGCATGGAGCGCGCACTGCTGTTCTCCACCGGCTACATGGCCAACCTCGGCATCGTGCCGGCGCTTGCCGGACGGGAAGATGCCATATTCTGCGACCGGCTCAACCACGCGTCGCTGATCGACGCCGCACGCCTCTCCCGCGCCGAGCTCAACATCTACCCCCACCTCGACCTGGCGGCGCTGGAACGCGAGCTGGCCTCATCGAAAGCTCGGCGCAAGTTAGTTATCACGGAGTCCGTATTCAGCATGGACGGCGACCTCGCGCCACTGTCGGATCTGCTCGTCCTCGCCGAGCGGCACGGCGCCTGGCTATTGGTGGACGACGCCCACGGCTTCGGCCTGCTCGGCCCACAGGGCCGCGGCGCCGCCGCGCATTTCGGACTTGCCTCGCTGCGCCTGATCTACATGGGTACGCTCGGCAAAGCTGCCGGCGCGGCCGGCGCCTTCGTCGCCGCGACGCAGAACGCGATCGAGTGGATACTGCAAAAAGCGCGCACCTACATCTTCAGCACGGGTGAACCCGCGCTGATTGCCCACACGCTGCTGAAGAGCATTGACCTCATCGAGCAGGGCAATGAGCGCCGCCGCCATCTCGCCGGTCTGAACGCACTGTTGCACAGTTCAATAAAATTCAAGCGCTGGCAGCTGCTGCCATCGGAAACCGCCATCCACCCGCTGCTGATTGGGGAGAACGCGGAGACAATGGATGTGGCAAGCCGGCTCTTCGCGCGCGGCATCTGGGTGCCGGGCATCCGTCCGCCGACGGTGCCGGCCGGCACGGCGCGCCTGCGCATCACGCTTTCCGCGGCGCATACCGAGGCGCATGTCGCGCGGCTTGCCGAGACACTCATGGAACTGGAATGAACCGTGCCTACTTCCTCATCGGTACCGACACCGAAGTCGGCAAGACGCTCGCGGCCTGCGCCCTGCTGCACGCCGCCACCGCGCAAGGCATGCGCACGCTGGGCATGAAACCGGTGGCGGCGGGCGGCAGCGAGGATGTCGACGCCCTCATCACCGCGAGTAGCGTCGCCGCGCCGCGCGAATGCGTGAATCCCTACCTGTTGCGCGAACCGCTGGCGCCGCACATCGCCGCGCGCCGCGACGGCGTGGCCATCGACATCGCGCGCATCGCGCGGTGCTTCGGGGAACTGCGCGGGCTGGCCGACTTTCTCGTCGTCGAGGGCGTCGGCGGTTTTCGCGTGCCGCTTGACGAGTCGCGCGACAGCGCCGACCTCGCCGTGTGGCTCGGGCTGCCGGTGATCCTGGTGGTAGGATTGCGGCTGGGCTGCATCAATCACACCCTGCTGACAGCCGAAGCCGTCCGCGCACGCGGACTACGCCTAGCCGGCTGGATCGCCAACCAGGTCGATGCAAAGATGGCCTGCGTGGAGGAGAACATCGCCGCGCTGCGCGCTCGGCTGGACGCGCCTTTGTTGGGCAGCGTGCCGCATCTGACGGCGCCAGACGCGGCGCGGGTCGCCGGGATGCTGACGCTGCCGGAGGATTAGTCATTCCCGCGCAGGCGGAAGCCACGCACGTCAGAATCGGATGCAGAAGTCAAACCTGAAACCGATATTGGCCAAGATCGACGGGCTACTAGGGCAGGCCATGAACGCGAACACGCTTGAACTGATCCCAGACGAACTCAACCTGATGCGTCGGCTCCTGCCGCTTTCCGGCGCGAAGGTGATCGACCTGGGTTGCGGGAATGCGGAGATGCCGCGCCGCCTGCTGAAGGACGGGCTGGTCGCGTCGGTGACCGGACTGGAAGTAGACTATGTGCAGCATACCCAGAACCTTGCCGCGACGCCCGTCGCGGGACTCGACTTCGTCTTCGCCGGCGCCGACGACATTCCCTTCGACGCGAACAGTTTCGACATCGCGATGATGTTCAAGTCGCTGCACCACGTGTCGCTCGATCGCCTCGACCGCGCACTCGCCGAGATCGAGCGCGTGCTCGCCCCCGGCGGTGTGCTCTACGTCTCCGAGCCGGTGTTTGCAGGCGAGTTCAACGAGGTCCTGCGCCTTTTCAACGACGAGGAAGTCGTGCGCAAGGCCGCCTACGACGCGCTCGGGCGCGCCATCTCGACCGGGCTGATGGAGGGGGTGGAAGAAAAGAGGTTCGACACGCTGCTTGCCTTCCGCGATTTCGACGAATTTTTCCAGCGTATCGTCAAGGTCACTCACTCCGACCACACGCTGGTAGGCGACCAGCTCGCCAAGGTAAAACAGCGCTTCGAACTCCATGCCACACCTCAAGGCGTTCAGTTCGTCCGTCCGATGCGCGTGAACATGCTGCGCAAACGCGGGTAAAAGTCTACACGTGTTGGTGCGCGAACAAAATTGACCATCGTGCGCGGGTTCAGCTGATCACCTATTTTCAGCCCATTTCCCAGCCTAGCTAAGCGTTTGACGATGCTTCGCCCTGATCACCCCAATCGTGCAGTCTGGTCAATCTGCTCCGCACAAACAACAGCCGGCCAGCATCATCGCTATATTGCTCTCGATTCGCAACATGCCGCAGCATATACGATGATGCCTTACCGCCCGTAGCCGGAGCCGTTACGCTTCCCTCTGCTTCGGACTTTCCCATTCCGGTACCGGGTCCCGTTCACCCAATTGGAGTAGGAGCTTACCGCCGACCTCTTCGTCAAAAAGATCATGAATGAATTGATAGGTCCTGTTTACGACGTCAATCATAAGCGCCCTCATCTCCGCATCATCAATGCGCGACAGCTTGCCCCAGGGAATTTCTCCGGAAGGTGTACGGATGACGACATCTGAGTAGTCTCCGCATTGGGAGTCGGGAACCATCCCGGCGTGCAGGTCTTCCAAAACGGAATTGCGAAAACACCGTAAAACAAGATACTTGGCAAGTCGTTTCTGCAGGCCAGGATCGGTAATAATGGCTTTGACGCCGTCTTCTCTATTCATCATTTTTGCCTACTGGCAGTAATCATGGCGTCGTTGTAGTCTCCGGCTAGGTCAAGAGTTGGCCTCGCCTCACCTCTCTCGGCCCCGGACGAGCGCCATTCCGAGCATCCGGCTTTTCACGATACAGTTTAGCTTAGCCTGTGGACGAGTGTCGCGCTGAATGGCGTGCACAACTCGGATCGAACCAAGTGGTCGCCGCGATTAAAGATGCTTCTTGTAGTAGGCCCACTGCACCCGTGCCAGGATTGCGAGAACGATGGCAGTGGACACCCATGTCCATCGCTGGTCGATCGATACGGGTGGAAGAAGGCTTGCCGCCGCGCTCGCGACGAGGAGCACGACCTGCAAATACTTGGCACGATGGTAAAGGCTTGCCGATTCACGTCCTCCACACGCGCGGCGGACGGCTCGTTGCGCTAGCCCATCTACCGACGCCACGCAATAGACCAGCGCAAACATCGGCAGGGCCATTATCAGGGCCGCTAACCGTGCACCGAACAATTGCGTCCCGACCATCGCCACCTGGATTGCCTCGAAGTTCGCGATGTACGTGTTCCGAACGATCGTATCGGGAATGGAGAGCGCCGCGCCTTCCGCGAAGCGCGCGCCCATGTCATGAATGCCCGTCACCTTGAAGAGCATCGCATATAGGAAGTTCGCCGCCGCCGCGGCGAAGCGTGGGAACTCGCTGTATGAGTCCCAAAGCCGCGCCGCACGGGCGAGGTCCTCGTCAAGGAGGCTCTGCAACCGTTCAAGCCCATCGGGCCACACCTTGAACACGAAAACCCAATCGATGATCCACGCGGCGAGTATCAAGGCGAGCAACACCAATAGCGCACCGAAAAACCATTTCAGCGGCGCGAACAGCGCCCCCGCAATGCCGCGCTCGTAAAAGGACGCGTCGCTAGAAGCCAATGCCCTTTCCTTCCTCGGTCACCGCTGCCGGTTTTCGGTGAATATCGACACCAGTCAAGCTCTTCAACTCGCGGCCGATCGCCGCAATACTCTCCGGCATCATCGGGTCGTGGCTCGCATCCGGCAGGGGCATGCGTATCTTGTGGAGCAGCCCACCGTGGATCAGCGCGAAGGCTTGCCCCTTGGGTAGCTGGACCAGGTCGCTCGGCGCAAGCATCGGTGCGCTTTCGGTCAGTATCCGATCTTCATTGCGGCTCGAGAAGTCGGCAAAGTCCGCTGGGTCGTTGTTATCGGTGACCGACGATGCCACCACGGTCGACACGACGCGCACTTCCGGGAGCTGATCTGTGAGGAGTTCCGCCGTAGCCATCTCCTTGACGCGAAGCATGATGAGGGTGTTGAAGTTTCCCGCAATCTGGCCTGCTTTTGCCCTGGAACCGATGCGCGCCTCGACATCCGACCAGGTCTGCGTGTACGCCGTTACCTGAAAGCCAGCCCCGCCCGCCTTGTTGAGGAGCGGGATGAACTCATCACCGATCAGTTCGTTGAATTCGTCGGCGTGAATCGCAATGCGGCGAGACTTCATCTCGCCGGGAAGTCCGTGGCCCGTCCCGAACTTGTAGAGACTCCCCGCGACGCTGGTGAGATCCGCGAACATGGAGTTGCCCACCGCGGCGGCGACTTCGTAGTCGGACAAGGCATCAAGCCCGACGTACACGATCCCACCCAGGTTAATCACCGAGGTCCAATCAAAGACCGGTCGCCAGTCGTTTAGATCGTCATACACTGGGGACAGGAGGGATGCCGTCCGTCCGGTCGTGAGTTTTTCCATGAGGGGAAGGAGGGAGGCAACCAGCTTGTCGAAATAGCTCTTCTCGTAGTTGAGCGTCGAGGCAAGCGCATGCGCAATCGGGTCGTAGAGTTTCTTTCGCCGCGCGTACTCGACCAGCGTCACGGCCCGGGCTCCTCGCGTTTGCAGACCCTTGGCGAGGCTCTTCTTGTCGATCGCCATCGATTCCAGTTCCTCGCGCCATCCGGCCGCCGCTGGCTCGCGCTCGAACCAATGCTCAAAGTAATCGACGAGGAGCGGTTCGACGTTCGAGGCGTAGCGATTGATTTGCTCGTAGTCGGGCTTGCGGCCAAGCGCCACCAGCGCGCGCGCCATGACGTTCACGAATCGCCAGACGAACTCCTTGAACGCGGCTGATTGGCCCTCCGAGGGAAGCTGCCCGGCGATCCTGGTCGCCACTTCCGTGATTCGCGAGAAATTCCCTACCGGGTTGTACCGGGCAGAGAGTTCGGGGTGCCCAAGATGGAACATGAAGAGTTGGCCGACCCGCCCGGCTCTTTTCGCTTCGGCATACACGCGCCGCAGCAGATCCAGGTCGCCCTTCGGATCGAAGACGATGACGACCTCACCCCGGCGAATGTCCTGGGTGATGAGAAGCTCGGCAAGTCGGGTCTTCCCGACCCGGGTCGTACCGAGAACCAGCGTGTGGCCGACCCGATCGCCGATTTCCATCCAGGTGTCGGATTCCCTCGGCTCGACGCCATGGATCGCCGGGTCACCGCCTACCGAGACAACTGCGGTAGATGGGCTCTGGAAAAGATCCACAATGCGGGAGACCACTCCAGGCTTGAGCAAATCCTGGTTGTGCGGAAGTCTCGCTTCATGCAGCCGCTGGGTGTGCCGTTGATCCCAGCGAAAGCCCTTCCCGAGAAACAATCGGTCTTCCGACCACGGAATCTCATCCGAGGTCACGACATATTCGCGCTGGCGTCGAAGATTCCAACGGTACCGAATGACCAGACACCCCTGCACAGTCCGCACCGCCGCTAACAGGAGACATACCGCTCCCATCGCCCATGCCACTCCTTGAGGAAGGAGGAACGTTCTTGGGGTGACGGTTACAGCGATAGCGCACACGACAGCGACCGCCGCCGAGCATAGTTCGTAGGCCGGCCGCAGCCGCGCCTCAAGCGGATAGCTCAAGACGACTCCCTTGGGCTCTGGGCTGCACGGGCGAGCACCGGGTTCGCAGGCGGCACGGGATTCACGAACCGCGCGGGTTCCTCGATCACCACGCCGGAGAGTTGCGACATCGTTCGACCTCCCCGGATCACCTGGTAGGTCAGGATGTTGACGCCCTTGTCGGCCCGAACGTGCCAGGCTGCCCGAAGCAGTTGCCGTTGAACGCCCTTTCCGACCTGCGCTTCGTCCCCGGTTTTGGCTGCCCCCCTGCCATCTTCACCGTGCACTTTCGCAAATTCACGGAAGATGCGCGGCGAGACGAGGAACATGCCCTCCGGCACGAAATGAATCATCGCGCCGGATTCGTTAAAGTGCAACTCACCGCTCGCGAGTCCCGCCTGAACCCAGCCCATGAACCGCATTGCGGCTTCGAGCACACCTTCGCCGAACGGTCTCAGCCATTCCGCTCCCCCAATCCGTGCCGGCTGGACGGGGGAACGCAGCATCGGTGCGGCGTGTCGTGAACCTGGCGTGGCTGCTTCTGCTTCAGCTCGCGTTCGTTCTTCCACTGCCTCCAGGTACTCCTCGGCCTCCGTGGCGGCCTCCACTGGCTCGTCGATCGTCGCCGTTGTCGTTGCGCCGGCTGTCTCTGGGCCAGACGCGTTTGCACCAGGTTGGTCGCGGGGCAGTCCCTCATCCACCTTGGGCGTTTGTCCAGACGCTAGAGTAATCAGGGGCACGCGCCGCGCGGTCGCAATCCGCTCCCGGGATCCGCTAAGGAGATTTCGACGCACCGACTCCGCGTCGGCGCGAGACACCAACTCGTGGAGCACTCCTTCGTCGCTTGCCTTGTCTCCCGCAAGATGGGAGAAAAGCTCGCGAACGAGTGCGCCGTCCGCAGAGAACCACTCCAGGATTGATTCGGACACGAAACGATTGAAGAGCAGCACCGGCAATTTCCCGTGCAGTTCGTAACGCCGCGAAACACGCTCAGTGAATTCAACCCGGTAGCTGGTCGCACCGCACGCGGGCATCGACCCGGCAAGGGGTGACCACGGCTCAGAGCCCGCCGGAACCTTGCGCATGACGACGCGCAGGTCGGCGATCGGCGTGCCGACGTTGTGCAGCAGTGCCGCAACGAACACGGCGTACGTCCACCGGTGCGCTTGTTCCCCGATTGCCTCGGGCGGTGCGCCCCTCGGCAGAATCTGGCCGCGCCGGAGGTCGAGCGCGAGATTGACCACCTCGACTGTGTGAGTGAATAGGCCACCTGGTTCGGCGTGGTGGTGCGACTCGGTCGCCGGCAGTAATTGCACAAATTCGGCGAATGCCGCAATGACCGGTTGTACGGCCCCATCAAACATCTCGGGAGGAAAACCGAGCTTCGTGCGCAACACATCGACAAGAGGCTTCGTCCCGGTGCGCTCGATAAGCCTGTCGGAGGCGAGTACCGGGAGTTCCCCTTCGGGCACCGCTGCTGGCACGGCAGGCTGCCAGGCCGGTAGATTGATGACCCGCTTCCTGGAAAAGAGCCCCTTTCCGATCAATTCCATCTCTCCGAAGAAGGCACACGTTGAGCCCAGTGTCTCCGACTGGGACTGCAACGGTGCCGTGAGGAGGCGCGGCGCGCAGCGCCCGTCGATTTCAAGTTCGTGGACCGCTTCAACGACTGCGGTCTCGTCATGCTGAATCAAGTATTACCGGTCCATCGGGCCGCTTCCATCGTCAACGTGGCCTCATCGAAGCCACGTTTCGGCTTGACACGCGGCCTGCCCTCTTTTCGTCCACGAACGCTGGGAATGGCGTGCCATGGTCATTCATCCCCGGACACGCAACACCCTTTCGCCTTTTCCCTTTCTCCGGCCGCGGGCGTACATGAGCACGCGGCCGGCCATCTCCGCCTAGAACCGTTCTCCGTTGCTCCGTTTTAACCCGCCGGTTTTCTTCGCCTTCCCCCTTCGCCTTTTGCGCTTCGCACTGATTGGAAATCGGATCGGGTACTTCATGCGCAAGCATCTTCTTGCATCAAATGCAAGCGATGACATGGCTTCATCGAAGCCATGTTTCGGACGGACATTGAAACCCGCCATCGGTAGGATTTGCGTCAACGTGGCAACTGCACGTCTGATCGAGCGGTGCAGACGAGATAAACGGGAGGTCAATGTGACAACGAATCAGGGGCAACGGCATCACACGCAGCTAATCCTCGCACTCGTTCTCTGGGCGAGCGTCCCCGCGCATGCCTGTTGGGACGATGCCGCAACGCGCTACCAAGTGAATAGCACCCTGCTTCACGCCATTGCGCGAACCGAGTCCGGATTGAACCCGCTCGCGATCGGCCGCAACCCCAACGGCTCACACGATATCGGCCTCATGCAGATCAACTCGGCGTGGCTTTCGACGCTCGCCACCTACGGGATCAGCGAGCGTGACCTCTTCGAGCCCTGCACCAACATCCACGTCGGCGCGTGGATCCTCGCCTACAACTTCTACCGCCTCGGATACACCTGGGACGCGGTTGGCGCCTACAACTCTGTAAATCCCCGATTGAGACGCGCCTACGTCGCCAAGGTCCGCCGGAACCTCCGGATGGGCGCGGATTCGTCGGACCGGGCGAGACGCACCGGAGCAATGGCGCAGGTTCGGTAAGCTTTTCACCTCGGATTTGAAACCATTTGGAGATTAAAGTCATGCGCAAGCCCCTTTGCACCACAGTTTTCGCCTTGATACTCGCCTTGCTCGCGGGATCCGCCCTCGCAGGCACCACCGGCACTGAGTTCCAAACCATCTACGCCACGCTGCTCAACTGGGCAACCGGCTATCTTGGCAAATCGATCGCCATCGCCGCCTTCATCCTGGGCGCCGGCATCGGAGTCGCCCGCTCCTCACCCATACCCGCCCTGGTCGGCGTGGTATTCGCGCTTTTCATGGTCTACGTGCCGACGATCATCGACAGCATCATGACCGCGGTGATCTGACCAAGCGAACACTTACCATGGCCGATATCTTCCTTGAAATCCCGCGCCGGTTGAACGATCCGCCGCGCATGTTCTGGTGGGACCTTGACTTGTCGCTCCTCGTACTGACCTGCGCCCTAGCGGGGATGGTTTCAGGGTTCTTCGTGAGCGGCTGCGCGCTGGGGTTCCTCCTCGCCGCGGCCTACGGTCGCGCGAAGTCGGGAAAGCATCCGGCATTCGCGCTGCATCTGCTCTACTGGTATCTGCCCGCAAGCGTCACCGGCCTCAAGCGAACGCCACCGTCGTACCTGCGGGAGATGGTGGGATGAAACTCGCCTGGATGCGCGAGGACCTCGCGAGCGCTCGCCGTGCGTTCACGTTCCTTCTTGCTCTGCTCCTCGGATCGATGCTCACCAATCTGATCCTGGCGGCCTTCGCATTCCGGATGTCGAGCCGTGAGCGGATCGTGCTGGTCCCCCCGACTATCCACAAGACGTTCTGGGTGGAGGACGAGCACGTGAGCGCCGAATACCTCGAACAGATGGGCTATTTCCTGATGCAGCTGACGCTCAACGTAACACCATTGAGCATCGATCACCAGTCCAAGGTCCTGCTGCAGTACGCGGCGCCCGTCGCCTACGGGGAGCTTCGCACGGCGCTGGCCGCCGCCGCCGAGCGCTTGAAGCGCGACGGGGCGGCGACGGTCTTCAGTCCGCGCGACCTGATCGTCGATGAACGATCCCTCAAGGTGGGGATACGCGGACAACTCACGACTTTCATCAGCGACCGGCGCGTATCCGAGGTCGCCAAGGGCTACGCCATCGAATTTCAGTACACGGCGGGCCGGATTTTCCTCAAATCCTTCCGGGAGACTAACCCCAATGATCCGCTTGAAACCAAGCCAAGCCCCGCTTCTAGTCCTGCTGGCACTTAGCCTTCCCGCTTCGGCGCTCCAGATCGTGGACGCCAAAGACGGCGAGACCGCGTTCGCCAAGATCTCACAGAAGGAAGTGACCCGCATCTCTTTCGAGCGCGGCCGCATCCGCAAGGTGACCGGCAACGCGGGCGAATTCGTACTGGAAAAGGATGAAGACAAGGGCCAGATCTTTATCCGCCCGACGCAGGCGGATGGCACGAAACCGATCAACATTTTTGTCACATCGGATCGGGGTACGGTCGCGCTGCTGTTGCAGCCAATCGACTCGCCCGCCGACAGCATCGTGATCCGGGAAGGGCGCGCGGTCGGCTCATCCCCCTCGCGCATCGAGCGCAGCGGCCGACACGTGCGCACGCTCAAGAACCTGCTCCTCGCGATGGCGACCGATGCGCTGCCCGACGACATGGAAATCCGGGAAACCGCGCGGGTGCTTGCGCTCTGGCCAGGGGTTCGCCTGACCTTGCAGCGCGTGTATCTGGGAACGGGGATCGTCGGCGAGAAGTACCAGCTGGCGAACCTGGCGAAGAGCGACGTCACGCTGACCGAATCCGACCTCTTCAAATCGGGCGTCATGGCAGTGAGCCTGGAACATCGGACCCTGCGTGCGGGCGAAACGACGAACCTGTTTGTGATCCGGGAGCGGAACGCCAATGACTGAAGCAACCTCTCTCAGCCCCACGGCGGCGAAGCGCCGTCAATATCTGCTGTTGGGCGGCATCGCCTGCCTCGTCATCGTGGCCGCTCTCTTATCGGTAGCCCTTACCGGCTCCCGGGGTTCGGGCGAGCATGCTCCGAAGCCGAAGTTGACCAACATCCTCGCCCCCGGCGGCCAGGTCGATCCGAGGGACGCCTGGCGCGGCCAGGCCGACGCCCAGTTGAAGGCGATCGAACAGAAGTCGCGCGAGATCTCACAGCGCAACGGCGAGCTTGAGGGGCAAAACAAAACGATGTTGGAGCGGCTGCAGAAGCTGGAGCAGTCTAAACTGACGCCGCTTCCGCCGCCGCCGATCCCTGTACCGGCCGTGCGACCCGATTTTGCGCCTGGTCGGCCAACTGCGGCGCAAGCGGACTCTGCGGGTAATCTACAGCGGCTCCCGCCCCCGCCACCGGCCCGCCCAGCTTCGATGACCGGGATCTCGCCCTCAGGCGCGACGCTTGGCAGCGGAACGTCCTTCGTTCCCTCGGGAATCATCAGCATCGCGCTCTCGGACGGGATAAGCGCGAAGTCCGGGAAGGGCGCGGCCAATCCGTCCAAAGGACCGCCCCCGCCCGTGCGCGATTCGCGCCGCTACATCCCGAGCGGTGCCTTCACCCGGGCGATCCTGCTTGGCGGCCTCGATGCCCCAACGGGCGGCATGGCGCAGCGCAATCCGCAGCCCGTGCTCCTTCGTCTGATGGACAACGCGATACTGCCGAATCAGTTTCGCTCGCGCATCAAGGAATGCTTCGTCATCGGCGCGGGCTACGGCGACATCAGTTCGGAGCGCGCTTACATCCGCACCGAATCGCTCTCTTGCGTCACTCGGGACGGCACGGCGATCGATGTCCCGGTGAAGGGCTACATCGCGGGCGAGGACGGCAAAGCCGGCATGCGCGGCCGGCTGGTTTCAAAACAGGGCCAGATCCTCGCCAACGCGTTGATGGCCGGCGTGGCGAGCGGCATCGGGAGCGCGTTCCAGCAAAACGCGACCACGCTCTCCATCTCGCCGCTTGGATCAACCAGCAGCGTGGAACCGGATAAGCAGATCCAGGCGGGCCTGGGCACGGGTGTGGGCCGTGCGCTCGATCGGCTCGCCCAGTACTACATCAGCCTTGCCGAGAAGGTGTTTCCGGTGATCGAGGTCGATGCCGGACGGACGGTCGACGTCGTCCTGACCCAGGGCGTCGCCCTGCAAGGCTCACTCGATGGAGAAGCCCGGGACCAGGACGAGTTCCCACAACTTGCCGAGCGTTCACGTCAACTCAAAAGGAACGACGATGATGACCAATAGCCTTCGCACTGCGTTTTGTGCTCTTCTGATGGGTCTCGCCCTGTCCGCGACCTGTTTCGCCCAGACGAGCCCACCCCCTTCGGTTTCGCTTCTTGACCGACTGAAGACCCTCTATCCCGCTACTCACTTCGGCACCGTGACCGCGACGCCCTGGCCTGGGGTATTCGAAGTGGCGATGGGAAGTAACCTCGCCTACGTCGACGAGACCGGGCAGTTTTTTCTCTTCGGCCACCTCTTCGACATGAAGGCCCAGCGCGATCTCACCGCGGCGCGAGCCGATTCGCTCACCCGGATCGATTTTGCGGCGCTCCCGCTCGCCGACGCGATCCGCGAAGTGCGTGGAACGGGCGCACGCACGTTAGCGATCTTCAGCGATCCGGACTGCCCGTATTGCCGGCGCCTCGAAGCGAAGATGAAGAACCTTTCGGATGTCACGATCTACACCTTCCTGATGCCAATCGAATCCCTGCATCCGGAGGCGCGAGCCAAGGCGATCGCCGTTTGGTGTGCGCAGAACCGCGTGTCCGCTTGGCACGCCTTGATGTGGCGCGACGAGGCCGCCTCCTCCCGCGAGTGCATTCATCCGATCGATCGTAACGTCAAACTGGGCGAACGTCTGGGCATCACAGGCACCCCGACGCTCATCGCCGCGGACGGACGGGTGCTTCCGGGCGCGGCCAGTGGCGCCCAGATCGACGCGTGGCTTGGCCGCACCACGGCAGGTGCCCTCGGTCCCGCGGCCGCGAAGGGCGCGCAGCCATGATCCGCCCCTTCGGTGTCCCGCTGGCGTTTGTCGCCGTGGCGCTTTCCGGTTGTGCTTCGTCACTGTCCGGCGTTGGTGGGACGGAGAACTACGGCTGCAAGGCACCCGAGGGCGTCCTGTGCAATTCGGTCTCGGGAGTCTATGCAAACTCGATTCACGGAAATCTCCGGCCGGCGCCCTCCCCCACTGCAAAATCGCCCTCCGCCACGCCCACCGTTTATGGGGCAGCGTCCGTTGCACTCAGTCAGAGCGCCGCTCCGGGCGCGGCCGGCAATGCGATCCGCTCGAATCCCTGGCTGCTGCGTGTCTGGATCGCCCCGTGGGAGGACAGCGACGGCGACTTGCACGAGGAGGGGTACCTCGACGTCATCGTCGACACCGGCCGCTGGTTGATCGAGCACGTTCGGCCCGTGGCCCGCAGCGGCATGGACGGCGTTGCGCCGCCATTGCCGGTCGCTCCAAGCGTCTCTCCCTCAAAAGCGTCGAGCGATTCGCAGACGCCTGCAGAGCGGCTGCCGGCACCGTCGGGACCGGGTTCATCGGCCATCGACGCCGCCCCGCCTGAGCCCTAGCCCATGCTGAAGACCCTGCTTGCCGACATCGAATCCGCGCTCTCAGGTGCGCGCGTATCCGACCTCTCTCCCCGCTCGGCACGGCGGCCCCATTCGGCTACTTCGGACGACGCTGCATCGTTCTCCGCGTGGCTCCCCTACCGCGCCTATCTCGAGGACGAACAGGTGTTCGTCAACCGCGATTCCCTGGCGTTTTGCCTGGAGCTTCGCCCGCAGTCCGGCGCTGACGAGGAGATGGCGCGAATCCTGACGAGCCTCTACGCGGCGTCCCCTCCCGGCACCGGCCTTCAGTTTCACCTGTTCGCAAGCCCCGACATTCGCAGGCGCCTCGCGGCCTACGCGCGGATGCGTCTTCCCGATGACGAGGTCCCGGAGCTTGAAAGCCTGGGCCGTGCCGGGCGACACACCAACCTCTACCGCACCATGGCGCGTAAGCGCGTCGCCCATTACCTCTTGGGCAGCCGCCGGTCGCTGCTGCCGGCGCAAAGCTATCTCTTGCGGGACTTTCGCCTGGTGCTCAGCGTGTCGATCCCCGGCAACCCGGAGGACCTCGCCCGGCTCGACGATCTGCTTTCGCTACGCGAAGGCACTCGGGCAACGCTCTACGCGGCGGGGTTCCCTTCGAGAGCGTGGACGGCATCCGATCTCATCAACTGGGTTTCGGCGCTCGTCGATCCCCATCGGTCGATCGGCGATGTACTTCCTCTCATCTACGACGAAGGCCGGGAACTTCGCGATCAAGTGATCGACCGGGCAACGCGTATGCGGGTTCGCAAGTCTGAAATCCAGCTCTCCAACGCGACGGATTCCGCTGCGACCGATCTGCGGCTCCTCTCGGTACGTTCGTTTCCGCCGCGCTTCGCTCTCTGGAACATGGGTAGCCTGATCGGTGATCTATACCAAGGCACGCTCCAGTTTCCCTGCCCGTTCCTGCTCACCCTGGGCGTTCACGTGCTCGACCCAGAGGCTACGCGCAACTGGGCCTATATCAAGGCCGCCCGCGCCACCACCAATGCAACGAGCTACATGGCCCGTTTTCTCCCCGACCTGCAGGAGAGGAAGGCCGACTGGGACATCGTGCTGAAGGCTCTCGACGACGGCCAGCAACTGGTCGACCTGCACCAGTCGGTTGCGCTCTTCGCGCCGCCCGAGGAGGTCACTCGCGCGGAACAATCGGCCCGTGCGATCTTTCGCGCGCGGGGTTTCGAACTCTCGAGCGACACCTTGATGATGACGCAGGCGTTGATCGGCAGCCTCCCCATGACCTTATCCACCCCGTTTCACGGGGACTTGAAGCGCATGAAGCGGATCACCACCAAGACCTCCGCCAACGCCGTGCACCTCTCCCCTGTCATCGCCGAATGGCAGGGAACGGGCACCCCGGTGCTCCTCTTTGGCGGCCGGCGGGGTCAGATCATGCAGATCGACGTCTACGACAACCCCGCCGGCAACTACAACGTCGCCATCGCCGGCACCTCCGGCTCGGGCAAATCCCTGCTCTTGAATGAGATCGCTAGCGCGTACCTGGGCACGGGCGCGAAGGTGTGGATCATCGACGTCGGACGGTCTTACGAGAAGGCCTGCCGGTATTTTGGCGGGAGCTTCATCGAGTTCTCCGAATCGGCGCCGCTGTCGCTCAATCCCTTCACCCTGGTGGAGGACATCGATGAGGACATGGAACTGCTGCAGCCGCTCCTCGCCCAGATGGTGTCCCCGCGCGAGCCGTTGAACGGCTTTCAGTACTCGACGCTCGGCGCTGCGATCAAACGGGTCTGGAACGATAAGCGCAACGCCATGACGGTATCGGATATCCATGAGTTGCTCGCGACCGGGCGGCTCGACGCGGACAAGCACGAGGACGACCGCAGGTTGAAGGACCTCGCGACCATGCTTCACCCCTATACGCGCGAGGGCGTCTACGGCAAGTACTTCGAGGGCAACGCCACGATCGACTTCGGCGCCGACTTCATTGTCCTGGAACTCGAGGAACTGAAGGCAAAAAAGGACCTGCAGACCGTGGTGCTGCTGATCGTGATGTACCGGATCACGCGCGAGATGTACTTCAGCCGCGAACGCAAGAAGATCGTCATCATCGACGAGGCCTGGGATCTGCTCTCCGGCGGCGCCACGGCCGAGTTCATCGAGGCGGGCTACCGGCGTGCGCGCAAGTACAAGGGCGCGTTCATGTCCGCGACGCAAGGCATCGACGACTACTACCGCAATCCGGCGGCCAAGGCCGCGCTCGACAATTCCGACTGGATGTTCCTCTTGCGCCAGAAGTCGGAGTCAATCGAGATGCTGGACAAGCTCGGGCAGCTCAGCATGGATGACGCGATGAAGCGGCTGCTCCAGTCGCTACGTACCGAGCACGGCGCCTATTCGGAGATCTTCATCCATTCCCCGGCCGGCAGCGGCATCGCTCGACTGATGGTCGATCCCCACAGTCTGCTACTTTTTAGTAGCCGAGCGGAGGACTTCACCGCCATCAACGAGAAGCGCGCGGCGGGGCTGACCGTGTCGCAGGCGATCGACGCGGTCCTTCAGGATCGGAGCCGGCTGTGAACGTAAGGACGGCTTTGCTTCTGCTCCTCGCCAGTGCACTCATCAATGCCGCGCTCCTTCTCGCATACGCGGTGTGGATTGCGCCGCCACGGGCGCCTCGGCTCGCCACCCTGGACGTGGGCGAACTCTATCGACTGAAGGAAACACAGGTCGCCGCGGTGCTGATGAAGGGCGAGGCCACCGATGAGGAGCGCATCAGCGCACTCAAGCGCGCCGGCGCTTTCGGCGCGGAAGTCACGACCCTCATCCAGGCACTGCCCGAAGAGTGCAGCTGCTTGATCCTCGCGCGCGGCGCTGTGATCGGTGAGCGCCAAGCGCTGCCCGATCTCACCCCCGAAGTGCGCCGTCGCCTGGGACTGTAGTGATCACATGACCCCCGCATCGGTCCCCCGTGTGCTTCCATTCGGCTTCGATGCGGAGGCCTTCGGCCGCAACCTTCGCGCGCACCTCGGGCGTTGGGTCATTGCGTACTTCGTTCTCGTCCTCGCTGCGATTCTCTTCAAGATGGATTTCGCGCTCGGACTCAACAGCTCGGAAAGCCTCCCGGACCGAGTCTTCCTGATCCACAAGGGGGAATTGCCGGCGCGCGGACAGTACGTCGCGTTCCGCTGGTCGGGCGGGGGTCCCTATCCGGCCGGCGTCACGTTCGTGAAGATTCTCGCCGGCGTACCGGGTGACACCGTGACCCGCATCGAGCGCGATTTCTTCGTCAACGGCGAGTTTGTCGGAACGGCGAAGACCCAAAGTCGCTCGGGCGTACCCCTGGAGGGGGGTCCGACGGGCGCGCTTCCCCCTGGGCGCTATTACGTCCGGGCACCACATCCGGACAGCCTCGATTCGCGCTACCGGCTGACGGGCTGGGTGGCGGAAAGCCAGATGATCGGACGGGCGTATGCGCTCTTTTGATGATCTTGGACATCGCGCGCGCCGGGTGCTCCGCACCTGCACCGCGGTCCTCGCGAGTGCGACGTTGCTGGCTCCGGCCGTGGCGGCAGCCCAGGACCTCGGTGTGATCGGCCCCGTGTACGCAATCGCCGAGCCGAATTTTCTGGAAGTGATTCTCGCGAAGCTGCGGGAGGCGGCGGCGAGCGGCGCTCTTGCCAAGCTGCAACGAGATGCGCGTTCGAGCGCGAGGCGCGAGGTCGAGCATCCGGCCGCGGTCGCGAGGCTCACCAAGACCACGCGGCCGAGGAGCTTCTACTACGACCCAACGATCGTGGTTCCCTACCCCATCACCGATGCCGAAGGCAGGGTGATGGTGTCGCCTGGAACGCGGGTGAACCCCCTCGATACGGTCTCGCTCTCCAAGTACCTGCTTTTTTTCGACGCGCGTGATACCGAACAGGTCACCCGCGCCCGGCACCTCCTCGATCGCTACCACGGCAAAGTGAAGCTGATCCTCACCGGCGGCTCCTATCTCGATCTCGCGCACAAGTGGAAGCTGCCGGTCTACTACGACCAGCAGGGCAGCCTGACCGAGAAGCTGCGCATCCGCCACGTACCGGCGCTCGTCTCCCAGGAAGGCAAGCGCCTTCGCATCGATGAAATCCTCTGACCATCACATCCTGGCCGTGTTCTTCATGGCGTGGCTCGTCCTCGCGTCCCCGGCGCGGGCCGGATCGACGTGCCACGGCCGCTTCGTGAATCCGATCACCGACATCTGCTGGAGCTGCATCTTCCCGATGACGATCGGCGGAACGACGCTTATGTCCGACGGTCAGGAGGACACCGTTAACCCTTCCTCGCCCGTTTGCTACTGCAGCAATCCCCCCAGAATCGGACTCACCATCGGCTTCTGGGAGCCGGTGCGCCTGGTGGACGTTACGCGCACGCCCTTCTGCATGGTGGGTCTTGGCGGCATCCAACTCGACCCCGGCGTCGAGGTGCCGCGCGGAGCGCAGGTCGGCAACGACAGCCAAACACGCGCGAGCTTCTACCAGGTTCACTGGTACGCAAATCCCATCCTCACCTGGCTCGAAGTGCTGCTCGACTTTCCCTGTCTGGAGAAGGGATCGCTCGATCTCGTCTATCTCACCGAGGTCGATCCGCTGTGGGCCGACGACGAGCTCACCGCGATTCTCAACCCCGAGGCCGTGCTCTTCGCCAACCCTCTCGCCAAAGCGGCGTGCGCCGCCGACTGCGTCGCCGCGACCGCCGGATTTCCGCTCGCGAGCCTCTTTTGGTGCGCCGGCTGCCAGGGTTCGATCTACCCGATGGATGGACACGTCGCCACCCACATCGGCGGCGTGCAGGCGTCCACGCTGCTCGTCCAGCGCATGGCCGCCAAGATGCATCGCCAGCTTGCGACTTGGGGCGCGAGCGGGGACGCGGGGCTGTGCGGCTACTACCCGCAGCCCATCATGGACAAGACCCAATACAAGATGCAGATGGTCTACCCGATACCGAACACCCAAAAGGATGGGGGAACCTGCTGCCAGCCATTCGGGCGCAGCACCCTCATCTGGGGTGCGGGGAAGGAGTTCCCGGTCGCGGGCGAGGACTTCGCCTATCAGATTTTTCGGAAGAGGAACTGCTGTGCCGGCGCTTACTGATTTCGTCGGCATCGCCCTGATGGCGCTATGCGCGGCGCTCCCCGCCCGCGCGGCCGAGCCTGTGTGGCCCTCGAAAGAGAGAGTCGATCATATCCGCGAAACCCACCCGTTCCCGGATGCGCGCGCAATCGAACGCACGCCGATCGCGTTGCCGCCCAAGATCAACCCGGGCGCTGCGGGATCGGACATCGAAGCCCTCGTCAGGCAGCACACCGGGGCGATGAATCCTTCAATGGCCCAGTCAGCGCCGTCCGCGCTGCGGATTTTCGTGACCCTGGACATGCCCGCGGCGAGCCTACGAGGGCTCGCCGACCAGGCCGCCCGCTCCGGCGCCACGCTCGTCCTTCGCGGTCTCAAGGACAACTCGATGCGCGCGACCCTCGCCCGCGTCCAATCGCTGATCGGCGAGCGCCACGTCGCGTGGCAGATCGATCCCCTGGCGTTCACGCGCTATGCCATCGAACGCGCTCCGACCTTCGTCCTGCTGACGGGCGGCGCCGATACAACATCAACGGAGTCCGCGTGTACCCCGGATTGCCGCGCTCCTTCCGCCTTCGTCGCCATCGCCGGCGACGTGAGTCTGGATTACGCCCTGGAGGCGATGGTGCGGCAGGTGCCCTCGGCCCGGCCGGAAGCGCTCCCCTACCTCACGCGGTTGAAAGGGGCGCCGTAGATGCTTGCGCGCGTCTTGTTTCTGATCGCCCTTGCGGCCAGTGCAAGCGCATGGGCCGACCCGCTGTCGGACGCCTTCTCTCAAGGCGGCGAGCTCGGGCGCTCGGGCAACGCGCAGGCCCGCGGAAGCGTCACGGGGGAGGCCGCCCGTTCGAGCGTTCCGAACTACACGACGAATCCGCCGCAAACCAGTCTCTACGGCTCAGGCGGCCTCAGTGCGCCCGCCGGCGCAGCCATTGGTAATTGCGCTCTTACGCCCGGACAGGGTTCCTCCTACGCCGATCAGGCCTGCAACGCAACGAACTTTTCGCAGACCAATCCCGGCCAGCGTCCGAACTTCACGATCGGCTCCAACGACCCTCTCCTCGTGCGTTCGAAAGCGATCGCGAACAACCCGCAGTCGATCGCCGGAAATCTTGCCGGCACCTACAGCACTTGCACCACCCAAACGGTCGCGAGCCCCGACATCTATGAAACGCGCGTCTGCAACCAGTATCGAACCATGGAGCAGCTCGCCTGCCAGAAGCTGCTCACGGTGCAGGTGAGCTGGCGCAACAATTGCACACCGGGCACATGGTTCGGCAACTTCTGGGTGAACACCTGGGGTAACGGCGAAGTGGGCAAGCGCTTTGCCGGTATTGCGATCAATGCCTACTGCCAGATGGGCGACACGGTGCGCATGGCCTTGCACGCGATCTGCACCGAAGAACCCTGTTCCGGCTATGCGGAAATCCAGGTCGATGCGACGAGTGGTGCCGTCTCGCCCCAGATCTTCACCAATTTCATCGGCCGCTCCTGGTACACGACCGACCTGTTCAACCGTGTGGACTACAAGGGTGGCGGCTGCACGGCCGACCAATGCAGCTTCGCCTTCTGCACCCGCTACGAGGCTACGTCCACGACCTGCGATGACGTCACGTGCACAACAACGCCCGTCAACGAGACGCGCGCGTGCGGCACATTCACCTTCGCGCGCCCACGCAGCATCGCCACGGTGACCGATGCCTGGGACAATCAGTGCGCAGCGCTCGAAGCGAGGACACAGTGAAGCGATGCTTTTTTCGAACCTGCGCTGCTGCGTTGCTGGCGTTGATGTCGGCGTGCGCTGCCGCCGCGGACTGTCAGAAGGCGTCTGAAGTCTGCGTCGACGGTCCGGCCACCAAGCAAATCAACGGTTACCCGGTCTCCCGGGACTGCTGGCGGTATCAAGACAGCTTCAGCTGCGTATCGCAGAACACCGTGGACGACTGTCAACCCCTGCGCGACCGGGGCTGCAGCCAGATCGGATCGAGCTGCATCGATACCGGTTCCGATGGACTGTGCCGGTTGTACGAGCAGACCTACCAGTGCAAGGTCGCGAACGGCACCACCTCCACGCTCGCCAATTGCGGCAGCGAGCAATTCTGCATGGACGGCAATTGCTTCAATACCGGCTACCCGGCGGATGCCGATTTCGCAAAGAGCGTGGCGATGCTCGAAGTCACGCGGGAGGCCGGAAAGTACGCCGATCCCAACTCGTTGTACGTTTTTAACGGCTACGACAACCGCTGTCGCAAAAAGCTTTTTGGGCTGGTCAATTGCTGCTCGGGCGGCGGCAGCGACGGGTCGCTCTTCAGCAACCTGAATTTGATCCTCGGCGCGGGCGGCCAGGTGCTCGGGTCGGCTGGTTCCTCCTATACCTACGATGCGCTCTTCGCTTCCGACGCCCCCCAGGCGGTGATGACCGGGTTCGAGGCGTTGTTCGGCGTGGGCGGCGGATCCTCCGCCCTTGCGGGTCTCATGGCCGGCGACGTTTCGGTCGCCTCCTTCGTCGGGTCGCTCGTCCCGGGACCGTGGACCATCGCGATGCTGGCAATTCAGCTCTCCGGGATACTCAGCTGCGATCAGGCCGAGCAGGTGCTCGCCATGAAGCGCGATACCCGGCTCTGTCACAGCATCGGGAGCTACTGTTCGAGCCGCATCCCGATCATTCACCTCTGCATCGAGAAAACGGAATCGTACTGCTGCTTCAACTCACGCCTCGCCCGCATCATCAACGAGCAGGGCCGCGCCCAGATCGGTAGAGGCTGGGGCGCCGCCGAAAGTCCCGACTGCGGCGGTTTCACCGTAGCGCAGCTTCAGGCGTTGGACTTTTCGCGGATGGACCTTTCCGAGTTCTACGCCGAGATCGCGCCCACGCTTCCCGATGTCGGTGCCATGAGCGCGCGCGTCCAGCAAAAGGTGGAGAGCTACTACAAGCCATGAAATCGACAGCCGTGCGCGTTTGGTTCGCCCTGGCCCTTGCGGGGACCGGAGGGCTGTCATCGGCCCAATCCGGAGACAGAGTCGCGGTGCAGGACATCAAGCCGTTACTTAAGGGCGCCATCGAGCACGGAACGGCGCGCGGCGTAATCGTCGGCGAGTCGGCCACGTACATCCGCCAGCGCTTCGATACGCTCGCCCCGATCGAAGTCGACGTGAAGTCACTGCATCCCCTGCCGCAGCCGGGATGCCACCGCCTTGAGGTCACGACGCGTCAGCAGGCCGTGCTGGAAAACGGCAAGCGCGAAGACAAGGAACTCGTCTACCAGGTGAGCTATTGCCGGGACGGGACCTTCCCCGGAAAAGGTGACCGAAAGTGATCCGCCTGCTCCTCTTTCTCGCGTTCGTCTCGTTCGCTTTCCCCGGATCGAAGACCGTATACGCACGGGAGACCCCAGCCGAGCCCCTTGCGGGAGATACCGGCGACCCAGTCTCGAATTCCTATTGGCTCCGCAATCGCGAAGGCTGGTTCTGGTATCGGGACCCTCCCCTACCGGCGCCAAAGTCGCCGCTCCCGCCTGCCGCATCCCGGCGGCCTCCCGAGCTCGCTCGCTTCGAAGCGATGCAAAAGCGCCTCGACGAGCTGAAGCGCGTCGCGGTCATGAACCCGACGGAGACGAATTTGCTCGCCTACATGCGCTATCAGCGCATGGTCATGAACAAGTCCGAGGTGTTCGCCGAGCACTGGCAGCGGCTCGTGTGGACCGTACCGGAGCTGGACTATGGGCTTACCGGCCGACCGACCAATTCGATGGCCATCGCGGCCTTCGACGAAGATCAACGGGAACGTCAGGCGCAGGCGATCCGTGGACTCTCCGCAACGCACGGGCTTCTTTTCATCTTCAGAAGCGATTGCCCCTACTGCCACCGCTTCGCGCCCATCCTCAAGCGCTTCGAGCAGGAATTCGGCATGCTGGTCTTTCCGGTGAGCCTCGACGGCGGAGGGCTCCCCGAATACCCCAACCCCCAACCGGACAACGGCATCGCGGCAAGACTGAACGCCTCGGTCGTCCCGGCGCTTTATCTCACGGCGCCCTCCAAGCGGGAGATTCGCCCGGTTGGCTTTGGCCTCATGGCCCTGTCCGATCTCATCGAGCGCATCGCGGCGCTCGCCCAGGACCAGTCCAACAACCCGCTGTAG
>JACZJT010000004.1 GCA_014860445.1 Burkholderiales bacterium
AATCAGCTTCGCCTTGAATACGACTTCTTTCGGCAGGTCTTCATATTTGAGCTTGGCCGTGTGGTCGGCAAACTTCATCGTCAATCCCTCGAGATCTTCGCGGGTGTAGGTGTCGGTCATTTCTAAATCTCCTGATTAAAAAAATGTTGCAATGAGTGCATCAGGCTGGATTGGTCGGATCTCTATTTGCGTTTTCGATTGACGGCGGCGCGCCTGGCGGCCCGGTGCGACTAGTGCAGCCGGGCTATCGCAATGCGGGAGCCGCTACCTTACTTGCTCGAGCCATTCGGTACTTTAGGGAATTTTGATAAAACTTGGAATTGACAACTTTGAACTGGGCGATATTGGCTGCCGACGAGTTGCGCGCCTTGAAAACTGCATCGGGCGGAATCGACTGCACACCTATTGTGATTCTAGCCGGCTGCTGTGCCGTTGCCGCGACGAGTATGAGAAAACTAAACACCATAGCGTCTATTGCTTTGAATCCATTCATTACCGGTCCCAGAATACTCATGGTCAAAACAAAATTGCCTGTTGTCATGATTGGCGCACGCGGCAACAGCAGCGATCATTCTGCAATTTTGCCTCTATTCCTTTCGTAGTAGTTAAAACTAATACAAGGTGTGTAGTGCTCAATACTAATACTGTCACAAACAATGTCAAGGACTAAATGTCTTGTGTGTCTTGTGTGAATCCGGTTGGATGCTGTTGTGCTGGCTTATTCCATTTCTACTTCATTCGTTTGATAACTATCCTATTGAAAATAGCTAGGCCTGGAATTGTATTATTACTGCTCTATTGATTAAAAAATGGAATTAGGTATAGCGCGCCCGCCATCGCGCATCCGTGCACCACTGGCAGCTTGAGCCCAATCGCGTCGCAGACCATTCAGCACGGTATTTTCGTATGTTTTCCCAGTTAGTTAGTAAACTGCGCGTCCGCAAGCTATCGCGGGGAGTTCATTGCAGCGGCAGAATCCGCGCCACGCGAGCAACTCGGCCGTATCCAAGTCGCCATTGCCGGGAAGGCCCGGCTTATGCGCGGGCTCTCGAATCTCCCCAGTGCAAGCGGCCGAGGCGCGTAACCGGCCCCGGAAACAGGACCCGTGTCTGGCCGGTCGGCGGACTAATAAGTAGCGAACATCCTCTGGATCTCCGCAGGATCCGCGCTCCGGGTTAGCGCCAAAGCGAGAAGTACCCGCGCCTTCTGCGGGTTCAGGTTATCGGCGGCGACGATCGCGTGCTCGCGCAGATAGCGCCGCGGTGCCACCCGCCCACTGCCGGCGCGGCTGGATTGCACGACGATGACACCTGCAGCAGCGGCCCGCTCCAGCGCAGTGCGCTCGGCTGGTGCCGGAATCCCGGGTGCCAGGCCGGCCGAGACGATTCCACGCGCTCCGGCCACGACGAACGCTTCGACAGCCGTCCCGTCTACTCCGCCATATGAATAGGCAATGTCGACCCGCGGCAAATCTACAATCCCGGCCAGGTCGAACTCGGTATCAGGCGCATGCCGCCGCGTTGGGCGGCGATAGACTTGTATACTGTCGCCGTCGACATGCCCGAGTGCGCCGAAATCCGGCGCGCGAAAGGTTTGCAGGCGATAGGTTGAGGTCTTGCTCACCTCGCGCGCGGAGTGGATCTCATCGTTGAGTTCCACCAGCACACCGAGGCCGCGCGCCTCCGGTGCCATGGCCACCCGGACCGCAGACAAGAGATTCATGCCGGCGTCGCTGCTGAGGGCGCTGGCCGGTCGTTGCGCGCCGACTAGAACCACCGTCTTCTCCGTCTTCAGGGTCAGATGCAGCGAATAGGCGGTCTCCTCCATTGTCGCGGTGCCATGGGTGATGACGAATCCGGAAAGTTCCGGCCGTTCGGCCGCCAGGCGATTGATAATCCCGGCCAGTTCGAGCCATTCGGCCGGTCCGATGGCAGTGCTGCCGACACTGCGGAAGGGCACCGGCAGGATCTGCGCTACAGAGGCAATTTCGGGGTAGCGCCCGATCGCTTCCTCAACCAGCATCTTGCGGCCGAAATCCGAGTAATCGAGTACGTCGGTACTGTCGCGGCCGAGCGAGGAGATCGTCCCCCCAGTGCCGATGACGGCGACCAAGGGCTTGTTCGCGCTCATGCCGCGTGCTCCGCGTCAGGCTTTCCATGTAACATCGCGAGGATTTCCGCCTTCAAACGGGCGAACGCCTCATCGCCGAATAGCGAATATCGACGAGGCCGTTCGAACGGAACCTTGATTTCGCGCTGTACGCGTCCGGGACGGGCAGACAGCACGTACATGCGATCGGACAGGAAGAGGGCCTCCTCCACATCGTGGGTGATAAAAAGGATAGTGGCTTGGTACCGTTCCCAAATGCCGAGAAGCATTTCCTGCATTTCGAGCCGCGTCTGCGCATCGAGTGCACCGAATGGCTCATCTAGCAACAGCACTTCCGGCTTGTTTACGAGCGCGCGGGCTATCTGTGTGCGCTGACGCATGCCGCCGGACAATTGGTATGGATAGTGATATTGGAAGTCGGTGAGGCCCACATCTGCAATGATACGTTCGGCAAGTGGTTGGTATTCTGCGATCGCTACGCCGCGCATTCGCGGACCGAAGGTCACATTGTCGCGAACTGTCTGCCAAGGAAACAACGCAGGAGTTTGAAAGACGACTAGACGCTCAGGGCCGATTCCAGACAAGACGGAGCCGTCGAACAAGACTTGGCCAGAGGTCGGGCGAACGAATCCCGCGATAATGTTCAGGACTGTGCTTTTTCCGCATCCGCTCGGACCGACGAGCGCGACGATTTCCTTTTTGTCAATATGCATATTGACCGACGCCAAGGCGACGGTGCTCTTCTGCGCACTGCTTTGAGCGGCGAATTCCTGACTCACATTGATCAACTCGATCGTTGACCTCATTGCTATCGACCGCGCCAGTGAAGCAAGCGGGTCTCGATCGCATTGGTCAGAAACTCCAGCGCCAGGCCAATGATGCCAATGATGATGATGCCAAGATATACGTACGGTACGCGGAAGAACGTCGCCGCGTCCATGATCATGTAACCGAGACCCATCTGAGCCGCTACCAGCTCGGCGGCGACGACGATCGCCCAACTGAGCGCTGTCGCTGTTTTTACCCCCGTCATCACCTGCGGGAGTGCTGCGGGAAAAATAACGCGAAAAACTAATTGATGCGGCTTCACGCCAAGGTTCAGCGCGGCCCGGATCAAATCAATTGGAACCGAGCGAACCCCGTTGGACGTATTGAGGACGACGTACCAGAACGCGGCGGTACCGATCAATAGAATCTTGGGGAACTCTCCGATCCCAAAGTATAGGATTACCAGTGGAATGAAGGCGATCGGAGGGACGGGTCGAATGAAGGAGAACATGGGACCGAGGACCGCATTCGCCGCCGGGTAATAGCCGATCAGGAGCCCTATTGGAATGCCAAACACGATACCGCCCGCCAGCCCGGTGAACGTCCGGAATACGCTGGCCATCACATGGTTGAGCGCCGAGTTCCCAGCGTAGCCATTGGAGAAAAAGTCCACCGTGGTGTGGAACATAGTTTGTGGCGACGGCAGCAAAACCGGATCTACCCAGCCTAAGTTGGTAACTATTGTCCACAGAACAAACAGCAAGCCGCCGGTCAACCAACTGAGCCAGCGGTATGTGCGATAGATAACCATGCCCGCGGGTTCCTATTTGAGGTGAAGGTACCGCTTGAGCGGCCCGGGATCAACCACGTCATCCGCGGCGACCGTCGCCTTAATGATCCCCTGAGAGTGGAGAAACTTCGCGACATTCTTCGCGGCTAGACTTAGACCCGCCGTCGCACCCGGGTATCCAGCTACCACGGACAGCGGATAGTTCACAGAAGCCTGAGTCTTCAAGTCGGGGTGATCGCTTGCCCTAAGAGTGTCGCTGGCGACTTTGTTATCGACATTCAGCATTTCCGACATCGCTTTCGCCGCAAGATCACGGTTAGCGCCAATCAGCTGGAATGCGCTGTCAATCCCCTTCATGAACCGCTGCAGAGCCTCGGGATTCTGGCGCGCCCATTCGGCACGCACAACCCAGACCTGAGGTGCAAGCGCGCCGATGTCCTTGTTGCTGGCGATCGGTTTCCCGCCCATTTCGACCAGCAGGTTCTGCCAGGGGGACCATGTCCACGCCGCGTCCACCTCGCCTCTTCGGAACGCTGGTACTATGTTCGGAGCGCTTAGGTCAAGAAACTGGACGTCCTGCATGCTTAGCCCGTCTCGTTCCAGATATCGCACGAGGCCGTACCAGGTGCCCGATCCTTTTGTTGCGCCGATTCGTTTGCCCCTTAGATCCTTGCCTGAGCGAATCGTCTGTCCCTTTTGTGCCACGAGAACGTTCGTCCCGGACACGTCCACAGCCACCATGATGATTTTGATGTCTATGCCCTGGCTCTTGGCGATAACTGCCGCAGGAAGCCCAATGTCTGCTACGTCGACGCTGCCGCTCTGAAGCGCTGCGAACATTGGCGGCGCAGCAAGAAACTTCACGTACTCTGGCTGCAGTCCGGCTTTTTCAAACAGGTTCTTGTCGCGTGCCAAATAGAACGCTACGTTCGGATCCGGTTGCCACGCAATGCGGATCGGAGTGCCCCCCCCACCCTGCGCCAGTACAGGCGGTGCCGCGCCGGCGAAGACGAAAAGCAGGAATATGAATGTCGTTCGAATGAGTCCCATCAGGTTCAAATAGGTCTTCATCGCATCTCCTTTGGCTTAGATTTTGTCTCCAGACGTGCGTGGAGACTTGATTGAATCATTGTAGAGTGTTCCCACAGCAGAGCTACGCCCTCCGCTGCTCCTCGGTAACATCTTCGAGTGCTTCGATAGTCTGGTGACCTACGGCGCCGCCGATGCCATCGATTTGCCGCGCGTCAGGTGAACCATAAGCGGCCAGCAGCCAGGCTGCACGGTCCAGCGGATCGCTGGGCAAGTCTTCAGCCAGAAAGAACCCGCCGCGGCTGGACCCGCCCCGCATGAAAT
>JACZJT010000041.1 GCA_014860445.1 Burkholderiales bacterium
CATGAGACGCGTTGCCTCCAAATGCGGATGACTGCAAGGCGCGCGACGAAGCCAAGGGTGGTTCCCTTGGCGAGGAGCGCAACGCCGCAGGCGCCGCATTTGGAGGCAACCCGAAGGGACGGGGGATAATTTGGGCGCAGCACGGCGTTGCTCGTCGCTTGTTTGGAACGACCAAACGGCACCCGAGGAGGGGTTGGGGCCCCTCCGCCCCAACACTGGCGCGCCTTGCGCTGCATCCCAAATTACCCCCGTCGCGCTCATGTGCTGAATGTCAACAGACCCTAGAACCCGTGCTTTGATTCGCCAGCCGCGCGCATTTCCGCAACGACGCCATCGATCAAACGGCGCGCGATCGAGATCCGGTTCGGCAGTTTGGGCAGGGCGTCGATATCGAACCACTGCGCGTCCTCGATTTCGTCCGGGGCCGGCGTGATTTCGCCGCCCGCATAATCGGCGACGAAGGCGATCATCAGCGAATGCGGAAACGGCCAGGGCTGGCTGGCGAAATAGCGCACATTGGCGATGCGCACCCCGGTTTCCTCCAGTACCTCGCGTGCGAGGCACTGCTCGAGCGATTCGCCGGGTTCGACGAACCCGGCGAGCGCGCTGTACATGCCGGGCGCGAAGCGCGGTGAGCGCGCAAGCAGAATCGATCGCCCGCGCCGGATCAGACACATGACAGCCGGTGCGATGCGCGGATAGACGATCAGATTGCAGGCGGGGCACTCGCGCGCGCGTTCGCCTTCGCGATGCTGCGTGAGCGTGCCGCAGCGGCCGCAGAACTGATGGGTGCGGTCCCAGTCGATGAATTGCAGCGCGCGGCCGGCGAGCGCGAACAGGTCGTCGTCGAGCCTGCGGTAGAGCATGCGCAATCCCTGCCACTGCATGCCCTGCGGCGCGTCGACGCCGGTGCCGTATTCGAAGGCGTAGCAGGCGCGTTCGCCCAGGGTGCCCAGATACAGCCGGCGCAGCGGCTCGCCTGCCAGGCCGGCCAGATGCTCATACCCGGGCAATTGCGTCGCGGAGGGATCCTCCGCGACCAGCAGCGAGGTTTGCTGGAACACGAAACACAGGCTTTGCGCGTCGGGCTCGCCCGCGGAAACCACGGTGCCGACATAGGTCTCGGGTGCACTGAACGGCATCAACATGGCGTGACCCGGCGCATTGTCGGGGCGACGGCTAGGACTTGCGCAAGCGCCGGATCAGGCTGGAGGTGTCCCAGCGGTTGCCGCCCATTTTCTGAATTTCGCCGTAAAAGCCGTTGACGATTTCGGCGACCGGCAGCGCTGCGCCGTTCTTTTTCGATTCTTCCAGCGCGATGCGCAGATCCTTGCGCATCCAGTCCACGGCGAAGCCGAAATCGAACTTGTCGTCGACCATGGTCTTGCCCCGGTTGTCCATCTGCCAGGATTGCGCTGCGCCTTTGCCGATCACATCGAGTACCTGCTTCGCGTCCAGTCCCGCCTTGAGAGCGAAATTGATGCCCTCGGACAGGCCTTCGACCAGGCCGGCGATGCAGATCTGATTGACCATTTTGGTGAGTTGCCCCGAACCCGAGGGGCCGAGCAGCGTCACCGCCTTGGCGAAGTGGGCGATGACTGGTTTGGCGGTTTCAAACGGCGCCGGATCGCCGCCGCACATCACCGTGAGCGTACCGTTTTCCGCGCCGGCCTGACCGCCGGAAACCGGCGCGTCGATGAAGTGAATACCCTTTTTGGCCGCAGCGGCGTACAGTTCGCGCGCGATATTGGCCGAGGCTGTGGTGTGGTCTACGAAGATGGCGCCCTTGGCCATGCCCTCGAACGCGCCATCCTTGCCCACTGTCACTGCGCGCAGGTCGGGATCGTCGCCCACGCATGAAAATACGATGGCCGCGCCCTGCGCGGCGGCTTTCGGCGTGTCGGCCGCCTTGCCGCCATGTTTGGCCACCCAGTCGTCGGCTTTGGCGCGCGTGCGGTTGTACACCGTGACTTCGTGTCCGTTCTTGGCCAGATAGCCTGCCATCGGAAAACCCATGACGCCCAGACCGAGGAATGCGACTTTTGCCATTGCAGTCTCCTGTAGATTCGGTTCAATGGCCTATTATAAAGGCTCGCTACCGGCAGATCACTTTTCCGGGAGGAGTTTGCCTGCGGTAGACAGCAGAAAAGCCCTGAACGCCTGCGCGATCGGCGACAGGCGCTTGGCGGCCAGGTGCACCACATGCCAATCGCGCACGATAGGCAGACCCTGCACGTCGAGGACCGCCAGGCGCCGCGTTTTCAATTCCAGTTCTATGGTGTGCAGGGACAGCAGGCTGACGCCCATGCCAGCCTGAACCGCCTGCTTGATGGTCTCGTTGCTTGCCATTTCCATGCTGACGTTGAGCGGCAAGCGGTGCTCGGCGAACAGGCGCTCGAGCAGTCCGCGCGTGCCCGAGCCGGGTTCGCGTATCAGGAAGGTCTCCCTGGCGAGGCGTGCGAGCGGAATGCGGCGTTTCTTTGCGAGCGGGTGGCCGGGCGCTGCGATGAGTACATGCGGGTGGCGCGCGAACGGTTCGACCACGGTCTCCATGTCCTGCGGCGTGCGCCCCATGATGGCGAGATCCACCTCGTTCTCGGCGAGCTGCTTCAGGACGACCTCGCGGTTATTGGCAGAGAGCTTTACCGTTACGCCAGGGTGCCGCTTCAAGAAGCGCGCGAGCAGCGGCGGCACGAAGTACTTCGCCGTGCTCACCATGGTGATGACGAGGCGCCCCTGCGACAGGCCTTTGCGCGCGGCGAGCGCCTCGTCGGCATCGCGCAGTTGTTGGGCGATCACGCGGCTGTGCTGGTGCAACTCGGTTCCTGCCTCGGTCAGGAAAATCTTTTTCCCCAGGCGTTCGAAAAGCGGCAACCCGGCCTGTTCCTCGAGCAGCTTCACCTGCATTGAGACCGCGGGCTGGGTCAGATGCAGCTCTGCCGCTGCGCGCGAGAATGAAAGCTGGCGCGCGACCGCCTCGAATACCTGCAGCTGGCGCAGTGTCGCGTGCCTTAGCGTCATGCAATCTGTCCTCTTTCATGCATCAGTAAAAGCTTATCATATGAATAAGAATACGTGAATATCATTTATGTATTGTCCCCGTTAGCCTGTCGGCTGGTTAAACGTGCTTTTGAGCGGAGGCGGACATGCGCAACACGAGCGGCAGCTACAGCGCCGGGGTCAAGGACTACCGGCACACTTATTGGGAGCCAAACTATCCGGTCAAAGAAACGGACCTGCTGGCCTGTTTCAAGATCACGCCGCAGGAGGGTGTGCCGCGCGAAGAGGCCGCCGCCGCGGTGGCGGCCGAATCCTCCACCGGCACCTGGACCACGGTGTGGACGGACCTGCTTACGGATCTCGATCATTACAAGGGCCGCGCCTACCGCATCGAGGACGTGCCCGGGGATCCAAGCTGCTTTTACGCGTTTATCGCCTATCCGATCGATCTGTTCGAGGAAGGCTCGGTGGTCAACGTACTCACCTCGCTTGCCGGCAACGTGTTCGGCTTCAAGGCGATCCGCGCGCTGCGCCTCGAGGACGTGCGCTTTCCGCTCGCCTACGTCATGACCTGCGGCGGGCCGCCGCACGGCATCGCGGTCGAGCGCGACATCATGAACAAGTACGGCCGGCCGCTGCTGGGCTGCACCATCAAGCCCAAGCTGGGCCTGTCCGCGAAGAACTACGGGCGCGCGGTCTACGAATGCCTGCGCGGCGGGCTGGACTTCACCAAGGACGACGAGAACGTCAACTCGCAGCCCTTCATGCGCTGGCGCCAGCGCTTCGACTTCGTCGCCGAGGCGGTGAAAAAAGCCGAGGCCGAAACCGGCGAGCGCAAAGGCCACTACCTGAATGTCACTGCGCCCACGCCCGAGGAAATGTACAAGCGCGCCGAGCACGCCAAGGAACTCGACATGCCGATCATCATGCACGACTTCCTCACCGGCGGATTCTGCGCACACACGGGCCTCGCGAACTGGTGCCGCAATAACGGCATTCTGCTGCACGTGCACCGCGCGCTGCACGCGGTGCTCGACCGCGACCGTCACCACGGCATCCATTTCCGCGTGCTGGCGAAATGCCTGCGGCTATCGGGCGGCGACCACCTGCATTCGGGTACGGTGGTGGGCAAGCTCGAAGGCGATCGTGAGGCGACGCTGGGCTGGATCGACCTGATGCGCGAGCGATTCATTCCCGAGAACCGCGCGCGCGGCATCTTTTTCGACCAGGACTTCGGTTTCATGCCGGGCCTGTTTCCGGTGGCTTCGGGCGGTATCCACGTTTGGCACATCCCGGCGCTGGTCGCCATATTCGGCGACGATTCGGTGATGCAGTTCGGCGGTGGTACGCTCGGTCACCCCTGGGGCAATGCCGCGGGCGCCTGCGCCAACCGCGTTGCGCTGGAGGCCTGCGTCGAGGCGCGCAACCAGGGCCGGTCGGTGGAGAAGGAAGGCAAAGCCATCCTGCTCGCGGCGGCCAAGAACAGCCCGGAGTTGAAGGCCGCGATGGAGACCTGGAAGGAAATCAAGTTCGAATTCGACACCGTCGACAAGCTCGACATGGCGCACGCCTGATCGGCGTCGGAATATTACGGGAGCAAGCACATGAGCGAAATGCAAGACTACAAATCGCGGCTGTCGGATCCGTCGACGCGCAAGTTCGGCACTTTTTCCTACCTGCCCGCGATGACGCCGGAGCGCATCCGCAAGCAGGTCGAATTCATCGTCAAACGCGGCTGGGCGCCGGCGCTCGAGCACACAGAGCCCTCGCACCTGATGGACGACTACTGGTATATGTGGAAACTGCCGCTGTTCGGTGAAACCAATGTGGACCGCGTACTCGCCGAGGCGGAAGCCTGCCACAAGGCCAACCCGAACAACCACGTGCGCCTGGTCGGCTACGACAAATTGAAGCAGACCCAGGGCGCCACCATGGTCGTATTTCGCGGCAAGACCGTCTAGCCGCCGCTTAGCAAAGGAGCCAACTTGGGCATCAAGGCATTGATATTCGATGTCGACGGCACCATCGCCGACACCGAGGAAACCCACCGCCAGGCGTTCAACGCGGCCTTCCTCGAACTGGGCCTCGCCTGGGAATGGGATCAGCGCGAGTATGCCGAGCTGTTGCGCACCTCGGGCGGCAAAGAGCGCATAGAGCGTTACATCGAGTCGCAGAAGCTCAAGGTGCAGGAGAAGGCCAGGCTCAAACGCATGGTGCAACTCCTACATTCCAGCAAGACGCGCATCTATACCGAGTTGATCGCAGACGGTCGCGCACCGCTGCGCCCCGGCGTGGCGCGGCTCATCGGCGAGGCGCGTGAGGCGGGCCTGCGCCTGGGCATCGCGTCGACTACCACCTCGGCCAATGTTTCAGCGCTCCTCGGCGCACAATTCGGCGCCGATGCCTGGAATTGGTTCGAGGCGCTCGCCTGCGGCGATGTGGTGGAGAAGAAAAAACCCGCGCCCGACATCTATACCCGGGCGCTCGGCATGCTGCGCCTGCCGGCACAGGCCTGTGTCGCGTTCGAGGATTCGGTCAACGGTCTGCGGTCGGCCAAGGCCGCGGGGCTGTACACGGTGGTCACGCCGACTGCCTGGAGCGAGGGACATGATTTTCGCGGTGCCGACCTGCTGCTGGCGAGTCTGGGCGACGCGCATGCACCGCTGCAGGGCGATGACGCCAGGCTCGCCGGCGGGACCTGCCTGACGCTGGCGCGCCTCGAGCAATTGCATGCCGCCGCGCCGCGTTCGGCCGCGGCATAACAAATGGAGACCGCAACAAAAGCCATTTTGTTGCGGTCTGGTTCAGGAGAGCACGAGGGGAAATATCCCCTCGTCTTGTTACAGACTCGCAAAGGGAAGAGAACATGCCGCTCAAGAGCACGCTGACCGAATTCATCATCGGCGAGCAGCGCAAATACAGCGGTGCCACCGGCGGATTCACGGCGCTGCTGAATGACGTCCAGCTCGCCTGCAAACGCATTGCGAAACTCCTGGGCAAGGGCGCCCTGGCAGGGGTTCACGGAGCGGCGGAGGGGGAAAACGTCCAGGGCGAGCGGCAAATGAAACTCGATGTAATGGCGAACGACGTTTTCCTGCGCACCAACGAATGGGGCGGACACCTTGCCGCGATGGCGTCCGAAGAGTTGGAGTCTGTCTATCACATACCGGCACGGTTCCCGCGCGGCCGCTACCTGCTGGCCTTCGATCCGCTGGATGGATCGAGCAATATCGATGTCAATGTCGCCGTGGGCTCGATATTTTCCGTTCTGCGTTGCGCGGAGGGCGTAAGCGAACCGACGGCGCGGGATTTTCTGCAAGCGGGCACGGAGCAGGTCTGCGCAGGCTATGCGATCTACGGCCCTACGACCATGCTGGTGCTTACGCTCGGCCACGGCGTGCACGGATTCACCCTCGATCGCGAGATCGGCGAGTTCATTCTCACCCATCCCGATCTGCGTATTCCCGCGGAGACCAGCGAGTTCGCGATCAACGCGTCCAACGAGCGCTTCTGGGAGCCGCCGGTGAAGCGTTACATTTCGGAATGCCTTGCCGGCCGGGGCGGTCCCCGCGCCAAGGACTTCAATATGCGCTGGATCGCGTCTTTTGTGGCCGAGGTACATCGCATCCTGATGCGCGGCGGCCTGTTCATGTATCCGAAAGACAATAAAGACCCGGCCAAGGCCGGGCGCCTGCGCCTGTTGTATGAGGCGAGCCCGATGGCTTTCCTGGTCGAACAGGCCGGAGGCGCGGCGTCGACGGGTCGCGGACGTATACTCGAAGCCGGACCGGAGAGCCTGCACCAGCGCGTGCCCGTGATCCTCGGCTCGAAACAGGAGGTCGAGCGCATCGCGCGTTATCATGGCGAGCATGACCGCGGCGTGGACCAGCCCTTCAGCTCGCCGCTGTTTAACGAACGCACTTTGTTCGTGCAATAGCGGCCGCCGACCGGAATCGACAAATACGAGGAGCAAAACCCATGTCAGTGAAGCACCCGGTCATCGCGATCACCGGCTCTTCGGGCGCCGGCACCACGTCGGTGACGCGCACCTTTCAGCACATATTCCGCCGCGAGAAGCTCAATGCGGCGATAGTCGAAGGCGACGCCTTTCACCGCTATGACCGCAAGGCGATGAAGGCGGCGATGGCGGAGGCTGCGCAAAGCGGCAACAACCATTTCAGCCATTTCGGTCCTGAATCCAACCTGTTCGAAGACCTCGAGGCCTTGTTCGCGAGCTACGGCAAGAACGGGGGCGGGCGCAACCGCAAGTACCTGCACAATGATGCCGAGGCCGCGCCTTACAAGCAGGAACCAGGCACATTCACGCCCTGGGAGGAGGTGCCGCAGGGCACCGACCTGCTGTTCTACGAAGGGCTGCACGGGGCGGTGGTGACCGACAAGGTCAACATCGCACGCCACGCCGACCTGCTCGTGGGCGTGGTGCCGACCATTAATCTCGAATGGATCCAGAAGCTGCACCGCGACAAGGCCACACGCGGCTATTCCACCGAGGCGGTGGTCGACACCATACTGCGGCGCATGCCCGACTACGTGAACTACATCGTGCCCCAGTTCGCGCAGACGCATATCAATTTTCAGCGCGTGCCCACGGTCGACACCTCAAATCCCTTCATCGCGCGCGACATTCCCAGTGCCGACGAAAGTTTTCTTGTGATCCGCTTCGCCAATCCCAAGGGTATCGACCTGCCCTATCTGATCACCATGCTGCATGATTCCTTCATGTCGCGGCCGAACATCATCGTCGTGCCGGGCGGAAAGATGGAGCTCGCCATGCAGCTGATATTCACGCCGATGATCCTGCAACTCATGGACCGCAAGCGCCGCGCTTAGCGCAGGGTCTTTTCCAAGCGGTTTTTCACGGGCGCGATGGAAAAATCGCGCCGCTTCGACGATAATCCCAGCTTCGCCTCATCCCCCCAGGCCATGAAAACCTCCAGCAAAGAACTCGCCAACGCCATTCGCGCCTTGTCCATGGACGCGGTGCAGGCCGCCAACTCCGGCCACCCTGGCATGCCCATGGGCATGGCGGAAATCGCGCTCGCCTTGTGGACGCGCCATCTGCGCCACAATCCGGCCAACCCGAAGTGGGCCGACCGCGACCGCTTCGTGCTCTCCAACGGCCACGGTTCGATGTTGCTGTATTCCCTATTGCACCTCACGGGCTATGCGCTGCCGATGGAAGAGCTGCGGCGCTTTCGCCAGCTGCACTCGAAGACGCCGGGCCACCCGGAAGTCGGCGTGACCCCGGGCGTGGAAACCACCACCGGGCCGCTGGGTCAGGGCGTCGCCAATGCAGTCGGCATGGCGCTCGCGGAACGCCTGCTCGCCGCGGAGTTCAACCGACCGGGCCTGGACCTTGTCGATCACCACACCTATGTGTTCCTCGGCGACGGCTGCCTGATGGAAGGCGTTTCGCACGAGGCCTGCTCACTTGCAGGCACACTCAAGCTGGGCAAATTGATTGCGCTCTACGACGACAACGGCATTTCCATCGACGGAAAAGTGCAGGGCTGGTTCACCGACGACACGCCCAAGCGCTTCGAAGCCTACGGCTGGCACGTCATCCCCGCGGTGGACGGCCATGACGTCGACGCCGTGGACCGTGCGATTCAAGCGGCCAAGGCGGTAAGCGACCGGCCCAGCCTGATTTGCTGCAAGACAGTGATCGGCAAAGGTTCTCCCAAGCGCGGCGGAACCGCAAAGGCGCACGGCGAAGCCCTCGGTGCCGAAGAAATCGCGGCGACACGCGCGGCGATCGGCTGGAATTACCCGCCGTTCGAAGTGCCCCAGGAGGTCTACGCCGGCTGGGACGCGCGCGCGCGAGGCGCCGAGATTGAATCCGAGTGGAAGCAGCGTTACAGCGCCTACGCGAAACAACACCCGCAGCTGGCCGCCGAGTTTCAGCGGCGCGGGGCGGGCGAATTGCCCGCCGGATGGCGCGAACATTGTGACGCGCTGCTCGCGCAGATCGACACCAAGGCGGAGACCGTCGCGACGCGCAAGGCTTCGCAGCATGCGATCGAGGGCCTGGCACCGGTCCTGCCCGAATTCGTCGGCGGCTCGGCCGACCTCACCGGATCGAATCTCACCAACTGGTCGACGGCGAAAACGGTGGGATCGACGGGTGGCGGCAACTACCTATCGTTTGGCGTGCGCGAGTTCGGCATGGCGGCGATCGGCAACGGCATGGCGCTGCATGGCGGACTGCTTCCGTTTTCCGGCACGTTCCTGACGTTTTCCGACTATGCGCGCAACGCGCTGCGCATGGCGGCGCTGATGAAGCTGCGCAATATTTTCGTCTATACCCATGACTCCATCGGTCTGGGCGAGGATGGGCCGACGCACCAGTCCGTGGAGCACGTATCGAGCCTGAGGCTGATGCCGGGGCTGGATGTGTGGCGGCCCTGCGACACCGTGGAATCGGCGCAGGCCTGGATCAGCGCGGTTGAGCGCCGCGACGGACCGAGCGCGCTGGTGTTCTCGCGCCAGAACCTGCAATTTCAGAAGCGCGATGCCAAGACGCGCGCGGGAATCGCGCGCGGCGGCTACGTGCTCGCAGATTGCGCGGGTGCGCCGCAGGCGCTCCTGCTTGCAACAGGCTCGGAAGTCCAGCTTGCCCTGGGCGCACAAGCGAAGCTCGCCGAAGGCGGTGTGCGTGTGCGCGTGGTCTCAATGCCTTCGACCAGCGTATTCGATCGCCAGGATGCGGCTTACCGCGAAGCGGTCCTGCCGCGCGGGGTGCCGCGTGTCGCAGTCGAGGCGGGCGTATCGGACTACTGGCGCAAATACGTCGGGCTGGAAGGCGCGGTAGTCGGCATCGACCGCTACGGAGAGTCTGCTCCAGGTCCGGAACTGTTCAAATATTTCGGATTTACGGTGGATAATGTCGTGACCGCGGTGAAAAGCGTGGTTTGAGCGGATGCGGGCGGGGCTTGCGGATTGATCTTTCTCAATCCAAGCCGGCGACTATTCGTGTATATCTTCATCTATCGGGGTGAACCTCTGATTCCAATTTTTTGCTAGGAGCATTCATGACTATCAAGGTCGCAATCAACGGCTATGGCCGCATCGGACGCAATATTGTTCGCGCGCACTATGAAGGTGGCAAGAAGCACGACATCCAGATCGTCGCCGTCAACGACCTGGGCAATGCCCAGACCAACGCCCATCTGACGCAATACGACACCACCCACGGCAAATTCCCCGGGACCGTCGCGGTCGAGGGCGACTTCATGGTTGTTAACGGGGACAAGATTCGCGTTTGCGCGGTGCGCAACCCGGCCGAACTGCCCTGGGCCGAGATGGGCGTGGATGTGGTGATGGAGTGCACCGGTTTGTTCAATAGCAAGGAGAAAGCCGGCGGCCATCTCAAGGCAGGGGCGAAGAAAGTCGTGCTCTCGGCCCCGGGCGGCAAGGACATCGATGCCACCGTGGTCTACGGCGTGAATCACAATGTGCTGAAGGCGGCGCACACCGTGATTTCGAACGCCTCCTGCACCACCAATTGCCTGGCGCCGATGGTCAAGCCGCTGCACGACAAGATCGGCCTCGTCTGCGGCCTGATGACCACCGTCCATGCCTACACCAACGACCAGGTGCTGACCGATGTCTATCATGAAGACCTGCGCCGCGCGCGCTCGGCCACCATGTCCATGATTCCGACCAAGACCGGCGCGGCGGCCGCAGTGGGCCTGGTCTTGCCGGAGTTGAACGGCAAGCTCGACGGCTACGCCATACGCGTGCCCACCATCAACGTATCGGTGGTCGACCTGTCCTTCGTCGCCAAGCGCGCCACCAGCGCGGAGGAAATCAACAAGATCATGCTGGAAGCGTCCGAAGGCAGCATGAAAGGCATCCTCGCCTACAACAAGGATCCGCTGGTGTCGGTGGATTTCAACCACAATCCGCATTCGAGCATTTTCGATTCCACCCTGACCAAGGTGTCGGGCGGCACGTTGGTGAAGGTGTCGTCCTGGTACGACAACGAGTGGGGATTCAGCAACCGCATGCTGGACACGACGGTTGCGTTCATGAACGCGAAATAATGCGGCAGTGGCCGCTGACAGCCCGGTCCTGATCGAATCGCGCGACGGCGTCGCGCTGCTCAGCCTGAACCGCCCTGCGGCGCTGAACGCAGTGGACGCCGGATTGCGCGCGGCGCTCATCGCGGCGCTGCACACGCTGGCTGCGGATCCCGAAGTAAAGGCTGCGGTGATCGCCGGTGCAGGCGAGCGCGCCTATTGCGCCGGCCAGGATCTGCGCGAAGCGTTGAATCTGTCCGTGGAACAGGTCGAAGGCTGGCTGGAGCGCCAGCATGCGATGTACCAATCGGTGCGCGATTTCGACAAACCGCTGGTCGCGGCACTCAACGGCGTGGCGGCCGGCGCGGGATTCCAGATCGCGCTTTGCTGTGATCTGCGCGTAGGCTATCCGAAACTGCGCATCGGGCAACCCGAGATACGCGCCGGCCTCGCGAGCATCGTCGGCAGCTATCTGATGAGCTTGCAGCTGCCCCTGTCGCTCAACCAGCAGTTGTCGCTTTCGGGCGAATTGCTCACCGGACAGCGCGCCCACGACCTGGGCCTGGTCAATCATCTGGCGCCGCAGGCGCAGGTCAAGGAACGCGCAGTCGCGCTCGCACAGGAGCTGGCAGAAATGCCCGCAGCGGCCTACGCCGCCACCAAATCGCGTTTACGCGAGCTGTCGCAGCCGGGTTTCGATGCGGCACTGCTTGCGGCCAAGCGCGCGCAGGCGGCGCTGTATGCGAGCGGCGAGCCGCAGCGGGTGATGCGCGCGTTCTTTGCGCGCGGGAAGGATGCCGCTTAGCGGCGGCGATATCGATTTTGCAAGGGGAATACCATGGCTATTCTGAAAATGACCGACCTCGATCTGCACGGCAAGCGCGTGCTGATCCGCGTGGATTTCAACGTGCCCGCGAAAGACGGAAAGATCACGGACGATACGCGCATACGCGCGGCGCTGCCGGGGATCCGCCACGCGCTGGGCGCGGGCGCGCGCTTGATGCTGACCTCGCATTTCGGCCGTCCCAAGGAGGGAGAATTCAGCGAGTCCGAATCGCTGGCGCCGGTGGCGCGCCACCTGTCCGGCCTGCTCGGCGTCGAGGTGCCGCTCAAGCGGGACTGGCTCGCCGGTGTGGAGGTGGGGCCCGGCAAGCTGGTGTTGCTGGAGAACTGCCGCTTCAACAAGGGTGAGAAGAAGAACGACGATGCGCTCGCAAAGCGCATCGCCGCGCTGTGCGACATTTATGTCAACGACGCGTTCGGCACGGCGCACCGCGCCGAAGCCACCACCTACGGGGCGGCGAAGTACGCGCCGATCGCCTGCGCCGGGCCGCTGATGTCGGCGGAACTGGAGGCGCTGGGCAAAGCGCTGGCGGCGCCCGCGCACCCGCTGATCGCGATCGTGGCCGGATCGAAGGTATCGACCAAGCTCACCATCCTCGCGGCGCTCGCGGAGAAGGTGGATGAGCTCATCGTCGGCGGCGGCATCGCCAACACCTTCATGCTGGCGGCGGGTCTGCCGATCGGCAAATCGCTGGCCGAGGCGGATCTGGTGGACGAAGCGAAGAAAATCATTGCGGCGATGAAGGCGCGCGGCGCGGCAGTGCCGATTCCGACCGATGTGGTGGTAGGCAGGGAGCTGGCGGCGACCGCCGCCGCAACCGTGAAGCCCGCGGCAGACGTCGCCGCCGACGAGATGATTCTGGACATAGGTCCCGAGACCGCGGCGCGGCTGGCTGCGAGTCTGAAGAACGCCGGCACCATCGTCTGGAACGGTCCGGTGGGCGTGTTCGAGTTCGATCAGTTCGCCGCGGGCACGAAGACCCTGGCGCTGGCGATCGCCGCCTCCAGGGGGTTCTCGATCGCGGGCGGCGGCGACACGGTCGCAGCGATCAACAAGTTCGGCGTGGCAATGGACATCGGCTATATCTCGACCGCCGGCGGCGCGTTCCTGGAGTTTCTGGAAGGCAAGAAACTGCCGGCTGTGGAAATACTCGAAGCGCGGGCAGCCGGCTAGGATGAATTGTCAAATTTGACAACGATGAGCGCGTCTAAAGCGCGCCGTTCCTAAACCCGGCAAAATAAAAGTTTCTAATTCGTGGCGGAAGTGGGCGCTGCGGCGCGCCGCTCGTGCGCCTTCTCCAGAAATTCGAGCAGCACCGGTGCGCCGTCTAGGATATGCGGATGATCGCCTTGCTGAAATTCCGGATGCCATTGCAAGCCGACCACGTGGCTGGAGCCGTTCCAGCGGATCGCCTCGATAATGCCGTCGGCCGCGTGGGCTTCGGCGATCAGGCCGTTGCCCAGGGATTTCACCGCCTGGTGATGGATCGAGGTCACATTGGCACGCTCCACGCCTGGAAACAAGCGCGCCAGCCGCGATCCGGGTTCGATCGAAATTTCGTGCGATAGTTCGTCGTAGATGTCGCGGTCGAAATGGCGGATGGCGCCGCCTGACTGCGTCGGTATGTCCTGAACCAGTGTTCCGCCGAAGGCCACGTTGATGAGCTGGGCGCCGCGGCAGATGCCGAGCACCGGTTTTTGCTGAATCACGAATTCCCACAGCAGATCGATCTCGTAGAGGTCGCGCACGCGGTCACCGTTCCACTCGGGCCTGATCGCTTCCTCGTTGTAGCTCTTCGGGCTCACGTCCGCGCCGCCCTGCAACACCAGGCCGTCCAGTTCGTACACGTAGTCGCGCATGGTGACGCGCGAGCGCTGCAGGCGGCTGCCGGCCTCGATCGTCGGCACCATGAATACGAGGGCCCGCTGCCCCATGATCCAATGCGCGATCGACTGCTCGAGGTACTGCAGCACTTTCTTGTTGCGAAAGCCCATTTCCGCTGGGGGATCGTGCAGTATCCGCGCCGACAGTCCGATTTTCAGCGGACGGTCGTGTCGTTGTGGAACCGGCGCTTGTGGTGGTACAGCGCGCGTCACTTCTCCTCGCCCCTCCAGCGCTCGGCTTGCCGCCAGACCAGGTCGGGCAGGGAGTGGCTTTTCGCATAGATTTCGCGCATCCAGCGCGCGTCGTTGCCGGTGGTCCTGGCGCAGTTGCCGATGTCGAACAGCGGCTGCTCTGCGTCGAGCTCGCGCGCGTGCACCGCGAGATCGTCCAGCGTCGCGAGGATGTCCTCGCGCAGGCTGCGCTTTTCCTGTGTGTGCGGGTCCGCAAATTCCCCTTCCAGCCCGAAACGGCAGGCCTGAAAACGGTTGTAGCTGTAGACGTGATAGACATCCTCGCTGAGCGGATGTGGACGTTCGACCAGAAGGTAGCGCGCGAGCGCCTGCGCGTAGGCCGCGAGCGCGGCCGCCCGCTCCACCGTGGTGGGCGTGTCGCAGACGCGGATCTCGATCGTGCCGAATTCGGGCTTGGGCCTTATGTCCCAGTAGAAATCCTTCATGTCCTCGACGATGCCGAATCCCTGCATGCGCGCGAAGTAGGCCTGGAACTCCTCCCAGCGGCGCACAAACGGTGCGCGCCCGCTCAATGGAAACGCGAATACCGAGTTCAGGCGCGATGAATCGAAGGCGGTATCGACGCCCTGATAATAAGGGGACGCGGCGGACAGGGCGATGAAGTGCGGCACGTAGCGCGACATCGAGTGCAGCAGGTAAAGGGCTTCGTCGCCGCTGGGGCAGCCGATGTGCACATGCTGGCCGAAAATGGTGAACTGCTTGGCCAGATAGCCGTAGAGGTCCGAAAGATGCTTGAAACGCGGGTTCTCGAAAATCTTGCGCTCGCTCCAGCGCTGGAACGGGTGCGCGCCGCCTCCCGCGACGCCGATGTTGAGGCGATCGGCTCCGGTGAGCACTGCATTGCGGATTTCGCGCAGTTCGGCGAGCAGGTCGCCGTGGCGTGAGTGGATCGAAGTGGAGAGCTCGATCATGCTCTCGGTGATCTCGGGTTTGATTTCACCGGGATGCGGCTTGCGCTCGATCAGCGACAGCAAATCCGTGGCGCCGCGCGTCAGGTCGCAGTCGCGCGTGTTGATCAGCTGTAGCTCGAGTTCCACACCGAAAGTGAGCGCCGCCGCTTGCTTGAATACGAGGTCTTCCATCTCAGGCCTCCTCGGCGGCTTCGCCGGCGCGCACGATCGCGAAGTGCGCGAGCAGCGGACCGAGCAGTTCGAGCATCACGATTGCCGACAGCACAACGGTCACGAGCGCCGGACCGAGCTCGGGGTAGCTGGCGGAGGTCTCCCTGGCCATGATCAGTGCGACACCTGACATCGGCATCAGCCCGAGGCTGAGCAGCGAGGCCTTGCGCAGCGTGAGCCCGGAGGGCCGCGCGAGCGCGAATATGCCCAGCGTTTTGCCCGCGTAGCGCGCCGCGATCAGCCCGCCCGCCGCCGCCGCGCCCGCGGGCAGCAGGCTCAGGTCCAGACCCGCGGCGGTGATGCCGAACAACAGCATCACCAGGATCTGGCCGGTGCGGCCGAAGTCCAGGGACACGAAGCGCCGGTCCCTGTCGAAGGCGCGCGTCAGCGTGCCGTAAGCGAGCAGGGTCAGCACCACCGAGACCTTGAGCACGGACGCCGCCGAAACCGAAAGCACGACCAGCGCAATCAGGCACACGAACTGGGCGTCGGTGCGTCGCCCCAGGGCGGTGAGCAGCGCGAGCGTCACTGCCGCGAGCAGTCCGGCGAGTGCGAGCGAGCCGAAGATGAGATACAGCGGATGCGCTGCGACCTCGATCCAGCCGCCGCGATACTCGGCATGCAGCCAGGCGAACAGCACGCTCCAGAGCACGAATGCGTAGGCGTTGTTCAGCGAAGTGAACGCGAGCATGCGCTCGCTCACCTGGCCCTGCGAGCGCAGCTGCTTGACCAGCGTGAGGACCACCGCCGGTCCGGTTGCGATTCCGATCGCGGCCGCCGTTGCGGCGAGCAGCGGCGTCGATCCCGTCATGAGCAGCACGCCGAATATCGCGGCGAAGGCGAGGCTGCTCTCCAGCAGGCTGGTCGCAAGCAGCCAGGGATTGCGCCGCAGCCAGTGCATGTCGACGCGCTGTCCGAGTTCGAACAGGATCAGGCCCACCGAGATTTCGAGCAGCCGGTTCAGTCCGCCCAGCGTCGCGAGGTCGAGGATGTCGAGTCCGCTCGGGCCGAGCGCCGTGCCCGCGAGGATCCAACCCAGAACGCGCGGCAGGCGCATGCGCGAGGCCGCCTCGCCGGCCAATAGCGCCGCAAGCAGCAGCACGGCATACCAGGGAATCTGATCGGCCTGCGCGGGCCAGTTCGGCAGAAAAAACAGTTCGGACATGCGTTTGCCCTCCTATGAATGCCTGGTTTTGCATCGGGCGCGGCAGCCCCCCATCGGGGATGGGGATAGAGCTTAATGGTATCTGCTTTTGCGACAGGGGACACGCCGGAAATGTCGCCAAGGTCCGGAATCCGGCGTGGTGCGCGCTTCAGTTCTTGCCGAGGTCGCTGAAGTATTCGTGATCTGCGGTGTTGACTAGGCTGGTGCGCAGCTCAACCGGTACGTTGTGGTAGGTCAACGCGGTGCGGTTGATGCGCAGCAGCGGCGTTCCAGCGGCCACTTGCAGCAGCTTCGCGCTCGGCCGGTCGGCGAGTGTTGCGCTCAGACGCTCGGCGCTCCTTACTACGTTGATGCTGTAGCGCTCCTGGTAGAGCTGGTAGATGGTGCTGTCGCGCTCGCGAAACATCTTTTCACTCAGGCCCCGAAACCGCTCCACGGGCAGTGTGATTTCATCGAGGACTACCGGCCGGTCGGCGAGCCGCAGCAGATTCCTGATGCGGAACACCGGCGCGCCCGGCGCAATGTTCAGGCGGGCGGCGTCGTTTGCGCCGGCCTTGGCGCGCTCGAAGGACAGCAGTTCGGTTTGCGGCGGCTCTTTCCCGCCGCTCGCGGGGACGATGTGAAAGAAGTGGAACAGCGTGCGCCGCGCGTTATGGCTGGCGACATAGGTGCCGCGGCCCTGGTGGCGCACGAGAATGCGCTCCGCCACCAGCTCGTCGATGGCCTTGCGCACCGTGCCGATGGAAACGCGGAAACGCTCGCCTAGCCTGGTTTCCGAAGGGAGCGCCACGCCCGGCTGCCATTCGCCCTCGGCCAGGCTCATGGTCAGAAGGCGCTTCACTTCCTTGTACAGCGGCAGCTGGGTGCCGGTTTCCGCGCTGGAAGTATCGATCATTGCGTGCCCTGCCTGCATCGACTCAGTTTAGCATATCATCCATATCATACAAGTCATATAGTTGACTTTGCCGCCGGGCGCGCCTACCATCTACGTTCCGCAACCGCCTGCGGGCCAACAAGGAAGGAGCGAACATGATTCATTTCGTAGTGCATGACGAGCACGATTCGGTCGGCGTCGTCGTCGTCGAGGGCGTCAAATCCGGCCAGAAACTCAACGGCTGGATCATGGACCAGGACAAGCAGATCAAGGTGAGCGCGCAAAGCAACATTCCCATCGGCCACAAGCTCGCGATCAAGAAGCTCAAGGCCAATGACACGGTGATCAAATACGGCACCGACATCGGCCGGACGATCGCATCGATCAAGGTGGGCGAGCATGCGCACGTGCACAACATCAAAACCAAACGCTGGTAATCGAGGCAAACTATGAATCTTTCCAAAGCAAAATTCTGGGGCTACAAACGCGAGAACGGCCGCATCGGTGTGCGCAACCACGTCATCATTCTTCCGGTCGACGATCTGGCCAATGCTGCGTGCGAGGCCGTTGCCAATAACATCAAGGGCACGATGGCGATACCGCATCCATACGGGCGCCTGCAGTTCGGCGCCGACCTGGACTTGCATTTTCGCACCCTCATCGGCACCGGCTCCAATCCCAACGTCGCGGCCGTGGTGGTAATCGGCATCGAGGGCGAGTGGACCAAGAAGGTGGTGGACGGCATCGCCAAGACGGGCAAGCCGGTGTGCGGCTTCGGCATCGAGCAGCACGGCGACCATGACACCATCATGCGCGCCTCCAAGGCGGCAAAAGAGTACATGCAGTGGGCCTCAGAACTGCGCCGCGAAGAGCGCCCGCTGAAGGACCTGTGGGTCTCGACCAAGTGCGGGGAATCGGATACCACCTCGGGCTGCGGCGCCAACCCGACCGTGGGCAACGCCTTCGACAAGATGTATCCGCACAAGACCACGCTGGTGTTCGGCGAAACCACGGAGATCACCGGTGGCGAACATCTGGTGGCGGCGCGCTGTCGCACGCCCAAGGTGCGCAAGGAATTCATGGCCATGTTCGATCGCTATCAGGAGATCATCGAGCGGCACAAGACCAGCGACCTCTCGGATTCGCAGCCGACCAAGGGCAACATCGAGGGCGGGCTCACGACGATCGAAGAGAAGGCGCTCGGGAACATCCAGAAAATCGGCCGTAAGTGCATGGTCGACGGCGTCATCGACAAGGGCGAAGTCCCGAGCGGCCCCGGCCTGTGGTTCATGGACTCCTCCTCGGCGGCGGCCGAAATGGTGACCCTGTGCGCGGCGTCCGGATTCGTGGTGCACCTGTTTCCGACCGGGCAGGGCAATGTCATCGGCAATCCCATCCTGCCGGTGATCAAGCTCTCGGCCAACCCGCGTACCGTGCGCACCATGTCCGAGCACATCGACGTCGACGTCTCGGGCCTGTTGCGCCGCGAAATGACGGAGAGTCAGGCTGGCGATGCGCTGCTCGATTGCATGTTCCGCACCTGCAACGGCCGCCTCACCTCGGCCGAGGCGCTGGGACATCGCGAGTTTGTGCTGACGCGCCTGTACGAAAGCGCGTAAGGGTTCATGCGGGCGAAGGTGGTGCTGGTCGGCGGGATTTATCACGCCGACGCCGGGAAGCAGCTGCGCGCCGCGGCCGACGTGGTCGCGCTCGACGATCCGAGCCCGGCCGAGATCGCGGCGGCGCTTGCCAATGCGCACGGCGCCATCGTGCGCTATCCGCATCGCATCGACGCGACTGTGCTCGCCGGTGCGCAAAAGCTCGCCGTCGTGGCATCTTCCGGTCGCGGCACCGATTCCATCGATGTCGCCGCCTGCACCAAACACGGTGTTGCGGTGGTGAACAATCCGGGACTGGGCACCATCCCGGTGTCCGAGCACGCCATCGGGATGATGCTGTCGCTGTCACGCCGTCTGGAACTGAGCGATCGCACGCTGCGCGCGGGCGGCGCCTGGGCCAAGCGCACCGCGCTCGACGTGCGCGACGTCAACGGCAGGACGCTGGGCGTCATCGGTCTCGGGCTGATCGGCAGCGAAATGACGCGCAAGTGCATCGCCGCTTTCGGCATGAAGGTCCTGGTCTACGACCCGCACGTGCCGGCGTCCAAGGCGGAAGCGCTGGGCGCGACCATGCTCACCGATCTGGGCGCGTTGCTCGAGCGCGCAGACGTCGTGTCCATCCACGCAGAGCTCAACGAGGGTTCGCGCGGCATGATCGGCGAAGCCGAGCTGCGCCGCATGCAGCCGCACGCGATCCTGATCAACACTGCGCGCGGCAAGATCGTGCAGCAAAAAGCGCTGGAACGCGCACTCGCCGAGGGCAGGATCGACAGCGCGGCCCTGGATGTGTTCGAGGAGGAACCGCTGGCGGAGCCGAGCCCGCTGTGGGATCTGGACAATCTGATGCTCACGCCGCATGTGGCCGGGCTCTCGGGCGACGCGTTGCGCGAACTCGCGCATTCGGCCGTGACCCAGGTGCTGCAGGTCCTGGGCGGGGAGCATCCGCGGTCCCTGGTCAACCCGCCGGCGTGGAATGCGGCGATGGCGCGACTGGGCCGCGCGACTTGAGGCGCTTGCAAGTCGCGCAAGACCGTGGCGCATGCGCCCTTGGGCCTTGCCAACACGGGTAAAATAGCCCCATGAAAATGCTGCATGTCTCGGTCTGGCGCGGTGGTGCGGGCGGCGAATACCGCAGTTACGAAGTGCCACGCCAGGAAAGCCAGAGCGTGCTCGATGTGGTCACCTACATCCAGCGCAACATCGACCCCACCCTGTCCTACCGATTCGCCTGCCGCGTAGGCATGTGCGGCGCCTGCGCCATGACGGTCAACGGCGTCGCACGCTGGACCTGCCGCACCCATGTGGCCAAAGTGGTCAAGGACGACGCCATCCAGATCGCACCGCTCGCCAATTTTCCCGTGGTGAAGGACCTCGTCACCGACATGCGCGAGTTTTTCGACAAATGGGCGCGGGCTCGCGGTCAGTTCGTCCCCTGCGCCACGCGCAGGGACGCGTTTGCGCAGGTCGCTGCCGATTCGCCCGGGCGCGTCGCGGCAAACGCCGGCATCGAGTGCATCGGCTGCGGCGTTTGCTACGCGTCCTGCGACGTGGTTTCCTGGAATCCCGATTATCTTGGACCGGCAGCCCTGAATCGCGCCTGGACTCTGGTCAACGATGTGCGCGACGGCGCGCGACGGGAACGCCTCGCCGCAGTCGCGGGCGACGCCGGCTGCCACGCCTGCCATACGCATCTTTCCTGTAGCGAGCGCTGCCCCAAGGACATCACACCCACCGCCTCCATCGCCGGGCTCAAGCGCGCGGTGGCAGTTGCTGCATTGAAGGGGGAGTTGTGAGCAGCGCCGGCCACGGCTACGCTGGCGCGCCACTCGCGGGTCCGAATCCGGGCGCCCGCTCCGAAACCTGGTTGTGGATCGCGCAGCGCGCCAGCGCGGCGCTGCTCGGGCTGTGCGTGCTGGTCCACCTGGTCACCATTATTTACGCGGTACGCCACGGCCTCTCCGGCGAGGCCATCCTCGCACGTACCCGAGGCAATGGCGTCGCGCTCGCGTTCTACATGCTGTACGTGCTCGCCATCGCCGTGCACGCGCCCATCGGTTTGCGCACGCTGTGCCACGAGTGGCTGGGCTGGCGCAGCGCGTCCCTCAATTGGTTCATCGCCGCCCTTGCGCTCGCGCTGTTTGCCTTCGGCCTGCGCGCGGGCTGGGCCGTATTTTTGGCGCCGGTATGAAGAACGACTATCGCGCCAGAAACCATCCGGCATGGTGGGCGTTTCTCGTGCACCGCCTGTCGGGCCTCGCGCTGTCGCTGTTTCTGCCGTTTCATTTTTGGGCCTTGGGACAGGCTTTTCAGGGCGAGGCGAGATTGGACACCCTGTTGCGCTGGACCGAACAGCCGCTGGTGAAATTCGCTGAAACCGGGCTGGTGCTGCTGCTCGCAGCGCACCTCACCGGAGGCCTGCGCCTGCTCGTGCTGGAATTTTTGCCTTGGCGCGGCTGGCAAAAGACCCTGCTCGCCTGGGCCGCAGGCGCGGCGCTGGCGGCGGGGCTCGCGTTCGCCCTCGTCCTGTAGGTCCTGTCGGATTAGAATGAGAAGGGCACGCCGCGACGGCCGGGTTTCTTTTTTCACCCCTTGAGACAAAGACAAAACCGCATATGAACGTAGATCTGAAGCAGGTGGAGGAAGCCGCGAAGGAGCTCTACATCCGAGCGCTCAAGATGCTGCCGCCGGATATCAAGTCCGGCATTGCCGCGCTCGAGCGCAGCGAATCCGACGCCACCGCGAAGACCATACTCGGCACCATGATCAAGAACATCAGCGTAGCCGAGGACAATGCCAATCTGCTGTGCCAGGACACCGGCATCCCGATTTACAACGTGACCATCGGCCGGAACGTGATCGTGGACGGTTACGGGTTGAAACAGGCGATCCGCAAGGGCTGCGAACGCGCGACGCGCGAGCACCCGCTGCGCTCCTCGGTGGTGCACCCGGTGACGCGCAAGAACGAACAGTCTTCCTGCGGCCGCGGCGTGCCGGTGATCAATATCGATTTCAGCGACGCCGGCGAAACCCTGGCCATCGAGATGATTCCCAAGGGCTCGGGTTCGGAGAACAGTTCCTGGCTGAAAATGGCCATCCCGGCCGAAGGTGTGGACGCGATCAAGACCTTCGTGGTCGACTGCGTGCTGGAGTCCGGCGGCAAGAGTTGCCCGCCCACCATCGTCGGCGTCGGCGTGGGCGGTACCGCCGACCTGTGCATGCACCTCGCCAAACAGGCGGCGACACGTCCGCTGGGCTCGCGCTGCACGGACCGCGAGGGCGCGAGACTGGAGCAGGCGCTCACTGCGGCGGTGAACCAGCTCGGTGTCGGCCCGCAGGGCCTGGGCGGAGACGCGACTGCGTTCGCGGTGCATATTGAAACCGCGGCGACACATATCACCATGAACCCCGTGGCGGTAAATATGCAATGCCATTCGGCGCGTCGCGCGCGCGCGACGTTTACGCCTGCCGGCATCGAGTACGGATTCTAATTCCGATCGAACTTACGAGGATAAATCAAATGAAACGATGGCTGGCATTGACATTGTTGCTGTGCGCGCTGCCGGTGTCGGCGCTGGAGGTCGCGGGCGTAAAGCTGGCGGACAAGACCAGGGTGGGGGCGGAGGAACTGGTGCTCAACGGCGCCGGCATCCGGACCAAGGTATTCTTCAAGGTCTACGTGGGCGCGCTCTACATGGCGGAAAAGAAAACCGCCGCAGCTGACGCGCTGGCGCAAAAGGGCGCAAAGCGCGTGTCGCTTACGCTGTTGCGCGATCTGTCCGGGCAGCAACTCAACGAGGCCTTCGAAGAAGGCATCCGCGCCAACAACAGCGCGGCGGACCTCGAGGCAATGAAGGCGCGCATCAGCGAACTGCTGGCGCTGTTCGCCGACGGCAAGGAGGGTTATGTGATCCTGATGGATTTCGTGCCTGGTACGGGCACAGTCGTCACCCTGAACGGCACGGTGAAGGGCAAGCCGATCGCGGGCGAGGATTTTTACCGCGCGCTGTTGCGTATCTGGCTGGGCGACAAGCCGGTCGATGAGGGTCTGAAAAAAGCCATGCTCGGGGGCGCGTCCTGATGGCCCACTATGACCTTGCCATGCCGGTGGACGAAGCCGCGACCCGCTTGCTGCGGGTGAACGATACGGTCACGCTCAACGGCACCCTCTACGGCATACGCGATGCAACGCAGATCCATATGTTCGACCGTGGACGCAAAACGCGCTTCGACCTCGCCGGCCACGCGGTGATTCACACCGCGCCCAACGTAAAGAAAGTCGAGCCCTCGAGCGCGTATCCCGCAGGCTACGCGCCGGTGTGCATCGGCACCACCACCAGCGCGCGCATGGAGCGCTTCACCCGGCCGCTGATGAGCCAATATGGCGTGCGCATGATCATCGGCAAAGGCGGCTTGCTCGCCGATTCGGCGGCGGCGTTTGCCGAACTGGGCGGCGTCTATCTGGCGATCGTAGGCGGTGCGGCGGCCCTGGAAACCACCTGGATCGAGCAGATCGAGGACGTGGACCTGGACGATCTGAACCCGGAAAGCCTTTGGCGATTCCGGATCAAGAATTTCGGTCCGCTGCGGGTCGCGATGGACAGCCATGGCACCAGTCTTTACACGGAACTGAAGAAAGCGGCGGCGGGGCGCCGCGCAGCCGCCCTGGCCAGCATGGGCGTCAAGTGAACGCGATCGTCGCCGACCGTCCTGTTCCGGGATCACCAAGGCGCAAAGAATTCAGGCTTCTAGTCGGGATTCGGCTGCGATGAGTTTCCCCTCGACCGAAAACCTCAACATCGCATCGTTCGAGGCGATGCCCTCGCCGCGCGAACTGCACGAACGCATCACGCTGGACGACGCAGGCGCGAAATTTGTCGCCGAGGCGCGCGCGACCCTGTGCCGCGTGCTCGACCGCAGCGATCCGCGCCTGCTGGTGATCGTCGGCCCCTGCTCCATCCACGATCCGGCAGCCGGCCTGGAGTACGCGCGGCGCCTGCGCGCACTCGCCGACGCGGTCAAGGAGCACTTCTACGTGGTGATGCGCGTCTATTTCGAGAAGCCCAGGACGGTGACCGGTTGGAAGGGTTTCATCAATGACCCGCATATGGACGACTCCTTTCACATCGAAGAAGGCATGGAGCGCGCGCGCCGCTTTCTGGTCGATCTGGCGGCGCTGGGCCTGCCCGCGGCCACCGAGGCCCTGGATCCGGCCGCGCCGCAATACCTCGGCGACCTGATTGCCTGGTACGCGATCGGCGCGCGCACCAGCGAATCGCAGACGCATCGCGAAATGGCCAGCGGTCTTTCGGCGCCGGTGGGATTCAAGAACGCCACCGACGGCAATATCGGCATCGCGATCAATGCAATACGCTCGGCGCGCGGCCCTCATACTTTTCTTGGCATCACGGCGGACGGGACGCAGGCCATCGTGCGCACGCGCGGCAACGCCTACGGACACATCGTGCTGCGCGGCGGCCAGAGTCCGAATTACGACACCGCGCAGGTGTCGCTGACCGAGCAGGAACTGACGCAGGCGGGCCTGAGCGCGAATCTGGTGATCGACTGTGCGCACGCGAATTCGCTGAAGAAGCCCGAACTGCAGCCCCTGGTGTTCAGGGACTGCATCCACCAGATCATCGAAGGCAACCGCTCCATCGTCGGCCTGATGCTGGAGAGCAATATCGTGCCGGGCAATCAGCCGATTCCCGAGGACAAATCCAGGCTGGTCTACGGCTGTTCGGTGACCGATCCCTGCATAGGCTGGGAAACCACGGAAAAGCTCATACGCGAATCCGCAGCCGCAGTCGCCCCGGCGCTGCGCGAGCGCGTCGCCGGGGCGGAGGGTTAGTGGCCGCTCCCGCGCTGCGCAACCTGGAAGAACTCGCGGGCTTGATTCGCGCATTCGCCAGCGAGCGGGACTGGGATCAATTCCATACGCCGAAGAATCTTGCCATGGGCGTTGCAATCGAGGCGGCCGAGCTCATGGAGGAGTTTCACTGGCTCACGCCGGAGCAGTCGGCGCAGCTGCCACCGGAACAATTGCAGGCGGTGCGCCATGAGATGGCCGACGTGTTCGTCTACCTGGTGCTGCTCGCCGACAAGCTCGGCGTCGACCTGATGGCGGCGGCCGCGGAAAAAATCGCCATCAACGCCGGCAAATATCCCGCCGACACCGTGCGCGGCAAGGCAACGAAATACGACAAGTATTGACGTTGCGGACCAGTGGATCGCGTTCGCGCACCGTAGATGCTCAGCTACCGACACGCATTCCACGCGGGCAACCACGCCGACGTGCTCAAGCACACCGTGCTCGTGCATCTGTTGCAATACCTGACGCAAAAGGACAAGCCGCTCTGGATCATCGATACCCACGCCGGCGCGGCGACCTACCGTCTGGACGAAGGCTACGCCACCAAGAATGCAGAATTTGAGACCGGTATCGCCCGCTTGTGGTTGCGGGACGATCTGCCGCCGCCGCTGGCCGACTACCTGGAGACGGTGCGCGCGCTCAATCCAGACGGTCGCCTGCGTCTTTACCCCGGCTCGCCGCAGCTCGCAGCGCAGCTATCTCGCCGGAAAGACCGCTTGCGCATGTTCGAACTGCACAGTAGCGAGAGTCAGTTGCTGCAGCAATATTTTCGTGACGACGCGCCGCGCGTGATCGTCCAGGCCGGCGACGGCTTTGCGGGCCTGCAATCCGTGCTGCCGCCGCCTTCGCGTCGCGCGCTGGTTCTGATCGATCCGTCCTACGAAGACAAGGGCGACTACCGGGCCGTGTTGACGGCGCTGCGCGACGCGCGCAAGCGGTTCCGCGCCGGAGTCTATGCAATCTGGTATCCGCAAGTGCAACGCCGCGAGGCGCGCGCGTTTCCCGGGCAACTCAGGGAAATGCAGGACAAGGACTGGCTGCATGTCACGCTGACGGTCAAAAAGCCGGCGAGCAGCGGCTACGGACTGCACGGCAGCGGCATGTTCATTCTGAATCCGCCGTGGTTGCTGGCGCAGGCACTGGAGCTCGCCATGCCTTATCTAGCGAAGCTGCTGGCGCAGGATGCCAGCGCGGGATTCAGTCTGCAGAGCGAACTGGACTAGAGAGGGACGGCGCCGTCCTACACGACATGGTCCGGCGCAAGCGCGCAGGGATGCAGCGCGTCGCCGGTTTCGATCTGCAGCGTCGCGTGCCCGACGCCGTAGCGATCGTGCAGTTCTTTGCTGACCTGGTTGATGAAGCCGTCGCCCGGATGCCCTGAAGGCATGACCAGGTGCACAGTCAGCGCGGTTTCGGTCGTGCTCATGCCCCAGATGTGCAAATCGTGGAAGTCGGTGACGTCCGTCAATTGCGAAAAATATTCACGTATCCCTGGGGTATCGATGCGCGGCGGCACTGCGTGCAGCGAAAGATTCACCGAATCGCGCAGCAGCCCCCAGGTGCTGCCGACGATGACTGCCGCGATGACGAGGCTCATGACCGGATCCAGCCAGACCCATCCCGTATAGAGCATGCCCACGCCGGCGAGCACCACGCCCAGGGACACCGCCGCGTCGGCCGCCATGTGCAGGAATGCGCCTTTCACGTTCAGGTCGTGCTCGCGGTCGCGCAGGAACAGCAATGCCGTGGCGGTGTTGACCACGATCCCGCCCAGGGCCACCCAGATGACCGTCATGGTCGCGACCGGAACCGGATTGTTCAGGCGTTGCACCGCCTCCAGAGTGATGCCGCCGACCACCAGCATCAGCAGCATGGCATTGATCAGTGCCGCGAGTATGGTCGAGCTGCCCAGTCCGTAGGTGAAGCGGTGTGAGGGCTCCCGACGCCCTAGCACGCTCGCTCCCCAGGCGAGCGCCAGGGCCAGCACATCGCTCAGATTGTGGCCGGCGTCGGCGAGCAGCGCCATCGAATGCGCCAGCATGCCATACCCGACCTCGATTGCGACGAATGCGAGGTTGAGCGCAATGCTGATCGCGAACGCACGGTCGTGCACGCGTGCCTGCCCGGCGTGATTGTGCGAATGGACGTGATGATCGTGTGGCATTTCCTGCGTTCCTGGGTGTTTCGACAATGTGACATATTTTTCGGCGCCTGTCCGTGCGGGGTATCGTTCGCGCGCGCTTCGTTGTACGGGCACGCGAATCTGATAAGCTTTGCGCCTCGAGCGAGCGAGCGCCGGCGCGTGCCGCATTCAGTCGCCTGCGCCTGTCGCCCGGGTTCGGCTTTTCTCGACTTTCATAGACTGGGCGAATCGATGACCACCCGGATGCTCGGCACGCTGGAACGCTGCAAAGACCAATACGATGCGGGCAGTGCAGATACGAAACTAGTGCTGCTACGCCGTCTTGCGCGGGCCGATCTGCGTTCGGCGACGTCGGTGCACCGCCTGCACGAAGTGCTGTGTTTCCTGCGCGCGTATCCGGACGATGCGCGGGTGCTGGCGCAGGTGGAGCGCATGCTCGCGCGTTTCGCCGCACGCACCGATCTTAAGCGCCATCGGGCTGCGCTGGCGGATTCCGGGATCGCGGGAACCGCGATCCGCTATTGTTTCTTCTGGTCCACCCTGCGCTGGCTCGCGCGGCGCTGGCCGGATCACCTCGCCATGGACCGCGGCGATGCCGGGGTCGAGGATAAAATCGCCGCGGCGCTGCCGCTGCTGCTCACCTGGGCCGAAGCGGGCACGCTCAAGCAACTCGAGCTACCGGGCTTTGCCGCGCTGGACCGGCTGCGCGCGCGCGGCGAAAGCGACGCGGCGTTTTTTGCGCGGCGCATCGCCGCCATGCCGGGTGACGGCTTGACCCGCGAAGCCTTTCACGACGCGATCGAACCGAGCTACGAGCTGGCGCCCGGCCCTGACACGCCCGCGCGCACCCGTGCCAAACATGCGGCGGCGCCCATGGCCTATCAGCAGGCGCCGTTGCGGCGCGACCGACCGGATCTGCGCGTAGAACTCGGGCGCCGGTATCGCGGGCTGCGGACGGTATCGACGCGCGTAGGCGAGCAGCTGATCGAACTTGCGCGCGGCGCCATGGTGACGCGGTCGCGCGATCTCGATGCCTTCGCCTACGGCAACGCGCGCGATGTGCGCCTGGTGGATGATGGCGGCGGGCTGGCCTTCCTGTTGATAGGCATCATCCCAGAGCGGCGCCAACTGATCCCCGGTACCTGCGGCTATCTGGTTCTGCACAACGGCGTGCCGATCGGCTACGGCGAGGCCTTCGTGATCGGGCGCGCCGCCACGATGACTTTCAATATTTTCGAGACCTTTCGCGGCGGCGAAGCGGCCCACACGTTTTCGCGCACGCTGGCGATGGTGCGCCACGTGTTCGGTGCCGAATCCTTCAGCTTCGATCAGTATCAATTGGGCAAGGGCAACGACGAGGCCATCGCCTCGGGCGCCTGGTGGTTCTACTACAAACTGGGATTCAGGCCCTTGACCGCCGCCGCGCGTCGCATCATGCGCAAAGAGCTGGCGCGCATGCGCGCCGACCCCAAGCACCGCTCTAGCGCCGCCACCTTGCGCGCGCTGGCCGAATCACACATGCTGTTCGATCTCGACCGCAAGCGTACGCCGGGCCTGCCGCCTCTCGCCGAGCCCGGATTGCGCGTAACTGAGGCACTGGCAAAAATGCCGGCGGGCGCGCGCGAGCGCGCGCTGGAAGAGTGCAGCCGGAACGCGATGCGGCTGACCGGGCTGCACTCGCTGCGCGGCTTCAGCGCGGGCGAACGTCTGGCCTGGTTGCGCTGGAGCCCGGTCGTGATGTTTGCCCTGCGCGGCGTGGCGCGCTGGAGCGCTGCCGAAAGACGGGCGCTCGCGCGCATTGCGCGCGCGAAGGGCGGTCGCAACGAAGGCGAATATCTCGCGCGTTTCGCAGCGCATGCGAAGCTGGAACAGGCCTTGTTCGGGATGCGTTGAGGAATTGCTGTTTCGCGAGGGCCTCTAGATCCGAAACTCGATCAAAAACGGCCCCTTGCGGCCGCATGCGGATTTGAACACATCGGCAAACGCTTCCAGCGTGTCCACGCGCTTCGCCTCCATGCCCATGCCGCCTGCGAGTTTCACCCAATCGAGTTCCGGGCGCGCGAGATCGAACAGCTCGTTCGAGGCGCGACCCGGTTTCGCACCCACCGATACCAGTTCGCCATAGAGTATTTTGTAGATCTGGTTGGCGAACACCACGTTGATTACATCGAGCTTTTCGCGTGCCTGGGTCCACAGCGATTGCAGCGAGTACATGCCCGCGCCGTCCGCCTGCAGGCACACCACTTTTCGATCGGGGCAGGCGAGGGCGGCACCGGTTGCGCAGGGGAATGCATGGCCGATGGCGCCGCCGGTGTTTTGCAGCCAGTCCATGGGCGCTGCGTTGAAGGTCGGCGCGAACAGGGCGCGGCCGGAGGTCACGCCATCCTCGGCGACGATGCAGTTCTCCGGCAGCAAGGCGGCCAGCGTGGTCGCGAAAGCGAGCGGCTCGAATTTTCCCTGCAGCAGTTGCGGTTTGATCTCTCCCTCCGGAATCGGCACGGTCTTGGGTGCGCCGAGCTCGTCGGCCAGCGCATTCAGCGCCTCGATCGCATCCTGCTCCGGCCTTGCGAGCACGTAGGTATCAGCGTCGGCCGGCGACATGAGGCTGGGCTTGTCCGGATAGCCAAAGAAGGCCGTCGGCGGTTTGGCGCCGACGAGGATGACATTCTTCGACCCGGTGAGCATCTTCAGGGCGCCGTCGATCGCATAGGGAATGCGGTCCACCGGCACACGCCCGCGTCCGCGCGCCATGCGCGACACCTGCGTGGGCGTGCGCAGTTTTGCACCGGTGACATGCGCGACGCGGTTTGCTGCGACGAGGCCGGCCTCGGACAAAGCCTGTCCGTAGAGCACCAGTACCGCCGGCGCCTTGGCGCGCAGCACCTGCGCGATGTTGCGCAGCGTGTCCGGCGCAACGCCGGCGCGCGCAGGCACCGGCAGGGGCGCGGCGACGACGCCGCCCTCGTTCCAGGCCGTATCGGCTGGCAGAATCAAGGTGGCAATCTGTCCGGGCGCGGTGTTCGCCGCCTGCACCGCGGCGGCGGCGTCCGCACCCACGTTCGCCGACGAATCGCTGCTGCGCACCCAGTGGGAGCTCGCGCGCGCCAGACCTTCGGTGTCGGCGGTGAGCGGGGCGTCGAACGGGCGGTGGTAGGTCGCCTGGTCGCCGACGATATTGACCATGGGCGTAAAAGCACGGCGCGCGTTGTGCACGTTGGCGAGGCTGTTGGCAAAACCCGGCCCGCAGTGGAGCAGCGTAGCGGCAGGCTTGCCCGCCATGCGCGCATAGCCGTCGGCTGCGCCGGTCACCACGGTTTCGGCCAGGCCGAGTACGCAGCGCATGCCCTCGACCTTGTCGAGCGCGGCGACGAAATGCATCTCCGACGTGCCGGGATTGGCAATACAGGTGTCTACGCCGCCGGCGAGCAGCGTGCGGATTAAACTTTCAGCGCCATTCATGAGGAAGATCCGTTCAAGAGTGAGGTGTGGGTAGAGGAAGCTCCGCCGCGCGCGATTGCCGCTTACGCACGACGCCAGCATGCGCATAGACTACGCGGCCTGGCCTGCAACATCAACCCGCGCAAAGCCAGTAAACTGCTGGTCCGCGTCGGTTACTGAGTAGCGATCGCACACTCCATGGCTGGGCTAAATCAATCGGTGCTCGGATCGTGAATGATCTGCGTGCGCTCGCCGCCTTTGCCGCGCCGCATCGCGCGGCGCTGGCAGTCTGCGGACTGCTGATGCTCATCGAAAGCGCAGCCGCGCTGTTGGTGCCCTGGGCCGGCGGTTTGCTGACGGAAGCCATGCTGCGCCCCACCGGAGCCGTGTCCGCAATCGCGGCATCCGCCGGCGCGGCGGTCGCCGGTGTTCCCGTGGTCCTGTCCGGCCTGCTGGGTTTGTTTGCGCTGCAGGCCCTGCTCAAATTCGGCAATATCTACATTCTAGGCAACGCGGCGGACAGAATCGTCTCCGACCTGAAGGTGCGTCTCTACGATCATCTGCAGGCCTTGCCGCTGGCCTACTATCAGCAGCGGCGCCTGGGCGACACGCTGGCCCTGCTCACCAACGACGTCTATGTCCTGGGCGGCTTCATCAGCGGCACTGCGCTGGCGCTGGTGCCGCTGTTGTTCACCGCGGGCGGTGCGGTCATCCTCATGTTTCGCATTCGGCCCAGCCTGGCGCTGCTGGCGGTGATCATCATTCCGGTGTTTTTCCTGCTGGAAAAAATCTTCGGCCGGCGCATGCGGCCTTTGGCGGCGCAATTGCAGGAGGAGCAGGCCGGCGCTGTCGCGATCGCCCAGGAGAACCTGGGCATGCTGCCCGCGATCAAGACCTTCACGCGCGAGGCGCAGGAATCGACGCGCTACCGCGAGCAGATCGACCGCATCTTTCGTTTAAACGTAAAGCAGCGCGGGATCTACGCCGCGCTGGAGCCGCTGGCGCAGTTGGTCGTCGCCGCGGCGATTTTGCTGATACTGGCGCTGGCGAGCGCGGATCTGAGCGAGGGAAGGCTGCTGCCCGCGCAACTCGTGAGTTTCCTGATGTACGCGGCCCTGCTCACGCGTCCGGTCGCGGGGCTTGCAGACGTCTACGGGCAGACGCAGATGGCGCGGGGTGCGTCCGCGCGGCTGCGGCGGGCGATGGCCGAAACGCCCGAAGCCGCGGGGCATGCAGGCATTGCGTTGCCTCCGGTGAAAGGCGAAATCGAGTTTCGTGGCGTGCGCTTCGCCTATGCCGGCAGGCCTGTGGCGCTGGAAAACGTCGATCTGCATATTGCGGCGCGCGAGACCATCGCCATCGTCGGACCGAACGGCGCGGGGAAAAGCACGCTGGCCCATTTGCTGATGCGCCTGCACGATCCGTCCGCGGGAACAATCCTGATCGACGGCATCGACATTGCCGGCGTGTCGCTCCCGGACCTGCGCCGCCAGATCGGCGTGGTGCCGCAGCACGTGCTGCTGTTCAATGCGAGCGTGCGCGACAACATCGCCTATGGCCGCGCCGAGGCGACGCAGGCCGAGATCGAGGTCGCGGCCGCGGCCGCGCGGGCGCACGATTTTATCGCCGGCTTGCCTCAGGGCTACGACACCCTGATCGGTGACCGCGGCGTGCGCTTGTCAGGCGGCCAGCAGCAGCGCGTCGCGCTCGCGCGGGCGCTGCTCAAGGATCCGCCGATACTCATACTCGACGAAGCCACGGCGATGTTTGATCCGCAGGGCGAGACGGAATTTCTTCAGGAATGCCGGGCGGCGCTGGAACGCCGCACCGTGCTGTTGATCACGCATCGGCCCGCCAGCCTCGCAGTGGCCGACCGGATCGTGCGCATGGAGCAGGGGCGGGTCCTCGCGAGCTGAGAGCGCACGATGCGGAAACAGTGCCAACCGGCAACTAGTTACCGCGGAAGGAAAAACCGCGGAGAACCGCATGGATATTGCTTCTCCGCCGATTTATGCAAGAGAATACCGGGCGTGCGGGGACTGCCTTCAGCGTTCGGACAGCGAACGTTCCAGCGTCTTGTTGATGGGTTTCAGCAGATAGTGCAGCACGCTGCGCCGGCCGGTGAGCACGTCGACCTGACCGGTCATTCCCGGAATCACCGGCAGCAGCTTGCCGCGATACTCGACGCCGGGTTTCAGCGTGTGCACATGGGCGATGTAGTACGGTTCAGACGACTGCCCCGGCTGCGCCTGCGGCTGAATGGAATCGGCGCTGACATAAACGATCCTGCCCTCGACGCCGCCATAGATGCTGTAATCGTAGGCCGCGAGCTTGATCGTCGCCTTTTGTCCTTCTTTGACGAAGGCGATGTCCTGCGGCCGGATGCGCGCTTCGACCAGGAGCGAGTCCTCCACGGCCACGACCTCCGCCATCGGCGTCCCCGGCTGAACCACGCCGCCAGCCGTTTTGTTGGCGATGGTCTTCACCACACCGTTCACCGGCGAGCGCACCAGGGTGCGGTCCATCTTGTCTTCCAGTCCCGGCATCGCCGCGGCGACTTTCGCGAGCTCGTTTCTCGCCGCCGACAGTTCGTTCGCCGCCTGGCTGCGGAACTGCGATTCGTTGTCCTGCATTTTCCGCTTGGCCTCTTCGATCGCCGAGCGCGCGCGCGGGATCGCCAGCGTTGCCCCATCCAGTTCGCCGCGGATGCGGCTGGACTCGCGCTCTAGGCGCAGCAGTTCCACTTCGGATACCGCGCCCTCCTTGACCATCGGCGCGGTGATGGCGAGTTCCCGCTGGAGGATCTCCGATTGCTCCTGCATGCGCTCGCGCTTGGATTGCAGTTCCACCAGTTCCTGGCTGCGTTGCGCGAGCTGTTCGCGCAGTACTGCGTTTTTGCCGGCGAGATCGCCCAGCCGCGCGCGATGCACCGCGGTCTCGTTCTCCGCGAGCGCCGGCGCGCTCTTGATCACATCGGCCGGCATGTTCAGCGGCTTGCCCTGTACCTCGGCGCTGAGCCGCGCCACTTTTGCGCGCAAGCCGAGTTCACCCTGCCGTCCCTCGCGAAAAGCCGAGCCGAAACGCACGCGGTCGAGCTCGAACAGCACCTGGTCTTTCTTTACCGTGTCGCCTTCCTTCACCAGAATCTTGTCGATGATGCCGCCCTCGAGGTTCTGCACGTACTGCGTCTGGCTCGCGGTGATCACCTTGCCCTCGCCGCGCGCAATCTCATCGATCTCGGCTAGCCAGGCCCATAGAACCGCGATGAGAAAAAACCCGATGATGGCCGCGAGCAGCCAGTGCGGCGTGCGTCGCAATCCGCCGTCATCGGCGGCGAGTTCCTCCGGCCGCCACGCGCGCGGCAGCAGCGGCGGCTTCGGTTTCACCACTAGCTCCTGCGCGACGGCCACGGTTTCGCTCATCGCGCCATCCTGACTTTGCCTTCGGCAATGGCCTTCAATACCAGGTCCTTCGGCCCCACCGCCACCACCTTGCCGGCGTCCATGACCACCAGGGTGTTGATCACGGAGAGCAGCGATTCGCGGTGCGTGACGATGATGATGGTCTTTCCGGAAAGTTCGTTTTGCATCTGCGTCTTCAGGCGCTCTTCCGCCGAATGGTCCATTGCATGCGTGGGTTCGTCCAGCACCAGGATCGGCGGATCGGTGATCAGCGCGCGCGCTAGCGCCACGGTCTGGCGTTGACCTCCCGAGAGCGCCTCGCCGCGCTCTCCGACCGGCATGTCAAAGCCCTTGGGGTGGCGGTTGACGATGTCGATCAGCCCCGCGATCGAGGCCGCGCGCAGGATCGCCGCATCGTCGGCGCCGGGCGCGCCCACGAGCAGATTGTCGCGCACGCTGCCGGCAAACAGCGCGATGTTCTGCGGCAGATAGCCGACCGCGCGGCGCAGGTCCGCGGGATCGATGGCGCGGATGTCCGTGCCATCGACGAGAATGGAGCCGGACTGGGGCTGGTACAACGCGATCAGCAGTTTGGCCAGCGTGGTTTTGCCCGAGCCGATGCGGCCGATGATGCCGACGCGGTCGCCTTCCTTGATCGCGAAGCTCACGCCCGCGAGCGCATCGAGTTCGCTGCCCGGATACTTGAATGTGACATCCTGAAAGCGAATGTCTCCGCCCAGCGCCGGGCGGTGCACGAAGCTGCGGTCGCGCGGCCGCTCGCGCGGCGCGTCCATGATTTTGTTCAAGGCGGAGAGCGCGCTCATCGACTGGTGATAGCGCGTGAGCAAGGAGGCCACGGTCGACAGCGGCGCCAGCGCGCGGCCGGCGATGATGGTGCAGGCGATCAGCCCGCCGGTGGTGAGGTGGTTCTCGCCCACCAGGTAGACGCCCACGGCCAGCGTGGCGACGCCGACCATCATCTGCACCCACATGGAGAAATTCACCGCGAGAGAAGAAAGAAAGCGCGTTCCCAGGCTTTCCTTGGCGACATAGTCGACCACTTCCTCCCACTTGCGCTGCATTTGCGAGGACGCGCCCAGCGCTTTCACCGCCTCGATCGATCCGAGGGTCTCGATCAGGATCGCGTGCTTGGCTTCGCTCGCGCGGAACACGCGGCGGATGCGATCGCGCAGCGGCACCTGCAAGGACACGCCCATCGCCAGCACGATCGGTATCGCGATGAGCGGCACCGCCGCCATCTGCCAGCCGCCGACCATGGCGATCACGCTGATGAACAAGAACACGAAGGGCAGGTCGATCAGCGAGGTCATGGTCGCCGAAGTGAAGAACTCGCGCAGCGACTCGAATTCGCGCACGTTGTTGGCGAGCATGCCCACCGATTCGCTGCCGGCGTCGAGCCGGCGCGCCATTACCTGCTCGAACAGCGCCGAAGACAGTGCCATGTCCGCGCGCCGGCCGGCCACATCGATGAACCATCCACGCAGGAGCTTCAGGCCGAAATCGAACACGTACATGACAATCATGCCGGTGGCCAGCACCCAGAAGGTTTCGAAGGCCTTGTTCGGCACGACGCGGTCATACACGTTCATGAAAAAAATCGGCGACAGCACGGTGAAAATGTTCACCAGCACGCTGGCACCGGCGACCTCGCCGTACAGCGGCCAGGCGCGCGCGAGCGTGCCCCAGAACCAGTGGTGGGTGGCGAGTATGCGCTCGCTGCCCGTGCCCGCCGCGAAGCGCACTGCGCGGCTTACCGCAATCGCCATGCCCTCGTAATCGCGCGCGAGTTCCGCAATCGGCACGTTTTTCTCGATGCCCTCTGCCGTGACGATCTGGGCCGTGCCTTCGCTGCGCGCGACCAGTACGCAGGCATTGCGTTCCTTCAACAGCAGCACCGCGGGGAGGGAGAGTTTGGGAAAGCGCGCCAGATCGATTTCGATGCTGCGCGCGCTGAATCCGGCGCGTTCCGCAGCGCGCGCGAACAGCGCGGGGCTGAGCCCGGCCGCGCCGACCGGCAGGCCGGCGACCAGCGCCTGCGCGCTCATCGGTTGTCCGAGCAGGCGCGTTACCTGTGCGAGACAAGCCGCCAGGGGATCGGTGAGCATCTCCGCGGCGGGCGCGGGCATGCCTGCGTTCATTTTCCGGCCTCCGCCGATCCTAGATCCATGTTCATGCGCAAGTTCGGGGGCAGCGCCGACGCTTTCACGTTCTGCTCGGCCGCAGACTTTGTTGGCGCGTCGTGCTCGATTGCTGGCGTCGCGTCTTTCTGCATCGCAAATTGCGTTCTCGGCTTCGCGTCGATGCCCACGCCCAGCGCTTCGAGCAGCCTGCCCATGGCCGCCAGCACGCGCAATTCGCCCAGCGTGACGGCGTAGGCGCCCGTGTACTCGCTGCTCCTTGCGGCGAATAATTCATTTTCCGCATTGAGCACGTCAAGGAGGGTGCGCTGGCCGATCGAGAATTGCAAGCGGTAGGCGTGCACCACCTGCGCGCTGGCCGCCGCGTAGCGCTGCAGCTGGGGCAGGCGCAGGCGGTCTTCCGCCAGTGTCTGCCAGGCCTGGCGCAGGTCGCGTTCGACGTCGTTGCGCGCCTTGCCGTAACCGGCGCTGGCTTCGTCGATACGCGCCGCCGCTTCGCGCACGCGCGCCGTGTCCGCGCCGCCGCGAAACAGGTTGTAGCGCAAGCGCAGCATCGCGTAACGGTCGGTGTTGGCGCCGCGCAGCCCGTCCAGGTCATGGTTGGCCGAGGTTCCCACTTCGAGCGCCAGCCGCGGCGAGGCGTAGCGGCTACGCAGCGAGTCGCGGTCGGCCTGCGCCGCGAGCAGGTCTTTTTGCGCGGCCCGGATCGCGGGGTGGGTTTCCAGCGCCAGCGCGAGCGCATCCGCCAGCGTGGCCGGCAGCGCGGCGCGGAAGTTTCCCGCATCGGCCAGCTGGCCGGGCGGCAGCCCGGTGAGATGCAGAAACGCCGCCTCCGCCTGCGCCAACTGGCCGCGCAACTGCGTGAGCGAAGCCTGCGCGAGTGCGTAGCGGGCGTCGGCCTGCTGCGCGTCGGCGCGCCTGCCCTGGCCGACATCGGCCAGTCGCGTCACCTGCGCAAGCGTCTCCTGATGGCGTTTTTCGTTGCCGGCAGCGATCGTTAGCAGTTCGCGCAGCCGGATCACGTCCAGATAAGCCTGCGCTACGCGAGCACCTGCATTCTCGGCGGCGCTCGCGAGCTGATCGGCGGCACCGTCGGCACGCGACTGGAAGCGGCGCACCTGCCCCGAGGTCGCGCCGCCGTCGAAGACGAGTTGTGACAGGCTGAGTTCGGCCTCTCGCCGCGTCAGCGTCTGGTCGGAGCCGAGTATGCGTGTGCTCGGGTTGTTGCTGGTTTCGCGGCCCCGGCCGACGCTCGCATCGACGCTTGGATACCAGGCGCTGCGCGCCTGTGCCGCCGCCTCTACACTTGCGCGCTGGTTGGCGCGCGCAGCGCGCACTTCGGGCAGGTTCGCAACGGCGCGGGTCAGCGCGTCGGCCAGCGTATCGGCAAGGGCTGTCGGCGCGAATGACGCGGTCGATAGCAGAAAGCCGACAAGACAGGCGCGAACAAACAATTTGAATCCCTTAAAACGCATTTAAGAATTAACTGTCATTCCGAGGGCAAAGCCCGAGGAATCTGCTTTTATATGTGTAAAAAGCAGATTCCTCCCTGCGGTCGGAATGACATCTGTTGAAATCGTCAATTCGCAACGGGTTCCTGGATGCTATTTCGCTGAACGCTTTTTCTTTGGCGCCGTCGCGGGTAAATCGTTTTCCAGACTGACCATGCGGCGGATTTCGTCGGACACCAGGCCCAGGGCCATGGGCCGCGCCACGCCGGGCAGCACGATTACATCGTAGAGTTCCTCGACCACACCTTCGAGGCGTAGCCAGTGCACGATGTCGCCGCTTCTGAGGTCGATCACCAGCAGTCCGCAGCGCGGCTCCGCATCGCGCCGCTTGAGTTCGTCGTCGAGCGCAAGGCCGGAGAAGGTCTTGTTGTGCCTCGGGCGCGACATGCCCACCACCGCATAGTTCTTGTGTATGGTCATGCCGCGTATATAGCCGGGGCAGAAGGCGATTTCCTCGAACACGCCTTTCTGGAGGTCGACGCGGCCGAAGCGCCCTGTGCCCGAGTCGGCGAGGTAGAGTACGCCATCTGCAAGCCGCGGCGAATGCGGCATCGAGAGGCCGCCGAGCACCACTTCGTCGCTGTCGAGGTCCATCACCACGCCGCCGTCGCGGCGCTTGTCGCGCCATCCGTCGGCGACATCGGATTTGCTCACCGCGCTGATGTAGCGCGGCACGCCATCGGACATGGCCAAGCCGTTCAGATGGCAACGGTCCTCGGCGGCGAGCCGCGAAATGAACGGGGGTTTCCATAGCGGTTTGATGCTGTGGGTTTCGCTCAGCGTGGCGACACAGCCGAACAGGGTGGCGATGAACACTGGCTTGCCGTCGCTGCCGATGCCGATGTCGTGGATGTCCAGGTCGCCCGTGGTATAGGCGGTGCGCGGGATGTAGAAGCGGTCATGGCCGTCAGCCATCTGCCCTGGCGCGAGTGCATTCTCCAGCCGCCACAGCTGATACATCGTGCTCATCCACAATGTCTGCCCGTCCCCGGCGAGGCCCATGCAGCGATTGAAGGTGCGCTCGAATACCGACAACCGGCCTTTGGAGTTCAGCCCGATAAAGAACAGCTTGCCCGCTTGATAGGTGGTGAAGGCGAGGCTCAGCTGTTGCTCGGCCAGCCACTCGGGAAACTGGCGCGAGCAACTGAGCTCGAACTTGGGCGTTGCTGCGGCGTCGGGGGGGGCGATGGCGCTCATGGTCATTCGCTTTTTTCAGTGCGGAGCCAGGGGCCGAGTCAGACTTGTCTCAGCGATGGTTAATGCAGCGAGTCTAGCGGTGCGGTGCGTACATGGCAACCTGCGCAGGGTAATGCGCAGGGGTCGGAGCAAAGAGGCTCGTCGCAAAAATTTGCGAAGGCTTCAGCTTATCAGGACCGTCACGCCCTGCTCGATCAGCAGGTTCGCCATGCCCTGGCTGTAGGCATCGCCATGCAGCGTGTAGCTGTCGAACACATGGCCACCGCTATCGGTAACTGTGGCGGCAGAAGTATCTATCGCCCAAAGTTGGCCTGTCGACGTGACCTGGTCGCCGGCGTCGCCTTTGACGAACAGCCGGTTGGTCGTATCCGAGATGTTGAGCACGTCGCGGATGTTCAGGATCAGTTCGTTGTCACCGCTGCCGGTGAGGTCGATTTGCTCTATGCCCTGCACCCTGCTGCCGATTCCGGCTGTGTTCAAATCCAGCACCATGCCGCTGCCGTCCAAAACCAGCGTATCGGTGCCGCTGCCGCCGTTGATTTTGACGAAGCTGCTGTCGGGAGAGTCGAGTGCGCCCAGATGCATCGTGTCATTGCCGGCTCCGGCCGAGAAAGCATCCGCGCCGCCGCCACCCGTCATGACATCATCGCCGTTGGTGCCGATAAACACTTCCGCGCCGGGGGTGCCGGTGCCCGATCCTACAAATGTGTCCGCGCCGGTGATGAATTTTGAACCGAAAATTACGTAGCTTTCTCCGGCCTGGTTCGTGCCGGGCGGAGACGCATACGCGGCGCCTACGATCATATCGTCGAAGCCATCGCCGTTCACATCGCCTGCAGCACTTACCGAATAGCCGGATGCGTCGCCATTGCCGACGGCGGATACGCGGAATCCGTCATTGGGGTCGAGGTGGGCGAGGTCGATCTCGCCAAAAGTGGAAGCGGAGTCCTTTCCGAACAGCACATAGCTCTCTCCGGAGGGCTGTCCGTCCGGTTTGGCATAGGGCGCGCCGATGATCAGGTCGCCGTAGCCGTCGCCGTTCACATCCCCGGCCGCGCTGACCGAGTAGCCGGCAAAATCACCGTCCGCGACGCCCATGATGCGAAAGCCGTCGCTGCCGAGATTGGCGAGATCTACGTCGTGCGCAGTACCCGTGGCGCTGCCGAATACGACATAGGCCGCGCCGCTCTGCCCGTTAACCGTGGTGGCATAGGGTGTGCCGATGATGAGGTCGCCAAAGCCGTCACCGTTCAGGTCCCCCGCGTTGCTCACAGAATAGCCGGCATAGTCATATGCCGCCGCTCCGAATATGTGGAAGCCATCGCTGCCGCTCAGGGTCGAAAGCGCCATATCGGTAAAGCCCGCTCCCTTGCCGAAGACCACATAGATTTCGCCTGAATAGGCCTTGCCGTTGGCGCTGGCGAGAGACGCGCCGATGACCAGATCGGCGTAGCCGTCGCCGTTGATATCTCCGGCCGCACTCACCTGGCAGCCGGTCCTGTCGCCATCCGCGGCGCCGTCGAGGCGGAAACCGTCCGCTAGGGCCAAATTGGCAAGATCGATGTCGGCGAATGATCCGCCAGCCTTGCCGAAAATCACATAGGCCGCGCCGGGACCGTAATTCCAATAATGATCGCCGCCGGTGGCGCTTGCATTGATCGCTCCGACAATCACATCGTCAAAACCGTCGCCATTCACATCGCCCGCCGCGCTTACCGAATAGCCTGCGCGGTCATATATGCCCACCCCGGAAATCTTGAACCCATCGCTGTTTTGCAGGTTGGAAAGCTCAATGTCCGCGGCGAAGCCCGCGTCTTTGCCGAATACCACATAGCTCGCGCCGGCAGAATATACGCCGCCGGGGCTTGCCCTGCTGGAGCCGATGATCAGATCGCCGATGCCGTCGCCGTTGACGTCGCCGGCATTGCTCACAGAAAATCCGGCGAGGGCATTGTCTTCGCCGTTGATGCGGAAACCATTGCCTGCGGTGACGTCGACGCTCGAAAGCGGCAAATCTTGAAAGTCGCCGCCATGGCCGAATACCACATAACTCGTGCCCGACGATGACAGCCCATTGGGATCGGCAAAAGGCGCCCCGATGACCACGTCGGCGTAGCCGTCGCCGTTCACGTCGCCGGCTGAACTAACCCAGAATCCGGAGAAGTCGAAGTCCTGTTCTCCCGGGAGCCGAAAACCGGTGGTACCGAGATTGTCGAGAGCTTTGCTCGACGTGTCGACGGTGATGCTGTCTACGCCGTTGTCGCTTACCGTGAAACTGAAGGTGCGCCCTCCGACCGCGTCTGCGCTGAAGCTCACCGACTGCAGGACAGCCGTGTAATCCGCAAGTGTGCCGGAGCCGGTCAAACTCAACACGCCGGTATTCGAGTCATAGGCGCCGGTTATGCCGCCCTGCGGGGTGTAATCCAATGTATCGCCCGGCTGGAAACCGGCGCTGATCGCAATAGTGGCCGAGTCAATATTGGCAACGCCGCTGTCCGCATCGTTCAATGTCAAGACCGGGGCTACGCGTACCGGGTCTCCTCCTATGGAGTAGTCCGGCGGTCCCGTAAGGCCGGCAATCACCGACGCATCGTTCGCGCCGGTAAGATTTATCGTCAAGGTCTGGCTGGGAGATACGCTTATGCCGTCGCTGACCGTGAATTCAAAACCGACGCTCGGATTAGACCCGAATGGCAGCGAATTTATCGCAGTGTTGTTAGGCTCGAACTTGTAGTTTCCACTCGTGCCATTCAGATAAAGCGTGCCGTAGGCGCTGGACGTAGAGACGTTATAGCCTGCGAGTGAGGTGTCCGCTACGCCGCTTGTTATGCTGTAGGTGTGCGTCGCGTTTATATCCGCGTCGTTTGCGGTCAGCGTGCCGCTCAGGGGATTGAAACCGTCTTTCGCTACGGTGTCGACAAAGTACTCCGGAAGCAAGGAGGTGGTCAGCGTCGGCGCATCGTTCGCACCCTGGATGGTGAAGTTCACCGTTTTCGTCGTGCCGTCGGCCGAGGTTACCGTGAACGTATCTGTCGCTGTTTCACCGGCGCCCAGAAATTGCACATCGCTGTTGGCGACGGAGTAGGAGTAGCCACCAAATGGGTTGGTCAGAACGAGCGTGCCCAGATTGCCGGCGACCCCGGTCGCGTTATAGAGGCTCGCCTCGAAGCCCTGGTCCACATCGCTGACGGAAATGGTTCCGTTGGCGATCAGGTTGCCGTCAATGTCGACAGTGACGTCTTCGGTCACCGTTGCCTGTGTCGGATCGCCAATTACTGCCGCATCGTTTGTCCCGTAGACGGTGAAGCTCACGTTCTGGGTTGTGCCATCAACGGAACTTACGGTGAAGGTATCTACTTCAGCGGCGCTGGCACCCAGAAGTTGAACCGCGTTGTTGTCGACCGTGTACGTGTAGCTGCCGTTGGCGAGGAGGGTCAAGGTGCCCAGCGTCCCTGCCACATTCGTCATGGGCGCGAAGAATTCCTGTGCGGCCCCGTCCGCATCCGAGATCGGGATGATGCCCGCAGCAACAAGGTTGCCGCTTACGACGCCGACATCTTCTGTCACTCCGGCTACCGTGGGCGCGCCAATCACCGCGGCATCCGGCGCGGGCGTCAAATTAAAGCCCAACGTTGTAAGCAGGGAATAACCGGCGTGCCCGTCTGTCACCTGGTAGCTCAGTGTGACTGGGCCGTTGTAATCCGGAGTCGGGGCGATCGTGTAGGTGCCATCGCCGTTGTTGGTTACCGTGCCATGATTGGCAGAAAGGCCGGTTACGGAAAGAACGTCACCACTATTTCCGTCGGTGAAGCCTGTAAGCAGGTCTTCCGAACTGACCGTATAGAGCTGGTCTTCGGTACCGTCATCCAGCGTGGCTGGCGTGTCCGTCAGTGCGGGCGCAACATTTTCGACGATCGTGCTGATGTCCACGCTGAAAATGCTGGAGGTTCTCGAATTACCCGCCAGGTCGGTCGAAATCGCCGTAAAGTCGTGGTGTCCTTCCGCGAGTTCCGGCGACGTAAAAATCCAAGACCAGGTCGGGTCCGAGCCTGGGTCCGAGCCTGGGTCCGAGCCTGGACCCGGACCACCTGGGCCTCCTGGACCTTGACCCGAGACGACGGTTGCCTCGCCCAGCAGTGTCGAGCCGTCATACACTGTCACCGTGCTGCCTTCGTCTACGATGCCGCCGAACAGCGTCGGCGTTGTGTCATCGGTAGTCCCTCCGCTGGCAACAGGACCCCAATCGACTTCAGGATTATCTCCTGCATCATCAAACAACACCGTGATTTCCGGCGTCGAGATGACAGTATCGACCGTCATCGCGCTAGCCGCAGAAACCGCGCTCGTATTTCCTGCGAGGTCAGTCTGCGTGGCGGTGAATTCGTGGGTACCGTCGGCCAGGCCGGTCGCTTGGTACGCCCACGCGCCGGTGCTTGCATCGGCGATGACGGTTGCCAGCAGTGCTCCACCGTCGTACACACTAACTGTGGCCCCATTCTCGGCATTGCCGGACAGGTCCGCGACAGTTGCATAGGTAATCGCGTCCGTGCCGCTAGAGCCAGTATCGGCGAAGTCGGCGCTCAAGCTCGGGGCGTTCGCTACGGTGTCCAGTATCAGCGCAGCCGATGCGTTGGCGGTGTTGCCCGCGTGATCGTTTCCGCTCACGCTTACTGTCAAGGATCCATCGGTCAGGCTGGTCAGGTCGAAATTGCTGCTCCAGTCTCCGCCCGCGCCTACCATGGCCGTGCCGGTCACGCTGCCGGTTCCGTTGGTCACGGAGATCGTCAGCCAGATACCCTCTTCTACGCCTGTGGTCGTGCCACTAATCGTGACGACAGACTGTTCGAGCGCGTTGACGATACCGTCAGTCGCGGTCGGCGCGCTCAGAGTGATTGCCGCGACGCTGTCCTTGGTGATCGTCGTGTCGGCGTAAGCAAGGTTGCCGGCCAGGTCGGTCCCGTTCACGTTGACCGTCAGCAGTCCCTCATGCAAACCGCTCAAGTCGAGTCCGGTCGCGCTCCACAGCCCGCCCGCAAGAACCGTCGCCGTGCCCGTTACCGTGGTCGATCCATCCGACACGGATATGGTCAGGGGGCGGCCAGCCTCGACGTCGGTGCTGGTGCCGCTCATCGAGACGTTCGTTTGCTCGTTAGCGTTGATGGTCCCGTCGACCATGATCGGCGCGTCCAGCGTCGCCGCAGCCGAGGTGTCCACCGTCATCGTTTTGGCCGCCGATGCTCCGCTGGAATTCCCGGCAAGGTCGGTCTGCGTGGCGGTGAAGCTGTGCACGCCGGCAGTCAAGCCGGTAAGGTCGAGGCTCCAGGCGCCCGATGCCGGATTTGCCGCCACTTCGCCGAGAAACGATACACCGTCATACACCTGAACCATCGCTCCCTTCTCGGCCGTTCCAGACAGGGTTGCGCTGGTCGCGTTGGTGATCTTGTCGGCGCTGCTAACACCCGAATCCGTGAACACGGCGTTCAAGCTCGGTGCCAGGACCGCGGTATCGACCGTCATTGTGCTTACGCTGGAGGACCCGCTCAGATTTCCCGCAAGGTCCTTCTGTGCTGCCGCAAAATTGTGGCTGCCGTTGGCCAGATTTAGCGCTGCGTAGCTCCATGCTCCCGTGTTTGAATCGGCGACTACGGAGGCGAGCAGGTTCGCGCCGTCGTACAGCTGAACTGTGGCACCGTTCTCGGCGAATCCGGACAGCGTTGCGGCAGTCGCATTCGTGATCGCATCGGTTCCGCTTACGCCGGAGTCGTCGAATGCAAGGCTCAGACTCGGCGCCGCAGCGGTCGTGTCCAGCACGTAGGAATGACTGGCTCCCGTTGTTAGCGTGTGGCCGGCACTGTCGACGATGCGCGTAACCAGAGTACCGGTTCCGGAAACCAGCGTTACGCCCGCCGCGCTCCAGGTACTGCCGGAGACGCTTGCCGATGTCCAGTTAGCACCGCCATCGGCTGATACTTGTATGAGGCTGCCGGCTTGCAGCGTGCCGCTGTAGGTTCCGGTAACCGTTTGCGTTGCCTGCGAAGTGATGAAATCGCTGGTGCTGGCCCCGGTATCGGCGCTGAGCGCGCTAACAGCGCTTACGCTGGCGCTCGGTTTGTTTGGATAAAATTGGCCATCGCGGTACTCGCCGTCGGCGAACCGCAGTATTTCGACATTCTTCAGCACATCGACGCCGTCGGGCGAACCGTGGCGTATGTCGTGAACGGTCATCGCGCTGCGGTCGTCGTCATCGTCCCCGCTATGACCACCGTCCTTGCTCGGCGTGAGCGTGTAATCGAGGAAATTGCCGCTGTACACGGCAACGTCTAGGCCCTTGCCGCCATCGATCTTATCGTTGCCGGCGCCGCCGGTGATGGTGTCATTGCCCTCGCCGCCGTTGATCTTGTCGTTGCCGGCGCCGCCGATGATCGTGTCATCGCCCTTGCCGCCTTCGATTTTGTCGTTGCCGGCGCCTCCGTCGATGGTGTCGTCGCCTTTGGCGCCGTCGATCTTGTCGTTGCCGCCCAGGCCGAAAATTGTGTCGCTACCGGGGGTTCCGGTCAGATGGTCATTTTTATCGGTTCCGACAGGAGCCGTCTTTGGAGCGTGATCGTCCCGGCCATGATCCCGATCGTCATCCCGATCGTCGTTCCGACCGTGATCTTTGTCTTCCCGGCTATCTGATTTTTTGGAACTCATATGCTTGTCCGATAGTGCATTTGTAACAGCTGAAGCGAAAGTCGTGCCAACCGGCGTAGACTCAGGATAAATCCCCCTCGCCACACCCTTGCTTAGAGTCTACGCAATCCTCTGCTTGTAGCCAGCATTTTCTAGATAAAACATGATGTTCTGGGCGCAAAAAACGCTAAAAAGTGCTGCATTTAACAAAGTTTTTGCATTGCGCCAGATGAGAATCATATGCTGCTCGATCCGAGGTCCCTGAACAGGGGCAGCACATCGCTCGCGAACCGCGCTCGTCGGCCATGAGATCGTCGGATGATGGGACAGTACTGTCGGGTATCCGACAGTCCGAAGTCCAGCAGCCGGCCGGGCGTGTTGCCTAGCCGGGCAGTTTCAGGAAGCCGACAATCTGCTCTGCTGCGTCCTCTGCGGAGGTCAGCGTCGTATCGATGCGGATTTCCGGTGCTTGCGGGGGTTCGTAGGGGGAGTCGATGCCGGTGAAATCCTTGAGTTGACCGGCCCGGGCCTTTTTGTACAAGCCCTTCGGATCGCGCGCCTCGGCGACCGCTATCGGCGTGTCGATGAATATTTCCACGAACTCACCCGGCCCTACCAGTCCGCGCGCCATCGTGCGTTCGCGGCGAAACGGCGAAATGAATGCGACCAGCGCAATCAAACCGGCGTCGGCCATCAGTGCGGCGACCTCGGCAATCCGGCGTATGTTTTCCACGCGGTCGGTATCGGAGTAGCCGAGATCCCGGTTCAGGCCGAGCCGGATATTGTCGCCGTCGAGGAGGTAGGTGTGTTTGCCGAGAGCGTGCAGGCGCGCGTCGACGAGGTTGGCGACGGTCGATTTGCCGGCACCGGACAGACCGGTGAACCACAGGATCTTCGGTTCCTGGCGCTTGAGCGCGGCGCGGGCTTTGCGGTCGATGTCCATGCGCCGCCCTTCAGGCCGGTTTGTCGATTTCGATGAGCAGCTTCTTTTCCAGTAGTTGCTGCACCAATCTGTCGAGGTCCAATCTGAACCGGTGCTCTTTCACCTCAAACTCCTGCAACAGCAGCGGGATGATGGTTTCGGTCGACTGATGCTCGGCGAGCAGATGCCAGACGCGCGTTCCGACTGCATTGAGGCCGAAATAGGTGTTCGTGTTCATGTCCAGCAATATCGCTTCACCTGCGAGATCGCGTAGTACCACTTCCTCTGAAACGGCCAGTCGCATAGTCGGGTCTCAGTCTTGTCCAAGGTCCTGCAGGATCAACGCGCGTACTTCCGGGAGCAAGCCCAGGTCGTCGGGCAGGTGCAGGCGCCTGACCGGTACTTCCCTCGCAACGCGCTCCAGCACGCGCATCTGCCTCAGGATCATGGTTTGATCGGTCAGGTCGAGGCGAAAAGTATAGGAGATCAATTCCACCAGCGCGTCCCTGATCGAAAGCGGTTCTATCTTGGGTTGCACGGCGGACCCGCCTGCTTCACGCCTGAACAGGGAGTAGATGCGGCGCAGCGGAAGACAGTCGCTGTTCGCGGAGTCGGAGGCGTGCGTGGAAATGCGGCGTTTGTCGTTGTAGTGCGATACCGGCAGCGTCGATCGCCGGTTCCCGAAAAATTCCCCGCGGCTGTCATCCCAAAGGCGCAGTCCGGGGTAGGCGGGCTGAACCAGGATCGAATCGGGATCGTCCTTCAGCACCAGGCAGTCGTCGCAAAGTATCGGATGGCCGATCACATGAAAAGCCGAGGCCAGGGTGGATTTCCCCTGGCCGGACATGCCGATGAACGCACAGGCGCCGTGTGCGCTTGCAATTGCGGATGCGTGCAGCGCCTCCGCGCCGCGCAGATTCAGCAAGGGCGGGATGACCTGATCGAGAAACAGGTGCCTGATGGTCTCGGGCGGCGTCCCGGGTGGTGCGACACAACTGACGCGCCTGCCGGAGGGGTCGACCAGGAAGTCGGCGATGTTCGTAAAGCGCAGGCGGTATCCGTGCGGGGTTCTGGTGCAGGTCATCCAGGGTGTGCCATCGGGTTCTTCGGTAATCATGACGACCTGACCGCTATCGTGAAGCGAAATGTCGCCCCCGATCTCGAACTCCATGTCGGGGCAATTCGCTTCCTTGTCCTTGGGCAGCGCGCGCAATTCCGGAAACGGAATACTGCTGCTGATCTGCATTCCGCACACGCGATAGCGCTGGTGTTGGCGCATCGCGACGTCTACTCACCGTAGCGGGTGATGACCTCTGCGGCAAAAACCGCAGCTTCGGTCCGCGTCGGGAACAGGTCCGGATGTTCAAGCAGTACGCCGTCCTCGATCTGCCTGAGCGTGCGTTTGCCGTCGCACAGTTCCAGAACGGTCTGCCTCGCTTTGCCCCAGATGGACATCACGGGTATGGAATCCGGGTTGGTATGCACCAGGTCTTCCCGGCTGATCAGCATGCCCTTGAGGGTGGAATGGGTGAAGCGGGCGACCGGGTTCGTGCCCTGTTCTGCACCCTTGGACGAGTAGACTTCGACTTTCCAGGTGACGATCGTGTCCTGTGGAAGTATCGAAAATGACAGCTGCACGCTGTCGCCGCTCGCAACTGCGACCGGCCGGGCAATCGGGAAAAACACGTTGCGGCGTTTGATCCGTCGCTTGGCCAGGGGCGAATTGGTCATTTCCACGTTCGCCGACAATTGTGCGGAAAACCAGCCGCCTATTCCGTGCAGCGTTCCGGCGCGGCTAATCTGGATGGTCTTGGAAAATGCGATCGGCGTTGCGCCGTGTGCGAGTGCATCGAGCGAGACTGCGTTCACCGGATCGCCGAGCAGTTGTTTCGCCTGAAGTTGAACCGGGTAGCCGGTATTTTCGGCAATCTTACGTGCGGGTTCGAAGCCGAATCCGGCCGGGCGATGGCTCCAGAAGTCGACTCTCTTCCATTGCGCGCTATGCTCGACCGGCGCCACCCACAGATCGATGCGCGCGGGTATCGATATGCCCGAGGGTTTCAGGAAGCGGCGCTTTGCGTCGGCAAAAAATTCGAGCACACCTGCTTCGAAGCCGAAGCGCCCGATTTGATCGGCAACGACCACGTCCACCAGTTCGGGCAGGACCGTCCGCGTGGACATGCCCTTGATGACGGTGATGCGGTCCTCGAAGCGGTTGGCAAGCGCGATATCCCGTGCCAGTTGCGCCATGCCGCCGCCGTCGATTGAATAGACGTGCTTTGCGCCCGCCTGGCAGGCCAGCAAGCCGAGGATGCCCGTGCCGGAACCGAGGTCCAGAACGACGTCGCCCGGTTTTACGGTTTCATTGATCGCCTGGCGAAATGCCGAGACGCGCACGCGGTCTTCGAGGTATTGGCGGTGCTCATCTACGACCAGGGACAAGCCGCTCTCCTTTGCGATGAAGCGTGCATGCCCGGTGGTTCACAAACACTTTCCCATCTGTTGGAACGTATTGACGCCGCCGTCGTTATTTCGCGTGAAGGTTCCCTGCGTGAGTTTTGCGATGTTGCCGTATTCGACGAGCACCGGAGCAATATAAGGCTTCTTGGAGGCAGCTTTTGTTTCGGCCTGCGCCTGACTGTCGGAATCCGGAATCATCTTGTCGCCTTGGTGCTGTTTCATGGTCTTCTCCTTGCGGCCCGAACCTGCCTCATCCTCGAGCGCGGCGGTTATACGTGTCGACCTTTAGCGCGATCATCACGCCCGATCTAGCAAAAACATTTTATACCAAAGATCGATGCCATATACCCTCCAGGGCTGGTGGGTGTAGTCCGAATATTCTTCGTTACCCTGGGCGTAGAGTTCCAGCATGCGCCGATAGGTCGCACGGACCTGGCCGGGGACCAACCAGTCTTTCGAGTAAATGCCTAGCGAGTCGAGCAAGGATACTCCGCCTTGCGCGAGGAAGGCCCTGGCCCAGGCATGGGAAAACTCCGCCTTGCTCAAGCGCTGGACGACACTTTCGGGCAACAATGCGCGCATGGTCTGGCGAAGCAGGTATTTGAGCTGATCCTTGCGCCAAAGCTGCTCTTGAGGCAGCGCAAGGCAAAATTCGATGATGCGCCGGTCATGGAAGGGGTGGCGCGCTTCGAAATTGGATTCTGCCGCCGATCGGTCGTCATATTCCAAAGAGTGAACCAGGTAACCGCTGTTTAGCCAGCGGTACTGATCGCGCTGCGTGTTGCCGGAAAATTGGTGCAAATCGGGTTTGCGCTGCAGCCGCTCGCGCAAATGTATTCGGCGTGCAAATTGCGGGTTGATCCAGTTCGGGACCCCTTTGCGCCTGAGCGCCCAGCGAACCAGCAGAAGCGCCTTGGGCGAAAGCAGGTGGAGATAGTCGCTTCTCAGCTCAAAGAGCAAGGTGGCGATGGTATCCCCGTTCCCTGGTGGTTGCGCGTCGCGGCGAGCGTGGCGGAATAATTGCAGTATTTTGAAGCGATGCAAAAGCTCGGCGTATCCAATATCGCTGCCGCTCAGCCAATCGTCGCCCCCGGCACCGGTGAGCATGACGCGAATATTTCGCTCACGTGCCAGGTATCGGATGGCATTCCACATATAGCTGCCGGGATAGGCGGGAAAATCCCGATGTTGCCGCACATACGCCTCGTGGCAGGATGCGTCCGGCTCATAGGAACGCAGGTAGTTGACCTTGACGCCCGACTTGCGGACCACGTCCTCGATGTAGCCGCTTTCGTCGCAGGCCAATCCGGGAAATACCAGCGAATAGGCTTCTATATCCCTGTTCGCAATTTTGCCTTCGTGCTGCAGCGACATGATCAGGCTCACCACGGAGGAGGAGTCCAGCCCGCCGCTCAAGTCCGAGCCGACGCCGCCCTGGCTGCGCAAGCGGCAGCACACGGCCTCGGTGAAGATTTCCAGGAAATGCTCGGCATACTCCGCGTCGTTGCGATAGCGGATCGCGCGAGCTGGATCGGCGTCCCAGTAGCGCCTTGTTTGCAGTTTTCCATCCTGCACGCGCAGGCAGTGCGCGGGCGGCAGGCGCAGAATGCCTTGATATAAAGTCTCCTCGCGGCTGGTAATCGAGTCGGCCAGGTATTCGCCTATCATGCCTTCGTTCGGCTCGCACGGAATGTCGGCGCCTTTGAAGAGTTGCTGCAGTTCCGATCCAAAAATGAAACTGCGCTGGTCGGCGTAGTAATAGAACGGCCTGACGCCCAACACGTCGCGGGCGCAGAAAAGTGTGCGCTTGCGACCATCCCAGACCGCGAAGGCGAAGTCGCCCAGGATGCGTTGCGGACAGTCTTCACCCCAGCATTGGTAGGCGCGCAGGACGAGTTCGGCATCGGTATCGGCTATTAGCGCCAATCCTTTGCTTCGTAGCGCGGCGCGCAATTCGTCGCGATTGTCCACGCGCCCTGCAAAGCTCAGGCAAAGCGCGCACGATACGTCGGATAGCGGCTGCACTTCGCGTAACGATTCGGCCGTGGTGTGGAGCATCGCATGGCCCAGGCCGGTCGCGCCGTCGATCCAGCAGCCCAGGCCGTCCGGGCCGCGATACGCGATCGCGTCGGTCATGCGCTGCAGGCGCGCGCGATCCACCGGGCGGCCATCGAGATTGCAGATGCCGGCAATTGCACTCATCGGAGCTTGGCAGGGAAACCCACCGCGGCGCTTAGCAGGAGGTTTGCGTCGCGCGGGTAGGCAGGGCGGCGTAGCGCTCCAATACGTCCGTGTGGTCGTTTAGCGGCAGCCCCTCGTATTCGATCCAGGCATGCGCGGTCAGGCCGCCGTCGGCCAGCTTGGAAACACCCAAGCGGACTTCCGTCGAGGTGCCGCGATTGCGAAGCAACTGCCAGAGCGCCAGCGATCGCGCGAGGCAGCGAACCCGCAGCAGCGCAGCGACGGCGTCAACCAGTCGCGCGAGTTCCAGCGGCGCAAGCGCGGTGGCGGCGCCGTCCGCGCGCGGCCCCAGGCGCCCAAGCATTGCCCGGGTACGTGCCATGCCGAACGCGCGCAGCGACAACGCCACCATGGGCAGCAGAAGAAAACTGTGCAGGACGATAGTACGCCCGGCCGGATTCAGGGCGAAAAATTTTCGCAGTTGTCTCACGGTGCGGCCTCTTCCTCCAGCAGCCCGGACGCGATCAGATCCGCGGCCACCGACCTCACGTCTGCCTGGAGCTGTTCGCGCTCCACCTCGAATTCGGTCAGCATGCGCTCGACGATTTCCTCCAGCGTTGCCGTGCTCTCGGCAAGTTGCATCAGGCGCGCGCCGACCGGATTCAATCCGTAATAGCTTTCCGCATCCAGGTTCAACAACACCAACTCTTCACCCACCAGGCGCATCAGCACGCGTTCCGGTACGCGTACGCGTGTGTTGAGTTGCGGCAGTTCCCTTGCAAGCTTGTTTGCCATGTTGCCTGTATCCTGAATCCAAGTGATCATTCTACTACCTGCGCTGCAGCAAGCGCGCAGCGGGACAATTCGTGAACATGCATAGTGCCTCGATCGGGGTCGAACATTTGCGGGTCGAACGACAGCGGGCCGAACGCCTGAGTGCCAGCGCTCGCGCCCTGCTCGGATTTCTTCAAGCTGCCGCCGGGCCGGAAGTGGCTGTACGCGCGCGTGAACTGTCGCCGCAGGACTGGGACGCCGTGTTCGCGCTTGCGCTGCGGCACAACGTCGCACCGCTGCTGCAGCGCGCTTTGCGCGCCGGGAATGCGCTTGCAGTTCTTCCTGAGTCGGTGCAACGCGACCTGGAGGCAGCGCGCCGGGCCACGGCCCTGGACAATTTGCGCAATTTCGGCCAGTTCCAGCAGATCGCGCGGGCTCTGCGCGAACAGAACATACCCCTCATCGCGCTCAAGGGATTGCATCTCGCCGAACTTGTGTATCGCGATATCAGCCTGCGGCCGATGGGGGATCTGGATATTCTGGTTCCGCAGCCGCAGGTGGAGGATGCAATCGCGGTGCTTGCGACATTGGATTATGAGCGGGAACCATCCCTGCCGAACGGATACGAGATCAAGCTGACGCATCGCCGCTTGAATATTCTGGTCGAGGTGCACTGGACGCTGGGCACGCCGGGCGAACACTACACCCCGCCCATCGAAGCCATCTGGGACAGCGCCGTGGCGGTGAAGCTCGGCGATGCGGACGCGCGGGTCATGTCGCCCGAATTCTTGCTGTTGCACGTCTGCGCCCACCTTGCGAATCACCATCTGTTCGCACTGGACTTTCGCGCACTGTGCGACATCGCGGAAATTCTGCGCGCCTACCCGGCGCTTGACTGGAAAGTGGTGGTCGAACAGGGCCGACGCCACGGCTGGAGGCGCGGTGTTGCGGCGGCACTGCGGCTCGCACGCGACCACGGGGGCGCGTCCGTACCGGCGGACGCACCGGCCGCAATCGGCGACGATACGCTCGATCCGGAACGGCTGGCCGACGCGCTGGAGCAACTGGCGAGCTTTGCAGAGATTTCTTACGAACTGCGCTTCGCGCCAAATCTCACGGCGCTGCAGAGCCCGATCGGCTGGCCGGCGAAAATCGCAATGCTCTGGAAACGAATATTCGTGCCGCGCGCCGAACTGGCGGCCATTTACGGCATTTCGGAACAATCGGCGAGTACCAATCTTTATTACGCTGTCCGGCTGCGCGACCTCGTTCGCCGCTATGCGGCGAGTGCGCGGGACCTGAGCCTTTCAGGCCCGCAGCTCGCGGCGAACACGGCGCGCAATGCGCGGCTCGCACGCTGGATCAACGATACCTGAGAGGCGGAAGTCCGCTGGAATATACTATGATGACAGACAGTATACTTTAGCGTCGCCATGACCGAACCAGACCGGAAAGCCCTCATATTCGTCTTCGACGACAACGAAGCGATACGCAGTCTTGTCCGCATCCATCTGCAACAGGCCGGTTACGAGGTGCACGCTTTTGAAGATGCGGTCGAAGGTGGGCGGGTGATGCTTGAATCGCCGCCTGATCTGCTGATCTGCGATGTCAACATGCCCTATATGGACGGGCTCGAATTCCTGGGCGCGATGAAGACCGACCCGCGCGTCGCGCGCGTGCCGACCATCATGCTGACTTCGAGAACCGACGAAGAAACAGAAATGGCGGCGGCCAACGCCGGCGCGGCGCGCTACCTGACCAAGCCGCTGCGGCGTGACGATCTACTGCAGGCAGTCGCGCAGGTACTGTCCAAGTCGCGCGTCGGCGGGGTGCTGCCCAAAGGCGCCTGACGCGCGTCGCAACTGCGCGCAGGCGCGGCAATAGCCTTGTTCTTTACGGTGTTTTGACCGAAGCGGGCGTGCCCGATCTCTGCAAACCAACCGGTTTGTCGGGCAGGATGCCGACGAGAACCATGGCGTCGCGGCCTTCCAGGCCGTATTTGTCGATCGCTCGGACTTTCAGCACATAACTGCCTGCTTTGAGACCGGAGAAGTTCACTTCCGGCTGGGACAGCACGGCTTCGCCGAATATTTGCTGAAACTTGGCATCCGCGGCGAGCCAGGCGCGATAGCTGACGGCGCCCTCCAGCGCCGGGAAGCCCAGACTCAGGGCGGGGGCTTTTTGAAACACCGGTTCTTTCGGCAGCGCGGGCGCCGCAAGCAGGCGCACCGGTGCTATGGGTTTGCGGCTCTCGTCGACGATAGAGCCGAATCCCTCCGGAATCGGCACCGCTGCTAGCGACTGGTCGGAGCCTGCGTTCGGCTGCAATCCGGCGAAGGCGATGGTGCCTTCGGTCACTTCGCTGCGCGTGCCGCGCGCGTCGGCGCCTACCCTGAATTCGGTGCCGCGCACTGCCGCAGACGCAAAGCCGGTGCGGATTTCGAAGCGGGACGCTTTCGCCGCGCCGGGATTGAATTTGACTTCGGCCTGCCCGGATGGCAATTGAATCCGCGTTTCCGTGGCATCCGATCCGGGCAGCCGCCTTACGCGCTCCAGCTTGAGGTCGCTGCGCGATTGCAGGCGCAGGGTCGATCCATCGACCAGCTGGATGGTCACATAGCCGTTTTCCTCTGTCTTGATCGTCTCCCCTTCGCGCAGACGGTCGCCCGCTTCAATCAGGGTGATATCCGATTTGCGCGCTTTTCCGCTTACGCTGATGACCTTCACCTCGGCCGGTTTTTCGCGCAACAAAGACGCCGGTATCGCAAGCGTGCTGCCGGGCGCCAGCCGTTTGGGGTCTTCGATCTTGTTGTGCCGCTGCAGCTCGGGCCAGCGCTTCGGGTCGGCCAGCCATTGCTGGGCCAAACCCGTAAGCGTGTCGCCCTGCTTGACGGTCACTACAAAATCGGGGCTGCCCGGATCCGACGCTGCACGGCCGGCCGGCGCAAACGCAAGAAGTGTCGTCAGCAGCATGACGAGGTGCACAAAATTTCGCAAACCGAGGTTCCGCATTAATCGATCTCTCCCGACAATAGCGCCATCATCCCGCTGCACCGGCCAGAGGCAACACAAAGCCGAATTCCGAGCCGGCGCCGGGTTTGCTCGACACGCTCATGCGGCCGTCATGGCGCTCGACCACGGTTTTCACGAAAGCGAGTCCGAGCCCTATGCCTTTTTCCTGCGGCTGGCCCTTGGTGGAAAAACGCGCAAACCGCTCGAACAGGCGCTTCTGGTCTTTTTCGCTGATGCCGTATCCCTGATCGCGCACGGTGCAGCGCACCTCGTTCTTTTCGACGGCAACCGATACCAGGATGGTCGTATCCCGCGGGCTGTACTTTACCGCATTGTTGCAGAGATTCACGATTGCGCGCACCAGCAGCCCGCGCTCCGCGCGCACCGGCGCCGCGCCGCTGCCAGAGAAATCGACACGGATGGATTTCGCTTCGGCCTGCGCTTTGACTGATTCGACTGCGTCGCGCGCGATTTCGCCCATATCGCAATCGGCCAGCTGAACCGTCTGGGTCTCGACGCGCGAGAGTTGCACGAACTGGTCCGCCAGCGCGATGGTCGAGCGCGCATAGTCTTCGATTTTCTCGAGCGCGGTTGCGGCCGGATGATTCTGCGGATCGAGGCCGTGCAGTTCGACCACCGCAAGGATCGATGCCTGCGGCGAGCGGATGTCGTGGCTCAGGAATGCGAGCGCTTCGTCGCGACGGCGCTGTGCTTCGCGGATCGCCGTCAGGTCTACCAGCGTAACGATGAGGCCGACTGTTTGATTCTCGCTGTTCAGCGTAGGCGCACCGTGCAACTGAAGACTGCGGCCTCGCCCGTCCTTGAATTCGATTTCGGCGTGGTTCTTCTCGCGCAGCGCGCGCCGCGCATCTTCCCAAAGCGACATCTCCTCCGGCGCGAGCTGCTGGAACATCGAAACCAAGTCCTGGCCGTGTAATGCCTCGCGCGCCCCTGCAGCGAACAGCCCGGCGGCAAGGCGGTTCGCGATCAGTACGCGCTCGTCGGTGTCGGTGACCAGGGTTGCGACGGGAAGGCTGTCCAGGCTGTCGGCAATGAAACGCCGCGCTTCGCGCAAGCGCCCGGCGGCATTGCGCACTGCCGCGATCTGCCGGCCCAACACATCGGAGAATTGCGCCGCCTGTGGCGTCGACGCTTCGGGCACGATTGCCGGCTCGCGCTCCAGTTGCTCGAACTGGTCGCCGAGAAAGTGCACCACCGCTTCAAGCCTGCGCCAGCTCCACAGCGGGTAGGCCACGACGAGAATCAGCACTGCGGCTGCGGGCGGGAACCAGACCTGTGCGTAGGCGAGCAGCGTTGCCGATGCCGCGAGGGTGGCGGCGAGGAGCGCGGCCACCAGAAACAGCACCAGCTGCGGTGCCAGCGTGACGAAGCCGACCAGCGCCGTAGCCACGGGGACGAAGGTGAACAGCGCGTTCGCGGCGGGAGACGCAAACACGGTGGTGCGCCCGCGCAGCAGGGCGTTGAGCGCCTGCGCCTGCACTTCCACCCCGGGCATCAGCTCGGAGTGGCCGGTCACCGGCGTGGGGTAGGCATCGCCCAGCCCGGTGGCCGTGGCGCCGACGAGCACGTACTTGCCTGCCAGCGCTGTGCCTTCTTTCGTGCTCGTGAGCAGCGCGAGTGCGGGCACGCGCTTGATCGTGCCGGGGGGTCCTGCGAATCCGATGTGCACGCGGTAGTCGCGCAGCCATGTGTCCGCCTGCCCCGGGCCCGACGCAAGGCGTTCTCCGGGCAAAGCTTGCTGTTCGAGCACGGCGCCGCCCAGCGCCAGGCTGAATGCCGGCCATTGTTTCGCGGCAACTCCTTCCCGCAAAAAAATACTGCGAACCGCGCCGTCGCTATCCGGTTCGACGTGCACATGGGCGAGGCGCACACCCGCGTCGAGGAAGGCTTGCACCGGGAGGAGCATCTGCGGAACCGGACCACCACGGGCCTGCGCCGCCACCGGCAACACCACGCCGGGTGATGTTTTCAGAACGGCGGCAAGCGTCGCGTCGCCCTTTGGGTCGCGGTCGTCGCGCTCGGACAGGATGACGTCGACGCCGATCGCGCGCGGATGCGTTGCCGCTATGCGATCGACCAGGGTCGCGAGAACAGCTCTGCGCCAGGGCCAGCGGCCGATGGCGGCGACGCTCTCGTCGTCGATCGCAACGATCACAATGTCGTCGGGCGCGGGGCGGCTGCGCAGGGATTGCAGCGTGTCATATAGAACGAGATCGACGCGTCCCAGCCCGACCGCGGTACCCAGAGCGATCGCCAGCGCCGACAGCAGGACCGACAGCAGCGACCATTCGACAAATGCCCTGCGCGGCAACCATCCGCGCTTGACCTGCGCTGAGGTCACGCTTCGGCTCTGTCGTGATAGAGGGATATCCACGCAAACGCCAGGATCAGCATGAATGTCATCGCGTTTGACGGGATCTGCAGGTTGAAATCCACGGCGCTGTGCATCATCAAGGCAATGATGCCCATGATGGATGCGAAGGACAGGCCGCGCATCAAGGGATCTCGGCGCAGGTACTGCGCGCGCAATGCCGCCGCGAACGACATCGCGACCATCAACCCGAGCAGCGACAATCCGAGCGCGCCGGTCTCGGTGCCGAACTGCAGATAGTCGTTGTGCGCATAGGTGTAGGACGCGGGCGTTCCGTCCTCACTGTAGCGCGGAAATACCGCTGCAAATGAACCCAGCCCCGAACCGAACACGGGGTAGTCTTTCCACATGTTTAGTGCGTAGCCGGCGACTTCGTCCCGGTCCTCGGTTTGCGCCGTGGTCTGTGAAATCCTCTCGACCACGCGCCGCGTACCGAAATAGGTACCGACGACGAACACGTCGATTGCGACCAGGCTGATGAGCAGGATGACCATGGACTTCGTGGCACGTTTCGCCAGCAGCAGGCCGATGGCTCCGGTAATCAACATGCTGATGAAAAACGAACTGTTGCCCATGCGCGAGCGCGTCAGCACCAACGCGACCACCATGACCACCAGCCCCAGCCGCAGCGCCATTTTCGGAGTAATGACCCATTGCAACATGTTGCGAAAGAACCGGCCCCAGGTTTGGTTCTCTTCGCCGGAAAGGCTCGCAATGAGCACGCCGACGCCCACGGACAGGCACATGGTGAGATAACCGGCATAGTGATTGCGATTGACGAAAGTGCCGGTAGCCACGTCGCCCAGGCTTTGCAGGCTGGTCATGCCGCCGTACAAGGCTTGCAGTACACCGGATGCGATTAGGGTATAGGCGGTGTAGCGAATTCGGTCGCGATCTCGCAACAGAACCAGGCTCAATGCAAAGAACGCGATGTAGGCTGTGCTTTTACAGGCGCCCTCGAGCGTCGCGTAAACGTCGAGTGATAGTGGCACCATGCCCACTGCGGCGGGAGCGGCAGCGGCGATATGCCAGCGTGCTGCCTGTGGCGAGATCAGCTGCAGGATTTCGATGGGCAAGGGCAGAAGTTGCAGCCAGACGTATACCAGCCACAGCAGCCCGCACGACAGCATCGGCCAGGATTCCCGCAATATGAGCGGGTAAGAATATTTGCCTCGGATAAAGCCTGTGAGCCACCACACCCCAAGCGCTAATGCCCACAGCGCGAGCAATGCCCCTGACCACGAACGGTTGCTGCCGAGGGGAACGGGTGCCCAGACGAGCAATGCCAGATAGACGGCGAAGAGCCATCGGCTGCCGTCGGTTCTTCGGTGCACGGCTACCCCGAAAAATGGCTAGGCCCGGCGGCCTGCGCTACCGGGTTTGGCGCAAAGTCGCGCTGTTGTCAGCACTTAAGATGCGCTACCCCCGCTTTGTGTGCTGCCGCCCCCTGCGCCGGGTGTGACCGCAGGAACGATGGGCACCACCGCAGGCGGGGGCGCGGGAGTCGCAGCTTGCGCCAGCGCCGTACCTGCCGCTGTTGCGGGCAGTGTTTCCAGCAGTGCTGCAAAAACTTTTGACGACACCGCCTCGCTGGCGAGGGTAGCTTCCTTGCTCGCCAGGTTGGCCAGTTCCGTGGCCGCCTTCGCTTCTGCGGCGAGGCGTGCGTTCTGCGGATCGGCGCTCGCCGCTGCCTGTGCCTGATTCGCTTGTGCAACCGCCGCCGACGCAGCTGCTGCATCTGCGACTGCGACGGGTGAATTGTTCGGCAACTCCGAGAGTTGCAGCGCAACCGCCGCCTGGACCAGCGCAAGCGCGCTCGCCACCGGCACCGGTTCGTTCCCGGGGCCCCACAAACTCGATTGCCCAACCTTGATTTTGTCGATCGGCCCATAGGGGGTATGGACGGAAATCTCGCCCAGCGTCACGCGTGCGACGCCGACCTCCTGATTTCTGGTATCGGCGACCATGGTGAAATCGGCAGGCCCGTTGTTCTGGATGTCAATGATCGAAGCCCCGATGGAAATACTGACCCCTTCGCGGTTTTCCGCCTGGATGGCGCCGCCGACAAAACGCATCGAGCCTTCGGTGAGCGCCAGGGTCGATTTGCCCGCTTTGACGTTGGCAGGATCGAATTGATACTGGTCGATGGCGAGAACCGAGTCCGGGCCCAGAATTACAATTTGACCGTCCGCAAATTGAAGCACCGCGCGCCCGTCTTTGCCGGTGCTGACGGTCGTGCCCGATTCGAAGGTCGAGCCTACGTTCGCGGACGCTGCCTTGCCGGATTGCGGCTTGATGTCTACCGTGTTCGAAATCGCCTGCACATATCCGGCCAGCCGCCGACCGTCCTTCCCGCCGGATCGTTCCTGGTCGGATGCGGCCAGCGCAGCGGCAGTCTGCGCAGCGGTGACGACGACGACGGGCGAGTTGTTCGGCAATACGTATGCTAGTAATTCCCCTATGCCCGCCTGGGCTACGGCAGGAGCCGCCGCGAAGGGTATCGGCAGGGGCGGACTGCTGCCCGACTGCCATGGAGCGTACTGGCCCGTGGCGATCCTGACGATCGGGCCAAAGGGCGTGCTCACCGAAATTTCGCCGTTCTGAACCACTGCGTAGCCGGCCTCCTTCGGATCCGGATTGACCGATACGATGAAATCGGCGCCGCCGGTCTTCTGGATTCTCAGCATCGACTCACCCACTGCGATGTGCAAATTGCGGGGGTTGGACACGCCGATGAGTCCGGCGATGATCCGTATCTGGCCCGCTATCAGTTCCATGCTCATGGCGCTTTGTTCGAGATCATTCGGCAAAAAGCAATAACGTGCTATGCGCACGGCGGAATTCGAACCCAAGGCCACGACCTGACCGTCGGCGAACTTCAGGATTGCTTTTTCGCCCGAGCCGGTGCGGAAGACGGCGTTTTTTTCAAATACTTCCCCGGACTTGGCGGGCGCCAATTTGGCGCCCTGTCGCTGGATGGAAATCAGGCCGCTCGCTTCGTGAACGTAACCACCCTGACAGACCGATCCCGCAGAGCTCGAGCCACTCGCCCCCGACTTGGCTTGCGCCGAAGCCGTAGACGAAAATGCGGAAAGCGCGAGCAGCACGCAACACGCGGCAACTGCGCTCGCGATGTTATGCGTATCTCGTAAAGCACTCATGATCGCTATTCCTTTTTCGTCGATTCGTCCATCCGGGGGGGCGGCAGTGTTGTCGCGCAGACGGGACCCGCAATCGCCTTATATTGTTCTATAGCACAAACGAGGTCTAAACGCGTGTAACTTTGCACGATTTTGAAGATTTCCCGGGTATTGCGCTTCGCCCCGCGCCCGATGCTGCGCTCCATCGCCTGGCGCAGGCCGGGATCCAGGTCTTGCCAAGCCGCAAGTCCCACAAAAACGATGGTTTGCTGAACCGTCGGCTCCCATGGTCCCAGTTCGTCCGCATGCCGCAGCGCAGTGAACATTTCTTCGTCGAATTCGTTGACGTAGAGCTTGGTCAGCGCAAGGTTTGCCCACAGGAAGGGCGAGGTCGGTCGAAGCAATAGGGCCTGGCGAAATCGCGCGTGTGCACTGCGCGTAACAGCCAGGGCTTCGCGCGGGATGGTTGAAACGCGCATCCTTGCCAGATCCATTGCGCCCAAGCCTTCAAGGGACCAGGGGTTCGCGGGAACGTATTCAAGGCTGTCCGAGAAGTATTGTGCGGCGCGACGCACCTGCGCCATGCCGGGTTTGCGCGAGGCAGGTGTCCAGGTTTCCACCTCGTTTTGCGCCGACTGAACCTGGATTCCCGCGAGTCCCATCCTGACGCATTGCACTGCGACCAGAGCAAGAGCGAGAGTAAGCGCGAGACAAGCGAACTTACCCCATCGCGTTTGCTGGCTGAATGAGCGCGCCGCGGTTTTTGACGCCGGCCGTGCTGAACGTTCGGATCGCATGTCGCTTTTAAAACGCAGCTTAAACATTTGGTGGGCCGACCAATTCTAATTTTCCATCACCCCGAGGACGGCAATTGAGCAGGGCTGCAAACAGCAGTCCTGCAACACGAACCACTGCCCCTTAGCGCCTGCCGCAGGCGATGCGCCACAACCTCTCGCCTATGGTGCCCAACAGGACCGGCCGCCAATTGCTGACCGTGGCATCGCTGCCGAGAATATTGCCTTCACCCATGTTTCCTGAGTATCGGGCAATATAGATTATCCGGATCTGCTGTCGTCCGCAGTCGTACTCCCGTTCCATCCTTAGCGACGTCGCGTTGACCGAACCCGCGTGCTTTTCCGTGGTGAAGTCGGCTATATCCCACATTCGCGTGGTGTTGTTTACATTGCGAATGGTAGCGGTATTTGCATATTCGGTGACATGCGCCTGCCGGTCGACGACAAACCATTCCCCGAAGGTGTTTCCGCGCACCAGCCAGTCTGCCCAGTCCGCCGCCTCGCAATTACCTGCAACCGCCAGCAATATCATCAGTACGAATGTGCGCATCGCGTTACCTTCGGCATCCAGAGCGGGGCCGTAATCTGCGGCACAGTATGTGGCGCTGGGATCAGCCGTGAATGCGGATACTCAAGATATTTAGCGGTAAGGCTAATATTTAGCAGTTTCAGTAATCACTACCGCCAGAGTGCTAGATTTGGTGGGCCCACCTGGACTCGAACCAGGGACCAAAGGATTATGAGTCCTCTGCTCTAACCAACTGAGCTATAGGCCCTACGGGAAAAATAAACGCTTAACAATCCCTGCCACTAAGCGGGATTTCAATCCCTTCAGGCTTCATTATCCAGGAAACTGCGCAGCTGCTCGGAGCGTGAGGGGTGGCGCAGCTTGCGCAGCGCTTTCGCCTCTATCTGACGGATGCGCTCGCGCGTGACGTCGAACTGCTTGCCGACCTCTTCCAGGGTGTGGTCCGTATTCATTTCGATGCCGAAGCGCATGCGCAGCACCTTGGCCTCGCGCGGCGTGAGCGAATCCAGCACGTCCTTGGTCGCGTCGCGCAACGAGCCGTAGACAGCGGCATCGACTGGCGCCATGGTGGCCGCGTCTTCGATGAAATCGCCCAGGTGCGAATCGTCGTCGTCGCCGATCGGCGTTTCCATCGAGATCGGCTCCTTCGAGATCTTCAAGATTTTGCGGATCTTGTCTTCGGGCATTTCCATCTTCAACGCCAGCGTCGCCGGATCGGGCTCCTGCCCGGTTTCCTGCAGGATCTGGCGCGAGATGCGGTTCATCTTGTTGATGGTCTCGATCATGTGCACCGGAATGCGGATGGTGCGCGCCTGGTCGGCGATCGAACGCGTGATCGCCTGGCGTATCCACCAGGTGGCGTAGGTCGAGAACTTGTAGCCGCGACGGTATTCGAACTTGTCCACCGCCTTCATCAGTCCGATGTTGCCTTCCTGGATCAGGTCGAGGAACTGCAGGCCGCGATTGGTGTATTTCTTGGCGATCGAAATCACCAGGCGCAGGTTGGCTTCGGTCATCTCGCGCTTGGCCCGGCGCGCTTTGGCCTCGCCCGTGGACATCTGTTTGTTTATTTCCTTGAGTTCCTTGAGCGGAATGCCGATCTTCGCCTGCAGGTCCAGCAGCTTTTGCTGGTTTTCCATGATCGCCGGCTGGTGACGCGCGAGCAGGTTGCTGTAGGTATGGCGTGCGTTTATCTCGTTGCCGACCCAGCGCAGGTTGGTTTCATTGCCGGGAAATACCTTGATGAAGTGCGGCCGCGGCATATTGCTCTTGGTCACGCACAACTGCTGAATGTGGCGCTCGTGCCTGCGGGTCTCCTCCACCAGACCGCGCAAGGCGTCGCACAGACGCTCTACGATGCGTGCCGAGAAGCGGATGTTCATCAATTCGCCCCAGATCTTGTCGCGGATCTTGAGGTACTCCTTGCTGCGCGATCCGTGCTTGGCCAGAGCCGATTTCTTGCGCTCGAACAGGCGGTGGACGACGCTGAAGCGCGCGAGCGAATCTTCCTTTAGCTGCTGCAAGCTCGCAGAGATGGCGGCGTTTTGGGCCTCTTCGTCGAGTTCTTCCTCCTCTTCTGCTTCCTCAACAGTCTCCTCGCTGAGTTCGGCCGCGGGCTCGTCCTTGGCGTTCGGGTCGATGAGCCCGTCGACCAGTTCGTCGATGCGCATTTCGTCGCGTGACACCTTGGCAGCGAGCGCGAGGATTTCTGCGATGGTGGTCGGGCAGGCGGAAATCGCCTGGATCATGTGCTTCAGACCGTCTTCGATGCGTTTGGCGATTTCGATCTCGCCCTCGCGCGTGAGCAGTTCGACCGAGCCCATCTCGCGCATGTACATGCGCACCGGGTCGGTGGTACGGCCGAATTCCGGGTCGACCGTGGACAGCGCAGCTTCTGCTTCTTCCTCTGCGTCCTCGTCGGGAACGGCCGCGGGGGAGTTCTCGGAAATCAGCAGCGTTTCCGCATCCGGGGCCGCGTCGTAGACCTGGATGCCCATGTCGCTGAAAGTGGTGATAATGGACTCGATCTGCTCCGCATCCACCAGATCGTCGGGCAAATGATCGTTGATTTCGGAGTAGGTGAGAAAGCCGCGCTCCTTGCCCAGCTTGATCAGGTTCTTCAGGCGCGTGCGCCGCGCTTCCACGTCTTCCGGTTTTTGCTCGCCTTTGCGCAGATCCGCCTTTTGCTTCGCCGTGAGCTTCGCCGCCTGCTGCTTGGCGATCTGTCTCGCAATTTGCTTGGGAGTTTGCTGCGGTTTCGCTGCGACGGTCTCCTTCTGAGCAACTTTGCCTTTTACTTGCGGCTTTGCCTTGGCGGGCGCTACCGGTTTGGCCGCAGACTTGCCCTTTGCCAGAGGTTTGTTCTTGGCCAAAGGTTTCGTCTTGGCAGACGGTCTCGTCTTCGCCAAAGGTTTCTTCTTCGTCAGTGCCTTGGCGCCGGCCGCTGGTTTCTTCTTTTGCGGCGAGGCGGACTTGTGCGCCGCCTTGTGTGCGGGCTTGGGCTTGGCGGCCTTGGCTTTTGCGGTGGCGGGTTTCTTGGCTTGTTTGACGGCCATGAGCTTGTCCTAAGTCGGTGAAGTATTGGAAAAAAGCCGATAATTATACCACAGGGCGATTCGTGCCCGGCGGCTGATCCAGTGCAGCAAGACGCTTGGTCAGCGTGTTCATCAACGCAATGTCACCTGTGTCCAGCGGCCCTGCCTTGCTCTTGCGCTGCAATTCATTCAATTGCTCGTGCACACGCTGGCGTTCCAGTCGCGGCAGGGCGTCGCGGAATTCGCCTTCAGCCTGTTCCGTTGACAGTGCCAGAACCATGAGCTCCGATCGAACCTGCTTGAGGAGGGTTTCGTGCGGGCTGCCGCGGAAATGATCGATCAACATTATTTCAGAGCTTGCATCAGGGTTTCCGTGCGCGTATTCGGCCAGTGCAAGCAAGGCCTTGGCCTCCGGGTTTTCACCTCGAATGATGTCAGCGGACAATTCGGACGCAAGCGCCGGCTTGACTAGGACACATTCAAGCAAGCGCAGTTCAAAACTCTTTACGGCGGCGCGCGCGACCTTGGGTGGCGCAGGGCGTTGCCAGCCGCCTTGTGCAGGCGCGCTGCGGCGCAAATCGTACAGGCGTTCGACTTCCTGTTGGGTCATGCCGCTGATGTCCGCCACTTGCTTCAAGAGCTGAAGTTGAAGTCCCGGCGCGGCCACGTTCTTGAGCAGGGGCTTGGCCTCGTGCACGAGTCGTGAGCGGCCCTCGGCGGTATTGGTGTCCAGGCGAGCGCGCAGTTGTCCGAGCAAGTAGGTTGAGAGCGGTTCGGCGCCCCGGGTCAGCTCTTCGAATGCGTCCTTGCCGTTGGCGCGCACATAGCTGTCCGGGTCCTCGCCCTCGGGCAGGAACAGAAATCGTATCGTCTTGTTGTCGAGCGTCGCCGGCAGACTCACTTCGAGGGCGTGCCAGGCGGCTTTTCTGCCCGCCGCATCGCCATCGAAGCTGAAAACGACTTCATCAGTCTGGCGCAGCAGTTTTTGCACGTGCACGGGCGTGGTCGCCGTGCCCAGCGTCGCCACGGCGTAGCCCACGTCGTGCTGCGCCAGCGCCACCACGTCCATATAGCCTTCGACGACCAGCACGCGGCCGGCGTCACGTATAGCCTGGCGTGCCTGCGGCAGGCCGTAGAGTTCGCGCCCTTTTTCGAACAGCGGCGTCTCCGGTGAATTGAGGTATTTCGGCTCGCCCGCGCCGATCACGCGTCCGCCGAAACCGATGACGAAACCACGTTGGTTGATGATGGGAAACATGATGCGGTCGCGGAAGCGGTCGTAGCGCTTGCCCGCGTCGTTCTCGATCACCAACCCCACCTCTTTGAGGCTCTTGTCAGCGTAATCCGGGAACACCGATTGCAGATTTTGCCAACCGTCGGGCGCATAGCCCACGCCGAAGTGGGCCGCTATCCGGCCCGACAAACCGCGCCGCTTGAGATACTCGATCGCGTGCGGCGATGCCTTCAACTGTTCGCGGTAGTATTGCATCGCGCGCTGCATCATCTCGTACAGGTCCGGGCCGGATTCTTCCTTTTTCTTGCCGAAGCGCTGCTCGAATTCGGGCATGGCCATACCCGCACCCGCCGCCAACTCCTTGATCGCCTCGATATAGCCCAGGCCGGAATACTCCATCAGGAATCCGATGGCGTCGCCGTGCGCGCCGCAGCCGAAGCAGTGATAGAACTGCTTGGACGGGCTGACCGTGAACGAGGGCGATTTTTCGTTGTGAAAAGGGCAGCAGGCGCTGAAATTGGCACCCGCCTTTTTCAGCTGCATGTGGCGCTGAATGATTTCGACGATATCGATGCGATTGAGCAAATCGCGTTTAAAGGAGTCAGGAATCACGCGCGCTTGGAATCCGGGTCGGGGGCCTGAGGGGCTTTCCCCGGCATCCCCAGGGAACATCTATTCTTTATAGGCCATTTTGGCCGGAACGCAAGCGCGAGGCGCTGCGTTGGCATAACCGGTCCGGGCGGTTGGCCTAGCTGCCCAGCCTGGCCTTCACCAGGGCCGATACCCTGGCCATATTGGCGCGGCCGGCCAGCTTGGGTTTGAGCAGTGCCATGACCTTGCCCATGTCCTGCATTGCCTTGGCGCCTGCCGCCGCGATTGCGGCGGCCACTTCGCCCGCTATTTCCACTTCCGTGAGTTGCTGCGGCATATAGCCGGAGAGAACGCCTATTTCGAATTTCTCCACATCGGCCAGGTCCTGGCGCCCGCCGGCCTCGTATTGGGTAATCGAGTCACGCCGCTGCTTGAGCATCTTTTCGATAATAGCCAGGATGTCCGCGTCCGACAGTTCGATGCGCTCGTCCACTTCGCGCTGTTTCATTGCCGCCAGGAGCAGGCGGATCGCCGACAGGCGCGCAGCGTCCCTGGCGCGCATGGCGGCTTTCATGTCTTCGGTGATTTGTGCCTTGAGCGACATCGGCGCGGCGGCAGGTGTTCGGCGGGCGTTCGTTCGACTGTTCGGTCGGGTGTCCGGATTTTTCGGCGGCGGGCTGGCCCGTAACCGAGGATCCGGTACCGGCTAGAACAGTTTGGGCGGGAGTTGCTGGCTGCGGATGCGTTTGTAATGGCGCTTGACCGCCGCTGCGAGCTTGCGCTTGCGTTCGGCGGTGGGCTTTTCGTAGAACTCGCGTGCGCGCAGTTCGGTCAGCAACCCGGTTTTCTCGATTGTGCGTTTGAACCGGCGCAGTGCCACTTCAAACGGTTCGTTTTCCTTGACTCTTACGGTAGGCATTAATACTCCGGCTTTGACTGGGGCGGAAAACCGTGAATTATATCAGCACTCTGCGCAAGCGGACAAGGCCTGTTTCTGGCCAAGTACAGGAGTCGGCCCCCGGTCGCGAGGTCGGAGCGCTTCCGTGCCCGCCACGCATAGTCGCGTATCATGCGGGACGGCAACAGTGACTTACCGATACAGTGAATTCTAGCGCTTTGAACCCCGCACGATGCTGATCCTGGGCATAGAAACCTCTTGCGACGAAACCGGTATCGCCTTGTATGACAGCGAGCGCGGCCTGCTGGCGCATGCCCTGCATACACAGATTGCGATGCACCAGGAATACGGCGGCGTGGTGCCCGAACTCGCGTCCCGCGACCACATTCGGCGCGTACTGCCGCTAGTCCGCGAGGTGATGGGCCCGGCCGGTGCAGTACTCGCCGATCTCGACGCCGTCGCCTACACCCAGGGCCCGGGGCTGGCCGGCGCGTTGCTGGTCGGCACCAGCGTCGCCAATGCACTTGCTTTTGCCCTGGGTGTTCCTGCGCTGGGCATCCATCATCTTGAAGGCCATCTGCTTTCGCCTTTACTCGCGAGCAATCCGCCCGCGTTTCCGTTTGTCGCCCTGCTGGTTTCGGGCGGCCACACGCAGTTGATGCGGGTCGCCGCCGTGGGCGAATACGAGCTTCTGGGCGAAACCGTGGACGACGCCGCCGGCGAAGCCTTCGATAAGACGGCGAACCTGCTCGGCCTTGATTACCCCGGCGGGCCGGCGCTGGCGCAGCTTGCGGGCCAGGGCAGGGTGGACCGCTACAAACTTCCGCGGCCCATGCTCGAGCAGATGCACAAGACGGGCAATCTGGATTTTTCCTTCAGTGGCCTGAAGACGGCGGTGCTGCTGCTGGTACGCAAAGAGGCGCCCGATGCCGTGGGCAGGGCCGATGTCGCAGCATCGTTCCAGGAAGCCATCGTCGACGTGCTGGTGGCAAAATCCCTTTACGCTCTGGAGCGGACAGGCCTCAATCAACTCGTGGTCGCCGGCGGTGTCGGCGCCAACCGTCGTCTGCGCGATCGGCTGGATCGCAGCGCCGCAGCGCAAGGCTGTACAGTGTTCTATCCTGAATTCGAATTTTGCACGGACAACGGTGCGATGATCGCGCTGGCCGGCGCGCTGCGCCTGGGTGCGAGGATCATGGCGGCGGGTCAGCGGCCTGAAACAAGTTCCGCCGCGAAACTCGCGAAGGCAGCGGCGGCGCAGCACTACGCGTTCTCTGTCAAACCGCGTTGGGATTTGTCGGCTACGGTACTGTAAATACGGACGGGATCACAATTATCGAACAGACCTGCCTACGATGCGTTTTGCCTCCTGATGCCCTTTTTCCGCGGCCATCTGGTAGTAGCGAAAGGCCGCGTCGAGGTTGCGCGCCACGCCGCGCGCTTCTTCGTACATGAAGCCGACGTTGTACAAAGCCGTGGGCTCTCCCTGCTTGGCCGCCTTGCTATACCAGTCGAACGCCATCTGGTAGTCGCGTTCCACGCCCAGACCTTCATTGTAGAGATAGCCGATATTGTTCTGCGCTGTCGCGTTTCCCTGCGCGGCAGACTTCTGGTACCAAGCCAGTGCGCTGGCGTAGTCCTGCGCCACACCCATGCCCTGCTGGTAGAGCCAGCCTAGGAACAGCTGGCCCAGGGGGTCGCCGCCCGCAGCGGATGTTTCGTAGTGCCTGCGTGCCTCGTCCAGATCGCGCGTTACGCCTAGCCCTTGCTGGTACATTTGTCCGAGCATGGCTTCGGCTTCGAGTTCGCCTTGCGCAGATGCTTTCTCGTACCAGCTCCTCGCCTCTGCGGGATCGCTCTGGACGCCCTGCCCCGTCTGATAGAGCCAGCCGATGGCGCGCAAGGCGGGCGCATAGCCTTTTTCGGCGGCGGCGCGGTAGAGTTCGAGCGCGCGTTGCGGATTGCGCGGGACGCCTGTCCCGCTGGCGTAGAGGTAGGCTAGGTTGTACTGCGCGGCGGGGAGTTCCTGGTCGGCAGCACGTTCGAACCATTCCTTTGCAAGCGTTGGACTCTTGCCGGACCCGTCGCCCTTTAGATAGAGCCAGCCAAGATTGTTGGCCGCTGGAGCAAATCCCGCTTCGGCCGCCTGGCGATACCACAGGCGCGCCTTGACGTAATCCTGCTCCACGCCCAGCGCCTCCTGATACATATGCCCGATCAGGTTCATCGCCTGGGCCTGCCCCTTGGCCGCGGCTTTTTGCAGCCAGTTGAGGGCAAGCGGGAAATTTCGCTGCACGACGAGGCCGTCGTAGTAGATCTTCCCGATCCGGACCTGCGCGTCGGGCTTGCCTGCGCGTGCGAGTTCGAGCAGTTTGAAGATTGCCGCCTTGTCGCCTTGATCAGCACGCTGAGCAAGGCCGCTCGTTTCCTCGTCTGACGCTGCCATTGCCGCTGTCTGGCAAACCACGAACAGCAGAGCCGATAGAAACGGAAGCGTGGAACGAAGTTTCATCGGAATCAGCGAACGCCGGCGCCACCGGCAGAGGCGCCGGCATTCGGTGTCGAAGTCGTCTTGCTATTCCCGGGCTTGTTGCGCTTCGGCGGTTCTTTGTAGTTGTCCAGGTTGCTGATGAACGCGTCAATCTTTTCTACCGGAAGCAGGATGCGCGCGCGCGGCCCCTTGGAAACCAGGTTCAGATTGAACGACGGATTGAGCGCGAGAAACTCCTCCAGCGTTACGCCCGCCAACTTTGCGGCGACATCGACGTCTATATAGCGCTCACTGGCGATGGCCGCAAAGTAAGGTTTGTTCGGCACCGGATCGATCCGGAAGTTGAAGGCGCGAGGATTGGCTACGATGTTCTTCAGCGCCTGCAGCTTGGGCAGGTAGTTGCGCGTTTCCTCCGGGAGGTCCAGCGCCTTGTAGTCGGTCGGCAGGCCTTTTGCTTTGTTGCGCGCGATCGCCTTTGCCACTGCGTTCTCACCGCTGTTATACGCGGCAAGCGCGAGTTGCCAATCGCCGAAGCGCTCGAACAGGGTTTGGAGGTAGGTGAGTGCGGCGGCGGTCGATGCGATGATATCGCGGCGCGCGTCGACTAGTAGGCTCTGCTTCAAATCATGTGCTTTGCCGGTGGAGGGGATGAATTGCCACAGGCCGGCGGCTTGCGCGGACGACAGCGCCATCGGGTTATAGCCGCTTTCCACCATCGGAAGAAAGGCGAGTTCGGTCGGCAGTTTGCGTTTGTCCAACTCCTCGACCACGTGATAGATGTAGCGACGACCGCGTTCGAACATGGCCTGCATCAGTTCAGGGCGTTCCGAATACCATTTTTGCCAGTGCACCACCAGCGGACTTTCGAGCGCGGGCAGTGCGAAACCCGCGCGTACGCGGTCCCAGGCGTAGACAAAGGGCCCGGTGGAGGCGGTCGCTGGTGCCGGTTCGGAGGCGGTGCTGATCGGCGGCGGTGGCGGCGCGTATTCTTCGAGCAGGCGCGGCAACTGCGCGCCGGTTGCGGCAGGGTGGATGCGGAATGACGGTTGATCGGCGCGGTAGCTAATATCGAGTTCACTCGCGTCGGCGCAAGGCGTCGCCGCCAGGACAAGGCCGATGAGGAAAAACGCAGATGCGCCAGTATGCATTCTTATCGCCGGCTCCTAGCGCGTGCGCTGCGGGCGCGCCCGCGTCGGGGCTAAAAGAAACTTTCTCCGACGGTGACGGCGTCGCCGGGTTGCACCGGTGTATTGAGGTCGGCCTTGATCGGGGTATGGGTGGCGTCGCCGTCGCGCACGATGGTTATTTTGCTCTGGGAGGCGCGTTCCTTGAATCCCCCCGCGATGGAGACGGCCTTGCGCACGGTCAGTCCCGGCTGATACGGGAAGCTGCCGTTGTTGGTGACCTGCCCGCTGATGAAGTACGGCCGATATTCGTCTATGGTCACGGCGACACGCGGGTTGACGAGATAGGTTCCGCGCAATCCGTCAGTGATGATTTTTTCGAGTTCGCTGACGGTTTTTCCGCGCACCTGAAGTTCGCCCAGGACCGGGTAGGACACGGTGCCCGCGTCGGTGAGGCGCACTTTCTCGCGCTTCAGGTCTTCTTCCCCGTATACGGAAATGCTGATCACGTCACCGGTGGAAAGTCGATATCGGGAACGCGTGTCTGTTTCCTTGTCGGTCGCAGCGCCGGCGCCCGGGCCTGCCGCTGCCCATGCGCCCGCTGTCGCGCTCTCACCCGATGCCACCGGCGCCTGTGCGCAGGCCGCCGCGCCGAGCAGACAAAAGCAGAGGAGAAGAATGAACCGGCCTGGATTCGTCATGGAAACTTACGCTCCGTACGTGCGCGCTGGATTTGAATCCGACGGAATCTGGATTCTATCAGAGCGTCGTATCAATGAAAAACATGAACACATTGTGCTGGTAATCGAAATTGCCATCGCTGGAGCTGCGCATGCTGTGTGAGTAGTCTGCACCCAGGTTCAGCCAGCGTCGCATTTTGTAAGTCGCTTTTGCGCCATAGGTCTGGGTGTTGTCCGTACGTGCTGCGCCCTGATAATCGTCGGTCGCGTAGGAAGCCGAGCCCTCGGTCGTGAAACGGCCGTTCCACTCGTGCGTCCAGCGCACGCCGGTATTGGTCTTGTCGATGAAATTACCGACGCCGCCGCTGGTTTCGGCCGGTACCCGGCTCAGGCTCAGGTCGACATGCGAATAAGTGAGGGGACTCCAGCCTACCTTGCCGGTCCAGCTGATTGAACTGGAACCGGCGCGCACGGCGTCGTCAAAATCCTTCTTCACGACGCCTATTCTGAATTCCGCATTGGTTTTCGCGGTCACCTCCCAGATGGCACCGCCGAGCAAGGTGTTTTCGATGCTGCCCAGCGTCGAGGCGGGCAGGGTGTAGTCGACAATGCTGTGCTTCCCCTGGATCAACAGCGTCGTCTTGGGACCGATGCGCCAGTTGAATGTGGCGCCCAGGTCGTTGACCACGCGGTCGCTGGCCGCCGTGGTCGCACGGTTGTTGAGGTATTCACGCCGCACCTGGCCGAGTTCGAAGTCGAGGCGACCGCGGGCGCCCTGCGAGCCATAGGAGAAGACGCCCCGGCCGCTCGTCTGTCGGTAGTGATCGGGTGCGTTGGAAATCGGATTGTTGGTCGAGCCGCGCGGGTCGACGCCGTCGATGATATCGCCCGCCAGGCGGGCGCGCAGGCGTGTGCCCAGATCGAAATCGGCCGTGCCGTTCAGAGTGGTGTTCGTATAGTTGTCCGCCCTGTTGTTCTGATACTGGCCTATGGTCGTACTCAGGCGCAGGGAGAACTTGTTGGATCCCTTCGCGGTTTCCAGACTCAGTGCCGGGGTCAGCACCAGGATCTGGTCGGCGGTCCGGTTGTTGGGCGAGAGGTAAATGTTGTCGTCGTACCGGGTTTCCACTTTTATCGATGGGCGCGCGGTGACCAGCAGTCCCATCAATTTCAGACTGAGCCCGCCAGCTTGGGCTGCGCCCTCTTGGGCGGCCGCGGACGCCGACGGGGAATACGGCGCAGGCGCTGCGACTGGTCCGAGCGGGGCGTCCGGCCGCGGTTGCTGCGCGAGCGAGGCCGAACTCAGCGCCGCCATGCCGGCCAGGGCGAACATCGGAATCGGTCCTCTAGCTTTGAGACTGCGCATTGCGCCGTGATTCCCTCGATCTGGTATTTGCGGCCCAAGGATTGCAGACGCGGATCGCAGATGTCGCAAACGATTTTAGCCTACGCGATATTCCGGCAAGCTCCGTAATTGTCATATTTTGTGTAAGCGGGTCGGCGTCTGGTCCGCCGCCACGCGCTTGAGTCCCCATTGCACCAGGACGATGTAGAGCACGAATACCGCCATGGCCGTGTAGAACATGTGGTGCTCCCGCACGCCCAGTGCCCAGCCTGCAGCGCCCGCAGCCGCTAGCACGAACGCTACGGCGTGGATGAGGGCCACTGCGCCGCCCACGGACATGCCCAGATCGATCAGGATATGGTGCACATGGGTGCGATCCGCGCGAAATGGATTGTTTCCCCTGATCAGGCGCCGGCTCATGCAGACGATGGTGTCGCTGATGGGGATGGCGACCAGCCAGATCGCGGTGACCGGCGGAAACAATTGCGTATGCGGCTGCGCCGCTTCGATCGTCAGCCAGGCGAGCGCGAATCCCAGTGAGAGGCTGCCGGCATCGCCCAGAAAAATCGCCGCGCGGCCGCGCCATGGTGAGCGCATGTTGAACACCAGGAAAGCCGCGATACATCCCAGTAGGGCCACCGCCAGCGTGAGCGTACTCGCGTGCGCCGAGGCCGCGCCCATGACCGAAATCCAGAACACCGAGATGAACGCCAGACCGGCGCCCAAGCCGTCGGCGCCGTCGCAGAGGTTGATCGCATTCACCACCCCGATCATCGCAAACACCGTGAGCGGAACGGCGAAGCGGCCCAGCAGCAGCGGCTGGGCAGTGACCAGATCGCCGAGCGAAAGCAGTATCAGTCCGCCCCAGTAGATCATCAGCAGTGCGGCCGCGATTTGCACCGCGAATTTGATTGCGGGCTGCAGGTCAAACAAATCATCCAAGGTGCCCGTTAGCGCGATCAGGAACAGGCCCGCCCAGAATGCCGGGTGTACCTGGGTGGCGAACTGCGCCAGCAGGGCCGTCGACGCCAGTCCAAGCGCGATCGCCAGCCCTCCCACGGTCGGCGTATTGCCGGCGTGCTCTTTGCGCCCGGCAGCGGGAGAATCGACCAGGCCGTAGCGCCCTGCCAGAGGGGTCAGAAAGCGGATCAGGCCCAGTGTCAGGCCGAAGCCCAGGACCGCGGCGAGCAGTGCCGAAGTATTCATGCCGAATCCGGCTTCTTCGCCCCGATGCGGCTCTCCGTACCCGCGAGCAGGCGTCCGATGTTTTCTTTGTGCCGGTAGATCAGCAGTGCTGCAAGCACCAGAACGGCCGGAAGCAAGGGGCTCATTGCGCCGAACAGCCAGGCGGTGCAGGCGGAAGCGGACACTGCGGCAATAATCGAAGCGAGCGAGACCATGCGAAACAGCAACACGACCACGAACCAGCTGGCGAGTGTCGCAAGACCGAGTCTGAGGTCGATCGCGCAGAGGATACCCAGTGCGGTCGCCACGCCCTTCCCACCCTTGAATCCGAAAAAAACCGGATAGATATGACCGAGAAACACCGCCAGCGCGACCAGGGCGATGCCGGCGGTTTCCACGCCGTAGTCCGCGGAAAAGTGCCGGGCCAAAAGTACCGCCAGCGCTCCCTTGCCGGTGTCGCCCGCGAGCGTCAGCGCGGCGGCCAGCTTTTTGCCCGTGCGCAGCACGTTCGTTGCGCCCGGATTGCCCGAGCCGTAGCTGTGCGGGTCGGGCAGCTTGAACAAACGGCTCACGATCACGGCAAAAGAAAGCGAGCCGATGAGGTAGGCAGCAATTGCGAAGACGATGGTCGCCATATGTGGGTCTGCTAGAATGTGCTGCCCATTTTACGCGGGAACCGAATCCCGCCCTAGCCCCAGGCTGATTCTCCCGACATGGATTTCATTTTTCTGCGCGAAATAAGGCTGGACGCGCGCATCGGCGTTTACAAGCGTGAGCGCACCATCACCCAGACGGTGGAACTGGATCTGGAAATCGCGCTGCCCGATGACCGCGTGTTCAAAAGCGGAAAGGTCGCCGATACCATCGATTACGCAGTGGTGATCGAACGTATCCGCGTGGTCCTGGTCGAGCAGCACTACGGCCTGGTTGAGAATCTGGCCGAACATGTGGCGCAGATCCTGCTCGAGGAGTTTCATGCGCCGTGGGTGCGCGTCAGCATCGCCAAACTCGGCGCCCAGCGCAGGGCGCGTCGCGTAGGCGTGGTCATTGAGCGGGGGAAGAAGTAGGCGCAGGTTAGGTGTTCATTTCAAAATGAGGGGATACCTCCCCTCATAATCCCCTAAATTGGCCGTTGCAAAATTCATTTTGCAACGGGTTCTAAGTTGCTGCCACCTCGACGCTCTTTGCGGCGAGCAGACGCAGGAGTTCCCCGGGGGGGATGGCGACCAGGTAACCGCGCCGGCCGCCGTTGATGTAGATCCGTTCGAGGTCCAGAACACTCTTCTCGACGTAGACCGGCAGACGCTTCCTGGTGCCGAACGGAGAGGTGCCGCCCACCAGATAACCCGAATGGCGGTTGGCGGCTTCCGGCGTACAGGGCTCAACCTTTTTCACGCCGATCTGCCGCGCCAGGTTCTTGGTCGACACCTTGCGGTCGCCGTGCATCAGCACGATGAACGGCCGTTTTGCCTCGTCTTCCATCACCAGTGTCTTCACCACAGCGTGTTCGGCGACGCCCAGTTCGCGAGCCGATACCGCGGTGCCGCCGTGTTCCTCATAGGTGTAAACGTGCTCCGTGTAGTTCACCCCGTGCTTCTTGAGGAATGCTGTCGCAGGTGTTTCGGATACGTGTTCTTTCTTGCTCATTGCTGTTACGTGCAGGACGCTGGTCGCCGATCTAGCCGCGGGGGTGGTGTTTCGCGTGCAGCGATTTCAGGCGTTCGCGCGCGACGTGCGTATAGATCTGGGTCGTCGAGATGTCCGCGTGGCCGAGCAGCATCTGCACCACGCGCAAATCGGCGCCGTGGTTGAGCAGATGCGTGGCAAATGCATGTCGCAGCGTGTGCGGCGACAGGGGCTTGCCCGGCACGGATGCGCGCGCGTGTTTTTTAATCAGATACCAGAAGGCCTGGCGCGTCATCGGCGTGCCGCGCGTGGTGACGAAGGCCGCGTCGGACTGCGTGCGCGCGAGCAGTCGCGGCCGCGCTTCTTTCAGGTAGCGCGTGAGCCAGGCCGACGCTTCCTCCCCCATCGGCACCATGCGCTCCTTGTTGCCCTTGCCGAAAACGCGCACCACGCCCATGTCCTGGTTGATTTCCACCAGCTTCAGCGCCACCAGTTCGGACACGCGCAGCCCCGTGGCGTAGAGCATTTCCAGCATGGCACGGTCGCGCATGCCCAGGGCGGACTCCACGACCGGCGCCGCGAGCAGAGCTTCCACGTCCGTCTCGGTCAGGGATTTTGGAAAGCGCTGCGGTTTTTTCGGCGTATCGAGCTTGAGCGTCGGATCGGCGCCGAGGCGGTTTTCGCGCAGAGCGAACTGGAAAAAGCGCTTGAGGCTGGAATGCAGCCGCGCCTGCGAGCTCGCCCGCAGCCTCGCCTGGGTATAGCGGAACGCGAAATACGCCGACAAGTCTTCTTCGCGCGTATCGAGCAGCCCGCGGCTGCGTTCGCGCGCCAGCCAGTCGCCGTACAGGCTCAGGTCGCGCCTGTAGGCTTCCAGCGTATTTTTCGACAGGCCGTCCTCCAGCCACAGATGGTCGCAGAACTCGTCCAGAAGTACGCTGTCGTTTTCAGTCATGGCGCTAGACGAGTTTGAATTCCTCGGGCTTCTCATGCGCGAGCAGCCGGCGCTTGATTTCGATCAGGTAGCCCCCGCTGTTGTGCGCGAAACCCCCGATGCCGCTGGCCGCGACCACGCGGTGGCAGGGGATCACCAGCGGAAAATAATTGGTGCCGCATGCCTGGCCCACAGCGCGCGGCGCGCTGCCCAGAAGGCGTGCGAGATCGCCGTAGCTGCGCGTCTGACCTGAGCGGATAGCCGCAATTTGGTCCCACACGCGACGTTGAAACGCTGTGCCAAGACGCGTGAGCGGCAGCTTGAACACGTATTCGGGATCGGCGGCGTATTTCTCGATTTGCCTGCAGGCACGCTCGGCGAGCGCGTCCGTGGGTGCCTGGGTTCCGGCGCTGCGTGGCAGGAACACGATTTCCGCCAGCGCGGCGCCTTCGGTGCGCACGCCCACCAGCGCAAACGACGTCTCGAGTTTGGCTTGATAACGGGGCTGGGCAGCGATAGCCATAGGTAACTAGATGTTTATAAATTGATAATTCCAGCGACGCCGGTACCGCGTGCGTTGCGGGATTATACAAGTAAGACGGAAAGGCGGGCTTGCGCAGGGGAAACATGCTAACATCTTGAATTTTCTGGCCTTCCAAAGTCGCCCTCGGGGCAGCTCTGGTCCAGGTATTTCAACCTAGGTTAGAGCAAGCTCAGGCTGGGGCAAGCGCTAGTTTGCCGCTATTTGCTTTATGCCTGCTCGCGACACGACCTGCGATTCTCATTAGACTGTTTCCTATGACCCGCCCAATTCGCAACATCGCCATTATCGCCCACGTCGACCACGGCAAGACCACGCTCGTCGACAAACTGCTGCGGCAGTCGGGGACCTTCGCCTCTTACCAGCATATTCAAGAGCGGGTGATGGACTCCAATGACCTCGAACGCGAGCGCGGCATCACCATACTCGCCAAGAACTGCGCCGTGACCTACGAGGGCACGCACATCAATATCGTCGATACACCCGGCCACGCCGACTTCGGAGGCGAGGTGGAGCGCGTGCTGTCGATGGTGGACAGCGTGCTGCTGCTGGTCGACGCTGTCGAAGGGCCGATGCCGCAGACGCGTTTCGTTACGCGAAAGGCGCTGGCGCTGGGCCTGAAGCCCATCGTCGTGGTCAACAAGGTCGACCGCCCCAGTGCGCGGCCGGACTGGGTGGTGAACCACACGTTCGAACTGTTCGACAAGCTCGGTGCGACCGAGGAGCAACTGGATTTTCCGGTGATCTACGCGTCGGCGCTGCACGGATGGGCGGTCGCCGACATGAAGGACGCACCCAAGTCGATCGATGAATTGAAGGACGACCAGAAATTCAACATGCGGCCGCTGTTCGATGCCATTCTCAAGCACGTGCCGGTGCGCGAAGACGACCCGAACGGCCCGCTGCAGTTGCAGATCTGCTCGCTCGATTATTCAAGCTATGTCGGCAAGATCGGCATCGGCCGCATTTCGCGCGGCCGCATCAAGCCGCTGCAGGATGTGGTGGTGCTGAACGGCCCGGATTCGCTGCCGATCAAGGCGCGCATCAACCAGGTGCTGACTTTCGAGGGCCTGGAGCGCGTGGTGTCGGACGAGGCTGTTGCCGGCGACATCGTGCTCGTCAACGGCATCGAGGAAATCGGCATCGGTTCTACCCTCTGCGCGCCCGAGCGCGCCGATGCGCTGCCGCTCCTGCGCGTGGACGAACCGACGTTGACCATGAATTTCATGGTCAACAACTCGCCGCTCGCCGGCCGCGAGGGCAAATTTGTCACCAGCCGCCAGGTGCGCGAACGCCTGGAGCGCGAACTGAAGAGCAACGTTGCGCTCAAGGTCGAGTTTCCTACGGATTCCGACACCTTCATCGTGTCGGGTCGCGGCGAACTGCACCTGACTATCCTGCTGGAAAACATGCGCCGCGAAGGCTACGAAATGGGCGTCGGTCGGCCCCGCGTGGTGATGAAGGAAATCGACGGCGTGAAACAGGAGCCCTACGAGCTGTTGACGGTCGACGTGGAAGAAGTCCACCAAGGCGCGGTGATGGAAGAGTTGGGCCGGCGCAAGGGCGACATGCAGGACCTGGTGCCGGACGGCCGCGGTCGCGTGCGCATGGAATATCGTATTCCGGCGCGCGGGCTGATCGGTTTTCAGGGGCAGTTTCTGACGCTGACGCGCGGAACCGGGCTGGCCAGCCACATTTTCGATGACTATGGTGTAGTCAAGGGCGATATGGACGAACGTCGCAACGGCGTCTTGATCAGCCAGGACGACGGCGCGGCCGTGGCTTATGCACTGTGGAAGCTGCAGGAACGCGGCCGCATGTTCGTCTCCCCCGGCGAAGCCCTGTACGAAGGCATGATCATCGGCATCCACTCGCGCGACAACGACCTGGTGGTCAATCCGATCAAGGGCAAGCAGCTCACCAACATCCGTTCCTCCGGCACGGACGAGGCCGTGCGACTGGAGCCGGCGATCGAACTCACGCTGGAGAAGGCGGTGGAATTCATCGCCGACGACGAACTCGTGGAAATCACCCCGAAATCGATACGCTTGCGCAAACGCTATTTGAAAGAACACGACCGCAAGCGTGCTTCGCGCACGCAGGCCGCCGCCTAGAAAACGTCGTTGCTGGAGCGGGTTCGCTCCGGCGATAGGGGGATTTCCTCAGCGAATCAGGCTTTCGCCCGGCCGCACGCGCGTGAACTGTACGGCTTCTCGCCCGACGCTGAAACCATCGCCTTCCGCCTTTACCAGGCTGAAGGCGGAGGTCTCGAGCTCGCCTGCTTCGGGAAAATCCTCGCGGTAATGCGCACCGCGCGAATTCTCGCGCACCAGCGCCGCCTCGCAGATGGCGCGGCTCACCAGAATCAGGTTCTTGAGATTGATCCAGTCGTGCCAGGCCAGGTTGTAGCGCAAATCGCTTGCGTCTACGCCGATCGCTTCCAGACGCGCCTGCAGTTCCGAGAGCGCGCCGCGCGCGCGCACCAGTCCCTTGGCGTCGCGCACGATGCCGACATCGTCCCACATCAGCTCGTACAGGGCATGGCGCACGCCCTCCAGGTCGCCCGCGGGTTTGGCCAGCGGCGCACGGCAGGCCGCTTCGACAGCGGCGATCTCTTCCGCGTCGGGTTCATGCAGCGTGCCCTGCGCCCTGACCCAGGCCGCCATTTCTTCGCCCGCGACGCCGCCGTACACCGTCGAGTTGGCGACGCCGTTGCCGCCCAGGCGGTTGGCACCGTGCACGCCGCCCGTATCCTCTCCCGCCGCAAACAGACCCGGCAGCGCGGTGGAGCAGTCGGGCTTGAACGCGACCCCGCCCATCATGTAATGCGCGGTCGGTACCACTTCCACCAGGCCGCCGGCGAGATCGAAACCGCTGTCGGCGCAGCGCTCGACCATGCCCTTGAACTGTTTCACCACGTTCTCGGGCCCCAGATGCGCCATGCTGATATGCACGCCGCCATTGGGCGTGGTCCTGCCGGCGCGCATTTCCGCGTAAATCGAGCGCGACACGATATCGCGTGTGGCGCGCTCGAGCTTGTCGTCGTAGTTGCCCATGAAGCGCTCGCCCGCGCCGTTCAGGAGATAGCCTCCTGAGCCGCGCAGCCCTTCTTCGAGCACCGTGCCGGTCATGCGTGTATGCGTTCCCGCGAGCAGTCCCGTCGGATGGAACTGCACCATCTCCATGTCGCGCAGCGTCAAACCGGCGCGCAGGGCCATCGCCAGTCCGTCGCAACTCTTGTCGCCCGAGGGCGTGTGGTACTTGTACATGGTCGGCCCGCCGCCGGTGGCGAGCAGCACCGCCTTGGTACGCACGAAGCTGAACTCGCCCGTGCGCATGTCTATCATCTGCACGCCGGCGAGCGCGTTCCCGCTCTTTGCCTTGATCAGGGCGACCGCGCGATGTTCTTCCAGGCGCGCAATCTTGCGCGCCCATACCTGCTCGGCCAGGCGGTTGATAATCTCGATGCCGGTGAGGTCGCCCTTGTGCACGGTGCGATCGAAAGTCTGTCCGGCAAAGGCTTTCTGGTGGATGCTGCCGTCCGGATTGCGGTCGAAAAAGCAGCCGAGTTCATTCTCGAGTTCGTGGATGCGTTCCACCGCGAGGTTCACCAGCTTCCAGGCGAGATCCTGGTCCGGCAGCCATTTGCCGCCCTCGATGGTATCCATGAAGTGGCGCTCGATCGAGTCGCCGCTCGCGAGCGCGACGTTGTAGCCGCCCTGTACCATGCGCGTGCAACCGCATTTTCCGAGCAGGCCTTTGACCGCGATGGTGATCGACAGCTCCGGTGCGGCCTGATGCGCGTGCAGCGCGGCGAACAGGCCCGCGCCGCCTGAGCCGAGAATCAGAATGTCGGTGCTGAGTTCACGCATATTCCCGGCTTTTCTCCCTGTTCACGCAGTCGCGGCAGGCGTCGCGCCGCGCCGCAGCAGCTGCAGCGCAAGCGCCGCGAGCACAAAGCCGAACCCGATCAAATCGGCGGTGGTCGTCGGATAGACCAGCGCAAATCCGGCGATGATCAGCATCCAGCGTTCGACCAGGTTGGTTTTGATCAACGCCCAACCCTGGAATCCGCCGGCCAGCGCGGCGATGCCAACCGCCGCTGTCAGGGTGACTTCAGCGATCGACCACCAGTTGGCCGACGCAAGCGCCTTGGTTGAACCCATCAGCAGCAGGCCCTGGCCACTCGGGTCGAGCACGAACATGAACGGTACCAGAAATGCCGGCACGGTGTACTTCCAGCATTGCAGCGTGGTTTTGTACGGGTCGCCCCCGGTGATCGCCGCAGCCGCGAACGGAGACAGCGCCGTGGGCGGCGAGACTTCGGACAGCACGGCGTAGTAGAAAATGAACATATGCGCGGCAAAATCGGGCACGCCGAGCTTGATCAGCGCCGGCGCCGCGATGACCGCGCAGATGATATAGGAGGCGGTCACCGGTACCGCCAGACCGACGATCCACACCACCAGCGAAGTATAGATGGCGGTCATCAGCAGCGAGCCGCCTGCGTAGTCGATCACGATGGAGCTGAACTTGAGCCCGAGACCCGTGAGCGTCACCACGCCCACGATGATGCCGGCGCCTGCACAGGTCGCGGCGACGTTGAGCACGCCGATCGAGCCACCCTCCATCGCCTTGACGAAGGGCGATTTGAAGATAAGCTCCGCGATCCGGCCCTTGCCGCGGAACAGGTCGTAGGAGAACAGCGACGTATCGCTGCGCAGGAAACTGGTGACGAACGACACCACCGTCGCCCAGAACACCGACAGTACCGGCGAAAAGCCGTACAGCATGAAGGCGACGATCGAAATCAGCGACAGGAAGTGGTACCAGTAGTGTTTCGTCAGGTTCCACACCGTGTCGGCCTTCTCGATCAGCAGGTCGCCCATGTGGTACTTGCGCGCGTCGATTTCCACCATCAGGAACAGGGCCAGATAGAACAGGATCGTCGGGATGCAGGCCATCAGCAGCACGTCGAGATAGGAAATCTTCAGGAACTCGGCGATCAGGAAGGCCGCAGCGCCGAGCACCGGCGGCGAGATGATCGCACCCAGGCCGCCTGCCGAGAGCAGTCCGCCCGCGGCGTTTCTCTCGTAGCCGGCCTTGGCCAGCATCGGCCATGCGACCGCGCCCAGCGTTACCGTGGTCGCGACGCCGGATCCGGACGGTCCGCCGAGCAGAAACGATGCGAGTACTACCGTGCGCCCGGCGCCGGTGGGCTTGCCTCCCATCGCCGAGAATGAGAAGTCGATGTAGAACTTCCCGGCGCCCGAATACTGCAGGAAGGCGCCGAAAATCGTGAATAAGATGATGAGCGAGGAAGACACGTCCACGGCCACGCCATAGATTCCCTCCAGCGTCATGTACATATGTCCGATCAGCCGTCCGACTTCGTAACCCTTGTGCGTCCACGGGTGGGGCAGGTAGGCGCCGAACAGCGCATAGAGTATGAAGGCGCTGGTGATCGCCGGCATGATCCAGCCGTTGGTTCGGCGCATCACCTCCATCACCATCAGGATCAGGGCGACACCGAAGAAGATGTCCCAGCTGTTCGGGGAAGTATTGCGGTCGGTGAAATCGTCGCCGCCCTGGATCAGGTAGACCGCCACGGCGATCGACATCAGCGCGAGTAGCCAGTCCCACCACATGATGCGGTGGCGATAGCGCTGCGCGATCGGAAACACCAGGAAGCCCAGGCACAGGACCATGGCTACGTGTATCGGCCGCAGAGTCTGCGTGGCGACGATGCCGTAGGCGGTATAGAGGTGGAACGCGGACATCGCCACCGCAGCGAAGGTTACGAACGCGGAGAGCCAGCCGGAGAGTTTGTTGGCTGCGCCCTCTTCCTCCTCGATGAATTCCTCGGCCCGTTTCAGCGCTTCGTCGCTGATGACGGGTTCGCGGTCCTGCTCCGGTCTGGTCAAGTCACTCATGCCTTGCGCGCCTTTTCTGTGTGGCGCGATCGCGCCTGGCTGTTCATCCCGCCGGCAGGCAGGTCAAAACGAAAAACCCCGCCGGCTGGCGGGGTCGTGGTGCGGGCGGGGCTCAGTTGATCTTGACGCCCTGCTCGGCGAAGTATTTGATCGCACCCGGATGGAAGGGGATCGGCGAGGCTGCCGCCTTCTGGTTCTCGAGTTTGAAGTTCGCCGCTTCCTTGTGCACGTTGATCAGGTCCTGGCGCTTGTCGAATATGGTCTTGACAATGTTGTAGGCGGTCTTGTCGTCCATGTTCGCGTTGGCCACCAGGATGTTCATCACCGTCGCCTGCTTGTTGTCTGCGTCCATGCCGCGGTAGGTCGACTTCGGGATCGCGTCCTCTACGTACAGGTTGCCGTATTTCTTGTTCATCGCCGGCACGAGGTCGGCATGGTCGACCATCCTGATCTTGGTGCCGGGCGTGCTGGCGAGATCGGTCACGCCGGCGGTGGGCAGGCCGCCGACCCAGAAGAAGGCGTCGATCTTGTTGTCCTTCATCGCATTCACCGACTCGGCCACGCCGAGACGCTCGCGCTTCATGTCCTTGTCCTTGTCCAGGCCGGCGGCCTCGATCACGCGAAACGCCATGACTTCGGTGGCGCTGCCGGGCGATCCGGTGGATACGTGCTTGCCTTTCAGGTCGGAGATCTTGTTCACGCCGCGTCCCTCGACCGAGACCACGTGCATGCGGTTCGGGTAGAGGATCATCAGCGTGCGTACCGGAATTTTGTTGCCGGTGAATTTGCCCGAACCGTTGAACGCGTCCAGGGTCGCATCGACCATGGCCAGCCCGATGTAGGGTTTGCCGCTGCCGATCAATTTGAGGTTGTCCACCGAACCGCCGGTGACCTCGGCCGTGGCCTCCATGCCCTGAACGTACTTGGACAAGGCCGCCGCCATGCCGCCGCCCATCGGGTAGTACACGCCGCCGGTGCCGCCTGTGGCGATGGATATATTGACTTTGTTCTGCGCGGCAAGCGGCGCGGACAGGGCGACCATTACGGCGGTGCCCAAAGCAAACGCAAATTTCCTCATCTGAATCTCCTCATGCATTGTTGATATGAATGGCGTGAATGGTGTGGATAGTGCGAGTGGTGCAAATTGAACGACAGTTCAGTGAACTGCAATGTGGCAGATTATATATGAAGTTTCATTGTGCGTTCCGATGCTTCGGCGCGAGCCGCTATACTGCGAATCTTTCGTATTGGTTCCCGGGCTCTCATGGCTGTTTTGAGGTGGATTTTCCCCGCACTGTCATTGGTGCCTTGCGCGGCGGCGCGCGCGTGAAAGGTGTCGTCCTGCCGCTTGCGATCACGCTCGCGATACAGGCGTTTACTTCTATGGCGATGATTGCGCCCTCGGTGATGGCGCCGGTCGCCGCGCAGGAACTGGGCGTTACCGCCCAGGGAATCGGCTGGTTCGTCGCGCTGGAATACTTGTTCGCCATGATTTCCGGCCTGGCCTGCGGCGCCCTGATCGTGCGCTTCGGCCCGGTGCGCACCTGCCAGATATCGGTCAGTCTCGCGGCAGCGGGGCTGGTTGTCGGGACCGGCGCGGTACTGCCGGTGGTGTTTGCCTCTGCAGCGCTGATCGGCTCCGGCTACGGCCTGGTCAATCCGGTGAGCTCGCAGATTCTCGCGAGTGCGGCGCCGCCGCGCATGCGGTCGTTGATTTTTTCGATCAAGCAGACCGGCGTGCCCGTGGGCGGCGCGCTTGCGGGTGCCCTGGTGCCGCCGCTGGTCCTGGCCCTGGGTTGGCGCTGGGCTGCAGTGGCGGTCGCGCTGTTGTGTCTTACGGTTGCGCTCGCGATTCAGCCGGCGCGCGTCTATGATGCGGCGAAGAAGCGGGGCGGAACCAGCGGTTCGGTGCGGGAATTTTTCGCGCCGCTGGGCCTGGTGTTCGCCAATCCGCCGATATTGGAGCTCGCAATCGTCTCGATGATATTCGGTTCGGCGCAACTCGCGCTTATCGCCTACTTCGTTTCCTACCTGAACCTGGAGCTGGGCTACGGTCTGGTCGCCGCGGGACTGATCTATTCCTCGGCGCATGTGGCCGGCATCGTCGGGCGCGTCACCTGGGGTGCGGTGGCCGATCGCTGGCTGTCTGCGCGCAGCATGCTCGGACTGCTGGGCCTGATGATGGCGCTTTCCGGCATGGGTGTCGCAGCGTTCAGCGCGGATTGGCCGCTGCCGGCCGTCATCGCCCTGAGCGTGTTGTTTGGCGCCTCTGCGGTGGGATGGAATGGTGTCTATCTTGCAGAGGTCGCGCGACTGGCCCCCCCGGACCGGGTGGGCGCGATCACCGGCGGCACGCAGTTTCTCACCTTCATCGGCGCACTGGCGGCGCCGCCTCTGTTCGGCGTCGTCGTCGGCCTGGCCGGGAACTATGGCAGGGCGTATTTTATTTTTTGCCTGCTGCCCGCGCTGGCTGGCCTGCGCATGCTCTGGAGCGCGCGACGGCCATGAGTATTGCGACTGTCGACTATGAAATGCCGCGCCAGGCCGTGATCCTGGTGCATGGCCTGTGGATGGGAGGCTGGGTCATGCAGGGCCTGCGCCTGCGGCTTGCGCGTCGCGGCTACGCGGCTGAACTTTTTGCTTATCCTTCGATGGCGCAAAGCCTGGACGAACACGCACGGCGGCTCGCCGCGTGCATCAGCCAGCTGCGCGAACCGGTGATCCACCTGGTCGGTCACAGCCTGGGCGGCCTGGTGATCCTGCGCTGTTTGCGCAATCATGGTGAGCAGCGCATCGGCCGGATCGTGCTGATGGGTACGCCGGTGCGCGCATGCATGGCCGGCGGCCGCATGGACGGGCTTGCCGGAGGCAAACACCTGCTCGGCGCGAGCCGCGAAATCTGGCGCAACCTGCCCGAAGCCTTCCGGCCGGGCTGCGAAGTGGGCGTGCTCGCCGGCAGCCGCGCCTGGGGGCTGGGGCGCATGCTGATTCGCCTGCCGGGGACCAACGATGGCGTGGTGCGATTGGAGGAGACCGAGGTGGCGGGTATGCGCGATCGCATCGTGCTGCCGATCAGCCACAGCGGCATGCTGGTATCGGCGCGCGCGGCGCGCGCGGTAGCGGATTTCCTCGAACGCGGAGCGTTCGACCACGGTGATCGCGGAGCGTTCGACCACGGTGATCGCGGCGCGTTCGACCATGAGGACCGCGCCGCCATCGAGGACCCGAGCCCATGATGCGCCTGCGCCTGTTGACGCTGCTGGCCTTGCTCGCGCCCTTGCTGGGCGGCTGCGCCACGCTGCGTTATTACGTACAGGCGGTTAACGGACAACTGGAGTTGCTGCGCCTTGCCACGCCCATAGATGAAGAGCTGAGCAGGGATTCGGTCCCGACAGCGCTCAAATCCAGACTGCGCGCTGCGCTGCGCATACGCGAGTTCGCCAGCCGCGATCTTTCGCTGCCGGACAACGGCAGCTACAAGCGCTACGCGGATCTCGGGCGGCGCTACGTGCTGTGGAACGTGTTCGCCGCGGAGGAATTCTCGATCAAGCCGGTCACGTCCTGTTTTCCGGTTGCCGGCTGCGTCAGCTATCGCGGCTACTTCGGCGAGGCCGATGCCCAGGCCGACGCGGCCAGGCAGCGCGAGCGCGGCTACGACGTCTACGTCGGCGGCGTGCCCGCGTACTCGACCCTGGGATGGTTCGATGACCCGGTGCTGAACACCTTCATTCACTATCCCGATGCGGAGCTTGCGCGTCTCATGTTCCACGAACTCGCGCACCAGGTGCTCTACGTGAAGGACGACACGCGCTTCAACGAATCCTTTGCCGTGACGGTGGAGCAGGCCGGCGTGGCGCGCTGGCTCGAAAAAAATGGAAACGCGGACACGCGCGCAGCCCATGCGCGCCTGCGCGGGATACGCCAGGAGTTCGTCGCGCTCTTGCTCAGGTACCGCGCGATCCTCGACGAGTACTACCGGCGGGACCTTGCGCCCGAGCAACAGCGTCTGGGCAAGGCGCAGCGCTTCGCCGAAATGGAAGAGGAATACCGGCAGCTGAAGATTTCATGGGGCGGATTCGCCGGCTACGACCGCTGGTTCGCGGGCAAACCCAATAACGCGACCTTGGCCTCGGTATCGCTTTACACCGAACTCGTGCCGGCGTTCACGGCCTTGCTGGAGCGCGAAGGCGGCAATCTGCCGCGCTTTTATGCAGCCGTGAAAGAACTGGCTAACTTGCCGAAAGCAGAGCGCGACGCGCGCTTGCAGGCATTGGTTGCCAACTGAGTATGCGCGCGAACTGCGGCCGTATTGTCATTCCGAGCGGAGCGAGGAATCTGCTTTTGATTGGCGGAAAAAGCAGATTCCTCGGCCTTGAGGCCTCGGAATGACGATTTATTCTTTAGGTATTGTGTCTATTTCGCAGTCCAGCCCAGATCCATGGTCAGTGCCGCGCCCGTGATCACGCCGGCGCTTTCGCTGCACAAATAGGCGGCGAATTCAGCCACCTCGGCCGGTTCGATCAGTCGCTTGATCGCAGCCGGTTCGAGCATGATTTTCTCGATCACTTCTTCGGCCGGTATGCCCCGGGTGCGCGACTGGTCGGCAATTTGCGCATCGACCAGCGGCGTACGCACATAGGCGGGACAGATGGCGTTTGCGGTAATGCCGTATGCGCCGCCCTCCAGAGCCGCGGTCTTGGTCAGGCCCACCATGCCGTGCTTGGCGCTGATGTAGGCCACCTTGTTGGGCGAGGCGATCAGGCCGTGGATGGAGCAGATGTTGACGATGCGCCCCCAGCCCTGCGCTTTCATCGCGGGCCACGCGTACTTGGTCAGCAGGAAGGGCGCGGTCAGCATCACCGCCTGCATCTTGTCCCACGTATCCTCGGGGAAGGCCTCGATGGTTTCCACGTGCTGAAAGCCCGCGTTGTTCATCAGAATATGCACCGTGCCGTAAGCCGCCAGCGTCTGGTCGATGAGCGCGCGGCAGTCGCCGCGCTTGCTCATGTCCGCTTGCACGAAACTTCCGCCGAGCCGCGCGGCGACCGCTTTGCCTGCGTCCGCGTTGATGTCGGACACGACTACTTTGGCACCATCGGCGGCGAGCCGCTCGGCTATGGCGAGGCCCAGGCCGCTCGCGGCACCGGTGACGACGGCGATCTTGTCCTTGAATCGTGGCTGGCTCATGAGTTTCAGTTCAGCGGCAGCATGACGCTTTTCACAAACGCCTCGCGCTCCGCGAGACGCTTGAACCAGGCTTCCACGTTCGGCCGCGACGGTCGTTCCATTTCGATGCCGAACCAGCGCCAGCTGATGGTGCCCAGGGGAATGTCGCCGATGCTGAGCTGGTCGCCTGCGATATAGTTGCGGCCTTCGAGTGCTGCGTCGAAAATTTTCAGGATTTCGGCGGCCTTCTGGCGCGAGGATTCGATGAGTTCCAGATTGCGTTTCTCCGGCGGCGTTCTTACCAGGCCCCAGAACACCTCGCGCATCGGCGGCCAGTAGACGGTGGCGCACCAGTCCATCCACTTGTCCGACTGTGCGCGCGCCGCGGGGTCTTCCGCCCACAGCCCGCCCTTGCCGTATTTCGCGCCCAGATAGCGCACGATCGCGTTCGACTCCCAGATCACCGCGCCCCCGTCCTCGATCACCGGCACCAGGCCGTTGGGATTCATCTTGCGGAATTCGGGCGTGTTATTCACGCCGTACTGCATACCGGCATCGATGCGCTCGTAAGGGACCTTCAATTCCTCCAGGCACCAGATGGCTTTTTGCACGTTGACCGAATTATTGCGTCCCCATAACTTCAGCATGAATCTCTCCCGATTGCATTCATTGGTTGAAATGGTCTCTTAAAGCGCATTTCGAAGTGACGCTATTGAGAATTGTCATTCCGAGGCCTCTGGCCGAGGAATCTGCTTTTCATGCGATTCAGCAGCAGATTCCTCGCTGCGCTCGGAATGACAGTTTCCACAGCTGTGATGCTGAACAGTTTCCTAAAATCCGACCGCCTGTCCGTCGCGGCGCGGGTCGGACGCGCCCAGATAGCCGTTCTCTAGTTTGTAAATCATCTGCGCGCTGCCGAAATCCAGGTAACCCTGTGCGAGTTCTTCTAGCTGATGGCCGCGGCGCTCCAGTTCGGCCAGCGTCTCCCTGGAAAATCCGGGCTCGACGTTGACGCGAAGGCCCTCGACCACGCGGTAGCGCGGGCCGTCGGCGCAGGCCTGCGGGTTCTGCCCGTAGTCGGCAAGCCGCACCATCACTTGCGCGTGGCCCTGCGGCTGCATGCTGCCGCCCATTACGCCGAAACTCATCACCGGCTTTCCGTCCTTGGTGACGAAGCCGGGGATGATGGTCTGGAACGGGCGCTTGGCCGGGCCCACCTGGTTCGGATGCCCGGGCTGCAGACTAAAGGTGTGGCCGCGGTTTTGCAGGCTCACGCCGGTGCCGGGCACCACCACACCGGAGCCGAAGCCCATGTAATTGGACTGGATGAAGGACACCATCATGCCGCTCGCGTCCGCTGCGGTGAGATACACCGTGCCGCCCTTGGGCGGCGTGCCATGCTTGAAGTCCTGCGCGCGTTTCATGTCGATCAGTTTTGCACGTCCTTTCAGATACGCCGGATCCAGCAGTTCGGCGTTGCGCACCTCCATGGTCCTGGGGTCGGACACGTAGCGGTAGATGTCGGCGAAGGCGATTTTCATCGCTTCGATCTGCAGGTGGACACTGTCGGCCGAATCCACAGGGTAGCTCGCCACATCGAAATGCTGCAGTATGCCCAGCGCCATTAGCGCGGCGATGCCCTGACCGTTGGGCGGAAGTTCCTGCAGGGTGTAGCCGCGGTAGTCCTGCGCCAGCGGTTCGACCCAGTCCGAAAGGTGAGCTGCGAAATCCGCGGCGATCATGAGTGCGCCGTGCTCTTTCGCGTGTGCGGCGATTTTGCGCACGATATCGCCGCGGTAAAACGCCTCGCCGTGGGATTCGGCAATCAGTTCCAGCGTCTTGGCCTGGTCGGGGAAACTGAATTTCTCGCCCGGCAGCGGCGCGCGCCCCTTGGGCATGAACGCTTCCTTGAAACCCGGCTGGACCTGCAATTCCTGCGTTTGTTTGGCCCACTGACCTGCGATGGTGGGGGACACCATATAGCCGTCACGCGCATAGGCGATGGCCGGCTCGAACAGGTCGGCGAAGGGCAGTTTGCCGAAGCGCCCCGACAGGGTCGACCAGGCCGACACGCAGCCGGGCACGGTCACCGTGTTCCAGCCGCGCACCGGCATGGTCTTGTGGTCCTTGAAGAACTCTGGCGTCCACGCCGCAGGCGAGCGGCCCGAGGCGTTGAAGCCGTGCAGCTTTTCCCCGTCCCAGACGATGGCGAAGGCGTCGCTGCCTATGCCGTTCGAGACCGGTTCGAGCACGGTCAGCGCGATGGCCGTCGCCAGTGCCGCATCCATGGCGCTGCCGCCCCGTTGCAGCATGCGCAGCCCGGCCTGCGCCGCGAGCGGCTGCGAGGTCGCCACGATGTTGCGTGCGAGTATGGGTTTGCGGCGTGAGGTGTAGGGAAATTGCCAATCGAAGGCCGACATGCAGAATATCCTTTGGTGTTGAGTTGAGTAGTCGGTAACAGACCGGCCCTCGGGCCGGTGGGTGAATGATGGTCGCCGCCTCAGGTCTTCGCAGCTGCGGCGAGCGCCTGATCCAAGTCCCAGAGGATATCATCGATTTCCTCGAGTCCGACCGAGATGCGCACCATGTCGGGCGTCACGCCTGCCGCCGCCTGCTCCTCTTCCGACAACTGGCGGTGGGTGGTCGACGCGGGGTGGATCACCAGGGTGCGTGCGTCGCCGACATTGGCGAGATGGCTCATGAACTGCGCCGCGTCGATGAACGCCTCTCCCGCCTTGGCGCCGCCCTTGACGCCGAAAGTCATGATGCCGGCGCAGCCCTTCGGCAGGTATTTTTTCCCGAGCGCGTGATAGCGGTTGGACGACAATCCGGGATAGTTGACCCAGCTCACCTGCGCGTGCGCATCCAGAAACTGCGCCACCTTGAGCGCGTTGTCACAATGCGCGTTCATGCGCAGGTGCAGCGTCTCCAGGCCCTGCAGCAGCATCCAGGCGTTGAACGGCGACAGCGCCGGCCCGAAGGTCCTGAGGGTTTCCATGCGCGCCTTCATGGTGTAGCCGAAGTCGCCGAAAGTTTCGTAAAAGCGCACGCCGTGATAGCCGCGCGAGGGCTCGGTCATGCCGGGGAAATTGCCGTTGTCCCAGGGAAACTTTCCCGACTCGACGATCACGCCGCCCATGGTGGTGCCGTGCCCGCCGATGTATTTGGTCGCCGAGTGCACCACGATATCGGCGCCGAATTCGAACGGGCGGCACAGATACGGAGACGCGAAGGTGTTGTCGACGATCAGCGGCACGCCGGCCTCGTGCGCGATCTTTGCCACCGCTTCGATGTCGAGCACGTTGATCAGCGGATTGCCCAGGGTCTCGGCGTACACCGCCTTGGTCTTCTTGGTGATCGCTCGGCGGAAATTTTCCGGATCGTCGGGATCGACGAAGGTGGTATTGATGCCGAGCTTGCGGAAATTCACTTCGAACAGCGCATAGGTACCGCCGTACAGCGTGGAGGCCGACACGATTTCGTCGCCCTGCTCACACAGCGTGAGCAGGGCCGTCATTTCCGCCGCCTGGCCCGTGGCCAGCGCGAGCGCGGCGCGTCCGCCTTCCAGCGCCGCCATGCGCTCTTCGAACACCGCCGTGGTCGGGTTCGACAGGCGCGTGTAGACGTTGCCGAAGGTCTGCAGATTGAACAGGCTCGCCGCGTGCTCGGCCGAATCGAACACGTAGGAGGTGGTCTGGTAAATCGGCACCGCGCGCGCGCCCGTAGCGGCGTCGGGAATCTGCCCGGCATGAAGGCACAGTGTGCCGAATCCGAATTTTCGGTCAGTCATGTTTTTTTGCCTCAGTCTGTACCGCCGTCGCGGCGTTGCCGCGGTGATAGATCACGTGATAGACCAGGGCTACCAGTACGCTCCCGCCGACGATGTTGCCCAGGATGACAACCGCAAGATTGCGCAGCATATGCCATACATCGATGAGTTCGGCGCCGGGCAGCGCCAGCGGCGCGCTCGCCTGCTGCAACAGGGCGAGCGGGATGAAGTACATGTTGGCGACGCTGTGCTCGAAGCCGGCGGCGACGAAGGCCGAGATGGGGAACACGATGGCGATGAACTTGTCGGTGACACTGCGCCCGGCGAATGCCATCCACACGCCCATGCACACCAGCACGTTGCACAGAATACCGCGAAAGAAAGCCTCAGCCAGCGGCATCGACACTTTGGCGGCGGCGATCTTCACCACCTGCTGCGCCACGCCGCCGCCGTTCATGCCCAGGTGGCCAGACAGGAATACCAGGGCGGCGAGCCCGCCGGCGCCGATGAAATTGGCGATGCACACGATAATCCAGTTCTTGAGCACGTCGGCCGTGGTGATCTTGCGTTCGGCCCACGCCATTGCCAGCAAATTGTTTCCGGTAAACAGCTCTGCGCCTGCGACCACCACCAGCAGCAGGCCGAGTGAAAAGCATACTCCGCCAAGTACGCGCGAGGCCGCGTAGCCGAGCGCGGCGTCGCTCGTGACCAGCGTGTAATAAAGCGCCCCGAGCCCGATGAATGCGCCCGCCAGCAGGCCGAGCATGAACAGCGGCAAAAACGGCAGCCGTGCCTTGGTGACGCCGACGTTGTTGACACGCTCGGCAATTTGACGCGGCGAATAGGCGTCGAGTTCGAACAGTTGGCTCATGATCCGGAATTATTCGAGAGCGGGCTTGATGTTCAGTAGGGCAGCCATCTCGGCCTCTTGGCCGAAATTACCTTCGTATTCACGCCCGCCCAGTTCAATCCACCGAAAAGCCGCGCGTGTTCGATCTTGACGCAGCGATCCATCACTGTGTCCAGCCCGGCTGCTTCGGCCTTGCGCGCCGCTGCTTCGTTGCGCACGCCGAGTTGTTGCCATAGCACCTTGGCGCCGATGGCGATCGCATCTTCGGCGATGGGCAGAATGTCTTCGGTCTTGCGAAAACAATCGACGATGTCCACCTTGGTGGGGATGTCGCGCAGGCTCGCGTAGCATTTCTGCCCCAGCACTTCCTTGTAGGCGGGGTTGACCGGGATGATCGTGTAGCCGTGCTCCATCATGTACTTCGCCGCGAAGAAACTCGGGCGGTACCAGTTGGCCGACAGCCCCACCACCGCGATCACGCGGTTCTCGTGCAGGATGCGGCGCAGAGTCGGAATGTCGTTGTGCATGATCGGGGCGACGATGGTGGCGATAGTTGCCGGCCCGAGCGCGGACCGTGGACAAATTGTAGCGTAAAATCAGTTCATCCCTTTTCTCTTCCATCCGATCACAATCATGAAGAACGAACTGAAAACCCGAACCGGCGGCCAGTTGCTGGTCGACGCGCTCAAAGTGCACGGCGTGGATACCGCATTCTGTGTCCCGGGCGAAAGCTATCTCGCGGTGCTCGACGCGCTCTACGACGCGCGCGAGGCCATCAAACTCTTCGTCTGTCGACAGGAAGGCGGTGCCGCCAATATGGCCGAGGCCTACGGCAAGCTCACCGGCAAGCCCGGCATCTGCATGGTGACGCGCGGTCCCGGCGCGACCAACGCCGCAATCGGCGTGCACACGGCGTTTCAGGATTCCACGCCGATGATCCTGCTGATCGGCCAGGTCGGGACCGATCTGGTCGAGCGTGAAGCGTTTCAGGAAGTCGATTTTCGCCGCATGTACGGCCAGATGGCCAAATGGGTGGCGAGCATAGACCGCGTGGAGCGTGTGCCCGAATATATGAGCCACGCGTTTCATTGCGCCATGTCCGGGCGCAAGGGCCCGGTGGTGCTGGCCCTGCCCGAGGACATGCTCACCCAGACCGCGATCGCCGCCGACACCGATCCCTACCGGGAAGTCGTGGCACATCCGGGCGCGGACGACGTTGCGAAATTGCGCGCCATGCTCGCCGCGGCGACGCGGCCACTGGTGATCGTCGGCGGCAGCGGCTGGAACGCCAAGGCCTGCGCCGATCTGCGCAGCTTCGTCGAGGCCAATGGCCCGCCGGCGGGCTGCGCCTTCCGTTTCCAGGATCTGTTCGACAACACCCACGCGAATTACGCCGGCGACATCGGCATCGGCATCAATCCGAAGCTTGCGCAGCGCGTGAAGGACGCCGATCTGCTATTGGTCATCGGTGCGCGCCTCGGTGAAATGACGACCAGCGCCTACACGCTCCTGTCGGTGCCGCGGCCGGCGCAGCAACTCATCCACGTGCATGCCGGCGCCGAAGAACTCGGGCGCGTCTACCAGGGTGATTTGCTGATCAACTCGGGCATGCCGCAGATCGCCGCCGCACTCGCCGCCATGCAGCCCGTGGACGCCAAGGCCTGGAGTGCGTGGACGCAATCGGCGCACGCAGACTATCTCGAATGGACCAAGCCGCGCACCATGCCGGGCAAGCTGCAACTCTGGGACGTTGTCGACTTCCTCAGGCAGCGACTGCCCGCCGACGCCATCCTCACCAACGGCGCGGGCAACTACTCGAGCTGGCTGCACCGTTTCTACCCGCACCGCCGGTTCCGCACCCAGCTCGCGCCGACCAGCGGCGCCATGGGCTATGGCGTGCCCAGCGCGATCGCGGCCAAGATCGTGCACCCCGAACGCACGGTGATTTCATGGAACGGCGACGGTTGTTTTCTGATGTGCGGCCAGGAACTCGCGACCGCCGCGCAGTACGGGGTCAAGGTGATATTCATCGTCGTCAACAACGGCATGTACGGCACCATACGCATGCACCAGGAGCGCGAGTACCCGGCACGCGTGCACGGCACGGCCCTCGCCAACCCGGATTTCGTCATGCTCGCGCGCGCGTACGGCGCGCATGGCGAACTGGTCGAGGAAACCGCCCAGTTTGCGGCGGCCTTCGAGCGCGCGGTGAACGCGATGGAGTCTTCCGGCAAGCCGGCGCTGATCGAATTGAGGATAGACCCGCAGGCGATCACGCCCAACACCACGCTGGACGCCTTGCGCGAACAGGCGCAAAAGCGCACCGGGTAGACCCTAGGTCGAAAGCGAGCGGCCGAGCTTGCTTTCGATCGACTGGATCTTGCTTTTCAGGCGCCCGCTCTTGCCGGCGCGATAATCGATTTTCATCGACGTGGAGATCCGGTCGCAGTCCTGGCTCATGCGCTTGTAACAGGCGGTGACGAGGGCCATGACGTCCTCCCATTCACCTTCGACGATGGTTCCCATCGGCGTCAACTGGTAGGGAAGTCCGCTCTTGTCGATGATGTCCAGCGAACGCGCCACGTACTGGCTGAGGCTGTCGCCCTTGTCGAAGGGCGACATGGAAAATTCGAGCAGTACCATTTTTGTCTCCTGAAAACGCGCGAAATAAAACTGGATTTGGGCCTTGCCGGAGTGTGTGCCCTACCGCGGCCGGGCGACGCGAAAACCGGCATAGAAGTCACGGTCGTTGGCGTTTAGTCTGAAGCGAAAGTCGTAGCGCACAAAAAACGGGCTGTCGACCCAGGAGCCGCCGCGCAGCACGCGCTGCGCGCATTCTCCAGCCGGCTTGTCGGCGCCGGTCACCACCGGCGGCACGTCCGCGTCGACGACGCAATCCTCGGTCCATTCCCACACATTGCCTATCATGTCGTACAGGCCGAACGCATTCGGCGGATAGCTTCCGACCGGCGCGGTGTAGGCGTGACCGTCGTCGCAGCCGTGGAATTTCCAGAAGTTTGTGCCTGGAACCCCGCGTTTCGTCGCGGCATCGGCGACGTTGGCATAGTCGCAGGCGCCGGCCTCGCTGTCTCCCCATGGCCAGACCTCTTTCTTGCCCGCGCGCGCCGCGTATTCCCACTCTTCCCCCGTGAGCAGGCGATAGGGCTTGCCGGTCTTCTTTGCCAGCCAGTTGGCGTAAGCCTTCGCGTCGTACCAGTTGATGCAGACCACGGGCTCGGAGTCCTTCTGCGCGAAACCCGGATTACGCCAATCTTTTGTCGGGTCGCGCGCGTACTTGCCGCCATTCCAGGCAAAGCAGCTGTCGCCGGCCGGGTATCGGGTTTGCTGCACGAAGTACGCAAACTGCACCTTGGTCACTTCAAATCTACCTACTGCCAGCGCGCGGGCGATCGCCACGGTGTGCGGCGGTTCCACATTTTCAAGTGGCGCTGTCTCGGCATCGAGCGTGCCAACGGAAAGCGTTCCCGCGGAAATGACCACCATCTCGGGGCAATCGAAACAGTCGCGAAACGATTTTCCGCGCTCGACCGGTTGCGCCGTTGCGGGCACGCAGCTCGCAGCGAGCAGCAGCAGGGCAATGGTCTGGCGTAGCCCTTTGGTAATCAGTGAAGTTCTTCTGGCCAAGTTCGGAACCCGGAATCTGGTTTCTGAAATATCCCCGCCGCGCTTGTCTGAAAATAAAAAGCCCGGATCGCCTGCGCTCTCCGGGCCTTTGCGGCCGAATGCCGGTCAAACGTTCAGCATGGGCTGCCGCCGCAAAGAATAGGCGGTGGTGTAATGGCCTGTACGGCGGCGGGTGCCTGCGCGACCGTAACCGGAGGAGCAGCCGTTGCCGCAGCTGCAGTGATGCTGCTGGCCTGGGCCGGGGCGGCGGTCACGGCGGCTGTCGTGATGCTCGCGGCCTGGGCCGGTGCGGCGGTCACGGCTGCGGTCGTGATACTCGCGGCCTGGGTCGGCGCGGCGGTTACAGCGGCGGTCGTGATGCCTGCTGCCTGGGTCGGAGCAGCGGTCACGGCGGCTGCCGTGATGCCTGCGGCCTGAGTTGGCGCAGCCGTCACGGCTGCGGTCGTAATGCTTGCGGCTTGAGTCGGGGCGGCGGTGACGGCTGCCGTTGTGATGGCGGCGGCTTGCGTCGGAGCGGCGGTCACAGCCGCTGTGGTGATGGCGCTGGCCTGGGCCGGGGCCGCGGTCACAGCCGCGGTGGTGATGGCGCTGGCTTGGGCCGGGGCGGCATTCACTGCCGCGGTGGTTAGCGCACCGGCCTGGTCTGGTGCGGCAGCGACCGCCGCGGAGGTTAGTGCGCCTGCCTGACCCGGTGCGGCCGCGATCGCGTCTGCCAATATCTGGGCAGCGGCCGCCGGATTTGCCTGGACTGCGGCTGCGACTTGCGCCGGAGTGCGCGCCTGCTGCGCGTACGATATTGTTGAATATTGCACCGCCAACGCAAAACTGGTGGCGATGACTAATGTGGCGAAACGCAGCTTGTTCATAATGCAACCTCCTAGGCCGTTTGGATATGCCGTATCCTGGGAAACGAGGATACGCTGCTGATTATCCTTCCAAAATGCGCTTGATTGCAACCAGAATCACATGAACTATCAATTCAAATCTTCAGTCGTAGTTCGCGACCCGTGTGGATATTGGTGATACAGCGATATCCAGGCAAATGCGAGGATTAGCATGAAGGTAAGCGCATTCGCCGGGATCTGTAGATTGAAATCCGCCGCGCTGTGCATCCCCATCGCGATCATGGACATTAGTGCGCCGAAAGAAATCCCGCGCATGAGCGGATCGCGCCGGGTGATCTGAGCGCGCAATGCCGACAGCAGCGAGCTGAGCGCCAGCCAGGCGAGCAGGGCCAGCCCGACGATACCGTTTTCGCAGGCGAACTCCAGGTAGTCATTGTGCGCGTGGGTGAAAAGCTTGCCATGGTCCTGTTTCGGGTATTGCGGAAATACTGTGCGAAATGCACCTAGCCCTACGCCGAACACCGGATAATCTTTCCACATTGCAACCGCTTCCAACGCTACGTCACCGCGATCCTCGGTTTCGATTTTTGTCTGCTCGATCCGGTCCAGCACATTCTGCACGCCGAAATAGGCGCCGACGATGAATATGTCGATGACGATCAGGCTCGCGATCAGCACCATCATCGACCTGCTTGCGCGTTTTGCGAGCAGCAAGCCGATGCTGCCGGCGATCAGCATGCTGATGAAGAATGAGAAATTACCACCGCGCGAGTGTGTCAGCACCAGCGCAATTACCATCACCACCAGCGCCAGGCGCAGTATCATCCTCGGACTCAGGATCCAGGCGACGATATTGCGGAAAAATTGCTTCCAGCTTTGCGCGACGTCGCCGGTCAATTCCGAGACTAGTAGGCCCAGGCCCACCGACAGGCACATCACCAAATAGGCAGCGAAGTGATTCCGGTTCACAAATGAGCCGTGTGCAGCCGCGCCGGATTCCGAAAGGGACGCGAGCCCTCCGTACATTGCCTGTCCGAATCCAGAAATGACCAGCGTATAGGCTGCTATGGCAATACGCTGGTGTCGGTCGAGCAGGGCGAGGCTGAGCGCAAAGAATGCGACATAGGCCGCGCTTTTCAAAGCGCCGTCGAGCGTTCCGAACCGGTCGAGCGTCAACGGCGCCGTTGTCGCCGCCACCGGCCACGCCGCATCGGCGTGCCAGCGTGCCGCCTCGGGCGAAAGCAGTTTTAGCAATTCCATCGGTAGCGGCAACAGCTGCAGCCAGACGTAGGCCAGCCAGAGTGCCGAGCAGAGCAGGGCGGGCCAGGCTGCCTTAAGCGCGGGACTAAGGTGCGTCTTGCCGCGCGCATAAGCCAGCAGCCACCAGATGGCGAGGACGAACACCCAGATTTCCAGTATTGCCCAGGCCCAGGGCCGGTTGCTCCCCAGCGGAATGGGCGCCCATACTAGCAGCGCCAGAAAGAAAACGAACAGCCAGCGATTTGCAGCGGGCGTTTGGTATTCGGCGCTCATGAAAAGAAACAGGCCGGGCAGTGTTCACTGCCTGGCCTGTTACTGGTGCCCTGCCGTCTTAGCAGGGACTGCCGCCGCAGAGTATCGGGGGCGGCGTGACCGTGGGCTCGACAGTGGGCGCGACGGTCGGAGCCACCACCGGTGCCGCCACTGGCGCCACCACTGGCGCCACGGTAGGTGCCGCAGCCGCCACCGTGGTGGCTGACTGCGTTGCCGTAGCGGTTGCGTCCGTCGCCGAGGTCTGGGCCGCCGCGGCTGCCGTCTCAGCTGTAGCCGCGGCAGTGGCTGCGGCTGCTTCGGTCGTGGCCGTGGAAGCCTGGGTCGCAGCCGTAGCCGCTGCTTGCGCCTGCGTGGTCGCGGCTTGTGCCTGCGCCGTTACCTGCGTGGCCGCAGCTTGAGCAGCAGTTACCTGAGTCGTTGATCCGGTTGATGCTGCGATGGCGACCACGGTCTGTGCCGTCGCTGCGGCATTGCTGGCTGCAGCGGCGCTGGCCGCGGCTTCTGCGGCTGCCGCAGCGGCTTGCGCGCCGGCAGTCGTGGTCGCGGTTGCCGCCTGGGTCGCTGCAGTGGTGGCTGCCTGAACCTGCGATGTTGCCGATGTGGCAGCTGTAGTTGCCTGGCTGGCTGCCGAAGTCGCGGCTGCCTGCGCCGCCGCCGGTGCGGTGGACGACCCAACCGAAGTTGCTGTCACTTGCGCCGTAGCTGCCGCCGCGTGGGCGTTGGCCGCATTGGCCGCTGCTGATGCCGCCGCCGCCGCCGCCTGCGCGGCTGCCGGCGTGGTCGCCGTCGCTGCCTGCGTTGCTGCCTGGGTCGCGCTGTTTGCAGCAGACGTCGCCTGGGTTGCCGCGGATTGCGCGCTTGTCGCAGCAGTCGAGGCCGATTGCGTTTGGGCAGCCGCGGCTGCCTGCAGCGTCGCTGGGGT
>JACZJT010000042.1 GCA_014860445.1 Burkholderiales bacterium
TACCTGGTTGAGTAGCGCATTGCAGGAGTCAAACCAATGGAAAATGTCTGGGACGCGACCAAGCTGATGTTCATCATCTATGGTCTGGGGGCGATCGTGTCGTTTCTTGTCGCCTGGGTCATCAAGCTGACTTTCATTGCCATTCGTGCGCATGGCGCGCGCGGCGAGGCGGGTGATGCGCAGGCGGCGCCTGCGAAGACCGGTCCGCAGGGCGGAGCCTGAGCATGCCGCACATCGATATTCTGCACATATTCCAGGGGGTCGCCACACTGGTGGCGGCAGGTCCGACCGTCGCGATCGCGCGCATCGTGCTGATGGCCCTGGGCATCCTGTTCGTCTATCTGGGCGCCAAAGGGACACTCGAGCCCCTGATCATGATCCCCATGGGCTTCGGCATGTCATCGGTGAACGCGGCCGTGCTCTATCTGTCGGAAACGACCACCGGAACGATTTTTCTCGATCCGATGGCGAGCGAGCCGGGCAATCTCGTCAATGTTCTGCAAATCGATTTTCTGCAGCCGGTCTACACCTTCATGTTCAGCAACGGTCTTATCGCCTGCCTGGTGTTCATGGGCATCGGCGTGATTTCGGATATCGGCTATATGCTGATATCACCGTTTCGCAGCATGTTCATCGCACTGTGTGCCGAGCTCGGCACGGTGCTGACATTTCCGATCGCCGTTGCCTTCGGTGTTCCCTATAAGGAGGCCGCGGCGATTGCGATGATCGGTAGCGCCGACGGACCGATGGTGCTCTATACCTCGCTGATCCTGGCAAAGGACTTGTTCGTGCCGATCACCATCGTGGCCTATCTCTACCTGAGCCTCACCTATGCCGGCTATCCCTATCTGATCAAACTGCTGATTCCCAAGGAGCTGAGGGGAATCAAGATGGACACCCGGCAGAATCCGAAAGTCACCAAGGCCGAGAAAATGACATTCGCGGTCATCACTTCCGTTCTTCTGTGCCTGCTGTTTCCGGTGGCGGCGCCTTTATTCATGTCGTTTTTCCTGGGCATCGTGATCAGGGAGTCGGGTGTAACCCAGTTCATCGACTTCATCGGCGGGCCCGTCCTCTACGGCTCGACTTTTTTCCTCGGCCTGCTGCTCGGGGTTCTATGCGAAGCCGGCACCATCCTCAATCCCAAGGTGCTGATGCTGCTCGTCCTGGGCATGCTGGCCCTGCTGATCTCCGGAATCGGCGGGATTATCGGTGGCTACATCATGTACTGGACCAGCGGCCGAACGTTCAACCCGGTCATCGGCATTGCCGGCGTGTCCTGTGTGCCGACGACGGCGAAAGTGGCGCAGAAAGCGGTGCGCGACGCCAACAAGGTCGCGCAGATTCTGCCCTGGGCGATGGGTGCGAGTATCTGCGGGGTCATATCCTCGGCGATACTCGCCGCGATCTATGTGACTTTGCTGCGCTAAACAGGATTCCAGCCTGAAATATTGACGGGGCGCATGCTGCGCCGCATCAACATCGCTTCGACAGTGCGCAAACCTGTACGCGCGTGATTTCCGCGGGAAAACGGCGTCCGGAACGCCGGTCCTCCGTAAGTTTGCCGTAAGCTTTTGTGTATATCGTTGACCAGATAACACCGCCGTCGAAAACAAAATTAGGCTTTCTGACAAGGCACAGACTACAGGCGACGCGGGATTCACTTGAACGACCGGGCTTCGGAGGTTCTTCAAGGGAGGAGGTGGAGTGGCCGATTGCGACAAAGGCAAGACCGGTGACTGCGAAACATTCCGGCTAGCGTTGCGCGGCCTGCGGGCGGCTTACGCGGGCAGGCGCCGCAATGAAGTCCATTCAGGCGGGCGGCGCCCTGCCATCGCCCGCCGTGGCCATTACCGACGCAGCATCGAGCGTTTGGCGCAACTCCCGGCGAATTTCCTGCCAGCGGAAACGTATCGAATTGCGCACAATTCCCTCATCGAGCTCTTTCAGAACATCGACGATCGGAGCCCAGTACACCAGCGCGCCCGGACTCTCGCAGAAGGGCGCATTGTCGTCCGTCTGCGCGCTCCAGATACACAGCGCGAGCCGCGCGCGCACGCGCCCGGCATGCTCGGCGAATTCCGGCCCCGCGTCGGCAGGTGTGCCGGTTTCGGCGAGGATCTCGTCCACCATCCGGCAGATCAGGCGACCGACATCAGCATTCGGCGCGCCACCGGTGCGGTGCAGCATTCCGCCGACATAAGCGCTGAGATCGGACAGGCAAGCCAGCCAGACATGCCATTTGGCGATGTTGGTGGCGACCACGAACTGCTCGTCTTCGTAGAGCAGGGCAAGGCGGGTGCCGGCCCGCGTACGCAGGTAACCATAGAGCGTCATCTGTGCGACGTAGCTGGCGCGCGTGCGCAGGAAATTGCGCAGTGCGGCAGCGTCGCGGATCGACTCGACACTGCGCTTTCCGCCGAACCGCCGGCGCAGTGCCGCGATGAGGCGCTCAAGCATCGCTGGCTGGGAGGGCGAATCGATATTGACCGTATCGTCTTGTGTTTGCATGGGTGGATTATGCAGCATCGCAGTGGAAGCCGCATTTCGTCATTTCGAATAAATATACGTGCATTTTTGCCACGTCCTGAGATAATTATGTAGGTGGCGCGGAGCGGCTCTAGGGGGAGCCGGTCATCGGTTTTAGGAGACAACCAAAGGAGGGTATGCGATGAGCACTGAAGCAGAAAAAAGAGTAGAGCACTGGGGTCGAACGCGAAATCTGATGATCATGCATCTCGTGATATGGTTTTTCTTCGCTTTCGTGATTCACTGGTTTGCACCGCAGCTCAACAAGTTTTCATTCATCGGTTTCCCGCTCGGTTTCTACATGGCCGCGCAGGGTTCGCTGATCGCCTTTGTCGTGCAGTTGTTCGTGTTCGCGAGGCAGCAGCACGCGATCGACCGCGAATTCGGCATGGCCGAAGAAGAATAACGGATCACCGGAGGAGACACCATGAGCATGTTCAGAATCCAAGGCAATTTCATCGACAACCTGCCCAAGATCTATGCCCTCTATACCGGGGGCTTCTTCCTGTTTATCGTCGCGATGGCCATCGGCGAAAAAATGGGCATGAGCGAGGGGGCCATAGGCATCGGCTTTGTCTCGTTTACGGTGGTTATCTACGCCCTTATCGGCTGGCTTTCGCGAACGGCGCAGGTCGACGCCTATTACGTCGCGGGCCGCCAGGTACCCTCGGTGTTCAACGGCATGGCGACGGCGGCGGACTGGATGTCCGGCGCCTCCTTTGTCGCGATGGCGGGCGGCATCTACATGGCCGGCTACCCCTACCTCGGGTTCGTGGTGGGCTGGACCGGCGGTTACGTGCTGGTGTCGGTGCTGATGGCACCTTACCTGCGCAAGTTCGGCTGCTATACGGTGCCCGACTTCATCGGCACCCGGTACGGCGGCAACCTGGCGCGGGGCGTGGCAGTGGTCGTGTTGATCGTTGCTTCGTTCACCTACGTGACGGCGCAGATCAACGCCACCGGAACCATCGCCGCCAAGGTGCTGCAGATTCCGTTCGGGGTCGGTGTCTGGATCGCGCTGGTCGCGATTCTGCTGTGCGCGATGCTGGGCGGCATGCGCGCGGTGACCTGGACCCAGGTGGCACAGTACATTGTGCTGATCGTCGCCTACCTCGTGCCGGTGTTCTGGATGTCGTCGAAGCAGGGATTCGGCTATTTCCCGCAGTTCGAGTATGGCCCGGCGGTGGCCAAGCTGGGGCAGCTCGAGGTTCTGCACCAGGTGGGCGTACTCAAGCCCGCGCAGGCGGTGGCGGGCTTGAGCGCGCTGACGAACTCGCACGCGGCGGCGTCCAGCGATCCGATCGCGACGTTCAGGTTCGTCACCCTGGTCGCCTGCATGATGATGGGCACGGCGTCGCTGCCGCACATCCTGATGCGCTACTTCACTACGCCCTCGGTGAAAGCCGCGCGCGATTCCGTGGCCTGGTCGCTACTGTTCATTTTCCTGCTGTACTTTACGGCGCCCGCCCTGGCGACGCTGACCAAGCTGCAGCTCCTTGATCCGACCCTCGCCACCAGCATCATCGGCAAGCCCATCGAGGCCGTGATGGCACTCGATTGGGTGCAGAAATGGGGCAACGTCGGTTTTCTGAGCATCATCGACAGTAATAAAGACGGCATTCTGCAGATCAACGAGTTCTTCATGCGTGCCGATATCGTGGTGCTGGCGACGCCGGAGATGGCGGGATTGCCAGCGGTGGTTTCCGGCCTGGTAGCAGCCGGCGGATTGGCGGCCGCCATGTCGACGGCGGACGGACTGCTGCTCGCGATCGCCAACGCGCTGTCGCACGACATCTATTACAAGATGATCGATCCGAAGGCGGACACCAAGCACCGGCTCATCGTGGCGCGCGTACTGCTCCTGTTCATCGGCGCAGCCGGCTCGGCGGTGGCGAGTCTGCGCTTGACCAATATCCTCGGGGGGGTGGCCTGGGCCTTCGACTTTGCCATGTCCGGCCTGTTCTTCCCGCTGGTGCTGGGCGTCTGGTGGAAGCGGGCCAACCGGCCCGGCGCGATTGCCGGCATGGTGGTGGGTCTGGGCACGGGATCCTGGTACCTGTACATGGTCAAGTGGGGCGGCATGAAGCCCTGGTACGGGCTGGACGACCTGCGCTTTGGCATCATCGGCGCGGCGGCGAGCTTGATCGCCATGATCGTGGTGACGCTCATGACTGCGCCGCCGGACAAGGAGACGCAGGACATGATCGACGAAGTCCGGATTCCGAAGGGCGCGTCCGTGATGTCCGCGACGCACTAGCGATTCCGTAGCTAAATGGGCCGGGGCGAGCAGCAATCGTCCCGGCCCTGTTTTTTTCGAGCCGAATGATCACGCTGAATATGAGGTCGCGCCGTGTTTGAAGGGATTCCGTTCTGGGCCATCGTGGTGGATTACGTGCTCGGGGTAGTCATGTGGACGCTGATCGGGCGCTTCGCGATGGGGATTTTCCTGCCCGAGGACAGTTCGTTCTTCTTCATGCGCGTATTCGTGAAATCCACCGATCCCCTGCTGAAGCTGTTCAAGCCGGTGACGCCCGCGTTCCTGATCCAGCCGATGCGGCCTGTCTACGTCGCATGGTTCTTTTTCATGTTCCGTTTCTATGCCATGCCCTGGTTGCTGGGCTACTCGATGATGGGCATGCTGTCGTTTCCCCTCGAGGGGGAGGTGGCGCAGGTTATTTCCAGACTGTTCGGAAAATTTCTGAATTAGCGCAGCCTCTGGCTGGTCGATGAGTCTTGGCGTAGCGGCGCCGCAATGCACGCCTGCGCACTCCTGCAGTTTCTTGAGCGGGCTGGGTACTACTTCACGCTCGCGGAACCCCCGTCTGGCCGATAATGTAGCGATGTCCGACTTCGCCCCTGGCTTTCGTTCCGGACCCCGCGCTTGCAGGCGGGGTGCGCGGCCCGCTGCCGGTTTCGATAGGGCAAGTCGCGCCTCCGGTTACCAGGGTTGCAGCGAATGGCGATGACCATCAGCCAGTGGGAGCGCGCAGAAAGGCGTGAAAACCCGCGTACCCACCTGCATCTCAGGCTGGCCCTCGTCTATCCGCAGCGCGCAGGGGTGCCGGTACGCCCGATCTATCATGGTTCGACGCACGACATCTGCATGTCCGGCCTGTCCATGCTCGCCGACGAAAATGTTTTTTACGAAGGCGAGGTCAGCGTGCTCCTTGCCCTGCCTCCGGCGCACACCTGGGCATCGCAGAAAATCATTACGGCCACGGCCCTCATGAGCTATGCGATCCACTCGTCCAAGCTCAATGCGTACAAAATCGGCCTGACGTTTCAGGACTTCAAGGAAGACGGAAAGTCGCTGTTGCTGGCGGCCTTGCGCGGTGCCTTGAAAAACCCGGACGACGGCGACGCGCAAATCGGCGAGGGCAGAACCATAACGGGCCGGACGAGCGACAGCCAACGGCGCGGCTGGTAAGCAGGCATCGGGATCGTTATCTAGTCACCAGCGGTATCCTTGATCCGGCGCTTGAGTTCCGCCACTTCGGCCTCCAGATCGGCCAAGCGCCGTTCCAGTTGTTCGATGCGCGTCCCGGCGGCGTTCGTGCCCGTTGCCGGAAGCGCGAAGGCCTGCGGGCCGTCGGTTTCGGCGGTCTCGGCGATTTCGCCGCTGAAAAGGTGCGCGTAGCGCGATTCGCGCTTTCCCGGCTCGCGCGCGAGGCGTACCACGAAAGGGCCGTCCTCCCGTTGCGCCAGCCCGGCAAGGGCAGCCTCGACTTCCGAGACGTCGCCGAAGCGGCACAGGCGGCTCGCGCGGCTGCGCAACTCCCCGGATGTCTGTGGACCGCGCAGAAAAAGCTCGCACATGATGCCCAGTTCCTGCGGCGAGAACTGCAGGGTTCCAAACGTCGTGTTGCAGAACAGATGCTGGAATTTGGGTACGCGATGTCCGTAACCGCTTTGTTCGCTGACCAGACGCTTTCTGACCAGTTCGTCGACGAGTTGCTGGACCCCGGACTCGTCCAGATCCAGAACCGGATCGCGATTGCTTTTCTGGTTGCAGGCGTTGGTGAGCGCGTTCAGGGACAGGGGATACTGTTCCGGAGTGGTAATTTCCTTTTCGATCAGGCAGCCGATTACGCGGGTTTCATGCAGCGTGAGTTCCAGGTTCATGGTGTCGACCTCGATGATGAAATGCAGCTTAGTCCGGTTTGCAGTCTGGCATCAATGCCGGGGCGGTTTGAGCGTCGCCGAGAGCAGGATGGCCGCGCCGGCCATCGCGGCGGCCATGTAGAAGCTCGAGGAAAAACTGCCTGATCGCTCGGCGAGCATGCCGGCGATTGCAGGCCCGCTAATCTGGCCCAGGCCGAAAATCAAAGTGATGAACCCCAGTCCCCTGGCCGCGTTCTCGGGGCCGGCATAGTCGCCCACCGCTGCCGCCATGATCGCGGGAATGCTCCAGGCGACAAGCCCGTAACAGAATATGGAAAGATAAAGAAATATCCCGGGCAGGCCGCTCGCAACCAGCAGATAGGCCAGGAACTGGAATGAAAACACGATCATCATGCCCGTTTTTCTGCCCAGCTTGTCGGATACGGATCCGAACACCGGCCCCGAAAACAGGCTGAGAAAGCCGACCACCGACCAGAAATTGCCCGCCAGCGCTTCCGACAGGCCTCTCTCCTTGACCAGTGTCGTGACGATGAAGGTGGCATAGATGACGTAGGTGTAGCCGAACAGGAAATAGATCGCTCCCAGATGATAGATCGCCTTGCTGCGATAGATGTCGATCTTCGCCTGGGGCGCGGTTCTATCGCTTTCGGTGCTGCCGCGCCCGCTTTCCCCGCTTATCGCGAGCCCGAGGTCGGCCGGTTTGTTGCGCAGAAAGACCAGGCACAGGAATGCGATTGTGACGACCATTGCCCCGAGTGAAAGCCAGCTGCCGCGCCAGCCCTCGGCGCCGTTTATGCGGTTCACATAGGGAATGAACAAGCCTGCGAACACGATGGCGATGCCGCTGCCCATGGCCATGTACCCCGCAGCCTTGCCGCGGTTTTTGCGCTCGAACCATGTCGATGCAAGGCTCATCATCGATACATTTGCGCCGCCGCTCCCCATGCCGGTGAGCACATACAGCGCGAGCAGGGCCGCAAACGTCCCGGACCGGCTCAGCAGGGACATGGTCAACCCGACCAGCAGCAGCGAAAGGAATATGAAATTGCGCTGGCCGATGCGGGCGACGATCATGCCGCTGAAAAAAACGGCAACGAGATAGCCGATGAAATTGCCGGTGCTGATGAAACCCATCTGCGCATAGCTGAGCTCCAGCGTGACGGCCATGGACGGAAGCAGCATGCCGAGCGCAAAGCGCCCGAAGCCCAGGCTCGCGATGGTGCACAGCGTGCCAGCGGCGACGATAATCCAGCCGTAATAGAAGGGCAGCCGGTTCGATTTCGGATTGGTCATCCGAAAATATAGCATTGTTTCGGCCTGTCACCTGCGCGGCCGCGCGCGCGGAAATCAGCCGCCGCCGCGACGGAAATACCGTTCGAAGCGCGCCATGAACTCGTCGATCTCCCCGGCCGAATAGCCGCTGAACGTAAAGTCGACGCGATGGCGCTCGAGTCGTATCAGTCCAATTTGCAACTGCGGCATAGCCGCGAAACCGATGCGCCAGCCGCGCCCGCCTTCATTGTATGAGTAGGCCTCCTCTTCCTCGATGAAGGCGACGTCCTTGACCGCGGCGGGCAGCAGGCGGCGGAAGTCCGCACGCGTGATGGTCATCTCGAAGCGCAGCGGCAACTTCATCGCGGGAACGCGGCTCAGCCGCCGGCGATCGGCGGCCAGATGGCAAGAACCTCGCCTTCTGCCAGGGCGCGCGTGGCGCGCTCCGCCGGGGGCACGAACACGCCGTCGACAAGCACCAGATGGCAGAGCTTGATCGGCAGACTCCAGGTTTCTATGACCTGCGCCGGGGAGGTCCCGGCGGGGAGGTCCAGTTCCACTGCATTGGTCTTGCGTGCCTGGGTCGGCAGATGATCGGAAAGCGTCGCGTAAAGCTTGAGCGTTACCTTCATGCGGCTTTCTGGGCGGCCCCCAGGTAGGCCGTCATGAACTGGGTCGGATCCTGCAGCAGCTTCGCCTTCCATTCTCCTAGCCGCACCCGGCCCTGGATCAGCCCGCGCAGCGCGCCCACGTGATCCGTCCAGCCGATGCTGGTGGCGCCGACCAGAACGTCATCCTTGAACTGCAGCGACAGATAGTGGAAGCCCGCCTCGTCCACCAGTTCCACGCCGTCGCCGCCTTCCGCGCCCTCCCACTGGCCGAACGAAGTCGAAATCAAACCCAGCGTGTCGAGCACGTTGATCGCGAGGCTGCCTTGCATGGCCAGTTGCTGCCCGGACATATTGGCAGCGGCAGTGCGCGCCTGGTCCGCCGCATTGGGCTGGATCGCATTGAGTTGCGGCTGGCCGGAATGAAACCCGACGGCCTCGGTGACGTCGCCGGCAGCGTAGATTTCCGGCACGCTACTCTGCATCCGCTCGTTGACCAGAATGCCGTCACCGACTTTGACGCCGCTGCCCTTGAGGAAAGCGATATTCGGGCGTACGCCGGCCGCAGAGATGAGCAGGTCGCATTCGATCGATTTTCCGTTGGAGAGTTTGACCTGCATCGCTCCCTTGCCAGCGGCCGTGATGGCTTCGGCGCGGGCGTTGACATGTACCGCCACACCCTTTTCCTCCACCCACTGCCGGATCAGATTGCCGGCTTTCTCGGTCATCATGCGCGGCACCATGCGGTCGCCCATTTCCACCACGCATAACTTCACGCCGCGCTCCGCCAGCGCCTGCAAAATGATGGAGCCGATGAAGCCGGCGCCCAGTTGCAGCACGCGCGCGCCCTTCTTCGTCTTGGCTGCGATCTCGCGCGCGTCCGCCAGGGTCCAGCAGGTATGCACGTTGGGCAGATCGATGCCGGGAATCGCGGGACGCAGTGGATGCGAGCCGGTCGCGATCAGCAGGCGGTCGTAGGAAAGTTTTTCTCCGTTCGATAGCGCCACGCTGCGCGCCTTGCTGTCGACTTTTTCGGCGCGTGCAACGATCAGCCGGATGTTCAGTCCCTCGTAGTGCCCGGCATCCTTGCGCAGGTAAGTCCCCTGCTCGCCGATATTGCCGGTGAGCAGGTAGGGAATCGCCATGCGTGAATACGGCGGTTCGTTTTCGTCGCCGACCAGCACGATATCCGCGCTCGCGTCCAGCTTGCGCAGTGCTTCTGCCGCGACCACGCCGGCCGGGCCGTTACCGATGATGACATGTTTCATGGAGCGTTCCTCAAATGAAAACGCCAGGGCGCCGGCACGGCCGGGCACCCTGGCGTGTACAGCGACGACTCAGAGCCCTAGCCGTTTGAGCGTGTCCTTGGAAGGCACGCCCTTCTCATCCCAGCCGCGGGCCTTGTAGTACTCCGGCCGCATGACGTCGATGCCGTTGACCTTGCCCTTGGCCGGGCCGGTCTTGGCCGCTTCGGTCTTCAGGCGCGGCGGCAGATCGTCATCCTTGGCGGTGAATCCGGCCGCGTTGTTGAACACGCGCTCCATGTTCCAGATGCGCTCGCCCACCAGTGCCAGTTTCTCCATCGACCAGCCGCCTTCGCAGGCCGCATCGAGCTGCGGCTGCAAATCGGCCAGCGTCCAGGCAAAGGTGGTGAACACGCACACGCCGGCTGAATCAAACACCGAGGTCGCGTCCTGGAAGGCTTTGACCAGATCGGCCTTGCCTTCGGTCACCAGCGGGTCGGTCTTGACGGGAATGCCCAGTACTTCCGAGGCGACTGTGTAGCCGCGCAAATGGCAGGCACCGCGGTTCGATGTGGCGTAGGCGAGGCCCATACCCTGGATGCCGCGCGAATCGTAGGCGGGGAATTCCTGCTTTTTCACACCCATGGAGAGTTCGGGTTTGCCGTACTTGGCGCACAAGCGTGCTGAGCCCAAGCCCAACTCTTTGCCGAAGCCCTCGCCTTTCGCCGTCATCTCAGACAGTTTGACCAGCGCCTCGGCCGAACCGAAAGGTGCGTCCATGCCGATTTGTTCCTTGGTCAGGATGCCCAGATCATAGAGTTCCATGGCCGCGCCTACGGTGGCACCGAAGGTGATCGGATCGTAACCGTCTTCGTTGCAGATCAGATTGGCATACTGCAGCGCCTCCAGGTCGCCCACGCCATTGGCCGCGCCCAGCGCCCAGGCGGCTTCGTATTCGAGACCGCCGGAGGCGCCCCAGTATTCCGGCTTGTTAACTACGCTGAAGTGGCCCTCGTCCATCTTGGAGATGCGGCCGCAGGCGATGGTGCAGCCGAAGCAGGCGGCGTTGGTCACCAACTGCGCCTTGCCGTCGGTGGGCCGTTTTTCATGCATGGCCTCGCCCGAAATTTTGCGCGCGTCCTCAAACTGCACATCGCGGTGGTTGCGCGTGGGCAGGGCGCCCATTTCGTTGATCACGTTCATCAGCACCTGGGTGCCGTAGGTGGGCAGTCCTTGGCTGGTGACCGCATTTTCGGCGAGTACTTTTTTCGCTGCTACCGTCGCCTTCATGAACGCCTTGCCGTCCTTGATGCCGCCTGCGCCCTTGGTGCCGCGAATCGCGACAGCTTTCAGGTTCTTCGAACCCATCACCGTGCCGACGCCCGAGCGGCCGGCGGCGCGATGCAGATCATTGACGATGCAGGCATACATCACGCCGTTTTCGCCGGCACGGCCGATGCTGCACACGCGCGTCTGTGGATCCTGGTGTGTTTTCTTGATGATCTCCTCGGTTTGCCAGACGGTCTTGCCCCACAGATGCGCAGCATCGCGCAATTCGGCCTTGTCGTCCTCGATCGCGAGGTAAACGGGTTTGGGGGATTTGCCTTCGAAGATCACCATGTCCCAGCCGGCGAACTTCATCTCGGCGCCGAAATAACCGCCGGAGTTGGAGCAGGCGATGGCGCCGGTGAGCGCGCCCTTGGTGATCACCGAATAGCGTCCGCCGGTCGAAGCCATGGTTCCGGTCAGTGGGCCGGTGGCCATGATCATTTTGTTGGCGGGGGAGAGCGGATCGACTTTCGGATCCACCTCCTCGACGAAGTATTTGGTCGCCAGGCCGCGCTGGCCCAGGTATTCCTGCGCCCACTTCATGTTGAGCGGCTCGGATTTGCACGTGCCTTTGCTCAGGTCAACGCGCAGAACTTTCTTTGTCCATCCCATGATCTTCTCCTCTTATCCGTTGGCGCGCGGTTGAGTGTCGGTCTTGCCGGCCCATTGCTTCATCTTGTCCAGGCCGGTCCAGTCCGCGTCGACATAGGTGATCGCGGCGGTCGGACAGGCGCTGGCGCAGGCCGGGTCGCCGCCGCAGAGGTCACACTTCTGCACTTTGCCGGTCTCGACGACATAGTTCACCGTGCCGAACGGGCAGGCGATGGTGCACACCTTGCAGCCCACGCAGGTGGCGTCGTTCACCACCTTGGCACCGGTCAGCGCGTCGAGCTTGATGGCCTCGACCGGGCAGGCGTGCAGGCACCAGGCTTCGGCGCACTGTGTGCAGGTGTAAGGCACCATGCGCCCGGCGTGCTCGAAATTGAATACCTTGATGCGCGATTTCGAAATGTTAAAGACGCCGTAGTTCTCGTAAGAACACGCCATCTCGCACTGCAGGCAGCCTGTGCACTTGTTCGCGTCGATATACAGCGATTTCTGCATGACCTGGTCTCCTGGTTGGGATTGTTGCTTGCTTCGTCGAACGCTGCGGTTTTCTGAATTTCTCCGATTTTTGTAAAATAAGTCTAGTGCGATTGAAAGCACCTGTAAACGAGATTTCGACGTCTCTTTGACGACACGCCTACCCCGGGCAGCAGATTCTGCGCTAGCATTTACTGCATCCCGTACGAACGGCACACGCTGCGCTGCAATATTGTCAAAGGAACCGTCATGACCGACCTGTCCGATTTGGGCTCATCCGCCTTCTGGCGCGTCAACCCCAAGGATTCCGACCCGCGTGAAACGCGCGAGTGGCTGGAGGCTTTCGACGCAATGGTGGAGGCGGAAGGCCGCGAACGCGCGACTTATTTGTTGCGCCGGCTGCTCGACCACGCGCGAAAGCGGCGCGTGCAGCTGCCGCCGGTGCTCAATACGCCTTACCGCAATAGCGTCGGTCTCGCCGACCAGCCGCAGTTTCCGGGCAATCTCGACATCGAGCAGCGTTTGTCCTCGATCGTGCGCTGGAACGCGCTGGCGATGGTGGTGCGCGCCAACCGTGCGTTTCCCGAGCTGGGAGGACACATTGCGAGCTATGCCTCGGCGGCGGACCTGTTCGAGGTGGGCTTCAATCATTTCTTTCGTGCCGGGCAGGCCGGAGAGAACAAGGGCGCCGATGGCGGCGACCTGGTCTATTTCCAGCCGCACTCGGCGACCGGCGTCTACTCGCGCGCGTTTCTCGAAGGACGGCTGAGCGAAGCCCAGCTCGCGCATTACCGGCGAGAAACAGGCGGTGACGCCGGCCAGTCACGGGCGGCGAGCGCAAACGGCAAAGCGTCCGAAATCCCGGTTCACAAGGGGCAGGGTCTGTCCTCCTATCCCCATCCATGGTTGATGCCCGATTTCTGGCAATTTCCCACCGGCTCCATGGGCCTGGGGCCGATCCAGGCGATCTGCCAGGCGCGCTTCATGAAATATCTTGCCGGCCGGGGCATTCTTGACACGACAACGCGCAAGGTCTGGGCATTCGTCGGCGACGGCGAAATGGACGAGCCCGAGTCTCTCGCAGGTTTGTCGCTGGCCGCCCGCGAAGGACTGGACAATCTGATCGTCGTCGTCAATTGCAATTTGCAGCGGCTCGATGGGCCGGTGCGCGGCAACGGCTCGGTGATTCAGGAACTCGAGGGCTTGTATGCCGGTGCCGGCTGGAACGTGGTGAAGCTGCTGTGGGGCTCGGACTGGGATTCGCTGTTTGTGCGCGACGACGACGGCATGCTGCTGCAGCGCCTGCACGAAACCGTGGACGGGGAATTCCAGACCTATGCGGCGACTGACGGCCGCTTCAACCGCGAGCACTTTTTCAACAAGTATCCGGAGTTGCAGGCGCTGGTGGCGCACATGTCGGACGAGGATATCGACCGGCTGCGCCGCGGTGGCCACGACCCGGTAAAAATTTACGCTGCGTACCACACTGCAACGCAACACCGCGGCCAGCCCACGGTGATTCTCGCCCAGACCAAGAAGGGCTACGGCATGGGGCACTGGGGCCAGGGCAAGATGAGCACGCATCAGCAGAAAAAACTCGATGTCGAAGCCTTGCGCGCGTTTCGCGAGCGTTTTTCACTGCCTCTGTCGGACGAGGATATCGAGCAGGTGCGCTTTTACAAGCCGGCGGATGACGCACCGGAGATGAAATACCTGCACGCGCAACGTCGCGCGCTGGGCGGTTATCTGCCTGCGCGTTGCAGCGTTGCGCCTAAGCTGGAAGTGCCGGCGCTGTCGCAGTTCGCTAAGATTCTCGAGGGCTCGAACGCGCGCGAACAATCCACCACCATGGCATTCGTGCAGATCCTCGCGCAACTGCTGAAGGACCCGGTATTGGGAAAACGCATTGTGCCTATCGTCGCCGACGAGGCGCGCACCTTCGGCATGCAAACCTTGTTCCGCCAGGTCGGCATCTACGCCGCGCTGGGCCAGTTGTATGAACCCGAGGACCATGACGAACTGCTCTATTACAAAGAGGCGAAGGACGGCCAGATCCTGGAAGAAGGCATCAACGAAGCCGGTGCCCTGTCCTCGTGGATCGCGGCGGCGACGAGCTACAGCGCGCACGGCACGCCGATGCTGCCCTTCTATGCGTTTTACTCGATGTTCGGATTTCAGCGCGTCGGCGACCTGATCTGGGCGGCGGCCGATTCGCGCTCGCGCGGATTCCTGATCGGGGCCACCGCCGGGCGCACCACGCTAGCCGGGGAGGGGCTGCAGCATCAGGACGGCAGCAGCCATCTTCTCGCATCCACCATACAGAACTGCGTCGCCTACGACCCCTGCTTCGGCTACGAGCTCGCGGTCATCCTGCAGGACGGCATGCGGCGCATGCTCGCCGAACAGGAGGACGTGTTCTATTACGTCACCGTGATGAACGAAAACTATGCACAGCCGGCGCTGCCCGCGGGGACGGAGGAAGGCATCCGGCGCGGCATGTATCTGCTGCAGCCCTCACGCCTCGCGCTCGCTGCGCCGGCAGCCGCGAAGAAACTTCCGCGCGTACGGCTCCTGGGTGCCGGCACCATTTTGCGCGAGGCGCTTGCCGCCGCCGCAATTCTCGAGCAGGAATACGACATTGCCGCGGACGTCTGGAGCGTCACCAGTTTCACTGAACTGCGCCGCGACGGCCTCGAATGCGAACGCTGGAACCGTGAGCATCCCGGCGAAGTGCGTCAAAGCTGGGTGGAGCAATGCCTGGGGCCGGACTCGAGTCCTGTCGTGGCGGCCAGCGACTACGTGCGCACCGTGCCCGACCTGATCCGGACCTGGGTGCCGGGCAGGTATGTTGCGCTAGGAACCGACGGCTTCGGACGCAGCGACACGCGTGCCGCGCTGAGGCGCTTTTTCGGCGTCGATGCGCAGAGCATCGCCAAGGCGGCGGCTGCCGTTTCGCGTAGCGGATGAAACGACTTCAGGTCGAAAAATCGCCGAACCCGCTCCCGGCGGTGTTCAGTCTTTTATTGTATTCCCGGGGTTTTCGCCGTAAGGCGGCGAATAGATCACCAGCACCCGCGCCGGCGTGTCGCTGGTTACGGTGAAGGTATGACGCATGTCGGCCGGAAAGAAGCAACAGTCACCGGGGCCGAGTTCGCGGGTCTGACCGCCGACTTCGGCCAAGGCGCGCCCATCGAGCATATAGCAGACCTGCTCGATGCCGGGGTGGCTGTGCGGTAGCGCGCCTTTGCCTTTTTCGATGACACCCAGCACCAGTTCGACCTTGGTGGCGCCGACGGTCTCGGGACCGATCAGGCGGTAGTTTGTGGTGCCGGTGTGGTTCGCAGGGTGATACGCCGCCACGGATTGCTGGTTGACGAAATAGCTCGGCGCCTTGTCCGGACTGGTCATGGCAGTCTCCCCCGGTCGTTTTGCGCATTCTAGCCGCTTGATCCAGATCAAACACTAGCGAAGACTAAGCCATTGACTTGGCTTATAATTGCACCGATCCATGAATCATGGGAGACGCCGTTATGACCGCGCCCCGCGATTCTATTGCCCGAACCAGCGGAAACGACATGCAGCTTTATGCCCTCGGCCTGAACCACAACACCGCGCCGCTCGCAATCCGCGAGCAGATGGTGTTTCACGCCGAAAAACTGCAGATGGCGCTGCGCGAGCTGACTCAGACCAAGCGGGTCGGGGAAGCCGCAATCCTCTCAACATGCAACCGTACCGAGCTTTACTGCTCGTCGACAGAGCCGCACGAGGCCCTGCACTGGCTGGCCGAGTATCAGCGTGTGAAGCCGCAGGATCTGAAGCCCTTCCTTTATACCTTGCCCAAGGAACAGGCGGTGCGCCACGCGTTTCGCGTCGCCTCGGGCCTGGAATCCATGGTGTTGGGGGAACCCCAGATTCTCGGCCAGATGAAGGAGGCGGTGCGCCAGGCAGAATCCGCCGGCACCATGGGTACGCTGCTGCACAAGTTGTTCCAACGCTCCTTCGCGGTCGCCAAGGAGGTGCGCACCAATACGCAAATCGGCGCCAACGTGGTTTCCATGGCCGCTGCCTCGGTAAAGCTTGCCGCGCGCATTTTCCCGAGTCTCAAGGAGCAGAAGATCCTTTTCATCGGCGCGGGGGAGATGATCGACCTGTGCGCCACGCATTTCGCCGCGCAGCAGCCGCGCGCCATCACGGTGGCGAGCCGCACCCTGGAACGAGCGCGTGCGCTGGCGCACCGCTTCAACGGTCAGGCGATCGAGTTGCGCGAGCTCTCCGAACAACTGCACGAGTACGACATCGTCGTGTCCTGCACCGCCAGTTCTCTGCCCATACTCGGCAAGGGTACGGTGGAACGCGCGATCAAGGCACGTCGGCACCGCCCCATGTTCATGGTGGATCTGGCCGTGCCGCGGGACATCGAGCCCGAGGTCGCGGAAATGGACGACGTGTTCCTCTATACCGTGGACGATCTGGGCCAGATGGTGAAGACCGGCGCCGACGCGCGCCAGTCGGCGGTCGCGCAGGCCGAGGCCATTATCGAAACCAGCGTGGGCAGTTTTCTGCACTGGTTGTCGTCGCGGGACCTGGTGCCTACGATCCGTGCGCTGCGCAGCCACGCGGAAGAAGCGCGCGGCGAGGAAGTGCAGCGCGCGCTGAAGCTGCTGGCGCGTGGCGACGATCCGAAGCAGGTGCTGGAGGCGCTTTCGCACGGACTCACCAACAAGTTGATGCATGCGCCTACCCAGGCGCTCAACGACGCTTCCGCTGAAGAGCGAACCCGGCTCACCGAGCTGGTGTCCCGCCTTTACCAAATCCGCAGCCCGCGCTAGCCGGCAGCGCGATCCGCCGCCCAGGCCATGAAGTCTTCTATCGCCTCGAAGTTGGAGCAACTCGCGCTGCGCCTGGGCGAGTTGACGCGCCTTCTTTCCAGCGAAGACGTGGTGCGCGACATGGATAACTACCGCAAATTGACGCGCGAGCACTCCGAACTCACGCCGCTGGTGGAGCTGTACCAGTCGTTCAAGCAGGCCGAAGCGGACGCGCAGACAGCGCAGGGAATGCTCTCCGACCCACAGATGAAGGCCTTCGCCGAGGCGGAGATGGGAGAGGCGAAGGCGCGCATGGCCGCGATCGAAATCGAACTGCAAAAGCTGCTCCTGCCCAAGGATCCCGACGACGAACGCAATACCTTTCTCGAAATTCGCGCAGGCACCGGAGGCGACGAATCGGCGCTGTTCGCAGGCGATCTGTTCCGCATGTACACGCGCTTTGCCGAGCGCAATCGCTGGCAGGTGGAGCTTATTTCGGAAAGCCCTTCGGAGATCGGCGGCTATAAAGAGGTGATTGCCAAGATCATCGGCCAGGGCGTGTTTTCCAAGCTCAAATTCGAATCCGGCGGCCACCGTGTGCAGCGCGTGCCCGCGACTGAGACCCAGGGACGCATCCATACCTCGGCCTGCACGGTCGCCGTAATGCCGGAAGCCGACGAGATCAACGACGTGGTCATCAATCCGGCGGAAATCCGCGTCGATACGTTTCGCGCGTCGGGTGCTGGCGGACAGCACATCAACAAGACCGATTCCGCCGTGCGCGTGACGCATTTGCCCACTGGCATCGTGGTCGAATGCCAGGACGGGCGCTCGCAGCACAAGAACAAGGCACAGGCACTGTCGGTGTTGGCGGCGCGCATCAAGGACAAGCAATTGCGCGAACAGGCTGCCAAACAGGCGGCGACGCGCAAGAGCCTGATCGGATCGGGCGACCGTTCCGAGCGCATACGCACCTACAATTTTCCGCAGGGCCGCGTCACCGATCACCGCACCAATCTGACGCTGTACAAGATCCAGGACATCATGGAGGGCGACCTCGTCGAATTGACCGGCGCGCTCGCTGCCGAGCACCAGGCAGAGCAGCTCGCCGCGCTGGGCGAGGAAGCCGCGGCCTAAGCTGCGCGCCGATGCGGACGTGACGAACCTGGCGCAACTCCTGGCGCAGAGCGAACTGCCGCTGCTGGAAGCGCGCATGCTGCTCGAGCGGGTGCTGGGAAAAAACCGCGCCTGGCTGATCGCGCATGCCGATGAAGCCGCCGACGCGGAGGCACAGCAGGCGTTTGCAGGTTTGGCGCAGCGCCGCCGCGAGGGTGAGCCCATGGCCTACATTCTCGGCGTGCGCGAATTCTACGGCCTCGATTTCGGTATCACGCCGGCAGTGCTGATTCCGCGCCCCGAGACGGAACTGCTCGTTGAACTCGCACTCGAGCGCATCCCCGCGAACACGCCGGTGCGCGTACTCGATCTCGGAACCGGCAGCGGCGTGATCGCCGTCGCGCTGGCGAGAGAGCGCCCGCAGGCGCGCGTGACCGCGGTGGACGTGGATTACGCGGCGCTTACGGTTGCGCGCGCGAACGCCAAGCGCCACAAGACCACAGTGCGATTTTTCTGCGGTGACTGGTTCGGCGCGCTGGCCGGAGAAAAATTTGACCTCGTCGTTTCCAATCCGCCCTATATCGCCGCGGAAGATCCGCACCTCGGCATGGGTGATCTGGGTTTCGAGCCGCAGCGCGCCCTGGTGGGCGGGAACGACGGACTGGATTGCATTCGAGTCATCGTCGCCAAAGCCGGGGCGCATCTGAATCCCGGTGCGTGGCTGCTATTCGAGCACGGATACGACCAGTCCGAAGCCTGCCGCGCACTGCTAGAAGCGCAGTCATTTTGCGAAGTGCGATCCTGGCCCGATTTCGCCGGCATCCCGCGCGTGAGCGGCGGGTGCATTGCGGGAATGACCTAGAATCGCGCCGCGAACTTTACGATCCGAAACAGGGGAACTCCGATATGAGCGACAACACTCCGGCGCCGAAGCAGCGCAATACCCTGCCGCCAGGCGTGACACCGCTGAACGAGGCCAAGCAACTCAGCGGCCTGCAATTCATGCTTGGAATCATGGAAGGCAGATACCCGCCGCCTCCGATTGCGGCAGCGCTCAAGTTCGAATTGGTCGAGGTGGAGTTGGGCCGCGCGCTGTTCGAAGGCGTGCCCGAGTTCGCCTTTTACAATCCGATCGGCGTCGTGCACGGCGGTTACGCAGCCACGCTGCTTGATTCCTGCATGGGCTGCGCGGTGCACGCCTCGCTGCCTGCTGGCATGGCCTATACGACGCTGGAATTCAAAATTAATTTTGTGCGTGCGATCACCGACAAGACCGGGCGGGTGCGCGCCGAGGGGCGGGTGATACATCCGGGCAATCGCGCGGCCACCGCCGAAGGCCATCTCTATGATGCCCAGGGCAAACTGCTTGCTCACGGGACCACGACCTGCCTCGTCTTTCCGATTTGACCATGGCGCGGAACCGGTTGACCACGGCGTGACGGGTCGGTAAAATCCTATTCCGAGGAAATCACTCAAGTATTCGCAAAGGAGTCGTAGATGGACGCGCAAGAACTGATCAAAGAACAGGTTTCAGGCCATCCGGTGGTGCTCTACATGAAGGGCACGCCGCAGGCGCCGCAGTGCGGTTTTTCCGCCAACGCAATCGCGATGCTCAATGCCTGCGGGGCGAAGGAAGTGTTCACGGTTGATGTGCTGAAGGACCCCGAGATTCGCCAGGGGATCAAGACCTACGCCAATTGGCCGACCATTCCCCAGCTCTACGTCAAGGGCGAGTTTGTCGGCGGTTCCGACATCATGGGAGAGATGTACCAGTCCGGAGAGTTGCAAAAGCTCCTGGGTGCCTGAGGCACGCGCGGACGGTTCGCGGCGCTCGGTCGGGGATTAAAGCGCCGAATTCCCTGATCGACTGAAGCTGATATTCGGCATCATGCCGAACGGTCCGCCGGTTGTTCCCGTGGTGCGCTCGCAAGAACCAGGGAATCATAAAACCGAATAGCATCGCCGCCCGCGTTCTTGGCCTGATACATCGCCGCATCGGCACGCTTGAGAATCTCGTCCCTGCCGACCTTTTGCTCGATAAACAAGACTACGCCGATACTCGCCGTGCAGCGATGTTCGACGCTGGTCTCCGCTTTGCCTTCATGCTGAATCACGAACTCATAAGGCCTGGCAAGCGCAGCGCGGATTTTTTCGGCGACGATCCTGGCTTGTATGGTGGACTGGGATTTGTCGGTGTCCAGTTCCGGGAGCATGACGACAAATTCGTCGCCGCTGAAGCGTGCGACTGTGTCCATCTCGCGCACGCAGCTTCTCAGGCGATCCGCCGCCTCGACCAGAAGCAAATCGCCCACCTTATGCCCGTGGCTGTCATTTAGCACCTTGAGCTTGTCCAGATCCAGGAACATCAGCGCACCATACAGGCCGGTGCGTTTGCTCGCAGCCATGACCTGGGACAGTCGGTCACCGAGCAGGCGGCGGTTGGGCAACCCGGTGAGTTCGTCATGGAACGCCATAAGATGCACTTGATGTTCCATTTGTTTGCGCTCGGTGATGTCTTGCGCAATACCGACCGCGCGTACCGCCGTGCCGTCCGCGGCAAACTCCAGCTCGGCTTTTTCGCGGATCCAGCGCGTCGTGTCGCCGACGACGATCCGGTACTCGTGGTCCAGCTTCTCGCCCTTGAGGGCTCCTTGCCAAGCGCGGGTTACAGCATTCAGGTCTTGCGCACAGACCTTTGCCCGGTAGGCGCCATAGGTTTGCACAATGCCACCGGGGACGCCGAAAATCCGGCTAGTCTCCGCGGACAAGCGAATGGCTTGAGTCGCGAGGTCGCATACCCAGCTGCCTATGCTGGCGACTGCTTGCGCTTGCTGCAGTTCGGACTTATGCGTTTCCAACTCGGCAGCGCGTAGCGCCAGATCGTTGCCTAGCCTGCTCACTTCCCTTACGCGGTTTTGATACGACTTGACCAGCAGGACGATCAGGAGCGTCGATATCGCGACGACCAGGATTTGAACGATTCCGTGCATGGTCGACGGCGTGGGCGGAGCGGCTGGAAGAATTGCCCAGGAATCGGCCACCTCGAAGCCGATGATGGCGCTCACGGTAAGCGCGGCCGCGACCAGCGCGGTGCGCGTACTGATCAGCCAACCGATCAGAATGATGCTGGTCGGGTAGGCGATGATGATCGGCGTGCGCACACCGCCATTGAACATCGATATTCCGGTAATGGTCAGCCAGACACCGACTGCCAGCATATAGACGGCGGGCCGCCACCCGCCACATGCGAGAACCAGCCAGGTCGTCAGCGCCATCAGGAACATCGCTATTGGGCCGTAGTAGCGTGCTGTCTGATCCGGCGTGAAGACGTGGATGACGAGCATGAACACCGCGGAACCAACCAGCAGAAAGGCGATCGCATACTTTATAAAAGCGTGCGACGGTTCCCAGAATTGCGGGTTCTCTGTATTGTCCTCCTCAAGACGGGAAACGCCGGTCAGTGGGGAGTGGTCGCTGTTCATCTCTGGAATGATGGAGGGTTTACGCGGCAGGAACTCGGGGTTGGTGCGATCAGGATACGCGCAAGTCTTGCCTGCTTCAACAGAAGCGACCGACCCGGCCCGCACCCTTGGGCGTGGGTGATCGCTGGCCCGCGACCGACAGCGTAGGCGGGGAGTGATGTGGTAACCTGCGCCTGCCCGCGCTTCGCAGTCGCCGCGCTGTTTATTGTGTCCGTGATGCCGCGGTCCCGTCTCGATTGTCAATGTCTGCAAATACCATGCTCACCAAAATCTCCGACCTCCATATCGCGCGCGAAGATCTGCTGCCCGCGCCGCGCGAACTGCACGTCGATCTGCCGGCAGGCGAGGCCGAAGCTGCGTTCGTGGCAGCGGCCCGCGATGCCGTGAAGACGATCCTGCGCGGTGCCGACGACCGCTTGCTCGTGATCGTGGGCCCCTGTTCGATACACGACTCCGATGCAGCCATCGAGTATGCGCAGCGGCTGCATGATTGCTCGCCCGGTGTGGCCGACGCGCTGAGCCTGGTGATGCGTGTCTATTTCGAGAAACCCAGGACGCGCATGGGATGGAAGGGCCTGATCTATGACCCCGACCTCGACGGCAAGGGAGACATCGGCGAGGGATTGCGGCGCGCCCGACGCATCCTCCTGGCCTGCGCACGCATGGGCGTTCCCGCTGCATCCGAAATTCTGGACCTGGTGACGCCGCAGTATTACGCTGAGCTGCTCACTTGGGGCGCGATCGGCGCGCGTACCGTGGAAAGCCCGCTGCACCGGCAGATGGCTTCCGCGCTTTCGGCGCCGGTAGGATTCAAGAACGCCACCGACGGCAGCGTGCAGACTGCGGTGGACGCCATTCTGGTTGCGGCGCAATCGCACACCTTTCCGTCCATTTCATCCGATGGCAGGGCGATCATCGTGGCGACCACCGGTAATCCGCATGGACATCTCATCTTGCGTGGTTCGGACAATGCGCCGAATTACGATGCCGTCAGTGTGAGCGATGCTGCTGCCGCGCTTGCGATGGCCGGATTGCCGCCGCGCATGATCGTCGATTGCAGCCACGGCAACAGCGGCAAGGACTATCGCAAGCAGCCCGACGTCGCGGCCTGCCTGGCGGATCAGATCGCCGGCGGCTCAGGCGCAATCTGTGGGGTGATGCTGGAAAGCAATCTGGTCGAAGGCAAGCAGGCAATTACGGATGGGCGCAACAATCTGAACTATGGCCAGAGCGTCACCGACGCCTGCATCGGCTGGGACGATACAACGGCCGTGCTAGAGCGCCTGGCCGACGCGGTCAGGCTGCGGAGGAAGCGCTCGACTTAGATTGCAAATCGGCCGGAGAACAAAGTGGGGCGCGCGTTTCGGCCAAATCCCCAGTCTCGTGCCCTAGCTGTGGGCGAGTCCTGCGTGGACGCGATCAGACGCCGATCAGGCGGGTGTTGGACAGCGACAGGCGCTCCACCAGTATCGCCATGAAGGCGCGATCGAATTTGTGCCGGCAGACATCCGATGCCCGGTCCAGGTCTTGGTTGTGTATGGTTATGACGCGCGACTCGGACAGGGCGACGACGTCGGCGCTGCGCACGCTACCGGACTCCCTGGAAACATAGGCCATTTCGCCGAAGCATTCGCCGGTGCTGAGTATATTGAGCAGTTTGCCCTGCTTGATCACCTTCACCTCACCTGAAGCGAGCAGACAGAAGAAATCGCCCGTCTGCCCTTCGAACATCAGCACCTTGCCGGGTTTGCAATATTCCCAGCCGCTGATGCGCATCACTTCCCAAAGTTCGGCGTCGCTGAAATGTGCGAAGAAAGGCAGTCCACGCAGGATGTTGAATTTCTCGCTGTCGGCAAAATCCTCTTTTTTCTGCGCCGACTGTTCGCTGCTGATCACTGCCGACAGGTCGTCGGAGAACTCGTCCCAGTCCTGGTAGCGTTGCTCGAGTTCCTTTTGCATCGCTTTGTGCACGATCCGGTCCAGCGCCGGCGGGATGTCCGGCCTCAGGCTGGAGGGCGGCTGGGGTTCGACGTTGGTGATCTGATACATCATGCTGAAATTGTTGCTTGCCTGGAATGGCAGCTGTCCGGTGAGCAGCTGGTACATCACCACGCCCAGCGAATAGATGTCCGTATGCAGCGTGAGCGGATGCTCCTTGATCTGCTGCGGTGACATGTAGGCGGGCGAGCCGATGCCGCTCACTTGGGTGACCATGCTGGTGGTGATCAGCGCCGACCCGAAGTCGGAAATCTTGATATTCGTCTCGCCGTGCAGCAGTATGTTAGCCGGTTTGATGTCGCGATGGACCACGCCTTCCTGATTGGCAAAATCTAGGGCGCGGGTGCATTTGAAAATGATCTCCACGATCTTGTTCAGCGGCAGCAGCGCTTCGGGATTGCAGTGCGGCTCCAGCGTGCCGCCGTCCACGTATTCCATGACGACGTAGCTGATCCCCTCGTCCACCACCGCATCGTAGATCTGCACGACGTGCGGATGCGAAAGCTTGCCGGCTAGCGAGGCCTCGGTGATGAACAGCTTGCGGAACAGATTGCGGTTTTCGTCGTCCGTGAGCGAGTCCGGAAACACCACCTTGATCGCGACCTCGCGGTTGGCAAACGGGTCCCGGCACAAATACACCTCGCTCGTGGCGCCTTCCCCCAGCTTTCTCACGACCTGGTACTTGCCGATTTTTTCCATTGCCGGTTACTTCAGCGCTTTGCGCGCGCGTTTCGCCGCGGCGCGCACGCGCTTGGGCGCGGTGCCACCGGCGTGATCGCGGCTGGCGAGCGAACCCTCCAGGGTCAGGACTTCGAATACGTCGGCGCCGACCAGCGGCGAGAACTGTTGCAGTTCGGCCAATCCAAGCGCGGCGAGATCGCAGCCGCGTTTATCGGCAGCGCGCACCGCGCGCGCCACCGCTTCGTGCGCATCGCGAAACGGCAGGCCTTTTTTTACCAGATAATCGGCGAGGTCGGTCGCGGTCGCATGGCCCTCGAGGGCGGCTGCGCGCATCGCGGCCGTGTCCACTTCAATGCCGGCCACCATTTCGGCGAAAATCGCCAGCGTGTCGACGAGCGTGTCGACGGTGTCGAACAGCGGCTCCTTGTCCTCCTGGTTATCCTTGTTGTAGGCAAGGGGCTGCGCTTTCATCAGCATCAGCAGTGCCATCAGGTGGCCGGCGACGCGTCCGGTCTTGCCGCGCGCGAGTTCGGGCACGTCCGGGTTTTTCTTTTGCGGCATGATCGACGACCCGGTGCAGAAGCGGTCGGGCAGGCGGATAAAGCCATAGCGCGGGCTCATCCACAGCACCAGTTCCTCCGACAGCCGCGAAATATGGGTCATGACCAGCGCGGCGGCGGCGCAGAACTCGATGGCGAAGTCGCGATCGGACACCGCATCCAGCGAATTGGCGCATACGCCGTCGAAGCCCAGTTCCTTTGCCACCAGGTCGCGATCGATCGGGTAGGAGGTTCCGGCAAGCGCGGCTGCGCCCAGTGGCAGGCGGTTCACGCGCTTGCGGCAATCGGCGAGCCGCTCGCGGTCGCGCGCAAACATTTCGAAATAAGCCATCAGATGGTGGCCGAAAGTCACCGGCTGCGCCACTTGCAAATGGGTGAAGCCAGGCATCACCGTGCCCGCGTGGCGCTCGGCCAGATCGATGAGGCTCTTGTGCAGCGCGACCAGCTGCGCGTCGATCGCGTCGATCGCGTCGCGCAGCCAAAGACGCACGTCAGTTGCCACCTGGTCGTTGCGCGAGCGCGCGGTGTGCAGGCGCTTGCCGGCGTCGCCTGCGAGCGCGGTCAGGCGGCGTTCGATGTTGAGGTGCACGTCTTCGCTTGCAAGCGACCATTTGAACTTGCCGCTGCGCAATTCCGCCAGGATGGTGCGCATGCCCGCTTCGATTGCGGCAAGGTCGGTTTTGGAGATTACCTTGCAGACGGCGAGCATGCGCGCATGCGCGAGCGAGCCGCGCACGTCATGCTCGGCCAGGCGTTTGTCGAACGTAACCGAGGCGGTGTAGCGTTGCACCCGCTCACTTACCGGCTCTGCAAAACGTCCCGACCAGGCGGCACGGCTGTTTGGTTTCTTTTGTGTGTTCTTGCTCATTGCGCTGAATGCAGTCAGAATCGAAATGGATTTGGTGCTTGCGCGCCAATTGATTTACATTTTCAACAGTTTACACGTGCCAAGTATAGAGCAAAACACGCCCTCCGACTCCCTGCCCGATTTTCGCAATATGGGCGTCGCCGTGCGCATCCTGCTGCTGGGCAATATCGCCGGCTTCACCGCCGCGTTGATCCAGTCCCGTGACACGATACAGTTTGCCCAGAAAATTGCGGAGATCGCCGCCCTGATTGAACCGGTGCTGCTCTTGTCGCTGGTGTCCTTGTATGCCTTGTCGACGTGGCTTTCGCGCAGGCGCTACGCGGTGGGCATCACGCTGGTCATGCTGCTGGTCGCGGTCTGGACCACGCTGGTGCTCAAGCTGGACCTAATCTCCGACGACGCAGCGACGTCCTTCGGCCTGTGGCGTGCCTGGGTCCTGTGCGCCATGCTGACGGCATTCGTCATTGCGTACTTCTACTGGCGCAGGCGCGCGTATTCGCCGGCATTGACCGATGCACGCTTGCAGGCGCTGCAGGCGCGCATCCGGCCGCATTTTCTGTTTAACAGCATCAACGCCGTTCTTTCCCTCATGCGCAGCGAGCCGAAGCGCGCGGAAGACGCGCTGGAAGATCTCGCGGAGCTGTTTCGCGCCCTGATGCAGGACAACCGGCAGCTGAGCACCATGGCCGACGAACTGGCGCTGTGCCGCCAATACATCAACCTCGAGCAACTGCGCCTGGGCGAGCGGCTGTGTGTCGACTGGGACATCGAATCCATGCCTGGCGACGCACTGGTCCCGCAGCTGCTGCTGCAGCCGCTGGTGGAAAATGCGATCTACCACGGGATCGAGCCCGGCATGGACCCGGGTACCGTGCGCATTCAAATTGCCGGCGATAGAAAGCAACTGCGCCTGCTGCTCACCAATCCGTATCACCCCGATTATCAGCACCGCGCCGGCAACCGCATGGCGCTCGAGAACATCCGCGAACGCCTGGCGCTGCATTTCGATGTCGAAGCGAGCCTCGCCACACAGGTCGTGGGCGAGCGGTTCGAGATCCGTATCGTGCTGCCTTACCGGAGGCGGGAGTGAACAAAGCGCTGCGGGTGATCCTGGTCGACGACGAGCCCCCGGCGCGCGCCCGTCTGAAAGAATTGATCGCCGACTGCGCGCCGCAGTTGCAGGCACAGGTGGTGGGCGAAGCTGGCAACGGCAAGGAGGCGCTGGCCCTGCTCGAGTCCGTGACCGCGGATCTGCTGCTGGTGGACATCCGCATGCCGCAGATGAGCGGCATCGAATTCGCGCGCCATGTACTGGCGCTGGAATCACCCCCCGCCATTGTTTTCGTCACCGCTTACGATGAATACGCGATCAAGGCGTTCGAGTTGCGCGCACTCGATTATCTCCTGAAGCCGGTGCGCAGGGCGCGCCTGTTGGCCGCGCTTTCGCGTGCGCGCGAGCGCGGTGCCCCGGAGCGCGAGGCCTTGCGGGGGCTGGAGTCGGCGCCACGCAAACACCTGTCCGTGCCCCAGCGCGGGCGCATTAGCCTGGTGCCGGTGACGGACATCCTCTATCTCAAGGCGGAGCTGAAGTACGTCACCATCCGCACCGCCGAACATGAGTACCTGCTGGAGGAATCGCTCGCGCACCTGGAGCAGGAATTTGCCGAAGAATTCGTGCGTGTCCACCGCAACTGCATCGTGGCGAAGTCGCGCATACGCGGGTTCGAGAAAGCGGAAGTCCAGGACAACGAACAGGGCTGGCTGGTCCTGCTCGACGGTTGTGCCGAGAAGCTTGCCGTCAGCCGGCGCCAATGGCCGCTGGTGAAGGGACTGGCCGCCGGCTGATGCGGCCGCAGTTCGTCGCGCTAGCGCGGCTTGGCGCGTAACTGCGCAAGCGCGGTGTCGATGCGCTGGTCGAGAAAGTAGCCGTAAAAATCCGCACCGCGAAAGCCGACCAGGGGTTCGGCCAGCGTTTCCCCGCGCGGACCCAGCATCATCACCGTCGGCATCATGCTGACGCGGTGGCGGCTCGCGAATTCCCCCTGAGTCGTCTTTTTTCCGGCGAAATCGATCAGCGCGGCTGCACTGCCGATCTCGATTTCGCGCATCATTACCTTGGACTGGTATTCCGGATTGCGTTGCATCGGCAGCAGAAATTCCTGCCGGGCGCGTTCACACCAGGGACACCCTGCTTCGGAAAACAATATCAGCAGCGGGATATTCTGCTTTGATGCGAGGCGCGCGTCCGCCGCCAGATCGCGCGCTTCGATCATTTGCGCCCAGGCGGGCGCCGCGACGAAGAGCGCAGCGAGGCATGCTAGAATCCAATGTCCGGGCACCAAGCGTGCTGCCATAGCAGAAATCCTCTCTTGAATCATCCAGATCGCATTGTAATCGCCACGCGCCAGAGCCGTCTCGCATTGTGGCAGGCCGAACATGTGCGCGACCGGCTGCGCGGATTGTATCCGCAATGCCATGTGGAACTGCTCGGGCTGTCGACGCGCGGCGACGAAATCCTGGACACTTCGCTGGCCAAGATCGGCGGCAAGGGTCTGTTCGTGAAAGAACTGGAACTGGCGCTGGCAGAGGGCCGAGCGGACCTGGCGGTGCACTCGGCCAAGGATGTGCCGATGGAGTTGCCCGCTGGATTCGCGCTCGGTGCGATCATGGAGCGCGAAGACCCGCGCGATGCCTTCGTTTCGAACAAGTACGAAAATCTGGATGCCTTGCCCGCGGGCGCGGTGGTCGGCACCTCAAGCCTGCGACGCGAGGCGCAGTTGCGCAGCCGTTATCCGCTACTGAAGGTGGCCAGCCTGCGCGGCAATCTCGACACGCGTCTCGCAAAACTGGACCGCGGCGATCACGACGCCATTATTCTCGCCGCCGCAGGCCTGATGCGGCTCGGCCTGGGCGCACGCATACGCTCGCTGCTGTCGGTGGAGCAAAGCCTGCCGGCCGCGGGGCAGGGCGCGCTCGCGATCGAGTATCGCGCCGAGCGCGGCGACATTGCCGCCAGTCTCGCCGCGCTGAATCACCGTGCCTCCGAACTCGCGGTGCGCGCCGAGCGCGCAGTGAGCCGGGCACTCGGTGGCAGTTGCCAGTTGCCGCTCGCTGCGTACGCCAGCGTAAGCGGCGCGAACATAGAGTTGCGCGGCCTGGTAGCGAATCCGGACGGGAACGGCATGGTGAAGGCCGAAGTCTCCGGTCCATCAGGCTCACCCGAGGAATTGGGTACGCGCCTGGCCGCCGAATTGCGCGCACAAGGCGCCGACCGCATCCTCGCCGCGCTTTTATGAGCGCGCCCGCGCTGGCGGGGCGGCACGTTGTAGTGACCCGGCCCGCTGGGCAGGCAGACCACATGGCTGCGCTCATACGCGCCGCCGGCGGGGAACCGGTGCTGTTCCCGGCGCTGGAAATCTCGGACGCAGCGGATCTGCGGCCGGTGATCGCGCTGATCGATCGACTGGAAAGTTTCCACCTGGCCATATTCGTCAGTGCGAATGCAGTGAACAAAGCGCTCGCCCTGGTGCGTGCGCGGCGCGACTGGCCGCCGGGCTTGCGCGTCGCCACCGTTGGCCGCGGCAGCGAGCGCGCACTGCAGCGCGGCGGTTTCACCGCGGTGATTGCTCCCGGCGAGCGCTTCGACAGCGAAGGCCTGCTCGATCTGCCCGAATTGAAGCAGGTGAAGGGCAGGCGCGTAATCATTTTTCGCGGCGAAGGCGGGCGCGAGTTGCTCGGTGAAACGCTGACGGTGCGTGGCGCGACGGTGGAGTACGCTGAATGCTATCGTCGCAGCCGGCCGAACACCGATCCGGCACCATTGCTCGCCTTGCGCGCACGGGGAGCGCTCGATGCGCTTACGGTGACCTCGAGCGAGGGGCTGGCCAACCTCCACGCCATGCTGGGTGAAACCGGGAGGCAGTGCCTGCGGGAAACGCCTTTGTTCGCGCCGCACGAGCGCATTGCCGCAGCGGCACGCGCCCTGCAAGTGCGCACGGTGGTGCAGACCGATCCCGGCGACGAAGGCCTGGTAGCAGGAATGGCCGGGTTTTTTGCTAAAGTGTGAACCTCGACCCTTCGGACAGAAGCATATGAACGAAAGCAATACCGACCCCGCGCCGCCTGCTGAAGAGCCGATGGCGACAGAGCCGCCGGGGGAGCCCGCCGGCCAGAGCGAACGCGAACCGCGGCCTGGCGCCTCGCGCCTGCCGGTGCTGCTGGTGCTGCTGGCCGCGATCGCCGTGGTCTGCTGGCAGTGGTACGACACGCGCAGCCGCATCGATGCGATCCGCACCGAGCTTGGCCAGCGCCTGCGCTCGAACGACAATACGGCTGACGAGAGCAAGATATTGGCGAAACAGGCGCAGGAAAGTGCGCGCGAGGCACAGGGAAAGCTGAGCGTGCTCGAGAACAAGATCGCCGAATCGCAAAGCCAGCAGATGGCGCTGGAGACCTTGTACCAGGAATTATCGCGCAGCCGGGACGAATGGGCGTTGGCCGAGATCGAGCAAATGCTCACGCTGGCTTCACAGCAGTTGCAGCTCGCCGGCAATGTGCAGGCGGCGCTGCTGGCATTGCGGACCGCCGAGGGCCGTCTTGCGCGCACGGACCGGCCGCAGTTCGGCGCGCTGAGGCGCGTGCTCAACCGCGACATCGAACGCCTCAAAGCCGCACCCAGCTTGGATATCACCGGCATGGCGCTGCGCCTGGACCATTTGATCGGCGGTGTTGACGGCCTGCCCCTGCATTTCGACGAACGCATGCAGGCGGCAACTGCGCAGACGACACCCGATAGCGCAAATCCGGTATGGGTGCGCGTGCTGGTCGAGATGTGGAATGAAATGAAGCAGCTGGTGCGCATTCGCGTCATGGACGAACCTGACGCGGCGCTGCTGGCCCCGTCGGAATCCTACTTTTTGCGCCAGAATCTGCAACTGCGCCTGCTTGATGCGCGCCAGGCCCTGCTTGCACGGAACCCGGTGCGATTCGGCGCGGACCTGGAGATCGCCGGGGCCTGGATAGGGCGCTACTACGACACGCGCGCCAAGAGCACAGCTGCGGCGCTGGCCAGCCTGAAGCAGCTTGCGGCGAGCAGCGTCGACGTCGAACTGCCGAACATCGACGACAGCCTGGCGGCGGTGCGCAATTTCAAAGTGCTACCCGAAAAGGCCCAGCGGTGAGCACGGCGGACGGAGGCTAAGGTGCGCGGGCTGATGTGGGTGCTGGCGGTGTTTGCCCTGGCGGTGGGTTTGTCGCTGGCCGCGCATCTGAATGATGGCTATGCGATCCTCGTTTTTCCGCCTTACCGCGCTGAGCTTTCGCTCAACCTGGCCGTCCTGCTATTGATTGCCGCGTTTGTGCTTTCTTACCTGGTGTTGCGCATGGTGATGCACACGCTGCGATTGCCGCTTTATGTTCGACACTTTCGCCTGCGCCGGCACGATGCGAAAGGGCGCGCGGCGCTGCTGGACGCGCTGCAGACCATGTTCGAGGGGCGCTACGCGCGCGCCGAAAAATCGGCCGGCAAGGCTTACAAACTGGGTCAGGCGCCGGCTTTGAGCGCCCTGATCGCGGCGCGCGCAGCGGGCGAGATGCGCGAACTCGAGCGGCGCGACGAATGGCTCGCGCGCTCGGCCAGCCATGATAAGGATAAGGATGCGCACCAGGCCCGGCTCGCTGTGCAGGCGAGCCTGCTGCTCGACGATCGTCGCTACGACGACGCGCTCGGCGTATTGCGCGAGCTTTCCGCGAGTGAACCCAAACGCATTTCCACCCAGCGCATGCTGATGAAAGCGCACCAGCGCCTCGGGCACTGGGACGAGGTTCGCCGCCTGGCTGCGGCCCTGGCCAAGCGAGGCGTGCTGGCCGAGGTGGCGGCGACGCAACTGCGAATTACCGCGCAGATCGAGGCGCTGCGGCAGCAGGCAGGCGATGCTGCAGGGCTGCTGGAGTGCTGGCAGCATACGGAAGACAAGCGCGATGCGCGGGTTGCGCGCACTGCGGCACAGCTGCTCATCGCTATCGGAGACTGCAGGCGCGCGCACGAGATTGTAGCGACGGCGTTGGATGCGGAATGGAACGAAGACCTGGTTCTGCTTTACGGGGAATGCCTGGGTGCCGACGTCCTGGCGCAGATTGAACGCGCGGAGAAGTGGCTGAAGTCGCGGCCGCGCGATCGTGCGCTGCTGCTGACGCTCGGGCGCATGTGCCTCGCGCAGGAGTTGTGGGGCAAGGCGCAGAGCTATCTCGAGGCAAGCCTGTCGGAGGAGCCCAGCCGCAGTGCGCATGTCGCGCTGGCACGAATGTTCGAGCGCATCGACAAGCCCGAAGACGCCAACCGGCATTACCGCGCCAGCGCGGATCAGGGACTTCGCGAATAGAACGCATACGCGCCGTGTCGCGCCGGAAGGCGATTCGCCCCGGGCGAATATTTACTTGAATCGGAAGGTGTAGAAGGCGTCCACCGCGCTATCGCTGCCGGTCTCGGCGCGTACCGACAGACGCGGCGTCAGCGTGTAGCTGATTTTCATCAGGTGCGTCGCAGTCGTCAGGCCCTGCTCGAAAGTCATATAGGCCTTCGTCGAGAGGCGCTTGCCCAGAGCCAGGACCGTGCTCTCTAGGCCGCCCGCGCCGCGCACGGCGACTTCATCGAGTCCGGCGGCGTGCGCGATCCGGTCCTGCAGCATGACGGATTCCCCGCGCCCGAGCAATGCGCCTGCCGCGGTCTGCAGTAACGCCAGGTCTGTTTTGTTCGCCTCGTCCATGCCGCGTCCAAGGACCAACCAGGAAAGCTTTTCACTGTCTGCTACAGACGGCGTCGAAACCAGGCTGATCTGCGGCGCGAGCGCCGTTCCCTGGATGGCCACGCCCGCCTCCACGGGAAGTTGCTTGCGCGTGGCCACGATGTTAAGGCCCGGGTTGTCCAGGGGACCGGCGAAGTTCAGGATACCGCGGTCTATGGCGAGGCGCTGCCCGTAGGCTGAATAACTGCCCTTTGCGACACGTATGCTGCCCGAGGCCGTCGCCGGTGCACCGTCGGTCGCGCGTACGGTCACCGCGCCGGCGAGGCGCGCGTCTATGCCCCTGCCTCTCAGATGGAAGTTGTCGCCCAGATCGAGATCAAGCACGGCGTCGCCTGCGATCGGCGGGCTTCTACGCTCGGCTTCGCCATCGCGACCCAGTACCACCACATCGGTACTTAGCGTCGGCGTATCCGCGTCCGGCAGTGCAATCTCGCCCTTGTCGGCCTTCAGTTTTGCAGCGAGCATCACGTGCTTGTCCTGCAGGGTGGCGTTTGCGTCTCCGCTCAGTATCAGGTGCCGGTCCAGTCGTTTGACGATTTCGAGCTTGTCTGCGTTGAGCGCGATGCGTGCGCTCGCTTTGCCGGCCTCCCATTTGACCGAACCCTCTCCGGCGAGTTTGCCCCCGCCACCGTCCAATACGAATTGATCCATGATCAAGATATTGTCTTTCAGGTGGGCGCGCAGGCTGCCGTTCCGCAGATAGATGCCCTGTTCGGGGTTATCGAATATCAATCCGTCGCCTTTGATCTCGCCGTTTAGTTGCGGTCGGGCCACGCTGCCCTGTCCGCCGAATTTCCCCTTGAGCCTGCCGTCGATTGCCGTCTTTCCGCCCAGCAGCGACGTCGCCCAGGCGAGTGTAGGCATGTCGAGCTCGGCCTCGAACGACAAGGGGGCATCCCCGGGCAGGCCCACGGCCGCGCCCTGGCGCGCGAGGGTGCTGCTCATTCGGCCGGCGATCGTGCCGAATACCGACCCTGCGGCGCCGAACGTAGCGGACAGTTGGTCGTCGCTTAGTGTCGCCTTGATCGCCAGGTTGCTGAGCCCTAAGGCAGTTACCGGTTCGGAGAGCACGACGAGATCTCCCTGTTCTCGCCGTATTTCGAACTCGCCGTTGATTTTGTCGGCCGCGGCGAGTCTCCAACTTCCGCCCAGGGTGAGTTTGCTTGAAACATCCAGCGGGTGTTTCATCAGCCCGAGCAGGTATCCAGAATCGATCCCCGTCAGTGTGCCGGCGCTGAAAATCCCGTTTTCGCGCCGAGCGAGCTCCTCTACGCGCACGCTGCCATTGGCAAAGCGCAGCCCGGCGGCGACTAGCGAGAAGTCGGCGCCACGAATCGTAAGGTTTGCCGGGGCTTCGAGTGTCGCCGCGTAGCGGCCGCGGTTGTCGAAACTCAGGATGCGGCCCGACCAGTTTCTGTCCGCGTTCCATGCGCCGGCAAGGACGGCGCGCGCGTCGATCGCCGCATTGCGCGCCGACAGCTCGATGCTGTGATCGCCGCGCAGCCCGCTCGCCTTCAGCGCTGCGGAAGTGAGTTGCAGCGCCGGAGCGCGGTAATCCGTCAGCGTTGCTGCAAGCTTGATCTTGCCATCGATGCCATCGTCTATGCTGCCCTCGGCGGTGAATTCGCCCACATGCTGGTCTTTTGCCCAGACCAGATTTCGCGCCAGTGCGCGGAAGGTGCCCGAGGGTTCGGCGACACTGCCCGATAGCCGCCCCGTTGCGCGCAGTTCTCCTCGCAGCTGTGCTGCGAAGGCCGCCAGGTCGTTGCCCTCAAGCCGCCAATCCATCACGTCGCCCGGGGCGCCGAAGGCACCGCGCGCCGACAGGTGATTGGCGCCGAGATCGAGCGCGATGTCGCTGTCCCAGACGCGCTCCCCGGAAACCCGCACCTTGCCGCCGCCGTGCAGGCGGTGCCCGCGGTAGCGGCTGTCGTCGGTGGAGAATTCCAGCGCCGCCTCGGGTTTCGGCGACAGATGTCCGCTCGCAGACACGCTGCCATTGATCAGTGCCGCTGGATAGTCGCCCAGTTTCGAAGGATCAAAACCTGCGAGCCTGCCCGAAGCGCGAAACTCGCGCGAGCGAGCGAGTGACATCTCTCCGCTGAAATCGAATTCGCCGCCGGCGATGGAGACGCGTGCCTCGCGGACCTGCACGGTGTCGCCACGGCGCAGGGCGTCTATGCGCAGGCGATGCCCGTTCTGGCGCAGATCGGCCTGCACTTCCTGTGCCGCACTTTGCGCGTCGAGCTTCAGTTTGCCGGAGAGACTGCTTGCGGCCAGTTTGGCGTAGACGCCGCGCAGGTCCAACGCGCTTGTCTCCAGGGCAAGATTCAAACGCCCAGATTGCAAACTTCCGGCACCTTCGAAGCGGCCCGCGTTGCCGAATTCAAGTCGCACGTCCTTCAGTTCGAGCGCCTCGGGCGAGCCGTCGAAGGATAGTTGCGCCGCACGCAGCGGCGCGCGTGACGCGTCGATTGTGCCCGGCAGTGCGTTCTCGAGTTTCAGATTGCCGGCGTAGCTGTTGTCCCCACTCGAGCGCAAATCCAGTTCGGCGCTCAACTCGGTGCGCGGCAACCCTGCCTGGAATTTGCGCGCATCGATGCCCGTAACATTCAGTTTGGCGTGTTTCAGCGGCGTCATTGCGAGTGGTGCAAGCGCGGCGCGCAATTCGGCGCGTGCCTCGCGAGCGCTCGCGGTCGCTGTGACTTCGATATCGGCAAGCGTGCCGGTGAGTTTCGCGCTCGCCTGGTACGTGTGCGCCGCGTCGTCGCGGCTGAGCCCGACGCGGGCATTCAACCCGAACGGTGGCGCATCAGCCAGGGTCAGTTCGGTATCGCCCTTGCCCCAGCGCGTTTCCGCCGACGCGAGGGCGCGGTATTGCCCACTCGGGTTTTCAAGACTGAACGTGAGCGCGCGCAATTCATGGCGGTTTCCGGCGCTCACAATCGCCAGCGTGTCGACGCTCGCGTCGCGGATTTCCAGTCGCAGCGGCAGTCGCAAGGTCTGCGGCAGCTGCGGCGGCTCCCCGGTCGGTTTTCCACCATCCAGCGACAGCACCTGTAGCGCGAGTTTGTCTATGCGCAGGGTTCGGGCAAACAGCAGTGCGGTGGGCGACCACGCCAATGTCAGCTTCTGTCCATCGATTCGGCGCTCACCTTCTTCCAATGCGAAGCGCCCGATGCGAATTTCCCCATACAGCGATCCATGCACCTCTTCAAGCGTCAGCCGTCCCGCGCTCGCCTGCACTGCGCGATCCGCCGTCCAGCGCAACGCGGTCTCGGTGCCGGCCATCCAGACCGCGGCGGACACCGCGCAGGCCAGCAGAAGTACGCCGGCCGCCAGCGCGCGGCGCCAGGTCCAGGAGGCGAAGTAGCGCGCCATCAGAATGAAATTCCCACTGAAAAATGCACCCGTGTTTTCCCTGCCTCACGTCCGTGGGCAAGGTCCAGTTTCAGCAAACCGACCGGGCTCTTCCAGCGCGCACCGGCGCCGTAGCCGTGGACCGGATGGAAATCACGCAGACTGTCGGCTGCTGTTCCCAGATCGTAGAATACCGCCGCCCCCCATTGCGGCTTCAGCCAGTGCACGTATTCGGCACTGGCCAAGCCGAGGTAACGCCCGCCGACGATGGCGTCGCCGAGTTTCACGCCCAGGCTTTGATAAGCGTAACCGCGCACTGACTGGTCGCCGCCGGCCCGAAACAGGAAATCAGACGGAATACCTTCGCGGCTGCGCGCAAGCGTTGCGCCCAACTCTGCGCGCAGGATCAGTCCGCCGCGCGAACCGACTCTGCGGTAATACGTGCCCTTGAGATGGTTGCGTACGAAGTCCTGGTCCGACAGCAGCGCCTTGGTCGCAACGCCGACCTGTGCGCTCAGCAGGTAGCCCTCGCTGGGGTAGAGCAGATTATCGACCTGGCGCCGTGTCCAGGCGTAACCGGGGACCAGCGCCTGACTCGACTCGTTGAGTACGCCGTCGATCACATCGTGCTCGGTTTCGTACTGGAGGCTGTAGGCTTTCTCGGTATTGCCGATCACGCGGGCGCGTTTGGCGCCAAGCGTGTGCTTGCGGGTAAGAACGTTTTCGATATCGGTACGCTCGGTCAGCGCGCTCACGCTGTCCACGTATCCGTTCTCGGTACGCGGGAATTGTATTTCGCCGCTGAGCAACTGCTTTTTGCTCTCAAGCTTGAGCAGGCCGGACAGCCGCCAGGCGCGGTCCAGGAAATTCAGGTCCTCGTACTCGAGTTGCCCGCGTGCGCCAGAGTTCGTGCTCGCGCCTGCGCCGAAGCCCAGCTTGCGCGACTGTGCCTCGGCGACCTGCACCTTCACCGGGACGCGCACCGGCCGCTCGGGGTCGGTGTCCGTACTGACCGTGGCGCCGGTGAAGTAGCGGCTGTCTTGCAGGCGCGACTGCAATTGCAGCAGCTTCGCCTGCGAATAGGGCGAATCAGGCTTGATTACATTGAGCCGCTCCACGATGCTTTGTGGATAGCGCTCGAGCCCGCTCACCTCCAGGTCACCGAAGCTGAATGCCGGTCCGCTGTCCAGCACCACCTGCAAGGAAACCTGACGGGTCTTGGGATCGACCGTCGCCTGGCTGGAGGCGATTTTGGCCGCCGGGTATTGTTCCGCGAGCAGCAGTTGCAGCACGCTACGCTTGGCTGCCTCCCAATGTGACTGGCGAAATACCAGGCCTTTGCTCAAAGGCCAGCGCTCGCGCATGCGCGTGAGCCGAGCAAGGCTTTCCTCCCCGCTGATGGCACCGCGCAGCTCCAGTTTCACGTCGGCAACGCGCGACGTCTCTCCGGGGGTGATTGCGAAGCGAGCTGTCCATGCGCCCTGGCGCTCTTCCAGCGTGGATTCGATCGAAGGGGAGTAGTAACCTTCGGTGGCAAGCAGTTCGCGCATCTGCTCCGGAGTACGGCGCACCAGGAAGCGCAGTTGGTCCGCGTTCATGCGCGGATTGTCGCGTGCCGTGTAGATTTCCAGGTTGTCCTGCAGCAATTTGCGCTGGGCTTCGGGAACCGCTAGTTCCACCACATAGCGGAAAGCCTGCGTCGTTGCGGGCGGCGCTTGCGCGGATTCAGGGGGCGTCTGCGCGAGCGAAACGGAAGGAAACGCCAGCAGCGTCCACGCTGCGAAGGAGACGGCGAGGATAGGCGCCGCGGTTGCGGGCATGCGAAGATTTTTCGACATTATCGACACGAAAGCACCGGCCACGCTCGCCTTTTCCGCTTGCTGCAGAGAGGGCGCGTAATCCTGTTTGCGCAGGAAACCGCCTGCAATCAAACTTTCTCTTCCGTCTCGCGCAGCGACGTTCCCAATTGGGGCGCAATGCTGCGGCGCTCCAGTTCTGCCGCGCGTGTCCGCAGTTCGATGTTGGCGGATTTTAAGGCGTCGATTTCCTTGGCCTGGCGACGGACGACCCAGTTGGAGCGCAGTGTCGCCGGCGTCGAAACCAGCGCGACGATCAGTGCGCCGAGCGCAAGCGCGAGCAGCAGGATGATGCCGAGTGAACCGTCGAAGCGCCAGAAAAAGAAAACAATCGTGCTGGGCACGCTGTTCTGTACGGCAAACAAGACGCCGACTATCGCAATGATGATCGCAACGATGACTGAAAGTTGCATAACACCTTCCTTTGCGCGCAGGGGCGCGAGAGTTTGCGGAAAGTCGATTCCGCGGATGCGGGACGGGGTACGGGCAATGCCGGGGTTGTGACGTTCGGCGGTCAAGCTCGAAACGAGCCCGCCTCGTAATCGCCATTATACGACATGCGCAGGCTGGATTCGTTTAGGGCAGGTCACGCTGATACGGCGGCAGCTGCGCGCCGCAATCCTTGCAGAACTTCGCCTGTGGCTCGTGTCCTTCGCTCAGGCAGTCGTGGCAGGTGCGCGTGGTGGGCGTGCGCTGTGCGAAGCGTCGCGCAGTCATCTCGGCGCTGACGATGCCGGTGGGCACCGCGAGTATGCCCCAGCCGAGCAGCATCATGATGGAGGCGATCAGGCGCCCGAGATCGGTTTGCGGCGTGATGTCGCCGTAGCCGACCGTAGTCATGGTCACGATCGCCCAGTACACCGATATCGGGATGCTGGTGTAGCCGCGCTCCGGCCCTTCGATGACATACAGCAGGGTGCCCATCAGCAGGGCGATCATCAGGACTACCGACAGGAAGATAAAAATCTTGCGCTTGCTTGCGGTCAAGGCGGTGCCGAGCGCACGGTATTCGCCGATATACGCGGCGAGTTTTAGGATGCGGAAAATGCGCAGCAGCCTGAGGATGCGCACATCGAGCAGATACTGCGCCCCCGGCAGAAGCAGCATCAGATAGGCGGGGAGCACAGCGAGCAGGTCGACTACGCCGAAGAAACTGGTCGCGTAGCGCAACGGTTGCCGCACGCACGACAGGCGGGCGGCGTATTCGATCGAAAACAGGATGGTGAACGTCCACTCGAGCACGTCAAACAGCGCGGCGTGCTTGCGGGAGATGGCGTCGACGCTGTCCAGAATAACGACGACGACGCTCAGGAGTATGCAGGCGAGGAGCACCAGGTCGAACAGCTTGCCGGCGCGCGTGTCCGCCTCGAAGATGACGGTGTAAAGCCGCAGCCGCCAGCCGTGATCCGGCCTGCCGAAGCGCTCCGCATCGGCGGCGGCGCCCCAGTCGCGCCGACTGGCGGTATTCACGCGTTCGCGAGTGGCAGCTTTGGCCAAATGATGTCTCCGTCGCTTTCAGGCGACCCTTAGGCATTCGTGTCAGGCCGCGCGGCCGCCCCGCTTCCTGCCCCGGGGTGTAATTTCAGCCACGGTGCGCGGAACGACGCAAGCCGCCGACGCCGAACGATCTTACACGTTCTCCGACGGCAGGTGTACTGCGCGGATGCTGCGCACTCGACGGTTCGACGCCGCATGGAGAAGCGCTCGCGCGCCGGCGTCGGCCAGGCCGACAAAGCCGTATACTCTGCGCTGCCAAGCCGATTCCGCAGGACATCTACGTAAGCCGACTGAATGAACGAATCCGAGGCTCGCAGCGCCCTCCTGGTGCGCGCATACGAAACGGTGCCGCCGGCGCAAACCGGCGGCCACTGGAGCGAGGACGACCGCGCCTGGGCGACGCAGGCGGCGCTGCAGTCGGTGGGAGAACACGCGGGCGCTGCTGCGTTTATCGGGCGCAGGTCGCAGATTGCCGCGGAGCGTCTGTGCGCGCGGGACAGCGGCGCAAAATACGTATGGCGGGCGATGACCTGGCGGCCATGGATCGGGTGGGCGCTCGCGCTGCTCGCTTTCGCCTTCGGTTTGGCCGCCGACGCCGTCGGCCCGGCGCGCCAGATCAATGTGCTTGCACCGCCATTGCTCGTGCTGCTCGTCTGGAATCTCGTCGTCTACGCGGTGCTGCTGCTGCGCGCGGTGACGCGTCGGGCAGGCGCCGCCGCGCCGCATCCAGGGCCGCTTTCGCAACTGCTTGCGCGCGCTGCGCACGCGGTCGCCTCGGAGCGAAGGATGGAACAGTTAGCGCCGCCGCTCACCGCTTTCGCAAGCGACTGGGCGCGCGCCAGCGCAGGTCTAACCGCGTCGCGCCTTGCGCGGATTCTGCACTGGGCCGCGGCCGCATTCGCGGGCGGCGCATTGTTCGGCATGTATCTGCGCGGCATCGCGTTCGAGTACCGCGCCGGCTGGGGCAGCACCTTTCTCGATGCGTCCGCGGTGCACGCCCTGCTGTCCGTCGTGCTCGGACCGGCCGCGGCAATCAGTGGGATCGCACTGCCGGACGTAGCCGGCCTGGCGGCGATCCGTGCCGGCGTATCGCCTGGCGAGAACGCGGCACGCTGGATCCATTTGTATGCGGTGACCCTGGCGCTGTCGGTGCTGTTGCCGCGCACGCTGATGGCGCTGCGCAATTACCTCGCAGAGCGGCGCATGGTAAATCGCTTTCCGCTATCGCTGGACGAAGCGTACTTCCAGGCGATCGCGCGTGCGCAGCACGGCGTTGCGGCCGAGATTCGGGTCCTGCCCTACAGCTTTCACCCGAACCAACAGGCTGCACTGGGCTTGCACACGCTGATGCTGCAGGTATTTGGCCCCGGGAGCGAAGTCAGCGTTGCGCCCGCAGTAGCGTTCGGCGCCGAAGATGCGCTCGACGCGGCCTTGATTCCCGGCGCACCTGTAGCGCTCGTGGCCGCGCTGTTCTCGCTCACCGCGACGCCGGAGCGGGAGAACCACGGCGCTTTTATCGATGCGCTCGCGGCGCGGCTGCCGCCGGCCACGCCGTTCGCGGTGCTCATAGACGAAGCCGCGTTTGGCCAGCGCTTCGATCAGCAGGGCGCGACCGACCGCCGCCTGCAGCGCAGAGCGGCATGGCAGCGCATGCTTGCCGCGACCGGGCGGGTACCGGTGTTCGTCGATCTCGAGGGCAAGGATTTCACCGATGCCGGGCGCGCCTTGCGCGCGGCGATCGACACGGCGCCGGCGCGCGCCGCGCAGGGTTGACGCCATGCCGCAGACGATCCAGCTGAGTCTCGTGTCCCACACCAACGTCGGCAAGACAACGCTTGCACGCACGCTGCTCGGGCGCGACATCGGCGAGGTGCGCGACGAAGCGCATGTGACCCTGTCCGCGGACAGGCACGAAATGGTCGCGACACCTGAAGGCGATAGTCTGATGCTGTGGGACACACCAGGCTTCGGCGACAGCACGAGGCTGGCGAAGCGACTGGCGCTGTCGGATAACCCGCTGGGCTGGTTTCTGAGCCAGGTGTGGGACCGCTACCGTGACCGCGCCTTCTGGTCCAGCCAGCAGGCGGTGCGCAATGTGCGCGATCAGGCCGATGTCGTTCTGTACCTGGTCAACGCTTCGGAAGACCCGCGGGACGCCGGCTATGTCACCCCGGAAATGCGCGTGCTCGAATGGATCGGCAAGCCGGTGGTGGTGTTGCTGAACCAGCTGGGCCGGCCGCGACCAGCGGACGCGGAACAGGCTGATGTACAGCGCTGGCGCAAGCACCTCGCCGACGTCACTTGCGTGCGTTCGGTGCTCGCGTTCGATGCGTTTGCGCGCTGCTGGGTGCAGGAAGCGGTGCTCTTCGACGAACTCGCCAAGGTGGTTCCGGATAAAACGCGCAATGCGTTCACGCGATTGAGCGCGCAATGGCTGCGCGGGCGGCGCGAAATTTTCGAAGCGTCATTCGGCGTCCTGGGTGCAAGGCTTGCGCGCGCGGCGCTCGACCACGAGGCTGTGAACGAAAGCGGCTGGAGCGACCGCTTGCGCACCCTGGGGGTTGCGCTTGGTGTAAGCCGCGAGGCCGAGGACAGCCCGCGACAGTCCGCCATGCGTGTGCTCGCCGAACGGCTCGACGCGGACATCCGCACGAGCTCCGACGGATTGATCGCACTGCACGGGCTGGGTGGACGCGCTTCAGCCGAGATCCTGACCCGGCTCGCCAAGCACTACGCGCTGCGCGAACGGCTCAGCGAGGGCAAGGCAGCAGCGCTCGGCGGTATGGTCACGGGGGCGCTGGCAGGGCTGAAAGCCGATCTGGCCACGGGCGGAATGAGCTTCGGCGCGGGCTTGCTCGTCGGCGGCGTGCTCGGCGCGCTGGGCGCAGCCGGCCTCGCGCGCGGCTACAATCTGGTGCGCGGCGCCGGCGTCACCACCGTAACCTGGACCGATGAAGTTCTCGACGATCTCGCAATTTCGGCTTTGCTCGCCTATCTTGCCGTCGCGCATTACGGCCGCGGCCGCGGCGATTGGGCGCAGTCCGAGTATCCGGCGCACTGGCAGGCCGCGGTCGCGGCGGCATACGCGCGGCACCGGGAGACCTTCAGCCACCTCTGGTCGCTGCGCGGGGAGGCGGGCGCGTCCGGCACGATCGGACCCGCGCTGCATGACGCGCTGGCTGCAGTGGCCGGCGATGTGCTGCAGCACCTGTATCCCGCCGCGTACGCCGGCTACAGCGAACGCGTCGATAACGCGGACTAAGGCACGCAGCGCGCACCTTTTTGCTACTATCGGTCGATGACGGGCGTCGGCTGTTTCTGGCGCTTACACCGGGTGCGTCGTGGAGGCTGTGGATGGACATCTTCTTGCAATGGCGTGACGCGCTTTCCCGCGTTCTCGAACAGACCGCGGAACGGCTCGCGCTCTACCTGCCGAATGTGCTGGGCGCATTCCTGCTGTTGCTCGTTGGCTGGGTGGTGGCGCACCTGCTGCGCTCGGCGGCTGTGCGCCTGACCCAGTTCGGTGAGCGCGCGCTGGCGCGCATAGCCAGCCGCCGCGACGGGACGCCACCGCGGCTGTCGGGCGCATCGGCAAAGATACTCGGCAGCGTCGTTTTCTGGGTGGTGGTGCTGTTCTTCCTCACCGCTGCGACCCAGCTGCTGGGCCTGCATACCTTCGCGACCTGGCTCGCGCGCGTCGCCGACTACCTGCCGACGGTGTTAGCGGGCGCGCTGATCATCGCTGCCGGTTTCCTTGTCAGCCGCCTCGCGCGCGAGGTGGTGGAGGCCGCCTCCGCCAGCGCGGGTGAGCGCCAGCGTGCACTGATCGGGCGTGTGGTGCAGGCGGCGATCCTGATCACCGCCATTCTCGTGGGCGCGGAGCAGATTGGCATCCGGGTCACCTTCCTCGTCATCCTGGCTGCGGGAGCCGGTATTGCGCTGGTGGGCGCGGTGGCGCTGGCGCTGAGCTTGGGCTCCCGAGAGTATGTCGCCAACCTGATCGGCGCGCATTACCTGCGCCAGCGCTACAGCGTCGGTCAGCTCGTGCGCACCGCGGGCTACGAAGGTCGGATTCTGGAACTGACGGACACGGCGGTCGTGCTCGAAACTGCGGCAGGCCGGGCGAGCCTGCCGGCAAAAGTGTTCAACGAACAGGCAATCGTGCTGGTGATCAACGGGACGCGCGATGGCTAGCGGCGAAGATCTTTCCTACGCTTATCTGGAAGCGCATCCGGCGGATGCGGCGCGCGTGCTCGAACGGCTCGCCCCGGATTCTGCCGCGGCGCTGTTGCAGACGGCACCGGCGCGGATCAGCGCGCCCGTGCTGCGCCAGATGCTTCCGCTCGCCGGCGCGCGCTGTCTGGAGCGCCTCTCCGACGCCGACGCGGTTGGCCTGCTGCGCGGGCTCGGTGCGCAGGCCGGGGTCGCGCTGCTGCGCTACTTCAGCGCCGCGCGAAGGGCGGGCCTGCTCAGGCAGTTGCCTACCGCACTATCCGTCGCCTACGAACTGTTGCTCGGTTATCCGGAGGGCGCGGTCGGCGCATGGATGGACACGCGCGCACTGGCGCTGCCGGCGGACATGACCGCGGGCGAGTCGCTGGAGCGCGTACGCCGCGCCGACGAAACGCTGGTAGCCGATCCCTATGTCATAGACCGCAACCAGCGTCTGCTCGGTTATGTCGAACTCGCTGATTTGCTGCGCGCAAATGCCGCGACCCCGCTCGCGCGCCTGGTGCGACCCAGTCCGCACCGGCTGCCGGCGCAGGCGCTGCTCGCCGGCCTGCCGGAGCATACGGCTTGGCATGAGGCGTCGACACTGCCTGTAGTCGAGCGCGGCGAGCGCCTGGTCGGCGCCCTTACGCATGCAACCCTGCTGCGCGCACTTTCGCTGGAGCAAAGCGCGTCTCCCAAAACCGCCGCGGAAGACACGCTTGCCGGCATCGCCGGCATCTACTGGTTCGGCGTTTCCGGGATGATCCAGGCGCTGGTCGGCCTGCTTCCGGTCGAACGCGGCGAGGGGGAATCATGAGCGCGGACGCGGCAGCGGCGGTCGCCGCCCTGAATCGGCGCTTCCTGCTCGATTACCCGCGCGAAGCCGCGCGTCGCATCGAGGCCATGCCCGCGCGCGAGGTGAGCGCAATGCTCGCTGCCCATCCGGTCCATGCCGTGGTTCCCGTGTGGCAAAGTCTTGCCACCGACGTGGAGCAGGCGGTATTCACCGAGTTGCCGGAGCCCTTCGCCACGGCGTTGCTTACCGAACTGGAGCCGGCGCGCAGCGCGGCCTTGCTCAACCGGCTCGAGGAAGACCGGCGCGAACACCACCGGGGGCTGCTCGGAACGCAGGTCGCGGCCGAAATTCGTGCGCTGATGCAATATCGCCCCGATTCCGCGGGCCAGTTGATGGATCCGCGCGTACTCGCATTTCGCGGCGAGTTGACGGTGCAGGAAGCGCTGGCGCGTCTGCGTCAGACGAAGCGGCGCGGATTGCGCGAATTGTATCTGGTGGATGACGAGGGCCGGCTCGACGGGCGCGTGGATATCCAGGACCTGGCATTGGCCGACCCGGAAGAGACGCTCACGCGAATCGCGCGCAGGATTTCGGATGCCGTGCAGGACACGGCGCCGCGCGAGGAAGTGGTCGAGAAAATGCAGCAGGATACGATAGCCGATCTGCCCGTCATCGACTTCGACGGGCGCCTGGTCGGCGCGATTCGCCAGGCCAAATTGGCGACCGCCGTACAGCAGGAAACCACGCTGGATATCCAGACCATGGTCGGTGCGAGCCGCGACGAGCGCGCGCTTTCGCGCGCGACCTTCGCCGTGGCGAAACGCCTGCCATGGCTGCAGATCAACCTGCTTACCGCTTTTCTCGCCGCCTCCGTGGTCGGATTGTTCGAGGGGACGATAGCCAAGTACACCGCGCTCGCCGTGCTGCTGCCTGTGGTTGCGGGCCAGTCGGGCAATGCCGGCGCGCAGGCGCTGGCGGTGACCATGCGCGGGCTGGTGCTGCGCGAGATCAGCCTGCGCCACTGGCCCAGGGTGGTATTCAAGGAAGTGAACGTCGGTTTGATGAACGGCTTTGCGGTCGCGGCAACGACCGCGCTCGGCGTCTACGTCTGGAGCAAATCGCTTGGTCTGGTGATGGTCATCGCGGCCGCGATGGTGATTTCCATGGTCGCTGCGGGTTTTGCGGGCGCACTGGTTCCGATCATGCTGCAGCGCTTCGGGCAGGATCCGGCACAGTCCTCGTCCATCATTCTCACCACGGTCACCGACGTCGTCGGATTCTTCTCTTTCCTGGGCATTGCGACGCTATTTTCCGCGATGCTCTGAATATCGGTATTTGCACATGTCCGCGCAAACATTCGTCGCCTGCCTTGAATGCGATCTGTTGCACCGGAAGGTGTGCCTGCCGCCGGACGGCGAGGCGCGTTGCACACGCTGCGGGGCCCGTCTGTACAAGCGTACGCGACCGGACGCGAACGAGCGGGCGCTGGCGCTGACTTTGGCGGCGAGCATTCTGTTCGTGCTGGCCAACGTGTTCCCCATCCTCGCCCTGGAAGTGCAGGGCGTGCACAGCAGCACTACGCTGCTGGCCGCGGTGCGATCCCTGTGGGACGAAGAAGCGCGCGGCGTGGCCGCCCTCGTGTTCGCGACCACCATACTTGTTCCGGCGGCTGAACTCGTCGGCCTCATCTGGGTGCTCGCCGCGCTGCGGCGCGGAACGCGTGCGTGGGGGGCGGTGCCGATGCTGCACTTCATCGAGAGCGTCAAACCCTGGGGGATGGTGGAGGTTTTCGTCCTGGGCGTACTGGTGTCGCTGGTCAAGCTCGCCCATATTGCGACGGTGGAGGCGGGTGTGGCGCTGTTTTCCTTCGGCGCGCTGATGGCGCTGGTCGCGGCCGCGGCGGCGGCGTTCGACGCCGACGCAGCCTGGTTGCAACTGGAAGCGAGCCGATGAGCGCGGCGCCGACGGCAGCGCGACTGGGCCTGCTCGCCTGCGAAGTGTGCCGGCTTGTGAGCCGCGCGCCGCGGCCGGGCGAGCACGCGCATTGTCCGCGCTGCGACGCAAGCCTGCACGCGCGAAAGCCGGCGAGCCTTGCGCGCACCTGGGCCTTCCTGATCGCGGCGGTGATCCTGTATGTGCCTGCCAACACGCTGCCGATCATGGACACGAGTTCCCTGTTCGGCACGCAGCGCGACACCATACTTTCCGGCGTCGCGTTTCTGTGGACGTCCGGCTCCTTGGTGCTGGCCGTACTGGTGTTTTTCGCCAGCATCATGGTGCCGCTGGCGAAAATGCTCGCGCTCACGGTGCTTGCAACCTCGGTGCAGATGCGCGCCGCCTGGCATCCGCGCACGCGCACGCGGCTGTATCGCGTGATCGAGTTCATCGGCCGCTGGTCGATGCTCGACATCTACGTCGTGACCATACTGGTGGCGCTGGTGCAGGTGAATACCTTCGCCGCAATTCACGTCGGGCCGGGCGCGGCGGCGTTCGGCGCGGTCGTCGTGCTGACCATGTTCGCCGCGGCGAGCTTCGATCCGCGGCTCATCTGGGACTCGCTGGGAGAACGGCCATAGCCGATACGCCGCAATTGCCGGAAACAGGCGACATTCCCGAGGCGCGCGTCACGCCGCACCGGCGCTGGTCGCTGCAGTTGGTGTGGCTGATTCCGGTTGTCGCGGCGCTGATAGGCGGTTGGCTCGCGGTCAAGGCGGTACTCGAACGCGGACCGACGATCAGCATCAGCTTCAGCACGGCGGAGGGGCTGGAGCCGCAGAAGACACGCGTCAAGTACCGCAACGTGGACATCGGCCGCGTCACCACGGTCGCATTTTCCGAAGACCGAAAGCAGGTGGTTGCGACAGTGGAACTGAGCAAGCAGGCGGAGGCTTTTCTGGTCGCCGACACGCGCTTCTGGGTGGTGCGCCCGCGCGTGAGCGGTACGCAGATATCGGGCCTCGGGACCTTGCTATCGGGCGCCTATATCGGCATGGACGTGGGCACGTCGAAAGAATCGAAGAGCGAGTTCGTGGGACTCGACGTGCCGCCGATTGTCACCGTTGATCTGCCGGGGCGCCATTTCCAGCTGCGCGCAGACGATCTGGGCTCGCTCGATGTCGGCTCGCCGGTGTACTTTCGTCGTGTCCAGGTAGGATCGGTCGTCGCCTATGAGCTCGATCCCCGCGGCAACGGCGTGCAGTTGCGCGTATTCATCAACGCGCCCTACGACCGCTTCGTAAAAGCCGACACGCGCTTCTGGCAGGCCAGCGGCTTTGACCTGGCGGTCGATGCGAACGGCCTCAAGCTCAACACCGAATCGATCGCATCGGTGCTGCTCGGCGGCGTCTCGTTTCAGACTCCTGCCGAGTCGGCGCAGACGCCGCCCGCGAAGGAGAACACGAGTTTTGCGCTCTTTTTAGATCGCGGTATCGCGATGCGCCTGCCCGACACCGCCGTGGAAACCTACACCCTGGTTTTCGACGAATCGGTGCGCGGTCTGACCGCCGGCGCGCCGGTGGACTTCCGTGGCGTGGTGGTGGGCGAAGTCGTGGCCATCGACGTTGACGTCGACGCAGCCAGCGGGGAAGCGAGCGTTCCGGTGCAGGTGCGGCTCTATCCGGACCGGCTGCGCAGCAAGGCAAAGCGGGGCGGCAGCGTTCCCGGCGCGCTTATGGACAAACTCGTCACGCGCGGACTGCGCGCGCAACTGCGCAGCGGCAGCCTGCTTACCGGAAAGCTGTTTGTTGCCCTGGATTATTTTCCGGATGAGCCAAAGGCGGCGCTGCAAAAACGCGCCGGTCGGTCCGAGATTCCGACTGTCGCCAGCAGCCTGAAGGGGCTGCAGGCAACCGTGCTGCGGCTTGCACGCAAGCTGGACAAGCTGCCGCTGGAAGCTACGGTCGCCGACGCACGCAAGGCCTTGGCCGCGTTGGAGGACACCCTTGCCGCGACCGGGCGCGCCGTCAAGCGCGTGGACAGCGATCTCACGCCGCAGGCCGGACGCACCCTGAACGATCTGAGCCGCACGCTGGATAGCGTGGAGAAGAGTTTGGCCGCCGCGCAGCGCAGCCTGGCGGGTGTTGACGGCGTGCTCGCCGAGGATGCGCCGATGCAGCGCGACCTGCGCGACACGCTGCGCGAGATTGCGCGCGCGGGCGAGGCGCTGCGCAGCCTGGCCGATTACCTGGAGCGCAACCCGGGGGCCATACTGCGCGGCCGCGGCGAGGAGCCCGCGCAGTGAGCGCGCAGCGCATGCGGCTCGCGTCATTGCTGACATTGTTGCTTTTGCTCAGCGCCTGCGCCACACCGGCGAACCTGCGTTACTACACGCTCTCCGGCGCATCGCCGCCGGGTGTGGCGGCGGCGGGCGCCGCTGTGGAATATCGCGTCGCCATCGGTCCGGTCAGCGTGCCGGAGGCAATCGACCGGCCGCAGATCGTGCTGCGCGTCGCGCCGACGCGCTACGCCATTGCCGACGCCGAGCGCTGGTCGGCGCCGCTGAAGCGCGAGATTCCGCGCGTCGTCGCCGAAGTTGTAGGAAGGCGCCTGCCGGCTGCGCGCGTCGCCGCGAATTTTCAGTATGGCGGGCAGGATGCGGATTACCGCGTGTGGATCGACGTGCTGCGTTTCGAGTCGGTGCCGAGCGATTCGATCACATTCGAAGCGGCGTGGAGCGTGCACAACCGCGCTGGCGCGCGTCTGCGCGAAGCGCGCTCGGTGTTCGTCGAAAAGGTGAATGCCCCGGGCGTGGCCCCGCTGGTCGCAGCGCACGAAACAGCGCTCGTCGCGCTGGCGCGTGAAATCGCCGCAACGCTGGGTGCGCTTGCCGCGGCGAAATAAGGGTTCTAAAGCGGATAGAAAACCGGCAACAGAAACGTAAACGTGATCCACATGAGCAGCACCAGGGGCACGCCGACGCGCAGGAAATCGGTGAACTTGTAGCCGCCCGCGCTGAAAATCAAGAGATTCGTCTTGTACGCCACCGGCGTCGCGTAGCTCATGTTGGCGCCGAACAGCACGGCCAGCACGAATGCTTCGGGCGAAAGCCCGAGCTGCTGCGCGATGCTGATCGCGATTGGCGTGCCGATGACCGCGGCCGCGTTATTCGACACGATGTTCGTCAGGATCGCCATCAGCAGCATCAGCCCACTCATCACCATCACCGGCGGCAGTCCCCCGGCGAGCGCCACGTAGAGTTGCGCCATGTAATCCGCGCCTCCGGTGCGCGTCAGCGCAAGACCCATGGCCAGGCTCACCGCCACGATCAGGATAACCTGCGTGCTCAGCGCTTCGGCTGCGTTGGTCCAGGTGAGGCAACGCGTCAGCAGCATCAAGCCCATGCCGGCGAGCGCGCTCACCGCGATCGGCGCGATGTCCAGCGCGGCAATGGTGACGACCAGAAACATGATCGCCAGCGCGATCGGCGCCTTCGCCGTGTGCGGCAGGTCGACAGTCGCATCGAGCACCAGTGCATCGCCGCTGGATCGCAGTTCAGCCAGGCTCTCGGCCGGGCCCTGGGCGAGCAATACGTCGCCGACCTGCAGCACGATCGCGTTAAGATCGCCCTTGGTGAGGGTCGTCTGGCCGCGGGCGCGATGGATCGCAAGTATCATCAGACCGTAGCGATCGGTATAGCGCGTCTGCCCCACGGTGCTGTAACACAGCGGCGAATGCTCGGTTACCACGATCTCGGCGAGCTGCTGGCCTTCGGCCAGCAGCGGGTGTTCGTCGTTCACCGGGGTTTCGTCGTCCGCGATGTTGTAGAGTTTTGCTTCCAGCAAGCGCTCGAATTCCTTGAGGTTTTCCGGGGAATCGCGCACCAGCAGGCGGTCGCCCTCGCACATGACCGTGGTCGGCAGTTTGCTCACCGTCAGATTCGCGTCGCGGCGGATCGACAGTACGTTCATCCGGTCTTCCGTCTTGGCCAGAACTTCGGAGAAGTTCTTGCCGACAGCAAAACTGTCCTTGTCTATGTGCAGCATGGCCTCGAACACGCGCGGCGAAGTATCCGCGAGCAAGGGCGTGCGCGCCGGCAGCAGGCGCGGCGCGACCAGCCACAGGTAGACAATGGCGATGCCTGCCGCGATTGCCGCAGGTACCATGAAATCGAACATATCGAAGCGCCGCATGCCCAGATCGGAGGCAATCGAGATTACCAGCAGATTGGTCGAGGTGCCGATCGTGGTTCCCATGCCCCCGACCAGCGTAGCCAGCCCCATCGGCAGCAGGATCCCTGAAGCCGGTTGTTTGCTGCGCAGCGAGGCGCTGATCAATACCGGCAGCAGCATGACCACGATCGGCGTGTTGTTGAAAAAAGCGCTCGCGATCGCCGCGAACACCAGCGTCAACAGCAGCGACGACACCGGACGGACGGACCACATCCGCGACAGCGCCGCGGCGAGCGGGCGCAATGCGCCCGTGGTTTCCATCCCCCTGCCCAGGATCATCAGCGCGCAGATGGTCACCAGCGCTTCGTGGCCGAAGCCGGCAAAGAATTCGGCGGGATGCAGGTCGGTCCCGGCGCGGTGGTAGGGAAATGCGGTGAACCCCACCACCAGGGCAATCAGCACCAACAGGCACGAGCTCTCCAGCGCGATGTCCTCGCGCGTGAACAGGAACAGCGCGCAGACGATCAGGACCAGAACGGCTATTCCGTGGGCGTCGAGGACTGGCGGCATCATGTTATTCGGTGGCGCACGCTGGACCGGCGTTCAGATTCCGACCTGAAGCCCCGCCGTCATCGTCTGCGCGGCGGGGAGGTGGTAGGTGGTAGGTGGAAGTGGCATCTTCGGTATTCCTGGCCAGGAACGAAAACAGCTTGTCGCGCCATTGCTTCCTGTTGCGCATTTCGTCCTTGTCCGCTTGCCGGTCCCGCCGACATCATTACCTCCTGATGATCGTCGGCATTATGTTCCATGGATGCGATTTCAGCGAGCCCGGAACCAGCCTGGGCGCCGCCGTCCTCAATGCCGGCGCTTGCATCTCTATCAAGGTCTTGACGGTACGCTTTGTGCTCCGTTCGTAGCGCTCCGGGCAGCGTTGTCTGGAGGCCCTGGAAAATAATATAACTGGCTGTATTAGAACAAATAATTCGTGCGCAGCATGAGCCGGACGAGGTGGCAAATTTGGCGTAATACCCCAGCCGTGCTATGCTGTCGTCACAATTACTGCGACGCTGCGTGCCCGACAGGCGGAAGTGGCGCGATCCAAGTTCCGAGCCGTTCCTGGCCCGCCTCGCGCCAGTTTCAACGTCGCCGGGCCGCATATTCTTGCAGCATCCCCTTCCAACGAACGTCGCCGTTGTGCGGTGGCGCGGACGACAACCCGATAGGAGAACCATCTTGTTGACCGATCACGACATCTATTTGTTCAAGGAAGGTACGCACGCGCGCCTGTACGAAAAGTTCGGTTGCCATCTGGGCGAGCGCGACGGAGCCGCCGGCGCGCATTTCTCGGTCTGGGCGCCCAACGCACAGCGCGTGTCGGCCATCGGCGACTGGAACGGCTGGAACCAGGACGCGCATCCGCTGGCCGCACGCGCGGACGGTTCCGGGATCTGGGAAGGATTCGTGCCGGGTGTCGAGCACGGGCAGGCCTACAAGTATTTCATCGATTCCCGCTTTGGCGGCTACTCGGTGGACAAGGCCGACCCGTTTGCGTTCTTTGCCGAAGCGCCGCCGCGCACCGGATCGCGAGCCTGGAATCTGGATTACGACTGGGGTGACGCCGCCTGGATGGCCTCGCGTCGCGGTGCCAACGCACTCGATGCGCCGATGTCGATCTACGAAATGCATCTGGGCTCGTGGCGGCGCGTTCCGGAGGACGCCAACCGCTCGCTCAGTTATCGCGAAATCGCCCTGCCCCTGGCGGAGTACGTGAGCGAAATGGGTTTCACGCACGTCGAATTGATGCCCGTCACCGAACACCCGTTCTACGGCTCCTGGGGCTACCAGACCACGGGCTATTACGCACCGACCGCACGTTACGGCGATCCGGAAGATTTCATGTACCTCGTCGATATCCTGCACCAGCGCGGCATCGGCGTCATCCTCGACTGGGTACCTTCGCATTTTCCCAGCGACGAACACGGACTGGGCTATTTCGACGGTACTGCTTTGTATGAGCACGCCGACCCGAAGCAGGGATTTCACCCGGAGTGGAAAAGCGCCATCTTCAATTATGGACGCAACGAAGTGCGCGGATTTCTCGTATCGAGCGCCCTCTACTGGCTGGACCGCTATCACGTAGACGGGCTGCGGGTGGACGGCGTCGCCTCCATGCTCTACCTGGACTATGGGCGCAAGGAGGGCGAGTGGGTGCCGAACCAGTACGGCGGCCGCGAGAACATCGAGGCGGTCGAGTTCCTGCGCGTGCTGAACCAGGCCGTGTATCGCGATCATCCCGACGTGCAGACCATGGCCGAGGAATCGACCTCCTGGCCGATGGTGTCGCGCCCGGTGTACCTGGGCGGGCTGGGCTTCGGAATGAAATGGAACATGGGCTGGATGCACGACACGCTCAAGTACATGAGCCAGGATTCGATCCACCGCAAGTATCACCATGACCAGCTTACCTTCTCGATCTGGTACGCCTTTTTCGAAAATTTCGCGCTGCCGCTGTCGCACGACGAAGTGGTGTACGGGAAAGGCTCGCTGATCAACAAGATGCCGGGCGACGCCTGGCGACAGTTCGCGAACCTGCGTTTGCTCTTCGGCTACATGTGGGGTCATCCGGGCAAGAAACTGCTGTTCATGGGCGGCGAATTCGGGCAGCGGCGCGAATGGGCGCACGAGGGGAGCCTGGAGTGGCACGTGCTGCAGCATCCCGATCACGAAGGCATGCGGCGCTGGGTGGCCGATCTCAACCGGCTCTATCGCTCCGAGCCGGCGCTTTACCAGGTGGATTTCGACCAGTCCGGCTTCGAATGGGTGGACTGCAACGACAGCGAGCAAAGCGTGCTGACTTTCCTGCGCAAGCCGCGCGGTGGCGGCGGCGCAGTCCTGGTGGTGTGCAATTTTACGCCCGTGCCGCGCACGAATTACATCGTCGGTGTGCCGACGGGCGGTTACTGGAAGGAACTCGCGAACAGCGACGCCACGCTTTATGGCGGCAGCGGCATGGGCAATCTGGGCGGCGTCGAGGCAGCACCGGTCGCCACGCACGGACGCTTTCATTCTCTCGCGCTGACGCTGCCGCCGCTATCGGTACTCATGTTCAAGCAGGAGGCGGCTGCGCATGGCTAAAACGAAATTCGACGGGAGCGACGGTCGCGTGCGCGCCGTAATCGAACGTGTCACCCCCTCGGTGGACGGCGGACGCTTTGCGGCCAAGCGCATTGCAGGCGACGAAGTCATCGTCGAAGCCGATTGCTTCACCGACGGACACGACACGCTCGTCTGCCTGCTGCTGTGGCGGCGCGAGGACGAGCAGGCGTGGCGGGAAGCCCCCATGGCAGCGCTGGGCAATGATCGCTGGCGCGGCAGTTTCACGGCCGCATCGGTGGGCCGCTACCGCTATACGGTCACCGCCTGGGTGGACCATTTCCTCTCCTGGCGGCACGATTTCGCACGGCGCATCGAGGCCGAGGACCTGCGTGTTGCCGCGCAGGTCGGCGCAGGCCTGATCGATGAGGCCGCACAGCGGGCGCAGGGCGGGGAGCGCAAGCGGCTGAAGACCTGGGCCGCGGATTTGCGCGCCGTCACCGACGCGCTGGCACTCAAGGCGCTCGGACTGGACGAAGAACTTGCCGCGATCGCCCGGCATTACCCGGACCGGCGCTACGCCGCAACGTTTCCGGTCGAGCATCCGCTGGTGGTGGATCGCGAACGTGCGCGGTTTTCTTCCTGGTACGAAATGTTCCCGCGTTCGGCGGCGCCCGAGCCGGGACGACACGGCAGCTTCCGCGATTGCGAGGCGCGCCTGCCCTACATCGCGAAAATGGGATTCGACGTGCTTTACTTCCCGCCCATCCACCCGATCGGGCGCGTCAACCGCAAGGGCGTGAACAACGCGGTCGAGGCGGCGCCCGGCGACGCGGGCAGCCCCTGGGCCATCGGCTCGGTCGAGGGCGGACACAAGGCGCTGCATAGCGAGTTGGGAACAATCGAAGATTTCCGGCGGCTCGCCGCAAGCGCGCAAACCCACGGCATGGAACTCGCGCTGGACATCGCGTTTCAATGCGCCCCCGATCACCCCTATGTCGCCGAGCATCCGACATGGTTCAGATGGCGGCCCGACGGCACGGTGCAGTATGCGGAGAATCCGCCGAAGAAATACCAGGATATTTTTCCGTTCGAATTCGAATCGGAGGACTGGCGCGAACTGTGGCAGGAACTTGCGGATGTGATCCGCTATTGGGCCGGCGAAGGCGTGCGCATATTTCGTATCGACAATCCGCACACCAAGCCGTTCCCGTTCTGGGAATGGGCGATCACCGAGTTGAAGCGCGAGTATCCGGATGCGATTTTTCTCGCCGAGGCGTTCACCCGGCCGAAGGTCATGCACCGTCTGGCCAAGCTGGGATTCACCCAGTCGTATACGTATTTCGCCTGGCGCAATTCCAAGCACGAGCTCATCGAATACTTCACCGAGCTCACGCAGGGGCCGGGGCGCGAATACTTCCGGCCCAATGCCTGGCCGAACACGCCGGACATTCTCACCGAGTACCTGCAGTTCGGCGGCCGACCCGCTTTCATTGTGCGCCTGGTGCTTGCGGCGACGCTTGCGGCGAGTTATGGCATATACGGCCCGGCGTTCGAATTGATCGAGGCGGCGCCGCGCGAGCCCGGGACCGAGGATTACCTGGACAGCGAGAAATATGAAATCCGCGGATGGGACCGGGACGCGCAGCACAGCCTGTCCGATCTGATCGCGCGCGTGAACGGCGCCCGGCGCGACAATCCGGCGCTGCAGTCCGACGCCTCGCTGCGTTTCTATCCGATCGATAACGACAGCCTGCTTTGCTACTCCAAGTCGGATGCCGAACTGGAGAATCTGGTGGTGACGGTGGTCAATCTCGACCCGCACCACGTTCAGTCCGGCTGGGTCGAACTCGACCTGGCCGCCCTGGGCATCGACGCGCAAACGCCCTACCAGATGCACGATCTGCTCTCGGGCGCACGCTTTCTGTGGAGCGGCGCGCGCAACTTCGTGCAACTCGATCCGCAGCGCGCGCCCGCGCATGTATTCGCACTTCGGCGCAAGGTTCGCACGGAACGAAATTTCGACTACTTCCTGTAATAATTTCGGAACACTCCATGGACAAATCTGTGAAGGCAAACGCCGACGAAGCGCAGGTACAGGACGCGCCGAACGCGGACGCCCAGGATGAGGCGCTCTGGTACAAGGACGCCGTCGTCTACCAGTTGCACATCAAGGCGTTCTTCGATTCCGACGGCGACGGAATGGGCGATTTTCCCGGGCTGATCGAAAAGCTCGACTACGTGCGCGACCTGGGCGTGAATACCATCTGGCTGCTGCCCTTCTATCCCTCTCCGATGAAGGACGACGGCTACGACGTTGCCGACTACCACAATGTGCATCCGCAGTACGGCACCCGCAACGACGTGCGCATGCTGGTGCGCGAGGCGCACAAGCGCGGCCTGCGCGTAATCACCGAACTCGTGGTGAACCACACTTCGGACCAGCACCCGTGGTTCCAGGCCGCACGCCGCGCGCCGCCCGGCTCCTCCAAGCGCGATTTCTATGTATGGAGTGATACCGACACCAAGTACGACCAGACCCGCATCATTTTCACCGACACCGAGACCTCCAACTGGACCTGGGACCCGGTCGCCAAGGCGTTCTACTGGCACCGTTTCTTCAGCCACCAGCCGGACCTGAATTTCGACAATCCGAAAGTGCTGAAGGCGGTGATCCGGGTGATGCGCTTCTGGTTCGACATGGGCGTGGACGGGTTCCGGCTCGACGCGATTCCCTACCTGATCGAGCGCGACGGCACCACCAACGAAAACCTCCCCGAGACGCACGCCGTGATACGGCAGATCCGCGCGCAGGTCGACGCGAACTACAAAAACCGGCTTCTGCTGGCCGAAGCGAATCAGTGGCCCGAGGATGTGCGCGAATATTTCGGCGAGGGCGACGAGTGCCACATGGCCTATCATTTCCCGCTGATGCCGCGAATTTACATGGCGATTGCGCAGGAAGACCGCCACCCCGTGGTCGAAATCATGCAGCAGACGCCGGAGATTCCCGACAACGCGCAGTGGGCGATTTTCCTGCGCAACCACGACGAGCTCACGCTGGAGATGGTGACGAGCAAGGAGCGCGACTACATGTACCGCATGTATGCCGCCGACCCGCGTGCTCGCATCAATCTCGGTATTCGCCGGCGGCTCGCGCCGCTGATGGAAAACGACCTGGAGCGCATCAAACTCATGAATAGCCTGCTGCTGTCGATGCCGGGTTCGCCGATCATCTACTACGGCGATGAAATCGGCATGGGCGACAATATTTTCCTCGGTGATCGCAACGGCGTACGCACGCCGATGCAGTGGAGCCCGGACCGTAATGCCGGCTTCTCGCGGGCCGATCCGCAGCGGCTGTTTCTGCCGCCGGTCATGGATCCGATTTACGGTTACGAGGCGGTCAATGTGGAGGCGCAGGCACGCGATCCGTCTTCGCTCCTCAACTGGATGCGGCGCATGCTCGCGGTACGCAAGGGCAGCAAAGCCTTCGGGCGCGGGCGTCTGTCCTTCCTCAGTCCCGGCAACCGCAAAATCCTCGCCTATCTTCGCGAGTACGGGGACGAGGCCATCCTGTGCGTCGCGAACCTGGGCCGCTCGGCGCAGCCGGTGGAACTGGATCTGGCGCGCTTTCGCGGGCGCGTGCCGCTGGAGATGATGGGCCGCACCGCCTTTCCGCCGATCGGCGATCTGCCTTACCTGCTTACCCTGCCTGCCTGCGGCTTCTACTGGTTCCGTCTCGCCACCGATATCGAAGTGCCGAGCTGGCACGAGGAGCTTCTGGCCACCGAAGAGCGGCCGGTGCTGGTGTTGTTTGACGGTTGGACCAGTTTCTTCCGCGACCGCGTCGTGCCCTGGCGTATCCGCATGGCGGAGAAGTTGCGCGCGCAGTTCGAGACCGAAACCCTGCCGGGCTATATTGCCACGCAGCGCTGGTTTGCGGCCAAGGGGCAGCCGATCAAGCGTGCGGCCCTGAACGACTGGGCGCTGTGGGGGCCCGACAAGTCTTCCTGGCTAATGGCAATGCTACAGGTCGAGACGGCCTCGGGCCAGAGCGCGTATTTCCTGCCGATGACGCTGGCATACGGCGATGCCGACGATGAGCACGTTCACCTGCTCGCTCCGGCGACCCTGGCGCGGGTGCGCCAGCAGTCCCAGGTCGGCGTGCTCGCCGACGCATTCGCCGACGAAGCCTTCTGCCGGGCGTTGGTGGAAACGATCGGCGCCGGGCGCGAAGTCGCTTGTGCGCAGGGCAGGCTGCGTTTTACGCCGACTACGGCTTATGCCGCGCTCGCCGGCGATGCGCTCGGCAAACTGCCGATGTCGCGCCCGAAATTCCAGAGCAGCAATACCGTGGTGATGCTCGGCACACAGCTGTTCCTCAAGGGCTACCGGCACGTACGGGCAGGCGTCAATCCCGAATTCGAGGTGGGGCGCTTCCTTACCGAGGTCGCGCGTTTCGCCAACTGCGTGCCGGTTGCGGGCGCGGTTGACTACATCGCCGCCGACGGGACGCCCACCAGCCTGGCGCTGTTGCAGGGCCAGGTTGCCAATCAGGGCGACGGCTGGTCGTATACGTCAGACTATCTCGAGCGCAGCTTCGAGAGCACGCTCGTCGCCGTGGCTGAGCCACCCGCTGATGTGCACGGCGCCTACCTGTCGCTGGTCCACACACTGGGCACACGTACCGCGGAACTGCACAAGGCCCTGGGTCTGCGCACGGGTGATCCGGCTTTCGATCCCGAACCGCTCGAGCCCGGCGACCTCGCAGGCTGGAAAAAACGCGTGCACGAGGATGCGCTCGCCACGCTTGCGCTGCTGCAGCAGCACCATGGCGAGCTTCCCGCTCCGGCAATGGAAAATGCGCGCACGTTGCTCGATCAAAAGCAGCGCCTGCTTGATCGGATCGAGGCCTGCGGCATGCCTGCGGGGCCGTGTCTCAAGACCCGTTACCACGGCGACTACCACCTGGGTCAGGTGCTGGTAAACAACAACGATTTCATTATCATCGATTTCGAGGGCGAGCCGGCGCGGCCGCTTGCCGAGCGCCGCATGAAGCACTCGTCGCTGCGCGACGTCGCCGGGATGCTGCGCTCCTTCGACTACGCGCGCTGGAGCGCGGTGCTACGCGACACCTATAGCGATGCCGACCGGGCCAGGGTTGTGCCGCTTGCACATGCCTGGGAAAGGCAGGCGCGCGAGACCTTCCTGCGCGCCTACGAAGAAACTGCGCGCGACAGCGGCCTTTTCGGGTCGTTCGCCGAAGTCCGGGGCCTGATCGAGCTGTTCGAGCTGGAGAAAGCGCTGTACGAATTGCGCTACGAGGTCGGCAACCGCCCGGCCTGGATCAATGTTCCGCTGCAGGGCGTGCTCGCGCTGTGCGGTATCGCCCTTGTAGCGGGTGCGGACGACGTGAAGCACTCAACCGGAGGTTAGTATGGAAAAGGTCGACATCATGCTGCAACCCGTACAGGCGTTCCTGGTGCAGATCGGCGGGTTCCTGCCCAAGCTGGCACTCGCGCTCGGGGTGTTGATTGCGGGCTGGCTGCTCGCCAAGTTCGCGCGCTTCGCAATCAATAAAGCGTTGCGCGCAGTCAACTTCAACGTGCTCACCGAGCGCGCCGGTCTGGACGGCTTTCTGCAACAGGGAGGCATCGAGACCGACACCACTGGAATCCTCGGCCTGCTCGTCTACTGGCTGGTCATTCTGGCCGCACTCATCATCGGCTTCAACGGCATGGGTCTCACCTACATCACCGGGCTGCTGGGGGAGGTCGTCCTGTTCGTGCCCAAGATCGTCGCCGCCCTGTTGATCCTCGCCTTCGGCGCGTATTTCGCGCGCTTCGTCGGCAACGCGGTCATCACCTATTGCCGCAACATCAGCATCCAGGACGCAGATGTGCTGGGCAAGCTGGCGCAGTACGGCATCATGACCTTCGTCGTGCTGATCGCGCTGGACCAGGTTAACGTGGGTGGCGATATCGTCAGGCAGAGCTTCCTCATCATTCTGGCCGGGGTCGTGTTCGCGGTGGCGCTCGCCTTCGGACTGGGTGGAAAGGCGGCGGCGGCGGAACTCATCGATCGCTGGTGGCCGAGGGAAAGGAAAAACGACGGCGACTAGCGCGCGCTGGCGTCGCGCGGGGCTGCAACGCGCTGGAGTTGTTGTATTCAAATGCAGAGAGGTGCGCGCGGCTTGAGGTGCCCGCGCCCAAGCGCAATCTACGCAATGGCAAGTTCTCCGAAAGGCGTCACAGATGAATCCGATATCCGCTGTATGGCCCGGCCGATCCTATCCACGCGGCGCGATCTGGGACGGCGAAGGCGTCAACTTCGCCCTGTTCTCCGAGCATGCGACCAAGGTCGAGCTGTGCATATTCGACAACCAAGGCCGGCGCGAGCTGCAACGTATCGAACTGCGCGAGCAGACCGATCTGGTGTGGCATTGCTATCTGCCCGAGGCGCGCCCGGGGCTGCTCTACGGCTATCGTGTTCACGGTCCGTACAAGCCCGAGGACGGGCACCGCTTCAATCCGAACAAGCTGCTGCTCGATCCTTACGCGCGCAATATCGACGGCCAGGTGCAGTGGAGCGACGCATTGTTCGGCTATACCATCGGCGGCAAGCGCGAAGACCTTTCCTTCGACCGTCGCGACAGCGCGCGCGGCATGCCCAAGTGCAAGGTGATAGACCCGGCGTTTACCTGGGGTGAGGACCGCAGTCCGAACGTGCCCTGGAACGACATGATCATCTACGAGACCCACGTGCGTGGGTTCACCATGCGCAACGCGGAGGTCCCGCCGGCGATGCGCGGCACCTACGCGGGACTGGCCAGCGCGCCTTCGATCGAATATCTCAAGCGGCTGGGTGTCACCACGATCGAGTTGATGCCGGTGCACGCCTACGTTGACGACCGCTATCTGATCGAGCGCGGCCTGACCAATTACTGGGGCTACAACACCATCGGCTATTTCGCGCCGGAGCGGCACTATTCGGCCTCGGGCAAGGTGGCCGAGTTCAAGACCATGGTGAAGACCCTGCACTCGGCAGGCCTGGAAGTCATCCTCGACGTGGTCTACAACCACACGGCCGAGGGCAATCATCTCGGCCCGACGCTGTCGTTTCGTGGCATCGACAACGCTTCGTACTACCGGCTGACGCCGGAGAACCAGCGCTATTACGCCGACTACACAGGTTGCGGCAACACGCTCAACATGGTGCATCCGCGCGTGCTGCAGCTGATCATGGATTCGCTGCGCTACTGGGTGACCGAGATGCATGTGGACGGTTTCCGCTTCGACCTCGCGTCGTCACTCGCGCGCGAGCTGCACGAAGTCGACCGGCTGGGCGCGTTTTTCGACATCCTGCGCCAGGATCCGGTGCTGAACGAGGTCAAACTCATCGCCGAGCCCTGGGATCTCGGCGAGGGCGGCTATCAGGTCGGCAATTTCCCCGTCGGCTGGTCCGAATGGAACGACAAGTACCGCGACACCATGCGCGCCTATTGGAAGGGCGACGGCGGACTGATAGGCGAATTCGCGCAGCGGCTCACCGGCTCCAGCGATCTGTACGGCCGTGGCGGACGGCGACCGCACGCGAGCATCAACTTTGTGAGCGCCCACGACGGGTTCACGCTGACGGACGTCGTCTCCTACAACGATAAACACAACGACGCGAACCAGGAAGACGGCCGCGACGGCCACGACAACAATCTGTCGTGGAACTGCGGCGCGGAAGGTCCCACCGACGACCCCGCGGTGCGCGCGCTGCGCGCACGCCAGCAGCGCAACATGATTGCGACACTGCTGCTGTCGCAGGGCGTGCCGATGCTGCTCGCCGGCGACGAAATCAACCGCAGCCAGGGCGGCAACAACAACGCCTACTGCCAGGACAACGAGACCTCCTGGGTCGACTGGGCGCTCGACGACGATAAGCGCAAGCTGCTCGCATTCACGCAGCGCGTGATCGCGCTGCGCCGCGCGCATCCCGTGTTCCGGCGGCGCGACTTCTACAAGGGGCGCGCGGTGCGCGGGCCGGGGGTGAAGGACATCGCCTGGCTGCGGCCGGAGGGCGGCGAAATGACCGACGACGAATGGAACCAGGACCACGCACGCTGCCTCGGCGTATACCTGGGGGGCGAGGGGCTGACCGAAACCGACGGACGCGGCCGCCCGATACGCGACCTGAGCTTTCTGCTGCTGTTCAACGCGCATCACGAAGCGATCCAGTTCAAGCTGCCCGATTACGCGGACACACGCTGGCAAGCCTTGCTCGACACCGCGTTCGCGGACGGACTGGAGATCGACGGGACTTTCGACGCCGATGCGGCGTACGAAATTCAGGGCCGCTCGCTCGTGCTGCTGCAGCAGACAAGCAGATGAAACGACGCCACGCGATGCCTTTCGGGGCGGAAACCTTGAGCGACGGCCGCACGCGCTTCCGGCTTTGGGCGCCGGGAATCAAGGCGCTTACGCTGGAGGTCGGCGCCGGACCGACGCCTTCCCGGACGTCCATGACTTCCGTGGGTGAGGGGTGGTTCGAGACCGTAGCGGCGGACGCGCCCGCGGGTACGCGCTATGCATTTTTAGCCGGCGAACTCCACTTTCCCGACCCGGCATCGCGCAGCAATCCGGGAGACGTGCATCAACCCAGCATGGTGGTCGATCCGCTGGCGTTCGACTGGAAGGACGGCAGCTGGATTGGGCGCCCCTGGGAAGAGGCGGTGATCTACGAGCTTCACATCGGCACGTTTACCCCGGAAGGGACGTTCGCGGCTGCGATCGAGAGACTGGATTACCTCGCCGAGCTCGGCGTCACCGCGCTGGAGATCATGCCGGTGGCGGACTTTCCCGGCGAACGCAACTGGGGCTACGACGGCGTACTGCCGTTCGCGCCCGACACGGCCTACGGCAAGCCGGAGGATCTGAAGCGCCTGATCGAGCAGGCACACCTGCGCGGGCTGATGGTGTTCCTGGACGTGGTGTACAACCATTTCGGGCCGGAAGGCAATTACCTCAACGCCTACGCGCCGCAGTTCTTCAATCCGAAGCACCATACCCCCTGGGGCGCTGCGATCAATTTCGACGCCGATGGCTCGCGCACCGTGCGCGACTTCTTTATCCACAATGCGCTTTACTGGATAGAGGAATACCGCTTCGACGGTTTGCGCCTGGACGCGGTGCATGCGATCACCGACGATACCGATCCCGATATCGTGACGGAACTCGCGCGCGCCGTGCGTGCCGGGCCGGGGCGCGAACGGCACGTACATCTCATACTCGAGAACGACCGCAATCAGTCGCACTACCTGGTGCGCGACACGGCGAGCCGCCCGCTACAGGCAAGCGCACAATGGAATGACGACATACACCACGCCTTCCATATCCTGACCACGGGGGAAACGGACGGTTACTATGAGGACTATGCCGCACGGCCGCTGTGGTATCTGGGGCGCACGCTCGCCGAAGGCTTCGCGTATCAGGGGGAACGCTCGCCCCACCGCGATGGCGCATTGCGCGGCGACAACAGCGCACACCTGCCGGCGGCGGCGTTCGTTTCGTTTTTGCAGACCCATGACCAGGTCGGCAATCGCGCGCTGGGCGAACGCTTGTGCGCCCTCGCCGAACCAGAGGCGCTGCGCGCGTCGGTGGCTTGCCTGCTGCTTGCACCGTCACCGCCGATGCTGTTCATGGGGGAGGAGTACGCGGCGAGCACGCCGTTTCAGTTCTTCTGCGATTTCGGACCCGAGCTCGCTGCGGCGGTGACGCGCGGCCGGCGCCAGGAATTCGCGCGTTTTGCGCGCTTTTCCGATCCCGCCGCGCAGGCTGCGATTCCCGATCCGAACGATCCGGCGACCTTCGCCGCCTCGAAGTTGCGCTGGGACGAAATCAAACTTGCACCGCATGCCGAATGGCTGGCGCTGCACCGTGAACTGCTCGCGCTGCGGCGCCGGGTGGTGGTGCCGCGTCTGGCAGGTATGCAAACGGGCGGTACGTTCCGTATTGAGCATGAAAGCGTGCTTCGCGTGCAATGGGCACTGGGGGAGGGCTCGCGGCTGCATCTGATCGCGAATTTCGCGGCGAGCGCGAGCGCTCCGGTGGCATTTCCGCCGGGGGATGTGGTGTACGCGATTCCGCCGCAGAACAAAAGCCGCGCCAAACAGCGCGCGCTTCCGCCATGGTTCGTGGCGTACACATTGGAAAGTGCACATGGCTGAGCGTGAAGCGCTGGAACTGCTGGGGAGAATCCACCAGATCGCCCCGGATTATTTCGATGTCTGGGGGAACCGTCACCAGGTTCCTGATACGAGCCTGCGGACGCTGCTCGAGGCGCTGGGCGTGCACGCCGGCACGCCGAAGGAAGTAGAGGAAGCGATACGCGCCGCCGAGTCCGGGCGCTGGCGCGCCGTGTTGCCGCCGGCAATGGTGGTGCGCGAAGAGGCCGCGCCCTGGACCATCCGCCTGAATCTGCCGTCGACCGTGGCGAAATCGGCGCTGGTCTGGCGCCTGGCGGAAGAGACCGGCGCGCGCCGCGAAGGCCAGTTGCATGCCACCTCGATCGATGTCGCCGAATCCGTCGAACTGGACGGCGAGCGTTTCGACGCGCGCGACTACACGCTGCCGGTTGCCACGCCCTGCGGCTACCATCGGCTGGGGATAATGCACGACGGAGTCGTACTCGGCGAAACAGCGTTCATCGTCGTTCCCGCACGCAGCTTCCGCCCGTCCGCGGTGGAGAAGGACGGTCGCATCTGGGGCGCGGCGGCGCAACTCTACGCCGTGCGCTCGGAGCGCAACTGGGGCATAGGCGATTTCACCGACCTTGCGGCCCTGCTAGGCCAGTGGGGCGCGCGCGGTGCGGGCATCGTGGGCGTCAATCCCTTGCACGCCCTGTTTCCCCACAACCCGGAGCACGCGAGCCCGTACAGCCCGTCCTCGCGCTGCTACGCCAACGTGCTCTACATCGACGTGGAAGCGGTTGCGGACTTCGCTGAGTGCGAGGAGGCGCGCACGCACGCGCGCGCGCCCACTTTTCAGTCTCGCCTGAAAGAGCTGCGCGACACGACTCTGGTGGACTACGCAGGTGTCGCGCAGATCAAGCTGCCGATGCTGGAACTCTGTTTCGCGCATTTTCGCAACCAGCAGCTAGCCTTCGGCACGCCGCGCGCGCAGGCGTTCCGCGCCTATCAGGCCGCGCATGCGCCCGCGCTCAGGCGGCACGCCCTGTTCGAAGCACTGCAGGAGCAATTTCACCGCAAGGATCCGCAGATCTGGGGTTGGCCCGTTTGGCCGGAGGCCTTCCGTAATCCTGCGGCGCCGGAGGTCGCGCGTTTTGCCGAGGAAAATGCCGAACGCGTCGAGTTCTACGAGTATCTGCAATGGCAGGCGGAACTGCAGCTCGAAGCCGTCGGCCGGCGTTCGATGGATATGGGCCTGGGCGTGGGCCTGTACCAGGATCTTGCGGTTTCGGTCGATCGCGGCGGCGCGGAAGCCTGGGCAAATCAGGACTTGTACGCGATCGCGGCGAGTGTCGGCGCGCCGCCGGACGAATTCAATCTGCGCGGACAGGATTGGGGGCTGCCGCCGCTGGCGCCGGAGCGGCTGCGCGCTGCGGCGTACGCACCGTTCATTGCGACGCTGCGCGCGAATATGCGCCACGCGGGTGCGCTGCGCATCGACCATGTGATGGCGCTCGCGCGCCTGTTCTGGGTGCCGCAGGGCGGCGAGCCGCGGGACGGCGCCTACGTGCAGTATCCGTTCGAGGACCTGGTGGGCGTCGTCGCACTGGAGAGTCATCGCAACCGCTGCATGGTCATCGGCGAAGATCTGGGTACGGTGCCGGACGAAGTCCGCACTACGCTGACGCGCGTCGGCATTCTGTCCTACAAGGTGCTGTTCTTCGAGCGCATGCAGTCGGGCGATTTCAAGCCTCCGGCCGATTATCCCGCCGACTCCCTGGTCACCGCTGCGACGCACGACTTGCCCACGCTTGCCGGCTACTGGGAGGGACGCGATCTCGCGCTGCGCCGCGAACTCGGGCTGTTCCCGGCAGAAGAAGCCTATCAGGCACAGGTGCTTTCGCGGGCGCAGGACCGCGCGCGGTTGCTGCTCGCGCTCGAGCGCGAAGGTCTGCTGCCCGAAGGCGCCAGCGTCGACCCCGCGTCGTTGCCGGAGATGACCCCGGCGTTGCTGCATCAGCTGCATGCGTTCATCGCGGGCAGCCCCGCGCGCTTGATGGTGGTGCAACTGGAGGACGTGCTCGGTGTGCGCGAGCAGGTGAACCTGCCCGGTACCGACAGGGAGCACCCGAACTGGCGGCGCAAACTGCCGCTAGCGCTCGAGCGCTGGCCCGAGGACGAGCGCTACACCGGGCTGGCCCGCTCACTCGCGGTGCAGCGGCCGCAGGCGCAACCGACGCGCATACGCCAGGAGGGTGGCGGGCCGAGGATTCCGCGTGCCACTTATCGCCTGCAACTCAACCGGGATTTCACATTCGACGACGCGGCCGACCTGGTGCCATACCTGGGAGCGCTGGGCGTGAGCCACGTCTATTGCTCGCCGTATCTGCGTGCGCGGCCGAACAGCACGCATGGCTACGACATTACCGACCATAACGCGTTCAATCCCGAACTCGGCGGCGCGGAAGGCTTCGAGAGACTGTGCGAGGCGCTGCGCAAGCACGACATGGGGCAGATCCTCGACATGGTGCCGAACCACATGGGGGTCATGGGTGCGGACAACGCCTGGTGGATGGACGTGCTCGAGAATGGTCCGGCTTCGGCGTTCGGCGCGTTCTTCGATATCGACTGGCAGCCGGTCAACCCGGAGTTGGTGAACCGGGTGCTCGTGCCGGTATTGGGCGACCACTACGGGGTGGTTCTGGAAACCGGCGAATTCAAGCTCACTTTCGAAGCCGAGCGAGGATCGTTCAGCGTGTTTTACTACGACCACCGCTTTCCCGTCGATCCGCGCGACTACCCGCGCGTACTCGAGCGCGCGCTGCATGCGCTTGACCCGACGCGCATGGCGGAACCGGCCGCGGCGGAGGCCGCGAGCCTCACGGCGGCGTTCGCTCACCTGCCGTCGCGCAATGAAACCGCGCCCGAGAAAACCGCCGAGCGCAATCGCGACAAGGAACTGCACAAGCGGCGCCTGGCGCAACTCGCGAGCGAGCATCGCGCGCTTGCCGAGGCAATCGAACACGCCGTGCGCGGCTTCAACGGCACGCCCGGGCAGCGTGCAAGTTTTGACGCTCTGGACGCCTTGCTCGAAGCGCAGGCCTACCGGCTCGCCTTCTGGCGTGTGGCCGCGGACGAGATCAACTATCGGCGCTTCTTCGATATCAACGATCTCGCCGCCTTGCGCATGGAAGACGAGGCCGTGTTCAAGGCCACGCATGATTTCGTGCTCGGCCTCGCCGCCGAAGGCAAGGTGGACGGCCTGCGCATCGACCACTCCGACGGTCTGTTCGATCCGGCGCAGTATTTCCTGCGTTTGCAGGAGCACTACGCGCGTCTCGCCGGTCTCGATGCGCCGGAAAACGATGCGCACGGCCGGCCGGCGCGGCCCCTGTACGTGCTGGTGGAAAAAATCGCCGCCTCGCATGAACACGTACCCACCAGCTGGGCGGTGCATGGCACGACCGGGTACCGGTTTGCGACGGTGGTCAACGCCCTGTTCGTCGACCGGCTGGCGCGCGCCAAGCTGAGTCGCGTCTGGGGTGCCTTCTCCGGGGAGAATGTCGATTTCGAGGAGGCCGCCTATCGCGGCAAGCGCGACATGACGCGCTCCGCGCTCGCCTCGGAATTGACTGTGCTCGCGACCGAACTGCTGCGCATCGCGCGCGCCGACCGGCGCACGCGCGACTACACGTTCAACACGCTGCGCCGGGCGATTGCCGAGGTCGCGTCCTGCTGCCCCGTCTACCGTACCTACGTCGCCGAAGACCTCACGCCGCAGGACCGGCGCTATATAGACTGGTCGGTTGCACAGGCCCGCAAGAGAACACGCGCGGCAGACGCGACTGCGTTCGATTTTCTCCGCCAAGTACTGCTGGTCAGCCCACCCGTGGAGGCACCGCCGGCGCTGACCGAGCGATATCGCGCGTTCGCGATGAAGTTTCAGCAGTTCACCTCGCCGGTAGCGGCAAAAGGCGTGGAGGACACGTCGTTTTACAACTTCAACCGGCTGGCTTCGCTCAACGAGGTGGGCGGGGACCCGGACATGTTCGGCATGACGGTCTCGGCCTTCCACGGCGCGAGCGCCGACCGCGCCGCGCGCTGGCCGCATACCATGCTCGCCACTTCGACCCATGACAACAAGCGCGCCGAAGACGTGCGCTGCCGCATCGACGTGATATCGGAAATGCCCGCCGCCTGGCGGCTGGCGCTGCGCCGATGGAGCCGCATGAACGCGAGCCACAGAAGCACGGTGGAAGGTGCCGCTGCGCCCTCGCGCAACGACGAGTACTTTCTGTACCAGACCCTGCTGGGTACATTTCCGAACGAGCCCATGGATGCTGCCGCGCTCGATGTCTATCGGGAACGCATCGAGGCCTACATGCTCAAGGCGGCACGTGAAGCAAAGCGGCATACGAGCTGGGTCAACGTCAACGCGGAATACGAGGAAGCGCTGGAAGGATTCGTGCACGCGCTGCTCGGGAAGCTGGACGCGAATATATTTCTGGACGATCTTCGCCTGCAGGCTGGACCCATCGCCTGGTTCGGCATGTTGAACAGCTTGTCCATGGTGCTGGTGAAGCTCAGTTCGCCCGGCGTACCGGATTTCTATCAGGGAAATGAGTGCTTCGATCTGAGCCTGGTCGATCCGGACAATCGTCGTCCGGTGGACTACGCGCGCCGCGCGGCACTGCTCGAGGCACTGCGTCGCGTTGCTGAGATGCCCGTCGAGCAGATGGCGCCCAGCGTGTCCGGGTTTTTTGCCTGTCCCTTCGACGGTCGCGCCAAGTTCTGGCTCACCTGGAGGACCCTGCAATTCCGCCGCGAGCACGACGAACTGTTCCGGAACGGCGACTACCATCCGATCAAGGTAGCCGGCGAGCGTTCGCGTAACGCATTAGCCTATGCGCGCCGCGTGGGCGATCGCGGGCTCGTGGTTGTAGCGGGAAGGCTGTTTGCCCTGATGGGGCTCGCGCCTGGCGCGCTGCCCGTGGGAGAGCCAATCTGGGGTGATACCGCGCTGGATCTGGGCTTCTTGCCTAAAGGTACGCGCCTGGTGAACGTCCTGACCGGTGAATCGCTGGAAGCGGATGCGACCGGACGTCTTCAGGTATCGCGGGCAATGAAGGTGTTTCCGGGAGCCTTGCTCGCTTATGAACTGCCGGCCGTGCCAAACGGCGATTAGAAAGGAGAAGTTGATGGACAAGGTAACGCAAAGCCTGAGTTTTCTCGGTATTGCCAAGATCGATCATGAATTCATCGTCCTGCTGCGCATCGTGCTGATCGTGGTGGCGGCGTGGATTGTGCTCGGCGTGACGCGACACCTGATACGGGCCTTCCGCGTGCGCCTTACCAGCAGAATGGACGATCGCGAACAGGTAAAACGCGCGGAGACGCTGGGCCGCGTATTCCGTTATCTTGCCTCGGTGGTCGTGATGGTGGTCGCCGTCACCCTGATACTCAGCGAGCTCGGCATTGCCGTGGCGCCCATACTCGGGGCCGCCGGTGTAATCGGCCTGGCAGTGGGTTTCGGCGCGCAAAGCCTGGTGAAAGACTACTTCGCAGGTTTTTTTATTCTGCTGGAGAACCAGATGCGCCAGGGCGACGTCGTGGATATTGCCGGCAAAGCCGGCCTGGTCGAGGAGATCACGCTGCGCTACGTGCGCCTGCGCGACTATGACGGCAATGTGCACTTCGTGTCCAACGGCCTGATCACCACCGTGACCAATATGAGCCGAGGCTATGCGCAGTCGGTGGTGGATGTCGGCGTCGCCTACCGCGAGGACACGGACGAGGCGGTGGCGGTGATGCGCGAGGTCGGTGCGGAATTGCGTGCCGACAAGGTTTTCGGAGCGAAAATCCTCGACGATCTCGAGGTCGCAGGCGTGGACAAATGGGACGACTCCGCGGTTATCTTGCGCTGCCGTTTCAAGGTGCAGCCGCTGGAGCAGTGGGGCGTGCGGCGCGAATTCCTGCGCCGCCTGAAGAAGGCGTTCGACGCGCGCGGCATCGAGATCCCGTTCCCGCACCTCACCGTTTATGCGGGCGTGGCCAAGGACGGAAGCGCACCGCCGTTCAGCGTGCGTGCTCCGGAAAGCGTTGCAGTACGCGATTGAGCGCTTGCATGCGAGCCTTGGTGCGATCGACCCGAATTTCCGTTGTGCAGGCCGCTTAATGCGCGAGCGCAGGGGCACGACTACGCCGGCGGCCTCGGTCGAGGTCGAAGAGGGCGACCTGCTGGAAACCTGCCGGCAGAAATCGGTCGAACTGCTGCGGACCAATCTTTCGCCGGGCGGCATTCTTGCCGCGACGCCCGGCGCGCGTGCAGAGTCGCGCGGCTATGCGGCGATCTTCGGCCGCGACGCGGCGGTATGCGCGATCGGCATGGCGCTCTCGGGGGATGCCGTGCTCGAACGCGAGGCCGCGACGGGCCTGGTCACGCTCGCCGGGTACCAGGCGAAAAACGGCCAGATTCCGAAATTCGTAGACGTGAGCGGGCACGAGGCGGACTTCTGGTACCTCGGTTGCATCGACGCCACGCTGTGGTGGCTGATCGCGCTCGATTTCCTCGACCGGCGCGACCCGGCGCTCGGACTGCGCCAGCGATTCGGACCCGGAATCGCCAAGGCGGTACAGTGGCTGGAGGCGCAGGAGCACCAGCGCTTCTTCCTGCTGCAGCAGAACGAGGCGAGCGACTGGGCCGACATCATGCCACGCTCTGGCTTCGTGCTTTATACGAACGCGCTCTGGTACTGCGTCAAGCAGCGTTACGGGCTTTCGTGCGGCGATGAAACACGCGCGAATTTCAACCAGCTGTTTCACCCGTTCAGCGCCGACCTGGCCGACTACCGCCGTGCACGGCTGCTCGCGCATTACGCAAAACGCAAGGCGAAAAATCGCGACCTCTATCTGTCGTTTGTCAATTTCTCGTTTTACGGAGAAGAGGGCGATGTCTTCGGCAATCTGCTCGCCCTGCTGTGCGGTCTTGCCGACGGCGAGGCGGCGCGGCGCACACTGCGCGCGCTGGATCGCGCCGGAATTGCGGATCCATGGCCGGTGCGCGTCGTGTGCGAGCCGATTCCCGCGGGGAGCTCGATGTGGCGGGCATACATGTCGCGCCACCGCCAGAATCTGGAGTGGCAGTACCACAACGGCGGCATCTGGCCTTTCGTCGGAGGATTCTGGGTCGTCGCGCTGGTGCGCGCGGGCGCGCGGGATCGCGCCAAGGCCGAACTGGTCAAGCTCGCGGGCGCAAACGCGCTGGATGGCTGGGCGTTCAACGAATGGTTGCACGGTCGCACCCTGGCGCCGGGCGGCATGCGCGGCCAGTCCTGGAACGCGGCCGCTTTTCTGATTGCGCTGGATGCCGTGCGAGGGGGAAGCGGTGGCTTGTTCCAGCCGCGGCAGAACTAAACAACGGCGCAATCTAATGGTATCTTAGGTGCAGTTCAGTACGAGTTACACCGGCGGCATGGCATCGTTCGGGGGGACCATGAATCGCTTGCAGCAGACCGGCAAGACCGTGCCGCTCCACCGCGGACGGAGACTGGATGAAGACCTCGCCGGGGAGTTCGTGCGCATTCGCGCGCGCAGTCAGGAACTCGCCGCACCGCTTTCGGCCGAAGACGCCTGCATCCAGTCCATGCCCGATGCGAGCCCGGCCAAGTGGCATCTGGCGCACACCACCTGGTTTTTCGAGACGTTCCTGCTGGAGCGGTTCGAACGCGATTTCATGGCGTTTCAACCCGAATACCGGATGCTGTTCAATTCCTATTACAACCAGGTCGGCGAAAAGTATCCGCGGCCGCAGCGCGGCATGCTTACGCGGCCGCCGCTGGCCGAAATCCAGGAGTATCGACGTGAAGTAGACGCGCGCTTGCTGCGCCTGTTGCAGGAAGTGCCGCTGACTGCGGCGCTGCGCGAACTGCTGATACTCGGGCTGAACCACGAGCAGCAGCACCAGGAGTTGATGCTCACCGACGTGAAGCATCTGCTGTCGCTCAATCCGCTAACCCCCTGTTACCGACAGCGCGAGCCGCGCGGGCAGGTGCCGAACCCGGGGCCGCCGGCAGCGTTCGAATGGGTCGAGTTCGACGGCGGCGCTGCTGCAATCGGACACCGCGGCGCCGGCTTTGCATTCGACAACGAATCACCGCGCCACGAGGTGCTGCTGCGGCCGTTTCAACTGGCAGAGCGCCTGGTCACCAACGCGGAATACCGGCAGTTCGTGGAACAGGGCGGCTACGCCGACGCGCGGCTCTGGCTTGCGGAAGGTTGGGATTGGTTAAGCCAGAACGCTCTGGCGCAGCCGATCTACTGGCGCAGCGACGAATCCGGCTGGAAGGAATTCACGCTCCGGGGCTTGCTGCCGCTCGCGCCTGATCGGCCAGTGGTGCACCTGTCGTATTTCGAGGCCGACGCTTACGCACGCTGGGCCGGCGCGCGCCTGCCGACCGAAGCCGAGTGGGAGCGTGCCGCGGCTGGCTGCGATGTCGCCGGCCATTTCGCCGATTCCGGCGAATTCCATCCGTGCGCCGCGCCGGCAGGAACGGGTCTGCGGCAGATGTTCGGCGACGCGTGGGAGTGGACGCAGTCGAGCTACGCGCCCTATCCGGGATTCAGGATTGCCGAAGGCGCCGTCGGCGAATACAACGGCAAGTTCATGGTCAACCAGTACGTGCTGCGCGGCGGCTCGTGCGCCACACCGGCCGGGCATATACGCAGCAGCTACCGCAATTTCTTTCCGACGGGTGCGCGCTGGCAGTTTTCCGGAATCCGTCTCGCCCGTGATGGCGGGCGATGAATCGTTTCGCCGCGTCGCAGCTCAGGAAATCTCGTACACCGTGATTTCGCTGGCGATGCCGCGCAGCGCATGCTGCTGCGGCACCGGTGTGAGGCCGTTCTCGTCGAGGAGGTGCGCGGCACGCTCGTTTTCCACCACCGGCCGGGTGGCGAAGATGGAATGCGACTCTGCCAGCGCCTGCACCCGCGCGGCGATATTGACCGTTTGCCCGAAGTAATCGAGCTGGTTGTTCAGCGTCACGGCGAGGCACGGCCCCTCGTGCAAGCCGATCTTCAGCAACAGGTCTTCGCGGCCGCTGTTCTCGTTCAGCCGGCGCATCGCCTCGCGCATGCGCAGCGCAGCGGCCAGCGCTCGATCGGGTGTCGGAAAGCTGGCCATCACCGCATCGCCGATGGTCTTCACCACCGCGCCGGCCTCGGCGGCAACGACTTCGTGCAGCACGCCGAAATGCTCCCGCACCATGTCATAGGCGACCAGATCGCCGACCCGCTCGTAGAGGCTGGTCGAGCCCTTCAGGTCGGTGAACAGAAACGTCAGGCTGGTGATTTTCAGACGCTGGTCGAAGTCCAGCGTGTCGGTGCGGTAGATGTCGCGGAAAGTCTGATTCGTGAGCAAGCGCTTGGCGGTGAGGCATTTCTTGCGCTTGCCCAGCAGTTCGTGCAAGTCGTCCGAGGCAATGAACACCGCCGGTAGCACGCGCGTGTCGGTGCGGTTTTCCAGCGCCAGGCGCAGTGGGCCGGGGCGCATTTCAACAGTTCCGGTTGGGGCGCGGAGCTTGTTGAACACCAGTGACAGGTTTTGGCGCTCGCGCGTCGGTTCACCTTTCACGTCGATGAAGTGCGCCGCATGCGTGACCGGCTCAAACACAATGACGAATTGCGCCGGTAACTGAATTGACAGCAGGGCCTTTTCGCCCGCGGGAAGCTCAATTCCATCGATGATGATTTCCTGCAGCAGTTTATCGAAAGTCTCATCATCGGGAAGTTCGACTCCAGAGCTCCAGAACACCTGGCGCGCGTATTCCCACATGGGCAGCGAATGCGGATCGTGCGCGGCGATGCGCCGCACGCGCGGGTTCACGGTGAACGCCACTTCGACCATTTCATCGAGGTCGGGTTCGTAGCCCACCGCGCACAGCGCGCAGGCGTATTCCTCCTTGTGCAAGGTCTTCAGCGTTGCGTTGGAATCGAGCACGCCGCCACAACCCGGGCACAGCACGTTCCACGAAAGATCGAACAATCCGAGCCGCGCGGCGTGCAGGAAGGCGGCGATGGCGCGCTCCTCGTCCAGCCCGTTGGCGGCGGCAAAATCCAGCACGTTCACGCGGGAGAGCGCGCGGTCGGATGCCTCGCGCACCAGGCGTTCGATCGCGGCGACGGCGTCGGCATCGGCCGACTGCCGCAGCACGGAAAAGCGGGCTTCGGCTTCGCTCATGCGTGGCAGTCTACGCTCAAAAGCGTTTGGGCAGAATCCGCGCCGGTCGAGCTACCCGCCGATGCGTAGCCAAAGCCGGAGAGCGGCAGCCGCCTGCCTCGTCCGGCTTAGTGCGCGCCGGACCGGCAAGGCAGGAAATGAAGCACGATACGGGGCTTGATTTACGTGGGCGCGCCTAAGGTGCCACCGAGAATTTCACTTCGGCGCTGAGCGAGCCAAGATTGAAATCACCCAGCTTGGGATCCTCGTTGACGTCGCGCGCATGTACGCGCCAGGAATAGGCGCCACCGGGTTGCAGCAGTCCCGGGGGCAAGGCCAATCGGGGCTTGTCGAGCATGGTAGAGGTGAGGATCAGGCGCTCGCCATCCCAGAGGTCCTTGACGAATACCTGGTAATACTTCGCGCCCGGAACGGCGTTCCATTTGAGTTCCTTTGGGAGCGTTACGTTCTCTGCTCCATCGGCCGGGATCAGGTCCCCTGCGCGGGGCAGGCGGCCCAGGGCGACGTAGTCGCGTGCGCTGAACGTTTCTCCGGCGCGCATGGTGATGCGTGCGGAGTACCAGCCGTCCGCAGCCTTATCCGGCACGGCAATATTGGCGATGAACACGCGCTTTTCCGGCTTGCCGGGGTTGAGCACCAACCGGTAACGGCGGAGGTCCAGTCTGCCCAACGAGCGATTGCCGGGATCAAACACCTCGATTTCCCCGATTTCCTTGTAGCGCGTGGTGGAAAACAGCGCCATAAGGAATACCGGCTGGTTCGGCCAGTTGCAGACATGTATGTCGAAGAAGCCTGCTTCAGTGTGATGCACTGACCCGGCTGCGCCTCCCGCGCCAACCTGTGCCGAAGCCGGGGACAGCCCCGCGGCCAGTACCCAGGCTGCGGTCATGCGCAGCAATCCCAAGTGCCATTCTTGCATGGTTCTATTCCCCCTCTATTATCAGTTGCGTCCGCGCGCAATCATTTCGTTGGCGCCACGCAGCCTGTGGCTCAATCCTCTCAACAGCCCCAGCAGCAGTTCCGGGTAGCTCACGATCAGCCCGCGCAGCTTGAACTTGTCGAGCGCGAGCAGTTGGGAGTCGACCAGTACGTGCGCCGTGGCCGAGCGCGGCAGGTCGTCGAAGAGCCCCATCTCACCGAAACAGTCACCCGGCCCCAGCGTGCTGATGAATTCTTTCGCCGCCGGATCCGTGTCGATCGATATGCCGACTTTGCCTTCGACGATAAGATACATCCGGTCGCTGGGATCACCCAGATCGAACAGTCTTTCTCCTGCGAAGCAGGTCTCCTGCGCCAATTCCTGCGCAACCACCCGCAGATCATCGGTCGCGACCTCGGAGAAAGTTGCCGTACGCTTGAGTAGAAGCAGCTTATCGAGCAGGTCGCGCACGCTACGCAGCTCCCTTCATCAAGCCTCGCCGCGCAAAGCTTGCACAATCCTGCAACCAGGCATCGCGGCCCTGCGCAAAATAATCGACTACGTCTGAAATCGTGCCGAGCGACGGGCCCGCGGCTTCCACGGATCCGCGTTCGCGCACGCCGCCGCGACCGAAAATGACCCGCAGCGCGGCGGCGATGTCACGCGCGCCCAGATCTTCCAGGGCTTCGAATGCGCGCGCCTCCTGGCGCGCATCCCTGCTCGCGAGTCCTGCGCGCACCGTGCGCACCAGTTGCCGGTCTTCGAGGCCTTCGAGCGCGGTGAGCGCGAGCGCCACGATCCTGCCCAGAGATTCGCGCAGAGCGAGCGCCAGCAGTTCCATGCTTTTTTGGCCCTGCGCTTGTTTGCAGGCCTTTTCCACGAGGCGAAGCGCGCCTGCGATCTGCATCGCAGCGCCGAGCCTGCTGCGCACGAAGGCCTCGAGCCGGCCGCTGGGTACCGGTTGCTTCAGCAGCAGTTCAACCATTGCGCACTGCGCGCGCGGCGATCCCTCGTTCGCGTCGAGCCAGTCCAGGCTCGTGGCGACGAAGTCCTTGCCATCAAGCTGCTTGAGCACTTCGAGCGCGGCCTGTACTACGCGCGGATGGCGATCTTCCAGCGCTTGATGGCAGTGTTTGCGGCATTCGCCCGCCGCAAGCTGCAGCGCGCACTGTACTGCGGCCATGCGCACCGTATGGTCTTCGGCATGTAAAAGTGTCCCGATCAGCGGGGTCAGTGTCGCGGCGTCTACGCTGGCGAATTGCGCCAATCCGAGAAGCGCGGCGCGTTTGACGCGGTCCTCGGGGTGAACCAGCAGTTTGGCGGCGGCGTCGAACATGGTTTCATCGGGTCGGCGGCGCAGCAGATCGAGTCCTGCGAGCAGCGACGGGCTCTGCGCGCCGCGCAGCAATTGGTTCCAACGCCGCGTAGCTTCGTCCATCAGTTCCAGCTCGTTGTAGCAATGTACGCCGAGGATGCCGCAGGCCGTGAGCCGGGGGTTGTCGGACTCCAGGCACACGCGGACATGGCTGCGCGCGACCGCGTCCCTTGCCACGAACAGAATATCCAGTATGGTCGCCTGCTGGTGCGGATCGGATGTTCTGAGGTAGTCATGGAGCACGGTTTTCTCGGTTTCCGGCAGCTTGGGAACGACCAGGCGTATCAACTGGTCTCGCGTGCGCAAGCCTGCGCTCTGCAGGCGCTCGAGCACGATGCGCGGTGCCTCTGCCGGGAAAGCATCCATGAGCACCTTTGCGTAGGTGATGCTGATTTGTTCGTCGGCATGCGCGGCGCCTCGCGCCAGCAACTCGAACAGCTCTCGGTCGCGTCTCGTGTCCAGCGCGCCCATGTGCTCGCGTGGTATGTAGAGTTTCTCGGCCATGGTCGACAGCACCGCTCCCAGGTAGGCGCGATTCGTCTTGGCCGAATACACCAGATAGGCCAGTGCGGCGAGTGTGCCCGTCGCAGGGAGCATCCAGTCCGCGTTGCCCAGGCGCAACAGCTGCAGCAGCACGCCTGCTGTCAGGATGCCCAGCGGCAGCACGAGTACCAGAGACAGCGCGCGCGCGCGGCCCTGCATGTAATCGGGCAGCGCCTGGAATAGCAGGTTGCGCGAGGGGTTGCGTATTGCCGGCATGATCACGCTCTGGTTGAAGGCCGCAAGCAGCGCCGAGGGCAGGGTGAAGCTCAAGATCAGGCCGGCGAAGGACGCAAGCGTAGTCAGGGGAAAGACCAGGTTCATCCTCCGCACGCCGAAACGCTGCAGCAGCTTGCCCGAGAAGAATATCTGCGCCAGCAGGGTGACTGCGCCACCGACGAAGGTGGTCAGCCCGAAGATGATGCCCAGTTCGGTTTCGGTGTGGAAATTGGCGGCATAGATGGTCATGACGGAGTAACTCAGCGTGAACACCGCGATCACCATGAACAGCACGCCATAGGAAGAGTAGCGCAGCAGGTCGGATTGGCGCGCAAAACGCAGCCCCTGCACAAGCTGATCGGCAGCGGCGCGCAAGGCCCCGGATCCGCGTCGCGGCGGATGCGTGTACGGCGAATTGCCGTAGCGTCTGTGCCGCCAGATGATCAGCGCGACTGAAGCAGCGCAGATGGTTACCCACAGGAGCAGCACGTCCTTCATCGGCATCAGCACGGACAGTCCGGCAAGCACCAGCCCGCCGCTGAGCTCGCCGGCCTGGATCCCGGCCAGCGCGAGCGGCAACAGCCGCTTGACCTGGTCCCCGTCGAAATTGGCTCCGAAATACAAGGTTGCGTGCAACAGGACAACTTCGGAGATTACCCCGAAGTTCACCAGATAGATCGGAAAAGCAAGGTCGGTTGCGCCGGTGCGCATTAACACCCAGATGATCACCAGCACCGCGGCAAACACGGCCGCCATGCCGGCGAACAGTTTTTCCGGCGCGATGCGGTCCGCCAACGCCGCATAGCCCAGGCTGGACAGGCCCAGGCACAGGCTCAGCGCAAGGTAGACATGGGGCAGATAAGCCACGCCGAAATGTTTGAGGAACAATGCGTTTGCCGAACCGCGGCCCAGCGCGAGGCCGAGACCGAGCAGGAAGAACAAGGCGAGAAAATACGCCAGTGTCCCGCCTTCCCCCTCCCTGATCAGCAGCTCGGACCGAATATAGTCGGCTGCGCTTTGTTTCTTCTGTGGAAATCGCATGCCGCGGGAATTATATACACATTTGCCGGTACTGCTGAACCACCGTCCGGACAGGCAATTTGCGACCCGCATTTCGCCCACAGGCGCGGTGTTCGGGACGGCGCCGGTTTTGGCGCGCTAGCAGTAAAAACCGGGCAAATCCCGGTCTTGCAGGCTAGACCCAGTCTTTTGCGACCAGGAACTCGCTGTACAGCCCGGCCTCGGCGCTGCCCGGCTCGGGCTTCCAGTCGTAGCGCCATTTCACCACCGGCGGCAGCGACATCAGGATCGCCTCGGTGCGGCCGCCGGATTGCAGGCCGAACAAGGTGCCGCGGTCGTAGACGAGGTTGAATTCCACGTAGCGTCCGCGACGGTAGGCCTGGAAGTCGCGTTCGCGTTCGGCGTACGGGGTGTCCTTGCGCCGCAGGGCGATGGGTTGGTAGGCCGGGATAAAGCTGTCGCCCACGCTTTGCGTCAATGCAAAGCAGGTATCGAAATCCGGCTGGTTGAGGTCGTCGAAAAAAATGCCGCCGACGCCCCGCGGTTCGTTGCGGTGCTTGAGAAAAAAGTAACGGTCGCACCAGGCTTTGAATTGCGGGTGCCACTCGGCGCCGTAGGGATCGAGCGCGAGCTTGCAGCTGCGATGAAAGTGCCCGGCATCCTCCGCGTAGCCGTAATAGGGCGTCAGATCCATGCCGCCGCCGAACCACCAGACCGGTGCGGCGTCTTCTTTAGTCGCAACGAAGAAGCGCACGTTCATGTGCACCGTTGGGCAATAGGGATTGCGCGGGTGCAGCACCAGCGACACACCCATCGCCTCCCAGGCGCGGCCGGCCAGCTCCGGGCGGGAAGCGGTGGCGGAGGGCGGCAGCCCCTCGCCCTGCACGTGCGAGAAATTGACCCCACCGCGCTCGAACAGCCCGCCTTCCTCGATGACGCGGCTGATGCCGCCGCCGCCCTGGGGGCGGTCCCAGCGGTCTTCGCGGAAGCTCTTGCCGTCCATGCCTTCGAGCGCGGTGACGATGCGCTGTTGCAGGCCTAGCAGGTAGTCTTTGATTTCGGCAGGGTTCATGGGCCGGCGTTATATGCGGAAAGACGCGAATTCTATCAGCACGTACCCCGGCCGCGCTGTCCGGGGTGCGCGAGACGACCTGTTCTAGGTCTTCTTCGACGCGGTGGCGCGATGACCGATGTCGCGGCGCAGCTGCATGCCGTCGAAACGTATGCCGTCCGCCGCCTGATACGCGCGATGCTGCGCCATCTTGACGCTGTCTCCCAGCGCGGTGACGCACAGCACCCGTCCGCCGCTCACGACTACCTTGTCGCCCTCCAGTGCCGTGCCGGCGTGAAACACCATGCAGTCCTCGGTGCGTTGCGTGTGCGGGATGAGCCCGCTGATGACCGCACCCTTTTTCGGCGCGTCCGGATAATTGGCGGCGGCAAGCACCACGCCCAGTGCGGTGCGCCGGTCCCATTCAATCTCCGCCTGAGCCAGCGAGCCCGAGCAGGCGAGCTCGAACAGTTCGAACAGGTCGGATTTCAGGCGCAGCATGATGGGCTGGGTTTCGGGATCGCCCATGCGGCAGTTGAATTCCACCGTTTTCGGATTGCCCTTTGCGTCGATCATCAGACCTGCGTAAAGAAAGCCGCTGTAGGGAATGCCGTCTGCCGCCATGCCATGGATGGTCGGCAGGATGATCTCGCGCATCACCTGCGCGTGCAGTCGCGGTGTCACCACAGGGGCCGGCGAATACGCGCCCATGCCGCCGGTATTGGGGCCGGCATCGCCGTCGCGCAGTCGCTTGTGGTCCTGGCTGGTGGCGAGCGCGAGCGCGTGTTCGCCGTCGCTCATGACAATGAAGCTCGCTTCCTCGCCGGCGAGATATTCCTCGACGACCACGCGCGCACCGGCGTCGCCCATCTTGTTGTCCACCAGCATCAGGTCGACTGCGGCGTGTGCTTCCTGTGCCGTCATCGCAACGATCACGCCCTTGCCCGCAGCGAGGCCGTCGGCCTTGATCACAATGGGCGCACCCTGCTGCTCCAGGTAAGCGTGGGCCTGTGCGGCGTCGCTGAAAGTGGCGTAGGCGGCTGTGGGAATGCCATGCCGCTGCATGAAGCGTTTGGCGAAATCCTTGGAACTCTCCAGCTGTGCCGCGGCGCGGGTCGGGCCGAAGATCTTGAGGCCTTTTTCGCGAAACAGGTCAACCACGCCCGCAGCGAGCGGGGCCTCCGGGCCGACGACGGTAAGATAGACGGAATTCTGCTGCGCAAAAGCGGCAAGTTGCGCGATATCCGTGACCGCGACATTCTCCAGGCCCGGTTCCAGCGCGGTGCCGGCGTTGCCCGGGGCGACATAGACCTTCTGCACGCGCCGGTCCTGCGCCAGTTTCCAAGCGAGGGCGTGCTCGCGACCGCCGGAGCCGATCACCAATAACTTCACGGCTGTGTCTCAGTGCCGGAAATGGCGATGGCCGGTGTAGACCATCACCAGGCCGAGTTCGTCTGCTGCGGCGACGACTTCATCGTCGCGCATGCTGCCGCCGGGCTGGATGATGGCCTTGGCGCCGGCCTCGGCAACCACGTCGACGCCGTCACGAAATGGAAAAAAGGCGTCCGAGGCGACGACCGAGCCCGCGAGCGAAAGTCCGGCGTTCTTCGCCTTGATTGCTGCGATGCGCGCGCTGTCGACGCGGCTCATCTGGCCCGCTCCTACGCCCAGGGTGTGGCCGCTGCCGCAGAATACGATGGCATTGGATTTGACGTACTTGGCCACGCGCCAGGCGAACAGCAGGTCGCGCAGTTCCGCTTCGCTGGCCTGCTTTTTCGTGACCACGCGCAGTTCGGCGGTATGCACGTTCTTGATATCCGGGGTCTGCGCAAGCAGTCCCCCGCCTACGCGCTTGAAATCGTAGCGGTTTGAGCCTGCTGCCAGGGGTACGACCAGCACGCGCACATTGGTCTTGGACGCGAGCGCCTTTAGCGCATCCTTGTCGTAGGCCGGGGCGATCACGACTTCGACGAACTGTTTGGCCACGGCTTCGGCCGTGGGCGCATCCACCGGCCGGTTGAAGGCGATGATGCCGCCGAAGGCCGAGGTGGGATCGGTCTGGAATGCGCGCTGGTAGGCCTCGAGCGTGGTGTCGCCGATTGCGACACCGCAGGGATTGGCGTGCTTGACAATGACGCAGGCGGGTTCGACAAAGGTCTTCGCGCATTCCCACGCGGCATCCGCGTCGCCCACATTGTTGTAGGAAAGCTCCTTGCCTTGCAGCTGGGTGTAGCTGGCGAGACTGCCCGCGGCCGGCTGCACGTCCCGGTAGAACGCCGCGCTCTGGTGCGGGTTCTCGCCATAGCGCATGTCCTGCACCTTGGCGAATTGCAGCGTCAGTCTATCCGGGTAGTCGAGATTCTTGTTTTCTGCATCGAGGCCGGTCAGATAATTACTGATGGCGCCGTCATAGCCGGCGGTATGGGTAAACACTTTTTTTGCCAGCGCAAAGCGCGTGGCCGCGCTGACCTTGCCGCCGTTGGCGCGCAGTTCGTCCAGCAGCGGCGTGTAATCGGCGGGATCGACCAGCACGGCGACGCCTGCATGGTTTTTGGCCGCTGCGCGCAGCATGGTGGGGCCGCCGATATCGATGTTCTCGATCGCGTCCGCCAGGGTGCAACCGGGTTTGGCGATGGCTTCGGTAAACGGGTAAAGATTGACTATCGCAAGATCGATAGGCTCGATGCCGGCATCCTTGATCGCCTCCATGTGCGCGGGCACATCGCGCCTCGCCAACAGTCCGCCATGGATCATCGGGTGCAGGGTTTTCAAGCGCCCGTCGAGCATTTCCGGATAGCCGGTGTATTCGGCCACTTCGGTCACGGCGATGCCGTTCTGCGCGAGCAGATTCGCGGTTCCGCCCGTAGACAGGATGGCGACTTGCATCTGCGCCAGCGCGCGCGCGAGTTCGACTATCCCGGTTTTATCGGACACACTGATGAGGGCCTGCTTGACGAGGATGCTCATTTTTACGCCTGCGTGAAAAGTTGTGGGCGGCGTGCGATGCGCCGCCGCGGCGGTCGGCTGGCTTTTGATCTGGTGTATGTCATGTTTTTCACCAGCCGCGCCTTGCCCTTACATCTTGATTTTCAGATGTTCGATCTTCTTGCGCAATGTGTTGCGGTTGATGCCCAGCCATTTGGCGGCCACCGTCTGGTTGCCCTCCGCGTGGGCCAGTACTACTTCGATCATCGGCTTTTCGACATTCTTCAACACCATTTCGTGGACGGCGCGCGGCCGTTCCCCGTCCAGGTCTTTGAAATATTTCTCGAGGGCCTTGCGTACACATTCGGCGATTTCACTGGCGCGCGGTGTCATGCTGCCAACTCCTCCTCGTAGCGCAGGTGCTCGGCTTGCTGCGCTTGTTGGTCGAAAAACCGGTTCACCGCGGCGAGTTGCTCTTCTAGTTTCTGCAACTGATTCATCGCGTGGCGGAAGCTGGCCGATCCGGCCAGTCCTTTGGTGTACCAGGAAATGTGTTTGCGCGCGATCTTGACGCCTGTATCGATGCCATAGAACGCGTACAAATCGTGCAGGTGCGCGATCAGCACCTGGTGGATTTCGGTCACGAGCGGCGGCGGCAAGTGCGCCCCGGTCTTGAGGTAGTACTCGATTTCGCGGAAGATCCACGGCCGGCCCTGCGCGGCGCGGCCGATCATGATGCCGTCCGCCTTGGTGTAATCGAGCACCTGTCTGGCCTTTTCCGGTGTTGTGATGTCGCCGTTGGCGACTACCGGCAGGCGGCTGGCGCGCTTGACTGCGGCAATGGTGTCGTACTCCGCGTGACCGGTGTATCCGCAGGCGCGTGTGCGCCCGTGGATCGACAGCAACTGAATGCCGCTTTGCTCGGCGATGCGCGCGACCGCCAGCGCGTTCTTGTTGTTCTGGTCCCAGCCGGTGCGGAACTTGAGCGTCACCGGCACGTCCACCGCTTTGACCACGGCTTCGAGTATGCGCCCGACCAGCAGTTCGTCCCTAAGCAACGCGGAACCTGCCATCACGTTGCAGATTTTCTTTGCCGGACAACCCATGTTGATGTCGATGATTTGCGCGCCCTGGCCGACGTTGTAGCTGGCGGCATCGGCCATCATCTGCGGATCGGCGCCTGCAATCTGCACCGAAATCGGATCGGGTTCGCCCTCGTGATTGGCGCGCCGGCGCGTCTTTTCGCTGCCCCAGAGCAAGGAGTTGGACGCCACCATCTCAGACACCGCCATGCCGGCGCCGAATTTCTTGCACAGCTGTCGGAACGGGCGGTCCGTGACCCCGGCCATCGGCGCAACGAATAGATTGTTGCGCAACACGTGAGGTCCAATTCTCATTTCGTTCTAAAGAGGTTTTTTGCGGGCGGGGAAGCAATTCTATACCCAATCGCCGGCGAAGAAAAACCGAAATATTCACGCTTGCGGCGCAAAGATTTGACTTGCGTTAAGGCAGTGCGCGTGCTCCGTAAATCATGCGCCGCGCCACGAAGCGCCGCGCGAAGGGCAGCAGATCGAGGGCCAGCAGGCCCGCGCCGCGGCCGAACTTCAGCAGCGGATCTGAATTGGAAAACAAGCTGACCAGCCCGTCGGTGAACTGTATTCCGGCGCGGCGGTCCAGCGCACGCGCGCGGCGATAGCCGTCGATGAAGCTGTCGCTGCCGGGCTCGCGCGTGTCGCGCGCGAGGCGGGCAAGCTCCCACGCGTCGCGCAGGCCCAGGTTGAATCCCTGGCCGGCGACCGGATGCAGGGTTTGCGCTGCGTTGCCGACCGCGAGGCTGTGCGGCTGCGTCTCCTCGCGCCGGTAGCGCAGCGCCAGCGGGAATGTGCTGCGCGCGCCGGCGTCGACGAAGGCGCCCAGGCGATCGCCAAAAGACGCTTGCAATTCGGCGAGAAAAGCCGGCGTGTCCAGGGCGCACAACTGTGCGCCGCGATCCAGCCCGGTCGTCCACACCAGCGCATAAGCGGCGCCGTGCGGCAGCAGCGCAAGCGGTCCGCCGGGCGTGAATCGTTCCCAGGCCCTGCCGCGATGCGCTTGCGCGGTTTTCACCCAGGCGACGAGCGCCGTTTGATGATAGTCCTTGCTGTAAGACGATGCGCCGCTCGCGTCCGCAACGCGCGCGCCGTCGGCGAATACCGTCAGGCCGGGCGCAAATGTGCGCTCTCCTTCCCGGGTCTGCATCGTGGCCTTGCTGCCGTCGAACCCGGTCAATTTTGCGCCGTATAACCGCGTGGCCGAGCAGGGCGCCGCGGACAGGCTCTGTTGCAGGTCGTCATAGTTGGCCACGTAGCCCAGCGCAGGCAGGCCGAATTCGGCAGCGCTGATCAGGGTGCGGCCAAATCCCGCCTGCTGCGAAATATGGATGGATTCGATCGGCGTGGCCGCAATCCCCGACCAGGCATTCAGGCGCTCGAGGATCAGCCGGCTGGCATGGGACAAGGCGATTGCGCGCGCGTCGCCCGTCGGTGCGTTGCGCACCGCACCGGCTGCGCCGCCGGTATCGGCGCTGCGCGCGCCGCCGGTATCGTCGCTGCGCGAACCGCTGGTATCGGCGCCGCGCGCCTCGGCCAGCACGACGGAATGTCCGCTGCCCTCCAGCGCGAGCGCCAGCGCTGTGCCTACCGGTCCGCCGCCTGCGATCAGTATGTCTACGGCTTCAGTGTCCATGACAAAGCAAGAGTGCAGCCCCCTTCAGTCCTTGCCCACCAGATTTTCGATGTCGGCGACGCTTTTCGGCGTGGCCGCGGTGATGACCTCGCAGCCCTCGGCGCACACCAGCACGTCGTCTTCGATGCGCACGCCGATATTCCAGAACGCCTCGGGTACGCCTTCCGCGGCGCGAATATAGCAGCCGGGTTCGACCGTAAGCGTCATGCCGGCGGTGAGCGGCCGCCATTTGCCGTCGATTTTATATTCGCCGACGTCGTGCACGTCCAGTCCCAGCCAATGGCCGGTGCGATGCATGTAGTAGCGTTTGTAGTCGCCGGTTTCAAGGACTTTTTCCAGACTGCCCTGGCACAGGCCGAAATCGATCATGCCCTGCGCGAGCACGCGCACCGCCGCTTCGTGCGGCGCGTCCCAGACGACGCCGGGCCGCGTCGCGGCGATGGCTGCGGCCTGCGCCGCGAGTACCAGCTCATAGATGTCTTTCTGCGCGCCTTGAAATTTCCCGTTCACCGGAAAAGTCCGCGTAATGTCCGACGCATAACCGTCGAGTTCGCAGCCGGCGTCGATCAGCAACAGAGCGCCGTCATCGAGTCGTGCGCTGTTCTCGCTGTAGTGCAATATGCAGGCGTTTGCGCCGCCGGCGACGATGGGCCAATAGGCCGGGAATTGCGCGCCGCCGCGGCGGAACGCATACAGGAGTTCCGCCTCGATTTCATATTCCATTGTCCCCGGCCTGGTGGCGCGCATCGCGCGTTCATGCGCCTTGGCGGAAATGGCGGCGGCGCGGCGCATGAGGTCAAGCTCGCCCGCGTCCTTGACGAGGCGCATTTCGTCCAGCGACGTACGCACGTCGTGGATGTGCTGCGGGGCGCTGACGCCGGTGCGACTTTGCGCGCGCACCTGATTCAACCAGTCCATGATGCGCGCATCCCACCCGGCATCCATGCCCGGCGCGTAGTACAGGGCCGGCTGGTTGGCGATCAGCCCCGGCAGCATTTCATCGAGTTGGCCGATCGGATAGGCGGCATCGACGCCGAATGCTTCCCTGGCCGCTTCCGGGCCGAAACGGAAACCGTCCCAGGTTTCGCGCTCCAGGTTTTTCTCGCGGCAGAAAAGCAGGCTTTTCGGTTCATCCCCGGCAACGAGCACCAGCACGGCTTCGGGCTCCTGAAAGCCGCACAGATAATAGAAATAGCTGTCGTAGCGGTAGAGGTATTCGCTGTCGCGGTTGCGCACCCGCTGTGGGGCGGTCGGAACGATGGCGATGCCGCTTTGCATCTGCGCGAGCAGGGCGGCGCGGCGGCTTGCATAGGTTTTGGTTTCGATCATGGAAGAGGCTGGTCTAGCGGTCCCGGGTTAGAGTACTTGGAGCTTATTTCAAAATGAGGGGATACGCCCCGAAGGAAGTCCCCTTGGGGGACATCCCCTCATACTCCCCTATGTCAGGCGTTGCAAAATTCATTTTGCAACGCGTTGTTGGAGCAATTGTACAGCGCGGATCACCAGGCTTGCGGCAAAGCCGGGCGCGAGCCATTCCTATGCGCCGCTTCCTTTCAGGTGCGCATCCAGCGCATGCAGGCGCTCGGCCGTGCCGATATCGTGCCAGTTGCCGTGGTAGTGCTCGCCGGACACCTGGTTTGAGGCCATTGCCTTGCGCAACAGCGGTGCCAGCGGCAGCTTTGCGCCATGGGGAATATCACCGAACAAGCGCGGCGCGTACACCCCCATGCCGCTGAAAGTGAGCATCTGCGCGCCGGCTTCGCGCACCTGTTCCGTCTCCAGTGCGAAGTCTCCGCGCGGGTGCTGAGGCGGGTTGTCGACCAGCACCAGGTGCGCGAGCCGGCCCCGCAGATCGACGCGGGCGAGCGCGGAAAAATCGTAGTCGCTGTAGATGTCGGCATTGATCACCAGAAACGGCCCTGCTCCCAGCAGAGGCAGGGCGAGGGCGATACCGCCCGCTGTCTCGAGCGCTTCGCGCTCGGGTGAGTAGCGGATCAGGATTCCGAAGCGCGAGCCGTCTCCGAGCGCCGCCTCGATCATGTGCCCGAGATGGGCGTGGTTGATCACCACTTCGGAGAAACCGGCCTGAGCCAGTTTCTCCAACTGCCAGACGATCAGCGGCTTGCCTCCCACTGCGAGCAGCGACTTGGGCGTCGTATCCGTAAGCGGGCGCATTCTCACGCCGCGTCCGGCGGCGAGGATCATGGCCTTCATCGTTGATCGTCGCGCATGGGCGCGTGCTTCTCGATCTGGTCCAACAGCTGTGCGAGCGGGCCGAGCGCGTTGTAGCGGGTGGCGACGGCGCGCACGTAGGCGAGAAACCGCGGCGCATCCTCGATGTAACCGGGTTTGCCGTCGCGGTACCGGATGCGCGCAAAAATGCCCAGCACTTTCAGATGCCGCTGCAAGCCCATCCACTCGAGGTCGCGGTAGAACTCACCGAAGTCGGCGCCCACCGGCAGACCGGCGCGGCGCGCCTTGTCCCAGTAGCGCACGATCCAGTCGAGCGCGCGCTCCTCTTCCCAGCTGATGAACGCATCGCGCACCAGCGAAGCCATGTCGTAGGCGACCGGACCGTAGACCGCATCCTGAAAATCGAGGATGCCGGGGTTGGGCGTCGAGAGCATGAGGTTGCGCGGCATGTAGTCTCGATGCACGTAGACCGCCGGCTGCGCCAGATTGCTTTCCAGGATCACGGCAAACATGCGCTCGAGCTGCGCGCGCTGCTGCGGCGCGAGGTCAATGCCCAGGTGCCGCGCCAGATACCAGTCGGGAAACAGATCGAGTTCGCGCCGCAGCAATGCCGCGTCGTACGGCGGGAGCACGCCCGGCCGGCTGGCGAGCTGCCAGGTGACGAGCGCGTCGGTGGCGGCGCCGAACAGGGCGTCCGCATCCGCGTCCTCGTGCTTCAGCGCCGCCAGATAGGTGGTGGCGCCCAGATCGGTGAGCAACAGGAAGCCCTGCTCCAGGTCCTGGGCCAGCACCGAAGGTGCGTTGAGACCGGCCTCGCGCAGCAGGCCCGCGATCCGGATGAAGGGCCGGCAGTCTTCGTGTTCCGGCGGCGCGTCCATGACGATGCGGCTCTCGCCGCTGTCGGAAAAGCGTATGCGGAAATAGCGGCGGAAGCTGGCGTCCTCCGACGCTGGTTGGATGTCCCATTTTTCCCCTGGAAAAAGGCCGTCCAGCCACGCTCTTAACGCCGATGTTCGTTCCAAAGCGATCATTACCATATAAGGGGATACTTTCCCTCATGCTCCCCGGTGTTTTTCGTTGCAGCATTCATTGTGCAACATGTTCAAAGCGTGTTCCGATTGCCATTCGTGCGAAAGTGTGCGATTTTAGCATTCAAAAAACGCACCCCCTTTTCCATTCACCGTGAAGCTGCCGATGCGCAAGTTTGCGCCCGTTCTGGTCCTGCTTTTCTGCGCAACGACCGCACAGGCGCGGGAGCCGCAGCTCATGCCGCCCGCGGAACAGCCGGTCACCATCAACGCCGACCGGATCGAGGGCTATGCAAATCAGGAAACCAGCGCCATCGGCAACGCCGAGCTGCGCAGGGGCGACGTCAGCGTCCATGCCGATCGCTTGCGCTATATCTATGCCACGGACGAAGTGCAGGCCAGCGGCGGCGTGCGCTTTGCCCGCGACGGCGATCGCATGAGCGGGACCGGCCTGCGTTTGCGCGTACACGACAGCATCGGCCAGTTCGACCATGCCGATTACGAGTTCGCGCTGCGCAGTCGCTCCGGTTACGGGCCGGTGCGCGCGCGCGGCAAGGCCGATGTGATCAAGTTCGAGAGCAAGGACAAGTATTCGCTGGAAAACGCGACCTTCACGACCTGCAAGGCTGGCAACGATGACTGGTATATGCAAGTGGGTGAACTCGACCTGGACATGACGCGCGACGTGGGCGTGGCGCGCAGAGGCAAGCTGGTGTTCAAGGGAGCGCCGATAGTCTACGTGCCCTGGGTCGATTTTCCGCTGCACAATCAGCGCAAGACCGGAATGCTTCCGCCCACCATAGGCAGCAGCGGCAAGAGCGGGGTGGAAATCAGCACGCCGTTCTACATCAACCTTGCGCCTAACCGCGATCTCACGATCGAACCGCGCGAACTCTCCAAGCGCGGCCTGCAACTGGCCGCGCAGTTCCGCTATCTCGACCGCAGTTACGACGGCGAAGCGCGTTTCGAGAGCCTGCCCAACGACCGCATTCGCAACATCAACCGCTATGCCACCACCATCCAGCACAATCAGAAGTTCACCAGCAATCTGACCGGCTACGTCAACGTCAACAAGGTTTCGGATGACAATTATTTCCGCGATTTGTCCAGCCGCATCAATATCACGTCGCAGACCACCCTGCCGCGCGACGGCATGCTTACCTACAACGGGGGCTGGTGGACCGCGTCCGCGCGGGCGCAGCGGTTTCAGACGCTGCAGGATCCGATCAATCCGGTCGTCGAACCCTACGGCCGGATGCCCCAGCTGACGTTTAACGCGGCGCGGCAGTACGTCGGCGGCCTGGACCTCGCACTGACGAGCGAGTTCGTCGATTTCTACCATCCCACCAGCGTGATCGGCAGCCGGGTGATGCTCTACCCCAGTGCCAGTCTTCCACTGATCCGGCCGGGCGCCTATCTCACGCCGAAACTGGGATTCCATTCCACCAGCTACGGTCTGGATCGCAACACCCCAGGGTCTCCGGATTCGATACGCAGGGCGCTGCCGATCGCCAGCATCGACAGCGGCCTGACATTCGAGCGCGACACTGCATTCAGCGGGCAGAAATTCCGCCAGACACTGGAGCCGCGCCTGTACTACCTGTACGTGCCCTATCGCGACCAGAGCAGGATTCCCTTGTTCGATACGGGGCTGGCCGATTTCAATTACGCGCAGATATTCTCCGAAAACCTGTTCAACGGCAGCGATCGAATTGCCGACGCCAACCAAGTAACCGTGGCCGCAACCTCGCGCCTGCTGTCGCCCTCCAACGGACAGGAGGCGCTCAAGGCCACCGTCGGCCAGCGCTTCTATTTCCACAATCAGCAGGTGGCGCTGGACGACGCGACGCCGACGCGTACCGACAAGACCTCGGATTTTCTCGCTGCGCTGAGCGGGCGCGTTTCGCGCAACTGGAGCCTGGACAGCGCGCTGCAGTACAACTCGCACCGCAATTTTTTCCAGCGCGTGGGGGTGGGCGCCCGCTACCAGCCGGAGACCGCCAAGGTGCTCAACCTGGGATACCGGTTTACACGCGACTCCCTGAGTCAATTGGACGTCTCGGCGCAGTGGCCGCTGGGTCGCGGATGGTATGGCGTGGGCCGCTATAACTATTCCACCCGGGATAACCGGCTGGTCGAAGGTCTGGCCGGTTTCGAATATAATGGGGGCTGCTGGATTGGGCGCCTGGTGGTGCAGCGTTTTGCAGCGGCCACCGGGACATCGACCAGCGCATTGTTCGTGCAACTGGAATTGAACGGATTCTCGCGCATCGGGTCGAACCCGCTCGAGACGCTGAAGCGCAATGTTCCCGGTTACAGCCGTATCGACCAGACCCGTCCCGACACACGACCGTTCGATTTTTACGAGTAAGCCTCAAATGCGATTCTCAATTTCGGCAGCGATCGCGTGCTTCGCGACCGCGGCACTGGCGCTTGGCGCAGGCGGCGCGTTGGCGCAGAAACGGGCTCCCAGCCCGGTGGTGCTGGTCGACCGCATCGTCGCCGTGGTCAACAGCGACGTGATCACAAACGGCGAGGTCGCGGAGCGGGTAAAGGTGGTGACGCAGCAATTGAGGCAACAGGGTACGCCGCTGCCCGAGGCCGATTTGCTGCAAAAGCAGGTGCTGGAGCGCATGATCATGGACCGGCTGCAGCTCCAGCTGGCCAGGGAAACGGCACTGCGCGTGGACGACCTGCAGCTTGACCGCACCGTTGCGCGCGTCGCCGAGGGCAACAAGATGTCGTTGACGCAGTTCCGCCAGGCGCTGGAACGCGACGGGATTCAGTTCGACAAGTTCCGCGAGGAACTCCGCAATGAGGTCCTGCTGTCGCGCCTGCGCGAACGCGAGGTGGACAATCGCATCGTGGTCACCGAAAACGAGATCGACAATTTCCTCAGCCAGCAGTCCGCATCGCCGGCCGCGTCGACCGAATTCAACCTGAGCCACATCGTATTGCGCCTGCCCGAGCAGGCCAGCCCGGAGGTGGTGGAGCGCCAGCGCGCCCGCGCCGAGCAAGTGCTGACGCAGGTGCGCGCGGGCGCGGACTTCTCCAAGCTGGCGGTCGGTTTTTCGGATGCATCTGACGCGCTGCAGGGCGGGGTGATCGGCTGGCGCTCGCGCGACCGCTTGCCGGATCTGTTCGCGCAAGCGCTGGACGGGTTGAAGCCCGGCGAGGTAAGCGCCATCATTCGCAGCCCGGCCGGATTTCACATCCTCAAGCTGCTCGACCGCCGCGGCGGCGGAGCGCCGATCATCGTCGAACAAACCCACGCGCGGCACATCCTCGTAAAAACCAGCGAGATCGTGTCAGCGAGCGACGCCCAGCGCAAGCTGGAAAATCTGCGAGAGCGAATTGTCAATGGCGTCGATTTCGCGGAATTGGCCAGACTCAATTCGGACGACACGTCCTCGATCAAGGGCGGCGATCTGGGCTGGATCTTTCCCGGTGACACCGTGCCAGAATTCGAGCGCGTCATGAACAGTCTCAAGCCCGGGGAGTTGAGCCAACCTTTCGCGTCGCCTTTCGGCTGGCACCTGATGCAGGTCCTGGAGCGGCGCAAGACAGACGTCTCGGGCGCACGCAAGCGGCAGGAAGCGCGGCTTGTTCTGCGCGAGCGCAAAGCCGACGAGGCCTACCAGGAGTGGCTGCGCCAGCTGCGCGATCGCGCCTTTGTGGAATATCGGTCGGACGAGCGCTAGTGTCCGCCGTTGGTGCCGGTTCAAACAACGCGGAGGGAAAAGCGGCGTCCCGGCCCCTAGTCGCGGTCACTTCCGGAGAGCCGGCAGGTATCGGGCCTGATATCTGCCTTGCGCTTGCGGCTTTGCGCCCGGCTTGCCGGGCCGTCATCTTCGCCGATAGCGAATTGCTCGCACAGCGTGCAGAACAGTTGGGTCTGAAACTGCGATTGCGTGCATTCGATCCCGCGCGCCCGCCGGCCGCGGACGAGCTCGAAGTGCTGCATCTGCCCCTCGCCGCGCCGGTGCAAGCGGGCAGGCTGGATCCGGCAAACGGCCGGTACGTGCTTTCCCTGCTCGATCGCGCCGTGGCCGGCTGTATGGATGGCAGCTTTTCCGCGATGGTGACCGCGCCGGTGCACAAGGGCGTGATCAACGACGCCGGCATACCTTTTACCGGCCATACGGAATACCTTGCGGCGCTGACCTCGACGCCGCGCGTCGTCATGATGCTCGCGGGTGGCGGACTGCGTGTCGCGCTGGCCACGACCCATCTGGCGCTGGCCGAAGTCGCCGGCGCGATCACGCGCGAAAGCCTGGACGCCACGCTGCGTATCCTGCATCGCGCCTTGCAGCAGCGTTTCGGAATTGCCGCGCCGCGTCTTCTGATTGCTGGACTCAACCCGCACGGCGGCGAGGGCGGCCATCTGGGCAGGGAAGAAATCGAAATCATCTGTCCGGTGCTCGAGCAACTGCGCCGGTCGGGTATGCATCTGGAAGGGCCGCTCCCAGCGGACACGCTGTTCACGCCGGCGGTGCTCGCGCGAGGCGATTGCGTGCTCGCGATGTACCACGACCAGGGACTGCCGGTGCTCAAGTACGCGAGTTTCGGCGCCGGCGTCAATGTCACGCTGGGACTGCCGATCGTGCGCACTTCGGTCGACCACGGTACCGCACTGGATCTGGCCGGCAGCGGCAAAGCGGATACGGGCAGCCTGGTCGCGGCCATCGAAATGGCACTGGAGATGGTGCGCGACCCTACACCTGCTTAGATGAAGCACAACCCGCGAAAACGGTTTGGTCAGCACTTCCTGACCGACCAGACAGTGATCGCCGAGATCGTCGCCGCTATCCGGCCACGGCCGGACGATGTCATGGTGGAGATCGGACCGGGTTTGGGGGCGCTCACTACGCCGCTCGCAGCAGCGCTGCGGCATTTGCATGTGATCGAAATCGACCGAGACATTGTCGCGCACCTGCGGCGGTCCTATGCGCCGGCGCAACTGTCGGTGCATGCGGGCGACGTGCTCGAATTCGATTTCGCTGCACTGCCGCGCGCGCTGCGCGTGGTCGGCAACCTGCCCTACAATATTTCCACGCCCCTGCTGTTTCATCTGGCGAATTACGCCGAGCGCATACTCGATATGCATTTCATGCTGCAGAAAGAGGTGGTCGAGCGCATGGTCGCGACCCCGGGGGGCAGCGACTACGGACGCCTGTCGGTAATGCTGCAGACCCGATTCGACATGGAACTGCTGTTCGAGGTCGCGCCGGAATCGTTTTCGCCGCCGCCTCAGGTCGACTCTGCGGTGGTGCGCCTGCGGCCGCGGCCGCGGGACTCGTTGGCTGTGGTGAGCGAGACGGGCCTGGCGAACGTGGTGCGTTGCGCCTTTTCCCAGCGGCGCAAGACCTTGCGCAACTCCCTGTCCGGGCTGTTAGAGGCGGATGATTACGCCGCGCTGGGGATTTCGCCGGGCCTGCGAGCGGAGAATTTGACGGTCGCCGATTTTGCCGCGATAAGCAACTATCTGGAAAATAAAGGCAAATGAATAGCGAATTGATGTTCACAAAAACGCCTTCCGCTGGCACAATAGATGCCCTCGCTGCATCAGCCAGGATATAACGCCGGAGATTAGTATGGGCCTGCTAGACGACCTGAAAAAACAGGCAGACATGATGAAGAGCCAGCAGCTTTCCCAGCAGTCAATGCTGGAAGAAAGCATCAAGCTGGTCGAGGTCAAGATGCATCAGACCTTTCTCTACCTGAACGATCTGCTGAAGCAGCTGGCGGTTCTCAAGCCGACCAATCCGACACCGTATTCGATACCGGGGGTCGGCGATTTGCAGAATCTGGGCTACGCCGAGTCGTTCATCAACTATCGCAAGAAGAAGATAGGCGAAAAGGATTACTACGACTACGTCACCATGTACATCAAATGGTCGTCGCCCGCGAACCTCACGGTCGAGCGCGACATGCCCGCCGCGATTCAGAAGGTGAACGAGGTCTTATGGAGTTTCGGCCTGAAATTCACCGAAGAGAAAATCAAGAAGCCGGGCGGCGGTTTCGAAAAAATGAAATTTACGGTGCCGAGCAACGTCACCTGCGACATAACGATCACGGCCGATCACGACAATGCCCGGCTGGTGGTGAAGGGCAAGCATTTTTTCCGCCTGGGCGCGGACGAACTGCGCATACCGGCAGGCGACATCAACGAGGCATTGCTGGAAGAGTTTGCCAAGATGCTGATCGGCCAGCCCAGCGTGCTGCGCAAATATCGGGTCGCCACGCTCTAGACGAAGGCCCCGTCAGGGCGGCCTTCCAGCTTTCCCTACTGCTTGCGCTCGATTAGCTCGATTTTGTATCCGTCGGGATCCTGCACGAAGGCGATCACCGTGCTGCCCCCTTTGACCGGTCCCGCTTCCCGGGTGACGATGCCGCCCTTTGCCTTGACCGTTTCACACGCCTTGTACGCGTCGGGGACTTCAATCGCGAGATGTCCGAAAGCGGTTCCCAGGTCGTAGCTGTCGACGCCGTAGTTGTAGGTGAGTTCGATCACCGCCTGCGCATCCTCGGTGCCGTAGCCGACGAAGGCCAGCGAGTATTTTTGCTCCGGCCGGTCGGTGCTGCGCAACATTTGCATGCCCATGACCTCTGTGTAGAATTTTACCGAACGCTCCATGTTCCCGACGCGCAGCATGGTGTGCAGAATTCTCATGAATTTTCCTCCTATAGGATTGGCAGGCTGTGGCTGCATAGACGCAGTTCCCTGCGCGCAGCCCGGTAATCGGGATAGAGGCCGCCGACGACGGTCCAGAAGCGCGCCGAGTGATTCATTTCGCGCAGGTGCGCCAGTTCGTGCGCGACCACGTAATCGACCAGGCGCAGAGGCAGGTGTATCAGGCGCCAGTTGAGCCGCACCTGCCCGTCTTCCCGGCACAGCCCCCATTGCGTGCGCGCATTCGACAGAGTCAGCGTCGGCGTCGGCACGCCGAGCGTCGAGGCGTATGTGGCCAGGCGCTCGCCCAGCACGGACTGCGCCCGCTCCTTGATCCATGCAATGCCGCGTTTTCTGAGTGCCGACGGTGCTTCGCGGGGCTTTAGCCCGATGCCGAGGCGTCCATTGTCCAGCGTGATGCCGGTCCGGCCCGGGATCAGTTCGATGGTCACAGGCGCCCCCAGAATCGCGATGTTTGCACCGTCGCTCCAGTCAACCACCGGTGGCCTGGGCGCTGCGCGCCATTCGGCCAGTTTTTTCAAAACCCAGCGCGCTTTTTCGCAAAGGAAGGCCTCGACTTCGGCGATTCGCGCGTGGCCCGGCGCGGCCACGCGCAGGCCGTCTGCGTCGACCACAATGCCGATCGAGCGGCGGCGGGCGCGGCGAAAACGGTAGCCGACGATCTCGCCGCCGAGCTGGATGTATCGCAGCGTGCCTGCGGGAACGGTGACGGGGGCGATCGCAAGAGGCAGCTCAAGCTGCACGTTCGGTCTCCGCACGCACCAGAATTTCCACCTGGCCCTCGACCCAGTCTTCCACCTTGCGCATCAGCTGCTCGGGCGATTGACCTTTGCTTTCGATGGGTTCGCCGATCACCACGGTCACTTTGCCCGGGTGTTTGAGAAATGCGTTGCGCGGCCACAGCAGCCCGGCGTTGTGCGCGACCGGCAGCACGCGCGCGCCGGTTTGGATCGCAACATGCGCGCCTCCGAGCTTGTAGCGTCCACGTTTCCCGACGGCGATGCGCGTGCCCTCCGGATAAACCATGATGCAAAAACCCTGGGCGAGCCGCTCCTTGCCGATTTCGACCGTACGGCGCAGGGCGTTCTTCTTGTCCGCGCGGTTGATGAATATGGGACTGAACAGCGCCAGTCCCCAGCCGAGGAACGGCAGCCACATGAGTTCGCGTTTCATCACATACACGTGGGGCGGGAAAATCTCCGAGTAGGCCAGCGTTTCCCAGGCCGAAGAATGCTTGGACAGGATTACGACCGGTTCTGCGGGAATGTTCTCGCGGCCGCGGACTTCGTAGCGGATGCCCAGTACATAAATCGCCAGCCAGGCGGCGAGTCGCGGCCAGCCGGCGATGATTTTCCAGCGCGGGATGCGCGGCAGCAATGCAACGCACATCACGAGCACCCAGTAGGGCACGACGATGATGACCAGAAGCGCGTAGTAGACCAGCGCGCGCAGTGCCTTCATGTGCTCATCGCCAGTGCCGCGGCCGCGAGGTCCGCATGAACTTCGGTGCCCTCGGGCAAGCCGCCCGACTTCAGTGTCTGCTCGCCCTTGCCGGTCAGCACCAGCACCGGGCGGGCGCCGGCGGCGCTCGCCGCCTGCAGGTCGCGCAGCGAGTCGCCGATGACCGATATATCGGCGGGCGCGATTTTGAAGCGCCCGGCGATGTCCTGCAGCATGCCCGGTTGTGGTTTGCGGCAGGCGCAGCCCGCATCCTGCTTATGCGGGCAGAAGAACACGGCATCGATGCGACCGCCCAGCTGATTCACCGCTTTGTGCATCTTGTCGTGCATTGCGTTGAGCGTGGCCATGTCGAACAAGCCCCGTCCCAGGCCCGACTGGTTGGTCGCGACGACCAGTCGAAATCCCGCTTGCGTGAGGCGCGCGATCGCCTCCAGGCTGCCCGGGATGGGCTTCCATTCCTCCGGACTCTTGATATAGGCATCGCTGTCGACGTTGATTACGCCGTCGCGGTCCAGGACAACGAGCTTCATATAGCGAGTTGTCCCATTGCGAGCTTCATAAAGCGAGTCGTCCTTTTACAGGTTTCCGGCCAACGACGGTCATGCGGCGAGCTTGGAGATGTCGGCGACCATGTTCATCAAGCCGTGCAGGTCGCGCAGCAGCGCGATGCGGTTTGCCTGCAGCTTCGGATCTTCCGACATGACCATGACCTCGTCGAAGAAGACATCCACAGCCAGTCTCATCTGCGACAGCACCTTCAGCGTTCCCGCGTAGTCGCCGGCCGCAAATCGCGCCTGCGCTGCCGGGCGGACAGTGTCCATCGCCGCGGCGAGGGCCTTCTCCGCGGGCTCGACAAACAGGGACGCATCGGCCGGAGCGGCGCTTGTATCGGCCTTCTTCAGGATATTGCCGATGCGCTTGTTGGCCGCTGCCAGCGCCTCGGCCTCGGTCAGTGCGCTGAATTCGACCACTGCGCTCACGCGCTGCACCACCTCGTGCAGCGGTGGCTGCAGCGCGATCACGGCGTCGACCGCCTTGCGCTCGAAAATCGGAATCAACTGGTGGCGGTAGCGCTCGTACGCGAACTCCATGATCTCGGCGGGTGCATGTTTTTCGATGAGGCCCGATTTGAACAATCCGGCCGCCTGTTGCAGCATATCCTCCAGCCGCAACGTGAGCGTCTGATTCGCCGCGAGGGATTTCGCGCCCAGCAGTTCGAAGGCGTTGATCAGGCCCAACGTGGCGCGACGCAGGCCGAACGGGTCCTTGTCGCCGCTGGGCTTGAGGCCGATGCCCCATATTCCCACCAGGGTTTCGACGCGGTCCGCAATGAACAAACTCACACTGACCAGGTTCGCCGGCGACTCCCCGGCGTCGAAGCGGATCCGGTATTGATCGCTTAGCGCTTCCGCCACCTGTGCGTGTTCCCCGTCGGCCTGGGCATAGTAGCGTCCCATGACGCCCTGCAGCTCCGGGAATTCGCCGACCATGTTGGTGACGAGGTCGGCCTTGGCCAGCCAGGCGGCGCGTTCGGCGAGCGCCGGATCGGCGCCGATTTCGCGGGCAATTTTCCCTGCAAGCAACTGCACGCGTTCCACGCGCTCCAGCTGGCTGCCCAGTTTGTTGTGATAGACGACGGCCCCGAGCTGCGGTACTCGCGCTTCCAGGCGAATCTTCTTGTCGGTTTCGAAAAAGAAACGCGCGTCGGCAAGCCGCGGCCGCACGACGCGATTATTGCCCTCGACGATGTTTTTCGGGTCGGCAAGCCGCATATTGCTGACGATGAGAAAGCGGTTGACCAACTTCCCCGCGGCGTCGAACAGCGGAAAATATTTCTGGTTGGTGCGCATCGTGAGCACCAGGCACTCCTGCGGCACCGCGAGAAACTCGGGCTCGAATTCTCCCGCGTACACGGTCGGATACTCGACCAGCGCGGTGACTTCGTCGAGCAGCGGCGCGACGTCTTCTTCCGGGCCTAGCGAGGCCTCCAGCGCTTCGGCCTGGGCGCGCAACTGCATCTCGGTTTCATCGCGGCGCGCGTCGAACGCCGCAATCACTTTCCCGTGCGCGGCGAGCGCTTCTTCGTAGGCATCCGCGCTTGCAACCGGAATATCCGTTACGCCCTGGAAACGATGGCCGTGCGTGACCCGGCCGGCATCGAGGCCGAGGATGGTGACTGGCACGATTTCAGTGCCGTGCAGGGCCAGCAGACCGTGCACCGGTCGCACAAACTGTACGGTCGATATGCCGTCCGCAAGTTGGTAGCTCATCATTTTCGGGACGGGAAGACGCGCGACCGCTTCTTCCAAAGCCCCCTGCAAGGCGGAGACCAGGCTCACGCCCTTCACGATTTCGTGCAGGAACACGAATTCCGCGCCGCCATCGTTACGACGCTCGATCTTTCCCGTCATATCGGCATGCGCGCCATAGCCTTCTTTTTCCAGTCGTTTTAGCAGCGCCGGCGCCGGGTTCCCGTCAGGACCGAACGCGACTTTTGCCGGCATCAGTTTCCTGGTCTGCTCTCGGTCTGGCGAATTCGCCAGCACCGCCGAGATATGCACGGCCAGTCGCCGGGGCGTTGAAAACGATCTGACCTCATGACCCTGCGCAAGCAGTCCGCGCGCGGCGAGGCCCGACGCGATTCCCCGCGCAAATGCATCACCCAGCGCTTTCAGTGCCCGGGGCGGCAGTTCCTCGGTGAACAGTTCGACCAGGAGGTTCGCGTTCATGCCGCTGCGTTTCCTTGCGGCTTGCACATCGGGAAACCCAGGCGCTCGCGCGATTCGTAATAGGCGAGCGCGACGGCCTTGGCGAGATTGCGGATGCGCCCGATGTAAGCGGCACGCTCGGTCACCGAAATGGCGCCGCGCGCGTCGAGCAGGTTGAAGGTGTGCGCGGCCTTGAGCACTTTTTCATAGGCCGGAAGCGCGAGCTGCGCCTCGATCAGCCGCTTGGCGTCCGTCTCATGGTCGCCAAAGTGCCGGAACAGCATGCTCGCGTCGGACTGCTCGAAGTTGTAGGTGGATTGCTCGACCTCGTTCTGGTGGTAGACGTCGCGGTAGGTCACCCCCGGCGTCCAGGTCAGGTCGAACACATTTTTCACGTCCTGCAGATACATGGCGAGGCGCTCGATGCCATAGGTGATTTCGCCGGTGATCGGTTTGCAGTTGATCCCGCCGACCTGCTGGAAGTAGGTGAACTGCGTCACTTCCATGCCGTTCAGCCAGACCTCCCAGCCCAGGCCCCAGGCGCCCAGCGTCGGATTCTCCCAGTCATCCTCGACGAAGCGGATATCGTGCGCTTTGGGGTCGATGCCCAGCGCCTCAAGGGAGCCGATATACAAATCGATTATGTCGGGTGGCGAGGGTTTGAGCACCACCTGGTACTGGTAATAGTGCTGCAGGCGGTTGGGATTGTCGCCGTAGCGCCCGTCCTTGGGGCGGCGCGAGGGTTGGACGTAGGCGGCGCGCCAGGGCTCGGGTCCAAGCGCGCGCAGGAACGTTGCCGTGTGCGAGGTGCCGGCGCCGACCTCCATGTCGTAGGGCTGCAGGAGCGCGCAGCCCTGCCGGTCCCAATAGGACTGCAGTCTGAGGATGAGTTCCTGGAAGGTGGGCACGGCTCACCGATGCTGGGAAAGCCGCAATTTTACAGGCTTTCCTCATCGCGAGAAACGCAATAGCAGGCGCCGCGGCACAGCGGCCGGTCTTGCTGCCGGCAGAAAATGATATAAGGGACGCATGCGATTCAGCCACCTGATCCAGATCAACGATCCGTTCAATCCACTGATCGATCCGCTGTCGCGCGAACAGCTGTGGCGCGGATTGGTGCTGCGCGCCGAGAACCCGTCGCTGTTTGTGCTGGCGCTGGACGGCTATGAAATCCTCGAGCGCGGGCCCGACACGCTCGCGCGCGTGCTGCATTTCGGCAGCCTGAGGCTGCGCGATCGCGTCAGTTTCGCTCCGATGGATCAGGTGCGCTACGAGATCGAGGCGTCGCAGGACTCGCCCGCCGGCACGCTAGTCATGAGTATCGAGGAGCCCGAACCCGGTCAGCTGTTCGTCCGTTTTGACTACGAGACCATGCAAGGCGGTGCAACGGCGTCGCCGGACGATCTCTATAGCAGTCTTGCCAAGAAGGCCTATGTGGAGGCCGACATCGATACGATCAGGACCATACGCCGGCTGGCCGCGGAACCCGACGCGCCGGGTTGAAGTCCGGCGCAGCTCAGGTTGAAAATCTCACCACCCGATTGCGGCCCTGTACCTTGGCGGCATACATGGCGCGATCGGCGCGTCCCTGGATCGCGTCGATACTGCGGCCATCATCGGGGTAGCTGGCGAGACCAATGCTCACGCTGGTGTCGATCCGCTTGCCTTCGAATTCCAGCGGTGTCGTGGCGACGGCCGTCAGTATGCGCTGTGCCACTTCCAATGCCCTGCTGGCCGGCGCTTCCGGAAGCAGCACCACGAATTCATCGCCGCCATAGCGCGCCAGCACGTCGGTATGGCGCAATTCCGTTTCAATACAGGTCGCCACCAGGCGCAGCAACCGGTTCCCGGCCTCGTGGCCGTGGCTATCGTTGACCGCTTTGAGATTGTCCGAATCGATCATCATCAGGCTGACGGGGCGGTTGTAGCGCGCCGCCTGATCGAACAGCCGGCCGACGACGATGCTGAAGCCGCGCATATTGTAGAGGCCGGTAAGATCGTCGGTTTCCGACAGCAGGCGCGCCCGGTTCAGTCCGAAGCGAATATCGGCGGAAAACATGGTGGTGATATAGGCCACCAGGAGCATCGGCGCCAGCTGCGCCACCAGGCCGCCGATATAGGAGAGCGACAACAGTCCTCCCTTGGGGGAGTTCTCGCCGAGCAGAACGAAGCAAGCTGCGATCATCGTCATCTCCAGCATGGTCGTGAGCTTGCCCAGCGTCAGCGCGCTGGTGATGATGACCAGCAGGTAGGCGTTGACCAGGGGACTTTCAAGCTTCCCCGTAAACCACAGCACCCAGGTGATGAACAACACCATCGCAAAGCTTTCGATGGCGATCTTCCAGCGCGATTCGGATTTGTAGAAATTGGTATAGCGAAAAGTCAGGACGAAGGCGGTGTAGAAGAACAGTCCGGCGGAGATGGCCGCCTGGTCGTCGACAGGCGGACCTTCGAACACCTGGTAGAGCAGCACCAGGATCAGCAGCAGCCACTCGATTTCGGCGACGGTGCGCGAAATTCCGCGCAGTTCTTCCTGTTCGATCGTCAGCTGTTCTGCGGGTTTTGAGTCCACGAACCTTCCCATTTTCGTGAGAAAACTTGATTTCGTTCCGGCCGTTGCGGCGTGGCGATTATAGCTCAGCGAGCCGCGGCGACCCGGTCTTGCATGCGGATCAAGCGTCAATCGACTTGTCCTCTCTCCAGAAATCGAGCTTCTCCTGCACTACCCGGTCCGAGTAGATGAAGAGCACTGCATCGCTGGAGGCCGTGTGTTGGTGTGCGACCCAGCTCGGCACGACAAAAATGTCGTGCGGCCCCCAGTCGAAGGTTTCCACGCCGATTTTACTCGAACCCCTGCCTTCGACAACGGTGTACACAGCGCTGTCGGTGGAGCGGTAGCGCGCGCTCGTGTATCCGGCGGGGATGAGCTGCATCCAGGTGGACATGGTCGGCATCGCCCAGCCGCCGTTGACCGGATTGATGTATTTCATTTTGTAGGCGTGCCAGGGATCGGCTGCGCGAAAACGCGCAAGCTGGTCCAGCGCCTCGCGTGTGCGGCGATAGGGGTAGTTGAATATCGGCGAGGTCTGGCTGGGGTATGTCTGATCGACCGGCAGCAGATTGTGGCCGGCTTCGGCGGCCGCCGCGCCTTGCGGCCGGTCCAGCGGGTGGGCCTTGCCCGGGTAGCCCTCGCGAAAGCTCGCACCCATCAGGTTGACAATGTGCATGTCCAGACCGTCGAGCCAGATCATGGGCGCGTCGCCCTCGTTGCCATGGTCGTGCCAGGTCATGGACGGGGTGATGACGAAATCGCCGGGCTCCATCATGGTGCGCTCGCCCGCGACCGCGGTGTAGGCTTTCTGCCCTTCGATGATGAAGCGCAGCGCCGAAGCCGTGTGCTTGTGGGCGGGGGCGATCTCCCCCGGCAAAATGATCTGCAATCCCGCGAACAGGCTTTGCGTGACGCGTGATTCGCCCGGCAGCCCCGGGTTTTCCAGCACCATGACGCGGCGCTCGGCCTCATCTGCGCTGATCAGCTTGCACGCTTCCATCAAGAACGGTCGGATCTCCTCATAGCGCCACATCGCCGGGACACAGCGCGGCACGGGCTGTTCCGTGACCAGTCCGTGCAATACGCGCCACAAGGGCGCGAGCTTGCGGGCGCGCGCGCGCTCGTAGAAATCCATGCGGCCGGGCTCGGCCGCGAGGTTGACGCTGGGTACGATGCCTGCGAGCTCGGCAGCCTGATCGTGTACGTTGCTGTCGGGTTTCATCCCTGCCTCCGATGCCTGGGCGGCATTTTTCCAGATGCTTTTGCAAATAGATGATAGCGCAGCTATGCGCCCAAGGCGACACGACGCCAGAGGGTGCCATATTGGGCTATGATGAATCCCACTGGATATACCCGGGAAAAACATGGAAACCTATCTGATCTGGCTCGTCGCCGGATTCGTGTTGGTCATCGCGGAACTTGTCACTGGTACGTTTTTTCTGCTCGTTCTGGGCATCGCGGCGTTCGCCGGTTCGGCGACCGCATGGTTCGGTCTGGGGTTTTGGGCCGAGGCTTTGTGCGCCGCGGCGGTGGCGGTGGCCGGCGTGTTCTGGGTGAGGCAAAACCGCAAGAAAATGCAGCGGCCGGACATGGCCTCCCTGGACGTGGGTCAGGCCGTCGTGTTCGATACCTGGGTCAGCCGCGAGCAGGGCGCGGCCCGGGTGACCTATCGCAACACGCAGTGGGACGCAGAGGTCAGCGGTGAGCGCGAACTCGATCCCGGGCAGGCGCTGTTCATCCACGCGGTGGAGGGCAGTACGCTCAAGGTGGCAAAGACAAAACCAGCATAAAACCGACCGCGTCGTGTTGCGCGGCTTCCGATTTCAGACCCTTACGCAGGGAGAATAGCCATGTTCCCGAAATTCATCGCCATCCTGATCGCCACCATCGCCGTCTCGCAGTTCGAGCAGACGCGCGGTTTTACCATTCCGTTTTTCATACTCGCCCTGGCGGTCGTTTTCGTCATCGAAGGCGTGCGCGTCGTGCCGCAGCAGAGCGCCTGGGTGGTGGAGCGCCTGGGCAAATTCCACGCCGTGCTGCAGCCCGGTCTCAACATCATTGTTCCCTTTGTCGATCGCGTCGCCTATACGCACTCGCTGAAGGAGGTGCCGCTGGATGTGCCCGAGCAGGTTTGCATCAGCCGCGACAACACGCAACTTTCGGTCGATGGCGTGATCTATTTTCAGGTCACCGACCCGCGCCTGGCATCCTACGGCTCGTCCAATTACGTCGCCGCCATCACCCAGCTCGCGCAGACCGCGCTGCGGAGCGAGATCGGGAAAATGGAGCTGGACAAGACCTTCGAGAGTCGCGACGAGATGAACCGCCAGGTCGTGTCGGTGCTGGACGAGGCGGGTCGTTCCTGGGGTGTGAAAGTGCTGCGCTACGAGATCAAGAACATCACCCCGCCGGAAACCATCCTGCGTGCAATGCAGGCGCAGATCACCGCGGAGCGCGAGAAGCGCGCGCTGATCGCCAAGTCCGAGGGCCAAAAGCAGCAGGAGATCAACATCGCCGAGGGCGAAAAGCAGGCGGCGATCCTGACCTCCGAAGGCGCCAAGGCTGCGGTAATCAACAAGGCGCAGGGCGACGCGACCTCTATCCGGCTGATCGCCGAGGCGACGGCTGCTGCAGTGACTGCGGTGGCGGAGTCGCTCGCGAAAGAGGGCGGGCAGCAGGCGGCCAATCTGAAAGTGGCCGAGCAGTACGTCAGCGCCTTTTCATCCCTGGCAAAGACAAACAACACGCTCATCGTTCCGGGCAACATGGGTGATCTGGCCACGATGATCACCTCGGCGATGACCATGCTCGACCGGACCAAAGCAGCGCAGGCCAAGCCGGCCTGATGCCGGACCGCGGGCGGTTTTTCAGGCGCCCGCGGCGCGCGTGAGCGCGCGCTCGGTTCGAAGCGCGAGCTGACCGAACAGCATGCCCAGCGTGGCTGCGGCGAGCAGCACCCAGCGCGCCGCTTCCCAGCTGCCCGTGCCTGCGACCACCGCCGCGATCAGCGGCGGGCCGAAGAAGGGCCCGAGTTGCGCAACCTGCACGATCAGACCCTGGATGCTGCTGATTTCGCTCGCGTCGCGCGCATAGATTTGCGATCCCGAGAGCACCGCGGCGGGGATGGTCCCGCCGGCGAACATCAGCAGCATGCACAGGGCCGCGCGCAGCGTATCGGGCAGGGCAGGGGAGAAAATGCCGTACGAACACACCGCGCCGATCAGAAACGCGCCGCTGATCACGTGACCGCGCGGCGCGGCGCGATAGACCAACAAGGTGCCGAGCAGGTTGCCGCATACATTGACCCCGACCACCGACGCTGTCAGTAGCGCCGCGGCGGTGACGGAAGCGCCGCGCTCCTGCACCAGGAACGTGGGGAGCCAGACCATGATGGCGTAAAACATCAGCGTGTAGCAGCCAAACCCGAGTGACAACCACCAGGGCCCGGGCTGACGCAAGGCGCGGATCATGCCGGGGAGAGTGATCGCCACAGCGCCGCTGCGCGCCGCGTCATATGCATTCCGTGATCGCCACAGCGCCGCTGCGCAGGCCAGGGTCGTCACCACGATGACCAGCCAGAAGCCCCGCCAGCCGATTATGCCCAGCAGGCTTGGACTTGCCAGCATGGTCAGACTGGCGCCGAAGGGCAGGTAGGTACTCCACAACCCCAGGGTCAGGCTGAGTTGTCGCGGCGCGGTGGCCGCGACGACCAGCGCGGGCGCCGACACCGCGATGGCGATGAATCCGGCGCCTTCCACGATGCGGGAAACGAGCAGCATGATTTCGCCGCTTGCAACCGCACCTAGCAGTCCGCCCAGGATCAATGCGAGCAGTCCCCATCCGCAGCAGCGCAGCGCGCCGTAACGGCCGGCGAGCGCGCCGAAGAAGACCGCGGTGGTGACAGCCAGCGTGTTGAAGGTCGAGTTGACCCATCCGGCCGCAAGCAGCGAAAGATGGAACTCTTCGCGCAGCAATGGAATCGCCGGAGGTAGCTTGCCGACATATGCCGCAGCGATCATTCCGGCGCCGATAACGGCTGCCACTGCGGGCCAATCGGTCCGGGAAATTCTAGTCAGCACGAGCCTGCAATCCGAACATCGCGCAAGCGGAAACCGGGCCGGAGGAATTGCAGTGTCATGCGCTATTCCATTGAATTGTCTGAATATCCCAATAAGTGGTTACGCAACGATTCACGCGAGTGCGTTTCCTTTCTGTCGCGCAGAGCGCAAGCCCTGCATATTGTCGCAGGTCAAATCGGCAGTTTACGGCCAGGCGTAAACTGGGGCGCAAGACCTGCTTCGGGCGCGGGTGCCGCGTCCAATCATATCAATAGATTTTCCCTGGAGAGAGTGCCATGGCCCTGATGAACGCGCAGCAATACCGCGACAGCCTCGCAAAGCGCAAGCCGATGAAAGTCTACCTGGACGGAAAGCTGCTCGCGAACCCGCTCGAGCACCCGTACATCAAGACCTCGATGAATACCGTTGCACTGACCTACGAACTCGCGCATGACGCCGAGCACAGGCCGCTGATGACCGCCAAGTCCGCACTTACCGGCGAGATCATCAACCGCTTTTGCCACCTGCATCAGAGCACGGATGACCTGATCAGCAAGGTGCGCATGCAGCGCCTGCTCGGACAGCGCTGCGGCACCTGCTTCCAGCGCTGCGTCGGCATGGATGCATTGAACGCCGTGTTTGCGACCACCTTCGATATGGACCAGAAGCTGGGCACGGGCTACCACGTGCGCTTCAGGAAGTTCGCCATCGCCATGGAGAAAAACGACTGGATCGTCGATGGCGCCATGACCGACGTCAAGGGCGATCGCAGCAAGCGCCCTGCCGAACAGCAGGACAAGGACATGTATCTGCGCGTCGTCGAACGGCGCGCAGACGGCGTCGTGATCCGAGGGGCCAAGGCGCACCAGACCGGCGCCGTCAATTCGCACATGGTGCTGGTCATGCCCACGCAATCCTTGAAGAAGGACGAAAAGGACTACGCCATCGCCTGTGCGCTGCCCTCGGACTCCGAAGGCATCACCTACATCTACGGCCGCCAGTCCTGCGACGAACGCAAGCTCGGCGGCGGCGAAGCCTCCGATATCGATGCAGGCAGTTCGACCTACGGCGGCCAGGAAGCGCTGATGGTTTTCGACGATGTTTTCGTGCCCAACGATATGATTTTCATGAACGGCGAAACCGAATTCGCCGGCCTGCTGGTCGACCTGTTCGCGAGCTATCACCGCCAGAGTTACGGCGGCTGCAAGGTCGGCAACGGCGACGTGGCCATCGGCGCGGCGGCGTCCATCGCCGAATGCAACGGCGTGGCCAAGGCATCGCATATCAAGGACAAGATCGTCGAGATGAACCATCTCAACGAAACCCTGTTCGCCTGCGGAATCGCCTGCTCCGCCAACGGCAAGAAGCTGCCCGCGGGCAATTTTTTCGTCGACGCGCTGCTCGCCAACGTGTGCAAGCAGAACGTGACGCGCATGCCTTACGAGATCGCGCGCATCCTGCAGGACATCGCCGGCGGACTGATGGTCACCCTGCCCTCGGCCAAGGATTGGTTGAATCCGGAGACCAGCGGGATACTGAAGAAATACCTCGCCGGCGCCGAAGGCATGAGCACCTACGAGCGCCTGCGCCTGCTGCGACTGATCGAGAACCTCACCATGGGTCGCGGTGCGGTGGCCTACCTTACCGAATCCATGCATGGCGCGGGTTCGCCGCAGGCGCAGCGCGTGCTCATCAGCCGGCTGGCCAATGTTGAGGAGAAAAAGGTTTACGCGAAAAGCCTCGCGCTCAACAACAGCGTCGAAACGGTGGAAGCGTCGATACGGGCCGGCCTGCAGAAGTTGCGCCAGCCGACGAAGGACGTTGCTGCAGCTCCCGCCGCCGAGCTTGCGGCGGTGAAATAGCCGGGAGGCGCCGCTCAGCGCTGCTGCTTCGGATAGTCGAGCAGGTGGTTGAGCTTGCGCCCGGCCTCAAACAGGTCCTGCAGCGCGCGCCGTCTTCGAGCGTTTTCGTCACCGAGCGCTAGGTGAGGCAGGCGCAGGCCGCATCCGCCTGAGCAGGCTTACCCGGCGGGCGGCGCTGTGGCGGCTTTTGCGGGATGGATTACGATCTGGTTGAGCAGCACCAGACCGAGCAGTCCCAGGCCGATGAAATCGGTGACGAAGCCAGGCTTGATCAGCATGATCGCGGCGGCCACCAGGCAGATCCTTTCCCACATATGGGCGGTGCGCCAGAAATAGCCATGCAGGCCGCCCGCGAGGGAGATCACGCCGATGGATGCCGTGGTCACGGAGAGCAGTATGGTTTGCCATTCGCCTATCATCAGCAATGAAGGCTCGAATATGAACATGAACGGCACGATGAAACCCGCGGCTCCCACACGCACCGCCGCCCATCCGGATTCCCATAAGGGCGCTTTGGCAAGACCGGCCGCGGCGTAGACCGCCAGCGCCACCGGCGGCGTGATCGCCGACAGGATCGCGAAATAGAAAGCGAACATGTGCGCCGCCGGCGGAATGGCGCCGAGCTTTATGATGGCCGGCACCAGCAGCGCGACCATCACGATGTAGGCCGGCGTCGTCGGCATGCCCATGCCCAGAACGATGCCGGCGAGCATGGTGAGGATCAGCGCCAGCGGCAGCAGGTCTTTCGACAGGCTAAGCACGACGGAAGTAAAGTTGATGGCAGCACCGGTGAGCGTAATCACCCCGATCACTATGCCGGCGCAGGCGCAGGCCAGTGCCACCGCGACGGAATTCTTGGCGCCGTCCTCCAGCGCGCCCCAGATCGTGCGCCAGTTGATGTCCTTGCGCGTGGACTTGCGCATCAGCGCCACCGGTACGCAGCTGAGCGTTCCCGCCAGCGCGCACAGCGGCGCGCTGAAACCCAGGATCAGGCCAAACAGGACCACCAGGACGGGAGTAAACATGTGGCCGCGCACGCGCATGACATCCATGAAACGCGGGATTTCGGAGCGCGGCAGGCCGTGCAGGCCGACACGCTTGGCCTCGAAATGCACGGCGAAGAATACCGCAAGGTAATAAAGAAAAGCAGGGATCGCCGCCCACATCGTGACCTGTAAATAGCTGACGGCGAGAAATTCCGCCATTACAAAGGCTGCTGCGCCCATGATCGGCGGCATGATCTGGCCGCCGGTGGAAGCGACCGACTCGACTGCCGCGGCGAACGGCGGGCGGAACCCGGTGCGCTTCATCAGCGGGATGGTGATCGGCCCGTCGACCAGCACGTTGGCTACTGCGCTGCCCGACACCGTGCCGAACAGGCTGGAACTCACGACGGCGACCTTGCCCGGGCCGCCTGCCGTGTGGCCGGTCAGGGACAGCGCGAAGTCCATGAACAACTGGCCGATGCCGGTGCGCTCCATGAAGGCGCCGAACAGCACGAACATGATGACGTAGGCGGCGGAGACGCCTAGCGTGGGCCCGAAGATGCCCTCGGTCGTGAGATACATGATTTCTACGATCTGTTCGGGGCGCGACTTGGCGATGAAAATGCCATAAAGCAGGAATATCAGCGCGGTAATCGGCAGCGCCCAGCCGATCACGCGCCGCGTCGCCTCCAGCACGATCAGCGTGAAAATCGTGCCCAGCACGAGTTCGAAGCGCGTGGGGTCGTCGACAAATACAAAGCGCTCCAGCAGGTAATCGTGATTGATCCAGACATAGGCGATGGTGAAAACGGAGGCCGCGATCAACAGCCATTCGGGCCATCCCGCGCGTGCTGCAGTGGAACCGCCGATGGTTCCTCCCGCATCGTCGCGGATACCGGACGCGTCTTTTTTTCGAAAGATGGGGAACATCAAGAACACCAGCGTCAGCGCGAACAGCAGGTGAGTGGTGCGGAAGAACAGCGCTTGCGGCGCGCCGATGAACGCGATCGTGAGGTGGTACACCGACATGCCGACCGCGATCAGCGTGATCAGGCCTTTCAACATTCGGTCAGCTGTCATGTGGGCAGGGAAATGGGGTAAAAAAAAGCGGCGCGACAGGTCGCGCCGCTGTGGCGGCTCAGTGTATCAGAGCACCTTGGCTTCTTTGTAATATTTCAGCGCGCCCGGATGGTAGGGCACGCCGACATCCGTCGCCATGTCTTTGACGGTCAGACCCTTGACCGCGGACACCACGTTGCCGAGGTTTTCGACATTGGTCGCGAGCGCCTTGGTGATCTTGTAGACCGTATCCTCGGGCAGCTTGCAGCTGGCCACCAGGTGCGTCCAGGTGCCTATGGTCTGCACGTCCTTGCTCTGCTTG
>JACZJT010000043.1 GCA_014860445.1 Burkholderiales bacterium
CCAGCCCGGCCTCGGCTGCCTTCAGGATCCCCACAATCTGTTGCTCGGTAAATCGCGATCGCTTCATTCGAGCCTCCTTCACACATAATCGTGCCAGAAAGCTCTACTTCTAGACTGTCTACATTTCGGGGAAGCTTACGGTCTCCCTTGAACAAAGACTGATCGTGGAACTGGACGGCGGGCAGCATGCCGATCGGGTTGTTAGCGATGCCAAGAGAACAACTTATCTTGAGTCCAAAGGATTTCGGGTGATTCGGTTTTGGAACGATGCCGTCCTGAAACAGACTGAGCTTGTTCTGGAGGAAATTTTGCGCCAGTTGCTGGCCCCTCACCCCAGCCCTCTCCCCGCGAGCGGGGAGAGGGGGTAAGTCGCATGCCTGTAACACGCCTACCAATCGGGCATAATCCCCCTGTCGCCGGCTATCCTGGACTTACCCCCTTGCCAACGCCTCGCCCCTACCTAAGCGCTCGCATGCGCAGTTTCGGCCACGCTTTTCGTGGCCTCGCGCTGTTGCTGCAGACCCAGCCAAATGCAAGGATTCATGCGGTGGCTACGGTGCTGGTGCTAACAGCGGGATTCGCGATCGGGATTTCGCTGGTCGAGTGGGCGTTGATCGTCCTGGCCATCTCGGGTGTATGGGCTGCGGAAGCGATCAATACTTCGATCGAGTTTTTGGTCGATCTGGTCTCTCCGGACCACCATCCGCTGGCAGGCAAGGCCAAGGATGTCGCGGCGGGCGCTGTTCTGGTCGCGGCGATCGGATCCGCATTTATTGGCGGCTTGGTCTTTGGCCCCTATGTCGCAACAATGTTCCAACAATAAGGCGTTTTACAACAGGGTCTTAACCAAAGCTTCCGAACGGTCTGCGACCGATCGGCCGGTAGCTTTCCCTGCTGCCGTTTTCGCCTTGACAGCCTCATTGGTGCAGTGCAAAATGCCCCGCTTTAGCCAGTCTTTCACCGAGTTTGCCTGAGTTGGGCCGGCCTATCTTGGTGCACCGCTTTCGGAGAACTGCACGCCCGTGCAAGCGCACAATTCCGATGACCAATCAAGCGCCTACGCGAAGGCGGGCGGGGCCCTGCTGCAGAATTTTCTGAATCTGTTCCCGGCAGGCTCCGAGGCCGGCCGGGTATTGCAGTCGATTATGGGCGGCCATGCCGCCGAGCCGTCCCGTTTGTCGGCCCTGCAAACCGCTTATTTCAAGCAGCAAATGGCCTTGTGGGGGAACATGCTGGCGCGCGAGTCCGGCCAAGCCGCCAGCCCCGTTTCCGGCGACAGCGTGGGCAACGCAAGCCGTGACAAGCGCTTCGCCGGGCGCGAATGGCGCGACAGCGGCTACCACGACTATCTGCGCCAGGTCTATCAGCTCAATTCCCGTTTTCTGAGCGACCTGGTCGAAACGGCCGAGTTGGATGAGCCGGCCAAGCAGCGGCTGCGCTTTTATACGCGTCAGCTGATCGACGCCATGAGCCCGGCCAACTTCGCCGCCACCAATCCCGAGGCGCTGCAACTCGCGCTCGATACCAAAGGCGAAAGCCTGCACGCAGGAATACGCCAACTCATCGAAGACGTCGAGTTGGGGCGGGTATCGATGACGGACGAGTCCGCGTTCGAGGTCGGCCGCAATCTCGCCGTGACCCCCGGCGAGGTGGTTTTCGAAAACGAACTGATCCAGCTGATTCAGTACAAGCCGACGACGGCGCGGGTACGCAAGCTACCGCTGCTGATGGTCCCGCCCTGCATCAACAAGTTTTACATTCTCGATCTGCAGCCAGAGAACTCCTTCGTGCGCTATGCGGTGGAGCAGGGCAATACCGTGTACATGGTTTCCTGGCGCAATATCACCGAGGACACGCTGGACGCGCTCAGCTGGGACGATTACATCGCTGACGGCGTATTGAAAGCCGTTGAGGTCGTGCGCGCAATCAGTAAATCGGAGCAGATCAACGCGCTGGGCTTCTGCGTGGGAGGGACCCTGCTTTCGGCGGCGCTTGCGGTGTTGCGCGCGCGCGGTGAGGAGCGCGTGGCGAGCGTGACGCTGCTCGCGACCATGCTCGATTTCACCTATCCAGGCGACATCGGCGTGTTCATCGACGAGTCCAGCGTGGCGGCGCGCGAGGCGGCAATCGGCAAGGGCGGCATCCTGTCCGGCAAGGAACTGGCTTTCGTATTTTCGGCGCTGCGCGCCAACGACCTGGTCTGGTCCTACGTGGTCAACAACTATCTCAAGGGCAAGACGCCGGAGGCATTTGACATTCTCTACTGGAACGCCGACAGCACCAATTTACCCGGGCCTATGTATTGCTGGTATGTGCGCAATATGTACCTGGAGAACAAGCTGCGCGAGCCGGGCAGCCTGGCCATGTGCGGCGTGCCGGTCGACCTGGGCGCGATTCGGCTTCCAACCTATATTCTGGCGACGCGCGAGGATCACATCGTGCCTTGGAAGACCGCCTACCTGTCGACGCGGCACCTCAAGGGCGACACGCGTTTCGTTCTCGGTGCCAGCGGCCATGTCGCCGGTGTGATAAATCCGCCGGCCAAGAATCGGCGCAGCTATTGGGCGAGCGATCGTTTGCCCGGGGATGCCGACGAATGGCTGGCGAACGCAACGGAATCGCGCGGCAGCTGGTGGTCGGACTGGAATGCGTGGCTGCAGGGTTTTTCCGGAGGCGAGCGTGCGGCGCCGAAGAAATTGGGCAATGCGAAGTTCAAGCCGATCGAACCTGCCCCGGGCAGGTATGTGAAGGTGAGGGTGTGAGGTACCGGGTTTCTCAAGTGAAGTGGATGCGCATGGCGAGCTTCCCCTCACCCTAGCCCTCTCCCCGCAAGCGGGGCGAGGGAATTGTTTCCTTCCCGCCTGGTCGGGCGAAGGAATACCTCTTCGGCCGCGTGGGCAGGCAAGGGAATGCTCCCTCTCCCGCCTGGGCGGGAGAGGGA
>JACZJT010000044.1 GCA_014860445.1 Burkholderiales bacterium
GTCCTTGGTCGCGCTGTCGGCGCGCGCGAGCACGCGCGCGGCCGCGCGCGCCTGCTCGCCCAGCTCGCGCATGTAGTGCTTGATATCCTTGATTTCAGCCACTGCGTTCATGGCTACGATTTTACCCCGCCGCGCCGGACAAATCCCATTCCCCCGGCGCCATTGTCGCGCTTCCTCGGTGGGCGCAGCTTACGCGTGCTCCGGCGCGCCCTGCCACAGCATGTCGTAGCCCAGTTCCTTGGTTTCGGAACACATCGTCGCAAGCACCTCGAATTTGGAGGTGAAGATTTTGTCCGCATGCGATTTTTCGTGCTCCTCGAAGGAGCGCCAGTAGGTCACGATGACGTAATGCTCGTCGGCGGGCGGGGTTTCCCCGAGCGAGCCTTCCGCGGAAACGAATCCGGAGAACTTGAACACCTGGCCGGCGATGAAACCGCCCTTGTCGCCGCCGTAGGTTTCCTTGACGATGTTGCACATCTCGCCGACGGCCATCTCCACCTCTTCGAAGGTCACGCCGGGTTTGAGCTTGGCCGTGTTGAACAGCATCTTCGCGCCGAAGGGCAGCGTAATCGGATCAAACATGGATTCCTCCTGTGGTCAGTGGGCGTGCCGGGGTCTCGGCCCCGTGCGGCAAATCTACACCTGTTCGCCGGCTCTTGTCTTGCTCAGCCCAGGACCGTCACCACCACCGACCGCAGCTGCGCCCCGGTGCGATGCTCCCACAGGAAAATCCCCTGCCAGGTCCCGAGCAGGAGTTCGCCGCCGCTAACCGGCAGGCTGACCGATGTCCCCGCGAGGATGCTGCGCGCGTGCGCGGCCATGTCGTCATCGCCCTCGGTGTCGTGGTGGTAGGCGGGGTCTGCGTCGGGTGCCCAGCGCCGTGCCAGCGTTTCGAGATCGCGGCGCACCGCCGGGTCGGCGTTTTCGGTGATCATGAGCGAGCAACTCGTGTGCTGCACGAATACCTGCGCGACACCCGCGGCGACACCCGCCGCCCGCACAATGCGCTCGACTTCGGCGGTGATTTCCGTGGTGCCGCGGCCGCGGGTGCGAATCTCGAATTTCTGTTGGTGTGTCATCGTTGACCCTGTGGTTTGCATGGCCCGGTCACTGGGTTCAAATCAGGAAAACCACGGCTGGTCAGTGTGCGCAGAAACGCGACCAAGTCCTCGCTCTCCGCGTCCGAGAGGCGCAGCGGCTTTAACAGCGCGTCGCCGTCCTGGTGCAGGCGGTCGATGTCCAGCTCGGAATAATGGCGCACCACCTCGCGCAGGGTCGCGAGGCGGCCGTCGTGCATATAGGGCGCGGTCAACGCCACGTTGCGCAGCGACGGCACCTTGAATTGCCCGTAGTTGCCGTGGTTCTCCGTCAGATGCAGCGTGCGGCTGCCCGAGGTGCGCGTCGCGTCGTCGGAGTACGCGCCCAGCCGATTGTATTTGTCCGCGCGCACTCGGCGGATGCCGCCATGGCGCCCGGGGTCGACGCGCCCGGGTTCGACCATATGCGGCATGCCGATGTTGTGGAACTCGCCGTTGGAAAAATTCGGCCCGAAATGGCATACGCTACATAGTCCTTTGCCGGCAAACAGAGACAGGCCGCGGCGCGCATCTGCGGGGTAGCGCGCTGCCGCAGCCGCATCGCCGCGCGCGAGCGCTTCGCGAAATTCATCGAACGCACTTTTCCCGGAGACCAGTGTTTCAAGATATGCGGCGAGCGCCTTGGCGGCATCGACCAGCGCGGTCTCGGCATCCGCCTCGGGCGGCACGGCGCGGCCGAATGCCTGGGCGTAGCGGCAGGCGAGATTGGCATCGTCGCGCAGCAGGCGCGCGACATGCGCTGGTGATGCGCCCATTTCATCCGGGTGCAGGATAGGGCGCGGCGTGAACGACCACAGACTATCGGAACCGCCGTCCCAGCCGAACCAGCGGCCCTGCGCCACGTTCCATAGCCCCGGCGTATTGCGGTCCAGCCGCGGCTTTGCCGGGCCGCCGCCTTGCGCGCGCTCGCGTCCGTCTGTGAGCGTGCGCTCCGGCAGGTGGCAGCTGGCGCAGGACAGGTCCGCGCGCGGCGACAGCCGCGGGTCGAAAAACAGCGCGCGCCCGAGTGCAATCGCTTCGGCCTTGCCCGAAACTCGGTTGGAGGGATCGCGCGGGACCGGCTGCGGCCAGGGACCGTGCCTCTGGATGTTGCGCAATTCCTCGGGCGAGGCAGCCAGCGGTGACAACCCGGCGTGTTGCTGCGCCGCCGCGCCGGTTGCAATGAGCGCAGCAGCAATCAGGGCCGCCGTCCTGCGCATTATTCGGCCGTGTAATCGACGTGTATGCGCTCACGCCCGGCGGGCGTTTCCACGTCGAATGTGAATTGCCACCGGCCCGGCATATGAAACATCAGGCCGGTCGCAGCGTAGCTGCCGGGGCCGGTTTGGCGCACACGCGGCTGGTAGTTCATGCCGTGCTTGTGCGCGGGCATGCTCGCATCGACTTTCAGTCCGCTGACGCGCGTGCCCGCCTGCGGGCAAACTTCGGCCCGCAGCGAAAACAACTCGCCCACCTTGATCACGGGCGGCGTGGTGCGAAATGCCAGCGCCACTTTGGATGTCTCGCCGCGCAGCACGCCCGGGCCTGCGTCGCAGGCGGCGTAAGCGGCAGGCGACGCCGCGAGGAGTGCGGACAGCGCGAGGCCGGCCGCTGTGCGACGCTTAGGCTTCATCGCTTGATCATGTTGCCGAACAGGGCCTCGCCGTTTTTGTAGGCGATCTTTTCGGCGACGGCGGGCGGCAGATCCTTCAGCCAGGCACGCGACCAGTTGGCGTGTTCGACCACATAGTGCCAGCGCTCCGGTGCGAAGGTGTCGGTGCCGACCAGGAATCGGTCCGGAAACTCCATGAACGCGGCGCGCCATTCGGGATCGACCTTGCCGCCGCTGCCGTGTTCATTGCGATACGCCAGGTCTGCCCACAGGTTCTTGTGCTTGCGCAGCAGCTCGCGCACCTTCGCTGGTTGTTCGAAACCCGAGTGCGCCCAGAGGATGCGCGCGTTCGGGTCCCGCCTGAACAGGCGCTCGATTGCGTCGGCGTCCGAATGCGCGTGCAGGAACAGTTTGTACTCGCGCGCGAGTTCCACCATGCGCCGCGGCACCGGCAGATCCGCGCTGTCGCCGTACAGATGGAATTCTCCTATGCCCACGTACTGGTAGCGCTTGAGCCGGTCTTCGAGGTGGGTAATGACCGTGGGGTCCTGGAACCAGCTGCCGATCTCGCCTCGGCTGCGGTAGGGACGCAGCACCGGGATAATGAGCTCTGGCGCCTCGGCGTAAAGCATCTGCGTGCCGTCGTCGCTGGAACTCGACACCAGCGCGCGCCGCACGCCGCCTTTTTTCAGCAGCGCAATCACCTCCTTGGGCGGCACCATTTCCCAGGCGTCGTGGCTGTAGTGCAAATGGGCATCGAAAATAGGCAGCGGATCGGCCGCAAGACCCGGCGTCGCTGCGAGCAGCGCCCCCACGTATAACCATGCGCGCATGCAGGATTCTCCTTGAATTTGAGCGGGTGTTACTCTACACGAATGCGGAAAATGCATGATCGGGAAGCGCGATCCGCGTCCGGGTCCGGCCAGACAGTTTCTTTCAGCTCGGACCGGGTGCGCGGCGCCGGCCAACCCGCTACACTTCTCTTTCATCCGACTACGAAGACACGCCATGGCCGAACAATTACACTCGGTTCATTCCAGCCTCGCACTTGCCGCCGCAGCCGCCATCGTCGATCAGGCCATCGCCGCACGCATTCGTGAAGGCATGTTGCCGCTGGCGGTTGCCGTGCTCGATGCCGGCGGCAATCTCGTCGCGTTCAAGCGCGAAGACGGCAGCGGTGTGCTGCGCCATGACATTGCCGTCGGCAAGGCCGCGGCAGCGCTCGGCATGGGTATGTCCTCGCGGCGCATACGCGACCGCATGGCCTCGCGGCCCGGTTTCCAGAATGCGCTGGCGGCGGCATCCGGCGGACGCTTCATACCGGTGCCCGGCGGGGTGCTCATTCTCGATGCGGCGGGCGCCGCCATCGGCGCGGTCGGCATCAGCGGCGATGCCTCCGACAAGGACGAATACTGCGCCATTGTCGCGGTGCAAGCCGCCGGATACGCGAGCGAGCCGGCCGAGCCCAACCCGGATTGGCGCGCCGCCGGGCTTTGAGCCCGGCGCGCCGCTGACTCGGGTACGCGGCCTGCGCCACCTTTCCCTCCGGTCCCGCCTCAGGATTTTGCCGCGAGCCCGCCGTCGACAGTGATGTAGACGCCGCTGGTGTAGGACGAGCGCGGCGAGGCGGCGAAGGCCACGGTCCAGGCGATTTCATCGGCACTCGCGGGCCGGTCGAAGGCCATGCCCTTGAACAACTCCTCGTAACGATTGGCGTCGCCGAGTTTGGCCGCCGCCATCTGCTTGTAGAGCGACAATAGACGGTCGGTCGCCACCGGGCCGGGGCTCACGCCGAGGACACGGATGCCGTCCGCGGGTGCGACGCCACCCAGCGTGCGCGTGAACGCCATCAGTCCCGCATTCGCCGTGCTGCCCGCGATATAGGCTGCGTTCAGTTTTTCGCCCGCATTGCCGAGCACGTTGACGATCACCCCGGCCCGCTTCGCCTTCATGCGCGCATACACCGCACGCGTGAGGTTGACGTAGCCGAACACCTTCAAATCCCAGGCGCGGCGCCAGGTGTCTTCGTCCACCGTCTGCAAGTCGCCGCCGGGAATCGCGCCGGCGTTGTTGACCAGTATGTCCAGATCGCCCACTTCGGCTGCGAGCGATTCCGCCACGCCGCGCTGCGACAGGTCGGCGGCTTTCCACTGCACCTCGACGCCGGTTTTTGTCTTTATGCCCGCGGCCGCGGCCTTGAGCGCGGTTGCGTCGCGCGAGGCGATGGTCACGATGCAGCCTTCTTCGGCCAGCACCTGCGCGCAGGCCCTGCCGATGCCCTTCGAGCCGCCGGTGACCAGCGCGCGTTTGCCTTTCAGATTCAGATCCATGATGTTCCTTTGATTGCGCGGTGCGTCGCTACTCGCCGCCAGCCGCGCACTTTACCCCAGCTTGGCCCGGCATGGTGCCGGCACGCCTAGCCCTTTACGCACAGCAGCTGTTTCAGCGTGTGCAGCACCTCGACCAGATCGGCCTGGTTCGCCATCACCGTATCGATGTCCTTGTAGGCGCCGGGAATCTCGTCGACCACGCCCTTGTCTTTGCGGCAGATGACGCCCTCGGTCTGGCGCACCAGATCCGCCGCGGAAAACTGCTTGTTCGCCGCGCTGCGGCTCATCCTGCGCCCGGCGCCGTGCGCGCAGGAATCGAAGCTCTCCGCGCTGCCCTTGCCGCGCACGATGTAGCTTTTCGCGCCCATGCTCCCCGGGATGATGCCGAGGTCGCCGGCGCGCGCGCGGATCGCGCCCTTGCGCGTGAGCCATACATCGGCGCCGTAGTGATGCTCCCGCGCGACGTAATTGTGGTGACAGTTCACCACTTCGCTCGTCACTTCGAATCCCGGCAGGTGGCGCTTCAGCGCCGCGAGCACCAGGTCGACCATTTCGCGTCGGTTTTGCATGGCGTATTCCTGCGCCCAGCCCACCGCTTCGATGTAGTCGTCGAAATGTTCGCCGTCTTCCTCGAAATAGGCGAGGTCCCGGTCGGGAAGCTGCAGCATCAAGCGCTCCATGTCGCGCCGCGCGAGCGCGATGAAATAGGTGGCGAGCGCATTGCCGATGCCACGGCTGCCCGAGTGCAGCATCACCCAGATGCGGTTCGATTCGTCCAGGCACACTTCGATGAAATGGTTGCCCCCGCCCAGCGTGCCCATCTGATTGACCCATTTTGAATGCCTGCCGACCGACTTCAACAGCTGTGGATGCTTGCGCAGCATCGCCTCGAGCCGCCGCGCGAACGGTCGCGCCGCGCTCGTCAACGCGCGGCTGTCCTTGTGCTGTTCGCGCCCGACCGGCACATCGCGGCTGATCTGGTCGAACAGCTTCTTGAGCGAGCGTTCTTCGAGCTGGTTCCCCGAGAGCGACAGCCGGCAGGCCACCATGCCGCAGCCGATGTCCACGCCCACCGCGGCCGGGATGATGGCGGCGCGCGTCGCGATCACCGAGCCGATGGTCGCGCCTATGCCCAGGTGTACGTCGGGCATCGCGGCGACGTGGTGGTGGATGATGGGCAGGCTGGCGAGGTTCTCCAGCTGGCGCTTCGAATTCGCGTCGGCGTCGTCGGTCCAGATCTTGACCGGGACGCGCTGAGCAATGAGTTCTTCCCTGATCGGCATCGCCGCTTCCAGTTGGCCTTCGCGCATGCGGGGAATCGGGGCCGAACCCTGATTCTCGCCGGGCGATCAATATTCGACATGATAGAACGTCCCCTATTCGAGCGTTGCGGGGATGAGGCCGGACGCGTAACCCGCCCGCCTGCAACAAACTGTTACATCATTGTTACCCGTTTCGGGCGACTGCCGCTGAATTAGTGCCTAGACTTGCGGCAAGGAGAACAAAATCATGAAAACGATCAAAGCGACTTTTCTCATAGCGATGCTGGCCCTGCTGGGCGGATGCATGGTGGTCCCGGTCAGCCCCGGCTACTACGAGCCGGCCTACGTCGGGCCATCCGTCGGGATCGGGATTTATGGCGGAGGCTGGGGACATGGTGGTGGCCGCGGTGGCGGCCACGGTCGAGGTTGGGGGCATCGTTGAAGCGGCAGCGCTAAGCAGACTAGGGATCAACCCGGCCCGCGTAGCGACTTGCCAAAGTTGATACTCGATGTGGCAAGTGCCTAAGGCTGCGCGGTAGTAAGCGCGCGGCCCGCTATTTCTCCCCCGCCGGCTCCCGCACCGCCAGTGCCACCAGCGCCGCCAGCGCGAGCATCAGCGCGCCTGCGGTGGCAAACCCTGCGTTGAGCGAGAACTTGGCAAACATCGCGGCTCCCATCGGGCCGACCATGAACGCGATCGCCTGCGCGCTGCTGCCGATGCCGAAGGCGGTGCCGCGCCGTTCGCGGTTGACGTTGAGCGCAATCATGGTGTTGGTGGCCGGCATCATCGACGCGTTGAGGAAAGAGGCGAGCGTGAAGGCGACGGTAAACAGCCAGACCGAGCTGCTCAGCGCGAGCATCAGGTGCGCGAGCGCCGTGAGCACGCAGATGACGGCGAGCATGTCGCGCAATCGCCAGCGGCGGAAATACGGCGTCGACAATATCCATACGCCCAGGGCGCTGGCGATGCCGCCGAGCGTGAATGCGATGCCGGTGGCTTCGGTCACGCCGGTGCCCGCAATATCCTTCAGCGCGATCGGCGCCGCGACGGAGCGGAAGGTCGTCAATGCGAACAGTGCAAAGAACAGCAACACCGCCAGCGCGAATTGCAGCGTCGGTTTGAACGGCGTCAGCGCGATGGCGGCGCCGCTCGCGTCGAGTTCCTTCTTGCGGATTTTGTCCGCCGGCACGAGAAAGATGACCGCGGTCGCCACCGCCGCGATCAGCAGCCCGGAGGCGAAGATCGCGCCGCGATAGCTGAACGCGATCGCCATGGCCGCGCCGACCGCCGGGCCGATCGCGCTGCCCAGGTACTGCGCGCCGGAGACCGCGTTCAGTCCGTCCCTGACCTTCGCGTCGGGCACGCTCACGCTCATCAGCGCCACCGCCGCGGGAACGAATCCGGAGAGCAGGCCCTGCAGCCCGAGCGCGATGCCGACCTGCCAGGGCGCGTTGATGATGCTGAGCACGAAGGCGGTGAGCGCGGCGAAATACACCGCGCGCACGAACATTTTCTTGCGCCCGAGCCGGTCCGAAAGCAGCCCCCAGAGCGGTCCGCCGATCAAGCGTCCCGCGCCCTGCGCGCTCGCCCCGACCGCCACCCAGAACAGGGCCGCGGCGTCGTCCTTGGCGCCGACCTGCAGCATGTACAGCGGCAGGAACGGCAGCCACACATTCATCAGCAGCGCGGTGCTGCCGGTGGCGGTGGCGATGGCGACGATCGCGCGCTTGTGGATCGCGCGCGCCGCGTCAGTTGTTTTGTCGCTCATGCGGCTTCGGCAGCCGGGTCTTCGAGCAGCAGCATGCTGCCGGCGGGCAGACAGCGCTTGAGTTCGCTGAGTTCGGGTGCGTTGCGAAACGCGATGCCAACGGCCTGGGCGCGGCCGTCCATCGAAGACAGGCGCTCGATCACGCTCACTTCCAGGCGCCGTGCCGCTTCGCCGCCCAGCGCGAGCGGCGCGCTCAGCTGCCCGATGCGCACGGTGCCGGCGCGCACGTGGCCCACGATCACCGCGCCGCGGCCGGCCAGGAACATCGCATTGCTGACTTCGATTTGTGCGCCGGTGTGCGCCGTTTCCGCCACCGCACTCAGCCCTGGCCGTAGGGTCGCGTCGCGCTCATGCGTACGCTGATGCCGATGTGCGCGGCTGCGTCGATGAGACGGTCGAGGGTGAAAATGTCTTCGCCCTGGCGCAGCCGGCTCATCTGTCCGGCCGTGAGGCCGAGCTGTTCGGCGGCATCGACGTCCTTGAGCTTCAATTCTACGATGCGGCTGAGGATGCGCTCGCGCAGCTGCGCGCGCAGGGGGGCGCTGGGGGATTTGGCGGTCATGGGCTTAGCCTCCTCGTGTATTTACCAATTTTAGCATGGACGCGTGGCGGAGATATAGGCGGAATAAGCGTGTTGCGATTTAAATGTTTGACATTATCGCAAGAAAAGGAGGTCGAGCTGCGTGCGGGCGCGTGAAGAAGCGTGCGGCGCCGGGCCTTATCGCGCGCGTTTGAGCAGCGCGTTCAGGCTCGGGAGCGCGGATTGCACGGCGAATTCGCCTGCTTCGATTGCTTCCTTGGCACGGTGAAAATCGAGCAGGCCGAGGTGGGAGAGGCGCGGCGACACGATCGCATCGGGCGGATCGCCCGCCATGCGGCTGCGCGTGACGCGCACCTGCATGATGTTGATGCTGGTGGCCACGACTTCGAGTATGGACGGCAGACGCGGCGCATCGTCTTCGTCGTCGTCCTCTTTCGCGGGCATGAGCGTGCTCAGACGCTCCTGCAGCTTGCGCCGCCATTCGCTGATTTCGGCGGCGGGCGCTTCGGCCTCGGGTTCGGCGCGCAGGCGGCGTCCGAGGACGTCGGAGCTGAGGTCGACCGCGATCACGAGATCGGCACCCATCGCGCGCGCGAGCGACACCGGCACCGGATTCACCAGCGCGCCGTCCACCAGCACGCGTCCTTCGTGCACCACCGGCCTGAACAATGCGGGCAGCGCGATCGAGGCGCGCACCGCCTCGATGGTCGAGCCTTCGCGCAGCCATACCTCGGTGCCGGTGTCCAGCGCGGTGGCCACCGCGCCGAAGGGCATGGGCAGCTCCTCGATCGGACGGTCGATGAAGTGCTTGTTCAGGAATTTGACCAGGCGCTCGCCCTTGATCATGCCGCCGCTCATGCGCACGTCGAGCAGTCCAAGCACGTCCCGGATGCCCAGGCCTACCAGCCATTGTTCGAACGCCGCGAGCTCGCCCGCGACATAGGCCGCGCCCACCAGCGCGCCGATGGAGGTGCCGCACACCAGGTCGGGCCGGATGCCGGCGCTCTCCAGCGCGCGGATCACGCCCACATGCGCCCAGCCGCGTGCCGAGCCGCTGCCCAGGGCGAGGCCGATGCGCGGTTTGCGGCGGGTGCTTGTGCGTTGTGTGCGCTGGGTACTCATGTGCGGCTTCGCTCCTCGTGCCTGGTAAATAACCGGGTTAGCGAAATTTTCGCATGGAGAACGCAAACCGCCAGGGAAAACGTATTCCGGCCCCGGTATTTCAACAAGATGATCGCACATGTCGAACTAGAGCATGTGCTGCTCTTCGTGCCTGTCCCGTCAACTCCGGGCGCGCACCGGCGCAGCTCGCGCCGGTTCGAGGATCAGGGCTTGATGCCGACGAAGATGAGGCCGTTGCTGCGGGTGTCGTTGAGCGCGGCCAGATACAGCCGCTTTGCGCCCGAGTCGAAGTAGCCGATACCGGCGACCGTGCTGGTGCCGCTCGCGCAGGCACCGCCGCCGAACTTGACCGACACATCGTACAGATTGCCTTTTGAGCGCGGCCGGGCGGTTCCGAGGAACTTGCAGCCGCTGCCGAGGGCGGTGCCGGCGACCACGCCCGGCGCACTGATGACGATGCTGCTCAATTCGTCTTTGCCGGCAACGGACGCGACGCCGGTGTAGGTGCCGGAGATTGCAGAAACGCTGGGGGTTTGTTCGTAGTCCGGGTTGTAGCTGCTGGTGAAAGTGTAGGACTGATTCAAGCTAGGGTAGCTTACCGAGCCGTTGAAGCTTTGCCTGACCCTATAGCTTACGGAAACCGTGGCGTTGTTGACGCCCTGACCTTCAATATTGAAGTCCACGCCGTCGGAGGAGGAGAAGCTGCCGTTGAGCGCGCTGCCGCTGCCTTGAACGAAGCCGGCGATAAACGAACTCGCGTGGGGCAGCGAGTACAGCAGCCAATAGCTGCCGTCGTCGAGCACGAATGCGGTCAGGGTACGCGAGCTGCTGGTGCTGCCGATCCACAGGCCTTCGGCGCTGGTGGCGGGATCGGGGGCCGGGGCGGCGTCGCCATCGCCGCCGCCGCCGCATGCCGCCAGTGCGAAGACGAGGCCAGACATGACAAAAGCTTTAACGGTTGCGCTCGAGCTGGATTTCACTGTGGCTCCTTGCATCTGTTGCGCGGAGAGACCGCGTTCAGACGCAAGTTTCCGCTTCGCGGCGCCGCGGCTCTATGCGCTGGCGTACATAGCGCAGGAGATCGCTGCGCGGTCCGGAGCTAGACGCCGAACACTTTCAGCAGGCCATCGCTGAATCCCTCGAGCCCGCGCCCGGTGATGCCGCCCTTGCGTTTCAGGTCCGGCATTTCCTCGTAGACGTACACGCCGGCCGCGCCGGTGAACAAATCGTTGAACAGGTCCTCCTTGCCGCTCCAGTAGGAAACGAAGGTCTCGCAGCGGGTGTTGGCATAATCGAGATTGGCGCTGAAGCCCAGGGTGGCGGCCTGGTTGATCAGACGCCCGCCGCCGGCCGATTCGATGCGGATGCCGCGGCAGCCTTTCATCACCAGCTGCCCCGGTCCATGGAACACGAGGAAGCGCAGTTGCAGCGTGAGCCAGGCTTGCAGGCTGCCCAGACGCCAGTGGCGCGTGATGCGTATCGGCCTGTCGCTCTCCTGGATCACCGCGGCCAGCGAGCGCGGCTGGCACACGAAAGCCGCGCCCTCGGCCAGCTCGATGATGCCGACCTCGCTCAGCGGATCCTTGGTGGCCGAAATCACCACCGGCGCCGTTCCGGCCGGGCCGACCCGGGTCAGCATGTACATGCCCGAGAGCAGGCTCGAGAACGGAATGCGTGCATTGAGCAACCACCGGGTCTTTTTTTCCGCCTGCAGCGCGGTGCTCTGCAGATACTCGGGCTGGATCAGCAATTCCTGGTTCGCTGCGAGCACGACCGGCAGCGAAACGGCGGACATTTTCCCGCGGCCGCCTGCCGCGATCGTCGCGGACGGTGAACGGATGCTTCCGGACGCCGCCGGCAACAGTCGTATCGGCGGTCGCGCCGCGGCCCAGGGCGCGATGACGAAATAGAAAAACACTTTGATGCCGATCGGCACCAGCAGAACGCCGAGCAGGACGCCGAGCGCGATCGGCAGCTTCTGCCCGATGACGGTGATCAGGCGCGCGAAATAATCCTGTTTGAGCTTGTCGTCGACCTCCGCGATCTGTTTGCGCAGCTGTCCGATGCCGCCCTGGTTCTGCGCCACCTGGGCGTTCAACTCGTTTTTCCAGGTCGCGATCGACCGGGTTTGCCGATCGACGATTTCCTGGTAGCTCGCGATCGCCTGGTCGAGCAGGGTGATTTCTATCCAGGCCTCCGACAGCGGAATGTTGCGCGCCAGCGGGTGCGCGTCCCTGAGTTGCTGCCGCTCGGCGCGCGCCTGCTCCAGAATCGATCCCATGTGCTGAACGGCGAATGCGGCCTTCTTCGTGCGCGCGGCGGCGTCGCGCGTTTGCGCCTGGATTTGCTGCGACAGCGCTTCCATGCGCGCGACCAGGGTGGCGCGATCGCCCTGGAGATCCACGACGTTTTTCAATCCGTCCTGCAGCCACACCCCCGCGATCAGCACGGCGAGTATGAGCAGCAGTGTCGCCGCCTGGCGCAACAGCCATCTGAAGATGCCGCTGAAAAATTTTCCCATGATCCTGTCCGGAGTCTAGCGCGCCGGGGGCAGCCCGGCGTAGGTGCGTTCGACTTCCGCGGCGCCATGCGCGCGCTCGAGCCGGCGCACGATGAAATGGCCCTTGGCCATGTCCTGGAAATGGTCGATGAACACGGTGTTGATGGCCGCGCCGCCGAACGCGCCCAGGACCGGCACCGCCTGCGCGGCGGCTTTCTCGGATACGACGACGGAAAAGCGCGCGGCGATCAAGGCTATCAGGCGCACCATTGCCGGCGCGCCTTGATGTGCCAGGCTGCTGCGGGCGAGATGCTTCAGCGCATCGGAAACGGCCTTGGCCAGCGCCGTCCGCGTGGCGAAGTATCCGGTCTCGCTGCCGTCGTCGTTTTTCGAGCCGCCGCCCAGCGCCAATACCTGTACGCATTCGAGTCGCGCTTCGGGCGTGCCCAGGTTCTCGCCCTGGCTGCGCGCGATGTCCGCGATCGAGCGCAGCATGATCGCGGTGGATACGGGAAGCTCGAGCGCGAGCGCCGGCAGGCCGAACACGCCGCCGGCTGCGCCGGTGGCCCCGACCGCCAGCTTGTGCCACCAGTTCGAGGGCGCGGGCGCGTCGCGCTTGTCCATGGTCCAGAGCGCCGCGTCCAGCGCCGCAGCGATCGATTTGCGCGTTGCCGTATTCACCAGCGCGTTCCACCGCTTGGGCAGCAGCGCAAATCCCTTCTCGATCGGCGTGCCGACGTAGTTGCTGATGCGGGCGGCCAGGCCGGGAGTTTCGAGCAAGCGCTTCGCCGTTCGCAGTTCGTCAATTTCAGTGGCTGAAAGCGACATGCACCATTCCTCGATGGAAGCCGCCGCCGCTTTGGCCGGTCGCGGCCCTCAGAGTTTGGGAAAGCGTATGCGGCTGACCATGAGCGAACCGGAGAGCGCGAACACCAGCGCCAGCGGATGCAGCGTAAAGCCGGCGAACACGAAACTCCCGAACCAGAGGGCATCGCCCACCGCGCCCTGCCAGGCCGCCACGAACAGCAGCAGCACCAGCAGCAGCGAGCTCGGAATCGGGGTGCCCTCGAAATATTTTACTTTGCCCGCCTCGTCGGACATCGACTCGGCGGTCACATTGTAGCGCGCCAGCCGCGAGACGCCGCAGGCGACAAACGCGGCGAGAATGACGCGGTCGTACAGGCCCTGCATGCCGCAGCCGTAGGCGATCACCGCCGGGGCGACGCCGAAGGAGATCACATCGGCGAGCGAGTCGAGTTCGCGCCCCATTGCCGAGGTCTTCTGCCGCCAGCGCGCGATGCGGCCGTCGAGCACGTCGAAGATCAGGGCGGCAAGAACCAGGCCGCAGGCGAAATACACATGCCGGATGTCCTCCGTCTGCAGGTAAGTCATCATGGAGAACAGCGCGCCGATGCCGCAGACCGCGTTGGCGAGCGTGAACCAGTCGGCGAGGTGAAATTCGCGGATCATGGCGAAGGGCTTATTCGGATTTGGTGTCATCATGGCACTCAGAGTATTCCACTGCGTCGGAAAGCGATAGCGCGCACGCCTGCATCGTCGTCACGCGGGGGGTGCGCGGTGCACTGCGTTCAGCGGCGCTGGCTGTTGCTGTCGTCCTGCGTGCTCGTCGTCGTGGTGGTCGTACTGGATCCGGGCAGGGGCACGATGAAGCCCACGCAGGCGCTCAATGTGCATACTGCCAGTGCTGCCGCAATCAGTTTCAGCTGTCTCATGACTAGCTCCCGCTTTTGGTTGGCGCCGCCCGAAGCGGACACGGCGCGAATCCAGCGCGCGCATGCCGCATTTGATCGCCGGCATTCCGCGATCAGGTCTTTGCAAGCGAATGTCTGCGCCAATACGCTGCTGGTGCCCCCAGTTTCCGCTTTGCGCGCGCGGCGCTCTATGCGCTAGCGTACATAGGGACCGGCATTCGTATCACGACGTATCGGGCGCGTAGCGGCCGGCGGCGACTTAGCTCAGAAACTGAACCGTGGCGTCCAGGGCGACCCGATCGGTGCGCGCTTTGTTGGCGGGGGCATTGTCCTCGGGGTAGCCGAAGGACATGCCGAACAGAATGCCGGTGTCTTCGGACAAGCCGAACATTTTGCGCGCCGGATCTGGATATACGCCGAGCGCGCCCTGCATGCAGCTGGAAATGCCGCGCTCGGCCATCAGCAGTGCCAGCGTCTGCGCATAGATGCCCAGATCGACTGCGCCGGTGATCTGGAGATATTTGGCCATGGTGAAAAACGCTGCGTGCGGCGCGTCGAAAAACCCCCAGTTGCGCAGCATGGCGATCTGGCGGCTAGGTTTGTCGGTGCGCTCGACGCCCATCGCGCCGTAAAGCGCGTTGGCCGAGCCGAACTGGCGCTCGCGGTGCACGCCTTCGTATTTGACGTTCCACTCGAAGTCCGGGTTGGGCGGAGCGCCGCTCATGACGGCACTCACGAGCTCCTGTTTCAGCTGATCCTTTTTCGCGCCGGACACGACGTAGGCGCGGCAGGGCTGCACATTGCAGTTGGACGGGGCCATCTGCGCCAGAGAAAAAATTTCGTCGAGCACGGCTTGCGGCACGGGCGTGTTGCGGAACGCGCGCACGGAGGCGCGCTGTTTCAACACTTCGGATACGGATATTGCTGCTGCGGGCATGGGTCGATGCTTTCTCGTTTGGCGGGAACGTCGAATGATAGTCGACGCGGCGGCCCAAGGGCCATCGTCGCGTTCCGCCGAGCGTGCCGGCCGCAATCCGGTGCGGGCACGCGACGACGTGGCGTGCGGAATGCGCTTCCGCAGGAGAGGACGGGCCATCGCGGCCCGACGCTTGCGGACCTTGTGGCGTTTTACAAGGCTTGCTGGTACGCGGCTTTGTGCCAGGCGAGACGCCAGGAATAGTTCAGTCCCATGTACAGGCGCCAGGCGAGATAGATTCGGCGGGTCATTGGCGGTCTCCTACAAATATGCCGGGACGGTTGAAAGCAATTCCGGGCAGCAAGCCTGCGTTCATGATCTCGTCCCGTTCCGTAAAATTGCCAACTTCGTGTGCTTCCATTGCAGATTCCGTGCCCGAATCGCCGCGTCTTCGCACATCGACTGCATGCGCGAACAGGGGATCTGCTGGCCGCCATTTTCCGGCTTCGCAAAAAACCATACAGCTTGGATAGTTCGGCGCTTCAGTTGAAGCGAAGTCTGCAGGTCCTTGCGATGCATGCCCGTGTCATGTCGTGCCGGCGTTGCTGGCGGTGAGCGCGCTCGCCGATCGAATTCGGGTGCATTGCTGACGGCAATTCGACAATTTGTCGAACACCCGTCAGCAAGGCGCGGCTTGTGCGCGTGCGATGTAGCTGGCAACGGCTCTACAGGTCGCCTCCATCGGCGCGCGTATTCAGGTATATTGTTTTCTGAGCGGGCGCGGCCATCCTTTACGGATGCCGGTGCCGTCCGCAACCGAAGGGCAAGCGCCCGACAGTGCAAAACGCTGTCACTTCTTCCCTAAGCGGACCCTTGGGTCCCTAGAAAATATCAGGCCTAGCCGATGACGTCCCGTTCCGCCGTGTTGCTCATGGATTTGCAGACTGATTTTCTCGCTCCGGAAGGGGCGAAGATGCCCGTCGCCGCGAACGATGCCGAGTGCATCGTCGCCACGGCCAACCAGGTTTTCGGCGGCACGCTGCTGGATTCGGCCTTGCGCGTCGTCGTGGTGAACCGGTTTCCGCGTTCGGCGCGCATCGCGAATTTTTTCCGGCGCCACGCTGCCGTCGACGGGTCCACCGGCGCCGAACTCGACCGGCGGCTGCAGCCGAAGGGCGTCGCAAAGATCATCGCCAAGGCGGCACCGAGCGCGTTTTCCAATCCGGAGCTGGACGCATTGCTGAAGTCGGCGTACGTCGCCCACATTTACATCTTCGGCGTGTTTGCCGAAGGCTGCGTGCGCTCCACCGCACTCGATGCCTTGCGCCGCGGTTACGCGGTTACGGTGCCGGTCGATGCGATCGGCACCAACGCCGACTGGAAGCGCGCGTTTGCCCTGTGGTCGATGCGCCGGGCCGGCGTGGCGCTGGTGCCCACGCTGCCGGGGCGGGCGGCATGAGCGCCAACACGCCCGCGTCCAGCCGCAAGGCGCAGATCGACGCGCTGCTGCTCGCGCTTCCCGGCGCGAGCGCGAGAAAAATCAACGGCCTCGACGCCTATTTCGTCAGCGACAAAATGTTCGCCTGCATCAGCGGTGATGGCGTGGGCTTGCGTCTGCCGGTGGCGACAGCGACCGAACTGCAGTTCTCGCGCGACAATATCGTTGCGTTTCAGCCAGGCGGACTCGCGAGTTCGAGGGAATGGGTGCAGATCAACCGCGCCGATGCAGCCGAGTACGAAAAAGACATTGCACTGTTTCAGACATCGCTGGATTTCGTCAAAGCCGCCCGCTCGCGCTAGGGGCGTGCATCTTTTAGGGAGATTGAACCATGAAGCCCGTCGTCCTTGTCACACGCAAGCTGCCTGATCGCGTCGAGGAGCGTTTGCGCCGGGACTACACCCCGATCCTGAATCCAAACGACGTTCTCTATTCGGCCGACGAGATCATCGAACGCGCCAGGGACGCCGATGCGATCATGCCCTGCCACACGGAGAAGTTCGGCGCCGACGTGATTGCGCGCCTGCCGAAGCGCGTGCGCGTGATTGCGAATTTTTCGGTCGGCTACGACCACGTCGATACGCAGGCTGCAAAGGCGCGCGGCCTGATCGTGACCAACACACCCGAAGTGCTGTCCGACGCCACGGCGGAACTGACGCTGATGCTGATGCTGGGTGCGGCGCGGCGAGCAAGCGAGGGCGAACGCCTGGTGCGCACGCGGGAGTGGAAGGACTGGAGCCCGAGTTTCATGGTGGGCACCCAGGTGACGGGCAAGCGACTGGGCATACTCGGCTTCGGCCGGGTCGGACGCGTCGTCGCGAAACGCGCGCGCGGCTTCGACATGGAAATCCACTACAACGATATCCAGCGGGCGCCCGCCGAACTCGAAGAGGGCGCCATCTTTCATGCGACGCCGGCGGAGCTGATGCCGCACTGCGATTTTCTCGCCCTGCATTGCGTGGCCTCGCCGCAAACCATCAAGCTGCTGAACGCGAAACTCATCGCGCTGTTGCCCGACGGCGCAATCGTGGTGAATGCCAGCCGCGGCGTGGTCATCGACGACGACGCCCTGGTCGCCGCGCTCAAGTCGGGCAAGCTTACGGCAGCCGGGCTCGACGTGTACAACAACGAGCCCGATATACATCCGGAATACCGGACCCTGCCCAACGTGTTTCTGATGCCGCACATCGGCAGCGCCACCAAAGAAACACGGGATGCAATGGGATTTCGCGCACTCGACAATCTGGATGCCGTGTTCGCAGGCAGGGAACCGCGCGACCGCGTCGCCTGAGCGGCCGCCACACGGGCAATAGCCAAGTACGCGGAAAAGGGTCAGACTAGGGCGCAATACAATTGCATATCGACTGGAGGTTGTCATGGGTCACGCTCAGATGCTGAAGATCAGGCGGACAAAGCAAAGAACAAAGAAACAGCTCGCCGGGATAGCAAAACGCGCGAAAAAGCTCCGGGGGCAAGCCGCGAAGACGGTCGCGGACGTGGCAAAAAAGGCGGCCAGCTAGCCGCAACTTGGCGCGTAACAGGCAGGGCCAGGGGCAGCTTTGTGAAACGCGTGCGCGCCATTGCCGCAGCCACCCTCGCGGTGGCTTTTTCTTTTCCGGCCCATGCGGAATTCACCGGCACGGTAATCGACGTGGTCGATGGCGACACCATCACGGTCCTGGACGCCAATCAACAGCGGCATAAAATCCGGCTGGCCGGGATCGACGCGCCGGAGCGGGGGCAGGCCTTCGGCTTCCGCTCGAAAGAGAACCTCGCCAAATGGATCACCGAGCGCGAGGCCATTATCGAGGCGGACAAGTACGCGCGTCGCGGCATGCTGGTTGGCAAGGTGTACGTGGACGGACACGATGCCGGGCTGGAGCAGATTCGCGCCGGCCTCGCCTGGTGGGACCGCCCCTCCGCCAACGCGCAGTCTCCCGAAGATCGCGAACTCTACGAACTCGCAGAGAAGCAGGCGCGAGAGCGCAAACTGCGCTTGTGGCGCGATGCCCGGCCCGTGCCGCCCTGGGAGTGGCGCTCGTCGCACCGGTAAAGTCTATCCTTCCTCCCGGGGCAGGGGGCCGACGAGGGGCCTCAATGATTCAGCAGTAGCTGCAGAATGATGCCCGACGCGATTGCGACCAGAACGAAATCCCCGCCGACCTGGACCCAGTGGTAACCGCGTGGCGGCGCGCTCAGCCGGTGGCTGCGCCAGTTGTCGACTACGTAACTGCGGTGACGGTAATGCGCCGGCAGGCGATCCCCTCTGTAGTAGGCGTGATTCGGTCCCGCGCCGCGTTCATACCGCCGCCCGCCGTTGTAGCGACGCTCGTCGTGGCGGCGATCCTGATGCTCGCTGCGTTGCACCTGTTCCCTGCGGCCGCGGTCGTTGCGATCACCGCGATCCTGGGCGAAAGCGAGTCCGCTCGAGGCCAGTGACATCGCCAGAATGGCGGAAACAACTTTTTTGATTTTCATGCCGTTCTCCAATTTGAATGAGAAGTGCTTTAGTTGCTGCGCTCTGTTCGCGGAGCGCATGGTGCAATGCTAGTCGCCGCGTTTTGAAAACACAGGCTTCGAGGTGTAACAACGGTAAGCAAATGTACGTGCTTCGCACGATCGCGATCGAAGCGACCGGGCTGCGGACATATTGATCCGCTCGACGGAGCGAAATTGCGACAGGTCCGCGCAACTCGAAATTATTTCGATAGGGCATAAGGTTAAGGGGCCCGATATCACCCCGTAGTCGACTAGCTTGAGCGTGCTGTCGGGTTTTCCTTGTCCAGAACGAGGAGATCATCATGGGAATTCTCGACAAGCTGTTTGGCGGAAACAAGGACTATCGGACAAGCGTGCATGATCTTGCCATCCTGCAGGAAATCTTTGGATCACCCGGGCGCCGCCTGGCCGCACCGTGCCGATGTCCATGTCGTCGGGCTGTGTCCGGGTCGATTTGCCCGTAAGATGTTCGCCATGTCGAATGAGCGCATGCATTGGCGGGCTTTGCTTTCCCACCACCGTCTGGGCGGCCCGCCCGCGGCGGACTCCGGTCCGCGTTCGGAATTCCAGCGCGACTTCGACCGCATCGTTTTTTCCTCGGCGTTCCGGCGCCTGCAGGACAAGACCCAGGTATTCCCGCTGGCGAAGAACGATTATGTGCGCACGCGCCTGACGCACAGCCTGGAGGTGGCTTCGGTCGGTCGCTCGCTGGGCGTGCTCGCGGGTGACCATGTGTTGAAACAGCACCCGGAACTGTCTGCGAGCGGGTACACGGCTGCGGACTTCGGCGCCATCGTCGCGGCGGCCTGCCTCTCCCACGACATCGGCAACCCGCCGTTCGGCCATGCCGGCGAGTCGGCGATCCAGTCCTGGTTCAAGGATTCCGCATTGGGCCGCTCGGTTCTAGCGAGCCTGGGCTCGGAGGAACGCGCCGACTTCGAGCATTTCGAAGGCAATGCGCAGACCTTCAGGATCCTCGCGCGCCTGGGGATGCCTGACAATGCGGGGGGGATGCAGCTCACTTGCGCCACGCTCGCGGCGGTGGCGAAATACCCGCGCGCAGCGCATCTGCCCTTTCCCCGGCCTGCGGGTATCTCGACCAAGAAGCACAATTTCTTTCACGCCGACCGCGAGCGCTTCGAGATGGTCGCACACGCGGTGGGGCTCATCCGCCGCCGCGCGGGCATGCACTACTGGTGCCGCCATCCGCTCGCGTTCCTGGTGGAGGCGGCGGATGACATCAGCTACTGCGTGATCGACGTCGAGGACGCTTTTCGCGCGGGCGAGATGCGCTACGGCGAGATCGAGCCGCTGTATCGCGGCGTGGTCGCGGATCAGGCGGCATGGGCCAAGGCCGGGGCGATCTCGACCGACGAAAAGCGCGTCGAGTATCTGCGCGCGCGCACCATCGATGCGCTGGTGACCGAGGCGGCCCAGGCATTTGCTGCACGCGAAGCGGCCATGCTGGCCGGGACCTTCGACGAGGAACTCATCGCCGTGATCCCGCACGCGGCGGCCCTGGAAGCGTTTCGCGCGATCGCGCGCGATCGCGTCTACCATTCGGCGGTCGTGTTGAATCTGCAAAGCCCGGGTGCGGCGATCCTGGGCGAGTTGTTGCAGGCGTTCGTAGGCGCGGTCGAGGCTGCCGCAGCGGGGTCGTCCGCAGCCGACGCTAGCGCCATCCTGGGGATACTCCCGGGGCAGTTCCTGTCAGCCGATCGCGGGCCCGCCGGTAACCTCTATGAGCGCGTGCTCGCCATTACCGATTTCGTGTCGGGGATGACCGACTCGTATGCCGTGACGGTCGCGACGAAACTGAAGGCCTTGCGCGCGGGCGTCTCGGAATAGTTTTCACCTCCGGCCTTCGCCAGATAAGTCCTGCCGCTATTCGCGAGCAGGCGCGACGGCGAGGTCCTTGAGACCGGCGTCGTCGAACGCCCGGCGTACCATGCCCGAGCTTTTGGCCTCTTCCAGAAACGCGCTGACATAGGCGAGCGCATCGGGCCGGTTCTTCGGTACGGCGATGCCGATGCCGGTGCGATGGAAAGCACCGTCGAGCACGCGAGCGCCCGGCACGCGCGCCGCCAGCGGCGTGAGCGAATCGCGCGTGAGCGCGAACGCATCGGCCGTTCCGGCGACCAGCATTTCCAGTGCCTCGTCCACCGCGGGGACGGGTGTGACCGTGGTTTTCGTCAACAAGCGGCTCGAGGTGCGTATGGTTGTGGTGCCGGCAATGCCGATCACGCGTACGCCGGCGCGGTCGACGTCGGCGATGCTTTGGATGTCGGAGCCCGCTCGCACGAGGTAGGTGTTTTCGAAGACGAAATAAACCGGGCCGAAATCCACTCTTTTGCTGCGCTCCTCGTCCACCGGCATGAAGGAGGCGTCTATCGCGCCCGTACTCAGCGCATCAGTGACGATTCCGGAATTCGGCGCGACGAGAAACTCGATCGGCAATCCGGCCCGGCGCGCAAGCGCGCGGCCCAGATCGGCCGGAACCCCGCTCGGATTGCCCTGTGCGCCTTTCACGACGAAAAACGAAGTGCGCTCCGGTGCCGTAACGACGCCAAAGCGCAAGGTTCCGGTGGGCGCAAGTTCGCGCAAGGTGGCCGCACCGGGCAGTTCCGGTGACCCGGCGCGTCCGCCCATCGTGGCGGCGCAAACCAACAATCCGAGATGCAAGGGTTCCATGTGTTCTCCGCGCTTGGTTCGTTTGCCGGGTCCGACGACAAATAGCGATCGTATTGTTCGGGGCCGCCTTGGCTCAGAGTACCGTCAAACTGCCGATTGCTCAACCGCGCAGTTTTCAGCGGCGGGCGCGCCGCTTGGAGCGTCGGCGGCGCGCGCTTGATCCCCCGTATTTCTTGATCTAACGCAAACTTGCGCGCCTTCGACGCCAAACGGGGAGCGTGCGCTACGCCTTGCTTGATCTAACTCAAAACCGGGCGCGCTCTACAAAATAATATTGCCTTACAGAAAGCGTTTTTCCCGCGCAACCGAACCCGAACACGCCTTCCGCGATCAACGCATTCGTGATCACGCCATGATGTTTCTTTCCAGGCTGTGCGGGGAAGACGTTCTCAATTTTCAACGGAAAGGATGATGAAGAGCGATATCGTAGTGCGCACCATAGTGCGCAATATTCCAGTCCGTCCGCGCGCGCCGGGCGCGTTGGCAGCGCTCGTCGAGCCGGTCCGGATCGGCCAGTGCAAGACCACTTGTCTGACTTGCAACCTGCGCGAGTTGTGCGTGCCCTGTTGCGGGCTGACGCAATCCGAGAAGCAGCTTGCCGAGCGCATGGTGTTCACGCGCACGCGGGTGCGCCGTGGAGAAAACCTTTATCGCAGCGGCGATCGGTTTACCGCGCTGTATGGTGTGCGCTACGGATTCTTCAAGTGCGTTTCACTGCTCGAGGATGGTCGCGACCAGGTCACCGGCTACGCGATTGCGGGCGACGTCCTGGGCGTCGACGGCATTGGTCCGGAACGTTATGCGTGCGATACGGTTGCCCTGGAGGACAGCGAAGTTTGCGAGATTCCATTTTCGGGACTGATGGCGCTGGCCCAGGAAATCCCCGGGCTGCAGCGGCAGTTCCACAAGATGATGAGCCGCGAAATCGTGCGCGAACAGGGGGTGATGCTGCAGCTGGGCACCATGAATGCGGAGGAGCGGCTGGCGATGCTGCTGCTCGATCTGTCCAAGCGTTTTGCCGCGCACGGCTACTCGCCCTCGGAATTCAATCTGCGCATGACGCGCGAAGAAATCGGCAGCTACCTCGGCCTCAAACTGGCGACGGTCAGCCGCACCTTCTCCAGATTCCAGGATGAAGGATTGATCGCCGTGCAGCAAAAATTCATCCGAATACGCGATCGTGTACGCCTCGAGTTGGTGATGGGCCGCGAAACGGCCTAAACGGCCGCGGGCTTGCGACGCGGTCAGGCTCAGCGCTTCGCCAGCCCGTGCTGCATCAGTCGCCAGACCAGCAGATCGATGCGGTCCTGGCCGAAAAACGGCTCTCCCCGGAACACCATGGTCGGCACGCCCCAGTGGCCGGCTGCGCGCAAGGCGCGGTCGTTGTCCTCCAAGGCTTGCTCGTGGCGGGCGGGATCGGCGGCGATTGCCGCCTCGAGCTCGCTTAGATCGAGTCCGGCACGTGCGCTCGCCCTGGCGAGGTGATCGCCCTGGTCCCAGCCGTCCACACTGCCGTCCCAGAGGACACGGGAGACCTCGTCACAGAAGGCGAGCCCGCGTCCTCGTTCCGTCGCCGCGATTCCCAGCCGACCCAGGCGGCGCGCGTGCGGCTGCTCGGCGGCAATGGCGAGCGTCGTCGGGTCCTGTTCGATCGGGTCCGGCACCGGGCGGCGGAACGCCATCCCCTGGAACGCTGCGGCGCGTGCGGAATCCTGCATGAAATAGGGGCGCGCGAGCGGGTTCATGCCGCGGAAGTAGTCCGGATTGCGCAGCGCCGCGGGATGCACGATGCGGAAGTCCACCGACAGCGCGTAGTCGCGCGTCAGTCCGATGATGCGCGGCAGCGCGATATAGGAATAGGGGCTGCGAAAAGACCAGTAGAGCTGCAGCGACAAGCTCATGGGGAAACGCTTGGATGCCGATCAATCGCGGCATAGCGCGGCCAGCTTCGCAGGTAGGTACGCTCGAGCACGGGTAGCGCCGCCGCACCGACCACCGCGGCGCCGGCGGCCACCACGACCAGACCGCGGCTTTGAAACCAATAGGCAAAAGCGGCGAGCACGACGATCACAGCGAAATTGAGCAGAACGATCGCGTGCTCCAGCCTGTGAATGTTGTAGACGACCACGCTCTTGCAGTGGGGGCACTGCATTTCCAGTTTGATCATGACCGTTTGGCCCAATCCGCGTTTGACGATAGCTTTTGTACAGTGGGGGCAACGATGGTCCATTCAGCATCCTGAAACGAGTGAATTGTATTTAGAGCGTGCGAAGAGTAATCGACGATGGCGCCGCGCCGGTCGAGCGTACCGCCTATCGTGCGATCGCTCAACCGTGTCGTCAGAATACGCCGAGGACCAGGCCGGCGGCCATCGCCGCGCCGGTTTCGCGGCAGGACTGCAGCTCGGCGGCGCCGATCTGCTTCGGTCGCAGGATGTCTTCCGGGGATTGCGCGCGTGTGCACACGATCAGCGCGGGCGCGGTCGCCTTCAGGCGCCAGCCGCTGGCGATACGCTCGATTTGCCGCACGGCGTTCCGGCCGTCGCTGCCGGCGCAGACCAGGCTTGCATATGGGCGGCCGTTGATCTGATCGAGCACCGCGTAATAGGTCCGGTCGAAAAAATCCTTCAGCATGCCGGAGATCGCCGCGAGATTTTCGGGCGTAGCGAATATGTAACCGTCGGCGCCGAGCACGTCGTTTGCGCCGGCGTCGATCGCGTTAAGCAGGCGCACCTGCAACGCAGTTTCCGTTGCCGCGCCTTCGGCCGCCGCCCGCGCCATCTGCAGCGTGCCTCCGGTCATGCTGTGATAGACGATCAGCAGGGTTTTCATCGTGGACGCGAAGGGCGCGGACCCACGCTCATTTCGCGGCGGCGATCTGGCGCAGCGCCTTTTCGAATACCTGGGTCGGTTGCCCGCCCTGAATCAGGTGGCGGTCGTTGATGATCACCGCCGGCACCGCATTGATGCCTTGCTCGAGATAGAAACGCTGCTGCCTGCGCACGTCGTCGGCATATTCATCCGAGGCGAGGATTTCCCGTGCGCGCGCCGTGTCCAGGCCGGTTTCGCCGGCGACGCGAATCAATACCTCGTGCGCACCCGGATTCTCCCCCAGCGTGAAATAGGCCGCGAACAGCGCGTGCTTGAGCGCCAGCTGGCGTCCTTCCTGTTCCGCCCAGTGCAGCAGCCGGTGGGCGTCGAACGTGTTGTAGATGCGGCTGCGCTTGTCCAGCGCGAAGTTGAATCCGACCTCCTCGCCGCGCGCTCGGATCATCGCGCGTGTCTGCTCCGACTGCTCCGGCGTGGCGCCGTACTTCTGGGCCAGGTGTTCGGTGATGTCCTGCCCCTCCGGCGGCATCTGCGGGTTGAGCTCGAAGGGCTGGAAATGGATGTCGGTTTTCACTTCGTCGCCGAGTTGCGCGATGGCCGCCTCCAGCGCTTTCAGTCCGATCACGCACCAGGGACAGGAGACATCGGAGACGAAATCGATTTTCATGGGTTTGCTCACTCTGCTGGCTCCTCTGCGCAGGTCACGCCGTTTTCACAGCCTTCAGCTGAAAGCCGATGCGCGGGAAGTGCACATGCACGATACCGGCGCGCGGATCGCTGCGGCGCAGGGTGTAGCGCGTGCGCGTGGCCGCAACGAGTTCGCCCTCCGTAGACTCCAGGCCGAAACTCTCTGCTGTGACGGTCACCTTGCTGCCGAGCGCGATGCCGTGATCGTCCTGGAACGTTTCCTTATCCACCGCGGCCGGCTGAGACTGTGCGGCCGTGGCGATTGCGGCCGCGGCATCGGACTCCTGCATGTCGCCGTGCCCGATCGCGGCCACGCGTGCCATCCAGGCGGTGAGGCTGGGCGTGGCGTCCAGGATGCCGGCGAGCGGTGGGATGCGCTGCGTGAACCAGAGCGCGTGGTAGCACGAGAAATCGGCCAGGCTGGGCGCCTTGCCCATCACATAGGGCTGGTCGTCGACCATGCTCGCGATCCGGCGCAGGTAGGACTTGTATGCCGAGGTGGCGTCGCCGGCGGGCATGCGGGCCGCGCCGGCGCGCATTTTGCCCCGGTCTTCGGCGAATGCCTTGGCCTCTTCGGGTGACTGGTCCTTGAACATGTAGGCGGCACCTGCCGGACTGAAGCTGTACGCCATCGCCGCCCAGAACAAGCTCGAGTCAGCCCACTGCGCGACAATTCTTACTGCGCCTGTGCTGCCTTGCGGATAGAGGCTGGGTGCCGGTTGGCGACGCTCGAGCACATCGCAAATGAGCGCCGTGTCGCAATAGACGTCCGCGCCGATCTGCAGCAGCGGGGTGCGCCGGTGGCCACCCGTGAGCGCCACCACGTCGGGCTTGGGCATGATGCGCGGGATGATGACCGATTTCCACGCCAGTTTCTTGTAGCCGAGAATCTTGCGTATCTTTTCGGAAAACGGCGAGGTGGGGTAGTGATGCAGGATCAAGTCGGGCATGGCAGGTCCTTTGGGGGTTGGTCTGATTTACGTGAACGCACGGGCGCGCTGCGCTGCGGATGGATCAACTTTACCATTAGTCTGCCGGGTGATGCTGTCGCGGGCCGCTGATTCGAACGCCCGCGTATCGACTCTGGTACCGTTCGAGCATGGAAGCGAACAAAACCGGGTTCAAGTGGTTCGTCGCGCGTGGCGAGCGCGACGCCGCCATGCCTTTCATCATGCTGACCGCATTGATCGACATGATCGCGATCGGCCTGATGATCCCGGTGCTCCCGGCATTGGTCGGCAGCCTTACCGGCTCGCAGGCGGGTCAGGCCTTCTGGTATGGCGTGATGACCTTTACCTTCGGCCTGGCGAACTTCTTCGCCTCGCCGGTACTGGGCGCATTGTCGGACAAGTACGGTCGCCGGCCGATATTGCTGCTCGGAATCAGCGGCCTCGCCCTGACTTTTTTCGCCACGGCGCTGGCCACGACCGTGTGGATGCTGATCGTCGTGCGCCTGCTGGGCGGCGCGATGCAGGCCAATCTCTCCGTCGCCAACGCTTACGTCGCCGATTTCACGCCGCCCGAGGACCGTGCCAAGCGCTTCGGTCTGCTCGGCGCCATGTTCGGCGTGGGTTTCATTCTCGGGCCGGTGATGGGGGGGCTGCTGGGTGCGATCGATCTGCGCCTGCCGTTCTATGTCGCAGGTGGTCTGGCGCTGGTCAATCTGCTGTATGGTTATTTGGTGCTGCCGGAGTCGCTCCCGGTGGAGCGCCGGCACGCAGTGGTCTGGAAAACCTTGAATCCGGTCGCTTCGTTGAGAGGGCTGGGACAACTCAAGGGTGCGGGGCGCCTGGTTGCGGTCATCGCCTGCAGCGGATTGGCGCAGTTCATGCTCTACACCTCCTGGGTGCTGTACGCCACGTTCAAGTTCGGCTGGGGACCGCTCGAGAACGGCTGGTCGCTCGCAGCGGTAGGGCTGGTATCGGCCGTCGCGCAAGGCCTGTTGCTCGGGCGCCTGCTCAAACGCTACAGTCCGCAGCGTCTGGCCGTGCTCGGTCTGGTGTCTTCGACGCTCGCCTACGCAGCCTGGGGCGCGGCGACCCAGGGATGGATGATGTTCGCGATTATTGGCCTGAATTTTCTCGGCGCCACGGTCTCGGCCACCATTCAGAGCATCATTTCCGGCGCGGCCGATGCGCGCAGCCAGGGTCGCACGCTGGGCGCCGTGAGCGGACTGAACAGTCTGACTTCGGTGTTTGCACCCATGCTCGCCGCGCCGCTGCTGGTGATGGTATCGCGCCTGCCGCAGGGAGATTGGCGCATCGGCGCGCCGCTATACTTCTGCGCGCTGTTGCAGGCGGCGGCCTTGCTGCTGGCAATCTCGCATTTCCGGCGCGAACGCCGCCTGCGCCTTCAGCGCCCGGTCTGACTCGCGCGCCAATCGCGGTGGTCTTGTTGCCACTGCGCGAGCGCCTGTGCTACGGTCGCAGCAGTTCGTTTGCGGAGTAATGCCATGTCCGAGGTGCGCGTATTCAGGGAAGGCCGCGGTCGTCGTATCACGGCCGTGTTCCGGCATTCGAGCGGGGTGGCGGCCGAACCCGGGTTCGAGACCGGGCGCGCGAGCGGCTGATCTGAGCGTCGATGGCCACGCACTTATCGAACAATGGACAAACGCCGCTTCCGGGCGGCGCCTATGTTCCGCTCGACAACGGCGCCTATGTATCGACCGACCTGACGCGCGGCCCCTGGCATCCTGACCACCAGCACGGCGGGCCGCCGATCGCGCTCGCCGCGCGTTGTATCGAACGCGCGGCTGCGGCCTTGGGCCTCACGCATGTCGCGCGGCTGACGGCCAACCTGTTGCGCCCCATCCCGATCGCCGAACTCGCGATCGAGGTCGAAACCGATTATGCCGGGCGCAACGTCGCGCATTTTTCCGCGCGGATGATTGCCCGCGGCAAGGAGGTCGCCCGTTTCACCGCAGTGGCGCAGCGTGAAGCCGGACTGGACATGCCGACCGATCTTCCGGGGCATCCGCTGCCGCAGGCGCCACGCACGCTCGAACAGTCGGCGCCGGCGCCGTTTCTGTTTTCGAGCGAGACGACCGGCTACCATGATCTGATCGAGGGCCGCATTGCGCAGGGCGTGGCGTTTCGCGGCCCGTCAGCCGTGTGGTTCCGCCTGCGCCATCCGCTGGTCGCGGGCGAAGAGGCGGGCGGGCTGGAACGCGTCGCCGTCGCTGCGGACTCGGGCAACGGCGTCAGCGCCATCCTCGATTTTCATCGCTACATTTTCGTCAACTCGGATCTGACCATCAATCTGCTGCGCAGGGCCCGGGGCGAATGGATATGCATAGACGCGCGCACGCTGCTCGGGCCGGATGGAGGCGGACTGGCGGAGGCGCGCATTTTCGATGCGCAGGGGCTGATCGGACGGTCGATTCAAAGCCTGGCGATACGCTTGCGCGATTGAGGCGGGCGCGCGACTTCCGATCGCTGTTCGATCGCGCGGCCGCAACCAGGGCGCGGCGGGTCAACCGAAAGGACGCACCCCGATCAACACGCCGTGCAGCCAGATGGCGAACACCGCCCATATCGTTGCGCCCACGGCCACGGCGGCAGCCGTGGCGCCGGCAGTGCCGGCAGGATATTGCGTGCCTGCGGCGCGGTCGCGTTTCCGCGCCGCGATGAAACTGGCCACCGCCCAGGCGAGGAAGGCGCCGAACAGCAGCAGGTCGGCGAGCTTGCCGTTGGCCAGCAGATGCGCAAACGCCCAAACTTTCACGCTGAGCACCATCGGATGGTGCAGATTGGACTTGATCGCGTTGCGCGGCACGTAGGTCGCGGCGAGCAGCACGAATGCGATCAGCATCAACAGCGCCGCGACATGCCGCATGGCGGCGGGCACGATCCATAGCACCACCGGCTGTTGCCGCGCCAGGCCGAAGCCCCAGACGATCAGGCCGAAACCGATGATCGACACCACGGAGTAAATGCCCTTCCATGCATTCTCGCCGAGGCGCTTGCGCTGCGCCGTGCGCCAGTCTTCGGCAAAGATGCGCGTCGAGTGCGCGCCCAGAAAAACGATCAAACCGAGAATCAGAACGGTCATGGACGGCATGCTAATCCGACCAGAGCGTGAATACGCTGAGCCCGCGTTTTTCCAGCCGCGCGCGGCCTTCGTGCGTCGCGAGTTCGTGGATGAAGCAGCACTCGGTGACTTTGCCGCCGAGCTCGCCGATCAGCATGACGGCGGCTTCGCTCACCGCGCCGGTTGCGAGCATGTCGTCGATCAGGACTACCTCCTCGCCCGGAGCGATGACATTCACGCTCATCTCCAACGGCTCCGAGGTGTGCCCGAATTCATGCTCGCGGTGTATCGTCTCGCCCGGGAGCTTGCCCAGCTTGCGGATGGGCACAAAGCCTGCGTTCAGCCGGTAGGCGAGCGCGGCGCCGATGACAAAGCCGCGCCATTCCATGCAGGCAAATTTCTTGATCGCCAGCGGTGCGTAGCGCGCGGCGAGCAGATCGATCACCGCGTGGAAGCCGGGGCCGTCCGCGAGCAGCGTGGTGAGGTCGTAATAGGTGTCACCCGGGCTGGGGTAATCGGGGATCTTACGGATGAGCGAGCGTATGTCCATATTGGGTCGGATTCCTTTGAGTCTGGATAATTGGCGCCTAGCCGATGAACGGATGCGCGCGGATGTAGACTTTTTCTTCGCGCATTGTGCGCGCGAGCAGTTTCACCAGCGCGAACACAGCCTCGATGTGCGGTGTCGGTTCGCCTACGATGCGTCCGACTTCGATTACCGAGCCGACGAGCGCGTCGATCTCCGGGTCGCGACCGGCTTCGACGTCCTGCAACATCGAAGTCTTGTGCTTGCCGACGCGCTCGGCGCCGGCGATGCGCTTTTCCAAAGTGACGCGGAAGGTGATGCCGAGCCGGCCGGCCACGGACTGCGCTTCGCGCATCATCGCCGCGGCGAGATCGCGTGTGAGCGGGAACTGGCAGATGTCGACCAGCGTGGAATGCGTGAGCGAACTGATCGGGTTGAAGGTCAGATTGCCCCAGAGCTTGAGCCAGATTTCCGCGCGTATATTGTCCAGGATCGGCGATTTCAAGCCCGCGCGCGAAAAGGTCTCCGCGATCGCTTTGACGCGATCGCTGCTCGATCCGTCGAGTTCCCCCAAGGGAAAACGATCACCCTCGATGTGGCGCACCACGCCGGGCGCGGCGAGCTCGCATGCGGGATAGACGACGCAGCCGATCAGCCGCCGCGGATCCACCGCCGCAGCGATCGCGCCCCCCGGGTCGACGCTAGTCACGGTGCGCCCTTCGAATTCGCCGCCATGGCGCTGGAAGTACCACCAGGGGATGCCGTTCTGCATCGGGATGATGATGGTGTCTTCGTGGCAAAGTGCGGCAATGTCTCCGGCCACGGCCGCCACCTGGTGCGCCTTCATTCCCAGAATGACGACGTCGTGCGCGCCCGCCTCGGCCGGCGTTCCTGCCGCGCGTACGTTCTGCGCGACATGCTCGGTTCCATCGTGCATGATCACGCGCATGCCATGGGCGCGGATCGCCTGCAGATTCGGTCCGCGCGCCACCAGAGTCACGTCCTCGCCGGCGAGCGCAAGTTTTGCCCCGACAAAGCCGCCGATCGAACCTGCGCCCACAACGCAATATTTCATGATGCCACCTTGGAGTCAGAGCGCATTACACGAGTAAATGAACCTGCCCGCGCGCTTTTCTTCTGAAATTGAAACGACAGCGCAGCCTGCGATGAAGCCACCGGCATTCCGCGCTATTGCTGTTATCTTTACTGAAAGTGGATGGTGCAACGCAACAGCTCGCGCCGTCAACAAATTTACAGGCGCAGCCGTCTCAAAAATTTTGATTAACCGATAAATTGCGGTCTAGTATGATCTGGGCTGACCGGTGTGAACAGCCGCCGCACATGGCGACCGAAGACATGTGCACGCGTACAGGCAGATTTTCCTTTCGCTTTCAATAGAGATTGCAGCCCATCGTGAAACCGCTACCTGAGGTCAAGGACGGGACCAGTTGCGCAGCGCCCGCCGCGGGCGCACCCGGCATCGCATGAGCCGCCTGATCGACCGCCTGAAGAATGCCGAGCGCAAGCGCCGCGATTCGCGCGGCGGCCAAGTGGAAAAAGCCGGTCAGCCCGCGCCTGCACACGCGCCCGCCGCCAAAAAAGCTGCAACGAAAGGCGACTCCGCCGAGGACGAGGGCTACTGGGCCGAGGTGAGGCGGCGGCTCGCCGAGGTGGATCAGCAACGTCGGGTGAAGGACAGATTTTCGGCGCAAGAAGTGCGCGCGCTGGCGCAGGCCGCAGGGGCCGAGGACCTGTTGGCGCAGTTGGTCGCCGATTCGCAGAATCGCGTTGCGCTCGAGCGCGATGCTGCAAAGTCTGCGGTCGAAAAAGCGCGGCTGGAGCAAGCGGCGCGCGACCAGGCGCAGCGGCGTGAAAGCGCGGAACGCGAGCTGCGCGCGGCGGCGGAGCTGCGCACGCAGGCAGACGCGCAAGCCCTGGTGCAGGCGAAGGCGCGGATTTTTGCCGAGCAGGCGGCCCAGGCGCAGGAGCAGGAGCGGCGCGCAGCCGAGGTTCAGGCCGAGGCCGAGGCGCGCCAACTCGCAGCACTGGAGCAGGTCGCGCGCGAAGAGATAGAGCGGCGGCGCGAAGAGACGGCGCGCGCCAATGATGCGGCCGCGCGGCGTCTGCTCGCGGAACAAAAGGCCAAGGCCGCGGCGGAAGCGAAACTCGCCGCCGAGCGCGAGGCCACAGCGCGCGCGACAGAATACGCCGCGGCCGAGAACAACGCGCGCAGCCTGGCGCAGGAGCGCATCAAGACCGAGCGCGCAGCGGAACAGGCGGCGCGCGCGCGCGCTGAAGCCGAAGCGCAGGGGCGAGCGGCCGCCGACGCGAACAAGCTCGCGCAGGCGCAGGCCGTAGAGGCTGCGAACGCGCGTGCGCAGCAGGAAGCGCATTTGCTTGAGCAATGCGAGGCGAGGGCCGCGGCGGAGCGTGCGCTGCAGGAACAGGCAGAGGACCGTGCGCAAGCGGAGGCGGCGGCGGCCCAGACGCATGCGACGCGGCTGCAGCTTGAGCGACAATTGACCGAGCAGGCGCAGACGCGCGAGGCGGCGGAGCGCGAAGCCGGAGCGGCGGCGGAATCGAGTGCGCGCACGAAGCGGGAAGCGATCGGGCTGGCGCAGCAGCGCCGCGCGACGGAGGCGAAGCTCGCCGAGGCCGCGCTGGCCCGCGCGCAAGCGGAGCAGGAGCTGGAGGCGGCCGCGCACGAGCAGGCGCAAGCCGAGAAGCTTGCCGCCGAGGAGGTGCGCAGGCGCGCAGAGGCCGATGCCGAAGCGGCCAAGGCGGTGGCAGCCCGCGCGCACGCCGAGGAGGGGGCGCGGGCGGCGGTAGACGCGAAATTGGCTTCCGAACGCGAAGCGGCGGCGCGCGCAAGCGAACTCGCCGCTGCACAGAGCAGCGCGCGCAGTCTGGCGCAGGATCGAATCGAAGCGGATCGAGCGGCGGAGGAGGCGGCGCGCGTGCGCGCGGACGTCGAAGCGCAGGGCCTCGCCGAGGCGCAGGCGCGCGAGGCGGCGGAGCGCGAAGCCGCGGCGG
>JACZJT010000045.1 GCA_014860445.1 Burkholderiales bacterium
AGCAAGCCAAAATGACAAGGGCCTAGGTTTCCCTAAGCCCTTGTTTGAATGGCGCGCCTGGCAGGATTCGAACCCACGACCCCTTGGTTCGTAGCCAAGTACTCTATCCAACTGAGCTACAGGCGCGAGGTGCGGATTATAGCAGAAGCCAGCCGCATGCCACCAGCCTGGCAGGGGCGATAACAGCGGTCGCAACGCGGCCTGCGGTGGCCGGATTCGATTACACTTATGCTTGTACGCGCCTGCATCCGATTGACCTCCGATTCCATCTATGAATACCCTGACCTCAGACAACAGGCCTTACGATGCCGGAGGCGGACCCGCAGCGCCGGCGCGACGCGCTGTCGCGGTCTGGCTGTTCGTTTGTTGCGCGCTGGTATTCGCGATGGTCGTGGTGGGCGGGGTGACCCGGCTCACCCACTCCGGACTATCGATCGTCGAGTGGCAGCCGATCGTAGGCACAGTACCGCCGCTGAGCGAGTCGCAGTGGCAGGAGACTTTTGCCAAGTACCAACTCACGCCGGAATACCGCAAGGTCAACCATGCGATGGGGCTGGACGAGTTCAAAGGAATTTTTTGGTGGGAATATTTCCACCGACTGCTCGGGCGCATGATCGGCCTGGTGTTCCTGCTGCCGCTGCTGTGGTTCTGGCACAGCGGCCGCATAGACCGCCCGCTGACGCTCAAACTCACGGGCATATTCGTGCTGGGCGGCCTGCAGGGCGCAATGGGCTGGTACATGGTGAAATCTGGCCTGGTGGACGACCCGCGCGTGTCGCAATACCGCTTGACGGCGCACCTGGTCCTCGCACTTGCGATTTATGCCGCGATGCTGTGGACGGCGCTCGACTTGCTTTACCCCGGCGCCAGCGCAACGACTGCGCGGCAGGCGCGCCTGCACAGGATTTCCTGGATCATTACGGCGACCCTCGCCTACATGGTAATCACCGGCGGATTCGTGGCCGGCATCCGCGCCGGCTTCGCCTACAACACCTTTCCGCTCATGAACGGTCACCTGGTGCCGCCGGAAATCTTCATGCTCGATCCCTGGTACCTGAATTTCTTCAACAACATGGCCGCGGTGCAGTTCGATCACCGGCTCGGGGCTTGGCTGCTCGCGGTTCTCGTGCCCTGGTTCTGGTTGCGCGCGAAGCGCGAGACGCTCACACCGCGCACGCGCTTCGCGATCACCCTGCTCCTCGCCATGCTTGTAGCGCAGATTGCGCTGGGTATCGCTACCTTGCTGCTGGTGGTTCCGGTTCCGCTGGGGGCCGCGCATCAGGGCGGCGCGGTACTGCTGCTCGGGGCGGCGCTGCTAGTCAATCACGCACTGCGCTAGCCCACCCACACCCGCGCATTGCGGAACATGCGCATCCACGGCCCATCCTCTCCCCAGCCTTGCGGATGCCAGGACTGCTGCACGCTGCGGAACACGCGCTCCGGATGCGGCATGAGTATGGTGAAGCGGCCATCGGCCGTCGTGAGGCCGGTGATGCCGGCGGGCGAACCATTCGGATTCGCGGGATAGGTCTCGGTCGGCGCGCCGGTGTTGTCCACGAAACGCAGCGCCACCAGCGCCTTGGCCTGCGCCGCATCGTCGGCGAACACCGCCCTGCCCTCGCCGTGTGCCGTGGCGACCGCCATGCGGCTGCCGGCCATGCCCGCAAAGAACAGGGAAGGGCTTTCGCTCACCTCGACCATCACAAAACGCGCCTCGAACTGTTCCGACCGGTTCTTGAGAAATTTCGGCCAGTGCGCCGCACCCGGAATGATCTCGTGCAGATTGCTCATCATCTGGCAGCCGTTGCACACGCCGAGCGCGAACACGTCGCGGCGCGCAAAGTAAGCCTCGAATTCATCGCGCGCGCGCGCGTTGAGCAGAACGGACTTGGCCCAGCCCTCGCCCGCACCGAGCACGTCGCCGTAGGAAAAGCCGCCGCAGGCGACCGCGCCCTTGTAGTCCGCGAGCGAGACACGCCCGGCGATGATGTCGCTCATGTGCACGTCGGTCGCATCGAAACCCGCGCGATCGAAGGCCGCCGCCATTTCCACCTGTCCGTTCACGCCCTGCTCGCGCAGGATCGCGATCCTGGGGCGCACGCCCTTGGCGATGAAAGGCGCGGACACTTCCTCCGCCGGTTCGAAGGTGAGTTTCGCGTGCAATCCGGGATCGCCCGCATCGAGAATGCGCTCGTACTCTTCATCCGCGCATTGCGGATTGTCGCGCAGGGACTGCATGCGCCAGGTGGTCTCGGCCCAGGCTCGCTGCAAGGCGATGCGCTTTTCCGTGAGCACCGGCGCCTCCCCGCGCGTTAGGCGGATTTCATCGTTGTCGTTGGGGCCGCCTATGGCCCGCGCGTGCAAGCCCGCCATAAACAGGCGCGCGAGCACGGCGCCGCAATCCTTGGCGCGCACCTGCAGCACCGCGCCCAGCTCCTCGGCGAACAATGCGGCGAGAAGTTGCGCTTCGTCGCAGCCTTCGTCTAGCGCGTCCAGGTCCAGACTCAGGCCGCAATGCGCGGCAAAGGCCATTTCGCACAGCGTGACAAACAGGCCGCCGTCGGAGCGGTCGTGATAGGCAAGCAGAAGGCCGTCGCGATTGAGTTCCTGCACTGCATTGAAAAAACCCTTCAGCGCCTGCGCATCGTCCACATCGGGCGCCGTGTCGCCCATCTGCGCATAAACCTGCGCGAGGATGGAGCCGCCGAGGCGGTTCTTGCCGCGGCCGAGGTCGGCCAGAATCAGCACGCTCGCGCCCGCATCCAGGCGCAGTTGCGGCGTAAGCACGCGGCGCGCGTCGGCGCAGGGCGCGAATGCGGAGACGATGAGCGAGAGCGGCGCGACCACTTCTTTTTTCCGTCCGGCATCTTCCCAGGTGGTTTTCATCGACAGCGAATCCTTCCCCACCGGTATGCCGATACCCAGCGCCGGGCACAGATCGAGCGCAACTGCGCGCACCGTGTCGTAGAGCGCGGCGTCCTCGCCCGCATGGCCCGCCGCCGCCATCCAGTTTGCCGAGAGTTTGACGCGCGACAACTCCACCGGCGCCGCGGCCAGATTGGTCAACGCCTCGCCCACCGCCATGCGTCCGGACGCGGGGGCGTCGATGAGCGCAAGCGGCGCGCGCTCGCCCATGCAATAGGCTTCGCCCGCAACCTCGCCAAATCCGAGCAGGGTCACGGCGCAGTCGGCCACCGGGGTCTGCCACGGTCCGACGAAGGGGTCGCGCGCGCACAATCCGCCCACGGTTCGATCGCCGATGCTGATCAGAAAAGTCTTGTCGGCCACGGTCGGATGGCGCAGCACGCGGGTGCAGGCTTCTGCAATATCGATGCCCACTGCGGAGAACGGCGGCAAAGCCTGCTTGCGCCGTGCGACATCGCGCAGCATGCGCGGCGGCTTGCCCAGCAATACGCCCAGGTCCATGTCCACCGGCTCGTTGGCGAAACGTTCATCGGCGAGTGTGAGCTGCTGCTCCAGCGTCGCCACGCCCAGCACCGCGAACGGGCAGCGCTCGCGTTCGCAGATCGCGCGGAATGTGTCCAGCTGCTCCGGCGCAATCGCGAGCACATAACGCTCCTGCGCCTCGTTGCACCAGATTTCTCGCGGCGACATGCCCGGTTCTTCGCTCGGGACGGCGCGCAATTCTAGGCGCGCGCCGCGGCCGGCGCCATGCGCGAGTTCGGGCAGCGCGTTGGACAGGCCACCGGCGCCGACATCGTGGATCGACAGGATGGGATTGGCCTCGCGCAACTGCCAGCAACGGTCGATGACTTCCTGCGCGCGGCGCTCGATTTCGGCGTTGCCGCGCTGCACCGAGTCGAAGTCCAGGTCCTCGGTGTTGGCGCCGGTGGCCATGCTCGATGCCGCGCCGCCGCCCATGCCGATGAGCATGCCCGGACCGCCGAGCTGGATCAGGAGCGACCCCTCTGGCAGTCCCAGCTTGAACGAATCGCGCGCAGCGATATTGCCCACACCGCCCGCGATCATGATCGGCTTGTGATAGCCGCGCAGCTCGCCTGCGGCCTCGATCTCGAAACTGCGGAAGTAGCCCGCGAGATTGGGGCGGCCGAATTCATTGTTGAATGCCGCTGCGCCGATCGGGCCTTCGAGCATGATGTCCAGCGCCGAAGCAATGCGGCCCGGTTTTCCGTGGTCGGTTTCCCAGGGCTGCAGAGCGCCCGGGATACGCAAGTTGGAAACCGAAAAACCCGCAAGACCGGCTTTGGGCCTGGCTCCGCGGCCGGTTGCCCCCTCGTCGCGGATCTCGCCGCCCGAGCCCGTGGCCGCACCCGGAAAAGGCGAAATCGCCGTCGGATGATTGTGCGTCTCCACCTTCATCAGCGTGTGCGTGGCCTCGCGATGGTAGGCGTAGTTCCCCGCCGCATCCGGATAGAAGCGCGCGAACTCGCGCCCTTCCATGATGGCGGAGTTGTCCGAATACGCGAGCACCGTGCCCTGCGGATTGGCTTTTTCGGTCTCGCGGATCATGCCGAACAGGGTGTGGGGCTCACTGACGCCATCGATCACCCAGTTCGCATTGAATATCTTGTGGCGGCAGTGCTCCGAATTGGCCTGCGCGAACATGGTCAGTTCGGCGTCGGTGGGATTGCGCCCGATGGCGCGGAAATTCTCCAGCAGATAGTCGATCTCGTCGCCCGAGAGCGCCAGTCCCATGCTGCGATTGGCTTCTTCGAGCGCCGCACGCCCGTGCGCTAGCAGGTCGATGCCGGCCAGCGGACGCGGCGCCACGTGACGAAAGAGTTGATCCGCAGCGTCCAGGGTGTCCAACACCGTCTCGGTCATGCGATCGTGCAACGCGGCCGCGATCTCCCACCTTCGCCCGGGCGCACCTTCGGCGTAATAGGCGATGCCGCGCTCGATCCGCCGCACCGCCGGCAGGCCGCACTGCCGCGCGATGTCGGTGGCCTTGGACGACCAGGGTGAAATGGTGCCGATGCGCGGCACCACCAGGATCAATTCGCCGGCAGGCGCGGCCGGCAGCACCGGTTCACCATAGACGAGCAGTTGATCCAGCACCGCGCGTTCGGGCGCCGCGAGCGCGTGCGCGGACTCGACGAAATGCAGGAATTCGGTGCCGGCTATACGCGCGCCCGGCGCGATGTCGGCCAGCCGGGTGTGCAGCTTTTCCAGACGGAAGGCGGACAGCGCGGGGCCGCCGCGCAACTTGAGGATTTCAGCCATGAAAGCTTGCGCTGTGAAAGCGCGATTATAACGGATGCGCGCTGCGGTTGAAGAACGAACAGCCGGAGTGCACAATGTCCATAGACAACGTCATTCCGAGCGCAGCGAGGAATCTGCTTTTCGTGTTCTGCAAAAGCAGATTCCTCGGCCTGTGGGCCTCGGAATGACAAATTCAGCGACGGATGGATACATGGCCGACAGCAGCAAAATGGACCGCATCGTCGCCGAAGCGCGGCGCAATCGCGACCTGCGCGAGCAGGACTACCGCGAACAGGCGCTGAAGATTTATCCCTGGGTGTGCGGGCGTTGCGCGCGCGAGTTCACCCGCCTCAATCTGCAGCAACTCACGGTGCACCACAAGAACCACAACCACGACGACAATCCACCGGACGGCAGCAACTGGGAATTGCTGTGCATCTACTGCCACGACAACGAACACGCGCGCCACCTGGATTCCGCCGGGCGCGGCGATGCGGCGCGCGGCAGTCAGGCAGAAGCGCCCTCGACCTACAAGGCGTTCGCGGATCTCAAAGCGAGGTTGAAAGGCAAGGGGGACGGCTAGGTCCCCGGTACCAGGTCCCCTACCGCACCGCGCACTCGTTTTCCTTGCTCTTGCCCACGCCGCCGTAAGCTTCCCCGAAATGTAGACAGTCTAGAAGTAGAGCTTTCTGGCACGATTATGTGTGAAGGAGGCTCGAATGAAGCGATCGCGATTTACCGAGCAACAGATTGTGGGGATCCTGAAGGCAGCCGAGGCCGGGCTGG
>JACZJT010000005.1 GCA_014860445.1 Burkholderiales bacterium
GATGCGCTTGGCGATCAGGCTGTTGCCGAGCGCATCGTAATTGCCCTCGGGGTTGTAGTGGCAGTCGTTCAGGTGGCAGCCGCCGATGAACACGCCGTCGGCTTTCTGGGCGAAGGCGCGGAAAATGAATTCCAGGTCGACTCGTCCCGAGCACATCAGGCGGATGACGCGCAAGGCCGGCGGATACTGGAAGCGCGAGACGCCTGCGAGGTCGGCGCCGCCGTAGCAGCACCAGTTGCACAGAAATCCGACGATGATGGGTTTGAACTCGGTAGGGGCGGCCATGCTTAGTTCATCTCTCTATGCTTCAAATCGATTTCAAAAGATGTCGTTCCGAGAGAAGCGAGGAATCTGCTTTTCCTGTTTGATTCACAAGCAGATTTCTCGCTTCGCTCGAAATGACAATTTATTTTTGCGAAGTTCATTGTGGAACGGATTCTTAGGTTTGAGGTCATCGTTCAGGCGGCCAGTGCTGCGTCGATCTGGCGGAATACTTCGTCGTCGGTGTAATGCTTCAGGCTGATGGCGCCCGTGGGACATTTGGCATTGCACAGCCCGTCGCCCTTGCACAACACCGAATTGACCACGGCCTTCTTGCCGCGCGGCGTATCCTGGAACTCGATCGCGTTGTAGGTGCAGCAGGTGATGCAGGCGCCGCAGGAGACGCAGTCGACCTCGTCCACCGCGCACACCGAGCCCGAGGCGACAACGGTGTCCTGCACCAGCGTCGTCAGCGCCCGGCCCGCTGCACCGTAGGCCTGGCTGATGGTCTCGGAAAGATGTTTGGGATACTGCGCCGTGCCGCACAGATACACGCCCTCGGCCGCGAAGTCCACCGGCCGCAGCTTGACGTGGGCTTCCTGGAAGAAGCCGTCCGGGGACAGCGGCACCTTGAAAAAGCGCGCGATGTCCTGGGCGCCTGCGGGCGGGATCACCGCGGCTGCGAGGACCACGTTGTCCACGTCCAGGGTCAATCGCTTGCCCAATATGGGATCGGTGGCGGACACGCGCAGGTAGCTGCGCCCGCCTTCCTCCACCGCTTCGACCACGGGCTTGTCCTCGGGTTCGTAGCGGATGAACTTGACGTTCTGGTTGGAGGCCTCGCGGTAGAGATCTTCCCTGAACCCGTAGGTGCGCATGTCGCGGAACAGCACGTAAATGTCCGTCTCCGGCTTCAGGGCCTTGAGCTTGAGCGCGTTTTTCATCGCGCCGCTGCAGCACACGCGCGAGCAATAGTTGCGGTCCTCCTGGCGGCAGCCTACGCACTGGATCATCACCACACTCTCGGTGGCGGCAAGACTCTCTCCGCCCGCGCCGAGCTTCTCTTCGAGTTCGAGCTGGGTCATCACCCGTTCGCTCTTGCCGTACAGGTATTCGGTCGGCTTCAGTTCCTGCGCACCGACGGCGATGATCGCCACGCCGTGCTTGATGCTGCGCACCCGGCCCTTGGATTTCACCCTGGTCTCAAAATTGCCGACGTAGCCGTCGACATCCATGATCTGCGCATCGGTGATCACGTGCAGGTCGCGGTGCTGGTACACCTTCTTCTTCAGGTCCTTCAGGTAGGCCTGCACGTCCATGCCTTCGGCGGTGTAGTGCAGACGGTTGGCGATGCCGCCCAGTTCGGCGGTTTTCTCCAGCAGATAGGTCTGGTGACCCTGCTGGGCCATCGCGAGCGCGCTGGTCATGCCGGCCACGCCGCCGCCGACGACCAATGCCACCTTGTTGACCGGCAGCGCATATTCGTCCAGCGGCGCGAGCATGCCTGCGCGCGCCACCGACATGCGCACGATGTCCTTGGCCTTTTTGGTCGCGTCCTCCTGTTCCTTGGAGTGCACCCAGGAACAGTGCTCGCGGATGTTGGCCATGTCGAAGAAATACTGGTTGACGCCGGCTTCGCGCAGGGTGTCGCGGAACAGCGGCTCGTGCGTGCGCGGCGTGCAGGCGGCGACGACGACGCGATTCAGGCCCTTGTCGCGGATGGTGTCGGAGATCGCCTTGGCGGTGTTGGTGGCGCAGGCGAACAGGCTTTCCTCGACGTGGACCACGTTCTTCAGGCCCTTCGAGTACTCGACCACGCCCGGCACGTCGACCACGCGGCCGATGTTGGCGCCGCAGCGGCAGACGAACACGCCGACGCGCGGTTCCTCGTTCGTGGTGTCGCGCTCCTCCGGATAGACGCGCTCCTTGGACAGCAGGCCGCGCCGCGTCTGCAGCAGATGCGCGACCTGCGCGCCGGCACCGCTGGCGGTATAGACCGATTCCGGTATGTCCATCGGACCCTGGAAGGCACCGCTGATGAATATGCCCGGGCGGCTGGTCTTGATCGGATCGTAGGGATCGGTCTTGCAAAAACCGCTTGCATTGAGTTCGATGCCGAACATTTTCGAGAACTTCTGCGCGTCCCTGGGCGGGTTGATGCCCACCGACAGCACCACCAGCTCGAATTCCTCTTCCTTGACGCCCTCGGGCGTCGCGTAGCGGATGCTGACGTTCTTGGTGACGGGGTTCTCGGCCCCGATCGACACGTAGCTGCGGATGAACTCGATGCCGGGCAGGCGCGCCGCGCGCTGGTAGAAGCGCTCGAAGTCCTTGCCGTAGGAGCGGATGTCGTTGTGGAAAATCTTCGCTTCGAGTTCGGGCACGTGGTCCTTGGCCAGGATCACCTGCTTTTGCGTGTAGGAGCAGCACACCGCCGAGCAATAGGTATTGCCGCCCGGCACCACCTGGCGCGAGCCGACGCAGTGTATCCAGGCGACTTTTTTCGGATGCTTCTTGTCCGAGGGGCGCAGGATCTGGCCCTCGTGCGGGCCGGTGGCGCACAGCAGGCGCTCGAAATCCAGACTGGTGACCACGTTCTCTATGGTGCCGTAGCCGTAGTCGCCGCGCACCTTGGGATCGAAGATGTCGTAGCCGGGCGACATGACGATGGCGCCGACCTTGAGTTCAATTTTCTCCGGGACCTGGTTGAAGTTGATGGCCTTGTTCTCGCATACGCCCTCGCAGATCGAGCAGGTCTTGTCCTTGAGATACAGACAGCTGTCGTCGATGTAGGTCACCAGGGGCACGGCCTGGGAAAAGTAGATGTGCACCGCCTTGTTCAGCGACAGGTCCTGGTTGAACGGGTCGGGTATTTTCACCGGGCAGTATTCGACGCAAACCGTGCAGCCGGTGCACTTGTCCTCTTCGATGTAGCGCGGCTTCTTGACCAGGGTGACCTTGAAATCGCCGGCAACGCCCTCTACGGCATCGACCTCGGTGTAGGTCATGATCTCGATGTTCGGGTGGCGGTCGCACTCGATGAACTTGGGCGACTCGATGCACATCGAGCAGTCTATGGTCGGATAGGTCTTGTCCAGTTGCGACATCTTGCCGCCGATGGTGGGCGATTTGTCGACCAGATAGACCTTGAAACCGGCGGTCGCCATGTCGAGCGCGGCCTGTATGCCGCTGATGCCGCCGCCGACCACCATCACGTCGCCCATGCCGTCGTCGCCCGGCCGCTGCGAACGCTGCCTGAGCATTTCCTGTATGGGTAGATTCATTGTTTTTTCCTTGGCCTAGAGTGCGTCGCGGATGACTTCGGTGATGTCTTTCACCTCGATCGCCCCGCCGCCTTCCACGTTCAGCCTGCTGTCTTCGAAATTGGTGATGCAGTACGGGCAGGCGGTCGCAAGAACCTGCGCCCCGGTGCCGATTGCCTGGGCCAGCCTCAGATCGGAGAAGCGCTCGCCCTTGGGAGTTTCCATCCAGATGCGTCCGCCGCCGCCACCGCAGCAGAAACTGTTCTTGCGCGATTCGGGCATTTCCTTGAGCTGCAGTCCGGGCACGCTGTTCAGCGCGCCGCGCGGCTCGTCGTAGACGCCGTTGTGCCGGCCGAGGTAGCAGGGATCGTGATAGGTCACCGTCTTGGTGCATTCGGTCTTCAGCTGCAATCTGCCCTCGGCGATCAGGCTGTGGATCAGCTGCGAGATGTGCACCACCTCGAAGTGCACCATGAATTCCGGGTACTCGCGGGTGTAGGAGTGATAGCAGTGCGGCGAGGACACCAGCACCTTCTTCACGCCGTGATCGACGAGCGCGCTGATGTTGCGCCGCGCCAGCGCCTTGAACAGCGCCTCGTCGCCGGTCTTGCGTATGCTCTCGCCGCAGCAGCTCTCCTCGGGCCCGAGGATGCCGAAATCCACGCCCGCCTTGTTGAGGATCTCCACCGTCGCCCGCGCGATCTTTTTCGCCCTCGGATCGTAGGAAAGGTAACACCCCGGCATGTAGACGAATTCCATCCCCTCGGTGAACGGCTTCACATCCAGGCCCTCGGCCCACTTGCCGCGCTTGGCGCGTTCCTCGCCGAAGGGATTGCCCTCGGCGCGCAGGCTGGCGGCGACTGCACGTATCGGCTCGACCGACCGCGGGAATACGTCGTACTCGGTCGCGATCCTGCGCAGGGCAACGCCCGACTCGATCTGCCTGACGTCGCGCGGGCAGACCTGCGGACACTTGCCGCAGGTGGTGCAGCGCCAGATGTCCTCGCTCTCGATCTCGGTCAGGCCGAAGGTGGCCTCGCGCACGAGCTTGCGCATGCTGAAATTGCGCACCTTGTTCCACGGGCAGACCGTATCGCACAGGCCGCACTGGTAGCAGTGCTTGAACGCATCACCGCCGCTCGCCTTGATCGCGTCGATGATTTCCTTGAAGGGGGTGACCATCTCCATGTTCGTTCCCGTGCTGTGTTGTGCAGCTTTGATTTCCTAAACGGCCATCGAAAAATTACCTGTCATTCCGAGGCCAACGGCCGAGGAATCTGCTTTTGGCTGATTCAAAAGCAGATTCCTCGCTCTGCTTGGAATGACATTTTTCGGATATTTCATTCTGAAATACGCTCAGGGCTTCGCCATTCTCGCAACGGCGTCCAGCAACTTCTGCAGGCCGTGCTTGTCGATGAGCGCCTCGACACCGATCTCGATTTCAGGCGGGCTCGCCTCCTGCTCCTCGACTTCCTCTTCGCGCTCCTCGTAGATCAGCGCGTCGTTGAGGCACCACTCCACGCACTTGGGCTTTTCCAGCCCCGGCTCGTCCTCGCACATGTCGCATTTCAGGGGCAGGCCGGAATCGGGCTCCTTGAACCGGTCGCGCGAGGGGCAGGACGCGCGGCAGAAATCGCACTCGTCGTACTTTTTGCCGTCGATGATGTAGGTTTCGCGGCCGGTGCATTCGGCCGCCGTGTACTCGCCCGCATAGACCGGCAGGTAGATGTCGCGCAGCGGCTCACGCACGATGCGGATGCGCGAGCGCGCCGGATTGTTGCTGCTGTAGCGCGGGTTCGCGTGAAACAGCGAACAGATGACTTCGCAGGCGCGGCAACCGTTGCAGTTGTCGGCATTGACGGTGATCGACTTGACTTTCTTCATGACCTTAGGCATGGCTCAGCGCCTCCTTCGCTTGCAGTTCTTCCCCGGCCTTGTCGCTGCCGGCATCCGCGTCCGCGAGGATTCCCCTTTGCTCCAGGTCCTCGGCGACACAGTCGAGCTCCAGATCGAGCAGCGAGGCCTTGGTCGGGATGCCGTTCGCGTTCCAGCCCTTGAGCTTGTAGTACTCGTCGAGCAGCGTCTTCTCCAGATCGGGGAAGCGCTTCTTCCAGTGGTCCTCGGGCGGCTTGTCGTCCGCGCGACGCATGCCGCGCCTGACGTTGAGCGCGCGCAGCAGCGTGCGGTTGCGCGTCGCCGCCTTCCACAGGCTGGCCGAGTCGAACTCGATGCCCGTTCCGGCCGTTATGAATTTCGGGAAGTTGTGGATGTGATACGGCGGCTTCAGCGGGAACGAGGACAGCCCGGCGCAGGTGCCGAGCGCGTCGTCGATGTAATGCATCTTTTCCTGCCAGTCGACGACATCGCAGCTGGCCTGGACCGAGGGGTAATGGGGATTGGACTTTTCGCCGCGCGGTTCCCACTCGAGCAGGTATTGCTTGAACTTGTCGTCGGGCACCTGGAACCAGTCCTTGACGAAGGCCTCGCGCTCTTCCATCGTCGGGAACGGCGCCTGGGGAAACTGTCCCTCGATCTGGGTGATGTTGATCTTCTCGCCGGTCGCGTACATCAGGTAATAGACCGGGTTGAGCATGCCGAGCTTGAGCGGCAGCTGCTCGTGTTTCTTGATGGTGTTGTGATCGAACTTCTCCGCGCCCTTGCCGATGCGCCTTGCCGCCCAGTACACGCCGTCGGCAAGCGCATCGCCGATGCCTTCGCGCCTGACGATGCGGTCGAGCAGCCAGAAGAAGCGCCCCTCGACGTCGGCCGGCATGCCCGGAAAATCCGCGTCGGTGAGGATGCCGGCCTCGAGCAGCTCGAGCGCAAAGGCCATGACCTGGGGCGTCGAGAATCCGTCCACGCCGTATTCGGTGGCGCGTTGCGCGATCTTGAAGCCGAATTCGAGATCCGAATAGGCCGCCATGGTGTAAGTGAGCTTGGAGTAGCACTTCATCATGTAGGTCGGCTGCCCCGGGACGGAAATGGTCGCCCCGCATTTCATCGGACAGTTGTAGCAGCTGATCAGTCGCGTGCGCACGTCCTCCTGCGTCTTGCGCCACTTCTCCTCGATCTCATGGGTCCAGAAATCCTTGCGCCGGGTGCGCGCATTGCCCCACATGAAACTGGTGGTATGCCACTGCTCGTCGACGATCGCCATTTCCTGCGGCGAGCCCAGGCCCTGCAGGATGGCGGGTACGCCCGGAATCGGATGGTCGGCGCGGTACTTGATGTACTGCAGCACTTCATCGCACAGCTTCATGAATTCGGCAGGCTGCGCGACGTTGATGTCCTTGGTGCCGCGCACGACGACCGCCTTCAGCCCCTTGTCGCCCATCACCGCGCCAATGCCGCCGCGGCTGGCGCTGGAGCGGCCCTGCTCGATCGAAGCGTAGAACACCCGGTTCTCGCCGGCCATGCCGATGGCGGCCACCTGGGCGTTCGGTTCCTTCAGTTCCTGCCGGATGCATTCCGCGGTTTCGATCGCGCCCTTGCCGCGCAGATGCGTCGCGTCGCGGATTTCGACTTTATCGTTGTTGATCCAGAGATAGACCAGTTCGGGCGACTTGCCGCGGATGATCACCTTGTCGTAGCCGGCGTGCTTCAGCTCCGGCGCCCAGAACCCGCCCATCATCGAATAGGCGTGCAACTGGGTCTGCGGTGAAAACGTCGAGACGACGGTGCGGTTGCAGCCGGGCGCCGCAGTGCCGCACAACAGGCCGGTGGCGAAAATCAGCAGATTGTCTTCGGAAAACGCGTCAGCGTCTGCGGGAACCCTGTCCCACAGTATCCTGGCGCTGGTGCCCAGCCCGCCCAGATGCAGCCTGGTCAATTCCGGATCGGACTCCACACGGTCGATGCTGCCGCGGGAGAGATCGACCTCAAGTTCGAACCCTGTCTCTGCGTACCGCATATTCCTGATCCTCTTTCAAACTGCGTTTCTGTACGAGTGCCCTTCGTCCTTCACGCCGGACAGATTTCCATTTGAAGCGAATCGCGACCGGCGCGTGCTGGCACCCCTCCCTTAGCCGCTGGCCGGTTCAGGCTCGAAGCCCGCATCCCGGCGCTTGCATTTGTTATTTGGTATTGTAGTACCATATTGCTTATTTATTGGATTCCCGTCAACCCATTTTCGTCAAACTTGTTGATTTAGGTGGAAAACTTGACTAAGACGATCGGGTATTGCGAGAGTTTCCAAGGGCAATCGATGGCCAGGAATCGGCAATGAATGAAGTCCGAAAACTTCTGGAATCACGCCTGCCCGGCCTGCACGCGCGCATCGAGCAGACGCTCGTCGAGGCCGAGGCGCGCTACGACCGCCAGAACAATGCGGCACCCTCCGAGTTCCTCCTGGAGCACACGCGGCGCACGGCCGCCATCGCCCATCAGCTGGCCGGGATGGAACAGATCGACGCCTTTCAGCCGGTCCTGGTCGCGCTCTACCATGACGCAGGCAAATTTCACGAAGGCGAATACCACAAGGACGGCGTGCCCGAAGAGGAGCACGCGGCCGTCCTCGCCGCGCGCATGCTCGCCGAGTCCGGCGCGGAGCGCGCCGACATCGAGGCGGTGAGCACCGCGCTGCGCGCGCTGTACGACGACCGGCTCCCGGGCAGCGCTCCCTGCCGCATCGTGCAGGACGCGGACCGGCTCGACAAACTCGGCGCGCTGGGCGTCGGCGCCTTCTTCACCAAGGCCACGCTGCGCGGACGCGGGCTGGTCGACGCGCTCGTGCACACCCTGAGCCGGGAACTGAGCTACGCCCTGGCTGCGCCGCATTCCATGTTGACCGAAACCGGGAAAAAGATCGCCGGCGAGCAGGCCGCGAAGACGGTCGCGTTCTTCGACGAGCTGCTGAACGACCTGGAACGCTGGGGCATCGCCGCCTTCGAGCGCCGCGAGCTCCTGGTAGAAGGGGATTTCCGCGCCCGCGACGGCGCGAACGTCCAAAAAGTGCAGGTGACCATCGTCATGCCGCGCGCCTGCCCGGATTGCGAAGCGCCGATGGCGCTCACGCACCGCAGCGAACGCGGCCTCAAATGCGACATGCTCAAAGCGCGCTTCGCCTGCACGGCATGCGACTATGCACGCGACATTTCCTTCTGCCTGCCGGTACTCGCCTGAACTGATAGGGGCTACGACATGAGATACGCAGAAACCGGTTTCAACCTCGAGGTCGACCTGTCCACGGGCCAGACTGAAAAAGTGCCGTCGGACCCGCGCGACACCGAACTCTACCTCGGCGGGCAGGGCGTCGCCGCCAAGATCCTGTTCGAACGGGTTCCGCCCGACACGGACGCGTTTTCTCCAGACAATCTTTTGATCTTCAGCGCCTGTCTCCTGGTCGGCACGCCGGCGCCGGGCGCAAACCGGACCGTGGTGAACACCTTTTCTCCGCAGACCAACCTGATGTCGCATTCGCTGTTCGGGGGCTTCTTCGGACCGGAACTGAAATTCGCGGGCTATGACCGGATCATCATCAAGGGCAAGGCCCCGGACCTGGTCTATCTGTACATACACAATGACACGGTGGAAATCCGCGACGCGACGCATCTGCGCGGCAAAGGCACGACCGAAACCCAGGACCTGCTGAAGGCGGAATTGAAAGACCAGCGCGTTCAGGTGGCGGCCATCGGTCTCGCCGGAGAAAACCGCGTCTACATGGCCTCGATCGACCATAACCACGCGAGCGCATCGCGCGGCGTGGGCGTGATCATGGGCGACAAGCGCCTCAAGGCCATCGCCGTGCGCGGCACGCGCGACCTCAACATCGCCAGGCCGGCCGAGATGTTCGAACTCTCCCAGGCCCTGCACCGGAAAATCGGCGAGGGCGACGGCAACGGCGACTGGATGGCGGTGGACGAAGACGACAGCTTCCACCACAACCACTTCGCCTGGGGCAATGCGCGCACGCGCAGGAAGAATTACTGGAGCGAGGAGTTGCAGGAGCGCTGGACCCGATGGAAATACGATCACATGGACCGGCAGACCGGCTGCTTCAACTGCCCGAAGAAATGCCGCAATGTGATCAACTGGCCGGGAGGGCGGCGCTTCGGCTACAAGTGTTTCGGCAAGGACACCTACCATATGGCGGCCTTCCTGGAACTGGACTTCACCTATGAAATCCTCGGCGTCGCGCAGGAATACGGCCTGGACTCCTACTCGACGCCGCAGGTCATCGCCTTCGCGCTCGAACTGCTCGAGGCCGGCATCCTGACCGACGCGGATTTCCCGGAGATGCCCGCCGACAGCCGCGGCCGCTTTTTCTACCTGCTGGAAAAAATCGTGCGCCGCGAGGGTATCGGCGACGTGCTCGCCGACAGCGTCTCGCAGGCGGCGAAGCGCATCGGCAGGGGTGCCGAGGCCTACGATCACAACACAACGAAAAAATTCGAACAGCTGCCGATCAAGCTCGGCAAGTTGAATCCCGCCTACTTCCTGATGATCGCCACCGGCGAGAAAATGAGCATCACCCAGATCGAAGGATCGTTTCCGCAGGACCCGCTGCCCACCCAGGAGCAAAGAGAAGAGTTCGTCAGCAAATGGGAAGCCCCGCCCGACGAGAAATTCAAACAATACTTTCTCGACTGGAAGAAGCGCGACGACATTTCCGACGAGGCCACCTGCGAGATCGTGGACTGGAACGAGGCCATGCATTACATCGACGATTCCACCGGCCTGTGCGGCTTCGTGTCCTCCTTCCGCGGGCAGTTCGGCGGCGGCGTCGCCTATCACATGAACAATATCCCGCAGATGATCTCGCATGCGACCGGCATGCCGATGGACAAGGCGCGGCTGTGGAAGACCTTCCAGCGGATCCGCACCCTGGTGCGCGCGGTGAACACGAGACGCGGTCTGCGGCGCAAGGACGAGCGCCCGCCCGAAGACCACTGGGCGGTGCGGAACGAAGAGTACGAACAGGCGCTGCTCTCCAAATATTACGCATTCAAGGGTTGGAACAGCGAGGGCATACCGACCCGCCAGACGCTGGAGGGGCTGGACCTCGCCTACGCCGCCGATGATCTGGAACGACGCGCCATACTGCAGGCCGATGGCAATCTCGCCGCCGGCAAGCCCGCGACAGGGACCGGGCAGGATCAGGCGCGAACGGGAGAATTGCAATGAGCGCCGGAATTGCCACGAAGACGGTCAAGGAAATCGTCGCCGACATCGACAAGTGCACCGGCTGCCGCGCCTGTGAAATGGCCTGCTCGGCATTTCACGCCAAGCCCAGATACAGCGGCGTCAATCCGGCGCGCTCGCGCATCCGCGTGGTCGCCGACGAGATCAACGACGAGTATGTGCCCGTGCGCGCCGGCAATTTCACCCGCACCGGTTGCGACGGCAGGCATGTCTACCAGTTGAAGGGAAAGAAATACAGCGAGTGCAGCTTCTGTCCGGCCGCCTGCCCGACCCGCGATTACTTCATCGAGCCCGATTCGGGCCTGCCGATGAAATGCGATATGTGCGAAAGCGAGCCGCCGCTCGCGGAGCCCCTGTGCGTCACGGTGTGCGAACCGGGCTGTCTCACCTACCAGGTGCGAACCGTCGAAACGGCGGTCAACGCGCGCGAGGAACAGGAAGTGATGGAGCGGGCACTCCAGTCGCTGGTGAGTCAGCACGGCATCGACGTGCTGATCGACAACTTGACGCGGCTATCCAA
>JACZJT010000046.1 GCA_014860445.1 Burkholderiales bacterium
CGGTACTGTCGGCTCCATCGTGAATACCAAGGCGCTTACCGGCTTTTCGCTCGCAGGGGTCGAGGGGACTGTAGACGAAGCGGCCAAGACCATCGCGGTGACCGTGCCGTTCGGGACCGATGTGACGGCCCTGCCGGCGACCTTTATTACCACAGGGGGCAGCGTAAAGGTAGGCGGAGTGACGCAGGTCAGCGGCACGACGAAGAATGACTTTACCTCTCCGGTGGACTTCACGGTCACGGCGCCGAACGGCACCAGCACGACCTATAGCGTAACCGTAACTGTGGCCTCGCTTACGGCCAAGGCGATCAGCGCCTTTTCGCTTGCCGGGATAGCCGGAACAATAGATGAAGCGGCAAAGACCATCGCGTTGAATCTGCCGAGCGGGACCGATGTGACGGCACTGGCCGCGACCTTCAACACCACGGGAACAAGCGTAACGGTAGGCGCGGTCGCGCAGACCAGCGGCACGACGCCGAATGATTTCACCGCTCCGGTAACCTACACGGTGACCGCCGGCGACGCGTCGACGGCGACCTACACGGTGAACGTCGCCGTGAATCCTGTCACCGCCAAGGCCGTTACCGGCTTTTCGTTTGCGGGGTATCCCGGGGTTGCGGGAACGATAGATGAAACCGCAAAGACCATCGCTGTAAGCCTGCCGAACGGCACCGATGTAACGGCGCTGGTTGCGAAGTTCAATTCCACCGGTAGCAGCGTGAAGGTGGGTGGCGTGACACAGGTCAGCGGCACAACCGCAAACGACTTCAGCGCTCCGGTGACCTACACCGTTACTGCGGCAGACGGCTCGACCGCAAGCTATACAGTTAGCGTAAGCGCATCTGCGGCATCGGCCAAGGCCATTACCGCCTATTCGTTTGCCGGGTATGCCGGGACGACAGGCGCCGTGAATGAAGCGGCAAAGACCGTCGCGGTGACCGTGCCCTTCGGCACCGACGTAACCGCCCTGGCTGCGACCTTTACCACCACAGGGGCAAACGTCAAGGTGGGCACGGCGGTCCAGGTGAGCACGACAACGGCGAATAACTTCACCGCCCCGGTGGCCTACCTCGTTACCGCTGCAGACGGCTCGACGGCGACCTATGCCGTAACCGTGAGCGTGGCCGCGAACTCCGCCAAAGCCATCACCGCCTATTCGTTTGTCGGGTATCCCGGATCTGCAGGTACGATAAGCGAAGCGGGAAAAACCATCGCGGTGACGGTGCCGACCGGAACCGATGTATCCGCCCTGATCGCGGCGTTCACGAGCACGGGCGCCAACGTGAAGGTGGGAGCCGCGGTTCAGGTGAGCACGACAACGGCGAATAACTTCACCGCTCCGGTGACCTACCGCGCAACCGCGGCAGACGCCAGTTTCGTGGATTATGTTGTAACCGTAACCACAGCGGGACCGGTGGTGGTCCTGCCGGGCGTTGCGGGCACAACCGGCGCAGCCGCCACCAATCCCACGGTGATTTCTGCGAACCCAAGCAGCGGTGACACGAACGTTCCGGTCCGCACGCACAACGGCACGACGAACGTCGTGTCCGTCAAGGTGCTGACTGCAACCTTCAGCGAGGCGATGAATCCGACGACGATCACCCCGCTAGGCGTGTTCTCGCTCAAGGACAATACGCTCGGAATCGACGTGCCCGGCGTGGTCACCATGAACGCCGCAAACACGATTGCGACATTTACGCCAAACGCGGCCACGCTCAATTTGAATACCAACTACACGGCCACGATCACGACTGCGGCCAAGAACGCCGGCAGCATTACGGCGATGCCGAATCCGGTTGCATGGAGCTTTACCACCATGAACACCTCATTCGCCAATCAGGCCAGCCCGTTTGTCGGTCAGGCGCCGGTGAATCTCTTGTCGGCGGTCGATTTCGCGATTCTGGCAAAAACGACGATTACCGATGTCCCATCATCGGCCATTAGCGGGAATATTGGACTGAGCCCAGCTACAGGATTTGCCGTCAAGGTGACTTGCGCGGAAATGACGCTTGGGAAAATCTACACGGTCGACGCGGGATATATAGGCGCCGACATGACTTGCGTTGCGCCCGGCCCTGGCGCCAACAAGACTCTGGTGGACAACGCGGTAGCCGACATGGGAACCGCGTACGCTGAAGCCGCAGCCAGAACATTGCCTGATGCGACCGAACTGGGTGCAGCCGGTGAAATCGGCGGGCTTACCATCTACCCGGGCCTCTACAAATGGAGCACGGCCGTCAACATCAGTACCAATATCACTCTGGATGCCAAAGGCGACACGAACGCGGTCTGGATCTTCCAGGTTGCGCAGGACCTCACCATAGCGGCCGGCGGCAGTCTCCCGGTCGGCATTAAAGTGATACTCGCCGGCGGAGCCAAAGCCTCGAATATCTTCTGGCAGGTCGGTGCGGCCGGTGTTCCGGGTGCCGGTGCGACGCTCAACACGTTCTCTACGTTCAATGGAACCATCCTGAGCGCGAAGCAGGCCATCGCAAATACCGGTGCAGTGGTGAACGGCAGACTGTTTGCGGATACCCAGGTCACACTGCAGCAGAACCCCGTAACGAAGCCGACCCCGTAAGGCTGGTGGCATCAAGATAAAGGCCGGCAGAGCAATTCTGCCGGCCTTTATTGCATGGCAAAACCTATTACATACTGTTGTATTTGCGCAACATGCGCGGGAAAGCACTACCTGAAAGCGAGTTTTACGTTGACAAGCACGTTTGCCAACTCCTAGACTTTACAGCAACAATATGCGGTACATGTCAGTTTTTATTGAATAATGCACGGCCTCGGAGAACACTATGAGAACCACTAAAGCGTTGGAAACACTGGGTCTGTTGGTAATCGCTGCGTTGAGCAGCCAGTTCGCGATGGCACAGGCTGGCGCAGGCGGTGCGGCAGGCCACGGCGCGGGGCCTACCATGGGCGCTTATTCCGGGGCGCCCGATGCCGGCTGGTATGCTGGGGCGAACATCGGCCAGTCGCGAGCGAATATCGACGAATCCGGCATCAGCAGCAGACTGCTTGGGGCCGGTTTCACCACCGCGACCATCAGCAATGACGACAGCGATACCGGCTACAAGCTTTTTGCCGGCTACAAGTTCAACCGGAATTTTGCCCTCGAAGGCGGTTATTTTGATCTCGGCAGCTTCGGCTATACGGCGACGACGGTGCCGGCGGGAACGCTGACCGGCAACATCAAGCTCCGCGGCCTGAATCTGGACGCAGTGGGCATACTGCCGATCAACCGGCAATTCTCCGCGTTCGGCAGAGTCGGCGTGAACTACGCCGAGGCCAAGGACTCCTTCAGCGGGACCGGAGCGGTTACCGTGCTCAATACCAACCCTAGCAAGCGCGAAGCGAACTTGAAATTCGGTGCCGGGCTGCAGTACGATTTTACGAACGCGCTCGGTATGCGCTTGGAGGCGGAACGCTATCGTATCAACGATGCCGTCGGCAGCAAAGGCGACGTCGATCTTCTCTCCCTCGGGCTGGTCTACCGCTTTTCGGGGAAGTAAGCTCAAGAACCCGTTGCAAAATAAATTTTGCGACGGCCCGATTCAGGGGCTTATGAGGGGAGGGATCCCCTCATTTCCAAACATACTCCGGGGCCTGCCGTCAGCAGGCCTCAGTTCGCCTTGGCATGGGGTAGCAGGCGGTCGTATTCGCGCTTGACTACCGCGTAGCACTCGCACACCCGCGCTTCCAGCTTCGGTCGATCGATCACGGTGATCTTGCCGCGGCTGTAATGGATCAATCCCGCCGCCTGCAGATGGCCGGCGGCCTCGGTCACGCCTTCGCGGCGCACGCCCAGCATGTTCGCAATCAACTCCTGCGTCATGGTCAACTCATTGGAGGACAGCCGGTCCAGACTCAGCAACAGCCAGCGGCACAACTGCTGCTCGACCGTATGGTGCCGGTTGCATACGGCGGTCTGCGCCATCTGCGTGATCAGCGCCTGCGTATAGCGCAGCAACACATGCTGCAGATCGCGACCCTGGCGGAATTCGCCTATCAGCGCGTTTGCCCTGAGCCGATAGCCGTTGCCCGCGCTCTGTACCACCGCGCGGCTGGGGGTGCTTTCGCCGCCCATGAACAAGGCGATGCCGACGACGCCCTCGTTGCCGACGACCGCGATTTCCGCCGAGGATCCGTCTTCCATGACGTAGAGCAGGGAGACGATGGCGGTGGTCGGGAAATACACATATCCCTGATGGCTGCCCGATTCGTAGATGGCGCGGCCCAGTTCCAGCGGAAACGACTCCAGATGGGGCAGCAGCTGTGCGTAGTCCACATCAGGCAGCGCCGCGAGCAACAGGTTCGCCCGAGGGGGGGTGTCATTGCTGGCTGGACTCTTGAGCATTGGTTTGGATCTTGTCTGTGCGCTATTCCAAGGGCGCGGTGATCTCGCGGCGGTTGCTCGGGAGGCATTTCAGAATTGTCGGCACGGTTTCCGATTCAGGAAAGAACTTCCTCCGCATCGAAACAGGTCATAAGTACGATAGCGCACATAGTGTCAATATGCAACCGAGGCCAGGCTGGACGGAAACGCGCCGCCGATATCGTGCATCGTCATGGCGCCGCGCGTCTTTTCGTTGGTGCTGCGCGAAGCGGCGTTGCAGGCGACATGCCGCGATTATTTCACCACCTATGTGCGCCAACAGACAGAACAAAGGTATCGCAGGCGCGACAATCATCACGGTGGCAAACGCGTTGAAGCTGGGGGCCCGCGATTAGGGCAGCAGCAAATCGCAACGTCCCGCGTTCATGTTGAACGCAAATTGAATCGATGTTAAGGAGATATTTATGAAGAACCAAATTCGTTTGGCTTTGATTTGTTTGACGGCAGTGTCTGCTTCGGCATTTGCACAGAATAATCTACCGCGTTGCGGGTACAACAATTACGACCGGAACTTGAACGCTTTTACCCTCAAAAGCGCGCCGGCGGAAGGCGTGAACCAGCAGTGTCTTATCACCGTGTATCCGGCGGGGCCCGCACCGGCCCAGGCCGCGCAGGATCCGGCGTCGTACTTTGCCGAAGGGACCTACGTGATTGACCTCATCGGCGGCGGCGGTGGTGGCGGCGGCGGCGGCGCTGCGGCCAAGAAGACGAGCGGCGGCGAAGGCGGCGACGGCGCGAGCGCGGTACCGATGCGCGCAGTTAAATACCTGGCGCCCGGCGATTACAAATTGACCATAGGCTCGGGTGGAGCCGGCGGGGACGCCAAAGGCGGACGCACCGAAGACGGAAATCCGAGCAGCCTGACCAGGGCCGATACCGGAGAACTCGTTGCCGGGTTCGGGCATGCCGACACCCATATCCAGACGACGGAAGCTGCAGGCAGCGGAGCCGGCGGCGTGGCCGCGGCCGGTGGCGCCAGCGGTGCCAGCGGCGCGAAGGGCGGTGGAACAAGCGATTCAACAGTCGCGAGGGCAGCGCAGGATGGCGGCGACGGCGGTCCCGGACTTATCCGGCTGACCATGTCCAAGCCGACACCGATGGCGGCTGCTCCCGCGCCTGCGCCGGTAATGGGCTTCGCGTCCAAAGACGTGGTGGCTCCCGCTCGCGCGGCCAGGAAAGACCGCAACTAGGATTGCTCTAGTACAGCACCGGCGGCATTCAACAAGGGCTGCCGGTTTTATTCTCGGAGACGTCCTGCCGCTTCGACACATCCATACGGAAGGGTCGAGGCGGCAGGCGTTCGTCCAATTGCAACTCCGGTACGCGAGGGCGTGGATGGCCACCAGTACGAACGGGACCAGAACACGATCTGCAGCCGCGTCAGCCGCTCCGCTGCGTGCGGGCCGCGCTTCCTCTGCTGGTGCCGTCGCATTGAAGCCGTGCATCGTCACCGCAGTGCTGGCGCTAGCCCTGCTTGCCGGGCAGGTCGCTGCAGCGGAAACAAGCGCACAGTTGCCGTCCGCGAGCGGCACATCGCCGGAGGCGCAAAGCGCGCCTGACAATTCCGCGCCTGAGGCGCAGACTGCGAACGCGGGACGTCCGCACCGCGCCGACTTCGGCCGCGAGCGTGCGTCACGCGACGCGCGCCTGATTGCCGACTGGATCGTCGATTCGGCGGACAACAAGGGCCGGCCTTTCGTGATCGTCGACAAGGTCGAAGCAAAAATCTTTGTATTCGAGGCAAACGGACGTATCCGCGGGGCGGCCCCCGCGCTGCTCGGCTCGGCGCGCGGCGACGACACCGTCCCCGGTATCGGCGACCGGGCCTACGCCGACATGACGCCGGAAACCCGCACGACGCCCGCAGGGCGGTTCGAAGCAGCTCTGGGCATGAACACGCGCGGTGAGGACGTGGTATGGGTGGACTACGAGGCGGCCGTGGATATACACCGGGTGGTCACGAACAAGCCCAAAGACCGCCGCCTCCAGCGCCTGGCCACCCCGACACCCAAGGACAACCGGATTTCCTACGGTTGCATCAATGTGCCGAAGCGATTCTACGAAAAGGTGGTCGCCCCGGCATTTACCGGTGCGGATGGCATCGTCTACGTGCTGCCTGAAACCCGCTCCGCGCGTGTAATGTTCGGCGCCTACGACGTAGATGAGCGATTGGGTCGTACCAATACGATCCGAACGCAGTCGCCGGGGAAGAACTAAGAGGCCATTTCAGAGTTACCGAAATGGCCTCTGATTTAGGGGAGCGCGAGAGGATGTATCCCCTCGTTTTGTAATGAGCTCCAAGAGATCATTTCATTATTAACTGTCATTCCGAAGCCGAAGGCTGAGGAATCTGCTTTTTGTTTGATTCAAAAGCAGATTCCTCCCTGCGGTCGGAATGACATCAGCCGGGTGAACTTTGTAAAGTATTTCGGAAAGATCAATAGAAGGCACGCCGCCCCTGTTCGGCGTTTCACTGGCAGGGGCGCACTCAGCGCGGCCGGCCAAAAGTCTGCGTCCAGTACACACCCATGCTGCTCCTGGGATCAACCGCAAAGGCCACGCCCATTTCGGTATAGGCAGGGTTCATCAGATTGGCGCAATGGCCGGGGCTCTTGATCCAGGCCGCCATTACATCCTCGGGGTTCATCTGACCGGCTGCGATGTTCTCGCCGGTGGCGCGGTATCGGTAGCCCGCGCGTAGGACGCGATCGGCCGGTTCGGAACCGTCGCGGCCGCTGTGGCTGAAGTAGTTGTAGCGCGCCATTTCTTCGGCGTGCCGTTGCGAGGACCCGGCAAGCGCGGTGTTCCAGCGCACCGGACGCGCCGCATTGAACGCGGTGCTGCCGCAGCGGCGCGGCGCGGCACGAAACTGATTGACCAGTTCCAGCACGTGCTGGCCCGCGGCTTCTTCTGACTGCCCCACCGACGGCGCAAACGGTGCCGCCATCACGATCCAGACCTGGCGCGCGTCCTGGTAGATGCCGATCTCCGTCACCGCGGCATCCTGCAATTTCTCGCAGGAGCCGCGTCTCGCCAGCATCTGCGGCGCCTGCGCGCGGACACCGTCGCCCATGAGCCACAGCGCGCTTGAGCGCGTCGCCCTGTACCCGACCGTCGTGAGGGCGTGCTGCATTTCATCACCCCGGGCAAGACTCCGGGCGACGCGCTCGAGCGCGGCCTGCGGTCTCAATGGCGGCAATTGATACGCTGCGACGCAATCGCCGGCTCCGGCGCGCAGGCGGTTGATGTCCGCGTAAAGATCTCCCGCTGCTGCGTCCAAAGACAGGCCGAGGAACAGCAGGAAAGAGAGTACCCGCCTGCTATCGGCCCAGATCCTGGATCGCATCGACGACCATTCCGGTGCCGATTGCAATCAGCAGAATATCGGACGCTACGCGCACGTAGCGATAGCCGCTTGGCGGCACGCCGATCTGCACCACCAGTGGCTGCGGCACGTCGTAATAGATCACTTCGCGCGCCAGTGGTTGCCCGACATGCCATTTTTTTGCCTGGCCCGGCGGCATGCAGCCGTTGCGCTTCTTCGCCAGTCCCGGCGGGCAGCGGCCGCTGCGGTAATGATCGGTGTAATACTCGCGCACGACCTCGCGATGCCGCTCTTCGAAGTGGCCGCGCTGTGCGGCCGCAGGCCCGTCGCGGCGCGATTTCGCGTCGTTATCACGCCGTTCGCCTTGTTGCGCGCCTCCGCGTTCATCGCGCTGGTCCGCGCGCGTGTTTTTGTGTTCGTCGCGCTGGTCCTTGCGCACGCTTTTGCCGCCGTTGCCGCCGCCCGCCCAGGAGGGTTTCTCGGCCATCAGCGGGCCCGATGCGAGCATTCCGCCGATCGCAAGCACCAATGCGTATTTTATTTTCAAGCTCAGGGGTTTCATCATTTTGCTCTCCGGGATGGGGATGAAAAATTGCCTCATGCTTACCGTATAAGTGTATTTCGCTGCTGGGGTGCGGGTCTGTGCGTCTGCGCACATTTGAACTTACACCCTGTACGCGCGTTGGCAGGCGGAACAAAGTCACAGCCAGGCAGACAATTGCCCCGGCGATAGACGGCCCGCGAAACCCGGCGCTATTCCCGGCGCAGACCGGCGGCCAAGAGTTTAAGCAGCGTCAGGAGACGGGAAAACGAATCAAGCAGTGACGGTCGGATCCGGGGAAAACAGGCGCCCCGTCACCTCCACGCCGATTCCGCGGTAGCCGATGAAGCGCGCCGACCGGTCGAAAATCGGTTCACCGCTGGCCCGGAAATATTGATGGCTGCCGTCCGGATTCACGCGGCTGAAGGGGAAATCCAGAAACGGGCGCCTGGCCTTGATGTTGGCCTCGAGTTCTGCGCGCTCCGCATCGTTCCAGCCCGAACCCTCCAGCACCGTGGTTTCCTCTATCGAGGCACCCATGTGGATTCCAAGCATATCGAGAATCGGGCCGGACACCTTGGTGACGCGCGCGTTCTGGTCCGATTCCCAGTACCAGTCGGACGCCAGTTCCGTCAGCGCGCGAAAGCGCGCTTCGCTCTCCCGCAGCGCGGCCGTGCGCTCCTGCACCGTCTGCTCAAGCACCTTGTTGTAGTTGTCGAGCCTGCGATGCAGCAGGCGAACTTCAAGCATATTGTTGATGCGCGTCTTGACCTCGACCAGATCGAAGGGCTTGCTCACGAAATCCTTGGCCCCGGATTGCAGTGCACGCAGTTTGTGGCCGGGTTCGGCGGTGATGACCAGGACGGGGATGTAGCCTTCCGTTTCGATTGCTTTCAGGTTCTCCATGACCTGGAATCCGTCCATGCCCGGCATTTTCAGATCGAGCAGGATCAGGTCGTAACGGTGCTCGCGATGCAGACCGGCGACCGCGTGTGGATCCATGGTCGAGCTGACGCGGGTATGGCCGGCTTCCTTCAGGATTTCCTCGAGCAACAGGACATTGGATTGCTGATCGTCGACGATCAGTATGCTTGCATTCAGGATATCAGCTGCGGTAATCATTGAATTGTTTCCTTTCTTACCTTGTTTTCAGCTTGTGTCGCCGAGACTTCCAGTGCAACGCCCAGGGCGTCCATGAACTCGTTGATGACGACGGGTTTGGTGAGATAGCGGAGAAACCCTGCGTCCATGCCCTTCTTGATGTCGCCGGGGATGGCATTGGCGCTGATCGCTACGATCGGGATATGCGCCGTCGTCGGATTTGCGCGCAGGATTTGCATGGCATCGATGCCGCTGATGCCGGGCAGATTGATGTCCATCAGAATCACATCCGGCATGAATTCGCGCGCCAGCTCGATCCCGAGATTGCCGTCGGCCGCGCTGAGCATGCGCAGATCGCGGCGGCGCGCAATCAGTTCTTCGACCAGGCGCAGGTTGGCCGGATTGTCTTCGACATATAGGATGGTGCGTAGCGGTGTGCCGGACGCAACCGGCGCCTGGTGAGGAACGGCGGATTCATTCGCAGAATCGATGAGCTGCGGCGCGGCGCACGGCGTCAATTGGATCCAGAATACGCTGCCCTCGCCCACCGTGCTGTCGGCGCCTATGGTCCCGCCCATCAGTTCGACCAGCCGCTTCGACACCACCAGGCCGATGCCCGTGCCTTCCTCGATGCTCGTCTCTTTGCCCAGGCGGTTGAACGGCTGGAATAGTTGCGCCAGCTTCTCCGCGGGCAATCCTGCGCCGGTGTCGCTGACGCTGATGCGGAGCGCCTCGGGCGAATCCGATATGCATTCCACCACGACCTTGCCGTCGGGCCTGTTGTATTTGACTGCGTTGAAAAAAAGATTGATCAGCACCTGCTTCAGCCGGGTTCTGTCGGCGAGAACGAAGGAGGGTGTGTCGAAGCGCGGGAATTGCATGCCGATGCCGCGCAGCTGCGCCTGCGGCTCTATCATGGCCTGGCACTCGAGCATGACCTCGTTTAACGAAACCGGTTCGCGCGACAGTGCCAGCCTGCCGGATTCGATGCGCGCGAGATCGAGAATTTCGTTGATCAGTTCGAGCAGGTACCAGCCGGCCTTGAGAATCTCGTCGACGCTGCGCTTCTGCAACGGCGTCGGCGGCGGCGTTCCCGATTCGATCACCTGCGCAAATCCGAGAACGGCGTTGAGCGGAGTGCGCAGCTCGTGGCTCATGTTGGAGAGGAAATCCGATTTGGCCAGATTGGCTTTTTCGGCTGCTGCACGGGCGCTCTCCAGTTCGACGTTCTTGTCCTTCAGCTCCCGATCCAGGCGTTTGCTCTCGGTTACGTCGCGCGCGGCGGCAAACACGCCCTGCAGTTCCCCGGCCGCGTTATGGAAAGTGGTCGCGTTATAGGAGACGAACGTTTCTTTGCCGTTCCTTGCATGTGCAGTGAGTTCGTAGTTGCTGACTTTCTTTTCGCGCAGGACCTGTTCGATGCTCGCAGCGGCGCGCGCCGGATCGGTGAAATAGTCCTTGAACGGCGTTCCGATCAACTCGTCGCGCGGGCAGGCCGTCAGCGCTTCCATCTGATTATTGACATCGGTAATGATGCCGGACGGATCGGTGGTCATGATCGCATCGACGTTCGACTCGAACAGGGAGCGCGTGTAGAGCTGGTGCTCGCGCAGGGCCTGCGCCGCCGCGTATTCCCCGGTGACATCGCGGAACACCAGCACCGCGCCGGCCACCTTGCCGTCGGGGTCGCGTATCGGCGCGCAACAGTCGGCGATAGGGCATTCGCTTCCGTTGCGTGCAATCAGTATGGTGTGGTTGGCCAGACCCTGTACCGTGCCATGGGCCAGGGTCTTGGCCACCGGAATGGCCGAGGGCAGGCGCGTATCCTGGTTGATGATGTGAAAGATATCGTCGACCAGGCGCCCGGCTGCTTCCGCCTGCGTCCAACCGGTGAGTTTCTGGGCAAGGGGATTGAGCAGCGTGACGCGGCCTTCGCCGTCGGTGGCGATTACTCCATCACCGATGGAATTGAGCGTGACGGTGAGCTTGGCCTCGCTGACTTGCAGGGTCGAATTGGCGCGCCGCAGCCGCAGGTTCGTTTCTTCCTGAATTTCAAGCAGGCGCCTGGTCTCGAGATGAAGCAGGTTTGCGAGCCGCTGTCGGGCCTGCCGAAAGGACAGGTAGGCGAACGCCAGCGCGAACAGCAGTGCCAGCATGCTGATCGTAATGATGCTGGCAAACATGCGGCGCATGTTCGACTGAAATTCTGCTTCGTGGCGCGCGAGCGCGTCCTGCTCCGACTGCAGCAGGCCGGTCATCTCGGCGCGTATCGAATCCATCAGGCGCTTGCCATTGCCGCTGCTCGACGCCCCCTTGCCTACGACCTCGAGCACGGCCGCGATGCCGCGGTCACGACGCAACGCAATGATCTGTGCCATATGTGCCAGTTTGGCATCCACCATTGGCACGAGCGAGTCCAAGTGCCTTACGGAAGCGCCGATCTGGGTAAGCGGACGCAATGCCTCCAGGTCGCCTCGGACGCGGTCGTGCACGACCAGATACGGCCCGAGAAAGGCGTCGTCGCCGGTGAGCAAATAGCCGCGCTGGGCGGACTCGGCATCGGTCAAGCCGGACAGCATGGCCTCGGCGCGGATGATCAGATCGTAGGATTGCTGTCGCGCGTCGGCGGCGGTGTTGAGATGGCCGTACGCCCAGAGGGAGGCCGCTACGACGAGCGCCACCATCGCGGTCGCGCCGGCCAGGGATACGACGATTTGATTGTTGATTTTCACAAAACACCGGCCAACCGGCCACGGCACGGTCGCACGCCGGCAAATAGCATCGACCAGCCACGCGCTGCTGGCGCCATCGTCGTGTTCATTTGTGGTCTGCGCCCGGGCGGATCGAGCGGATCTCGGCTTCCCGCGGGGCGGTCCTGACCGGGGGAACGGAATTCTGCCGCTGCAGTACGTCCGGCAGCAGGCGCGCGAATTCCTGTTTTACGACCTGGTAGCATTCGCACACCTGGGATTCCAGCTTGGCGCGGTCGACGACGGTAATGTGCCCGCGGCGGTAACGTATGACACCCGCCTGCTGCAAATTTCCGGCGGCCTCGGTCACGCCTTCGCGGCGCACACCGAGCATGCTCGCGACCAGTTCCTGCGTCATGATCAGTTCGTTCGTCGGCATGCGATCCAGGGTCAGCAGCAGCCAGCGGCACAACTGCTGCACCAGCGAATGGTGCCGGTTGCACGCCGCGGTCTGGGACATCTGCGTGATCAGCGCCTGGGTGTAGCGCAGCAGCAGTTGCTGCATCGCCCCGGCGCGTTTGAATTCCTGCGCCATCAGCGGCGCTTTCAGGCGGTAGCCCTGTCCCCCGGTCTGAACGACGGCGCGGCTGGGCGTGGTATTGCCGCCCATGAACAGCGAAATGCCGAGCATGCCCTCGTTACCCACGCCCGCAATTTCGGAAGACGAGCCGTTCTCCATGACGTAATGCAGGGACAGGATTGCCGTCGTCGGAAAATAAACGTGCTGCAGCTGGCCGCCGGACTCGTAGAGGACGTCGCCGAGGCGCAGTTCGACCGGTTCCAGATTCGGCGCCAGGCGCTCGAATTCCGCAGTGGGCAGCGCGGCAAGGAGGTGATTCTGATTCGGACTTTGCAACGCGGGCATGGGTGGTCTGCAGCCTTCCATTGTGGGGCTAAACTGCCAGCGTGTCGGCCGGAGTCAAAGAAAGGCAAGACTGCTGCCCGATGTAGGCGAGCCTAGCAGCTAAGCGTGCGTTTATATGTGCGCTAGCCAACATAAGCAGGATTTCACGGAATTCCGGGACGGATTGCCTGTGTACGCCAACGTACAGACCCGGAATTCGGCACACCGGACAATTCTTGCGTGGAATGCGCGCTATCGGCCCTTCGCCGGTCGCATACCCAATCTGTCCATCGCAGGAGACGAACATGAACCGAGATCGGATCGCAGGCAACTTGAAGCAGCTCGGCGGCACGCTGAGGCAACAGTGGGGCAGGCTTACCCACGATGAGAACGCCGTGAACGCCGGCAAGTGCACCCAACTGGCCGGGACCATTCAGGCACGGCATGGGCAGTCGAAAGAGGAAGCCGAGCGTCAGCTACGGGAGTTCCTCGATCGCAATCGCGACTGGAACCTTTCCAGCCACTGATTCCGGACACAATAAACTCTATGGAAGTCCTATGAACATATTCAAGAGAACGCTGATTGCATTATGCGCGCTGACGGCGCTGGCTCCGTTTGCATTTTTCCCGACCGTCGCGCAGGCGCAGCAGTATGTGAACCCGGCCGCGGTAGTCAAAATCGACGGCTTTGACGTCGAGCCTGCGCCCCGCTTGAGCGCCGGCAACGAACTGCTGTTCACCCTCTATGGCAACCCCGGCGGAACCGCGTCCGTGCGCATCGAAGCGGTCGTGGACCGGTTCCCGCTCGCCGAAGTGGAAGCCGGCGTGTATGAAGCCACCTATACCATCAGTATCCGGGACCGGATCACCGCCACGTCGACGGTGACCGCCAATTTGCGCGTGGGCAATCAGATCGCCACCGCGATTCTGGACGAATCCCTGCTTGCCGGGGCCGCTTCACGCTCCGACATGAAGCGTGCATCCGATGCCGCGGCTGCGGCCGCGATCGTCAAAGTCACTCGCTTCGAGGTCGACCCGCCCGTGCGCCTGGATGCTGGCGAACAACTGTTCTTCTCCCTGTCCGGTAATCCAGGCGGAAAAGCCAGTGTCAGGATCAAGGGCGTGAAGGGCAAGCTTGCGCTGACCGAGGTCGCGGCCGGTCGCTACGAAGGCTTGTACACCATCAAGAACCGCGACCGCATTGCGGCCAACGCGGAAGTCATCGCCACCCTGCGCGTGGGTGAGCGGGAGTCGCGCGTGCTCCTCGGCCAGTCGCTGCTGGCGGCGCCGGGTCACACGCCCTCGTCGCGCCGGGCGGCCAGGTATTGCACGAACTGCGGTGTCGTCGAATCGATCAACGTGGTTGAAGTCAAGGGCGAAGGCACCTATCTCGGCAAGATCGCGGGTGGCGTGGTCGGCGCGCTGATCGGCAGCCAGATCGGCAAGGGCCGCGGCACCACCGCGGCCGAGATCGCCGGCGCAGTAGGCGGGGCCGTTGCGGGCAACGAGATCGAAAAGCGCACCAAGAAAACCACGCACTACGAAGTGACCGTGCGTTTCCAGGGCGGCGGCGCGCAGACGATTTCCTACGCGGCCGAGCCGGCGTTCAGGGTGGGCGACAAAGTCAAAGTGGAAAACGGTGCGCTGGTCGCGAACTAGTGAACCCCCGGGCTCATGCGTCGAGCAAAATAGTTTGCGGCTTGTGTACGCTAGCGCACGGAATGCGGCGCCGCGTAAGCAGATGATTGCGGGCATGACCTGCGCGCCGTGATTTCACGATGCGCAGCACTTATGGTCCCGGGACTTGTTGCGGTACTCAATGGAGAATCTGATTATGAAACTGAACAAAAGCATTTCCGCTGTTTTTCTGGCAATCGCACTCGCAACGACGCTGGGCTGCGCTTCCACCTCGAGCAAAGAGGGCACGGGCGAATACGTCGATGACGCCGTCATCACCACCAAAGTGAAGGCGGCGATATTCAAGGAACCTTCGTTGAAATCTTCCGAGATCAACGTCGAGACTTTCAAGGGCGCGGTTCAGTTGAGCGGCTTCGTCAAATACCAGGCCGATATCAACAAGGCGATCGAAATCACGCGCAACGTGCACGGCGTGAGCTCGGTCAAGAACGACATGCACCTGAAGTAAACGTTACGGGCCATTTCAGAATTACCGAAATGGCCCCTGGCTTAGGAGTGTCGGTGGAGAATGACGGGGCGCAAGCCCCGTTTTCTTTTGCGCCCGCGTCAGGTTCTGCTCTCCGTTCGCAGCGCGATCCCCCGTGGCCACGCGGCCGTGCCTCGGCGAGGGCTCGCGACGCACAATGCGTCTCGCAAAAATCCGACCGCTTTGTACGCCCGCGCACAGATTGATGCGGTTATCGAGCACAAGATCGATCTGTCGAGGGCAATCCCCAGAGGAGCACACCATGAAACGCACCGCAAGCCGCAACCGCAAATCATCGAAACTTCCGATCGCCTGGTGCGAGACCGAATACGCCGCACTGCGCGCCAATGGCGAGGACCGCTATGACGATCGCGTCAGCGAGAACATCTTTGACGTCGAGGACGAGCGTGCGGAGGTCGACATCATCGTCCGCGCGATGGCGCACGACGCGAACTGAGTATTGCTTCGCGGCCGCCTAGGCGTGCGCGCGCTGGACGGGGTAGCTAACTGAATTGAGGTGATGATGCAAATCTTGTTGATCCTGGGTATCGTCTTCGCGATCGGTGCCGTCAGCTTTGCACTGCAGAACGACATTGCCGTGACGGTAGTGCTCGGTTTCTGGCGCTACGACAGTTCGCTGGCGGTGGTGCTGCTGATGGCGGTTTGCCTGGGTGCGCTGATAGCCGGTTTGGTGTCGACCCCGAGCGTGATCAAGAGCCAGTGGGATCGCGTGCGTCTGCGGCGCCAGGTCACCAGCCTGGAGAGCGACAGGGCGACCCTCGAAAGCCGTGTGCGCGAAATCGAATCGGACGCGGCACGGAAATCGCCGTTGCCGGAGCTGGCGGCCGAGGGCGCCGCGCCCTACGTCGGTTTGAAGTCACTGATGATGGCGCAGGAAGAAACGCATCCTAAGAGGCCATTTCAAAATTAACTGTCATTCCGAAGCCGTCCCCCAAGGGGACTTCCTTCGGGGCGAAGGTCTGAGGAATCTGCTTTTTGATTGATTCAAAAGCAGATTCCTCGCTGCGCTCGGAATGACAATTTTGGGAATCGCCATTTTGCAACGGGTTCTAAGTGACGCTTGTCGTGTGTCTCAGCATGGACAGGAGGTTCAGAAAGATCAGATGCGCGATGCGCTTCTTGTCCGCGCGTGCCCGCTCGCGGCGAAGCCGGCGGCAGAGGACGCGCGCCCGCGTCAGTTCGGACACCGGGCCGGACGTAAGCGTTCGCGCGCGCCTTGGGATGGGCGCGTCGCCAAACAGATCGCCGGAGTCTCCGCCATTGCCCGTGATACTCGCCATATCGCACCTCGCACGTTTGCGACGGTCTGTGCGCCGTCGTTCGTAACGGATAGTTTCCGCGATGCGGCCTGCGTGTTCTATGCGTTGGCGCACATAGGGCTGAATAGATAAGCATAGTTATCGGGCCGCTGCGCCACCACGGGACTAGCGCCGAACCAGGGGCTGGGTTCGCTGCCGAACAGACCGCAGCGGTCGGCCGGCGTAGATTCATACCATCCTTACGGACGCCGAAACGGCGTGCGCTGCGCAGCAGCGGTCCCCCAGTTTGTTGATTCCCATCCGGAGAATTTATGAAGGCTTCTTTTGCAATGATCGTCGGTGCACTGCCCCTGCTGCTCCCCGGGGCTGCAGTCGCGCAGGGCGGAAACATGATGAATACCGGCAACTGGGGCGGCGGCTGGATGGGCGGAGTCGGCGGGATGGGTGGCTATGCCGGCCCGTGGACATCGGCTTTGCTGGTTATCGCGGTCCTCGTCCTGTTGGCCCTGGTGATCACGCAAAAACGCAAGTGATCGGCAGCGACGGCTGCGACCCATTGCGGCCGCTTTGATCCGGCCTGCACGTTTCCCTGGATTTCGGGCGCGATGAAATTGAGGTTCCCGTGTGTGCGGGGCCGCACGGAGCCCGCATCGTTTCCGGCGTACAAATTGTATTGCGTGAGCGGAAGCGCACCGAATCCCGGGATGCCGCCGGGTCCTCTACCTGAAGAAAGGGCAGCACCATGAATATCAACTTGGGCCTTACACCTCTGATATCGCTGATCGCCGGGATTCTTATTTTGATCGTTCCCAGGCTGCTCAACTATATCGTTGCGATCTATTTAATCGCCGTCGGTCTGATCGGGCTGTTCGGTGTCGGCCATTTGCGCCTCTGATCGGCTGATGGTTCGCGCCAACGCCTGCCGGATAGCCCGGCAATTGCACTGAAAGGAATGCCATCATGAAGCATGCATCTGATCGAGACACGGCAGGGTTTATTCAACGGGTGATCGACCGCTCCGGTTTGTCGGTATTCGCGGCCGGTGCCCTGCTTGCCGCCGGTATCGCGGCGGCTGCAGGCGGCGATCTGACGGAAGCACAGCTGCGTTACAAACAGGACCGCGCAGCCTGCCTCGGCAAGCAGCCCGATCAGGATCGCGCCGCCTGCCTGCGGGAAGCGGGCGCCGCGCTGCAAGAGGCCAAGCGCGGGCGTCTCACGGACGAAAACGGCGCGTACGAACAAAACCGGCTGAGCCGCTGCGAGCGCCTGCCGGCGGACGACCGCGCCGACTGCGTGCGCCGGATGCACGGCGAGGGGACGGTCAGCGGCAGCGTGGAGAGCGGCGGCACCTTCCGCGAGCTTCGCACGACGGTGCCGGCGAAGTAGCGATGATGAGCACGGACACGCGGAAGTGGCGTGACCCGCTGTGGATCGGTTTCAGTGCGTAAGTTATTGGCTGTCGTACTTGCCGCGTGCGTCGGGCTGGCCGGTTCGGCAACGCAGGCGAACGCGGGCTTGTTTTCGGCGACGCGCGAGGTCATTGCGATGCTCGCCGATGAATTATTCGTGGGTGAGGCAGAAGGCCATCTCGACGGATCGGGAACCCTGGCGATTCATTCGCAAAAGAACCCCGGGCTCACCTGCCGGGGACAGTTTGTTTCCAGCGAAGAACTCGGCGGTTCGGGAACCTTCCTGTGCAGCGACGGCGCCACCGCGACATTCGATTTTCGGCGACAGGGCCTGTTCCGCGGCTACGGTGCCGGCAATTTCACCCGTGGCGGCTTGAGTTTTGTCTACGGATTCGCAGCGGAAGAAGCCGCGCCCTATTTGAATCTGCCACGGGGCAAGAAGCTTGCGCTCAACGGACCCGTGCTGAAACTGATCGACATCTAGGCGCTGCGCGAAATTTCCGCGCGCGGCTTTCCGCTCAAGCCGTCTTCGCGACGGAAAAAACGCCGATCGCGCTGAACGAGGCCAGTTCCCCGGGTTCGTTCAGTTCCGCTTTGAGCGCGGTATTATGTCCGCAGTCCGCGCAACGCACGAACCAGCGTCCGCTTTGCAGTTCCGGGACTTTGAAGCGAAGCGGCAAAGTGCAGGTGGCGCAGAGAAGTGCGGCTTGCATGGCATCCTTTCGTGGCAGGTTATTTTGAAGATCCGCCTCGGCGTGGGTCAGGCGGGGACCCTGTAGGGGAGCAGGCGTTCGAATTCGTTCTTTACCACCGCATAGCATTCGCAGACGCGTTTTTCCAGTCCCGGCCGGTTCAGCACTGTAATCTTGCCGCGGCTGTAATTGATCAGCTTCGCCTGCTGCAACTTGCCTGCCGCTTCAGTCACGCCCTCGCGGCGTACGCCCAGCATATTGGCAATCAATTCCTGCGTCATGATGAGTTCGCTGTCCTTCAGTCTGTCTATGCTCAGCAGCAGCCAGCGGCATAGTTGCTGGTCTAGCGAATGATGCCGGTTGCACACCGAGGTCTGCGCCATCTGCGTGATCAGGGTTTGCGTGTAGCGCAGCGCAAGGTGCTGGAACGCGCCGCCGAGCGCGAACTCCATTTTGAGCGCGGGCACGGGCATGCGATAGGCATGACCGGCGCATTGCACCACCGCCCGGTTGGTCGTGCTTTCGCCGCCCATGAACAGCGAAATGCCGACCAGGCCTTCGTTGCCGGTAATGGCGATCTCGGAGGAAGCGCCGTTGGTCGTGACGTACAGCAGCGAAACAATCCCGGAAATGGGAAAGTACAGGTAGTTGAGCCGGCCGCCGGATTCGTACAGCACCCATCCCAGAGGCATGGCGATGAGTTCGAGTTCGGGCAGCAATCGAACGTAGCTCTCTTCCGGCAACGCCGCGAGGAGATGATTTTTCCTGTGATTATTCGCTGATTTCAAGCGGCTGCCTTTGTCTGGGGGGGGCCGCCGGGATGCTTGCTCCCGGATACGCCACAAAGATAGCAGTCTAGCGGTCGCGTTCGACGGTGTATGTTCGGTAAGGCACATATGCGCACAAACCTTGCGCAAACTGGCAGCTAAGCCGCGGGGCAATCGCGGTTTTGTACCCCGCGGGCAGCTACGTGCGCGCGCGGAAGTGCAGGGCCGCCATTCGGCTCCGGATTTATTTCAGAGTTTCGTCCTCATATGTTCGCTAGCACACAGACGAAACGTCCCTATTGTGCTGATGGCGCAGAAACCACATACTCGCTTCGCGGCGGCGTCCCGTTGGGAAGCGCGGGATGCCTACGGATACATGGGGGGAGCCATGAAGACGTGCATCGCGGTGGTGCTGTTGCTTTTCGGCGGAATGTGCTTTGCGCAGATCCCGCCGCAGACCGGGACGGCCTATCCGGACTCGGAGGCGGATGCGGCATGGCGCGGGCTCGCAGCGGGCTATGTGCGCCAGGCGCTCAAGGACCGGACGCTGGACCGGGACGGGATCCTGAACGCGCGCGTTGATGCCGTGATGGCTACAGTCGGTGCGGCGGTGGCGGCCATCGACGCACGTTTTGCGCATGCTTCCTGGCACGCCATACTCATCAGCGATTTCGGCTACGGTGCCGCGGCATTTCCCGGCGAAACCATTATCGTCGACGCGAGCTTCGTGCGCACGCTGCAGCTCAACGACGACGAGCTCGCGCTGATTCTCGCGCACGAGGCGGCGCATGTCGTCGCCGGCCACGCCGCGGTGAAACTCTCGTTCATGGCGGAATTTCTTGGCAAGGAAAAAGTCCCCAACGCGCGCACGGCGCTGCTCGAGTTTTTTGCCAATGATGCCTATGCTGCCGTCTATCAGCCCAGGGCGGAAATGCAGGAACGCGAGGCCGACTCGCTCGGAGCGGCCATTTTCTTTGCGACCGGCTACGATGCGCGACGGGCTCTGAGGGTATTCGACAAGCTGGCAGACCTGGAAACCCGCGAGGAACGGCACGACCTGGACTCGCACGATATCGCGACGGCTCGCAAACGGGCAATTTCCGGGGTGCTGGCCGACCTGCAGCGGCTTCACACGCAACGCGAATCGAAACCACAATAGTCGTTTAGAGTGACCTTCAGGCCGCATTTCAATATGCGGTGATGTACCCCTTATTCTTGAAACAGGCTAAGTGCGCTGGCGCACGGAACGAGGTCACAACTTCATTTAGCCTGATTTTCCGCGCGCACGAATCGAAGCCTTATCCGCATGCTGAACCAAATCGCAGCGACCGTGGCTCCGTCATCTGCGGGCCGCGCCGGTCAGAGGCTGTCGCCATGGTGGCGGCGCGCCAGCCTTCTTACCATGGCGATCGGTTTCTCGGTCCTCATTCTGCTGACGGTCAAGGTCTATCATGAGGCGCCGCCCATTCCGGACAGGGTGACGAGCTCCGGCGGCTCCGTCCTGTACACCGGCGAAGACATTCGCGATGGCCAGCAGGTATTTCTCAAATACGGTCTGATGGACAACGGGTCGATTTGGGGCCACGGTGCGTTGCTCGGCCCGGATTTCTCGGCCGAGTATCTGCACACCCTGGCCCTACATTCCGCGACGAGCATCGCCCAGCAGCGCTACGCCCGCCTGCCCGATCAGTTGACGCCCCCCCAGCGCGCCATGGTCGACGCGGAAGTGCGGACCGAACTGAAGCGGAATCGCTACGATCCCCAGACAGGGGTGCTGGCGGTGGAGCCCGCCTACGAAGACTGGTTCCGGCACCAGAGCAGCGTGTGGATCGATTACTTTTCGGATCCTGCCGGAAACGGCGGTCTAAGAGCCAGAACGATCAGCGATCCGCTTGAACTGAAGCAACTCAGCGCCTTTGTGGCGTGGGCCGCCTGGGCATCAGTTGCCAGCAGACCGGGCACAACGCATTCGTACACCAACAACTTCCCGTTCGATCCCGTGGCAGGTAATACGCCGACTGCGGACGCGGTGCTGTGGAGTGCATTGAGTCTGGTCTTCCTCCTGGGTGGTACTGCGGCGGTGTTACTTGCGTTCGGGAAGTTCGACATTCTCGGCTGGAAGGCCAGCCCCGCGTATCTGCACCCGAAGCTGCCGGGACTCGGCGTGACGCTTGGTCAGCGCGCAACCTTGAAATACTTCGCAGTGGTCGCGCTGCTGTTCGTCGCGCAAACGCTGGTCGGCAGCGCCGTCGCTCACTTCCGCGCGGACCCGGGGACCTTCTATGGTTTCGATCTCGCCGCATGGCTGCCGAGCAATCTCCTGCGCACCTGGCATCTGCAACTTGCGATCTTCTGGATCGCCACCGCCTATGTGGCGGGCGCACTTTTTGTCGCCGCAGCGCTCGGCGGACGCGACCCCACCGGGCAAAAGAAAAGCATCGACATCCTGTTCTGGGCATTGGTGGTCGTGGTCGCCGGCAGCCTGCTGGGCGAATGGGCCGGCATGCGCCAGCTTCTGCCGAAACTTTGGTTCTGGTTCGGCAACCAGGGATGGGAATACCTCGAACTTGGCCGCGCCTGGCAAATGCTGCTCGCGGTCGCGCTGCTGTTCTGGTTTTTCCTGCTGGTTCGTGCGCTCGGTCCCGCGTTGCGTGATCACGAGCGCCGCGAGATCGCCGGGCTGTTCCTGTGCGCTGCAGTTGCGATCCCCGTATTTTATCTGCCGGCGATGTTTTTCGACGGCGCGACCCATTTCTCCGTAGTCGATGCCTGGCGATTCTGGATCATTCACCTTTGGGTTGAAGGATTTTTCGAATTCTTCGTGACGGTCATGGTGGCGATCATCTTTCTCGGGCTGGGCGCCCTGACGCGCCTTACAGCGACGCGTGTCATTTACCTTGATGCCATTCTCTTTTTCGCGGGCGGGTTTATCGGTACCGGGCACCATTGGTATTGGAGCGGCCAGACCAGCTTCAACATGGCGGTGAGCGCCCTGTTTTCCGCTCTCGAAGTCGTGCCGCTGACGCTGATCACCCTCGACGCCTGGGATTTCGTCAAACTGTCGCGGCCAGGATCCGACGCTGCGTCCGGGCGCGAGGAGGTGCCGCACAAATGGACCTTTTATTTCCTCATGGCGGTCGGCTTTTGGAATTTTCTTGGCGCCGGGGTTTTCGGTTTTCTCATCAACCTGCCGATTGTCAGTTACTTCGAAGCCGGCACGCTGCTAACAATCAATCACGGTCATGCGGCGATGATGGGTGTGTTTGGCATGCTCGGTATCGGCCTTGCCGTCTTCGTCGTTCGCGAGACGGTCAGCGATGCGCTGTGGCGTGTACTGGAGAAATATGTACGCGTTGCGTTCTGGGGACTCAACGGCGGCTTGCTGATGATGGTGGTCATGAGCCTGTTTCCGGCAGGGGTCCTGCAATTTGTCGACGTGCTCGAGAACGGCTACTGGCACGCCCGCAGCCTCGCCTACACCGGGGGCGGTCTGGCGCGGCTGCTGGAATGGTCGCGCATGCCCGGGGATCTGGTATTCATCGCATTCGGCGCGGTGCCGATAGCGATTGTCGCGGTGCGCGCCTATCTCAACGGCAAATCCGATGTTGCGTCAATCCAAGCGCGGGAGCGGCCACGATGAATCAAGGAACTGAGCGGTGAACTTGCGCGACGAGGGCTTGATTTTCTCCACTGCCAGCCTCACCTGGATGGAAGTCGCATCGAACAAGGAACCCGCCGTGAGCGATTCGCTGCATCTCGTCTGCCCCCACTGCAATGCAGTCAATCGCGCGCGTGCGCAACGACTGCAGGAAAGTCCCAATTGCGGCAAATGCCACGAGCCACTGTTCAGCGCCCATCCGGTGGCGCTGACCGGGGCCAGCTTTGCCACGCACATAGAGCGCAACGACATACCGGTGCTGGTGGATTTCTGGGCGCCCTGGTGCGGGCCCTGCAAAATGATGGCGCCGCAGTTCGTCCAGGCTGCGGCCATGCTGGAACCGCGCGCGCGCCTGGCCAAGGTGGACACCGAAGCGGAGCCGGCGCTCGGCGCCCGCTATGGCATACGCAGCATTCCCACGCTCGCACTGTTCAAAGAGGGGCGCGAGATCGCGCGGCAGGCCGGCGCGATGTCCGCGCAGGACATCGTGCGCTGGGCCGAATCGCGTTTGTGACGCCGCGCGCCGCGCCAGGTTCGAGGTCGCAGCCAGGTACTTGCAGGCAACCCACACTCTGAGCGGACATAAATGGAATTCAAAGACTATTACCAGACCATGGGGCTCAAGCGCGATGCGACCCAGGACGAGATCAAGCGCGCCTACCGGATACTGGCGCGCAAATACCATCCCGATGTCAGCAAGGTCGCCGATGCGGAATCACGCTTCAAGGAATTGGGCGAGGCCTACGAGGTCCTGAAGGATCCGGAGAAGCGCGCGGCTTACGACCAGCTCGGCGCGAACTGGAAGGCCGGGCAGGATTTCCGTCCGCCGCCGGATTGGAAAGAGGGTTTCGAATTTTCGGGCGGCGACTCCGGCGGCGGGAACGCAGCGGATTTCAGCGATTTCTTCGAATCGCTGTACGGCCGCGGTTCGCGTTCAGGTGCAGGCCGCCATGCATCGTTCCACGCCCAGGGCGAGGACCGTCACGCCACAGTGCTGATCGATCTGGAGGACGCCTACACCGGCACCACCCGCACCATCACGCTACGGGTGCCCGAGGTCGATGCAGAGGGGCATGTCTCGGTGCGCGAGCACGGGCTCAACGTCACCATCCCGCGCGGCATACGCGCCGGGCAGCATATCCGGCTGGCCGGGCAGGGCGCGCCCGGCATCGGGCAAGGCAAGCCGGGCGATCTGTATCTGGAAGTCGAGTTTCGCCCGCATGCGCGCTACCGCGTCGACGGACGCGACGTCTATCTCGACCTGCCGATCGCACCCTGGGAAGCCGCCATGGGCGCCGCGGTAAAAGCACCCACGCCGAACGGGATACTCGAACTGAAAGTGCCGGCCGATTCCGCCGCCGGGCGCAAGTTGCGGCTGAAGGGCCGCGGCATTCCGGGAACGCCGCCCGGCGATCTGTACGTCGTGCTGCAAATCGCCCTGCCTCCAGCCGACACCGATGCGGCCAAGGCGTTTTACCGCAGCATGGGCGAGCAGTTCAAATCCTTCGACGCGCGCGCCAAACTGGGAGTGGGAACATGAGGAGCGAAATGAGGCTGCCGCAACTGGCAGGGATCGTCCTGGACGAGCGGGCCGAATTGACGCTGGCCGAGCTCTGCCGCGCGTGCGCGGCGCAGGCCGAGCTCATCGAAGAACTGGTCGGGGAAGGCGTGATCGAGCCGATCGGGCCCGAGCCGGCGCGCTGGCGTTTCACTGCCGTGCACCTGCGCCGCGCCAGGGTGGCGGTGCGACTGCAGCGCGATCTGGGCCTCAATCTGGCCGGAGCCGCGCTGGCGCTGCAATTGCTGGACGAACTCGAAGCCCTGCGCGCGCAACTGCGGGTGTCGGGCAGAGGTTGACGCCGACAGGACGCCGGCGCGTCCGCGGACTGTTAGTTACCGAACGGAAGCGTCTGCGCCGAACGGGTAGTTTGTCGGCATGCCCATTCGAAATTCAGTCCTAAACATCATCAAGCTCGCCTTGGGCGCCGCAGCGCTCCCCGCCAACCGGAATTTCGGCCGCGGTATGCATTATTCGGAATCGGAAAAGCGCAATGGCGATCACCAATCCGGTTGAATTGAATGCATTGATGGCGCGGGTAAAGAAAGCGCAGGCGGCTTATGCCGGGTTTTCGCAGGTGCAGGTCGACGCTATTTTTCGCAGTGCCGCGCTCGCCGCCGCCGATGCGCGAATTCCACTGGCCAGACTTGCCGTGGATGAAACGGAAATGGGCGTGTTCGAAGACAAGGTCATCAAGAACCAGTTCGCGTCCGAATATATCTATCACAAGTACAAGGACGAAAAGACCTGCGACATCCTGTCGAGCGATGACGATTTCGGGACGATTACCATCGCCGAGCCTATCGGCGTCATTTGTGGAATCGTTCCGTGCACGAATCCGACGTCCACGGCAATTTTCAAGGCGCTGATCTGCCTCAAGACGCGCAACGGCATTGTGTTCGCGCCGCATCCGCGGGCGCCAAAATCCACCTGCGAAGCCGCCCGCCTGATACTCGAAGCGGCAGTCGCGGCGGGCGCCCCGCCGGACATCATCGGCTGGATTGACGAACCGAGCATCGAGTTGTCCGAACAACTCATGCACCATCCCGACATCAACCTGATTCTGGCCACCGGCGGCCCCGGCATGGTGCATGCGGCCTATTCATCGGGCAAGCCGGCCATTGGAGTCGGCGCCGGAAATACACCCGTGGTGATCGATGAAACCGCGGATATCAAACGCGCCGTCGCCTCCATCCTGATGTCCAAGACTTTCGACAATGGCGTCGTCTGCAGTTCGGAGCAGGCGGTCATCGTCGTCGACAGCGTGTACGCAAGCGTACGCGAGCGCTTCTCGCTGCATGGCGGCCACGTGCTTGCGCCCGGCGAGTTGACGGCAGTGCGCAAGGTCCTCTTCAAGGACGGGCAGCTGAATGCGGACACCGTCGGGCAGTCTGCGTGCAGGATCGCCAGCATGGCGGGGATAGAAGTAGCGCAAAACACCCAGGTGCTGATTGGCGAAGTCTCCGAGGTATCCGAGTCCGAGGTCTTCGCCCACGAAAAACTTTCCCCGACGCTGGCCCTGTACCGGGCGAGTGATTTTTCAGACGCCTGTTCCAAGGCCGGCGCGCTGGTCGCGCTGGGCGGCATGGGCCATACCTCGGTGCTCTACACGGACCAGGATTTGCAGACCGAGCGCATCCGCACCTTCGGCAATATGATGAAGACCGCGCGCATTCTGATCAATACGCCATCATCGCAGGGCGGAATCGGCGACCTGTACAACTTCAGCCTGCCGCCGTCGCTGACGCTGGGTTGTGGCTCATGGGGCGGCAACTCGATATCGGAGAATGTCGGCCCGAAGCATTTGATCAACAAGAAGATCGTCGCCAAACGGGCCGAAAACATGCTGTGGCACAAATTGCCGAAATCCATCTATTTCCGGCGTGGCTGTCTTGCGCCCGCCCTCGAAGACCTGGTCGGACGCCATCGTTGCATGATCGTCACCGACCGATTTCTCAAGGAGCACGGCCACGTCGACGATTGCGTGCGCCTGCTGAAAAAGAAAGGGTTGGAAGTCGAATGTTTTGCCGGGGTGTCCGCCGACCCGACCCTGGCCGTCGTGCGCGAGGCGCTGGCAGTCGCAAACGCGTTCCAGCCCGACGTGATCCTGGCGTTCGGCGGCGGCTCGCCGATGGACGCCGCCAAAATGATGTGGGTCATGTACGAGCATCCGGACGTTCATTTTGCCGACCTGGCGCTGCGTTTCATGGATATCAGAAAACGCATCTACCGGTTTCCGACGATGGGCATCAAGGCCTTGTTGGTGGCCGTGCCGACGACCTCCGGTACCGGCTCCGAAGTCACACCATTCGCCGTGGTGACCGACGAAATCACCGGGGCGAAATATCCGATTGCCGACTATCAATTGACCCCGAGCATGGCCATCGTCGATGCAAATCTGGTCATGAACCTGCCGAGGCCGCTCACGGCATATGGCGGTATCGATGCCGTAACGCATGCCATCGAAGCCTACGTGTCCGTGATGGCGAACGAATATACCGACGGTCAGGCACTGCAGGCCCTGAAGATGCTCAAACAGTACCTGCCGCCGGCTTTCCTGCATGGTGCGAATGAGCCGGAGGCGCGCGAGCAGGTGCACAATGCGGCCACCATAGCCGGTATTGCGTTTGCCAACGCTTTCCTGGGCGTATGTCATTCTCTGGCACACAGCCTGGGTGCCGAGTTTCATCTTGCGCATGGTCTGGCCATCGCGCTGCTGCTGCCCAATGTCATCCGCTACAACGCCGCCGATATCCCTTCGAAGCAGACCGCTTTCAGTCAATATGACCGCCCGCAGGGGGTGCGGCGCTATGCGCAGATTGCCCGCCATCTGGAACTGAAGGCCGAGCACGATCATCAATGCGTGGCGAATCTGATCGACTGGGTCGACGATCTCAAGACCACGCTGGAAATCCCGGTTTCCATCCAGGCAGCCGGCGTCAAGGAAGCGGATTTTCTGGCCAAGCTCGATCGCGTCGCGGAAGCCGCATTCGACGATCAATGCACCGGCGCCAATCCGCGTTCGCCCCTGGTGGCGGAACTCAGGCAGTTGTTGCTGGACAGTTATTACGGTCGTCCGTTTCAGGAAGTCTATAAGACATGACTGAGGCCTGTTGCGATTTCCGCTCGGCGCAAACCTTGGTCAAGAGCAGCGAGCACGCGGTTGTGAAACGGCCGCGGCGCGGCAAGCTCGGATGCGTCGATCCTGATCGGCGTCGCCGGCAATCGCGCGCACGAGGTGCATCCAAGCCACAAAAGAGGTGCCGCTCGCGCTCAGTCGGAGTTTCGCAGATCGACGATAAGGCACAAATCTTCGCCGAAGCGAACGGCGCCGAGCTGTGTCATCAGGATTTGCTCATGTTCGGACGAGTTCGCCCGCAGCAGGCAAACGACCTTGCTTTTGCCGGCGTCCACCATGGGTAGAACATCCATCCGGGACAGCGGTCCGAAGCCGGAGCAAAGTGCGCGCAGCCCCGATTCCACGCTACCGAAGTCGCAGCAGCTCGATAAATCCCTTAACGCTTGGTTCATGGCGCCTTAAGCTCCAATTCCTGCGGGACGTCCTGCGCAGGTTCCAGGTACCGAGATGTGCGCTCAACATTGCGGCTATCGGCTGCGGGCTGGTTTCAGCGGCAGAGCCAGACGGCAACCCCGCTGTCACGTATTCAGTTTCGGCCTGCGGTCGCCAGACGTCTGTGCGTGTCCGAACATTAGAGGCGGAAATTTGCGAGGCGCCGACCTCGGGCATTCCTCCGAAGCATTGTGCGTTAGCGTACAGACGGCGCCGCGCCGCGCGCCTAATTTCTACGTAAATTGACACGCAGGCCCGGCCCGGCGCAAGCGAGCGGGCGGGCAAGGGAAATGCATGGCCCTTTTCTCCTTGGATCACAGACCGGGAGCACTTAGATGCCGTTGATTACGGGTTGCAAGCTATACATAGACGAAAAATCCACGACCACGGCCTATTCGCTGGAACAGGCCCGCCTCCTCGCTATTCCGTACATCAACAATCGGCAGGCGATCAAACTCGAGATCAGCGTTACGGAGCACCCGACCCAGGTATGGATATATGACCACGAAACCCGGGAGTGGATCCTGCAGCGATAGCCCGTCGCCGATTGACCCGGGTTCCGGGCTATACCCGGTCACATCCGCAGATTCATCCCCGAGAACGACGGAACGCAGAAGACTCAAACGTGGGTGTTTTGCCGTGACGAAGAACAGAAAGGAATGTCATGAGCAATGACTTGAGAATAATCAAGGAACACGTCTACAAGGTATTTGCACGCTGCGGCGCCATCCCGAAAGACGCAGACATCGTGCTCGGTAACAAGGAAGGGTGGCAAACGATGGTCCAGTGTACGTGGAAGCCGCCGGCGCCAACCGAACTCGGCGGCGGCAAGACCACCAGGACGATAATGTTGCAGCTTACCGGAGTGGCAACCAAGCGATTCCTCGATGCGGACGAATTGCTGCTGTCGCACCTCGACGCGAAGCTCGCGGATATAGTCCAGAATCGATTACGCCAGGGATATAAAGAGTCCGAGACCGAAGCAAGCCCCTTTGTTATCGAACTCGACGAACATGACTTCGACGATTGAGTTCGGCCTCTGAACGCGGGGGCGACGGCGTGTCGCACGGCTCTCCCACCTTCCGGACGAATCGATTGCGGGTCGGGCAGGGGGCGCAGTTCGAAAAGACATGATCCGCCCGCCATTGGAAACCGCCGCACCGCGTCAAAAGACCGATATGCGCGCTGGCGAACGGACGCTGAAAAATCCGGCCTGTATAAAAGGGGATATGCCAATCGACCCAGCGGATTTCGTGGCTGCACCCAGTCGCCGGTGGCGGAAACCTGCATTTACTCGTTCCCGAAAGGAGCATGGCAATGAAACGCATGATTCTCCGCAAGATCTTGAGTGCCACCGCAGTGATAGGTGGAACGATCGTGGCAACAAGCGTTCTGGCGCAGTCGCAAGGCGGCTACGGCCCGGGCAACGGCATGGGCTCCGGCATGATGGGCGGCGGCTATGGCGGCGGCTGGATGGCCGGCGGATACGGTGGAATATGGCTGCCGGTCCTGCTCGTCGTCGTGATTGCCGGCCTCGTGGCCTGGATCGTTTCGCAAAAGAAGAAATAAACCGGTTTAGCCTCGATCACGTTCTGCCAGTCCGGGCTACAAGGTGTCGCCAGGAGCGGAAAAGTGAACGCAAGCTAGCATAAATGGAGTCAAGCATGAAACGAATCAATTTTCGCAAGGCCCTGGGCGCCGTCACACTGATAGGCGGAACGATGATGGCAGCAAGCGCAATGGCCGACCAGCCGCAAGGCGCCTACGGTCACGGCATGATGGGCGGCTACGGACCCGGCTACGGCCAGGGTCAGGGCTACAACATGGGTCCCGGCATGATGGGCGGCTACGGACAAGGCTACGGCCGGAACCAGGGCTATGGCCAGAACCAGGGCTATGGCATGGGCCCCGGCATGATGGGCGACTACGGCCCGCAAGCCAATGTGAATCTCAGCCCGGAGCAACGCGGCAAGATCGCCAAAATCCAGGAGCACGCGCGGCGCAAGCAGTGGGAACTGATGGGGAAAATGCAGGATGAGCAGGCGCACATGAACGAGCAGTATTACTCCGACGACCGCGACGATGACGCAGTCAGCAAGAGCTACCGCAGGATGTCGGAGCTGCGGCACCAGATGTTCGATCTGTCACTCAGCACGCAGAAACAGACCGATGCGGTGCTCACGAAGGAGCAGCACGGCAAATCCTGGCGCAACGGCTACGGGATGTGGGGAAAGTAAGACTTGATGCCGGGGACTGGGCAAGCGGCGCGGCGATTGCGCGCCGCGCTCATTCCGCGGGCAATTGTCGTGATATCGCTTACGGGCATTTCAAAATTATCTGTCATTCCGAAGCCGTAGGCTGAGGAATCTGCTTTTTGTTTGATTCAAAAGCAGATACCTCGCTCCGCTCGGAATGACGAAGTTTGAAGGTTTTTTCCGAAATGGCTTCTTAGGAATGGCCGCTTAGGTTTATGACCAACATTTGAAAGGAATCAAGTCATGTACGGATTCAGCACCCATTTGAAAATGCCGTTCGACGCCGCCGTTGCAAAAGTGACCGAGGCCCTGAAGAAAGAAGGCTTCGGTGTGCTCAGCGACATCGACGTCAAGGCGACATTGAAAGCGAAACTCGACATCGAGCATCGCCCGTACCGCATCCTCGGCGCATGCAACCCGACGCTCGCCCACCGCGCGATCGAGGCCGATCCCGACATCGGCCTGCTGCTGCCGTGCAATGTGGTGGTGCGCGAGGAAGACGACAAAAGCATCACGGTTTCGTTCATGGATCCCGAGGCGGTGTTGAAACTCGTCGACAAACTGGAGGTGAACGACATTGCCGGGGAAGTACGTGCGCTGCTGCAGAAGGTGTGCACGAGCCTCAAGGAGTGAGCGGCGGCCGATTGCAAGCTTTCGACGAAAAGGACAACCATGCCCATTCAACTCCATGAAGAAAACGGCGGCAGGGTGCTTGTCGTTCACGTCAGCGGGAAGCTGGTACGGGAGGACTACGCGCAGTTTGTGCCCGAGTTCGAGCGATTGGTCGGACAGCACGGGAAGCTGCGCTTGCTTTTCGACATGACGGGTTTTCACGGCTGGGAACTTAGCGCAGCCTGGGAGGACCTCAAGTTCGGCGTCAAGCACTTTTCCGATATCGAAAGAATCGCGATGCTTGGGGAAGCGAAGTGGCAGCACGGTATGGCCGCGTTCGCAAAGCCTTTTACAAGGGCTGCGGTCCGCTACTTCGACCATGCCGACGCGGCCGACGCGAATAAATGGCTGGGCGAGGCCTAGTGCGGGAACTTCTCCGCGGCTATTTTTTGCGCAAACGCAAAGTGGCCCCTCGCTGACGGGGGAGAATGGGACACTGCCTTCGCCCTGCGCCGCAAGGCCGCCGCTTCCGTCCTGCGTCAAATCGCGGGGGCCGGGCAGGCTGCGCGGATTTGAGATGCTGTGTCACAAGCGACGCTTATGAGTGCGAACAGTGATCTGACCGTAGCTGCGCTTGCGGTCGATGCGCCGAACATGGGCGTGGTTACCGCCGTGCGCGGCAGCGTGGTGGACATACGCTTCGACCCGCATTTGCCGCCGATCTACTCCCTGCTGCACGCGCAGGACGGGAAGATCGTCATCGAAGTGCTGGCTCAGCTCGACGCGCACCACGTCCGCGGAATCGCGCTGACGCCGACGCAAGGCCTGGCGCGCGGCATGGAGGTGGTGGACACGGGCGGGCCGCTGAAGACGCTGGTGGGCAAAGGCATCCTCTCGCGCATGTTCGATGTATTCGGCAAGGCCATCGACCGCGAAGCCGCGCCGGCCGATGTGCGCTGGCGTTCCGTGCACCGGGCACCGCCTCCTTTGGGCCGGCGCTCCACCAAGTCCGAGGTGTTCGAGACCGGCATCAAGGTGATCGACGTGCTGATGCCGCTGGAGCGCGGCGGCAAGGCGGGATTGTTCGGCGGGGCGGGCGTGGGCAAGACCGTGCTGCTCACCGAAATGATCCACAACATGATCGGGCAGCACGAGGGCGTGAGCATTTTCTGCGGCATCGGCGAGCGCTGCCGCGAAGGCGAGGAGCTCTATCGCGAGATGAAGGCAGCCGGCGTGCTCGCGAATATGGTCATGGTGTACGGCCAGATGAACGAACCCCCCGGCGCGCGCTTTCGCGTCGGCCATGCCGCGCTGACCATGGCCGAGTATTTCCGCGACGACGAACATCGCGACGTGCTGCTGCTGGTGGACAATATTTTCCGTTTCATCCAGGCCGGCATGGAAGTGTCCGGGCTGATGGGGCAGATGCCCTCGCGCCTGGGCTATCAGCCCACCATGGGCACCGAGCTCTCGGGCCTGGAAGAGCGCATCGCCAATACCGATACCGGCGCGATTACTTCGATCCAGGCGGTGTACGTGCCGGCGGACGATTTCACCGATCCGGCCGCGGTGCACACCTTCTCGCATCTGTCCGCGTCCATCGTGCTCTCGCGCAAGCGCGCGAGCGAGGGCCTGTATCCGGCCATCGATCCGCTGCAGTCCAACTCCAAGATGGCCACGCCGGGCATCGTCGGCGAGCGTCACTACGCGCTGGCGCAGGAAATCCGGCGCACGCTCGCGCAGTACGCGGAACTCAAGGACATCATCGCCATGCTCGGCCTGGAGCAGCTTTCACCCGGGGACCGCAAGGTGGTCGGCCGTGCGCGCCGCCTGGAGCGCTTTCTCACCCAGCCGTTTTTCACCACCGAACAGTTCACCGGTCTCAAGGGCAAGCTCGTCAGCCTGAAGGATGCGCTGGACGGCTGCGAGCGCATTCTGCGCGACGAGTTCAAGGACACCCCGGAAAGCGCGCTTTACATGATCGGGGCGATAGGCGAAACGCGCGCTGGATCCAATGCGGAATCCAAGCCCGAGCCACAAGCGGAAACGGAACATGCAGCCAGCACGCATGACGCTTAAGGTGCTCCTCCCCTTCAGGGTCTTCGCCGAGACGACGGGCGTATTGCGCGTGGTTGCGGAGACGCGCGCGGGTTCGTTCGGGCTCCTGCCCCGGCGCCTGGACTGCGTGGCGGCGCTCGCCCCGGGAATCCTCGTGTACGAGACCGAAGCCGAAGGCGAGGTGTACATGGCCGTCGATGAAGGCGTCCTGGTCAAGACCGGCGCCGAGGTGCTGGTCTCGGTGCGCAAGGCGATCGGCGGAACGGACCTGGATCAGCTGCGCGCGGCGGTGGAAAAGGAATTTCTCCATCTGGACGAGCAGGAGAAGAGCGTGCGTTCGGTGATGGCAAAGCTCGAAAGCGGGTTCATTCGCCGGTTCGCCGCCTTTCAGCATGAATGACGAGCCGGAAATGAAACCCGTGCCGGGTTCGACTGAATTCAGCCATGAGGTGGGCGCGAAGGCCGCGCGCAAGCTCAGGGCGCAGCGTCATGTCACCCAGACTGTCTGGTCCGGCCTGGGCATGATGGGCATCGTGGGCTGGTCGGTGGCGGTGCCGACCCTGCTCGGTGCGGCGCTCGGAATTTGGCTGGATGCGCGCTATCCGGGCGGGCATTCCTGGACGCTCATGTGGCTGGCCATCGGCCTGGGCCTGGGTTGCTTCAATGCCTGGCATTGGGTGACCAAGGAAGACCGGGAAATTCACAAGCAGGAAAGCAATGGCGATGAATGATGCCTTGACTCTTGCGTTCGCGTTGGCGGCCGGCGCTGCGCTCGGCGCGATGTTCTACGGCGGACTTTGGTGGACGGTGCGCCGCGGTGTTTCATCCAGGCGGCCGGCGCTCCTGTTTCTAGCCAGCCTGGCGCTGCGCATGGGCCTCGCGCTGGCCGGGTTTTACATTGTTTCGGGCGGCGATTGGCAGCGCCTGCTGCTGTGTCTCCTCGGATTTGCCCTGGCACGGGTCGCGGTGATCCGGTTGACGCGGCCATCCGAAGAGAACCCGGCGGCGCGGCCACTGGTGGGGGAGGGCAGCCATGCACCTTAGCCCCGACGGCATCATCTTCTGGCAGAGCGGCTTTCTCAAGATCAACGCGACCATCGCGTTTACCTGGGCACTGATGCTCGTTCTTGTCGTCGGATCGAAACTCGTGACGCGCAAGCTATCCAGGGGTCTGGAGCGCTCGCGCTGGCAGAATCTGCTGGAAATCGTCGTCAGCGCGATCAACGGGCAAATCGCCGAGGTCGGCCTGCGCCGGCCGGAAAAATATCTCGGTTTTCTCGGCACCCTGTTTCTGTTCGTCGCGATGGCGAGCCTGTTTACCATCGTGCCCGGCTACGAGCCGCCGACCGGTTCGCTCTCGACCACCGCGGCCCTGGCGATCTGCGTGTTCGTGGCGGTGCCGCTGTTCGGCATCGAGGACCGCGGACTGGGCGGCTATCTCAGGGAGTACCTGAAGCCGACGGTGATCATGCTGCCGTTCAACATCATCAGCGAACTTTCGCGCACGCTGGCGCTGGCAGTGCGCCTGTTCGGCAACATGATGAGCGGAACGATGATCCTCGCCATCCTGCTGACCATCACGCCCTTCATCTTTCCGATTGCCCTGAGCGCGCTGGGCCTGCTCACAGGCATGGTGCAGGCGTACATCTTCTTCATTCTGGCCACGGTCTATATCGCGGCTGCGACGCGTACGCGCAAGGCTGCTCCTGAAGCCATACATGCAGTCAAAGCAGAGGCCAAGCCCGATGCCAAGGCCGAACCCGAGCACCGACAATGAAACAGAAGGCCAATCACGAAAGGACGCACCATGGATAGCATGACCATTATCGCGGTGGCATCGATCGTCACCGCCGGCATTACCATCGCCATAGGGGTCATCGGACCATCCCTGGGCGAAGGACGCGCCGTCGCCACGGCATTGACTTCACTGGCGCAGCAGCCCGACGCCTCGGCCACCATCACCCGTACGCTGTTCGTCGGTCTGGCGATGATCGAGTCGACCGCCATCTATTGTTTCGTGGTCTCGATGATCCTCATTTTCGCCAACCCGTTCTGGAACCAGGTCATCGCCCACGCGGCGGGTAAGTAAGCCATGCTGATCGACTGGTTCACCGTCCTGGCGCAAGTCGTCAACTTCCTCATTCTGGTGTGGTTGCTGAAGCGCTTTCTTTACCGGCCGATCCTCGACGCCATCGATGCGCGCGAGCAGCGCATCGCCAGGGAGCTTGCGGACGCCGATGCGAAAAAGGCGGAAGCGCAACAGGAGCGCGACGCGTTCCAGCACAAGAACGAGGCGTTCGAGCAGCAGCGCGCCGCGCTCCTGTGCAAGGCGACGGATGAGGCGAAGGCCGAACGTCAGCGGCTGCTGGACGAAGCGCGGCAGGCCGCCGACACCCTGGCTGCCAAGCGGCAGGAAACGCTCAAAAGCGAACAGCAGAGCTTGAGCGCAGCGCTGAGCAGCCGCGCGCGCGAGGAGGTGTTCGCCATTGCGCGCAAGGCGCTGGGCGATCTCGCCGGTGCGAGTCTGGAAGAACGCATGGGGGAGGTGTTCGTCCGCCGCTTGCGGTCGATGGACGCCAAGGCGAAAGCGGGCCTGGGTGCGGCGCTTCAGTCGGCGCCGGGGATCGTGCGCAGCGCCTTTGACCTGCCTGCTGAACAGCGCGCGGCGATTCAAAAAGCGCTTAACGAAACCTTCTCGGCAGATATCCACATTCGCTTCGAGACCGCGCCGGACCTGGTCAGCGGGATTGAACTCGCCACGGACGGACACAAGTTGGGTTGGAGCATCGCGGATTATCTGGAATCGCTGGAACAGCGTGTAGGCGAACTACTGACGGAACAGGACAAACCCACAGCACAGCCGGCGCAGGACACCGCCGTTGCGAAGCAGCAATGAGCCAGACGCCCGAAAGCCTGCAGAACGTATTCGACGGTACGTTCACGCGCATGCGCGAAGCGCGGGAAGCGTACGCGCCGCAGCTGTGCCTGCGCGAAGTCGGCACGATTACCAGCATCGCCACCGGCATCGCCAAGGTGTCGGGTCTTCCGGGTGTCGGTTTTGATGAGCTGGTCGAGTTTCCCGGCGATGTGCTCGGCATCGCGTTCAACGTGGACGCGGATGAGATCGGCGTCGTGCTGCTCGGTGCATACTGGCACCTCCAGGCCGGAGATGAAGTCCGGCGCACCGGCCGGGTCATGGATGTGGCGGTGGGCGGGGGATTGCTGGGGCGCGTCATCGACCCGCTGGGCCGGCCGCTGGACGGCAAGGGCGCGCTGGCCGCGAGCGAGCGCCTGCCGATCGAGCGGCCTGCCGCGCCCATCATGGACCGCGCGCCGGTCACCGTGCCGCTGCAGACCGGTCTCACGGTCATCGATGCGCTCATTCCCATCGGGCGCGGCCAGCGCGAGCTGATACTCGGCGACCGCCAGACGGGCAAGACCGCCATCGCCATCGACACCATCCTCAATCAGCGCGGCAAGGACACGCTGTGCGTCTATTGCGCCATCGGCCAGCGTGCATCGGCCGTGGCGAAAGCGGTGGCGACCCTGCGTGAGAAGGGCGCGATGGAGTACACCGTCCTCGTCGTGACCGAGGGCAACGACCCGCCGGGCCTCGCTTTCATCGCGCCCTACGCCGCGACCAGCATCGCGGAGCATTTCATGGAAACCGGCCGCGATGTGCTGATCGTCTACGATGACCTCACCCATCACGCGCGCGCGTATCGCGAGCTGTCCCTGCTGCTGCGCCGCCCGCCCGGACGCGAAGCCTTTCCCGGCGACATTTTCTACATCCATGCACGGCTGCTCGAACGCGCGACCCACTTGCGCCCCGAACTCGGCGGCGGCTCGCTGACTGCGCTGCCCGTCATCGAAACCGAGGCGCAAAACATTTCCGCCTACATCCCGACCAATCTGATTTCCATCACAGACGGGCAAATTTATCTTTCGCCCTCGCTGTTCGAATTGGGCGTGCTGCCCGCGGTCGACGTCGGCAAATCGGTTTCCCGCGTGGGCGGCAAGGCGCAGCGCGCGGCCTACCGCGCCGTGGCGGGCGACCTCAAGCTCGCCTACGCCCAGTTCGAGGAACTCGAAACCTTTTCCCGCTTCGGCGCCCGTCTGGATGAAGACACCCTCAAGATTATCGAGCACGGGCGACGCATCCGCGCCTGCCTCAAGCAGCCGCAGTCTTCCCCGGTTTCCGTGCCGGCGCAAATCGCTGTGCTGCTGGCATTGACGGCTGGACTGTTTGACGGCGTGTCGCCTGACCAGATGAACGATGCAGAGAGTGCCGTACGCGAGGCAGCGACGAACCTTCCGGATGAGGTGGTCGCACGATTCGATACCGCCGATAAACTGAGTGACGAAGATCGGGCGATGGTTATCCAGATAGCCCGCAATGCGCTCGAAGGTTTCTTGCCCAAGGGGAAGTCATGATGAATTTGCTCGCCCCCGAATAGCTGGCCGAAACCTATTAGCATCAAACTTGGCATCGAGCCACGCACCATCGCAACAGGAGAACACCATGCACATCCAGGTCAACACCGACCACAACATCGAAGTCCATGAGGCTCTGGCGGCGCACTTACGCAGCACAGTGGAGGTCGCCCTGAATCGTTTCAGCGATCACATCACACGAGTGGAGATGCACCTGAGCGACGAGAGCGCCGACAAGAGCGGCCAGAACGACAAACACTGCCTGCTGGAAGCCCGCATCAAAGGCCGCCAGCCCATAGCAGTTACGTACGAGGCCGTGAGCCTGGGCCAGGCCGTGGAAGGCGCCGCGGGAAAATTGGTGCGATCGATCGAAAGCGCCCTGGGCCGTGCCGAGCGGCCCGCGGCATCGGTGGACTGGACCGAACCCACCGAGCCGGAATGAGCGACTCCGCCGCGAGTCTTCGCCGCAAGATCGCCAGCGCCGGAGATCTTGAATCCGTGGTGGGTACGATGAAGGCCATGGCCGCTTCGAGCATCGGTCAATACGAGAACGCGGTGCGCGCTCTGGATGGTTACTATCGGACCGTGCAACTGGGCCTGACCGCAAGTTTCCGGCAGGGCGCATCCGCCGGTGCCTCGATGCACATATCGCAGCAGGACACAGGAACAATAGGCGCGGTCGTGTTTGGCTCGGATCAGGGACTGGTCGGGCAATTCAACGAAGACATGGTGTCGTTTCTGGTGCAGACGCTGGAGCGCCTGCCGGGTGAAAAAATTGTATGGGCGGTTGGCGAACGCATTCAATCGCGCCTTGCTGACATCGATCTGAGTTTAAGGGGCAGTTTTGCCCTGCCGAACTCCATTGGCGCAATTACGCAGCTGGTCGGACAGATTCTTATCGAGATGGAATCGCAACGTGAAAAGGGCGCGATCACGCAGGTTTACCTTTTTCATAACCGCCCCAAGTCGGGGGCGATTTACACCCCCGTGTGTCAACGGCTGCTGCCACTGGACGATGTATGGCGACGGGACCTGGCTGCCGTCCGCTGGCCGACCAATAATTTGCCCGAAGTCATGAATGGCGGGGAGCAGACGCTGCTGGCGCTGGTTCGCGAATATCTTTTCGTTTCGCTTTTCAGGGCGTGCGCCGAATCCCTGGCAAGTGAAAACGCCAGCCGCCTGGCTGCGATGCAACGCGCCGAGAAAAACATCGACGAACTGTTGGAAGATCTGAACCGGACGTTCCATCGCCTGCGCCAGAGCGGTATCGACGAAGAATTGTTCGACGTCGTCGCCGGCTTCGAGGCGCTGACAGAGTCCAGCGCCAATTCGACCCCTTAGGCCTCGTTCCAATCCAGGCGCGAAGGCATGTGCCGGTGGCTCGATTTGGCGCCCAAAAACAAAAGGTCAGCAGGCGCTAACCTGCCAACCCTTGCTTTTACTGGTGCCGGTGAGAGGAGTCGAACCCCCGACCTTCGCATTACGAATGCGCTGCTCTACCAACTGAGCTACACCGGCAGAATCGGGGGCGATTGTATCAGAGGGGTGGGGTGGCCGCTGTCGCGGCCAGCGCGTCGAGCAAGGTGTCGACGCCCGGATAGCGCAGGCGTACGCGCAGTTCCCGCAGCAGCCGCGTGTTGTCCAGTCGGCGCGATTCGCGCATGAACGACCACATCATTGGCGACACGCTGGCCTGGACCTGCTCACGGCTCAGCCGCGGTGGCCGCGCCAGACCGGCGCTGTCGGCGAGACGATCGAACCACTCGCCCATCTTGAGATGCACCGAGTCGCTCGCGTGGTAGACGCGGCCGGCACGGCCCCTGAACAGGGTCACCCATGAGAT